>NZ_JACIBT010000001.1 GCF_014195445.1 Garicola koreensis | reverse complement strand
CTCATTGATCTGAGCGTCGAGGCCGAAGGCGACACCCACATCGACGTCCACCACACCGTGGAGGACACCGCCATCGTCATCGGGGAGGTGCTGGCCACCGCATTGGGCGATAAGCGTGGAATCCGCCGGTTCGGCGAGGCGACCGTGCCCCTGGACGAGGCCCTGGCCCACGCAGTGGTCGACCTCTCCGGCAGGCCCTATATGGTCCACAGCGGTGAGCCCGAGGGCCAGCAGTACCACCTCATCGGCGGACACTTCACCGGGTCCATGACCCGACACGTGTTCGAATCGATCACCTACCACTCCGGCATCTGCCTGCATATGCGCCTGCTGGCCGGCCGGGACCCCCACCACATCGTCGAAGCCCAGTTCAAAGCCTTCGCCCGGGCGCTGCGCAGCGCAGCAGAGTCCGACCCGCGAACCGACGAGATCCCCTCCACCAAGGGTGCCCTGTGACCCGACCGAGCGTGGCCGTGCTCGACTACGGCTCAGGCAACGTCCACTCTGCGGTGCGAGCCCTGAACCGCGCCGGTGCCGCAGCGCAGCTGACCCGCGACACCCAGACGCTGCTGAACGCCGACGGGCTGGTGGTGCCGGGAGTCGGCGCGTTCTCTGCGGTGATGGAGGCGCTGAAGGCCATCGACGCCCCGCGCTGGATCGGCCGGCGGGTCGCCGGATCCCGGCCGGTGCTGGGCATCTGCGTGGGCCACCAGATCCTCTTCGAACGCGGGGTGGAGCACGGTGTGGCCGCCGAGGGCATGGGGGAGTGGCCCGGTGAGGTGACCGCCCTGCCCCGCGACGTCGTGGTGCCTCATATGGGCTGGAACACCGTCGACGCCCCAGCGCAGAGTGCGCTGTTCGAAGGCATCGGCCAGGAGCGGTTCTACTTTGTGCACTCCTACGCGGTGCAGACCTGGGACTTCGACCAGACCCTGGAGGTGATGCGGCCCCCGGCGATCACCTGGTCCCACCACGGAGCCGACTTCATCGCCGCGGTGGAGAACGGCCCGCTCACCGCGACCCAATTCCACCCCGAAAAGTCCGGCGACGCCGGAATGCAGCTGCTGCAAAACTGGATAGGAACACTATGAAACCCCTAGAACTTCTGCCCGCCGTCGAC
Organism: Garicola koreensis; assembly: GCF_014195445.1. GTDB lineage: Bacteria > Actinomycetota > Actinomycetes > Actinomycetales > Micrococcaceae > Nesterenkonia > Nesterenkonia koreensis. Next base: position 1,137,044 of record NZ_JACIBT010000001.1, on the reverse strand, counting down.
GTCGCCGAAGGCCAGGCCGTGCGCCTGGTCCAGGGCGAGGCCGGCTCCGAGACCGGCTACGGCGACCCCCTGGAGGCCGCCCAGACCTGGCAGCAGCAGGGGGCAGAGTGGATCCACCTGGTAGATCTCGACGCCGCCTTCGGCCGCGGGCACAACCGCGAGGTGCTGCGCCAGGTCGTCGACCAGATAAACATCAAGATCGAACTCTCCGGAGGCATCCGCGACGACGAATCCCTAGACCGCGCCCTGGAGATGGGCGCCACCCGGGTCAACCTGGGAACCGCCGCCCTGGAGGACCCTCAATGGACCGCCCGGGTCATCGCACGCTATGGAGACGCCGTCGCCGTGGGCCTGGACGTGCGCGGCGAGACCCTGGCCGCACGCGGCTGGACCAAGGAGGGCGGCAACCTCTGGGAGGTGCTCGCCCGCCTGGAGGACGCCGGCTGCCCGCGCTACGTGGTCACCGACGTCACCAAGGACGGCACCCTGCGCGGACCCAACACCGAGCTGCTGGCGGCCGTGGGGGCAAAGACCAATAAGCCCGTCATCGCCTCCGGAGGCATCTCCTCGCTGGACGACGTCGCCGCCCTGGCGAAGATGGTCTCCTCCGGTGTGGAGGGCGCGATCATGGGCAAGGCGCTCTACGCTGACAAATTCACCCTGCCGCAGGCGCTGAAGGTCGCCGCCGACTCGGCGTGATGAGCAGCCAGCAGCTGCCGGCGCACATCGCCAACCTGCTGGAACGCCAGCAGCGCACCGAGCATGGTGAGCCCGCCGACTCCGCCGGCGTTGCCTGGAGCGGGCGAGACCTCAGCGGTGCCGGCAACCCGCTGCACACCTTCGACGGCGACGACGGACACACCCCGGCCCCCATCGCCGCAGCCAGACGCCGGCTCATCGCCGGTGAGACCGACGAAGCCCAGTTCGTGGCCTCCCTGGCCGGCCAGCGACTCTTTGCTCCGGTGATCGCCACCGGCACCGGCGACGCCGACCACGGCGATAAGGAAGCCGATATTTCGCTGGTCTCGCTGACCGCCCCCGACGGGCGCCGGGCCATGCCGGTCTTCACCTCGGTGCAGGCGCTGACCGGCTGGCACCGGCAAGCGCGGCCGGTGGCAGCCGAAGCCGAACGGGTGATGCTGGCCGCCCTCGCCGAAGACGCCGAACTGGTGGTACTGGATCCCGGTGCCGCCGAGGCGCCTGCCGAACTGACCTATGTGATTCGCCGTCCAGCGCTGGAAGCCCTGGCTCAGGGGCGGCTGTGGACTCCCAGCTACTTAGACCATGAGCTGGCCCAGGCACTGGACGAGCTGCCGGATCAGTGCCCGGGGGTGGCCCAACTGGTGCTGAAGCCCCACCGGGGCATCATCACACAGGCGGGCAACGGCGCCCGGGTGCTCGGCGGCGGTCACGGCCCGGAGCTGAGCCTGGGGGTGGTGGTAAAACCCGGTACGGACGCCGTGGGTCAGCGGTTGGCACTGGCGGCCGTGGAGGCCGCCTGCGCAGACGTGGAGATGCTGTCTCAGCGTGCCGACTCGCTGCACATTCAGCTGGTGGATGGTGAGCTGGTCGAGCAGCCGCGTTAGTCCGACTGCTGCACTGTGCGCTGGATCTGGCCGCAGATGGCTTCCAGCGCCTCGGCCTCGGCCTCGTCCACGGCCGGGTGGAAGAGCTGCTTGATGTGCTGGGCATGCACCCGGGAGGCTGCGGTGAAGACTCTGCGGCCCTCATCGGTCAGCGTCGCGGTCATACCGCGCTTATCGTTGGGGTCGGCCGAACGCTCAATGAGGCCCTGAGCAGCCAGAGTCTTCACCTGATAGGAGAGTCGGGAGGGGGAGAAGACCATCTTCTCGGCCAGCTCCCCCATCCGCAGCTGATTCCCCTCCGCCTCGCTGAGCACCAGCAGCAGGTTGTAGTCGGTGATCTTCAGACCCGTGGTGGCGTGCAGCCGCTTCTCCATACGATCGGTGATCAGCGCCGAGGCTTCGAAGAACGCGCGCCACGCCTTGGCCTTCTGGGAGAATCCGGTGAGGTCACGCTGCCTGCTGGTGGGATCAATTGTCACCCGACCAGCTTACCGGCTGCTCACCCCTCAGTGCAGCGCGGCCTCAGTGAAGCGGGGCCTCAGTGCCGCGCAGCCTCAGTGCAGGGGAGCAGCGGTGGCTTCGCGGATCTGCTCCTCGCTCACCCCAGGGGCGGTCTCGACCAGCGTGAACTTGGGGTGGGCCGGATCCGAGCTGACCTCGACGACGCCCAGGTCGGTGATCACCGTGTTGACCACCCCACGGCCGGTCAGCGGCAGCGTGCACTGGGGCAGCAGCTTGGAGCTGCCGTCCTTGGTGCGATGGTCCATCAGCACCAGCACCCGCCGGGCGCCGTGCACCAGGTCCATGGCGCCGCCCATGCCCTTGACCATCTTGCCCGGGACCATCCAGTTGGCCAGATCACCGTTCGCCGCGACCTGCATGCCGCCCAGGACGGCGACGTCGAGCTTGGCCCCGCGGATCATCCCGAAGCTGGTGGCCGAGTCGAAGAATGCCGCCCCCGGGTTGGTGGTGACCGTCTCCTTGCCCGCATTGATCAGGTCTGGGTCCAGATTCTCCTCCAGGGGGTAGGGGCCGACGCCGAGGATTCCGTTCTCGGAGTGCAGGATGACTTCGCGGCCGGCCGGAATGTGGTTGGGGATCAGCGTCGGCATCCCGATTCCCAGGTTGGCGTAGTCGCCGTCCTGGATCTCCTGGGCCGCCCGGGCGGCCATCTGCTCGCGGGTCCAGCCCACTGCTGCGCTCTGCTCAGTCATCTCAGTTCTCCTCCTGTGAGCCGGTGCTCACGGTTCGCTTCTCGATCGGCTTGTCAATCTCGGTGCCGACCTCCAGCACGTGGTGGACGAAAATGCCCGGCAGGTGGACCTGGTCGGGGTCGAGCTCGCCGGGCTCGACGAGCTCCTCCACCTGGGCGATGCAGACCCGGCCGGCCATCGCCGCCGGGGGAGAGAACTGGCGGGCAGCCTTGTTGAACACCAGGTTGCCGTGCCGGTCCCCGCGGGCCGCGTGGACCAGGGAGAAGTCAGGCACGATCGACTCCTCCAGCGCGTAGCTCACGATGCGCCCGTCGGGACCGGGGAAGGGCCGCACCTCTTTGGGGCTGGACTCCTGAAGGATCTTGCCTTCGGTGTCGTAGCGGGTGGGAATGCCGCCGTCGGCCACCGGTGTGCCCACGCCTGCGCGGGTGTAGAAGGCGGGGATTCCGGAGCCGCCGGCACGCAGCTTCTCCGCCAGGGTGCCCTGCGGCACCAGCTCCAGCTCCAGCTCACCCTCCAGGTACTGGCGGGCGAACTCCTTGTTCTCTCCCACATAGGAGGAGATCATCTTCTTGATGCGGCCGGCCTTGAGCAGCAGCCCCAGGCCCCAGTCGTCGACGCCGGCATTATTGGAGGCGATGGTCAGCCCAGAGGCGCCTTGGTCCAGCAGAGCCTCAATCAGTTGGATCGGGTTGCCGGACAGCCCGAACCCGCCGACCGCCAGCGTCGCCCCGTCACCGATGGTGGCGACAGCCTCAGCCGCAGTGGCCACCGTTTTATTCACACTCACAATTGTTCCTCCTCGTCGGTCAGACGCTGCTGTCGCGAGCGCCGGTGATCATGCGGCAGTCCAGCCGCCGTCGATGGTGTACGAAGTCCCAGTCACCATACCGGAGGCGTCTGAGGCCAGCCAGGCAGCCAGAGAGGCGACCTCATCGACCTCGACCAGTCGCTTGACCGCAGATTCGGAGAGCATGATCTTCTCCACCACCTCATCCTCGCTGATGCTGTGGATCCGGGCCTGGTCGGCGATCTGCTTCTCCACCAGGGGAGTGCGCACATAGGCCGGGTTGATGCAGTTGGAGGTCACCCCGTGCTCGGCGCCCTCCAGTGCGGTGACCTTGGAGAGCCCCTCCAGGGCATGCTTGGCGGCGACGTAGGCCGATTTGTAGGGGCTCGCCCGCATCCCGTGGGCCGAGGAGAGGTTGATGATCCGGCCGAAGCCGCGCTCATACATGCCAGGCAGGGCGGCGCGGATCAGCAGGAACGGCGATTCGACCATCAGCCGGTGGATGAATCGCCACTTCTCGGGGTCGAACTCCTGGATGGGGGCCACGTGCTGGATGCCCGCGTTGTTGATCAGGATGTCGGTATCGAGTGACAGGTCCTCCAGCGCCTCGGTGTCGGCCAGATCCGTGCTCCAGGATTCGCCGCCGATCTCAGCGGCGAGGTCCTGGGCGGCCTCACCGTTGAGGTCGCAGATGGTGACTGTGGCTCCGGCTGCCGCGAAGGCCCGGGCACAGCCTGCACCGATGCCGGAGGCGCCTCCGGTGATCAGTGCGCGACGACCGCTCAGGGCACCGGCGGAGATCGGTGCGCTGCGGGTGGTCTGGGGTTCCATGAGTACCTCCTGATGTGGATCGGTTCAGTGTGCGGTCGATGGATCAGAAGGCGCCGAAGACTGACACCACGCCAATCAGGGCAGCGACGACGACGACGGGGATCGCCAGTGTGACCATACCCAGATCTTTATAGGACTGCCGGTGGGTCAGCCCGCAGACGATCAGCAGGGTGACCACCGCACCGGAGTGCGGCAGAGTGTCCAGGCCCCCGGAGGCCATGGCGGTCAGGCGGTGCATAGCTTCCAAGCTGGTCCCATCGGTCATGGCCATATTACGCAGATCGTCGCCGAAGGCGTTGAGCGCGATGGTCATACCGCCGGAGGATGAGCCGGTCAGGCCAGCAGTGACCGAGGTGGAGACCACTGAGGTCACCAAGGCGTCGCCACCCATGTTGAACACCGAGTCGCGAATGACGGCGAAGGCTGCGACTGAGGCGACCACGGCACCGTAGCCGACCTCGGAGGCGGTGGAGAAGATCGGCAGCATGGAGCGCTTCACGCCGTCGGTGAACCCCACCCGCAGCTGGCGGACGTTCTTCGCGTTCAGCGCGATGATTAGCAGGATGGCCACCAGGATGCCGACCAGCACTGCCCACAGGCCGCTGCGCTCATCCACGGTGATTCCACCGAACTGCTCGTGCTGCAGGTAGTCCCAATTCATCGCCGGGAAGATCACCAGGGTCAGGGCGAAGTTGACTGCGAACACGGTCAGCAGCGGCAGGAAGGGCACGACCCGGTTGGTGGGAACCAGGGTGTCGATGTTGTGGGAGGACCCGTCATCGGCGGAGCCGCCGATCTGCGGTTCACTGGCAGCGGAGGCGAAGTGCTCGCCCTTCTTGATCAGGGCTCCGCGGCGGTACTCAAGCCACAGCAGGCCCAGGCCGAAGATCAGCACCCCGCCGACCAGGCCGATGCCGGGGGCCGCGTAGGTGGACGTCCCAAAGAACTGGCCGGGAATGATGTTCTGCACCTGCGGAGTGCCGGGCAGGGCGGTCATGGTGAAGGTGAAGATGCCCAGGGCGATGGTTCCGGGCACCAGACGCCGGGGGATATCGGCTGCGCGGAAGAGCTCGCGGGCCAGGGGATACATCACGAAGGCCACGACGAACAGGCTGATGCCGCCATAGGTCATCAGTGCCGAAGTGATCACCGTGGCCGCGATAGCACTGCGGGTCCCTACCCAGGCGGTGACCGAACGTGCGATCGACTCGGCATAGCCGGTCACCGTCATCAGCACCCCGAAGATCGCCCCGACGAGGAACACCGGGAAATAGTTTCCGACGAAGTCAGCCATCGCCGGCATGAAAATCTCGGTATAGGACGCCAGGATGGGCGCGCCCGAGAAGATCAGAGCCACAGCTGACGCGACGGGGGCGGCCAGAACCACGGGGACACCGCGGTAGGCCAGGGTGATCAGCAGGATGAGGGAAATGATGATGCCGACGATTCCGACAACCATGCGGCCTCCTTGGATGATGAGCGGATCTGCCGACCAGCTGGCCGGATGTTCGTCTCCAGCATGGTGGCCGCAGTGTGATGTGAGCTACATTCAGTGGTTCAAGGGAATCGGCACTGTTTCGTAGCTGACTACGAAGCTAGTCGACGTCGTGCTCTTCGGCGGGGGTGGGCGGCCAGCACCCAGGAGAGTTCGATCAGGGTGTTCAGGTCACCCAGGTCGGCGCCGGTGATTTCGCGGAACCGCTGCAGGCGGTAGCGCAGCGTGTTGACATGCACCGGGATGCTCCGGGCGGCGAGTGGGATGCTCATCCGGTGGGTGAGATAGGCATCGACCGCCTCGATGACGTGCTCTCCGAACTCTCCGGTGTTCTCCAGCGGGGCAAGATGCAGCTGATGCAGCAACTGGGTGACCTCGGGGCTGGAGTGGATGCCCAAGCGCCAGGAGAGCCGCTCCAGGGTGAGGACGCCTGACATTCCCAGGGTCTGGCCGGCCTGCAGCGCCAACGAGGCCGATTCGAAGGAACGCGGGAGCTCATCGACCATGGTGGCTTCGCCCACGCCCACCGCAAGACTCTTGGGGTGGCGATCCGGCACAGCGGGTCCCGCCATGATGCCCACCAGGGAGCTGCCCTGCACGGCGGTGAGGATGCGGGTGCCGGCTGCCTCAGCCCAGGCATGGAGGCGATGCTCACGGTCACCTTCGGTGCCCGGGGGTGCATCGGCGACTAGTGCGCGCACCGGGTCGGCGGTGGGTACGTCATACAGGGTGGCGCCGCGGGTGCGTTCCGCCGGGGCCAATCCGGTGGTCACCACGTTGCGGATCCACTCCGAGCGGCGTGTGGAGTCTGCGACCGCCCGGGAGACTTCCCGCTGCTGGTAGACCTCCACGGCACGGCTGGAGAACGCGTCCCCCAGGGCCCACAGCAGTGTTGAGGACCTCAGCACCTGGTCGGCTGGGATGTTCTCCTCAGGGGCGATGTCCAGCAGCCGGTGAAAGATGAACGACAGAGACACCCGGAAGCCGGCCAGCACGCTGCCGATGGGCACACCCTGGGCGTGCCGCTCTTCAGCCAGCGCATCAGCCTCGCCCATGCCCGCAGGATGTGGTTCTGTGCCCTCCTTGATGGTCCGAATGCTCAGCGCAATATTTCTGCGCACCGATTCTTCCAAGGACCGGGTGGGGACGTTGTCGTATCCGGGAACTGTGGCGCGCAGGTTCTCCACGCTCTGCTCGACGATGGATTCGTCGTCGTGCATCTGCTGCAGCAGCTGCTCCCAGCGCTGGTCGTGCCGTGCGGAGGCTAGAGACTCAGAGGTGGGCATGCCTCCAGACTATAGGGAGACCAGCACCAGCGCGGAGCCGAAGACGATCCCTGAGGCGATCAGCGTGATGGTGGTGTATCCCAGGATGTCACGCATCTTCAGCCCCGCGATCGCCAGCAGCGGCAGCGCCCAGAAGGGCTGGATCATATTGGTCCACTGGTCGCCGTAGGCCACGGCCATGATGGCCACTGCCGGGTCGGTTCCCAGCGAGTCGGCGGCCTCCAGCAGGATGGGCGCCTGCACGGCAATCTGGCCGCCGCCGGAGGGGACGAAGAAGTTGACCAGTCCCGCGGAGAAGAAGGCGAACAGTGCGAAGGTCTGCGGGGTGGAGATTGCCACGAACGCTTCAGAGATGATGGTGATCAGCCCCGTTCCGCCCATGATGCCCAGGATGCCGGCGTAGAGCGGGAACTGCAGCAGAATCTCACCCACGTTGGAGGCGGCCTTCTTGGTCAGTGCGATCAGTTCGAAGGGATTGCGCACCAGCAGCATGATCAGCGTCAGGAAGCTCCAGTTGACGATGTCCAGCGTCAGGGAGCCGCCTCCGGAGAAATGAATGACCAGATACGCCACCAGCATCAGCCCGGTCAGCAGGGTTGGAATGCGTGAGGCGTCCACCCGGTCTGCCGGGGTCTCCACCGCCTCGTCGACCTCAACCTCCTTCTCCCGGGCATCGACGGTCAGCGGCACGATGGCCTTCGCATTGCGCGGCGCGATGAGGAACAGCGCCAGGCCCACCAGCAGGATCGTGGCCAGAACTGCGAGCAGGTTCCACGTGGTGAAGATCGTCTCGGTGATCGCAAGCGGCTCGCCGAGCTGGTCCGCGACGAAGGAGTCCGGGGTGGCTGCCAGCAGCGGCCCGGAGGCGGAGTAGCCCATGTGCCACATCACGAACCCGGAGAATGCGGCGGCCACCAGCATGGGGAAGTGCACCAGCTGCTCACGACGACGGAACTCGTAGGCGACCTCCCGAGCCAGCAGGGCGCCGGCCACCAGCCCCAGCCCCCAGGTGATCAGCGAACCCAGGGCGGCAATGAGGAACACGAACAGGTAGGCCTGCATGGCGGTCTTGGGCACCCGGGCCAGCCGGATCAGCAGCTTCCGCACCGGCCGGGTGTTGGCCAGGATGTAGCCGAGCAGAAGGACCAGCGCCATCTGCGTCATGAAGGCCAGCAGCCCGGCCAGTCCCATTCCCCACTCTTCGACCACGGTCACTGGTCCGGCGTCGGTGAAGATCAGCGCCAGGACCGCCACGATGAAGGTCAGCACGATGGCGAACACCAGAGCTGAGGGGATGAACCGCTCCACCAGGGTGTTCAGCGGGCGCATCAGTGTGCCCAGAACAGCACCACCGCCTTGGGTGCTCCGCTTGTCCGGTCCTGACTCATTCTTGTCCGGCTCCTGTGCCGTCATGGCAGCCTCCTTCGGTGCGAGAACGTCCCACTCTCACAGGTGGGCATCAGGGTTCAGCGTGCCCCTGTGGTGTGGTATACGCTACATCTGCGCATGCGAAATCAGAGGGTGAATCTTGTGTGTCGCTACAAACGGGGAGCGTCTCACGATGGGGCACGCGTTCGATACGATGAGGAGGCTGGGTGTGAACTCGACCACGTACGGGTGGGACGCTGGGGCGGCGTCGTGCCTGACCCAGTGAATCGACTGCCCAGTGAACTTAGCCGCTGACGGGAGCTGAAGCATGCCAGATGATCCGATTTCTTCTCACCCTGCGCGGATCGAGCAGCGCGGTCTCTACCTCGACGAGATGCAGCTGGGGGCGACCTATTATCACGCCCCGGGCAGAACCATCACCGAGGCCGACAACACGCTCTTCACCACGATGACGATGAACACCCAGTCGCTGCACCTGGACGCCCATTGGTCATCGGCGCAGCCCTTCGGCCAGCCGCTGGTCAATTCGATGATGACGCTCTCCACTCTGGTGGGACTGTCGGTGGGTCAGCTGACGCAGGGAACGATCGTGGCGAACCTGGGGTTCGAGGCCGTGGACTTCCCCGCCCCGGTGTTCATCGGTGACACCCTCTACGCCGAGACGCTGATCGAAGAGAAGCGCGATTCTAAGTCGCGACCGGGCCAAGGAATCGTCACCTTCGTCCATACGATGCGCAATCAGGAGGCAACGGTGGTGGCCCGCTGCACCCGAAAGACTCTGATGTGGCACTCCGCCCACGCGCCGAGGGGCAACCGGCCAGCAGGACCCGAAGCAGGAACTGATCAGAGTGAGGCAGACGCATGAGCAGCACTGTTCCACAGACGTCCGGCCCGGCGATGCTCTTCTGCCCCGCAGATCGTCCCGAGCGCTATGCCAAGGCGCTGGACCGGGCAGATTCAGTGATCTTCGACCTGGAGGACGCGGTGGCGCCCGAGCAGAAGCCAGCGGCTCGCCAGCATCTGCGCCGATGGTGCCAGGACGAGCAGAACCACGCCTATCTTGAGGCTGATCCGGTCCGTGTGGTGGTGCGTATCAATGCCGCCTCCACTGAAGACTTCGCCGCAGACCTGCAGGCCCTCTCTGGCACCGGCGTCAGAGCGGTGATGCTGCCCAAGGCCGAATCGGCCCAGCAGATCGAGAAGATCACCGAGGTCCTGCCCGAGGTCTGCGTGCTGGCGCTGTGCGAAACCCCGCTGGGCGTCATCAGGTCCGAACAGATCGCCCAGCACCGGACGGTCAGCGGTCTGATGTGGGGCTCTGAGGACCTCATCGCCGCTATCGGCGGGTCCTCCTCCCGCACCGAGCAGGGCCAGTATCGTCAGGTGGCGCAGCACTCGCGCGCCGCGGTGCTGCTCAGTGCCACCGCGTTCGGCAAGCAGGCCATCGACTCGATCTACGCCGACTTCTCCGACGCTGAGGGGCTGGCCGCTGAGGCCAGGGACGCCTCTGCCAGCGGGTTCGTGCTGAAGGCCAATATTCACCCCTCGCAGGTGGGTGTGGTCCGCAGAGCCTATGCGCCCTCGGATGAGGAGGTGGAATATGCTCAGGCGCTGCTGGCTGAGGTGCACCGCTCCGCCGGGGCGGTGCAGTTCCGGGGTGCGATGGTTGATGAACCGCTGATTCGGCATGCGGAGAACATTGTGGAACGCGCTGAGAAGCAGGAAGCCGGCGCCCCATCAGAGTAGGACGCCGGCTGCTGCGTGAGCGGTGTGTGAGGTACTACTGGTCCACGTTGACCACCTCACCATTGGTGACGTCGATGTCGACCTCGGTGTCGTTGTCCAGCTCGATCTGCCACACCACGGTGCCGTCCTCGGTGTCGAGCTCACCCTCGTCGGGTTCGGCCCCGCCTTCGGACTCAGCACTCTGGATCGCCTCGGAGATCTCGATCTCTACGGCCTCGGCCTCTTCGCGGTCGTCGCCGTCGATGTCATCCTCCTCAGTGTCGATGATCTCGAAGGACTCGGAGTCGATCTCAAGCTCCCACTCGGTCTCACCGTCATAGACGGCGACCTCGACGTAGCCGTCGTCGTCCGTGTTGTCCTCGAACTGGGTGATCACGCCACCGTCGTACTCGGCCAGGGCAGCTTCAACGGCCTGGTAGACCGGATGGTCCCCGCCGCTACCGCCTTCGGCTGTGCCCTCATCGGTAGCCGTCGCCTCATCAGTGGCAGTATCCTCGTCGGTGGCATCCTCAGTGGGAGTCTCCTCCTCTGCGGTGGCCTCCTCGGTCTCAGCAGCGGCGCCTTCATCGGCGGTCTCTGTGGCCTGGTTAGTCTCTTCGTCCGTTGCCTCAGAAGTTTCCTGGGTTTGAATATCGTCGGCTGCTCCGCCGTCTTCGGTGGTGTCTTCACCGTCGTCCGGGGCGCATGCGCTCAATCCCAGCGCCGCGACGGCGGCGAGGGACAGGGCGACTCGTGATGTTCGGCGATGTGCATGAGTTGTATTTGTCATATCTTTATATTCTCTCACGTCAACTCTTAAATGACAGTGAGACAGCTTACTCTTTGGCTTTATGAGCAAAGTCTAATGATCAGTCAATGATCAGGTGGCACGGCCCACTGTGCGACGAGTGCGCCTTCGGGTCGCAGGTGCACCGCACGGCCGGGTATCGGCCGATCCAACAGCGGCAGTATGGCCGCGAAGGATTCGGCCTCACTGCGGCTGACGGGGCTGAGAATCACGTTGCTGCCCTGAGTCCGGGCCGGGTGAGCCCAGGGCAGCTGGCTGAACACTGCCCCCGAGGCCGGCGCGGTTGCGACGACGCGGGCGCCGGCGGTGATCGCCTGCTGAACGGTGTGGTGCTGTTCAGCAGTGCACCTGTGGGCATCGTCTATCAGGAGCACCTGGGACGGATCATCCGGCACACCGGCTGCACCGTGCATCAGGGTGGCATGGGCCATCCTGTGGTCCAGCAGACGCAGGCAGCTGCTCTTTCCGGTGCCGGGGGATCCCAGGATCAGGTTCACCGGACCCAGCTGAAGGGACACCGGTGCCCACGTCAGCTGCTGCACCGCGACCACGACACCGTCATCGTTGGTCTCCGGGTGGGGTCGATGCTGTTCGGACAAGTGCTGTTCAGTCAGGTGATCCGGAAGCGCGCGGACTTGTATGACAGGACTCTGGGGCGTCGGCGGTGGGTCCTCCGTCGTCGCTTCGCTGTGGTCCGAAGTTTCGGTGCTCAGCTGCACGGTCAGCCCGGGGGAGGGGATGGTGGAGCTGATGAGCACTCCGCGGCCGGGCAGCGGGTCGGTGCTGCGCAGCTTGGGCCACAGGTAGGTGACGTCTTCCCCGGAGCCGAAGGGCAGGTAGATCCGCTGGGCAAATCGGCCGGAGAGTTTTCCCACGGCGAGCTCCCGGCTGCCGGCGAGCAGTACGCTGATTCCGGCCTGGGGGCCTTCGGCCACGAGGGTGGCCAGCTGGTGTTCGAACCCGAAGCCGGTCTGCGGGGAGGCCAACCACTGGGAGTAGCCGGTGATGACGAGCACCAGCGGCTGCTGCGACCGTCCGCGCCCCATACGCCGATCCGCCAGCTCACGGCAGAGCTGGTCCACCAGGTGGGCGGCTTCGGCCATGTGCTCTTCACTCAGCCAGGCCCCTACCCGGGGGTGCCCGTCCAGCTGGGTCAGCGATCGGTCCCCATCGAGCAGATACACGGCGACCGGCCCCTCCGCGGTGAGCAGCTGACTGGTCACCGACAGGCATACTGCTGCGGCAGCGGCGGCTGCTTCGCCGATGAGCGCATATGACTGTGGGTGCTGCGGGTCCAGGCGCAGATCGTACTGGGACTGGGATGCGGGGTCATCGACCTGCCCCAGCAGTGCACCAGGTTCTGTGCTCAGCGCGTGCTGTGGCCCTAGGGTCTGCGGCAGCGGTGGAAGAAGCGGAGTGTGCACCCGATGCAGATTGCAGACTCGCAGCTGCTCCACCAGTGTGGTGATGACATCATCATGGGTCGGTGCCGCAGGTGCCGCGGGTACCGGCAGAGACTCCGGGGCGGCGTACAGGGCAGGTTCGGTGGCCCGCAGCAGCGCTGTCTGCAGCTCCACCGGGCGCTCTCCGGGGCGACGCAGCAGGGCGCGTCCGGGTGCCCGACGAGAGATCTCTGCCGCATCGGGGGTTCCGATGACGTCCCTGGACTCGTCCTCACCCCGCATGCGAAGGGCGATCGCGGCGCCGATATTGGCGCGAATGTCGGCAGTCACGGCGCCTTGGGGACGTTGGGTGGAGAGCACCAGGTGAAGCCCCAACGACCGGCCCAGAGTCGCCAACCGCATCAGTTCGTCCAACTGGTGGGGCAGTTCGTGGGCGAAGATGCGAAATTCGTCAATGACCACCAACATGCGTGGCAGGGGGTCATCGCTGAGCATGCGGTACTCGGTGTAGTCTCCGGCGCCTGAGGAGAGAAAGAGGCGCTCGCGGCGGACCAGTTCGCTGCGGATGCTCTCGATGGTCCGCTCGGTCGCCGCTTGGGAGAGGTCGGTGACGACGCCGAGGATGTGTTCGACCCGGGCCATATGCTGAAACGTTGCTCCGCCCTTGAAGTCTACGAGAACCATAGTGAGTTCCTGCGGGCTGTAGCGTGCACACAAGGAGAGCAGCAGCGTCTTCAGCAGCTCCGACTTCCCCGAGCCCGTCGTGCCGGCGATCAGCACGTGCGGTCCGTCGCTGACCAGATCCAGCTTCTCGCAGCCGGCGGTACCTGCTCCGAGGTCGCCTACCAACTCATTAGCAGCGGCACCGGCGAACAAGTCGTCGTCAATCCTGCCCACAGCACGCTCAGGAAGTTCATCAGGTCCCGCAGAGAAGGCGGCGCGCGGTACCGCCAAGCGGCACAGCTCACGCAGCGTGGCATCGCTGAGTCCATCCATCCGAAACTCTTCGGCATGGCGTACCGCAGCTGTGGGGTCACCGCGCCGGTGCACCGTCTGATCACCGAGACTGACCTCCCATCCCGGGCGGGAGCCGTCTGCGGGATTCTGCGCGGGGAGGACAACGTGCCAACCGGCTCGCAGTGCCTGGTCGACGTCGATCTGTTCCAGGGGCTCAGCACACAGCAGTACGCCGCTGCGTTGAGACGGTGGCCCGTTGGAGGAGACGTCGGATTCGGCGATCACTCGACATGTGGGCAGATCGCGCAGCTCGGCGATGGCGAGTTCAGAGGAATCGCCGACCACAACGATCCCACCCCGGACGGGATTGAGGACCAGCTGCAAAAGAATCCATCGCAGGATCCGCAGACGCTCGCGCCGCGGCCCTGAGACCGTGGTGGTCTCTCCGGCGAGAAACTCGACCCCAACGGCCGTGACGACCCTCTCAGGGTGCTGACTCTTGGCCGTCTCTCCACTCTGCAGCTGGGCCTGCACACGGCCCAAGCCTAAGCGCACTGCTGGGTGCCCCTGCGCGTTTGCCGAGACATGAACGGTGCCCTCACCGCGAAGCAGCCGCGTCGCCCGACCAGGGGAGAGCAGGGTTCGGGCAGTCTCTGCGCCCCAGGCCTCTGCCGCCTGCTGCCGGGCACGGCGGTACCGGCTCCGCTGCCGGCGACCGTGCAGAAAGATGATGGTGGCAACTAACGCACTGGCACCGCTGAACAGCAGGAAGAACCAGAGCCCGGTCACCAGAACCAGCACCACTCCTGCCACCAGCGGCACGAGTGCGAACGCCAACATCATAGTGTTTCTGCCTTCGGGAGGCTTGCCGTCCACCGGCGCATCATGCGGCGGCCAGGACTGCGGTGCTGCCGGCGGTGGGGCGCCGAGAACCAAGTGGTAGGCAGTTGTTCCCAGTTCGAAGCCCTCAGTTGTGGTCACCGTTCTTCCGAGGTCCGTCTGCGAGCTCTTCAGCCTGACGTCATGGGCGCCGACGTCCAAAACTGCCTCGCGGCGAGAGAGGCGAGGATCGGCGACGGACACATCAACCTGCCCCCGTCCGATCACGTGCCCGCCCCGGCGCAGCGGCAGCAGGCGTCCCGCGTCAGGGCCTGAATCCAGGCACAGGCTCAATGGCGTCGCGCGAATCGCGGTGAGGGGCAGTTGCCGCGGGGCTATCAGGATCACCATGCCGGGGTGCAGCAGGGGTGACCCAGCTTCGAGGGAGGCGAGGCTGACGCCTGCAGTACTCAGTGCGAACTCAGCCCTGTCAGCGCCGGCGACGTCGGCGAGGAATGTATCTATGGCAGTCGCAAGCTGGGCTCCGGAAATGTCGTGAGCCGCCGCATCAGCCCTGACGACGATGCGGCTCTCATGGTGATAGGAGCCCGGTGCTCTCCTGAGCAGCCGCTCCCACACGGGTTCAGGCACTGCTCCGGGTGCATGCACCAAAGTCACTGCCACGCTCATTCTGCGCCTCCATGAATCCACATCTGTACCAGATGAGATATGAGCGTATATCAAACACCATCAAACGTCCCCCAAAGACAAAACAGCCTGTGGATAAGGTCCTCATCCACAGATCGTCGACAGATTCGAGCTGGTAGCACAACGCCGTATAGAATGTCCAACAAGCAGCATCCCGCGCCACAGGATGAGAATTGTTGAAGTATTCATGACCATTGACGTAGTGACGCTTCTCCGCGAGCTCGACTTCAGCATCGCCGAGGGCACCTCGAGCACGTCATGGCTTCTGGGCGCGCCGGATGGTAGGTTCTTCGAGGTCACCCTCACCGTTCCGACTACGCGGCTGAACGCCCACATCGTCCGCAATCATTCTGCCCACCAGCGGACCGATCGTCGCCTGCTGATCGGTGAGTCCGCCACTGCGCAGGTCACAGCTCGGGCCATGGCTGGTCAGATCGACATTCTCACCGCTGAGCCGATCCGGCTGATCCACCACGGGGTCACCTATGCGACGGATGACGAGCCGGTCCAGGGTCACCACGTTCCGTTTCCCAGGCGGCCGGCCTGGATGCGATGGGCCGTGGAGCGGTATCTGCTGCTGGCCAAAGAACCGGTTCGCCAGCCGATGATCGCAGCGGCTCTGGGCACCAGCCAGCAGAGCGTCTCCAATGCCGTGCGCTCTCTGGGAGAGCTCGTCGCCGACCAACCGGATGGGTTCATCGCCGCCGACCGGGCTTCGATGTTGGAGCACTGGATGGGAGTGTATCCCGGACCCGGGGGCCAGGAGTTCGGCTGGTACAGCGTGGATCCGATCGTCGAGCAGGTCTCGACAGCCGTGAGAACGGCGAATCTGCTGGGCGCGAATCCTCTTGTGAGCGGAGACGTCGCCGCAGACCAACTCGCCCCGTGGAAGCTGCCGGCCCGAGGCCGGATCTACCTCGCCGAACCCGTTGACCTACTGGGTGAGGGATTCGTGCCCGCACCGGTGAAGGAGGCCTCTCTGACCACCCGTGTCCCACGCGACCCCAGCATCCCTGGCCTGGCTGAACTCCACGCCCATGTGCGGGAACCGGCGAGGATCACCCTGGCCGATGCCGCGATCGTCTACTGGGACATGGCCATCAGCACCGACATCGACAGCGCAGAGGCTGGTGAGCACCTCGCCGCCACACTCATCGGAGACGATTCATGAGCGAGGTCGTCGAGATCAGAGTTCACGCGATGAACAGAGCCGATGATCTGTGGTACCGCGGCCAGTACGCAGTGTCCCAGGCGGTGAACGAACGCGAGGAATTCCGGATTGTGGGCGGCCACATGGTGCGCCTGTTGCTGCACGTCTATCCCACGGCTCAGGTGGTCCCTCGATCCACCCTCGACGCCGATGCCGCGATCGGCAACGTCGAAGTCGTCGGGCCCGTCGTGCACAGTCTGATGAAGCAGAAGTTCACGAAGGAGAAGGGCAATCTTTTCTCCCGGACGTTGGAGGGCGGCGAGCGAGTCGAGATCAATCTGCTGCTGCCGCGCAGCGGACCTGCTCCAGGGGTTCGGTCTCAAGCAGTACCGGGGGTCGGAGAGGTCGACACGCTGCCCGAGCTGAGCTTCGCGATGAATCAGTCCCCTTTGGTCTTGGATGTCACCGCTGAGCTGATCGGCGGCCGGACGATCCGCTACCGGACCATGATCCCCGATCCGGAGACAGCGGTGATCCTCAAGGCACACAGCTGGAACAATCGTCGAGCCGCGAAAGATCTGGCTGATCTGCATTCTCTGCTCGAGATCCGGCAGGAGCATCCGAAGACCTCATGGTCCCTGAACGACCCCCAGAGGGGATTTCGGAGGGCTGCCGCGAGGATTCTGCAGAAGCTGGGCGAACAGCTGCCTCGCCAGAGGACAGGCTTCGAGTTGCCTGCTTCTCTGGATCGGATGCGCTTGGCGGGCCTCATCGCCAAGCACGTGCGCTGAACATTTCAGCAAGCGGCCAGGAGACCTCCCCCCGTAGGCGACGCCTGGACCCAGACCTGTCAGATACTGCCGCTGACGCGCACGGCAGCTTCGATAATTAGGTCAGTCCAGTCACCAGGGCCAGTGCAGCAGGGGGTTAGCGTATATCAAACACGATCAAACGTCCCCCACAGGCAGGGGATCCTGTGGATAAGATCCCTATCCACAGATCGTCGACAGGGTCTACCCGAATACATTCCATGTCGCTAGAGTGTGAAACTGTGAGACCTTCAGCAGCGTCCCGCGGCGATCACATGACACATTCCGGCGAAAGGCCGCGTACCGAAGCTTTGACCGTCGTCGAGGACGAGGTGCGCGAGACTGTGCGCGCCCAAGGTATAGATCCCGCAGAGGACGGCGCCGCCGTCAGGACCATTGCCGACACTGTCATCGCAGACTATGACCGCAGGTCCCTCGTCTCGTCCCTGCCGCTGCTGGGGGATTTGGAAGCTGCCTCCAGGTATGTGGTCAACGCCGTAGCCGGGTACGGCGAACTCCAGCCGCTGTTGGAGGACAGCGAAGTCTCCGAAATTTGGTGGAACGATCCGAGCCAGATTTTTATCGAGCGCCGGGGGCGCCCAGAGCTGACGTCGGTGACACTGTCCGGTCGGCGCGTATCGGACCTGGTGGAACGAATGCTGAAATCGTCCGGACGCAGACTCGATCTCTCCTCACCTTTTGTCGACGCCGCGCTGCCCGACGGTTCTCGGCTCCACGTCGTCATTCCCGATATCACCAAGCAGCACTGGGCGGTGAACATCAGAAAGTTCATCACCAGGGCTTCGACGTTGGAAGACCTAGTGGGAGTGGGCTCCTTGACCCCAGGAGCAGCTGATTTCCTGGGCCACTGCGTGGCAGCGGGGTTGAACGTGCTCGTGTCTGGAGCCACTGGTGCCGGAAAGACGACTCTGCTGAATGCGCTCAGCGGCTCCGTCGGACCGCGTGAACGTGTGGTCACCGTCGAAGAGATCTTTGAGCTGCAGGTTCACCTGCGCGACGTGGTCGGTATGCAGTGCAGACAGCCGAACCTGGAGGGTGAGGGTGAGATACCGCTGCGGCGGCTGGTGAAGGAGGCGCTGCGGATGCGGCCTGACCGTCTCATCGTCGGAGAAGTCCGCGAGGCCGAGAGCTTGGATATGCTCGTCGCTCTCAACAGCGGCCTTCCCGGGATGTGCAGCCTGCACGCCAACTCGGCATCCGATGCGCTGACCAAGATCTGCACTCTGCCGCTGATGGCGGGAGAAAACATCTCCCGAAGCTTCATCCTGCCGACTGTGGCGTCCTGCATCGACCTGGTGGTCCACTGCGTGCGCACTCCGGCGGGGCGCTATGTCCAGGAGGTTCTTGGTGTCGGCACCCGTGTGGAAGCAGACACGATCGAGACCACACGGCTCTTCTCCCACGACGGTGGCAGGCTGCGTCCGAACCCGGCCGCCGTCTTCGAGCACCCGCTGCTCGACGACCGTGCCCGCGAACTGCTGCACGAGGGCAGCTAGATGAGCTATCTGTATGCTGTCGTCGCAGGGCTCGGGCTGGGGCTGGGCCTGCTGGTGACACTCAGCTCGTTCACTCCACGTCGGCCACGGGTGAAGACGAGCACCCGGACCGGGCGACTGCGCCGGCTGCTGGATGAGGCCGGCCACCAGCGGCTGCCGACATCAGCGCCCCTCATCGCCGTTCTTGCCTGCGCGGTCATCACCTTTCCCATCGTCTTCGCCGTGACCCAGGCCGTTCCTGTCGCAATATGCTTCGCCCTCTTCGCATCTGTGGTCCCGTGGGCGATTCTGAGCTGGCAGGCACGACGACGACGTGCGGTGCTCAGTGAAGTCTGGCCCGATGCCGTGGACCACCTGCGCTCTGCGATCCGTTCAGGCCTCGCCCTGCCCGAAGGTCTCATGGAACTGTCCCGCACCGGTCCAGAGGCGCTTCGGCAACCCTTCGCTGAGTTCGGCCGGGACTGGCGCGCTGGGATGCCCTTCGACGCGGCGCTGGAGCGACTGAAGAGTCGGCTCGCTGACCCTGTGGCGGATCGAATCATCATGGCTCTGCAGATCACTCGCGAATTGGGCGGCACTGACCTCGGCCGGCTCCTGGGCAGCCTGGCCGAGGTGCTTCGTGAGAATGCCCGGACCCGCAGCGAGCTGCAGGCTCGCCAATCGTGGACCATCAGCGGGGCTCGGCTAGCCGTGGCCGCACCGTGGATCGTCGTGCTGCTGCTGGCCACCCAGCCGGGGGCCGCCGAGTCCTACCGTGGAGCAGCGGGTATGGCTGTTCTGGCCGGAGGACTGGTGGTCTCGGTGCTCTGCTACCGGGTGATGCTGCGCATCGGAGTGCTGCCGAAGGAAGAGCGGGTGCTGGCATGACCGGTGAGCTGATCTGGGCGTCAGCCGGTGGCCTGGGCATCGGCGCGGGCCTGCTGCTGAGCATATTCGGGCTGCCGGTGCTCAATAAGCCTCGCATGGCGGAGCGTCTGGCCCCGTATGTGCAGTCAGCTGCGCCGAGCGCCGAGCTGTCCAAAGCACCCGTCCTCGGAGGCGCGGCACAGATCTTCGCCCCCGCTCTCAATATGGCGCTGAGGCAATTGGACCGGTTCAGCATGGATCCCGGACACCTCCAGCGTCGGCTGGACGAGGCGGACCTTTCGCTGAGCGTCACGGACTACCGACTGCAGCAGCTGGGGTGCGCGGCTGGTGCGGCGGCACTCGCCGTCGTCGGGGTCGTCGCAGCTGCAGCGTCGGGCCGCTCACACTGGTTCTTCGCGCTCATCGCGGTATCGGCCGCCACCGTCTTGGGAGTCGGGCTGCGCGACCAGGCGCTCTCGGCACGCATCCGAAGACGCCGTGCCCGCATGCTCGCTGAGTTTCCCACAGTCGCTGAGATGCTGGCTCTGGCCGTCAGCGCCGGAGACACCGCACCGGGGGCGTTCGAGCGCATCAGCCGTGCGGCCCGCGGCGAGCTCTCCACCGAGCTCAACGGCCTGATGCGCAGGACCCAAGCGGGAGTGCCCTTCACCTCAGCCCTGCGCGGGCTGGACTCCCGCCTCGGGGTCCCACAGATCGGCAGATTCCTTGAAGGTGTCGCCGTTGCTGTCGAGCGCGGCACGCCCTTGGCGGAAGTGCTGCGCGCCCAGGCCGCCGACGTTCGCGAACTCTCCAAACGTGACCTCATGGAGACTGCTGGACGACGCGAAATCAGCATGCTCGCGCCGGTGGTCTTCGGAATTCTCCCCACCACGGTGGTCTTCGCGCTCTTCCCCGGACTGTCTCTGCTCTCCATAGGACTCTGACCCACCCCACGAGAGGAAAATCATGAAACGCATCAGCGAACACCTCGCTCGGCTGCACGGCGAAGACCGGGGAGATGTTCCCGGCTGGGTGATGATCACCCTGATGTCTGCGGTGCTCGTCGCAGCCCTGCTGGCTCTGGCCACGCCGGCGCTGGAAGGCCTGTTCAACCAGGCGATCGACCAAGTCAGCCGGTGAACCGCGGCAGGTTCGGTGAAGAGCGCGGCTCGGCCACCGCAGAGTTCACCATGATCTCGGCCCTGCTGCTGGGGCTCTGCTTGGTCGTGGTGCAGATCGCCGGGATGGTCCACGTGCGCAACACGCTCATCGACGCCGCATCCACAGGTGCTCGCTTCGGTGCGCTGCACGACCGCACCGCCGACGACGGACTGGACCGCACCCGCGAACTGATCAGCAGCTCAGTCTCCGGCCGCTACGCAGAAAATGTCACATACGACTACTCCGAGTCAGCCCAGGGGCAGACTCTGCGCATCACGGTGCGAGCCCAGTATCCGCTGCTGGGCCTGTTCGCAGGAGTCGGCGACTTAGAGGTCAGTGGAAGCGCCTATGAGTTCGACTGAACCAGCTCCCCTGGGGCAGCGCCCCACAATCAGCGACGAGGAGGGGTCAGCCGTCATCGAGTTTCTGGCCCTGGGACTGTTGCTGCTGCTTCCGGCCGTGTGGTTTCTGCTGGCCGTGGCGGAGGTTCAAGCCTCCTCCTATGCCGCCGTCGGCGCCGCCGACCAGGCTGCCAAAATGCACACCACCGGCGACGCCGACCCCGGTGAGCGTGCCGCCCGAAGCGAAGCGGCCGTCACCGCCGCCCTGGCAGACTTCGGCATCGGCGCCGACCGTGCGCAGATCAGCAGGCAATGTTCACCCGGCTGCGAGGCAGAGGGCGCCCTGGTCGGCTACACGGTGGAGATTCGCGTCCCGGTCCCGCTGATCCCTGAGGTCGCCGGGCTGCAGCACCGGTTGGTCACCGTATCGGCCAGCTCCACCCAGGTGCTGGGAGAGTGAGCGGTGACTGAAGATCGTGACGATGAATCCGGGCAGACCAGCGTGCTGATCCTCGGAGTGCTGGCCGTGGTGCTGATGCTCAGTGCCGTGATCCTCGGGGCCACCACCGTGAACCTCAGCGCTCGCAAACTTGTCGCCGAAGCTGATGGTGCCGCCTCAGCTGCGGCCCACACTGCCCAGAGCAGCGGCATCGGACCCAGTGGACTGCCCCAGGCGCAGTCCGCACAGGTCACCGAAGCAGTCGAAGATCATCTGCAGACCTCCCAGGCCCACAGTCGGCACGACAATCTCACCGTGAGCCGGGCCTGGGCCTCACCGACGGGTCAGACGGTTCATGTCGAGCTGGCTGCCACCGCCCAGCTGCCGGTGCTCTCCTGGGTGCTGCCGGCTGAGGTCGAAGTCACCGGCGCCTCCCACGCCCGAGTGACCGTCCATCGCTGAGCCTGACAGGAGACGACAGCCGTGGGCGGTAGTGTAGATACGTTATGGCTGACACAGACTTTCCTGCCGAAATCGCCGAGGTACGCGACACCCTGCGGCGCATCACCGAGGTGATCGACGTTCAGGCGCTGCGTGAAGAGGTCGCAGACCTCGAAGAGCGTGCGGCTGCGCCCGATCTCTGGGACGACCAGGCCAACGCCCAGCGCGTCACCAGCCAGCTCAGCCACAAGCAGGCCCAGCTGGAGCGGATCACCACACTTGAGCAGCGCATCGACGACGCCGAAGTCATGGCCCAGATGGCAGCGGAGGAGGACGACGACGACGTCCGAAAAGAAGCCTCCGATGAGCTGGTCTCACTGCGCAGGGCGCTGGAATCCCTGGAGATCGTCACCCTGATGTCCGGCGAATACGACGAGCTCGACGCCGTGGTGACCATCCGTGCCGGTGCCGGAGGCGTGGATGCGGCAGACTTCGCCGAGATGCTGCTGCGGATGTACACCCGATGGGCCGCCTCCCGCCAATGGGAGGTCAAAGTCCTCGACACCTCCTACGCCGAAGAGGCCGGTGTGAAGTCAGCGACCTTCGAAATCAAAGCGCCCTACGCCTTCGGCACCCTCTCCGTTGAGGCCGGCACCCACCGCCTGGTGCGCATCAGCCCCTTCGACAACCAAGGGCGCCGCCAGACCGGCTTCGCCGCCGTGGAAGTCATCCCGCTGCTGGAGGGCACCGAGAGCATCGACATCGACGAGAACGACCTGAAGATCGACGTCTACCGCTCCTCCGGTCCGGGCGGGCAGAGCGTGAACACCACCGACTCTGCGGTGCGCATCACCCACATGCCCACCGGAATCGTAGTGGCGATGCAGAATGAGAAGTCTCAGATTCAAAACCGTGCGGCCGCCATGCGGGTGCTCGAATCCCGCCTGCTGCTGCAGAAGAAGGAAGAGGAGGCCGCTGAGAAGAAGGAGCTCGCCGGCAACATCAAGGCCAGCTGGGGTGATCAGATCCGCTCCTATGTGCTCCACCCCTACCAAATGGTCAAGGACCTGCGGACCCACCACGAAGTCGGCAACGCCTCCAGCGTGCTCGACGGTGACCTCGACGGGTTCATCGAAGCCGGGATCCGCTGGCGGGCCCAAGACTCAGAAAACTCCTAAAGCTTGAAGGCGCACCTGTCATGATCCGCTTCGAGCACGTCACCCGGCACTACGGCGATGCGGACGCTCCGGCGCTGAGTGACATCTCCATCGAGTTCAACCGCGCAGACTTCGTCTTCCTCATCGGCGCCTCCGGCTCCGGAAAGTCCAGTCTGCTGCGCATGGTGCTGCGCGAAAGCCTGCCGCAGCAGGGAAAAGTCTCGGTGGCCGGCCAGAACCTGAGCCTCATGCTGGAACGCCGGGTGCCTGAGTACCGGCGCAGCATCGGCATGGTCTTCCAGGATTTCCGGCTGCTTCCAGACAAAACGGTCTATGACAACGTCGCCTTCGCCATGCGCGTCATCGGAGCCTCAAGGTCCACGATCCGCAAACAGGTGATGAAGATCCTCTCCCGGGTCAAGCTCGATCACCTGGCCAAGCGCTTCCCGCATGAGATTTCCGGCGGCGAACAGCAGCGTGCCGCCATCGCCCGGGCGATCGTCAACTCCCCGGCGATCATCCTGGCCGACGAGCCCACCGGAAACCTCGATCCGCGCGCCTCCGAAGAGGTCATGAAGATCCTGCGCTGGATCAACGCCTCCGGCACCACGGTCATCATGGCGACCCACGACCGACCGATCGTCGACCGGATGAGCCGCCGCGTGGTGCAGCTGCACCAGGGCAAGCTGGTCCGCGACGAGCCCAACGGCCTCTACGATCCCCCCGAAGGCTCCGAAGCGTGGGAGATCCTCAGCGCGGAAGAGGCTGCCACCGGCCTGCGAGCCTCCGATCCGATGCCCCAGCGCACACAGCTGCACTCAGTGGTTGCCCCGGCAGCCCCTGCACCGGGCTCTGCACCGAGCTCGGACGCCGAAACCGCAGCTCCGACACCCCAGCCCACCGGGCCACAGGCGCCCGAACCACACGCGCGTGCGGCCGAACCCGTCACGGCCGTCAACCACTACCGGGTGACCTGGCCGCAGGACGACGCCGCCTCCGACTCCGCCTCCGATTCGCAGCCCGGTGCGGGGGTGGATGCAGCCGACCTGCCGCAGTTCGACGCGATACCTGCTGCCGAAACTGAGCCGGCAGAGCATACTCCGGCACCAGGACCCGCAGCGTCATCGGAACCCACACCCGCAACAGAGTCCGCAGAGCCCACAACTGACCCGGTGGACACTGTGCCGGCCGCACCCAAGACCGGATCCGCGCCGCGGCTGAACTGGCTCAGCCATGCCGAGGATCAGTCCCCGCCGACTGCCGAGCCGAAGGCTGAGCAGCAGTCTGAGGTCCCTCGACCCCGAGCCTCAGCTGCTGAGGCGACCTATGCCGAATCGCAGCGCACCGCTGAGCAGATCAGATCCTCCAAGGGCGGCCTCTTCCGCCGCAGCCGGAGGCAGCGATGAGCGGCCTGGCCTATCAGCTGGGGGAGACGCTTCGCTCGCTGCGCAAGAACACCGCCATGGTGGTATCCGTGGTGCTGGTGACCTTCATCTCGCTGGGCTTCGTCGGTGCGGCAGCCCTGATGCAGATGCAGGTCAACCAGATGACCGATGACTTCTACGACCGGTTGGAGGTCTCGGTCTTCCTCTGCACCGATGAGTCCGCGCAGTCCGCATGCCCCACCGGCCCGGTGACCGACGGTCAGCGCAGCAGCATCGAGGAGATGCTCGACGACGGCGCAGCCAGCCAGTACGTCGAATCCTGGCGGCACGAATCGCAGCAGGAGGCGTTGGAGAACTTCCAAGAGTCCCGCGGAGACAGTGTCCGTGCGGCCAACGTGACTGCCGATGACATGCCGGAGTCGTTCAGGCTGCTGCTGGAGGACCCCGAAGAGTACCCGGTCGTCACCGAGCTCTTCGCCGCAGTCCCCGGGGTGGAGTCGGTCGCGGACCAGCAGGAGATCCTCGACCAGATATTCGGCATCCTCAACGGACTCACTGTGGTGGTGCTGATCATCGCAGCAGTTATGATTCTCTGCACCGTGCTGCTGGTCTCCACCACGATCCGGCTCTCAGCGTTCAGTCGACGTCGGGAGACGTCGATCATGCGCATGGTGGGGGCCTCGAAGTCCATGATCCGTGTCCCCTTCATCGTCGAAGGGGTGGTGGCCGCTGTTCTTGGGTCGCTGCTGGCCTGCGCTGCGACCTGGGTCATCGCGGAGTTCCTGCTCGGGCAGTGGCTCTCGGAACAGGTGGTGGGCATTGCCTTCATCGGCGGGGCGGACTCATGGATCGTGATGCCGGGGCTGGTGCTGTTGGCGGGGCTGCTGGCAGGATTGTCATCCTGGGTGACAGTCCGCAAGTACCTGCGCGTATAATAGGACATCGGCTGTGAACCAACGGCCAAACCCCGTCGCTGTCCAAGGAGGTGTGATCTGTGGCGAAGAAGAAAAAGGGGCGTGCCCCGAAGGACCCCCGCAATCACACGGTTGCGCTGAACCGGCGCGCCCGCCACGACTACACCATTTCGGATAAGTATGAGGCCGGCCTGGTGCTCAACGGCACCGAGGTGAAGTCGCTGCGCGAAGGGCAAGCTTCGCTGATAGAGGGTTTCGCCGCGTTCGACGACAACCTGGAGCTGTGGCTGGAACGGGTGCACATCCCGGAGTACCTCAACGGCACGTGGACCAACCATGCGACCCGCAGGAAGCGTAAGCTGCTGCTCAATCGCAAGGAACTGGTGAAGATCTCCCGCCAGATCGAAGATCCCGGCCTGACAGTGGTGCCGCTGAGCCTGTACTTCAAAGACGGCCGAGCCAAGGTCGAGATCGGCATCGCCAAGGGCAAGCGCGAATTCGATAAGCGGCATGTGCTTCGGGAGAAGCAGGATGCCCGGGAGGCTGCGCGAGCAATGCGGATGCGCGAGGTGCGCTCGGCCTAGCAGCCCCTCAGCCGATGACGCCTGCAATATAGCCGACGAAGATCAGGACCACCAGCAGGATCGCCACAATCGCTGCCACAGTGAGGGCCACCTTTGACTTTGGTGGGCGGGTGGGCGCTGGATTCGGCGGAGTGGCGGTGGCTGAGTTTGATTCCGGTGGAGTCTGCCCCGGTTGCAGGCCCTCTGCGCCCACATCTGGGTCTTAGGTCTGCTGCGGATCCGGATCGATGTTCGGGTTCCGTGCCGTCTCGTCACGCCCGTAGCGGTCTCTGCTGTCCTCGTGCGGGGAGGTGGTCATTCCGGCTCACCTACTCGTAGTCGAATCGACAATGTGCTTCGTCCATGCCCCAGAGTTGTCCGCCAACTCATCTGTCAGTCTAACCGCGCGAAACGTCCGGTGGCATTGACACAACCTGTATGTGGGGTGAAGGGGACCTCCGAGGCGATCAGCCGGTGGGGCGGCCCCGATGCTTGCGAACTGCTGTGACGACCGCTGCGATGACCGCAGTGACGATGAAGACGCCCAGCACCACCGCAGACACCTGCGCGAAGATGATCACGAAACTCCACACGCTCTCCATAGTTACACGCTACGGAAAGCAGCCCAGGTGCACATCGGCTCCGGGGATGACTTCGGCCTCATACTGCAGGAGTAGTCAGCGGATCGGTCTCACTCATCGCGGCGGAGCTGTTGTCACGGGGCGGCTGCCAAGAGAGCAGAGGGCTTCAGCCACGAAAAAGGCCGCTGATTAGGGGTTTCCCCTAATCAGCGGCCTTTTGAACGGTGGAGCCGGCGGGAATTGAACCCGCGTCCGATCTGGATTTTCGTGGACTTCTCCGAGCGCAGTCTGCGTCAACGTGTTGCTCGGTCTCAGGTGTCATGCAGACCAGCACCTGACAGACCCAGTCGCAAAAAATGTCGGGAGTTCTTCCTGCGACGAGAACAACTCCCCAGTGGCTATCTAGCTGATGCCAGTCACTGAGTCGACAGCAAACTCAGGCTGACAGACTCGCGGTCGCTGTTATCAGGCAGCGAGGGCGAAGTCAGTGCGCTTAGATTCGGCACTTAATTGGGTGCACAAGCGGTTTTAACGTGGTCGCCTGGCATCCACGGCTCGCTTCTCCACGATCAACTCAGATCGTCGAAACCAAATCGGCCCCGTATGTGTTTATCAAACATGGTCCCACCACTGGTGGGTCTGTCAGTATATCTCAACGACGACCAACCGGGAAATGTTCCCGGCCGACTCAGCCGGCCAACGTCCAACCCAGCCAGGCACCGCCGCCTGCGGCGACTAGGCCGCATCCGGTGTGCACCAGCCACAGCGCTGCCGCTTTGACCCGGTGCCGGGTGGTCCACAGCTGCGCTGCGTGCAGCGAGACCGTGGCGAAGGTGCTCAGTGCCCCGATGAAGCCGACTGAGAGGAAACCCAGGGCGGCGGCGTCCCAGGAGGAGGTGCTGACGGCGCTGATGCCCAGCATGATGCCCAGCAGCAGCGACCCGAGCACATTGGCCACCAGGACCCCGGAGCGCAGGTAGGACTCCAGCAGGAACCGTGCGGCGGCACCCAGGGCCCCGCCGGCGGCCGCGGCCAACACCACTGGGACCGTCAGTTCCACGATCATGGTTCGTCCCCGTTTCCGAAGAGGGCCCGGCCCACGGTGATGCCGGCGGCCGCGGCCGCGGTGCAGAAGAGCATTCCCATCCCCAGATACGCCAGCATCTCCCACAGGCCGGCGGGGATCACCTCATCGCCGGCGACCGCACCGAAGAGGCTGGACTGCTGCGATGCCACCGCAGCCAGCATGACGGCGGAGAACGTGGTGAAGGAGCCCAACAGCCCAGTGCCCAGCACCGGCACGCCCCAACTGGGCAGGCCCCTCCACCGGTGAGCCACCGCAGTCAGCAGCCCCAGGGCCGCCGAGCCGCCCAGATTGATCATCAGTGTCGCCCACGGAAACTTCATGTAGTGCTCCTCGAAGGGAGCTCCGATGCTCAGCCGCAGCACCGAACCCACGGCACCGGCGACGGCGACGGCGAGGATCAGCGCACCCAGGGACAGTCCGTCCTCGCGGTGGGGC
Source organism: Garicola koreensis (assembly GCF_014195445.1). GTDB lineage: Bacteria > Actinomycetota > Actinomycetes > Actinomycetales > Micrococcaceae > Nesterenkonia > Nesterenkonia koreensis. Next base: position 1,109,207 of record NZ_JACIBT010000001.1, on the reverse strand, counting down.
GCCCAGGGTTTGGCGGTTCGGTGATCGGATGTGGACACGGGGACCAGAATAGACCTGAGAGCGGCTTAAACCGCGACGCTGACCCGCACGGCGTGGGCAATCTGGTGCGACAGGTCGCAGTCCGGGCTGCCGGAGGGTCCCTGGAGCACCACATCACCGGAGCGCGAGGTGAGCACCCTCAGGCTCGCCCCGATCTCGATGCGCTGATCCGCCAGAGCGTGCAGCGCCTCCGGCACCGAATCGTCCACCTGCTCCACTCGCACCCGGGCGCCTTCGGGGGCCCGGCACAGCAGGGTGGTCTCCGGGTAGTCCAGGCTGAGGTCCTTCGCGGGAATCGGGTCCCCATGCGGGTCCGTGGTGGGATGGCCCAGCTTGGCGTCCAGACGTTCGACGAACGTCTCAGAGACTGCATGCTCCAGCCGCTCCGCCTCATCGTGGACCTCATCCCAGCTGTAGTCCAGTTCGCGCACCAACCAGGTCTCGATGAGCCGATGGCGGCGCACCATGGCAAGTGCCAGCCGTCGCCCGGCCGTCGTGAGCCGCAGCGGCGCGTACGGCTGATGATCCAGCAGCCCCAGCTCGGCCATCTTTCGGGTCATCAGCGATACCGAGGGATTGGAAACCCCCAGGGTTTTGGCCAAGGAGCTGGCCGTCACATCCGCACCCTCCCACTCGGCCAGGCCGTAGATCGTCTTCGCGTAGTCCTCCACCGAGGTGGTGGCACGCGGAGTCGCCCCGGTGGGCGGCAGAGTGGAACGGCCCTGGGCCGATGTTCTGGGCATAGCCCTATCCTACGGCGGTTGCATGGGAGGAAGCACGACGACGCCGCAGCGCAGCAGCCAGCCCGTGGCGCGGAGAGCACAGATAAGCCAGCACAAACTGCCCGGAGGCGCAGAGCACAATAGCCCCGCCGGTGGAGACACCCCACCAGTAGCTGGCGTAGACGCCGAGGATCGCCGCCACAGCGCCCACACTGGAGGAGATGAGCAGCATCGTGGCGAAGCTGCGGGCCAGCAGGAACCCGGTGGCTCCGGGAATCACCAGCATCGCCACCACCAGGATCACCCCAAGGGTCTGCAGTGCAGTCACGGTGGTCAGCGCCAGCAGAATCAGCAGCACTGCGGTGAGCACGCCGGTGCGCAGCCCGATGGCCGTGGCGTAAGTGCGGTCGAAGGCGAGCAGGGTGAAGTCTCTGCGCTTGAGCAGCAGCACCAGTGCGGTGACTGCGGCAAGCGCGGCCACCTGGTAGAGATCAGCGCGCGAGGTGCCCAGCACATTGCCGAAGAGCAGATCCATCAGGTGGGTCTGACTGGGTGTGGCGGAGATGAGCACCAGCCCCAGCGCGAAGAGCGAGGTGAACACCACCCCGATGGTGGTGTCACGCTTCATCGTGGTGGTTCTGGACAGCCCGGCGATGAGGGCCACTGCCAGCATGCCGAAGACGAAGGCGCCGGCACCCAGCGGGATCCCCAGGATGAAGGCCAGCACCACTCCGGGCAGCACAGAGTGGGCCACCGCCTCTCCCATCAGCGACCAGCCCATCAGCACCAGCCAGGAGGAGAGCATGCCGCAGACCGCCGATGAAATCACCGCCACGGCCAGCGCGTTCTGCATGAACGCGTACTCGAAGGGGGAGAGCAGAAACTCGATCATGACAGCGAGGCTCCGAACGCGCGGGCCAGCTGCTCATCGGTGAGCACATCCTCGGGAGCCCCGGCGGCCAGCACCCGACGGTGCAGCAGGATGACCTCATCGGCCAGCTGGTGAACACCCTCCAGATGGTGGGTGGAGATCAGCATGGTGGTGCCGGCGGCGGCCAACTGGTGCAGCAGCTCGGTGATGAGGCGCTCGCTGCTGCGATCCACCCCCGCGAAGGGTTCGTCCAACAGCATCAGCTCCGCCTGCTGAGCGATCGCGCGGGCGACGAAGGTGCGCTTGCGCTGACCTCCGGAGAGCTCTCCGATGCTGCGCCTGCGATACTGGCTCAGTCCGGTGCGCGCCAGCGCCTCGGCCACGGCCTCGCGGTCGGCGCTGCGGGCTCGCCGGATGAAGCCCATATGGGTGTAGCGGCCCATCATCACCACCTGCTCCACCGTGATGGGAAAGGTGGTGTCGATCTGTTCGTGCTGGGGCACAAAGCTCACTGCGTTTCGTCGTCGTGCCTTCGCCGGGGCCTGCCCGAACAGCCGGACGCTGCCGGTGCGTGGGGGCAGCAGTCCCAGCATCGCGGCGAAGAGCGTGGACTTGCCGGACCCGTTGGCTCCGACCAGGGCGGTGATGCGGCCGCGCCCAAGCTGCAGGTTCACACCCTCCAAGGCGGAGACCCCGGGGTAGCCTGCGCTGAGGCCGCGCACCACCACAGCTGGCCGGTCAGGTGAGGAACTATTCATAGCCGGTGAGGATCCGATCGATGTCATATTCCAGCAGGTCCAGGTAGGTCGGCACGTCACCGTCGTCGGTGAGCGAATCCACGTACAGCGGTGGGCCGAGCTCGGCTCCGGTTTCGGCGGCCACCTGCTGCTGGGCCGAATCGTTGACGGTGGACTCGCAGAAGATCGTCGGGACGCTGTGCGCCTCCACGTAGTTGATCTGCGCCTCAGTCTGGGCGGCGGTGCCCTCGTTCTGGGCGTTCAGCGACCACAGGTAGTGCTCATCGATGCCGTACTCCTGGGCCAGATAGCTGAACGCGCCCTCACAGGTGACCAGGCGGACCGGGGCGTCGAGGTTCGCAAAGCGTTCCTCCGTGGTGCGGTGCAGGCTCTGCAGCTGCTGCCGGTACGCCTCGGCGTTCTGGGCGAAATGCTCGGTGTGCTGGGGGAACTGCTCGGCCAGGGCCGCTTCGATGTTATCGATGTAGACCTCGGCATTCACCGGTGACATCCACGCATGGGGGTTGACCGGCATATCGGCTGCGGTGCCGGCGTGGTCAGGGTGGTCGCGCAGCCAGGTGACCGCGAGCGTGTCGATGCCGTCGGTGGCGGTGACCGTGGGGGCGTCAGCGTGCTGGAGGAACTGCTGGAGCCATGCCTCCAGGCCCAGGCCGTTGGCAATGACCAGATCGGCCTCCGCGGCGCCGCGAACGGCTGAGGGAGTGGGGTCGTAGCCGTGGACCTCCGCACCGGCAGGGGTGATGGATCTGACCTCCACGTGCTCGCCGCCGACCTCAGCGGCCATGTCCTGCAATACGGTGAACGTGGTCAGCACCACCGGCAGTCCGGCCTCCTCGCCGGAGTCGGTGCCGGCAGTCTCCGGGCCGGCCGGCACACAGGCAGTGAGCACCAGGGCGGTGGCTGCCGATACGGCGGCGAGAGGAGCAGTGATTTTCGCCGGAGTGGGTCTTTTAGACACCCCTACACTCTAGTATTAGGGATGACTAAACGTCGAATGGGGGAGTGTCACAGCCCAGAGTCTCAGGCGCTGCCCAGAGCGTCAGATTCAGACGCCGCCCAGGGCCTCAAGAGACCGCTGGTGCAGCACACCGTTGCTGGCCAGCGCATTGGGTCCGGTGCAGCCGGGATCATTGGCCAAGGAGGTGAAGGCCCCGCCGGCCTCCTGGACGATCGGCACCAGGGCCGCCATATCGTAGAGCTCCAGCTCCGGCTCCGCGGCGACGTCGACGGTGCCTTCGGCCACCATGCAGTAGGACCAGAAGTCCCCGTAGGCGCGGGTGCGCCAGACCGCATCGGTGAAGTCCAGGAACTGCTGGAGCCGGCCCAGGTCTCGCCAGCCGTCCAACGAGGAGTAGGAGAAGGAGGCATCACTGAGCTCGGAGACCTTTGAGACGTGCAGCTGCTTCGCTGCCGTCAGGGATTTGCCCGTGTAGGCCCCGCCGTCCTTGGCCGCCCACCAGCGGCGCCCCAGTGCCGGAGCAGATACGACCCCCACCACCGGTTCACCGTGGTCCACCAGGGCGATCAGCGTCGCCCAGACGGGCACCCCGCGGATGAAGTTCTTGGTGCCGTCGATGGGGTCAAGGATCCAGCGGCGGGACCCTGAGCCGGTTTCACCGAACTCTTCGCCGAGGATCGCGTCGCGGCCGCGCGCGCGCCCCAGCTGGGACCGGAGGACCTCCTCTGCGGCCCGGTCGGCGACGGTCACCGGCGTCAGGTCCGGTTTGGTCTCCACCTCGAAGTCCATGGCGTTGAAATGCTGCATGGTTTTGGCGTCGGCCGAATCGGCGATCACATGCGCCAGACGGAGGTCTTCGGTATAGGGGCTGGATCCGAGGCTCATGGCTAAAAGCTACCAACCAGCCGCCGCAGACTGGTGCATCCGGCGGCTCAGCGGCCGAAAATGTCGCTGAGTCGGCGACGAGGGCTCATGCAGTGCCCAGGGTCTTCTCCTGAGACGGGCTCTGGCTGCCGGTCAGCGAGCTGAGCAGTCCGCGCAGCGACTGCAGCCGGGCGCCGCCGTTGACACCGGCGTGACCGGCTGCGACGTAGGCGTCCAGCGCACAGCCGCCGGCGGGGGACTCGTGGGCGCAGCCGGGCTCACAGTCGACGCTGCCCTCCACCAGGTCCTCGAAGGCGGCCAGCACATCATCCGGGTCCACATGCGCCAGGCCGAAGGTGCGCACCCCGGGGGTGTCGATGACCCAGGAGCGCTGGGCCAGAGGCTGCTCCACCTCGGGGCCGGGTTCCAGGGTCAGCGCCACTGCTGAGGAGGAGGTGTGGCGGCCCCGGCCGGTGATCATGTTGACCCCGCCGATGGCCCGGTCCGCTCCGGTGAGCGCGTTGACCATGGTGGACTTTCCCACCCCGGAGTGGCCGATCAGGGCGGTGACCTGCCCGCAGAGCAGACGGCGCAGCTGGGCCACCGCATCGGGGGAGAGCCGGGTGCGGTCGGGGTCCTGCGTGTCGGCGCGCGAGGAGATCACTGTGGTCAGGTCCAGGTGGCTGTAGTGGGAGACCAGGTGCGCCGGGTCGGCCGGGTCCGCGGCGAGATCCGCCTTGGTGATCAGCAGCACCGGGGTGATCCCGGCCTCGTAGGCGGCCACCAGAGCACGGTCGATGAACCCGATGCGCGGCTGCGGGTCAGCGGCGGCCACCACGATCAGCAGCTGATCGGCATTGGCGACGACGACCCGTTCGGCGTCGTCGGTGTCCTCTGCTGAGCGGCGCAGCAGGGTGCGGCGCTCATCGATCTGCACCAGCCGGGCCAGGGTTCCTTCGGCGCCGGAGGTGTCGCCCACCAGCCGGACCAGGTCTCCGCAGACCACCGCCGTTCTGCGCAGCGCCTTGGCCCGCATGGCGGTGACCACACGATCCTCGGCCCCCTCGGCACTGGCCACCGCGCAGGTGTAGCGGCCGCGGTCGACTTGGACGACGCGGCCGGACTCGGCGTCGTCGTAGGTGGGGGAATCTTTGGTGCGCGGCCGAGAGCCCTTCTTGTTCGGACGCACTCGGACGTCGGATTCGTCCCAGGAGTCCCACCGGCTCATCGGTTCACCAAGGTTTCCCAACGGTCGGGGAAGTCGGGCATGGTCTTGGCGGTGCAGCTGATGTCTTCGACCCGCACGCCATCGACGGTGAGGCCGAGCACCGCACCGAAGGTGGCCATGCGGTGGTCGGCGTAGCTGAGGACCTCGCCGCCGTGGGCGATGGGGCGCAGCACGGTGAAGCCGTCCTCGGTCTCCTGCGCGGCTCCGCCGAGCCGGCGGATCTCCGCCACCAGGGCTGCGATCCGGTCGGTCTCATGCCCGCGCAGGTGCGCCACGGCGGTGAACGTCGTCTCCTGGGGGCAGAGCGCCGCCAGTGCCGCAACGGTGGGGGTCAGTTCTGCGGTGGCCTCGACCACCCCGGGGGAGACCAGCTGTTCGGGTCCGGCAACGGTGAGGGTCGCTGTGGGGGCGGACCCGTCGCTGGCCGGGGGCTCGTCGGTGAGGGTGACGGTGCAGCCGAAGTCTTCCAACAGCTTCGGCCAGCGCCGACCGATCTGGGTGGACTCGGCGGGCCAACCCGTCATGGTCACCTCACCGCCGGTGGCAGCAGCGGCGCACAGGAAGGGCCCCGCGTTGGAGAGGTCAGGCTCCACCCGCACCGTGAAGGCAGCGATCGGGCCGGGTTCGACCCTCCAGGTGTGGGGCTGCGGGGAGCTGACGCTGACTCCCACCTGCTCCAGCACGTTCAGGGTCATCTCCACGTGCTCCAGCGAGGGCACCTGGGCGCCGCGGTGACTCAGGGTGAGTCCCTGACGGAAGCCGGGTGCGGCCAGCAGCAGTCCGGAGACGAACTGGCTGGAGCCTGAGGCGTCGATGGTGATCTGCCCGCCGGCCACCGTCCCGGTTCCCTCCACGGTGAAGGGTAAAAACCCCGGCTCGGCGTCGTCTGCAATTGCCACGTCCAGAGCGCGCAGGCCCTCAAGCACTGCGCCCATGGGCCGCACCCGGGCCTCGGGGTCGCCGTCGAAACGCACCTCACGGCCGCTCAGCGCGGCCAGCGCCGGCACAAAGCGCATCACTGTTCCGGCCAGTCCGCAGTCGACCCCGGCCGGCTCCCGGCCGGCCTCAGCAGAGCTGATGGGGGTGATGCGCACTGCTGGTTCGCCGCTGGTCCGCCAGTCGGCTATGTGCTCCACCTGCGCCCCCAGGGCAGTGAGGGCGCTGAGCATCAGCTGGGAGTCGCGGGAGTCCAACGGGTTGACCACCACGGAGGGGCCGGAGGCCATGGCAGCCAGCAGCAGGTAGCGGTTGGTCAGTGACTTCGACGCCGGCACCCGGATGCGTCCGGTCACCGGCTGCGAGGCTCGTGGCGCAAGCCATCCGAGAGCAGAGTCCTGGGGCAGTGGGGCCGCAGCCGTGTTCAGGGCGTGACCTTCTGCGCATCCTTGGCGACCTGGGCCACGGCCCGCTTGGCTTCGCTCTCGGCCCTGCGGAAGGATTTCTTGGCGTCCTTCTCGAAGGCTTTCAGCGTGTCGACGGCGTCGTCTCCGAGGTCCTCGGCCCACTTGGACGTCTTCTCACCGAACTTCGCGCCCTTCTTCTGGGCGCGCTTGGAGAGGTTCTCGGCGCGCCAGCCCAAGGACGGCTTGCCGGCCAGGTCGGCGATGGCCAGGCCGAGACCACCGAGGATGGAGACGTTCTTCAGCAGCGTGGTGCGCTGTGCGGCGACGTCCTCCTTGGTCTCCACACTGGCGGTGCGGAACTCGGCGTAGGAGTTGAGCTTGTGCACTCCGCAGAGGGCCAGTGCCGCCAGGCGCGGACACTTGCCGATGGCCAGCATCGCGCCGGCGCCGACCTGCACGCCGCCGAGCACCTGGGCGGTGCGCTTCGGGTTCGATGCCACCTGCTCGGCCTGCGGGACGAGGGAGGCCAGCTCGTCAAGAGTGGTCTGCAGCTCTGCGCTGGCCTCATCGGGCCGGCGAAGGCGCTCCACGCCGCCGGCGATGAAGCTGGCACCTAGCAGTGGTCGGGCGACTTTGCGGATCAGAGTCATGCTTCTCCTCCTCGAACGGGCGGACCGGTGGGGCCCACGCCGGGAATTCGGCTGTGTCCTGAACTAATCTATCAAGCGAATCAGCTGCGAGGAATGTGAACGGCGTCGGCGTCGTTATTCTCAGTATGACAGTGGCAGCTTTAGCACCAGCGGCACCGCAGCAGCGGGTGCGCGTAGACTCGTGGGCAATGAGTGAGCGCCCAACAGTTTCAGATGCTGCCCCGGAGGCAGTCGACGTCGCCTCGGAGACCGAGGCCGCCCGGCGGTTCCGGTTCGAGCGTGAGGCCCTGCAGTATGTGGATCAGCTGTATTCAGCTGCCATGCGCATGACACGCAATCCACAGGACGCTGAGGACCTTGTCCAAGAGGCCTACACCAAGGCGTACTCCGCCTTCCACCAGTACAAGCCCGGCACCAACCTGAAGGCCTGGCTGTACCGGATCCTGACCAACACCTACATCAACATCTATCGCAAGAAGCAGCGCCAGCCGAAGCAGACCAACACCGAACAGGTGGAGGACTGGCAGATGGCCCAATCCGCTCAGCACACCAGCTCCGGGCTGCGCTCGGCGGAGACCGAAGCGTTGGACCACCTGCCCGATTCCGATGTCAAGGATGCCCTGCAGCAGATCCCCGAGGAGTTCCGCCTGGCGGTGTACTTCTCCGACGTGGAGGGATTCGCCTATAAGGAGATCGCTGAGATCCTCAACATCCCCATCGGCACGGTCATGTCTCGGCTGCACCGCGGCCGGAAGCTGCTGCGCGGCCTGCTGGCCGACTACGCCCGCGAACGCGGCTTCAGAAGACGGGAGTCCACTTCATGAGTACAGAGAACTGCAAGGACTGCGACACCCCGGCTGAGTCCGCCCAGCGGCTGGAGCGGATCTATGAGTATCTCGACGGCGTACTCTCCCGCGGGGACATCGACGACGTCCAGGCCCACCTCAACGACTGCCCGGAGTGCGCCTCCGACTACGACCTGGAGTGTGTGATCCGCAGCGCGGTCAGGCGCTCCTGCACGGAGCAGGCCCCGGATACGCTGAAGATCACCATCATGGAGCAGATCAGCCAGATCAGAACTGAAGCAGGTCACTGACCCGCACTCAACCGTGCCACCTTTTCGCCAGAAAACCCCCGCTGGAAGAGACTTCGCAGCGGGGGTTTTGCTATGGCATCACGCCGGTGAAATGGTCGACGCTCAGCCGGACAGCGGCCGCTTGCCGTGATTGGCCTTCTTCTTGCGGCGGTCCTTGCGCTTACGTCCGCGCTTACTCATAGCCGACCTCCTTCTGTAGGGAACGGAACGTGGGCTATTCTACTGCAGCTGCCCCCGTTAGGACGATGCGGCCGGCTCGGGCAGGTCCAACCACTGGTACCAGCCGCGGTGCAGCATCAGCCAGGCGATGAGCCCATAGCCGGCCTGGGCCGGACGGCCCTCGTTGGCGGTGAGGTCCTCCCGCCACTGCTGGTGGTCCACCAGCGGGGTGAATGCGTCGACGTAGGGGTGGGACCGCCGGGTGGCGACATCCTGATAGGCGCGGTTGAGCTGTGCGGCCTGCCGGTTGCGCTCAGCGTCCAGCCCCGGCAGCGGGCCCAGCACCAGGCACCGGATGCCCTGCTGGGCGGCGCGGTCGAGGATATTGGCCAGGTTCAGCCGCGCCCGCGCTGAGGTCGCGTTGACCAAGTCATGGTCATTGAGCGCGATGAGCAGCAGGTTCTCCGTGGTGGGGCCGAACCGGGGAGCCGCCTCAGCCTCCCAGCGCTGCGACAGAGCCTCAGTGCCTTCGTCGGGAACCGCAAGCACATAGTGCTGCAGCTCCACGTCCTCCAGCGGCGTCTTGGAGAGCACGCGGCCCACCCAGCCCAGGGCTCGGGGGTCGCCGACGCCGGTGAGCAGCTCATCGCCGACGACGACCAGACGCAGCCGGCGCGTCGGTGCAGGATCCTCCATACCGCTCACAGCTCGAGGTGTGGGAACGCACGGCTGAGCAGGGAATCCAGTTCCGCAGCGTGGCGCTTGGCCTGTCCCACTGAGGTCGCCGCTGACGCAGAGCGACCGATCAGGTCCACGTCCTGCTTCAGCAGCGGAACGAAGTTCAGCCCGAAGAACGGCCACGGTCCCTGGTTCTGCGGCTCGTCCTGGGTGTAGATGAACTCCGCCTCATCCGGATACTTGTCCAACTCGGCCTGCAGCTGCTCAACCGGCATCGGGTAGAGCTGCTCCAGGCGGATGACCGCAGTGGTCTCATCCTCGTGCTTGGAGCGTGTGGCCACCAGATCGTAGTAGAGCCTGCCGGAGACGATCAGGACGCGCTTGACTTTGGCGGGGTCCACGCCGTCGTCGCCGATGACCTCCTGGAAGGTGCCGGAGGTGAAGCTCTCCACACTGTTCGCCGCCGCCTTGAGCCGCAGCAGCTGCTTGGGGGAGAAGACCACCAGCGGCCGGCGCGGACGCGACACGGCCTGGCGGCGCAGCAGGTGGAAGTAGTTCGCCCCGGAGGAGGGCAGCACCACGGTCATGTTGTTCTCCGCGCACAGCTGCAGGAACCGTTCCGGCCGGCCTGATGAGTGGTCGGGGCCCTGTCCCTCGTAGCCGTGGGGCAGCAGCATGACCAAGGAAGAGCGCTGCCCCCACTTCTGCTCGGCGGTGGCGATGAACTCATCGATGATGATCTGGCCGCCGTTGACGAAGTCGCCGAACTGGGCCTCCCAGAGGACCAGAGCGTTCGGGCTGGCCACCGAATAGCCGTACTCGAAGCCCAGTGCCGCATACTCGGAGAGCAGCGAATCGTAGATGAAGAACCGAGCCTGATCATCGGTCAGGTTCTTCAGCGGGTACCACTCGTCGCCGTTGACCCGGTCGTGGAAGACCGAGTGGCGCTGCACGAAGGTGCCGCGCCGGGAGTCCTGCCCGGAGAGGCGCACCTCGGTGCCCTCCATCAGCAGGGAGCCGAAGGCGGCGATCTCGGCGAAGCCCCAGTCGATACCGCCTTCGCGGGACATCTTGGCCCGCTTCTCCAACAGCGACTTCAGCTTCGGGTGGGCGGTGAAGCCCTCGGGGATGTTGGTGTGGACCTCACCGATGTGCGCCAAGTCAGCTTCGCTGATGGCGGTGTCCTCCGCACTGCGGCTCGGCGACTCGTCCTCCGGCTCCGAGGTTGCGGGCGAGGTCTCCGGTTCGGCCCCCTCGCTCTCCTCCTCCACAGTGGAGACCGGCTGGGTCTGAGCTGCGTGAGTTTCGGTGAAGACCCGCTCCAGCCGCTGCCGGTAGTCCTGCAACGCCTGGTCGGCCTCCTCCTGGGTGATATCACCACGTCCCACCAGGGCCTCGGTGTAGAGCCTGCGGGTGGTTCGCTTGGCCTCGACCAGGTTGTACATCTTCGGCTGGGTCATGGAGGGGTCGTCGCCCTCGTTGTGGCCCCGCCGACGGTAGCAGACCAGGTCGATGACCACGTCTTTGTGGAACCGCTGCCGGTAGCGGAAGGCCAGCTGCCCCACCCGGGCCACAGACTCGGGGTCATCGGCGTTGACGTGGAAGATCGGTGCCTGGACCGCCCGGGCCATGTCGGTGGCGTAGGTCATGGACCGTGCCGCAGAGGGCGGGGTGGTGAAGCCCACCTGGTTGTTGACCACCACGTGGACGGTGCCGCCGGTGCGGTAGCCGCGCAGCTGCGACATGTTGAAGGTCTCAGCGACCACGCCCTGGCCGGCGAACGCTGCGTCGCCGTGGATCAGCAGCGGCATCACTGAGAAGCTGTTGACACCGTCGGCACCCTGGTCCAAGCGGTCCTGCATGGCCCGGACCACACCTTCGAGGACCGGATTGACCGCCTCCAGGTGTGATGGGTTGGCCGCCAGGTAGACCCGGGTGGAGTTGCCCTTGTCCGAGGTGAATGCCCCCCGGTTGCCCAGGTGGTACTTCACGTCTCCGGAGCCGGAGCTGGAACCGGCCTCGCGGCCCTCAAACTCGCGGAAGACCTGCTCATAGGTCTTACCGGCGATATTGGTCAGCACGTTGAGCCGGCCGCGGTGGGCCATGCCGATGGCCACTTCGTCCAGACCCTCGTCGGCGGCCTCGGAGAGCACCGTGTCCAGCAGCGGGATCAGCGACTCCGAACCCTCCAGCGAGAAGCGCTTCTGGCCGACGAACTTGGTCTGCAGGAACGTTTCGAAGGCCTCGGCGGCGTTGAGCCGGCCCAGGATGCGGAACTGCTCATCGCGTGTGGGCTTGGAGTAGGGGTGCTCCACCTCGTTCTGGAACCAGGCGCGCTCATCCGGGGTCTGCAGGTGCATGTACTCGATGCCGGTGTTGCGGCAGTAGGTGTCGCGCAGCACCCCCAGAATGCTGCGCAGTGGCAGGCTGGGCTTGCCGCCGAAGCCGCCGGTGGGCCATTCGCGATCGAGGTCCCACAGGGTCAGACCATGGTTCTCAATGTCCAGATCCGGGTGGGTGCGCATCTGGTACTCCAGCGGGTCCACGCTGGCCATCAGGTGTCCGCGCACCCGGTAGGAGTGGATCAGCTGCTGGATGCGGGCGACCTTGTTGATCTGCTCCTCAGGGTTGACCTGAATATCGGCGGACCAGTGGATCGGCTCGTACGGAATCCGCAGGGCCTGGAAGATCTCCTCGTAGAAGCCGTCCTTGCCCAGCAGCAGCTCGTGGATGGTCTTGAGGAACTCACCGGAGACTGCACCCTGGATGACTCGGTGATCGTAGGTCGAGGTCAGCGTGATGACTTTGGAGATCGCCAGCTCGTTCAGCGTCTTCTCGCTGGCGCCTTCGAACTCGGCCGGGTAGCTCAGCGCGCCGACACCGACGATGACGGCCTGGCCCTTCGACAGCCGCGGCACCGAGTGGGAGGTGCCGATGCCGCCGGGGTTGGTCAGCGAGACCGTGGCACCGGCATGGTCTGTGGGGGTGAGCTTATTGTCCCGGGCACGCTGGACAATGTCGTCATAGGCACCCCACCATTGGGTGAATCTCAGCTCCTCTGCGCCCTTGACGCTGGGCACGATCAGTGCCCGTGTGCCGTCGGGGCGGGGCAGGTCGATGGCCAGGCCGAAGTTCACGTGAGCCGGCTGGATCGCAGTGGGCTTACCGTCGATGACGTCGTAGGTGACGTTCATCTCCGGGTACTCGTTGAGAGCCTTGATCATCGCGTAGCCGACCAGGTGGGTGAAGGAGACTTTGCCGCCGCGGCTGCGCTTGAGGTGGTTGTTGATCACCGTGCGGTTATCGATCAGCAGCTTGGCCGGGATCGCTCGGACGGTGGTGGCCGTGGGTACCTCCAGGGAGGCATCCATATTGGCCGCGATCGCTTTGGACATGCCCTTCAGCGGGGTGTGCTGATCCTCTTTGTCCTCGTCCGGCTTCTCCGTGGGAAGCTCACTCCTAGCCGGTTCAGAGGGGATCGGAGTGCGGGATCCGGTTGTTCTGCGAGTGGTGGGCTCGGCCGGGGCCTGCCGCCGGCCGTTGCTGCTGGAGGACTGCTGGCGCTTCTCATCAGGCTTATGGCTCTGGGACTTCTGTGACTCCGCCGGCTCTGCGGGGGTGGCGGTGGCGGGGGTGGTGCTGTCGTCGGGCCGCTGATTCTCCGCCGTCGGCTTCGCGTCCACGGCATCTCGGCCGGCAGCTTCTTGCCCCGCGCCCGACTTGGAGGAGCCGCCGCTGGACCCGCTCTGCGGGGAGTCCTTGGCCTTCGAGTCCTTAGCCTGAGACTTCTGGGCGGGCGCTCCGTTGGACGCTCCGTTGGACGAGGAGTCTGCCGATGAGCCCTCGGACTCCAAGCGTCTGAAGATCTCCACCCATTTGCGATCTATCGAATCGGGGTCGACCCTGAACTTGTCGTAAATGTCGGCGACCAGCCACTCATTTCCGGGAAACTCCTCGGCAAGACGGCTGGACGTTAGTTCTGACACGGTGGATACGCCTCTTCCATATGTGGTCTTCAGCAGGTGTCGTCGCACTGCACTGTGCGTGTACTTTGCTTCAGTCCAGCATAGTGACATTGGCACCTGTGATGCCACTGCACACGGTATCGTGTCTCATGATGCAGCTTCTTCACCAACCCCCCCATGATCTGACCTACTCAGACGTCTTCCTCGTCCCGTCCCGGTCAGCGGCGAGCTCACGCTTCGACGTCGACCTCGCCGCCGACGACGGCACAGGCTCCACCACGCCGCTGGTGGCGGCGAATATGACGGCGGTGACCGGCCGGCGGATGGTGGAGACCATGGCCCGCCGCGGCGGGCTCGGAGTCCTGCCGCAGGACGTTCCGGTGGATGTCATCCGTCAGGTCACCGCATGGGTGAAGGCCCGGCACACCGTCCTGGAGACCCCGCTGAAGGTCACCGCCGCCGACACCGTCCTCGATGTGCTGCACCTGCTGAACAAGCGCAATCACGACGCCGTCTGTGTCATCGACGATGAATCTCGGCTCGCCGGAGTGGTCACCTCAGCAGACGGTGAGGGCGTGGACCGCTTCTCCTCGGTCGCATCGGTGATGCGCATGCCGCAGGTGCAGTTCACCGAAGAGCAGATCGTCGGTGATGAGGGGCTGGAGCGCGCCTACGAGTCGATGCAGGCCTCCGGCACCGACTACGCCCCGGTCACCACAGCTGACGGCACGCTGACCGGGGTGCTCAGCCGCCCCGGGGCGCTGCGTTCGACCATCTATACGGCCAACACCGATGCCTCCGGCCAGCTGAAGGTGGCGGCCGCCGTGGGCATCAACGGTGACGTGCGGGCCAAGGCCGAGGCCCTGCTGGAGGCTGGGGTCGACGTGATGGTGGTCGACACCGCCCACGGGCATCAGCAGAAGATGGTGGAGGCGGTGAGGCAGGTGCGCGCTGCAGTGGAGGCCGCCGGCCTCGCCGTACCGGTGGTGGCCGGCAACGTCGTCACCGCCGAAGGCACCCGCGACCTCATCGAAGCCGGTGCCGACATCGTCAAAGTGGGTGTGGGTCCCGGGGCGATGTGCACCACCCGGATGATGACCGCAGTGGGCCGCCCGCAGCTCTCCGCAGTGCTGGAGTGCGCTGCCGCCGCCCGCGAGCTGGGCCGCCGGGTGTGGGCCGACGGCGGCGTCCGCTACCCGCGAGACATCGCCCTGGCCCTGGCCGCCGGCGCATCCCAGGTGATGGTGGGCTCCTGGTTCGCCGGCACCTACGAGTCGCCGGGGGACCTGCTCACCGCAGCCGACGGTCGCCGCTACAAAGAGAGCTTCGGCATGGCCTCGGCCCGGGCGGTTCAGCACCGCTCCTCCGGCGAGAGCGCCTTCGCGCGGGCCCGCAAGGGACTGTTCGAAGAGGGCATCTCCACCTCCACCATGTTCCTGGACCCGGCACGGCCGGGTGTGGAGGACCTCATCGACTCCATCATCTCCGGGGTGCGCTCCGCCTTCACCTACGCCGGGGCACACACCCAGGACGAGTTCCGCCAGCGGGCGATCATGGGGGTCCAATCAGCCGCAGGATACGAAGAGGGCAAACCGGTGACCCAGACCTGGTAGAAGGTCCGGTAGAATTCCCCTGTTATGGAGTATCGACAACCCGGCTGGTGCCGGAATCTCTCACTGACCCCGCAGCCGTGGATGCGGAGGTGGCTCCGCTAAGTGGAGTGGATCCTCCTCACGCTCGGCCTCGTGCTCATCCTGGGCAACGGCTTCTTCGTCGCCGTCGAGTTCGCCCTGGTGGCTCTCGACCAGCCCACTGTTCAGCACGCCATCGACAAGGGTGATAAGCGCGCCGAAACGCTGATGCGCTGCCTCAAATCGCTCTCCACCCAGCTGAGCAGCTGTCAGCTGGGCATCACGATCAACACCCTGCTCATCGGCTACGTCACCGAACCGGCCCTCAGCCGGCTGATCGCGCCGCCCCTGACCGGCCTGGGAGTTCCCGAAGCCGCCGCCGGCGGGGTCTCGCTGCTCATCGCCATGCTGGCCGCCACCATGGCAACAATGCTGCTGGGTGAGCTGGTGCCCAAGAACCTCGCCGTGGCCGAAGCATTCCGGATCGGCCGCGCCCTGGCCCGGCCCCAGATGGTCTTCACCGCCGTGTTCAAACCGCTGATCGTAGTGCTCAACGGCTTCTCCAACAAAGTCCTGAACCGGGTGGGCCTTCAGGTCAAGGAGGAGCTCTCCGGGGCGCGGACCCCGGAGGAGCTCTCCGCGATGGTGCGCCGCTCTGCCAGCCTGGGGACCCTGGACCAGCAGACGGCGACCTTCCTGGACCGTACCCTGCACTTCTCGGAGCAGACCGCCGCTGATGTGATGACCCCGCGGCCGCGGATGAGCAGCGTGGAGGCAGAGTCCTCGCTGGAGGAGGTCATCGACACCGCCCGCCGCACCGGGTACTCCCGCTTCCCGGTGCTGGGGGAGTCCGGGGTCGACGACGTCCGGGGCGTGGTCCACGTGAAGAAGGCCGTCGCCGTTCCGCGCAGCAAGCGCGGCCCGCTGGTGGCGGCGACACTGATGAGCGATGTGACCCGGGTGCCCGAGACCATCCACCTGGACGCGCTGCTTCCGGTGCTGCGCCAGGCCCCGCTGCAGATGGCGATCGTTGAGGACGAGTACGGCGGCACCTCCGGAGCCGTCACGCTGGAGGACCTGGTCGAGGAGGTCGTCGGAGAGGTCGACGACGAACACGACGCCCTCACCCCAGGAGTGCTGCAGAGCGCGTCCGGCGACTGGATCTTCCCCGGACTGCTGCGCCCCGATGAGATCAACTCCCAGATCCTGGAGCTGAACCTCTCCGAGGACCCCGCCTACGAGACCACAGCAGGATTCATGCTCTACCACCTGGGCCGCATCGCCGCAGTCGGCGATGAGGTCCCCATCGCATCCGGCCGGCTGACGGTGCTGGCCATCGACGGCCGCCGCATCGACCGCATCCGCTTCATTCCCGACCCCGAGGTGCGCCGGCAGGCCCTGCAGGACCAGGCCGAGCGGGCCCGCCGCATGGCCCAGGAGCGCGCCGGGCACATCCGTGCCGCCGATGAGCGCCAGAGGATGGTGGAGGGATCATGACCACAGATCTGCTGGGACTCATCTGGCTGGTGGTGCTGCTGGCCGGAAACGCGTTCTTCGTCGCCGGAGAGTTCGCGGTGCTCTCGGCGCGCCGCAGCCAGATCGAGCCGAAGGCCGAAGCCGGATCCAAACGGGCCAAGACGGCGCTCTACGCCATGGAGCACGTCAGTCAGATGCTCGCGGTGGCCCAACTGGGGATCACCGTGTGCTCGCTGCTGCTGCTCATCGTCGCCGAACCGGCCATTCACCACCTGCTGGCCGTGCCCTTCGACGCCGCCGGGCTGCCGACTGCAGTGACCACCACCGTCTCGCTGGTCATCGCGCTGGTCATCGTCAGCTTCCTCCACGTCACGTTCGGGGAGATGGTGCCGAAGAACTTCGCCGTCTCCGTGGCCGACCGGGCCGTGCTGCTGCTGGCCCCGCCGCTGGTGTTCCTCTACAAGGTGCTCATGCCGCTGATCTGGCTGCTGAACTTCACGGCGAACCTGGTGCTGCGCGCCTTCCGGGTGACCCCGCGCGATGAGGTCATCTCCACCTTCACGCTGCAGGAGATGGAGACGATCGTCGCCGAATCCAAACGAGGCGGCACGGTCACCGACCAGGCGGGCATCATCGCCGGGGCACTGGACTTCACCGACCGGACCGCGCAGGAAGTCATGGTGCCCATCGAGGAGCTGATCACCGTGCCCTCAGACGTCACCCCCACCCAGGTGGAGAAGGCCGTCGGCAGAACCGGCTTCTCCCGATTCGTGGTCACCGACGAGGCCGACGCCTACTCCGGGTACCTGCATCTGAAAGACATCATGGCCCTCACTGAAGCCGATGCCGGGCACCCGGTGCCGGTCACCGCAGTGCGTTCGCTGGGCAATATGAGCCCCAGCGACGACCTCGACACCTGCCTGGCGGCCATGCAGGCCTCCGGCTCCCATCTGGCGCGCGTCATCGACGACGACGGCCAGACCCGCGGCATCCTGTTCCTGGAGGACGTGCTGGAGATCCTGGTGGGTGAGGTCAATGACGCCACCCAGGCCCGGGATTCCCGGCGTCGTCACCGGGTCACTGACTCGGCTTAGACAGACTCCGCTCAGTCTGCCGGGCCACAGAGGTCGCGCGTCTGCGGCGACCGATGAGCAGACACCCCACGTAGAACAGGAAACTCAGCGTGGTGATGTAGGGGCTGATCGGCACGGTGCCGGTGATGGCGATCATGATCCCGCCCACTGCGGAGACCACGGCGATGCCGCTGGAGAGCAGCACCACAGTCAGCGGCCGACTGCTGACCCGCAGCGCGGCCGCCGAGGGCACCACCAGCAGCGAGAGCACCAGCAGGGCACCGACCACCTGGACGCTCATCGCCACCGCCAGGCCCAGCAGCACCATGAACCCCATGGACAGCACCCCGACGCTGACCCCGCGCGCCGCTGCCAGCTGCGGGTCCACCGAGACGAACATCAGCGGACGCCAGATCAGCACCAGCACGATGCTGATCAGCACCGCCGAGGTGACCAGGGTGCGGGTCTGCAGGTCGTCGACGCCGACGACCTGGCCGGTCAGCAGACCGAACCGGTTCGCGCTGCGGCCCTGATACAGGTGCAGGAACAGAATCCCCAGGCCCAGGCCGAAGGGCATCAGCACCGCGGTCACTGCTGAGGTGTCGCGGTCGCGCAGACTCAGAATCCCGATCAGCACAGCAGCGGCCACCGCACCCACGGCCGAACCGGCGACGACGTCGACCCCGGCCAGCAGCGCCAGCGCGGCGCCTGCGAAGGAGATCTCGGCGATGCCGTGGACCACCAGGCTGGAGCGGCGCAGCATGATGAAGATGCCGATGACCCCGCCCATCAGCCCCAGCACGGCCGCGGTGATGACGGAGTTGCGCACCAGCCAGAAGAGCTCCCAATAGTCTTCGGTGCTGAAGGAAGAGGTGAACTGTTCGATCACAGCTGATCCTCCGTCGCCGGATCGTGGTCGTGATAGCCCTCCAGATGTTCGGCGAAGACCACGATGCGCCCCCGGTGCTCAATGACCTCCACCGGAGCCTGGTAGAGCTCGGAGAGCACGCAGGAGCGCATCACCTCGGCCACTGTGCCCAGCCGGTGCTGGCCGCGGGCGAAGTACAGGACCCGGTCGACGTGCTCGATGACCGGGTTGATCTCATGGGTGACGAACACCACTGCGGCTGCGCGCTCCACCGCCTGGCGGCGGATCAGCTCCGTGATGGCCTGCTGATGGTGCAGATCCAGGGAGTGCAGCGGCTCATCGCAGAGCAGCAGCGCAGGGTCGTCGGCCAAGGCCTGGGCCGCCCGCAGCCGCTGCTGCTCCCCTCCGGAGAGCAGGCCGACCGGACGGTCGGCGTAGCTTCCGGCCCCGACGTCGTCGAGCAGGTTCTGTACCCGCGTGCGGGTGGCTCGCGAGGCCCAGGGCAGTCCGTAGCGGTGGCCTTCCAGCCCCAGTGCCACCAGGTCGCGGGCGCGCAGCGGAGTCTGCGGATCCAGTGTGTGGTGCTGGGGGATGTAGCCGACCCGGCTGCTGCCCCGGCGCACCGGGGCGCCCAGCACCTGGGCGGTGCCGGCGGAGAGCCGCTGCATGCCCAGCAGCGTCTTGAGGAAGGTGGACTTCCCTGAGCCGTTGGGGCCCAGCACCGCCAGAAATTCCCCGGCCGCCAGGGAGAGGTTCACCTGCTCCCACAGGGTGCGGTCGCCGAAGCGGACTCCGGCTTCGTGCAGCTGCAGCGCCGGCTCTTGGGGTGAGGGCAGTTCCGGGGAGGACTGTGCTTCGGCGGAGGTCACTGGGCCTCCTGCAGGGCGGCCTCGAGGGTGTCGATGTTGGACTCCATCCACTCGAGGTAGCCGGCGCTGTCCTCCGGGATGGTTTCGGTGAACTCCACGACCACCGCCGAGGCTTCCTGGGCGGCGTCGCGAATGCGGGAGGCCTGCTGGGTCTCTGTCTGGGCGTTGTAGGAGAGCAGGTCGACCTCCTCACTGCGCTGCAGAGCGTCTCGGTAGAGCCTGGGGGAGACGTCGTCGCCGTGCTCGACTGCGCTGAGGAAGGCAGGGTCGGTGCGGTTGTCGAACCCCGCGTGCTCCAACAGGTAGCCGGAGACGGCCTCAGTGGCCAGATAGCTGTGCCCGGAGGCCTGCAGCTGCTGGCTGCGCTCATCCAGGGCGCCGATCTGCTCCGCCAGTTCTTCGGCTCCCTCGGCGTAGAGCTCGGCGTGCTGCGGGGCCAGCTGCCCCAGGTGCTCGGCAACCTCGAGGACGAACTGCTCCATACGGGCAAGGTCGTACCAGAGGTGCTCGTTCTGGTAGGAGTCCCCGTCCTCGTGGTCGTGGCTGTGGTCATGGTCGTGCTCGGCAGAGCCCTCGGCGACCTGGTGGACGGCATCCTCCTTCTCCGCCGCGGAGGCCAGCTGGGTGATGAAGGAGTCGTAGCCGGCACCATTGGCGATGATCACATCGGCGTTCTCCACCGCCAGCCGGTCCTGGGGTGTGGCCTCATAGGAATGCGGATCCGTGGCAGTGGAGGTCACCAGGGCCTGGACCTCGACCGCATCGCCGCCGATCTGGGAGATCAGATCCGCGTAGACGTCGGTCGAGGTGACCACTGACAGCTCAGCCTGGCCCTCCTCGTCCTCTGCCGGGGAGCTGCCGGACCCGCCGCTGGACCCCCCGCTGGACCCGCCGCAGGCACTGACCGTCAGCACGGCGAGTCCGGCCAGGGTCAGGGCAATGCTGCGCAGCGGGTTCATTCCGCACACCATACTCTTATTGCAAACTGTTCTCAAAGTCAGGTGCTGCGGGGTGTGGTGCTGCGGGGTGTGGTGCTGCTGGGTGCGGAGCCGGGACTGGGACCCGCCGCAGCGTTGGTGGAAAAACACAGTGCTGATGCAGACAATCAGTGCCGGCGCAGAAACTGGGTGGTGCGGCGCAGCAGCAGTTCGGCGTCGTAGTCCAGGGTGGCCACGTGGCGGCTGCGGCGCAGAATGACCTCCTGCACCTGTCCACCCTGGGCCTGCTCACCTAGGGCACGCTTAAGGAGGGTGGCCGAGGCCGAACCGACCACATGGTCCACCGCCGAACGCAGCAGCAGCACCTGGGTCCGCTGCGCCGCCAGCTGCGGCAGCTGCCCGCGGCAGAGGCTGAACACTCGGGACAGCTCAGCCACTGCCCGCAGCGGGGTGCGCGCATAGGCCTCTTCGGTGACTCCGGGCTTGGCGATGTCGCCGGCGATGGAGCCGATCGTGGGCTTGAGCCGGGCCAGCAGGCGCGCGCCCGCCGCAGTGCCCGGGCTCAGGCGCAGTCCGGGGTTGATCACCACCGCGGACGGGCTGCGGTGCACTGCGGCACTGCGCAGCGCCAGGGCTCCACCCATGGACAGGCCCACCGGGATCACCGTGGTGCAGCGTGCGGCCAGCCGTCGGTGGGCGGCGTCGGCAGCTTCGATGATCTCCTCGGCCCGGGTGGCGGCCAGGTCTTCCCACCGGCTGCCGTGGCCCGGCAGCAGGGGCATCTCGACGTCGAACCCCGCCTCCTTCAGACCTTCGGCCACCGGTTCCATGGATGCGGTGGTGGAGGTGAAGCCGTGCAGCAGCAGCGCCCCGGGTGCAGTCATCGCCTCGGTCCCGGGGTCACTGCCGCGCGCAGCTCTGGCACAGCCCGAAGATCTCTAAGGTGTGCTGGACGTCGGTGAACTGGTGCGCTGCGGCGAGTTCTGCGGCCCAGGACTCCAGCTGCGGCGCCTCGAATTCCACGGTGAGGCCGCAGCGGCGGCACACCAGGTGATGGTGATGCTCCTCTGCGGCGCAGATCCGGAAGATCGCCTCACCATCGTCGGGCCGCAGCGCATCGAGCAGCCCCTCCTCATGGTGGGTCTGCAGGACTCGGTAGACGGTCGCCAGGGACACCTTCTCGCCACGATCAGTCAGGATCCGGTGCAGCTCCTGAGCGGAGACGAAATCCTCCAGCGAGTTCAGGGCAGCCCACACTGCGCGCTTTTGGCGGGTGCTGCGACCCCTCACCGGGGGAGTGGAAGGCGTGGTGCTCATATGCCTGCTAAGCCTAACAGGGCGCCCATCGCAGGGTTTAGAGTGGGAGGATGAGCACAGAGTTCACCAAAATCATCGACGGCGAACTTCCGGGCCGATTCATCTGGCGCGATGAGACATGTGTCGCGTTCCTCTCCACCGGCCCGTTGGTCTACGGCCACACCCTGGTGGTGCCGCGCACCGAAGTGGACCGCTGGACCGAGGCGGACCCGCAGGAGCTCAAGCACCTGAGCGCAGTGGCTCAACGCATCGGCAAGGCCCAGGTGGAGGCATTCGGATCCGTGCGGGCAGGGTTGGCGATCGCCGGCTATGAGATCCCGCACCTGCATGTCCACGTGTGGCCCTCCAACTCGATGGCCGATCATGACTTCGGCAGAGCCATGAAGAGCCCCGACTGGGCGAAGATGGACGAGGCGGCGGAGAAGCTGCGCGTGGCGCTGCGGCTGATGGGCGACACCGAGCACGTGCCGGCTGAGGAGCACTGACGCCGGAGCCTCAGGCCTGTTTGATGGCCCGACGCACCCGCTTGGCGCTGACCGTCTGGGCGGTGCCCAGCTGTTGGGCGAAGAGGCTGATGCGCAGCTCCTCGATCATCCACCGCACCTCCGCCAGCCCGGCCGGGAGCCGCCGCTGCTGCGGGATGGCCTCCACGGCGTCGTCGTACTCATCCTCCAACTGCTGGACCTGCTGCATATCGGTGGTGTCCTTGGCCAGCGACCCTCCGGCCTCCAGCCGGTCCAGCCGGGTGAGCATGCCCTGCAGATAGCGCGGCAGCCGCCGCATCGCAGAGTACCCGGTGGCGGTGACGAAGCCGGGATGGACCAGCTGGTCGATCTGGGCCTGCATATCGGAGACCGCCGGGCGCAGCGCCGCGGACTTCACCGCGGCCAGTCGTGCCCGCACCTGCGTGTTCAGCGTGAGCACCTGGGCCAGCGAATCGGTCAGCTGCAGAGTCGTGTCGATCTGCTCAGCACGGGCATGCCGCGCGATCGACTCAAACTGGTCAGCGCTGAAGGGCAGCTCCTGCGGCACCAGGTGGTCCAGCACCGCAGTGGTGGCCTCAGCCACCAACGCGTCGACCTCGCCGAACTGGCCAAAAGCCATCCGTTCACGGTTGCTCAGGTGCTCGACCACATAGCGCTGCGGCGAGGGCAGCACAAGACGCAGCAGCTCCACCACTCCGGCCCGGTGGGTGTGCGCCTGGGTCTGCGGGGACTCGGCCACGGTGACGGACACGCCGTCTCCATCGGCGGTGAGGGCCGGGTAGCCGGTCACGCTGCGTCCGGAGACCTCCGTGACAAGGCGCCGGGGGATCTCGCCGAAGGTCCACGAGGTCTGGCTGCGCTGCTGCGGCACTGCAGCAGCTGCCGGGCCCGGTGTCGGGGAGGAAGCCGTGGAGGGGGACGCCGGCCCTGTGCGCGACTCTGTGCCCGACTCTGTGCCGGACTCGGCGGTCACCGAGCGGCTGATCGCCTGCTGGTTCTGCTGGGCGAAGCGCAGCTGCAGTTCGCTGAGATCGGCGCTGGTGTCCAGCACACGGCCGCGCTCGCTGACCACGGCGAAGGTGAAGCGCAGGTGCTCCGGCAGTGCCGCCACGTCCAGATCCTCGGGGTCCACAACGACGCCGCGCAGCCGTCTCAGCACTGTGGCCAGGCCGCTGCGGAACGGGTCGACCCCCACCTGGTGCTCCGCCTCCAGTGCCTGACGCGCCTGGGCGGCCACATCGGGGGCGGGCACGAAGTTCTTCCGCAGCGGTTTGGGCATCGAACGGATCAGGGCGGTGATCATTTCGGTGCGACGGCCGGGGATGAACCACTCGAACCGGTGGGCCACCAGCTGATTGAGGAAGATCACGGGCACCCGCACCGTCACCCCCGCCTCATAGGCATAGGTCAGCTGCAGGTCCAGACCCTCGTGCTCGATGGTGGAGGGGAAGGCATCGAGGTCCACCTGCTCCGACTCAGGGGCCATCGCCACCGATTCAGGCAGGTCCAGCAGCTCCGGGGTGTCGTGGCGCTGCTTCTTCCACCAGGCGTCGAAGGCGCGCTGGCCGGTGATGGTCTGCGGAATCCGTTCGGCGAAGAAGTCCAGCAGCTGGTGATCGGCGGCGCGCAGGTCATGGCGCCGAGTCCGTTCCTCCAGCTCGTCGATCTCTGCGAATCGCTCCCGGTTGCGCTTGTCGAAGTGGTGGCGGGTGCTCCAGTCCCCGTCGATCAGCGCCCGGCGGATGAACTCCTCCCGGGCGAAGGCAGGATCCACCTTCGCGTAGAGCACCCGGCGGTCGGCGACGATGGGCACTCCGAACAGGGTGACCCGTTCGGTGGCGAGCACCGCGCCCTGTTTGGCGGACCACCAGGGGTCCGAATAGCTGCGCTTGAGCAGATGCCCGCCCAGCTCTTCGGCCCAGGCCGGGTCGATGCGCGCCGCTGTGCGGGCCCAGAGCCGGGAGGTCTCCACCAGCTCAGCAGCCATCACCAGGTCGGGGTTCTTCTTGAACAGTCCGGAGCCGGGGAAGATGTGGAACCGGGTGCCCCGGGCGCCCTGATAGTCGCGGGTGCGCGGCTGGAACTGTCCGATGTTGCTCAGCAGTCCGGCCAGCAGGGACTGGTGCACGGCGTCGTGCTTGCCCACATGCTCCACCGTGTCGCGCACGCGAATGCGCCGCGTGGAGAGCTTGGCCTGCTGCGCCAGGTCACCCAGCTGGGTCACCAGGTCCTGCCATTCGCGGATGCGCAGCCAGTTCAGATGCTCTCTGCGGCAGAGCTTGCGGAACTGGCTGGAGGAGAGGTCGCGCTGCTGCTGGGTGATGTAGCGCCACAGGTTCAGCAGGGCGGAGAAGTCAGAGTTCTCATCGGCGAACCGGCCGTGCAGCGCGTCGGCGGCATCGCGCTGCTCGGCGGGTCGCTCGCGGACGTCCTGGATGGACAGTGCCGCCGCCAGCACAGTGACTTCGCTCAGGCAGTCGCGCCGGGATGCCTCCACCATCATCCGGCCCAGCCGCGGGTCAACCGGCAGCTGCGCCAGACGACGTCCGATGCCGGTGATCGCCCCGGACTTCTGAAGCGCCCCCAGTTCAGCCAGCAGCCGGACGGCGTCGTTGACAGCCTTGGCGTCGGGCTTCTGCATGAACGGAAAGTCCAGCAGCTGCTGCGGATTCCGGGCCAGGCCCATAGACGACATCTGCAGCAGCACACTGGCCAGTGAGGTCCGCAGGATCTCCGGGTCGGTGAACTCCGGGCGGGACTCGAAGTCCGCTTGGCTGTAGAGCCGGATGCAGATGCCCTCGCTGGTGCGCCCGGAGCGTCCGGCTCGCTGGTTGGCGCTGGCCTGAGAGATCGGCTCGATGGGCAGGCGCTGCACTTTGGTCCGGGTCGAGTAGCGCGAAATGCGGGCGGTCCCGGTGTCGATGACGTACTTGATGCCCGGCACGGTCAGCGACGTTTCAGCCACATTGGTGGCCAGCACGATCCGGCGTCGTCCCGAGGGGGTGAAGACTCTGCGCTGCTCGGCGACGGAGAGCCGGCCGAACAGCGGAAGAATCTGCGCACCCTGCAGCTTCCGATGCCGGCCCAGGGTCTCGGACAACGCGTCGGCGGCCTCGCGGATTTCGCGCTCGCCGGGGAAGAAGATCAGGATGTCGCCGTCGGGCTCATCCGCCAGCTCCAAGACGGCATCGCCCAGCGCCTCGAGCTCATCGCGCGGCTCCTGATCCTCCTGGGCCTCAGGCTCAATCAGCGGACGGTATCTGATCTCCACCGGGTAGGTGCGTCCGGAGACCTCGATGATGGGGGCGTCGGAAAAGTGTTCGCTGAAGCGCTCCGGGTCGATGGTCGCCGAGGTGACCAGCACCTTCAGGTCGGGGCGCTTGGGCAGCAGGTTCTTCAGGTACCCCAGAATGACGTCGATGTTCAGGCTGCGCTCGTGGGCCTCGTCGATGATGATCGCCGAGTACTTCCGCAGGTCCGGATCGCGCTGCAGCTCGGCCAGCAGAATCCCGTCGGTCATCAGCTTCACCGCCGTGTCCGCACCGACCTCTGCGGTGAAACGCACCTGATAGCCGATGGTCTCGCCCAGCTGGCTGTCCAGCTCCTCAGCCAGGCGCTCGGCCACAGAGCGGGCTGCGATCCGGCGCGGCTGGGTGTGGCCGATCATGCCGTGGCCGTGGGCACCCAGCTCCAGCAGCATCTTCGGCAGCTGGGTGGTCTTTCCCGAGCCGGTCTCGCCGGCGACGATGAGGACCTGATTCTCCCTCAGGGCTTCTAAGATGGTGTCCCGCTCGGCGGTGACCGGAAGCTGTTCGGGGTAGTTCAGCGCCTCAGCGGAGATGGGCTGGGCAGTGCGGGGTGGGGCAGACATATCAGCGTAAAGTCTATCGGCCCACGCGATTAGGTCATCCTGCGGGGATGGGGTTAGGATGATTCTTGCTGTTTTCAGCACCCACGGCTCAGCGGAACCGGTGCACACCGGATGAGGCGAGCCGAACGCGCGAGTGGCGGAATTGGTAGACGCGCTGGCTTCAGGTGCCAGTGCCTTCACGGGCGTGGGGGTTCAAGTCCCCCCTCGCGCACAGCAGCCCCGGGAGCTCTGCAATGAGCAGAGCACCCGGGGCTTTCTGCGTGCTCGTCAGGTGCGGGCGGCTGGGGTGCAGGTACTGTGCTGAGGATGAACATTCCCCGCGAGCAGCCGCCTGCTGAGACCCCAGCTGCTGGGAGCACAGAGCCCGACGTCGTCGTCGGTGACGACGGGCTGGCCCGGCCCGCCTGGGCCGCGGCGGATCCGATGCTGCGTGACTACTACGACACCGAGTGGGGCATGCCCATCCGTGATGAGGCGGGTATGTACGAGCGGATCAGCCTGGAAGCGTTCCAGGCCGGGCTGTCGTGGGCGACGATCCTGCGCAAGCGCGAGGCCTTCCGCGCCGCATTCGACCAGTTCGATCCCGACGCCGTGGCAGCCTACGGCGACGCCGAGGTCGAACGGCTGCTGGGTGACGCATCGATCGTGCGCAACCGGGCGAAGATTCTGGCCACCATCACCAATGCGCGGGCCACCGTGGCGCTGCGGCAGAAGGGCGGTTTGGTGGACTTTGTGTGGTCGTTTCAGCCGGCGCAGACGCCCACGCCGTCCAGCATCGCCGAGGTCCCCACGCAGTCGGCCGAGTCCCGTGCGCTGGCAGCGGCGCTGCGCGCAGAAGGGTTTGCGTTCGTGGGGCCGACCACTATGTTCGCGCTGATGGAGGCGGTCGGAGTCATCGACACCCACCTGCTTGCCGCCCACCGCCGCGGCTCCTCCGGCGTCTGGGGGCTCTGAGCTCAGCTGCCGTCAGTGTCGCGGCTCTGGGCCAGCTTGCGCTTGACGTCAGTGGCGTAGCGGTCGTGGTACTCCTGCCCGGAGAGCCGCATGATGCGCGACATGATCTCATCGGTCACCGCACGCTGGGCGAAGCGGTCCGTGGCGTTGTCGAAGTAGGAGTCGAAGGTCAGCGGCTCGCCGATGATCAGCCCCACCCGGCGCACCCGGGGGATGCTCTTGCCCACCGGTTGGACCTTATCGGTGCCGATCAGCGCCATGGGCACCACCGGCACCCGGGCCTCCAGAGCCAGTTTGGCCACCCCCAGTTTGCCGCGGTGCAGCCGGCCGTCGGGGCTGCGCGTCCCTTCCGGGTAGATGCCCAGCAGGTGCCCGTCCCGCAGAGCCTGCAGCCCGGCGTTCAGTGAGTCCGAGGAGGCCTTGCCCCCGGAGCGGTCCATCGGAATCTGCCCACTGAGGCTGAAGAACCACCGGTTGATCGTGCCGGTGACCCCCGAGCCCTGCCAATAGTCGTTCTTCGCTAAGAAACGTACCTGCCGCGGCACCACGACCGGGATGAAGATCGAGTCGGAGAATGAGAGGTGATTCGAGGCAAGAATCGCCGGCCCGTGGGTGGGAATGTTGTCCAGCCCCTTCACCCAGGGGCGGAAGGCGGTATTGACCGTTGGGGCGACGACGAACTTCTTCGCGATGCTGTAGAACGACACACCACATACTCTAAGCCGAGTGGGCGGCAAATTCTGCGATGACGTCCGCGGCAGCGCCCGGTAGTCTTAGGGTATGAGCACACGAGGCGACAACGGAAACTTCTACCGGCGCAGAACGGCCCAGCCGCAGCCGGGCCGGCCCGTTCCGAAGAACCTGGGCCAACGGGGTCCGCGCGACTACAGCGTCTCCGCGGAGGAGGACGACTTTCGCCAGCCGGACCCGAAGAACCCGGTGGCCGGGGCCAAGCCCGGCGTGGTGATCGGCGCGGCTCTGATGCTGCTGGGCATCGCCGCGCTCGTGGTGTTCCCGTTCTTGCCGGTGTCCT
Organism: Garicola koreensis; assembly: GCF_014195445.1. GTDB lineage: Bacteria > Actinomycetota > Actinomycetes > Actinomycetales > Micrococcaceae > Nesterenkonia > Nesterenkonia koreensis. Next base: position 1,081,361 of record NZ_JACIBT010000001.1, on the reverse strand, counting down.
TCCCCGGGTGGACCACGATCGCGCTCATCGGCGTCATCGTGCTGGGGATCGCGATCCTCTTCATGCAGATGCCCTCCAAGCGCAGCAGCAGGGGTGATGGTGCACAAGTCTGAGCCCCTGATTACTGCCCAGTAGACAACAAAACCAGCGCTGATTAGTGTGAACCTCACCACCACGCCGACGACCGAGGAGGAGATGGACCTGTGAACGAATACGCAGTGCCCGCCGCCGTCAACGTTGAGCCTGAGCTCAACTCCACTGATCTGCTGGAGAAGCAGGTCGCCGAGGCGCCGGACAACGCACTCTTCGGCCGCCAGCTGAGCCCAGGCACCTGGACTGATGTCTCCGCCTCCGAGTTCCGCGAGGACGTGGCGGCGCTGGCCAAAGGCATGATCGCCAAGGGCGTCGAGGTCGGCGACCGGGTCTCCATCATGGCCGCCACCCGGTATGAGTGGACGCTGCTGGACTTTGCCATCTGGTACGCCGGAGCGATCACTGTGCCGATCTACGAAACGTCCTCACCCTCCCAGATCGCCTGGATCATCGAAGACTCCCAGGTGAAGGTGGTCTTCGCCGAGAAGGAGTCGCACGTCAAAGCGGTGGACCGGGCCGTGGCCCAGGAGAAGCTCGACGTCGTCGAACAGCTGCTGCAGATCGAAGGCGAGGACCTCGACCAGCTGCGGGCCGAGGGAGCCGAGGTCGACGACGCCGCCCTGGAGCAGCGCCGCAGCCACGCCCAGCTGAAGGACGTGGCCACCATCATCTACACCTCCGGCACCACCGGCCGCCCCAAGGGCTGCGAGCTGACCCACAGCAACTTTGTGGAGCTGAGCCTCAACGCGATTGCTTCACTGAAGTCGGTCGTTCACCGGGATGCCTCCACGGTGCTGTTCATCCCGCTGGCCCACGTCTTCGCCCGGTTCATCTCGGTGGTCAGCGTGGCAGCCGGCGCCAAGGTCGGCCACACCTCAGACATCAAGGACCTGGTGGACGATCTGGGCACCTTCAGGCCCAGCTTCCTATTGGCCGTTCCGCGGGTCTTCGAAAAGATCTACAACGCGGCAATGATGAAGGCCGAAGGCGACGGCAAGGGCGGTATTTTCCAGAAGGCGGCCGACACCGCCGTGGCCTGGTCCAAGGCCCAGCAGGCCGGAAGGGTTCCCTTCAGCCTGCGGCTTAAGCATGCGGTGTTCGACAAGCTGGTCTACTCCAAGCTGCGGGCGCGGATGGGCGGCAACGTCACCCACGCCGTCTCCGGAGGCTCGGCCCTGGGAGCTCATCTGGGCCACTTCTTCAACGGCATCGGGGTGCTGGTCATGGAAGGCTACGGCCTCACCGAGACCACAGCTCCGCTGACCGTCAACACCCCTGACAATGCGAAGATCGGGGCTGTGGGCCGGCCGCTTCCGGGCAACGCGGTGAAGATCGCCGAGAACGGTGAGATCCTCGGCAAAGGCGTCTGCGTCTTCGACGGCTACCGCAACCGGCCGGACCTGACCGAGCAGGACTTCACCGAGGACGGTTGGTACCGCACCGGCGACGTCGGCTCCTTGGACGACGAGGGCTTCCTCACCATCACCGGGCGCAAGAAGGAGATCCTGGTCACCGCCGCCGGCAAGAACGTGGTCCCCGGGCTGCTGGAGGATCAGATCCGCTCCGATGCGATCGTCTCCCAGGTGGTCGTGGTCGGCGACGGCAAACCCTTCGTGGCCGCCCTGGTCACCCTGGACCCTGAGACGCTGCCGGTGTGGTTGGGGCGCAAGGGCATCGCCGCGGACACGCCGATGAAGGAGCTGGTCGAGCATCCGGAGATCATCAGCCACATCCAGTCGGTGATCGACACGGCCAATGAGTCAGTCTCGCGCGCTGAGTCGATCCGTGAGTTCCGCCTGCTGGAGGAGGACTTCACCATCGACTCCGGTCACCTGACTCAGTCGCTGAAGATCCGCCGGGCTGATGTGATGAAGGACTACGGCGAGGTCGTCGAGCAGCTCTACGCTGATGCTGCCCAGGCTCGCGCCGACCAGTCCTGAGGGACCCGAATTCCTCTCATGATGTGGAACCTCTGTCCCCTTATTAGGTGACCGGTCAGCCTCAGCTTTAGGCTGTGGGGGTGACTATCGCAGATGAGAACCGCCTCGAGACCCCGCTGACAGCACCCGGAGAGATCCTGCAGACCGGTGCCGCAGACTATCCGGGGCTCGACGCGTGGCGGCAGCTGCCCCTGAAGCAGCAGCCGGACTGGCACGGTCACCCAGACTTCGACGACGCCTATGAGGAGCTCTCCTCCAACCCGCCGCTGGTCTTCGCCGGCGAGGTGGACAAGCTCAAGGACCGCCTGGCCAGCGTGGCCAAGGGCGAAGCCTTCCTGCTGCAGGGCGGCGACTGCGCCGAAACCTTCGACGGGGTCACCGCCGATAAGATCAGCGCCCGGGTCAAGACGATCCTGCAGATGGCCGTGGTGCTCACCTACGGCGCCTCGCTGCCGGTGGTGAAGATGGGGCGGATGGCCGGCCAGTACGCCAAGCCGCGCAGCTCCGATATGGAGACCCGCGGGGACGTGACCCTGCCCAGCTTCCGCGGTGAGATCGTCAACGGGTTCGACTTCACCGAGCAGTCGCGCATCCCCGACCCCAAGCGCATGGTGACCGCCTACCACAAGTCAGCCTCGACGCTGAACCTGGTGCGCGCCTTCACCGAGGGCGGCTTCGCAGACCTGCGGGCCGTCCAGCAGTGGAACAAGGGCTTCATGGAGAACCCGGCACATGCCAGGTACGAACAGATCGCCGGAGAGATCGACCGTGCCGTGCGATTCATGGATGCCTGCGGAGTGGAGTTCGACGGGCTGAAGCGCACCGAGTTCTACGCCGCTCACGAGGCGCTTCTGCTGGACTACGAACGGGCCCTGACCCGCATCGATTCGCGCACCGGCGAGCCCTACGTCACCAGCGGGCACTTCGTGTGGGTCGGCGAGCGCACCCGAGACCTCGACGGTGCCCACGTGGACTACCTCAGCCGCGTCCGCAACCCCCTGGGGGTCAAGCTGGGCCCCAATACGTCCCCGGAGACGGTGCTGGAGCTGATCGAGAAGCTGGATCCGGCGCGTGAGCCTGGCCGGCTGACCTTCATCACCCGCATGGGGGCGGCGAACATCCGCGAGAAGCTGCCTCCTCTGGTAGAAGCTGTTCGCGATTCAGGTGCCGAAGTCGTGTGGGTCACCGACCCGATGCACGGCAACACCATCACCGCGAAGAACGGCTATAAGACCCGACGCTTCGACGACGTCATGGATGAAGTCCGCGGGTTCTTCGAAGTCCACCGTGCTGCCGGCACCTACCCGGGCGGCCTGCACGTGGAGATGACCGGCGACGACGTCGCAGAGTGCCTGGGCGGCTCCGATGTGATTGACGAGTCCGCCTTCGACGCCCGCTACGAGTCCCTGGTCGATCCGCGGCTGAACCACAAGCAGTCCCTGGAGATGGCGTTCCTGGTCGCCGAGGCGCTGACTCAGGTGAAGTAGCCGCAGCGAGCCGGCGCTACGGGGTGCTTCCGCCCAACGGCGGGATGATGGAGTTGCTGATGCCCAGCTGATAGGCGACCAGCATCACCACGGCCACGGTGATCATGGCCACTGCCACCGCGATTCCCCGCCGTGCCGGGGTGGGGCTGCGCAGCTCTTCTATGGGGCGCTGACGCTTCTTCCGGTCGGCCCCCGGGTCGTAGCTGCGCCGGGCCGGGGCAGCGGCCGGCTGAGACGCCGTCTGCGCATCCTCGACGCTCAGTCTGCTCGGCAGCGGCACTTCGGCCACCGTCTGCCGGTCCTCCTCGGCCAGGGAGGCCCACCGCTGCGCCGATGCGTCGGCTCCCGCCTGCTGCGGCGGGGGAGGGGGAGAGCTTGCAGCCTGATGCAGGGCAGCGGTGGCGGCCTCCTGAGGCGGGCCGTCGTCGGCGGTGGGGAAGTCCTCACCCAGGGCGAGGGTCGCATCCTCATCCGTTGCGGCAGGCTCAACAGCCTGGTCGGCCTCTGCCTCCGTCGGCGCCTCGGGCATCACCGACGTGGCTGTGGCGGCGGTGCTGTGCTCGGTCTCCGACTGCTGGTGCCGCCGGTGCTTCGCCGCCGCACCGTCGAAGTCCAGCTCCTCCTCGGTGAGCTGTGCCCGCACCTCGCTGAGCATCTCCAGCAGCGCATCGGCGTTCTTTGGACGGTCGTCGGGGTCGATCCGCGTGGCCTCGCGCACCAGCTCATCCAGCGCCGGGGCCAGCCCGGGCACATACGACGAGGGACTGGGCACCGTGGAGTTCACATGCTGGAAGGCGACCCGCACCGGGGAGTCTCCGGTGTAGGGCTGCACGCCGGTGAGCATTTCGTAGAGCAGGATGCCCACGGCGTAGATGTCGGCGCGCTCGTCCGCGCCTTCGCCGGAGAGCAGCTCAGGGGAGATGTAGGCGACCGTCCCCATCAGAGTGGAGGTCCCCGAATGGTGGGTGGCCGCCCGGGCCAGTCCGAAGTCGGCCAGTTTGATCCGGCCCTCCGGGGAGACCAGCACATTCTCCGGTTTGATGTCGCGGTGCACCAAGCCGGCGCGGTGGGCTGCGCTGAGACCGGAGAGCACGGCGTGGGCATAGGCCAGCGTGAGCCGCGGCGTCATCGGGCCACGCTTCAGCAGCGTGCGCAGCGTGGCCCCGGGCACGTACTCCATGACCATATAGGCGGTCTCACGGGTCTGACCCTGGTCGAGCACCTGCACCACGTTCGGGTGGGCGATGAGCGCGGAGTTCCGGGCCTCCTGCTCGAAGCGCTGAACCACCTTGCGATCCTCGGCCATATGCGGGAACAGCACTTTGATGGCCACATCACGGTGCAGGCGCTGGTCACGCGCCAAGTACACCGTGGACATGCCGCCGCGGGCGACACGCTTGTCAATGGCGTAGCGCTGATCGATCGTGGAGCCGATCCAGCTTTCCGGGGTGCTCATAGTCTCCAGGGTATCGAAGGCTGCAGCTTGCCACCCTCAGGACGTGCGAGCCACCAGGCGCTGCCGCACCTCAGCGAAGTCTTCCAGCACCGGCTGACCCACTCCGAGCTGGCGCAGGGGACCTTCAGCGTCCACACTGGCGCGGACCAGGGCGTCGATCTCGGCCTCGACGGCGGCGACCGCCCCGCAGGAGAGCAGAATCTCGCGGGCGGCGTCGACGTCGTCCTCGCTGAGGTCCTCACGGCCCAGCATGGAGGCCAGCTTCTCCGAGGCGGGACTGGGGGAGCGGAAGAGGCCGTAGGTGACCAGTTCGGTGCGCTTGCCCTCGCGCAGATCGTCGCCGACCGGCTTGCCGGTGATCTGCGGGTCGCCGAAGACGCCTAGGAGGTCATCTCGCAGCTGGAAGGCCACTCCCACCGGCAGTGCGGCCCGGGCCAGGGCCTGCTGCAGATCCGGGTGCCCGCCGGTGAGCGAACATCCCAGTGCCACCGGATACTGCGTGGAGTACTTGGCCGACTTATAGGTCAGCACTGCCCTGGCGCGGGCGACGGCCGTCGCCTCATCGGCCGGGGCTGCGGCGACTTCGGAGAGGACGTCGAGGTACTGGCCGGTGATGACTTCAGTGTGCATCGTCCGGAACGTCTCACGGCCGCTGCGGCTGGGAGCTGCGGCGGCCTGCTCAGCCTGATCGAAGGCCTCTGCCGCCCAGGACAGGGCCAGATCGCCGGTCAGGATGGCGCCGGCCGTGCCGAAGTGCTCGGCGTCGCCGGCGAAGCTGTGCTGCGTGTGCAGCGAGGCAAACCGGCGGTGGGTGCTGGGCTGGCCGCGTCGCGTCGCGGAGCGGTCGATGACGTCGTCGTGGATCAGCGCCGCTGCCTGGAAGAGCTCCAGGGCCACCCCCAAATGCTCCACGGCAGCCTCCTCGTCGGCGGCACCGGAGGCTCGCCAGCCGATCCGGGCCAGCACGGGCCGCAGCTTCTTGCCCCCAGCGGTCAGCGCAGTCAGGGAGCTCACCAGCTCATCCGCCTCCGCGGAGACCGCACGGACCTGATCCCGCTTGGCCTCCAGGAACGCCGCACAGCGGTCATTGACGCGTTGTACAAAGTCCTGTCCGCTCACGGGCCTATCCTAGACGGTATGGCCAGGGCTCCCATCATCGCGCACGCGGATATGGATGCCTTCTATGTGGAGGCTGAGCTGCTGGACAAGCCCCAGCTGCATGGGCAGAAGGTCATTGTCGCCGGTGAGGGACGCTCTGTGGTGCTCTCCGCCTCCTACCCAGCACGAGCAGACGGAGTGCATTCGGCCATGCCGCTGAGCCGGGCGATGAGGCTCAGCCCCGACTCCACCGTGCTGCCGCCGCAGATGAGCCGCTACCGAGAGCTCTCTGCGGGCATCATGGCGTACTTTGACACGCTCACTGAGCGTAAGGAGCAGCTCAGCGTGGACGAGGCCTTCCTCGACCTCACCGGGGCCGTGCGCCGCCTGGGCACCGCCGCACAGATGGCGGCGATGATTCGCCGCGACATCCGTGCACAGTTCAGCCTGCCGGTCAGCGTGGGCATCGCAGACCGCAAGTTCATCGCCAAGATCGCCTCCACGCATGCCAAGCCCGACGGGATGTTCCTGGTGCCCCCGGAGGAGCGGCTGCGCTTTCTGCACAGCCTGCCGGTCACCGCGCTGTGGGGGGTGGGCGGAAAGACCGCCGAGGCGCTGCACCGGATGGGGCTGCGCACAGTGGACCAGCTGGCGGCCACACCGCGAGAAACGCTGCGCCGACGCTTCGGGGTCAGCGGTGAGCATCTGCACGACCTTGCCTGGGGCCACGACCCGCGGCAGGTGGAGCCGGTGCGCGCGGAGAAGAGCATCGGGGCGGAGGACACCTTCGCCGTCGACATCAGCTCCACGCAGCAGCTCAGCACCGAACTGCTGCGGCTCAGCCACCGGGTGGCCGCCCGGCTGCGTGCGGCCGGACTGGGCGCATCAGGGGTGAGCCTCAAGCTGCGCTGGAGCGACTTCAGCACGCTGAGCCGGTCGGCGACTCTGGCCCATCCCACCCAGTCCGGCTCCCAGCTGCATCAGCACGCCGCCGCTCTGCTGCACGCGCTGGGGGAGCGGCCCCAGGCGGTGCGGCTGATCGGGGTTCGGGCTGAGCGGCTGAGCACCGACGACGGTGCGCTGCAGCTGAGCCTCACCGATGCGGGCGAGGACGCCCACCAGGAGGAACGGCTGGCCGCTGAGCGGGCACTGGACGCGGTGGCGGGGCGCTTCCCCACGGTCTCGGCAGGGCCCGCGTCACTGCTGAAACGCCCTCCGGCATCCCCGGAGGGCTCTGCCGGGGCCGATGGCTGAGAGCGAAATTATGACAACTTCGTCACAGCTGATCACGCTGACTATGCCATATGAGAGCTCACCAGATAGACTGTTAACCCAGAGAAGACCACGTTGACCAGTACCGAGGAGCGTCACGATGCCACTGTCGGAGCGCGAGCAGCGCATGCTCAAGGAACTTGAGGATCAGCTCCAGTCGGAGGATCCCGGTTTCGCCAGTTCCTTGCGGGAAGCTCCTGTGGGCAAATTCAACGTCCGCAACCTCGTGCTTGGGCTGCTGGTCGTCGTCGTGGGAATCGGCGTCCTGGTCTTCGGAATCTATCAGCAGTGGATCCCAGTCGGCATTGTGGGCTTCCTGGTCATGGGCCTGGGCGTCTACTTCGCCACCACCGGCGGTGCCGGTGACTCCACCGGCGGGGGAGGCCCCGGCAACGGCGGCTCCGGAGGATCCGGAGGCTCCGGGCCCCGATCCTCAGCACCCAGCCCCTCCGGAGGCTCCTTCATGTCCAGCATGGAGGAGAAGTGGGAGCAGCGCCGCCAGCAGCCCTGAGCCAGACGGCACCCGCACGCTGCGTCGAACAGCTGAGTCCTTCGACCAGCTGAGAACCTGAACCCCCGCTTCGGCGGGGGTTTTTTGTGCCCTCCACTCTGCTCCCGGCAGCGCAGAACCGGACCACCAGCGCCCCACAGCACCGCTCAACGGCGCTGAAACGCGGCGATCTGTTCGCCTTCTCCATTTTCTCCTCCACTGCGCCCCCACCTGCCTCCACCGGAACTGAGTCCTAAAAACTCCAGGTCAGCGGCGGTTCGGTGGATACGTTCGCGTCCTGAAACTGATTCAGTGGAGACCTGCGACCATTTCTGATTGGAAAGTGGGGGGAAGTGGAGTAAAGTGGAGCGCGATGGGAGACCAGCGGTCCTGATCGGCCAAACGGGAGGTGATGTGCCGTGTTCCTCGGCACGTACACGCCTCGGTTGGACGATAAGGGGCGCCTGATCCTTCCTGCGAAGTACCGGGACGAGCTCTCTGCGGGGCTGGTCCTCACTCGTGGGCAGGAACGCTGCATCTACGTGTTCAGCACTGATCAGTTCGCGGCAGTGCATGAGCAGATGCGTCAGGCTCCGCTGACCTCCCGTCAGGCACGTGACTACATCCGCGTGTTCCTCTCCGGGGCCTCCGATGAGACCCCGGATAAGCAGGGCAGGATCACCATCCCGCCCACCCTGCGGGAATACGCCGGTCTGGACCGTGAGATCACCGTGATCGGTGCGGGCGACCGCGCTGAGATCTGGGACTCCACAGCCTGGAACGCGTACCTGGAGGAGAAGGAGTCGGAGTTCTCGTCCACCGATGAGGAAGCCATTCCCGGTCTCTTCTAGGCCACGAGTCTTAACTGCATAGGGCCCTTGAGTGCGCCTCCTTACCGCTGCGGGCGTCCTGACTTCACTTCCCCGATGTCAGGCAGCCCCAGCGGTGGGGGAGCAGGCTTAAGGGCCTTTTCTGTCCGGCCACAGGCACACCGAAGGAGACTCACATGGCAGGCGGCGCAGCTGCGGACCGGCACGTGCCGGTCATGCGTGAACGCTGCACAGCCCTGCTCAGTGAAGCCTGCCGAACCGTGGCCGCCGACGGGTCTGTGCCGGTGGTCATTGATGCCACGCTGGGGATGGGCGGCCACGCCGAAGCCCTGCTGCAGGCCGAACCGCAGGCACACGTCATCGGCGTCGACCGTGATCCCCAGGCGCTGGAGCTCGCCCAGCAGCGGCTGGGCGAATACGGCCGACGCTTTCGCGGCGTCCGCGCCGTCTATGACGAATTCGACCAGATCCTGAGCGCACTGGACCCGCAGGAGAAGCTGGCCGGGGTGCTCTTCGACCTGGGCGTCTCCTCCCTGCAGCTGGATGAGGCCGCGCGCGGCTTCGCCTATTCCTACGACGCCCCGCTGGACATGCGCATGGACGCCTCAGCGGACTCCGCGGACGAAACTGCGGCCGATATGCTGGCGCGCATCTCAGAGGCGCAGCTGCGACGGATCCTCTCCGAATACGGTGAGGAGCGCTTTTCCGGCCGCATTGCCCGCCGCATCGTGGAGGCGCGTGAGGCTTCGGCGATCACCACCACCGCCCAGCTCACCCACATTGTGGACGCCGCGGTGCCCGCAGCCGCCAAACGCCGCGGCGGCCACCCCGCCAAACGCAGCTTCCAAGCAGTGCGCATTGCCGTGAACCAGGAGCTGGAGGTTCTTCAGCGGGCCGTGCCGGCCGCCCTGGATGCGGTGGAGGTCGGCGGTCGCGTCGTGGTGCTCAGCTACCACTCCCTGGAGGACCGCATCGTCAAACGAGCCATCGCGGCCAGGACCCAGTCGTCGGCACCGGTGGGCCTTCCGGTGGAGCTTCAGGAGCACAAACCCAGCTTCACCGTCGTCGTTAAGGGCGCCCAGCTCCCCACGGAGGCCGAAACGGCGCAGAACCCGCGAGCCGCCTCCGCCAAGCTGCGGGCAGCTGAGAAGATCAGACCAACTGCAAGGAGCACAGCATGAGCGTCCTCTCTGTGGCAGAGATGCGTCCCGGCCGCGCACCGGAGCCTGAATCCTTCGCGGCTCCGTCGCTGACCGCGGTGCCCACAGTGCGTCGACGCCGCAGGGGGCTGATGGCCGGGGTGATCGCCCTGCTGCTGCTCGCCCTGGGCGCAGTGCTGATCGTCAATATTCACGTCGCCAACTCTCAGTACCAGGTGGTGCAGATGAACAACACTCACGAAAGCCTGGTGCATGAGAACGCGTCACTGACCCAACAGGTCCAGGTCCTTCAGTCGCCGCAGTCGCTCTCCAGCTCCGCAGTCACCCTGGGCATGGTGATGCCCGCTTCCGCCGGGACGTTCGAGTTGGACACCGCCGCAGTCCTCAGCGGCGCCGAGGCCGCATCCTCGGAGGAGCGGCCCACCAACTTCGTCTCAGCCCCCAGCACGGCCGGCGCAGACGCCACCGCGCCTGTCGATGTTGCTGAGCGCGCCGAGGGGGCGCCGGGCGGACTGCTCGGTGCGGGCGCGTTGCACACGCTGATCACCGGTGACGCCGGGCAGAATAGCAGTGATGAGAATCAGTCCGGCGAGGCGGACCGGACTGACCCGACACGCGGCGGCGGAACCATCGACGCGCCGTCGCTGGACTGATCGCCACAGCCGAAGGAGGGCCCATGAACCGGATTCTGTCCTTCCGCATGCGCATCGGTCTGGCGATCGTGCTCGCCATGCTCGTGCTGCTCAGCGGGCGGCTGTTCCACGTCCAGGGTCTGGACACTGCTGGCCACGCCCAGGAAGCCGTTTCCGCCCGGTTGGCCTCGGTGGAGGTGCCCGGTGTGCGCGGCGACATTCTCGACGCCGACGGCCAGGTGATGGCCACCGCCGTGGAGCACTACGACATCGTCGCCGACCCGAGGATCGTCGGCGACTACACCGTCGACGACGAAGACTTGGGGCTGCAGCGGCCGGTGACCGTCGAAGAGACTGCCGATGAGCTGGCCGAGGTGCTGGATGAGGACGCCGATGAGCTGCTGGGGAAGCTCACCGATGACGACACCCACTACGCGGTGCTCTCCCGGTCGGTCACCCCCGAAGTGCGGCAGGAGGTCAAGGACCTTCAGGCGCCGGGAATCTACGCCGAACCCGTACCTGAGCGGACCTACCCTTCGGGTCCGGTGGCCGGTTCGATCCTCGGATTCGTCGGATCAGACGGACCGCTGGAAGGCATCGAAGCCGCTGCCGATGAGCACCTGAGCGGCGAACCGGGAGAACGCATCTACGAGGTCGGTGCCGACGGGGTGCGCATCCCCACAGCAACCTACGAGGAGGTGCCGGCCGTCGACGGTCAGGACGTGCGACTGACCATCGATCAGGACCTTCAGTGGTTCGCTCAGGAGGCGGTGGCCCAGAAGACCAACGAGTACAGCGCCGAATGGGGCAATGCGACGGTCGCAGATCTGGACACCGGTGAGATCCTGGCGATGGCCGACTCGCAGACGGTGGACCCGGCTGAGCCCGGTGAGACTGATGAGCTCTTCCGGCGCCCGCTGGCACTGACCCAGGACTTTGAGCCGGGCTCGGGCGGCAAGTCCGTCACCTTCGCCATGGCCCTGGAAGAGGGAGTGACCAGCCCCACTGAGAGCTACACGGTTCCCTATAAGTACACCTCTGACGGCCAGACCATCCAGAACGCCAGAAGTCATGAGGACTATGACATGACCGCTGCGGGCATCTATGCCCGCTCCTACAACACCGGCACGGTGATGATCGGCAATCAGGTGGATGAGCAGACCCGCTACGACTACCTGAGGCAGACCGGCTACGGTCAGCCGCTGGACATCGGCCTGGGCTCTGAGGCGAAGTCCATCCTGCGCCCGCCGGAGGAGTGGGACAACCGCCAGCCGATGACCACCCAGTTCGGCCAGGGCTACACCGGCTCGGTGCTGCACACTGTGCAGATGAACCAGATGATCGCCAACGGCGGGGTGAAGCAGCCGCTGCGGATCATTGATGCCTATGTCGACCCGGACGGGACCGAACATCCCGTAGAGTCCCAGCAGGAGCGGATCTTCTCCGAGTCCACCTCAGAAGAGATGCTCAAACTGATGGAAGGCGTCGTCGACTACGGAAGCGGCCAGGGCGCTGCGATCGACGGCTACCGGGTGGGCGGAAAGACCAGCACCGCCGAAGCGGCCGGGGACAACGGAGGATTCGACGGCTACACCGTCAACTTCACCGGCGTCGCCCCGCTGGATGACCCGCAGTTCGTCGTCTCCGTCACTGTTCACCGTCCCTCCGGCAGCTTCGGGGACTGGGAGCTGGCCGACGCGTTCTCCGAGATCATGTCCCACACTCTGGCCAGCTACGACGTGCCGCCCTCCGGATCCGAGTCGGAGGCCTATGATGGTTTCGTGGGCGAGCGGCAGGACTATCCGTGGTGACTGGGGCAGATGTCGGCGCCCTCACTGAGCAGCTGCGCGCCGCAGGGCACAGCCCCATCCTGACTCCGGTGGCCGGCTACGCTGAACGGGCCAGGGTGACCGGCGCGGCGATGCGCCCCAGCGACGTTCAGGCCGGCGACCTCTACGTCGCCGTCAGCGGGGCCCGCGCCCACGGTGCAGACTTCATCGCCGACGTCATGGCCCGCGGCGCTGCCGCAGTGCTCACCGACGCCGCCGGTGTGCCCAAAGTCCGGGAGGCGGCGGGCTACCGGCTGCCGGTGATCGAAGTGGCAGCCGTCCGCGATGCCGCCGGCCCGGCCGCAGCTGCGGTCTACGGCACCACTGCCGTGTCCGACCCGGCCCTGTTCGGGGTCACCGGCACCAACGGCAAGACCACCACCACCTACTTCCTGCGCGGACTGCTCACCACGCTGCTGGCGGCGGCCAAGCGCAGCACCGGCCTGATCGGCACCATCGAAATCGCCGCCGGCGCAGAGCGCATCGCCTCGGAGATGACCACCCCGGAGGCGGTCCAGCTGCATGCGCTGATGCACCGATTCCGCGCCCAGAATGTGGCCGCAGCCGCCATGGAGGTCTCCAGCCACGCCATCAGCTACCAGCGGATATCCGGGCTCTACTTCGACGTCGCGGGCTTCACCAACCTCACCCAGGACCATCTGGACCTGCACGGCTCCATGGAAGGGTACTTCGCAGCCAAGGCAGAGCTCTTCCGCCGCGCGCGCACCCGCATCTCGGTGATCACGGTGGACGACTCCTGGGGCCACCGCATGGCCGCCGAGGCCACCGGTCACGTGGTCACCCTCGCCACCGCGGGGCCGCCGGCACAGGCCCACTGGGAAGTCTCTGATGTGGTGCCCGAGGGTCTGGGAAGCGCCTTCACCCTCACCCACCGCGAGTCGGCAGAGCGCATCCGCACCTCCACGGCGCTTCCCGGGGACTTCAACGTCTCCAACGCTGCGCTGGCGGCAGTCATGGTGCTCGAAGCCGCCTCGGATCCCACACGCCCCCAGGAGTTCAGCCGTGCCGACGTCGTTGCCGCCCTGCAGCAGGATCGGCCCTTCCACGTGCCGGTGCCCGGCCGCATGGAGGTCATCGCCACCCGACCGGCGGCCATTGTGGACTTCGCGCACAACCCGGATGCGATGATCCGCACCCTGGATGCCGTGCGCCGCCCGCTGGTCGAGCAGGGCCGGGGCAGACTGATTCTGGTGATCGGCGCAGCTGGGGAACGAGACGTCACCAAACGCCCCACTATGGGGGCGATCGCAGTGCGGATGGCCGATCACGTCATCATCAGCGACGACGACCCGCACGGCGAGGATCCCGCCGAGATTCGGGCTTCGCTCATGGCCGGGGCCCGGGACGCCCAGGCCACCGGGGGGCTAAGCACCCAGCTGCAGGAGATCGCACCGCGCGGCGACGCCATTGCTGCCGCAGCGGCTCTGGCCGGTGAGGACGACACAGTGCTGCTGGCCGGCCGCGGCCACGAGGACCACCAGGACTTCGCCGGTGAGCGGGTCGAGATCGATGACCGCACTGAGCTGGCTCACGCTCTGCGCGCGCAGGGCTTCACCGTGCTGCAGAAGGGAGACAGCACATGATCGCACTGACCGCCGCTGAGATCGCCGAGGCGGTATCCGGAGAGCTGCGCGGGATCGCCGACCCGCACAGCATCACCGTCACCGACGCCGACACCGACTCTCGCAGCGCCGTCGCCGGTTCGATGTTCATCGCCAAACCCGGAGAGCACACCGACGGGCACCGGTTCATCGACGCCGCCCGCAGCGCCGGGGCCGTGCTGGTGCTCGCGCAGCGGGCCACCACCGATGCCTCCGGGACGCCGGATCCGGCCGTGATCGTCGACGACGTCGTCACCGCTATGGGTGCCCTGGCCGCCGAGATCGTCACCCGCATCCGCGCGCACTCACCGACCACAGTGCTGGGCATCACCGGCTCCGCCGGAAAGACCACCACCAAGGACCTGCTCGCCGCCCTGCTGAGCCCCGAAGGCGCCACCACCGCACCGCAGGGCTCCTACAACGGGGAGGTCGGAGTGCCGCTGACCATCTTCGGCGCCGCACTGGACACCCGCTACCTGATCGTGGAAATGGGCGCCGACGCCCCCGGCAACATCCGCCAGCTCTGCGACATGGTCAGACCCGATATTGGGACCGTGCTGATGGTGGGCTCCTCGCACGCAGCCAATTTCGGCGACCAACAGTCCATCGCCCAGACCAAGGGCGAACTGGCCGAAGCGGTCCCGGCCGGCGGGCACGTGATCCTCAACGCTGACGATCCCCGCGTCTCAGCGATGGCCAGCCGTGCGGCCGCACCGGTGACCCGATTCGGCCAGGGCGAATCGCCCCAGGTGGCTGCCGCCGATCTGCAGCTCGACGAGGACGGGCACCCGGTCTTCACCCTGCGCATCGGCCGTGATGAGCACCGCATCAGAAGCGGACTCACCGGCGCCCACCACATCACCAACCTGCTGGCCGCAGCCGCCGCCGCCTGGCGGGCCGGGGTGGCCGTCAGCGATATCGCAGACCGGCTGCAGGGGCTGGGGCCCACCAGCCGCTGGCGCATGGAGCGCACCGAGCGGGCCGACGGGGTCACCGTCATCAACGATGCCTACAACGCCAGCCCCGAGTCGATGCGGGAGGCCCTGCGCACCCTGGCCATCCTCACCCGCGAATCCGGGCGGCGCAGCGTGGCGGTGCTCGGGGCGATGCTCGAACTCGGTGCCGACTCCACGATGGCCCACCACCGGATCGGCGAGACCGTGGTGCGGCTCAACATCGGCCTGACCCTGGTCATCGGCCACGACGCCTACCCGCTCTACCGCGGGGCGGTGGCAGAAGGCTCCTGGGGCAGCGAGGTCCAATGGGTGGAGACTGTTGAGCAGGCGCAGGACTGGCTGCGCACCGCACTGCGGGGCGGCGACGTCGTGCTGTTCAAATCATCCAACGGCGCGGGGCTTAGACTTCTCGGAGACCACATCGCCGCACAGGAAGGAATCGAGTGATCGCCGTCGTCATCGGTGCCCTCCTCGGGCTGGTCCTCACCCTGGGCGGCACCCCCCTGTTCATCCGGTTCCTCGTCAAGCGCGGCTACGGCCAGTTCGTCCGCGACGACGGGCCCACCACCCACCACGTCAAGCGCGGCACTCCCACGATGGGCGGTGCGGTCATCATTCTGGCGGTGCTGCTGGCCTATGGGGCCACCCACCTGCTTCTGGTGCTGAGCACCGATGCCGCCCGCGGGCCCACCGCCTCCGGGCTGCTGCTGCTGCTGCTGATGGTGGGGATGGGCCTGGTGGGATTCTTCGACGACGCCGCCAAGATCACCAAGAAGCAGTCCCTGGGGCTCTCTGCCTGGGCGAAGATCCTCGGGCAGGGCTCGGTGGGAGTGCTCTTCGCCGTGCTGGCCCTGCAGTTCCCGAACTCCCAGGGTCAGACCCCGGCATCCACCGCCATTTCGTTCGTCCGCGAGACGGTGCTGGACTTCGCCGTCCTCGGCCCGGTGATCGGCGCCATCCTCTTCGTCATCTGGGCCAATCTGATCAACACCGCCGCCACCAACGCGGTCAACCTCACCGACGGTCTCGACGGGCTCGCGACCGCAGCGACCGCCATGGTCACCGCCGCCTACACGGTGATCTCCATCTGGCAGTACAACCAATCCTGCGGCGGGCTGCGGTCGGTGGACTCGGTCTGCTACACGGTGCGTGACCCTATGGATATGGCCACTGTGTCGGCGATCGTCACCGGCGCGCTGATCGGATTCCTCTGGTGGAACACCGCCCCGGCGAAGATCTTCATGGGCGACACCGGCTCGCTGGCACTGGGCGGTGCGCTGGCCGGCTTCGCGATCCTGACCCACACCCAGCTGCTGTTCATCATCCTGGGCGGCCTCTTCGTGCTGATCACCCTCTCGGTGATCATCCAGGTCCTCTACTTCAAAGTCAGCGGCGGCAAGCGGGTGTTCCTCATGGCCCCGCTGCAGCACCACTTCGAGCTGAAGGGATGGGACGAGGTCACCGTGGTGGTGCGGTTCTGGATCATCGGCGCACTGGCGGTGGGCCTGGGCCTGGCCGTCTTCTACGGCGAATGGGTGCTGACGCGGTGATGGCTGAGCACGACGACGCCGCAGCGGCCGCACTCGATCAGCTGCGCGGCTGGGACGGCCCCTGGACGGGACTGCGTGTGGCCGTCACCGGCCTGGGCGTCACCGGCTTCTCCGCAGCCGACACCCTCGCCGAGCTGGGCGCGGAGGTGGTGGTGGTCGACGCCGAGGCTACGGAGAAGAAGCAGCGGGATGCCGAGACCCTGCGCATCGTAGGTGTCAGCGATATCCGCTTCGGCCCCCAGGCGGTGAGCACACTGCCGCAGATCGCCGACGCCGACCCCGACCTGATCCTCACCTCCCCGGGGTGGCGGCCCGATTCGCCGCTGATCAGCGCAGCTGCCCACGCCGGCATCCCCGTCTGGTCAGACGTCCAGCTCGCCCACCGGCTGGGGGCACGGCCCGGCGCCGCACAGCCGCAGTGGCTGACCGTGACCGGCACCAACGGCAAGACCACCACGGTCCAACTGCTGGAGGCGATGCTGATCGCCGCCGGAAAGCGCGCGGTGGCCTGCGGCAACATCGGGGTGCCGATCCTGGACGCGATCCGTGACCCGATCGGCTATGAAGTGCTCGCCGTTGAGCTCTCCAGCTTTCAGCTGCACTACACCGAAGCGCTGAGCGCCACGGCCTCGGCGGTGCTGAACATCGCCGAGGACCACGTGGACTGGCACGGCGGCTACCCCGGCTATGCCGCGGCCAAGGCCCGCATCTATGAGGGCACGGTGACCGCCTGCATCTACAACGCTCAGGACCCGGTCACCGAAGCGATGGTCGCAGCCGCCGACGTCGTCGAAGGCTGCCGTGCCGTGGGATTCACCACCGACACCCCCGACGTCTCGATGCTGGGGATGGTGGAGGACATCCTGGTGGACCGCGCCTTCCTCGAGGACCGGCGCCACCAGGCCCTTGAACTGGGCACCCGGTCCGACTTTGCCGAGCTGGCGCCTCAGCACATGGTGGCCAACACGCTGGCCGCGGCCGCATTGGCGCGCAGCGTCGGGGTCCCGCCGGCGGCCGTTCAGCAGGCCATGCGGGACTATCAGCTCACAGAGCACCGCATCCAACCGGTGGCCAAGGCCGAGGACGTGCTGTGGGTCAATGACACCAAGGCCACCAACCCCCATGCCGCCGCGGCCGCACTGGAGAGCTTCACCGATGTGGTCTGGATCGCCGGGGGCCTGCCCAAGGGCATTGACTATGCCCCGCTGGTTCAGCGGGTGGGCCACCGGCTGCGGCAGGTGATCCTCATCGGTACAGACTCTTCCCAGCTGCGCTCCAGCCTTGAGCGACACGCGCCCGGCGTGCCGGTCATCGGTGCCGGTCTGCGGGAGGATGAGACGGAGAAAGCTCTGCGCTCGGCTGCGGGCCGCACAGCCATGCGGACCGCTGTGGAACTGGCCGGACGCCTGGCCGAACCGGGTCAGACCGTGCTGCTGGCACCTGCGGCGGCGTCCATGGACCAGTTCGACTCCTACGGTGACCGGGGAGAGGCGTTCATCGAGGCGGTCGCGCAGCTGATGCAGAGCAAAGGTTTCAGCACCGACTAAGGAGGCACCAGATGCAGACCGCCTCTGACGGTTCGGCCGGTCGCGCCTGGCGTGCCGAGCGTGCGCAGCGCCGCACCCGGCGCATCCGCAGGCTCTGGGACTTCTTCGAAGGCGGCAACCCCTACACCAACTACTGGCTGGTGCTCGGCGCCACCTTCGCACTGGCGACGATGGGACTGACCATGGTGCTCTCCTCCACCTCGGTCAATGCAGACGGGCAAGCCTTCACCACAGCCAGCCGCCAGGCCGTCTGGGCCGCCATCGGGGTGATCGGGATGTTCGCCATGTCCCTGGTGCCCACCCGCTGGATGGGCACCATCGGCTGGCTGCTGATGATCCTCTCCTCCGTGCTGCTGCTGCTGGTGGCCTTCTCGCCGTTGGGCCACACCGCCGGAGGCTCGACCAACTGGATCCGCATCGGCCCGGTTCAGGGCCAACCCTCCGAGCTGGCCAAACTCGCGCTGGTCCTCTGGGGGGCGGCCGTGCTGGCGCGCAAGGGAAAGCTGATCCGGCACTTCACCCACTGGATGATGCCCTTCGTCGCCCCCGGAGCACTCGCGGTGCTGGTGCTGGTGACCGCCGGCGGAGACCTCGGCACCAGCGTGATCATCATTGTGCTGGTGGGTGCGCTGCTCTTCGCCGCGGGCGTGTCCATGCGCTACTTCCTGATCGCCGCAGCGATCGCCGCGGCCGCCGTGGCCGCGCTGATGGTGATCACGCCCTACCGCATGATGCGGGTCAACGCGTGGCTCGGCACCAACTGTGACCTCCCGCAGGAGCCCTGCTACCAGACGGAGCAGGGCCTCTACGCCCTGGCCTCCGGCGGGTTCTGGGGCGTGGGGCTGGGCCAGTCCCGCCAGAAGTGGGCCTATATCCCCGAGGTGGAGAATGACTTCATCTTCACCATCATCGGCGAGGAGCTGGGCCTGCTGGGCACCCTGCTGGTGCTGGGACTCTTCGCAGTGCTGGTCGTGGGGATCTTCCGGATTGCCGCGGCCAGCGACGAGCGCTTCGTCAAGTTCGTCTGCTTCGGCATCGTCGCCTGGCTGGTGGGCCAGGCGTTCATCAACATCGCCATGGTCACCGGAATCATCCCCGTAGTGGGGGTGCCGCTGCCGTTCATCTCCTACGGCGGGTCCGCGCTGACCTGCGCGATGCTGGGCGTCGGGGTGGTGCTGAACTTCGCCCGCCGCCAGCGCATCGATGCGACCACCCCCAACCGGGGTGCGAAGGCCACCCGAAAGCGGTCTACACTGGCACCGCTGACCAAGACCGCGTGAAACCTGAAGGGCACCTATCCGATGACAGCTCCCACAGTCGTGCTTGCCGGCGGCGGAACAGCCGGCCACGTCAGCCCCATGCTCGCCATCGCGGACGCCATCACCGGGATTGACTCCGCCGCCCGGGTGTCGATGATCGGCACCGCTGCCGGTCTGGAGACCCGGCTGGTGCCGCAGGCCGGGTTCGAACTGGACCTGATCGACAAAGTCCCGATGCCCCGGCGGCCCAGCCGCGACCTGCTTCACCTTCCGGCACGATTCCGCACCGCCGTCCGCGAAGCCGCTGACATCCTGCGCCGCCGCCGCGCTGATGTGGTGATCGGAGTGGGCGGCTACGTCTGCGCGCCCGTCTACCTTGCCGCGAAGCGACTGGGAATCCCCACAGTCATCCACGAGGCCAACACCCGGCCCGGACTGGCCAACCGCCTCGGCGCCCGCACCGCGGCCTTCGTCGGCACCGCCTTCGAAGACACCCCGCTGAAAGGTGCGCAGTGGGTCGGCATGCCGATGTCCACCGAGATCTCCCAGCTGGACCGCAGTGCGGCACGCGCCTCAGCCCGCGAAGAGCTCGGCCTGGACCCCGGACGCACCACACTGGTGATCACCGGCGGCTCCACCGGGGCGCTGAACCTCAACCGTGCCGTGGCCGCCGCCCTGACCGACCTGCTGGAGACCGACGCCCAGATCCTGCACCTGACCGGTCGCGATAAGCGCGTCACCGACAGCGCCGGAGAGCCCCTGGCAGCTGCGGGCTACCACCAGCGGGACTATCTGGACGGCATGCATCTGGCCTATGCGGCAGCCGATCTCATGGTGGCCCGCAGCGGGGCCGCCACCGTCTGCGAGGTCGCCGCAGTGGGGCTGCCGGCGGTCTTCGTGCCGCTTCCGGTGGGCAACGGCGAGCAGGAGCTCAACGCCCGCGGACACGTAGACGCCGGCGGTGCGCTGCTGGTTAAGGACGAACACTTCACCCGGGACTGGATCAGCCGCAATATTGTGCCGCTGCTGCGCGAGCCGCGGCTGCTGCAGACCATGCAGCAGCTCTCCGCCGACCGCGGCATCACCGACGCCGACCAGCGCATGGCACGGGCCGCGCTGAAGGTCAGCGCATGAGCGGTCTCAACGAGCTGGGTCACGTCCACTTTTTGGGACTGGCCGGCGTCGGGGTCTCCGCCGTGGCGAAGCTGATGCTCGCCGCCGGGGTGCCGATCTCCGGAACCGATGCCAAGGACCTGCCGGTGCTTGAGCAGTTCCGCGACGCCGGGGTGCCGGTGCGGGTGGGCTACAGTGCCCAGAACCTGGCATCGGTGGAAGCCGAGGCCGGACACCGGGTGGACACGCTGATCGCCTCCTCGGTGGCCACGGCCGGAAACCCGGAGTACGACGCCGCCGCAGCCGGCGGGCTCACCCTGCTGCACCGCTCGCAGGGGCTCGCCGCCTGCATGGCCTCCAAGCGCGCCGTCGCAGTCGCCGGAACCCATGGCAAGACCACCACCTCATCGATGGCTGCGGTGCTGCTGCACACCGCCGGCCGCCAGCCCAGCTTCGCCGTCGGCGCCGACGTCACCGGACTGGGCACCAATGCCGCCCTGGGCGCGGGGGAGTGGTTCGTCGCCGAGGCGGACGAATCCGACGGCTCCCTGCTGAACTATCGCCCCGAAGTGGCCGTGGTCACCAATGTGGAGCCGGACCACCTGGACCACTACGGCAGCGCGGAGGCAGTCGAACAGGTCTTCACAGACTTCACCGCCAACATCGTCGACGGCGGCGCCCTGGTGCTCTGCGCCGAGGACGCCGGCTGCCGCTCCCTGCAGCAGAGGGTGACCGGGGCACTGGCTGCCCGGCAGGTGAGAATCCTCACCTATGGGTTCGGGTCTGAGGCCGATCTGCGCCTTCAGGTCACCGCCGCATCCGCCGGGCAGCGGATCAGCTTCACCCACCAGGGCGCGCGTGCCGCAGCCGATCTGAACGTGCCCGGTGAGCACAACGCGCTCAACGCCGCAGCCGCAGTGGCCGTGGGCCTGCGGACTGGACTGAGCCTCAGCGCGGCGGTGGAGGCGGTGAGCGCCTACACCGGCAGTTCACGCCGGTTCGAGCTGCGCGGTGAGGTCAGCGGCATCCGGGTCTATGACGACTACGCCCACCACCCCACCGAGGTGGCGGCTGTGCTGCGCGGAGCGCGCAGCGTGGCGGGCGCAGCCCGGGTCCACGCCGTCTTCCAGCCGCATCTGTTCAGCCGGACCCGAGACTTCGCCGCCGAGTTCGGCGCAGCCCTGAAGGCCGCCGACACGGCATCGGTGCTGGAGATCTATCCGGCCCGCGAAGAGCCGATCGCCGGGGTGAGTGCCGCACTGCTGGGCCACCCGGTGCGCAGCGCCCAGGCCACGCTGGCCCATATCCGCAGCACGGCCGAACCCGGTGACATTGTGCTGACCATCGGAGCCGGAGACATCACCCACCTGGCCGCAGAGATTGTGGCAGAGCTGCAGAGGCCGCTGGAGGACCCCCGGCCCAGATGAGCTCTCCCCACGACTCTGCGCTGTCCTTCCCCGAGCCGGAGAACATCACCGCCCGCCGGCGTCGTCGTCGAGTTCTGACTGCCCTGGGGGCCGGGCTGGCAGTGCTCCTCGGGCTGGTGGCGGTGCTGCACTTCTCCCCACTGCTGCCGGTGCGGGATATGGAGATCACCGGCAACGAGCTGCTCACCGACGCGAGGACCGATGAGCTGCTGGGCGACCTCTACGGGGAGCCCATGCCGCAGGTGGGCACCGCAGAGGTGCGCCAGCGGCTGCAGGAGGAGAACGTCGTCGCCGATGTCGAGGCCCACCTGGAGCTTCCCCACACCCTGCACATCGAGATCACCGAGCACCTTCCGGTGGCCGAAGTCCACCAGGACCAGGACGTTGAGCTCTACAACGAACACGGTGAGGTGATCCGCACCTTCGCCGGCCCCGAACAGTTGGAGGCCGGTGACCACGCCGCGGTGCTGATCGAGTCTGAAGCCGCGCTGCAGGATGAGGCGATCTTCGACGCGATCGTCGCCGTGCTGGGCGAGCTGCCCGAACAGGCGCGCGGGAGGCTGGAGTCCGCGGCCGCAGAGTCCATCGACTCGGTGCAGCTGGAACTCGCCGACGGGCGCACCATCGTCTGGGGCAGCGATGAGGACGGTGCCGAGAAGGCGGCGGTGCTGCAGGCTATCCTCGCCTCCGAGGACGAGGCCTTCACCGAAGCTGAAGTGATCGACATATCCACGCCCACCACACCAGTTACTCGGTGAGCCCACCTCCGGCAGGTAGTGTGGGTAGGGAAACAACTGAAGACTCCAGTCGGGACGGCTAAGGTTCAAGCTCAACTTGAACGTTGCCCCTCGGCCCAGTGGGGCTGAAGAATGACTCCTGTCACGAAGACTCCCGGTCGGTGTATGCGGACCGAGACGACGTCGACAGAGTCTGCCGCTTCCGAGGCATCCGCGAACTGCCTCGGCAGCAGCAGGCCCACTGGAGACGGGGAAGACAGTGAGGAGTCGTTCTCGACTCTGCTGACCGTCGGGAGTCTTCGTGCATCTGTGACTTCTCAATAGCTAAGGGACATACTCACGTGGCAACACCGAACAACTACCTGGCCGTGATCAAGGTCGTCGGCATCGGCGGCGGCGGCGTCAACGCTGTCAACCGAATGATCGAGGTGGGCCTGCGCGGTGTGGAGTTCATCGCCATCAACACCGACGCTCAGGCGCTTCTGATGTCGGATGCCGATGTGAAGCTCGACGTTGGCCGGGACCTGACCCGTGGCCTGGGTGCAGGCGCCAATCCCGAGGTTGGACGGCAGGCCTCCGAGGACCACGCCGACGAGGTTGAAGAGGTCCTGCGCGGGGCAGACATGGTGTTTGTCACCGCCGGTGAGGGCGGCGGCACCGGCACCGGCGGCGCCCCAGTGGTCGCACGCATCGCCCGTTCCCTGGGTGCGCTGACCATCGGTGTGGTCACCCGTCCCTTCACCTTCGAGGGTCGCCGTCGTGCCTCCAGCGCCGACGCCGGCATCGAGGCTCTGCGCGATGAGGTCGATACGCTCATCGTCATCCCCAACGACCGGCTGCTGTCCATCTCGGACAAGAACGTCTCGGTGCTCGACGCATTCCGCTCCGCAGATCAGGTGCTGCTCTCCGGTGTGCAGGGCATCACCGACCTGATCACCACCCCCGGCCTGATCAACCTGGACTTCGCCGACGTGAAGTCGGTCATGCAGGGGGCCGGCTCGGCGCTGATGGGCATCGGCTCGGCCAACGGCGAGGACCGTGCGATCAAGGCTGCCGAACTGGCGATCGCATCCCCGCTGCTGGAGGCATCCATCGACGGCGCCCACGGCGTGCTGCTCTCCATTCAGGGCGGCTCCGACCTGGGACTGTTCGAGATCAACGAGGCAGCCCGCCTGGTCCAGGAAGTGGCCCACCCGGAGGCCAACATCATCTTCGGCGCCGTCATCGACGACGCCCTGGGCGACGAGGCCCGCGTGACAGTGATCGCCGCCGGATTCGACGACGCCGACGCCACCTCCAAGCCCGCCGCCCCGGCGGCCAACCAGGCGCCCGCGCAGCCGCAGCGCCCGGTGGCACCGGTGGCCGGGGCCACCTCCGGCGCCGCAGCCGCCCCAGCGGCCGCCTCCCAGGACACCGCACCGCAGCAGCGGGTCGAGGAGACGCAGGAGGAAGAGCTTCCGGAGATCATCGAATCCGACTACTCCGGTAAGAAGGACGACGACCTCGACGTCCCCGACTTTCTGAAATAAGACTTCTGGCCGAACCTTCCCATCGCATGACAGGCGACGTGGACTCACCGTTCTGGTGGAGCGACTCCACCGGTGATGTCCACGTCGCCTTCACGTCCGCGGAGGCCGGAAACGTAGCCACCCACATCGGTGATTCCCAGGCGGCGCTGACCAACCGCGCCGACCTGGCCCAGCACCTGGGCGCCGCCCCGCGGTTTCTGGACCAGGTCCACTCAGCGGAGGTCTGCGACGCCGACACCGCCGGGGAGGCCGCCCCCACAGCCGATGCATGGGTCGGCACCGCGTCCGCCCCGCTGGCCGTACTGGTCGCCGACTGCCTGCCGGTGCTCTTCGCGGGGATCGACCGTGACCACCGGCCGATCACCGCCGCCGCACACGCGGGCCGGCAGGGGCTGCTGGCCGGCGTCCTGGAGCGCACCGCAGCTGCGATGCGCGCCCGCGGCGCACAGTCGGTGACCGCCTGGATCGGCCCCGGCGCCTGCGGAGGCTGCTACGAAGTTCCCGCGGACATGCTCGAAGCCGTGGCGGTCAACCGGCCGAGCATCGCCTCACGCACCAGCTGGGGGACACCCGCTCTGAACCTGCGCGCCGAGGCCCGCACCGTCCTGGAGTCCGCCGGAGCCGACGTCGTCGATGTTCCCGGGTGCACCATCGAGGACCCGCAGCTGTTCTCCCACCGCCGCTCACAGCGCACCGGGGACCCGCAGGGGCGCTTTGCTGGGATAGTTTGGTTCTGATGGCACAATCGCGCAGCGCAGAACTGACAGAGAAGCTCACCGCAGTCCACGGGCGCATCGATCGCGCCGTCGCCGCTGCCGGTCGCAAGGACCGGCCCGAGCTGATCGTGATCACCAAGTACTTCCCGGCTGCCGATGTGGAGCACCTGCACGGCTTGGGTCTGCGCGACGTCGGGGAGAACAAGGACCAGGAGGCGGCGGCCAAGGCTGCGGAGACCGCACACCTGCAGGATCTGAAGTGGCACTTCGTCGGGCAGCTGCAGAGCAATAAGGCCAAGTCGGTGGCGCGCTACGCCCACGCCGTGCACTCGGTGGACCGGCTGAAGGTCGCCAACGCCCTGGCCAAGGCCGCAGCAGCCGCCCTGGAGCGCGGTGACCGCACCCGCCCGCTGCAGTGCCTGATCCAGGTGGATCTGCGCGATCCGGCAGCCGAGGACGGCCGCGGAGGTGCCGCCCCGGCAGACGTCGACGCCCTGGCTGAGGCGATCGCCGACGCCGACGCGCTGCACCTGGCCGGTCTGATGGCGGTGGCCCCGCTGGATCAGCCCGCACGCCCGGCCTTCGAACGCCTGCAGCGCCTGAGCCGCCGGCTGCGCAGCATCCACCCGCAGGCAACCGCCGTCTCTGCGGGCATGAGTCAGGACCTGGAGGACGCCATCGCCTGCGGTGCGACACACCTGCGGATCGGGCGTGATGTCCTCGGGGAAAGGCCTGCGCACCGGTAGTCTCGGTCACGCGCAGTGACAACGACACAAACCTTCCCCAGGAGAATCTCATGGCCGGTGCATTCAAGAAGACCATGATCTACCTCGGCTTAGCCGATGGTGATGATTATCACGAGGAGAGCTTCGGCAACGAAGCCCCCTCAGCGCGCAGTCACGCCCACGCAGCGACCGGCGCCGACCACAGCCGCCCCGCAGCGGCGCATGCCTCAGCCGCACACGCATCCCAGCCCACCGGCGCCGTCGTCTCCCTCGCCGATCGTGCTGGCAAGCATGAGCAGCAGCACGACGACGCCGACCCGGCGGGCTCGTACAACGGCACCAATCTGGCTGTGGATCCCGACTACCGCGCCCCGGTGACCCCCATTAAGCGCGCCCCCTCCTCCCGCGACGAGAGCTCACCTATGCGAAAGATCACCACTGTTCACCCGCGCTCCTACAATGACGCGAAGATCATCGGCGAGTCCTTCCGCGAGGACATTCCGGTCATCATGAACGTCACGGAGATGGGCGAGGCGGAGGCCAAGCGCCTGGTGGACTTCGCAGCCGGACTGGTTTTCGGGCTGGGCGGATCCATCGAGCGGGTCACCAACAAAGTCTTCCTGCTGACGCCGAAGAACGTCGAAGTGCTGGCCGAGGATCAGGCTGCCGCTGAGCCAGAGGCGAACGCCGCGTTCTTCAACCAGTCCTGAACCCAGACTCTGAGGTAGCGTAGGCGGCTGTGGACCTCATCACTGCTCCGATCTATATCCTGCTGACCATCTACCAGTACGCGCTGATCATTCGGATCATCTTCAACATCACCGAATCCTTCGCGCGCCACTGGAAGCCCAAGGGGCTGGTGCTGGTGCTCGCCGTGGGCATCTACAGCATCACCGACCCGCCGATGCGATGGCTGCAGGGCCGCATTCCACCGTTGAACCTCGGCGGAGTGTCGCTCGATATGGGGTTCATCATCCTGTTCTTGGTGGTCATCATCGGCAAAGTCGTTGTGGCCTCCATCGGGGGCGCGTGAACCTGGGCTTGAAGGTTCGGCTCCGATCGCTGAACCGGTGATGGGGTATTCTGGCCCGCGAGACTGCACGCAGCCAATTTCCGGCCACTGATAATGAGGTGAGGCATTCCTATGGCTCTGACGCCAGAAGATATCCTGAACAAGGATTTCTCGGAGACCAAGTTCCGGCCCGGCTGGGACAAGGACGAGGTCGACGACTTTCTCGATGAGGTAGTCGTTGAATGGCGCCGACTCCTGCAGGAGAACGAGGAGCTCCGCGCTGAGGTCTCCTCGCTGCAGGACCAGCTGGATCACTCACCGGAGCACGTCGAGCCCGATGAGCTCAAAGATGCTGGGCTCTCCGGATACACCGGAACCGCCGCCGAGGTCACCGGCAGTGTGGAGCCGGTCCCGGACGAGGTGCAGCAGGACGAGGCACAGGAGACCGAGCCTGCCGCAGAGTCGGCCGTCTCCG
Organism: Garicola koreensis; assembly: GCF_014195445.1. Taxonomy (GTDB): domain Bacteria; phylum Actinomycetota; class Actinomycetes; order Actinomycetales; family Micrococcaceae; genus Nesterenkonia; species Nesterenkonia koreensis. The sequence continues at coordinate 1,054,406 of NZ_JACIBT010000001.1, read as the reverse complement.
CGCACACCGACTACGCTCCGGGGACCCGCCCGGCCCAAGAACGTCCGGTGGAGGAGACGCCGGCACCGGCTGCCGCTGCAGACGCTGATCAGCCCGCCGCTGAGGCGGCCGGGGTGCTCGCCATGGCCCAGCGGCTGCACGACCAGTATGTCTCCCAGGGCGAACAGCAGCGCACTCAGCTGATCACCGAGGGCGAGACCAAGCGTGAGGAGCTCATCACCGAGGGCACGGCCAAGCGTGACGAGCTGGTCTCCGAGGGTGAGCAGACCCGTGAGCAGTACATCACTGAGGGAGAGCAGAAGCGCACCGAGCTGGTCACCGAAGCTGAGACTCGTGCGGAGAACATGATCGAAGAGGCCGAGCTGACCTCCACCCGCACGCTGAACGCCTTGGAGCGGAAGAAGTCCGATCTGGAGAGCCGGGTGAGCGAGCTGACCAACTTCGAGCGCGACTACCGCGCCCGGCTGAAGGACTACATCGAGGGTCAGCTCAACGACCTTAACGCCAAGGGGTCCATCGAGAAGGAAACCACCGGCGCCGAATAAGCGGGACCGGTAGACTTCACTGGTGCCGAAAACTACCGCCCCCAGCCGCCGCACTGCCGTTCTCGCAGCGCTCATCATCGCCGCGACGGCCTGGCTCCTCGACCAGGCCACCAAGCGGTGGGTGGAATCAACGATGACCCTGGGTGAGCGGATCGAGGCGGTGCCGCCGGTGCTTCACTGGCAGTACCACCTCAACCCCGGCGCCGCCTTCTCCATCGGCACCGACCACACCTGGATCTTCACCCTCATTCAGTTCGCCGTCCTGTGTGTGACGATCTGGTATGCCCGCAGACTCGGTGGCTCATGGCTGTGGACCGTGGGCCTGGGCGGACTTGCCGGCGGCATCGCGGGCAACCTCACCGACCGGCTGTTTCGCCCGCCGTCGTTGGTCGAGGCCGGGTTCGACCAGTTCGGCCAGGGACACGTGGTGGACTTCATCGCGGTTCCGAACTTCGCGATCTTCAACATCGCCGACTCGTTCATCGTCTGTTCGATCATCGGACTGTGCGCCATGATGCTCTTCGGCCTCAACGTTGACGGCAGCCGAGAGACGAAGAAGCAGACTGAGCAGGAATCATGAGTACGCTGACCGTCCCCGAGGAAGGCGACGCCCAGCGGGCAGATGCAGTGGTCGCGATGCTCTGCGGGATCACCCGCAGCGAGGCTGCCCAGTGGATCGGCCAGCAGCGAGTCACCTGGGCACAGGACCGCACGCAGGGCAGAGCCGCCGGAGCGCCGTTGAAGAAGTCGGAACGGCTGCCGGCCGGGTCACTGATCCAGGTGGCCGTGCCTGCGCCGAAGGACCCGATCAAGGTGGAAGCCGTGCAAGATCTGAATCTGCTCTACCAGGACGCAGACATCGTCGTCGTCGACAAACCGGTGGGGGTGGCCGCCCATCCCTCGCCCGGGTGGCAGGGGTCCACGGTGATCGGGGGACTGCTGGCCGCAGGGGTGGAGATTGCGACCTCCGGCGCGCAGGAGCGGCGCGGCATCGTGCACCGGCTCGACGTGGGCACTTCAGGAGTGATGGTGGTGGCCAAGACGGAGCGGGCCTACAGCGTGCTGAAGGACGCCTTCCGCGACCGCACCCCTACCAAGACCTACCACGCGTTGGTGCAGGGGCTGCCCGATCCCTATGCGGGCACCATCGATGCGCCCATTGCCCGTCACCCCGGACACGATTGGCGCTTCGCCGTCGTCGAGGGCGGCCGTGAGGCCCGGACCCACTACCGGCTCATCGAAGCCTACGGTTCGGCCAGTCTGATGCACGTGACATTGGAGACCGGCCGCACCCACCAGATCCGGGTGCACTTCTCCGCGCTGGGCCACCCCTGCGCCGGTGACCTGACCTACGGCGCGGACCCGCAGCTTGCCAGCAGCTTGGGGCTGACCCGACAATGGCTGCACGCGGCCGAGCTGAGCATCACACACCCAGTCACCGCAGAGCACATCACCTTCGGCAGCGACTATCCGCAGGACCTGAGGCAGGCCCTTGAGATTCTCACAGGAGGCGACCGATGAGCAGGGGCTTCGTCCATCTGCACAACCACACCGAATACTCCATGCTCGATGGTGCGGCGAAGATTGAGGACCTCTTCGCCCAGACCAAAGCGATGGGCATGCCGGCGGTGGCCACCACCGACCACGGCTACATCTTCGGCGCCTACGAGTTCTGGAAGACTGCCCAGAACTACGACGTCAAGCCGATCATCGGCCTGGAGGCGTACCTGACGCCGGGCACCCACCGCACCGACCGGACCCGGGTGAAGTTCGGTGACGGCATCGAGGACGTCTCCGGCACCGGCGCGTACACGCATATGACCATGTGGGCTGAGAACACCCAGGGCATGCACAACCTGTTCCGGGCCTCATCGCTGGCCAGCACCGAAGGCTACTTCTATAAGCCGCGCATGGACCGCGAGATCCTCCAGACCTACGGCAAGGGGCTGATCGGCACCACCGGCTGCGTCTCCGGAGAGATCCAGACCCGGCTGCGCCAGGGCCAGTATCAGGAGGCGAAGAAGGCCGCCGGCGAGTTCCAGGACATCTTCGGCAAGGAGAACTTCTTCTGCGAGATCATGGACCACGGCATCGAGATTGAGCGTCGGACCCGAACCGACCTGATGCGCCTGGCCAAAGAGATGAACCTCCCCCTGGTCGCCACCAACGATCTGCACTACACCCACGCCCACGATGCCAAAGCCCATGGGGCGCTGCTGTGTGTGCAGTCGAACTCCACCTTGGATGACCCCAAGCGGTTCAAGTTCGGCTCCGAGGAGTTCTACCTGAAGTCCGCCGAGCAGATGCGCCACCTGTTCCGCGACTACCCCGAAGCCTGCGACAACACGCTGCTGATCGCAGAGCGCTGCCAGGTGGAGTTCAACGAATCCGCCTCCTACATGCCCCGGTTCCCCGTCCCGGAGGGGGAGTCGGAGCAGTCCTGGTTCATCAAGGAGGTCGAGCGGGGCCTGGCCTACCGCTTCCCGTCCGGGATCCCCGACGAGGTGCGCCGACAGTCGGAGTACGAGATCGGCGTCATCACCCAGATGGGCTTCCCCGGCTACTTCCTGGTGGTCGCCGACTTCATCACCTGGGCCAAGGAGAACGGCATTCGGGTGGGACCCGGCCGCGGCTCCGGCGCCGGGTCCATGGTGGCCTACGCCATGCGCATCACCGACCTGAACCCGCTGGAACACGGACTCTACTTCGAGCGGTTCCTCAACCCTGACCGCGTGTCCATGCCCGACTTCGACGTGGACTTCGATGACCGGCGGCGCAGCGAAGTCATCGACTACGTGGTCAACAAGTACGGCGATGAGCGGGTGGCGATGATCGTCACCTACGGCACCATCAAGTCCAAGCAGGCGCTGAAGGACGCCGCCCGGGTGATGGGCGAGCCCTTCGCCACCGGTGAGCTGCTGACCAAGGCGATGCCCCCGGACGCTCAGGGCAAGCCGATGCCGCTGGCTGAGACCTACGACGACGCCGGTGCGCGGTACAAGGAGGCCGGTGAGCTGCGTGAGCTGCTGGACACCGATCCGCGGCTGAAGGAGATCTTCGACGTCGCCACCGGCCTGGAGGGCCTGAAGCGCCAGTGGGGCGTACACGCTGCCGGCGTCATCATGTCCTCGGATCCGCTGATCGACATCATCCCCCTGATGAAGCGCGAGCAGGACGGCGCGATCATCACCCAGTTCGACTATCCCACCAGCGAGACCCTGGGTCTGATCAAGATGGACTTCCTGGGGCTGCGAAACCTCACCATCATTTCGGATGCTCTGGAGAACATCCGGCAGAACAAGGATGAGGACATCGACCTGGAGACCCTGGACCTCACGGACCGGCCCGCCTACGAGCTGCTCTCGCGCGGGGACACCCTGGGCGTCTTCCAGCTCGACGGCTCCGGGCTGCGCTCGCTGCTGCGCCAGATGCGGCCGGACAACTTCGAAGACATCTCCGCGACCATCGCGCTGTACCGACCCGGTCCGATGGGCGCGAACTCGCACACCAACTACGCGCTGCGCAAGAACGGCCAGCAGAAGGTCACTGGCATCCACCCGGAGCTGGAGGAGCCGCTCGCCGAGATTCTGGACACCACCTACGGGCTGATCATCTACCAGGAGCAGGTGATGGCCATCGCCCAGGCGGCGGCCGGGTACTCACTGGGCGAAGCCGATATTCTGCGTCGGGCCATGGGCAAGAAGAAGAAGGCTGAGCTGGACAAGCAGAAGGTCGGGTTCTTCGAGGGCATGAAGAGCAACGGCTACTCGCAGGAGGCCACGCAGACGCTGTGGGACCTCCTGCTGCCGTTCTCCGACTACGCCTTCAACAAGGCGCATTCGGCCGCCTACGGGCTCATCGCGTACTGGACGGCCTACCTGAAGGCCAACTATCCGGCCGAATACATGGCAGCGCTGCTGACCAGCGTGGGGGAGAACCGGGACAAACTGGCCCTCTACCTCTCCGAGTGCCGGCGGATGGGCATCACCGTGACCCCGCCCAGCGTCAACGAGTCGACACTGGACTTCACCCCGGTCGGTGACGACACGGTCCGCTTCGGCATGGGTGCGGTGCGCAACGTCGGTTCCAACGTGGTGGTGGGGATGGTCTCCGCGCGCCAGGAGCAGGGCCGCTATGAGTCCTTCAGTGACTTCTTCAAGAAGGTCCCGGTCCAGGTGTGCAATAAGCGCACAGTGGAGTCGCTGATCAAAGCCGGCGCCTTTGACGAGATGGGGCACACTCGCCGCTCGCTGGTGGCGGTCCATGAGCAGGCCATTGACCAGTCCATCGGGCAGAAGCGCAAAGAGGCGGAGAACCAGTTCGACCTGTTCAGCGACTCTGCCCTCGACCTGGGCGAGGCCCTGCAGGTCAGCGTTCCCGAGCTGCCGGAGTGGGACAAGATGGATAAGCTCTCCTTTGAGCGCGACATGCTGGGGCTCTACGTCTCAGACCACCCGCTGCAGGGGCTGGAGCGCACACTGGCCCAGCATGCCGACCGTTCGATCGCCCAGGTGATGAGTGAGGACGGCCCGCCGGACAACGCCACGGTGACGATCGCCGGAATGATCACTTCCCTGCAGCGCAAAGTCGCCAAGTCGGGCAACCCCTACGCCCGGGCCGAGGTCGAAGACCTGGTCGGCACCCTGGAGGTGATGTTCTTCGGCAAGACCTACCAGGCGGTCTCCATGGTGCTCGCCGAGGATCTCGTCGTCGCCATCAAGGGCCAGGTGGACCGCCGCGAAGACGGCGGGGTGGTGCTCAAAGCCATGGACGTCACCGCCCTGGACACCCAGGAGGACGGCACAGCGGGCCCGGTGGTGCTCAGCGTTCCGGTGCAGAAGGCCACTGAGAAGGTCGTTGCGGAGCTGGGCAGCACGCTGAAGGCGCATCGCGGCAACGCCGCAGTCCATGTCAAGCTGCTCTCCGGACACAAGGTCGAACTCATGCGACTCGGCGACGATTTCCAGGTCACCCCCTCACCGGCGCTGTATGGAGATCTGAAGGTCCTACTCGGGCCGACCTGCTTGGAGAGCTGAACCACTGAACCCCTAGATGTTGTGGCGGAAAAGTTGGTGGACACTATATCTAGTAGCTAGACTGTTCGGTGGGAGAGGAGGCCCACTATGTTCTGTCCGTACTGCCGCCACGACTCATCGCGCGTGGTGGATTCCCGCTCACTGGAGGACGGCTCTGGGATCCGGCGTCGTCGCCACTGTCCGCAGTGCTCAAAACGCTTCACCACAGTGGAGACGACGTCATTGAGCGTCATCAAACGTTCCGGGGCAGCCGAACCGTTCGACCGGGCCAAGGTGATCAACGGAGTCCGCAAGGCCTGCCAGGGTCGGCCGGTCTCCACAGACGATCTGGCCGTGCTGGCCCAGGAGGTCGAAGAGTCGGTCCGCGCCTCAGGCAACGCCGAAGTGGATGCCAACGATGTCGGCCTGGCGATCCTGGGGCCGCTGAAGCGCCTGGACGTGGTCGCCTATATGCGCTTCGCCTCGGTCTACCGCGGCTTCGACAACTTGGATGATTTCGAGTCCGCTCTGGAGCAGCTGCGCCGTGAGGAGTTGGACGCAACCACCGAGTCGGGCACCAAGGTGGTGCAGCCGCGCTTCGGTTTCCGGTAGACTGGTCACTCAGGCCGGTGATGGTCTCTTCAGGGGAAGGTTGAGACCGTCACCGGTTCTTCTCTGCCCGGACCATGCTCCGCAGGGCGCTGACAGCCTCGTCCGGGTCGGTGCTGCCGAACACGGCCGAGCCGGCCACGAATGTGTCGGCCCCGGCCTCGGCCGCCCGCAGGATGGTGTCGCGGCTGATGCCGCCGTCCACTTGGACTGCCACGTGGCCGCCGAGATCATCGGCCGCTCGCCGGGCGGCGGCGATCTTCGGCAGTGTGCTCTCCATGAAGGACTGGCCTCCGAACCCCGGCTCCACGGTCATGATCAGCACCATGTCCAGTTCGGAGAGGATCTTCAGATGCGGTTCCAGGCTGGTGCCTGGTTTGACCGCCATCGCCGCTTGGGCACCGTGCGACCGCAGGTCCCGGGCGAGCGCCCCGGGCCGGGCGGCGGCTTCGATGTGGAAGGTGACCGACTCGCATCCGGCTTCGGCGTACTCGGGGGCCCAGCGGTCGGCGTCGTCGATCATCAGGTGGATGTCCAGGGGGAGTGTGGTGGCCGAACGAATGGCTTTGACCACCGGTAGGCCGAGGGTCAGGTTCGGCACGAAGTGATTGTCCATCACGTCGACGTGGACGGCGTCGGCTGATGGGATGCGGGCCAGCTCCTGGGCGAGGTTGGCAAAGTCGGCCGAGAGGATGCTGGGGTGAATAGCGCTCATACGGGCTCCTTCTGCAGCAGGGCGAAGAACATGGCGTCGGTGCCATGGATATGCGGCCACAGCTGAACACATTTGGCGGCGACGTCGTCTGCGGCGGTGGGGCGTGCGGTCATCACCTCGGCTCCGCCGGGCAGCGCGAGGTCGGCCATGACCTGGTGAGCGTCAAGGATGTGCAGGTCGCTGCGGCGGCGCAGCACGTCTTGGACTTGGACGACGGTCTCGGCCATGTGCGGTGAGCAGGTCACGTAGGCCATCAGCCCGTCGGGGGCGAGCGCGTCGGCCCCCGCGTCGAGCAGCTGCTGCTGCAGCGCCGTCAGTTCAGCGAGGTCGGAGGGCTGCCGGCGCCAGCGGGCTTCGGGACGACGACGCAGGGCACCGAGCCCGGTGCAGGGCGCGTCCACCATGATGCGGTCGAAGCTGGTTCCGAGCTCGCTGATGGTGCGGCCGTCTCCGGTGCGGACACTCCAGGCTGTGTCATCAACTGCGGCGAGGGCCTGCTCCACCAGCTTGGCACGGTGGGGAGCGGGTTCGTTGGCGGTGAGGTGGACGTCGAACTCGGAGGCCAGTGCTGCCAGCAGCGCGGCCTTTCCGCCGGGGCCGGCGCAGAGGTCCAGCCAGCGCTCGCCGGGCTGCACAGCAGGCTGGGCCAAGGCACGGGCGACCCACTGCGAGCCGATGTCCTGCACGCGCAGGGACCCCTCGCGCACCCCGTGGAGAAGACCGATGTCTCCGCCGCTGAAGCTCGCCGCCCCATCCAGCAGCTGGGACGGTTCGGCTCCGGCCTCAACGGCCGCGGCGAGATTCGCTTCGCCGCCGGAGACGCCGGGCAGGCCGATCAGGTGTACCTGCGGGGCGACGTTGTCGGCGTCCAGCAGCGCCTCGAGATCATCGGACCGCCCGTGAAGCTTCAATGATTGACGCAGGGCGCGCACCACCCACGCGGGGTGGGCGTGGCGCAGGGCGAGTGCCTCGACGTCGCTGGTGTCGGAGGTGATGGTCTCCAGCCACTCATCCCACGACTTCTCGGCTACCCGACGCAGAACCGCGTTGGTCAGCCCGGAGGGGCCGGTGCCGATCTGGTCGCGGACCAGGGCGACTGTTTCGTTGACGGCCGCGTGGGTGGTGACGCGCATATTGAGCAGCTGATGGCTGCCCAGGCGCAGTGCGTCCAGCACGGGGCGGTCCAGCTGGGACAGCTCTCGGTCGACGCATCTGCTGAGGATGGCATCGTAGGTGCCCGTCCCGCGCAGGGTGCCGTAGGTGAGTTCGGTGGCGAAGCCGGCGTCGCGCTTGTTCAGTGCGGCGCGACGGATGGCTGGGGGCAGCACCAAGTTGGCGTAGGCGTCCTCTTCGCTCACTGCCTGCAGGACTCGGAATGCGACCACCCGGGCGGCGTCGGCGCGGCGGCTGCGCTGTGACGGTGCGGCCCTGCTGTACTGGCGCTTAGCCATGGTTGCCCCCTAGTCGGACGCGTTCCTGCTGTCCGCGAAGCCAATCGGTGGTGTTCATCATCTGTTTTCCGGCGGGTTGGACCTGGCTGAGCACGACGCCGCGACCGTCTCCGGCGGTGAGCACTGCCCCGCCTTGGGGGCCGACTGCTTGGAGATCGCCCGCAGCACCTTCTGCTTCACCGTCGAACCGGCGGGCCACCCCCAGTTTGATCCGGTGGTCCCCGTGCAGCGTCCATGCGCCGGGTTCGGGAATGGTGGCGTTGATGCGATTCACCAGCTCGTCGGCAGGCTGAGTGGGGTCGATGAAGGCATCCTGGCGGGTGAGTTTGGGCGCTAAGCTGGGTTCTCCCTCCTGTGGAACAGGCAGCGAGGTGCCTTGCAGGAGCGTGGGCAACAGGTCGATCAGCAGCCTGGTCCCGAGGTCGGTGAGCTCGGTGAGAGCAGTGCCGGAGGAGGTCATCTGTGGGATGGCGTATTCGGCTCTGCCGTGCAGCGGTCCGGAGTCCATGCCGGCCTCAAGCTGGAAGACCGTGGCTGCTGTGGTCGTCTCGCCGTTGAGGATGGCGTGTTGGACGGGAGCGGCGCCGCGATACTTCGGCAGGTCGGAGTAGTGCAGGTTGACCCAACCGTGGGTGGGAATGTCCAAGGTCGCGCGGGGGAGCAGTGCTCCGTAGGCAACAATGACGCCGAGGGTGGGCTGCCAGCGGGTGAGCTGTTCAGTGGCTGTTTCGTCAACCTTCTCGGCTTTCAGCGTCGGGATTGCTGCTTCTTCTGCTTCTTGGGCGACGGGGGAGGGCGTGAGAGTGCGTTTGCGACCGATGGGCGCATCAGGGCGGGTCAGGACGCCGACGACGTCGAACCCGGCATCCACTATGCCTCGCAGGGCTTGGGCAGCGATCGCGGGGGTTCCGGCAAATACGATGCGAGTCATACCGTCGTCCCTTCTCGCAGGGCGCGGTAGGCCTTCTTCTTGTGCTCGCCGGTGAGGCGATTGAGAAAGAGCGTGCCGTCGAGGTGATCGAGTTCATGCTGGAAGCACGCTGCCAACAGCCCGGTTGCTTCGATGCGGATGGCTTGAGCGTCTTGGCCGACCCCGGTCAGCACTGCATGCGGATAGCGGTCCACGGGGCCGTAAATACCGTTGGGTACGGAGAGGCACCCTTCGCGCAGGACGGTCTCCTCGTTCTCTTCCCCATAGCGCGGAACGAAGGCCGGGTCGCCGCTCAGTTCCAGTTTGGGGTTGATCACCGCACCGCGGCTGTCCTCGACATTCCAGGTGAAGATGCGAAGACCGACACCGACCTGCGGTGCCGCGAGGCCGATTCCTTGGGCATCGTCCATAGTGGCGTACATATCGTCGATGAGCCTGTGGATGCGGGCTTCTGCTGGATCTCTGACGGGGGAGGAGGGGGTTCGCAGCACCGGATCACCGATCTGCCGAAGCGGGAGGACTGACATGCTCATAATTCTGTCACGCAGCCTGTGTGTAGTGGCTCTTGATGTCGTACCCGGCGGTCTTCAACCGATGATGCCTTCGACACAGGACCTGGAGGTTCTCCGCGTGAGTGCCACCGTGCGGCCAGGGAACGATGTGGTCGATATCGCAGCGTTCGGCGGGCGTTCGGCACCCGTCGGCGACGCATACACCGTCGCGGAACTGCAGCGCCGTGCGCAGTCTTGGAGGCGGGTAACGCCCGACTGAGTGATAAGAGAGGATGTCCTCACCATGAGCCTTGGCATCGCTTGGGCTCTCCGCCGAACCGGGTGGTTCTCCGTTCGTCCCGAGTTCGCACCATTTGAGGTTGTCATGCTGTATTCGGAGCATGTCGCGAATATGAGGACCCGGGATCACTGCTCGTCCGTCGCGGCTGATGGCCGGTTGGTCTGAGGTTCCCTTGAGGGTTGCTTCGGGGACCAGAATCCCAATGTGAGTTTCAATCTCGATCCCGTTGCTGCTTCCTCCATCAAGAAGCCAGGCGGTGAACATGTCCAGCGCACGCTGGCTGATGTTCCGAGGATCACCGTCCGCCCGCGTTTCAGGAAGGTGTCCAGCAGCTTGCGCGTCGGTGTTCATTTCGCGGGGGCGCTCGTTCGGGCCGGGTGCTTCGGGCAGGCCTATCGGCGCCCCATCAGTGATATGGAGTCCGTCAGCAAAGGGCACTTGTTGTGCATTGAGGTTTTCCTCCTGCAGCTCCTGCGCCATGTGTTGGGCTGCCTGCCCGATTTCCCAACTATCGATCAGGGTGACCTCGCTTCCCTCAGAGCGGCGACCCGCATGCATCCACTGGTTGAGTGCGCGGGTGAGCTCGAGGCGCTGTTCCTGCTGATCGATCTGGGTGGCGATGAGGGGGTTGTGTGGAATCGCCTGCTGAGGCGATCGCGCAACGGCTTCGAGCTTCTGCTGAATGCTGTGGGCTGTCATGGTCGGCATGATTGCGGTCAGCAGGCTCATGCCGTCATCCAGGTCCCGTACTGTCACGTGGCGCTCCTTCGCCGCTCGCGTAAAACGCTCGGCGGCACCGATGGGTTCGACCTTCGCGATGAAGCGCCGCAGCCAATCATTGAGCTGTCCTGGACGGTGAGTCTCGGCATACGCGGGTGCCTTCTCATCAAGCTTTTCGATGGTGCCTTCCTTGAGCGGCTTGTTCAAGGTGCCGGCAATGCTGCGCAGCGCGCCACAGGTAATTCTTCCTTCGCGGAATGCTTGCCAGACTTTGGGCAACTGTGTGCGTGCGCTTTCGGCAGCAATGTGCAGACTCGTGACGTGATGTTCAGACAGGTTGAGCGCGTCTGCCGCACACATTATGGCCGCATCCTCAGCCGTTCTTACGGCATTTTCGGACTGTTGGGCGCATAAACGAAGAGCTTCGGGGGAAGCCTCACGGGCTTGAAGACTTTCGTAGTCTGCTCGCACTTCGCGACGCGTCTCATCGGTCTGGGAGTCGATGTACTTCATGAGAGTGACAAGTTTGTTGGCCTCAGCTATGCGTGCCGCGTATTCGGCTTCCCAGATCACCCGAGTCTTTGGGTCACGGAGCTCCGGAGGCTCGGGCTGGTCGCTTGCAGCTCCAGCCCCGGAAGCCTTCTCCGATTGGTCGTCTCCGCCGGTGATGCCGGAGGGACTGTTCTCATCCGTGCCCATGATTCGATTATATCTTCGAATGACTCTCGGAGTCAATGCATTTGCGAACATATATTCTAGTTTGATGTGAATGAATGACTGTGGCTAGCTCGGCAATTTGCCGCCCGCCTACTTATCCACAGCCCCAAACTTCCTCTGGCGCATGTGACCTCAAGGCATTAGCGTAAGGAGTGGCCTCAGTCACACTCATCTTTGTGGCTGGATTCGGAAACCGTTTCAGGAACGTGAACTCGTAGTGAGCAGAGAAGCAGCCACCCGACGAAAAGGTGTTACTCGCAGTAAGCCGCCGGGTGACAGAGGTGGGTGGTCGAGCGGGAGGCGTTCCTGGTTCACCGCCGCCGGTCTGATCGGACTAGGTTCTCTCCTGGCGTCCTGCGGCGGGGGCGCTGGTGGATCGCAGCCTACGGTGTTGGAGTCGGCTCCGCCGCCGACGGAAGTGTCGCCTACAGCGTCTACTGCGGAGGAAGGATCCGGCGAATCATCTGAGCCAGGCGAAGACGAAACCGATGAAGCTGAGCCGATCCCGGCATCGTCGGAGGGTCCAGCGCAGAATTGGCCTGAGCCTGAAATTCCCGAGGCAATCTACGAGCCGACTGAAGAAGGCGCAGAAGCGCTGATTCAATACTGGTTCGACGCCCGCCACCATGCCCGCATCACCGGCGACGTGGAGGTGCTGGAGTACGTGTCGCTTCCCGACTGCGAGCTTTGTGCTGTACAGGTTGAGCGGTTGCAGGAGGTTTACCCTCAAGGTTGGTACGTCGAGGAAGTCCCAAGCACAGTCGAGGAAGAATATGTCCGGCAAGAAGGGGAAGCGATAGTCTCTGGCCTGTTTGCTTTGGATGAATCTGAGTTCCAATCCTACTGGGAAGGGGAACTTCAAAGTGGGCGGTCCCGGGAGCAGTTAGACATATTTGGATTGGACTTCCGTTTTCAAGATGGCCGGTGGCAGGCCTTCGATTTTTCCCATCTGGGCACCTCGGATGAGGGGATTGACGCAGACGACGTACGCCAGTTCGAAGAGGGGGAATAGCTGTGAGACTCCGTTCCTCACTAACCGCTTTGGCGGCCAGTACCCTAATTATGATTGGAGGCGTCAGTGCGGCCGCGTCAGGGAATGAGCCACCTCCAGGCCTGGATGCGTACTTTGAAGAAGACGCGGTGGAGGTGCAACTATCTCGTGAGACTCGCCCCTCGGAGCGTACTCGGGGGGCAGAGAGCGAGGAGGGCGCCACCGAGGAGATCCAAACACCCGGCGCGCGGCGAATCCCCGACAACCCTGTTACTTTCCCCCGAGATCCCGGTTCAGAGCCCCCGGCTGGGAATGCGGAGGGCACCGAGGCTACAAATCCACTGCCACCGGGTGAAGATGGCGCTACGGCAAGTTACTGCAGAGCGATCACCTGGACCGTTGATGAAGCCTGTCAAGCGATAATTAACCTGACCGCTTCGTCTGAGCCTTGTGCTGTCACGTCAGAAGTTGCGAGGAGCCAAGGGCAATCGAGCCTTGCTCCCGTCTGCTTCGACGAGACGCCGGAGCCAATCGCGGAGGGCCCGGTCATTGAGGAGGCTGTTGAGTTCGCGGAGGAGACGGGGGAGAGCGACGGTGAGCCTGATATCTCTGTCATCATCGAGCAGATCCCGGGGCTTGTGTCTGAGGAGTTCACCACACTGCCGATCGACGGTGGGTCGGTCCAGTTCGAAGAGGATCTGCTGGGCTTCGGCTTTATCAACCGTCACACCAATGTCTTTGCTGATGTCGAGGACCAATCGTTCCAGCGGGACATGCTCGGCATCGACGTCGAAATCCGTGCTGTGCCCGTCGACTACCACTTCGACTACGGTGATGGCGCTACGCGCACCACAGCGTCTCCCGGCAGCTCTACCGCTGATCAAGCAGCGAGCGGCTCGGCCCTCACCGACGTGGAGACCCCAACCTCTCACGTCTATCAGGAGACCGGACTATACGACGTGGACCTGACCACGACCTTCACCGGTGAGTACCGCATCGCTGGCGGCACCTGGACTCCGATCGCCGACTCCACCACAGTCGCTGCATCACCGGGGCAAGCCGACATCTGGCGCACCCAGGCCCGCCACGTCTCCGGCCAATGCGAGGACCATGCCCAATGGGGGTGCAACGGGCCCTTCACCATAGAAGGCGATGACCGGCCCCCTGAAGTCTTCGCCGACCAGTACGACGACGCCGGCAACTGGCGGGGCCCCTGACTCAGTATCTGACTCGGTCCCTAAGGGCCGGCCGGAACGGAGGCCGGCGGCGGGCCGACCGGGTTGAGCGCCCGGCCCGACTCGGCGCAGGTGCGCGCGTGCTCCCACACCTGCCGCAGCGCCCAGAACTTCCGCCAATGCGTGCGCAGGCTCGAGGAGTCCGCCTGCATGGGAACCACCTCCGCCTCAGAGACCGCCACAGCGAGAAGTACCGGCTCCACCTCCGCCTCGGCGTACGGCCATGGCTCCCACGACCCGGCCGCGGCGTCGACCAGCACCTCCTCGGCGCGAAATCCGGCCACCAGCTGCATCACCACCGAATCGTTCAGCGGCTTCGCCCGGCCGTCTCGGGTCAGGCCCTTCGTCTTAAAGTCCAGAATGCACAGCCGTCCGCCGATCTCAGCCACCAGATCCAGCGTGCCCGCATACCCCACCGTGTGGTTCCACACCGTGACCTCAGCGGCAACCGGCTTCACCCCATAGAGCTGCCACCACTCGTCCAGACGATCAGCAAAACGGGACTCCCCACGCTGCGCCAGTGCGGCTCGGGCGCCGTCCGGGTCGGCGGCAGACCCCAGGGCCGACAGCGCGAGCTGCTCGGCATAGGCGTGAACCCGGTCCCCGCGCGCCGCAGCCGCATCGCGGAACCGCTCCGCCGCCGAGGAGGCCTCCCGCGCCAGTCTGCGCAGATCCGCGGCAGAACCCACGGCGCCGTTGAGCCTGGCGTCGCTGATCAGTTCGGAAGTGGCCATATGGCCCGCCCAGCCGGTGAAGTCCTTGGCCTCCTGGGCGATCACCGTGGTGATCGAGGGAACCTCCGGAGCGCTGGTGAGCGAACGTGAGTACATGCGTCCGAACTCGGTGGCGTGAGCAAGCTGGGGGTCGGTCATAGTCCAGCAGTCTCCCACGGACCCCGGACGTGAGCGCAGTCTGCCGGGACGGCTGAGCAGCGATTGGACTCGCTCGTCGAAACTGAGTTAAAGTGTCATGTCGTCGACCGGCTGCTGGAAAGTCGGCGCTGCGGATGTAGCTCAGCTGGCTAGAGCACCACCTTGCCATGGTGGGGGTCGCGAGTTCGAATCTCGTCATCCGCTCGCAGGAGCCCGGTGGGGTGGCCGAATGGCGAGGCAACGGCCTGCAAAGCCGTGTACGCGGGTTCGATTCCCGTCCCCACCTCGCTGGGTCCGGGACGCCGGGCCTGCACACAAATGCATAGGCGCGATTAGCGCAGCGGTAGCGCGCTTCCCTGACACGGAAGAGGTCACTGGTTCGATCCCAGTATCGCGCACGAGGGGTAGAACCCTCTTGCGGATGTAGCTCAGCTGGCTAGAGCACCACCTTGCCATGGTGGGGGTCGCGAGTTCGAATCTCGTCATCCGCTCGCAGCTGAAGAACGACGCCCGGAGTCATGACGATTCCGGGCGTCGTTCTTTCTGTGGCAAGATAGTTTCTACGTGCTTACGGGATCGGTGAAAGTCCGAACCGGCGGTGACAGTCCGCGACCCAGTGCGAAGCGCACTGGTTGAACCGGTGGAAATCCGGTACCGACAGTCAGAGTCTGGATGGGAGGAGCACAGAAGGAGACTGTCCATTGGGCAACGCCCACATCTGCGCCACCACCGGCCACCAGCCGCTCATGCAGGCCGCCCTCGACGCCGCAGAGCTGGGCCACCGGGGAGCGAACCCCCTGGTCGGAGCGATCATCACCGACGACGACGGCACAGTGATCGCCACCGGGCACCACCGCGGAGCCGGAACATTCCACGCTGAGCGCGATGCCATCACCGCCGCATACGCGGCCGGGTACACCGACCTTTCCTCCACCACGCTCTACACGACGCTGGAGCCCTGCCGACACGCCGGCCGCCAACCCGCCTGCACCGAACTCATCGAGGCAGCGGCCATCACCACGATCATCTGCGCCACCACCGACCCGACTGCAAACGGCGGGGGAGCGCAGCTGCTGCGCCAGCGCGGAGCCGAGGTCACCGTTGGGGTGCTGGAAGCCGAAGCCGAGCGGCTCAACCACCGGTGGACCCTCGCCCAGCAGCAGGGCCGACCCTTCGTCACCGTTCACATGGCGCAGAGCCTGGACGCCCGCATCGCCGCGGCCGACGGCACCAGCCAGTGGATCACCTCAGCGGCCTCCCGCAGCCACACCCACCGCATCCGGCAGCGGGTGGACGCGATCCTCGTGGGCACCAACACGGCGGCGGTCGACGATCCCCGCCTCAACGCCCGCGACGACGACGGCGAACCGAGTCCGCACCAGCCGCTGCGCTGCGTGATGGGTCTTCGGCCCACCCCCGCAGAAGCGCAGCTCACTGCCGGCAGACCCGAAGGTCAGGGATGGATGCAGCTGCGCACCCGGGAGCCGCTGCAGGCGCTGCGCACCCTGGCGGCCACCGGCCACAGCGGCCACCCGGTCCGGCACGTGCTCGTCGAAGGCGGCCAGAGCGTGCTTTCGGCGTTCTTCGCCGCGGGCCTGGTCGATGAGATCTTCGTCTACACCGCCCCGCTGCTCCTGGGAGCCGGACGAGCCAGCCTGGCCGACATCGGCGTCACCACGCTGGCCCAGGGGCTGCGCTGCGAACTCGACACCGCCGACGGCGGCCCCGTCACCCTGCTGGACAACGACGTCTGCATCCACCTTGCCCCGGCCGGGCCGAAAGGAGACCACTGATATGTTCACCGGAATCATCACCGGCACCGGTCGCTGCCTCGAGCGCACCGCCGACCCGGTCAAGGGAGTCGAGCGGCTCACCTTCGACGCCGCTGGCCACACCGCCGACCTCGAGCTGGGCGGATCCATCGCCGTCAACGGGGTCTGCGTCTCCGCGGTGGAGATCGCCGGCGAGCAGATCACCGTCGAGGTGATCGAGGAGACCCTGAAGCGCACCACCCTCGGCGAGCTGACCGCCGGTGACCGGCTGAACCTGGAGCGCTGCCTGCCCGCCGGTGCGCGGCTGGACGGCCATGTGGTCCAGGGCCACGTGGACGGCATGGCCACACTGGTCGAGCGCGACCACAACGACGGCCGGCACCGCTTCAGCGTGGATGCCCAGGTGGCCAAGTTCATCGCAGAGAAGGGCTCCATCGCCGTCGACGGTGTCTCCCTGACCATCACCGAGGTCGGCGAGGACGCCGGCGCGGCCTGGTTCGAGGTCGGGCTGATCCCCACCACGCTGGCCGAGACCACCCTGGGGGGCAAGCAACTTGGCGACGGTGCCAACATCGAAGTCGACGTGCTGGCCAAATACGTCAGCCGGATGCTGAACTTCGATGCCCAGAGCACCCAGAGCACCCAGAGCACCCAGAGCACACAGAGCACCCAGAGCACACAGGTCATCGAGCACGACGACGACGCTGCCCTGCTCGCCGTGACCCCACCGAACACCCCGGCGCCGATTCTCGACCCCATTGAGGTGGCCCTGAACCAGCTCGCCCAGGGCCGGCCCGTCGTCGTCGTCGATGATGCTGACCGGGAGAACGAGGGCGACCTGATCTTCCCCGCGGCAGTGGCGAGCCAAGAGCTGATGGCGATGACCATCCGCTACACCTCGGGGGTGCTGTGCACACCAATGAGCGCTGAGCGGGCGGCGCACCTGGGCCTGCCGCCGATGACGCGCAGCAACCAGGACCCCAAGGGGACCGCCTATACCATCAGCTGCGACGCCGCGGCGGTCACCTCCACCGGCATCAGCGCCGAGGACCGGTCCATCACCGCGCGGGCGCTGGCCGATCCCGGCACCGGCCCGCAGCAGCTGACCCGGCCCGGGCACATATTCCCGCTGATCGCCGACGCCGAGGGGGTGCTGGGCCGCGACGGGCACACCGAGGCCGCAGTGGACCTGTGCCGGCTGGCCGGATACCCGGAGGTTGGGGTGATCGGCGAGCTGGTCCACGACGACGGCACCATGATGCGCCTGCCCGGGCTGCGGGAGTTCGCCGACGCCCACGAGCTGGCGCTGATCAGCATCGCCGACCTGATCGAGTACCGCGGCGGCACCGCCAGCCCCGATGCCGTGCGCGAGTCCTACCTGACCTCCTGGGAGGAGCCCCACGATGAGGCCGCCAAACTGGTCACCGGCGGGCCCCAGGTGACCCTGCCCACCGACGTCGGGGTGTTCACCGCCCAGGTGTGGACCGAACATCTCAGCGGCCACGAGCACATTCTGCTCTCCGCGCAGCAGGCAGAGACCGACAACCCCCTGGTGCGGATGCATTCGGAGTGCCTCACCGGAGACGTGCTGGGCTCCCACCGGTGCGACTGCGGCACCCAGCTGACCTCCGCGCTGGAGACCATCGAGCGCGAAGGCGGACACCTGCTCTACCTGCGCGGCCATGAGGGCCGCGGCATCGGGCTGGCCAATAAGCTGCGCGCCTACAAGCTGCAGGAGGACGGCGCCGACACGGTGGAGGCCAACGAGATGCTGGGCCTGGCCGCCGAGCTGCGCGACTTCACCGGCGCGGCGGCGATCCTGCACAGTGCCGGGCTGAGCCGGCTGCGGCTGCTGACCAACAACCCGGCCAAGGTCCAGGCGCTGGCCGCGACGGGCCTCACCGTGGAGCAGGTGCCCTCCAACGGAGTGGTGCACCGGGACAACGCGCGCTACCTGCGCACCAAGCGAGACAGAATGGCCCATATGCTCGATCACCTGCAGCTGCAGGAGCAGGGCGAAATCACCACCGAAGGAGCAGCCCACCCATGAGCGGCACCGGCACTGTGCAGATCAGCGAGGCAGAGCTGAAGGACCTGACTGCGGCGGCCCAAGACCTGGGCCTGCGGGTGGCCGTGGTCGCCTCCCGGTGGCACACCACGGTGATGGGGGGACTCATCGCCGGGGCCGGTCGGTTCCTGGAGGCAGTCGGCCTCACCGACTACACGCTGCTGCGGGCCCCGGGCAGCTTCGAGCTGCCGGTGATCACCGCTCACGCGGCGCGGCAGTACGACGTCGTCGTCGCCCTGGGTGTTGTGATCCGCGGCGGGACTCCGCATTTTGAGTACGTCTGCTCGGCCGCCACTGAGGGCCTGAGCCGGCTGGCGATCGACACCGGCACCCCCGTGGGCTTCGGCCTGCTGACCTGCGACACCGAGGAGCAGGCGCTGGACCGGGCGGGGCTGGCCTCCTCCACCGAGGACAAGGGGTTCGAAGCCGCGCACGCCGGTGTGTCCGCAGCGGTGGAAATCGCGAAGCTGGACGCTTAAGGCATAGGCTGGAGGGCGTGAAAACTTTCGATGAGCTCTTCGCCGAACTGAGCCAGAAGATCGCCGAACGCCCTGCCGGATCCTCGACCGTGGTCGCCGTGGACGCCGGCACCCATCAGATCGGCAAGAAGATCGTCGAGGAGGCCGCCGAAGTGTGGATGGCCGCGGAGTACGAAAGCCGCGAGGAGGCGGCCGAGGAGATCTCCCAGCTGATCTACCACCTGCAGGTGATGATGCTCGCCAAGGGGCTCACACCCGAGGACATCTACCGCTACCTGTGAGGAACACCCACCCCATGTCTGAACCACGCACTACGCTTCGGGTCGCCGTGCCGAATAAGGGATCGCTCTCCGAATCGGCGATGGATATGCTCTCCGAGGCCGGATACCTGCAGCGCCGCGACCGCAACGAGCTGGTCCTGGTCGACGAGGTCAATGGAGTCGAGTTCTTCTACCTGCGCCCCCGCGACGTCGCCGTCTATGTGGGCTCGGGGATCCTGCACCTGGGCCTGACCGGCCGCGACCTGTTTCAGGACGCCTCAGTGGAGACCGGTGCCCAGGAGATCATGGGGCTGGGATTCGGCCGCTCCACCTTCCGGCTCGCCGGCCCGCGGGGCAGCTTCACGGCGGCCGAGGAGCTGGCCGGCCGACGCGTGGCCACCACCTATGACGGACTGCTCTCCAACTGGTTCGCAACCCAGGGGATCGACGACGTGGAGGTCGTCCACCTCGACGGCGCCGTGGAATCCTCGGTGCGCCTGGGCGTCGCCGATGCCATCGCTGATGTGGTCGAGACCGGCAACACGCTCAAGGCCGCCGGCATGGAGACCTTCGGGGCCCCGATCATGGAGTCGGAGGCCATCCTGATCGCCGGCAACGGCAAGCCCCACGACGACGCCCAAGCGATCGAGCGCGACACCCAGCGGCTGATCCGCCGGCTGCGCGGGGTGCTGGTGGCCCGGCAGTACGTGATGATGGACTACGACATCCGCCGGGAGAACCTGGACGAAGCCATGGCGCTGACCCCCGGACTGGAATCGCCCACCATCTCCCCGCTGGCCGATGAGCGGTGGGTGGCAGTGCGCTCCATGGTGCCGGCCAAGCGCACGAACCAGCTGATGGACGAACTCTACGACCTGGGTGCGCGCGCCATCCTGGTCTCCACGATCCACGCGTGCAGGATCTGATCATGAGCCTAGCCGTACGTGTGATCCCCTGCCTCGACGTCGACAGCGGCCGGGTGGTCAAGGGGGTCAACTTCGAGAACCTGCGCGACGCCGGCGACCCGGTGGAGCTGGCCGCACGCTATGACCAGGCCGGTGCCGATGAGCTGACCTTCCTAGACGTCACCGCCTCCTCCAGCGACCGGGAGACCACCTATGACATGGTCTCGCGCACCGCTGAGGAGGTGTTCATCCCGCTGACCGTCGGCGGCGGAGTCCGCACCGCCGAAGATGTGGCAACCCTGCTGCGATCCGGCGCCGATAAGGCCTCCATCAACACCGCAGCAGTGTCCCGGCCCGAGGTGATCAACGAGATCGTCGCCCGGTTCGGCTCCCAGGTGCTGGTGCTCAGCGCCGATGTGGCACGGTCTGCGGACGTCGCATCCGGCTTCGAGGTCACCACCCACGGCGGGCGCACCTCCACCGGCATCGACGCGCTGGCGTGGTGCGTCGACGCCGCAGAGCGCGGGGTCGGCGAGATCCTGCTCAACTCCATCGACGCCGACGGCACCGAAGCCGGCTTCGACCTTGAGCTGATCGCCGCAGCCCGGGCGGTGACCCGGGTGCCGCTGATCGCCTCCGGCGGAGCCGGGGACCCCAGCCACTTCCCGCCGGCGATCGCCGCCGGGGCCGACGCCGTGCTGGCGGCCAGCCTCTTCCACTTCGGACCGGTGGACATGATCGCCCGCGTCAAGGACGAGATCCGGCAGGCGGGGTACAGCGTCCGATGAGCACACTGGAGCAGGTCAGCTACAACGACGACGGACTGGTACCGGTGATCGCCCAGGAGGCCGACTCCGGGGACGTGCTCATGCTGGCCTGGATGAACGCCGAGGCGTTGGAGGCCACCCTGAACTCGCGGCGGGCCACCTACTGGTCACGCTCGCGCGGAAGACTGTGGGTCAAGGGTGAGAGCTCAGGCAACATCCAGCAGGTGCGCAGCCTCAGCCTCGACTGCGACGGCGACACAGTGCTGCTGCAGGTCGATCAGACCGGACCCGCCTGCCACACCGGAACGCCCACCTGCTTCACCGACCGTGAGCTGGAGGTCGGGGATGCATAAATTCGGCGTCGTCTCACCCACCCGGGAGGAGTTCCTCGACCTGGCGGCCGATCACCGGGTGATTCCGGTCTCGGTGCAGGTGCTGGCCGACAGCCACACACCGCTGAGCATCTATCGCGCCCTGGCCGCGGGGGAGCCGGGCACCTTCCTGATGGAGTCGGCGGCCCCCGGGGCCGCCTGGGACCGGCACAGCTTCATCGGCGTCAACTCGGCGGCCACCCTGTCGGAGAAGGACGGCCGCGCCCACTGGATCGGGGACCCTCCGGCCGGCGCCCCCGAGTCCGGAACCGCCGCCGAGGTCCTGCAGCAGACACTTCAGTTCCTCACCGGCGATCACGGCCGGGCCCTGACCCGGCAGCTGCCGCACCTGTCCTCCGGGCTGGTCGGCTACGCCGGGTGGGACGTGGTCCGGCAGTGGGAGCGGCTGCCCGGCGGGCCCGTCGACGACGTCGGGCTGCCCCAGCTGGCCATGAACCTGATCTCAGACTTAGCGGTGCACGACAATCGTGACGGGACGGTCACCCTGATCGCCAATGCGATCAACCGCGACGGCCGGGCCACCGGTGCGGCCGCAGCCTATGACGACGCGCTCGCCCGCCTGGACGCCATGCGTGCCACACTGGATGAGCCATTGGCCGCGGAAGTCTCAGCCGCCCCACAGGACTGGGGGGAGCTGGTCGAGGCCGATCTGGCGACCAAGGTCGAGCACACCTGGGACGAGCAGCAGTACCTGGCGACGCTGACGCGGGCCAAACAGGCCATCGTCGACGGTGAGGTCTTCCAGATCGTGATCTCGCGCCGGTTCGAGGTCGCCACCAGTGTGGACGCGCTGGCGGTCTACCGGATGATGCGGCTGCTCAACCCCAGCCCCTACATGTACCTGATGCACTTCCAGACCCCCGACGGAGAGCCCTACCAGGTGGTCGGCGCCTCACCGGAGGCGCTGGTGACGGTGGACGCCGAGCAGCGGGTGATCACCCACCCCATCGCCGGCACCCGGCCCCGCGGGGGAGATCCGGTGCAGGACGACGAACTGGCCGCCGAGCTGCTGGCCGACGAAAAGGAGCGCGCCGAACACCTCATGCTGGTGGACTTAGCGCGCAACGACCTCGCCAAAGTCTGCGAGCCCGGCTCCGTGGAGGTCACCCGGTTCATGGCGGTGGAGAAGTTCAGCCACGTGATGCACATGACCAGTCACGTCCAGGGGAAGCTGGCGGCGGGCGCCTCCTCCTTCGACGCGCTGGCGGGGACCTTTCCCGCCGGAACACTCTCCGGGGCGCCGAAGCCGCGCGCCCTGCAGCTGCTGGACCAGTGGGAACCCACCGGCCGCGGCGTCTACGGGGGAGTGGTCGGCTACTTCGACCTCTCCGGGCGCATGGACGCAGCCATCGCCATCCGCTCGGCCGTGCTGGCGGGCGGGCGAGCGTATGTGCAGTCCGGCGGTGGGATCGTCGCCGACTCGGACGAGGACGCCGAGCGCCTGGAGACCGTCAACAAGGCCGCCGCCCCGCTGCGGGCAGTCCTGGCGGCAGGGAGGCTGACATGATCGGCCACCTCGCCCACTTCTTCCAGCGCCGCAACACCATCCTGGTCCTCCAGGCCGGGGCGGTGCTGCTGCTGATCTCCTCGGTGCTCACCTGGGTCAGCGTCGGCGGCGGTCAGTCCGCCGTCTCGCTCTCCGGTGCGGAGATGACCACGCTGGTGCGCACCATCGGGGTGATCGGCGTCATCGGCGGGGTGCTGATCACCATGGCCCGCCGCTGGGTGCGGGGAGCCCTGGCGGCAGTGCTGCTGGGCGGCGGACTGATCGCCCTGGCTGCTGCCGTGGTCGCGATGCTCGACCCGGCACAGGCTGCGGCCCCGGCACTGTCCAGACTGGGCGCAGACGGTGATGTCCATACCCTCGGCGTCGGCCTCTGGGCCGGTCTGGCCGGAAGCGTGGTGCTGATCAGCGGGGCCCTGGCCGTACTGCTGTTCTCACCGGGCTGGGACGACGAATCGGAAGGCGGTGCTTGATGCTCAGTCGTCGCAATGTGGTCCTCACCGCGCTGATCGGTGCTGCCGCGCTGATGCTCTCCACCACCATGACGTGGGTCTCCGCTGAGGGGCTCGGAGAGACCTCCTCCGTCTCGACGGTCTCCGTCTCCGGCTCTGAGGCCGCCGACACGGTTGCCGCGATGGGCCTGGTGGGACTGGCCGGCGCCCTGGCTGTGACCATCGCCGGGCGCACCGGCCGCCGGATCATCGCCGGACTGCTGGTCATCGCCGCCGCAATGGCCCTCTACACCTCAGTGGGTGCGCTCATCGATCCCGCCGGAGCGGCGGAGACGGTGGTGGGAGAGTTCACCGGAACCACGACGACGGCGCAGAACTATCAGCTGGGCTTCGGCGCCTGGATCGCCGCGGCGGGTGCGGTGCTGATGCTGGGGTCCTCGGCGGCGCTGCTGAGCGTCGGCCACCGCTGGCCGGACCGGAAGGCGTCGAAGAAGTACAGCCGCAGCGGCGCAGAAGACACTGCTGAGCCGGACGAGTACGACCTGTGGGACAGCCTCAGCGAAGGCGACGACCTCACCGAGCGCAGTTAGGGCGCCTGCTGATTCGCCACGTCGGCGGGTCATGGCAGAATGGACTGCAGAATTAACCACCCTGCTCTTTTCAACCACCCTGCAGAGAATTCAAGGAGAACACCAATGGCGACCAGTCAGACAGCTGCTTCCAGGGCCACCGTCCGCGACGTGGAGCAGAAGCCGCAGGCCGCCGATGAGTTCATCCACCACGACCACATCGGCCACGGCTCCACCCCGGCGGCATGGGCGCTGTGCATCATCGTCATCATCGGCTCTGTGCTGGCCGCCGTCGGCTTCATCGGCCTGGCCTGGTCCAGCCAGTGGGCCATCCTGATCTGGATCGGGGCTGCGCTGATGCCGGTCGCCATCGTCGTGGGTGTGATGATGAAGCGGATGGGCTACGGCGTGGAGATGGACGCCAACGCGGTGCTGCGCCGGGGCGGCAATCCGCGCGAGCACAGCGGCCCGGCCGCCGGCCAGCAGACCCCCGGCGCCGCGCAGACGCGCCAGCCCGAACCCAGCGTCCGCTGAATGGCTACAGTGCTCGACTCCATCATCGCCGGAGTGCGGGAGGACCTCGCCGAGCGACGGCTGAGCGTCGGCCTGGACGCAATGCGCCGACAAGCTGCCGAGGCGGCGCCTGCCCTCAACGCCCACGCGGCGCTGCAGAACGGCCGTGCGGACGAGGCCGGGGTGCGCATCATCTCCGAGGTCAAACGCTCATCCCCCTCCAAGGGATCCCTGGCGCCCATCACCGACCCTGCGGCCCTGGCGGCCGCCTATGAGTCCGGCGGGGCCAGCGTCATCTCCGTGCTGACCGAGCAGCGGCGCTTCAACGGTTCGTTGGCCGATCTCAGCGCCGTCCGCGCCGCAGTGCAGATCCCGGTGCTGCGCAAAGACTTCATGGTCGATGAGTACCAGTTCTACGAGGCCCGCGCCTACGGGGCCGACCTGGTGCTGCTGATCGCAGCGGCCCTGGATGACGCCCAGCTGCGCGACTACATGGCCCTGACCCACCAGCTGGGCATGAACGCCCTGGTCGAAGCCCACACGGAGGAGGAGATC
The DNA here is from genome assembly GCF_014195445.1 of Garicola koreensis. Taxonomy (GTDB): domain Bacteria; phylum Actinomycetota; class Actinomycetes; order Actinomycetales; family Micrococcaceae; genus Nesterenkonia; species Nesterenkonia koreensis. Next base: position 1,029,577 of record NZ_JACIBT010000001.1, on the reverse strand, counting down.
GGGCGCGCGGTCAGCGCCGGCGCCACGATCGTCGGGGTCAACGTGCGCAACCTGAAGACCCTCGACGTCGACGTCGACCACTACTCAGCGATGGCCCGGCACCTGCCCGCCGACGCGGTCCGCGTGGCCGAATCCGGGGTCGACGGCCCCGCTGTGGTGCGCGACTATGCCGCCCAGGGCGCGGACGCCGTCCTGGTGGGCGAAGCCCTGGTCCGCCACGGCGACCCCGAGTCGGCCGTTCGAGAATTTCGGGCCGCGAGCCTGACCAAGGAGGCCATGTGACCGCGCAGAGCTACCGAGAAGCACCCGGACCCTACTTCGGCGACTTCGGCGGCCGGTGGATCCCCGAGTCGCTGGTCGAGGCCCTCGACGAGCTGGCCGAGACCTTCGCCAAGGCCAAGGCCGACCCGGATTTCGTCGCCGAGTACCAACGGCTGAGCCGCGACTACACCGGCCGGCCCTCGCTGCTGACCGAGGCCACCCGCTTCGCCGCAGAGGCCGGCTCCGCCCGGATCTTCCTCAAGCGCGAGGACCTCAACCACACCGGCAGCCACAAGATCAACAACGCTCTGGGCCAGGCGCTCATCGCCCAGCGGCTGGGCAAGACCCGACTCATCGCCGAGACCGGGGCGGGCCAGCACGGAGTGGCCACCGCCACGGCCGCAGCGCTGCTGGGCATGGAGTGCGTGGTCTACATGGGAGCCGAGGACACCCGGCGTCAGGCACTGAACGTGGCCCGGATGAACCTGCTGGGTGCGGAAGTGGTGCCGGTGGAGCACGGCTCCCAGACGCTCTCCGACGCCATCAACGAGGCCCTGCGCGACTGGGTCGCCAGTGTGGACACCACCCACTACGTGTTGGGCACCGTGGCCGGACCCCACCCCTTCCCGGAGATGGTCCGCTGGTTCCACCAGGTCATCGGCGACGAGGCCCGCGAGCAGATCCTGGACGCCGTCGGCCGGCTGCCGGAGGCTGTGGTGGCGTGTGTGGGCGGCGGCTCCAACGCCATCGGGCTCTTCCACGGGTTCCTCGACGATCCCGGCGTCGGGCTCTACGGATACGAGGCCGGCGGCGAAGGTCTGGAGTCCGGCCGGCACGCAGCGGCCATCACCCTGCGGCGCTCGGGCATGCTCCACGGTGCCCGCAGCTTCCTGATGCAGGACGACGACGGTCAGACCATCGAATCCCACTCCATCTCCGCCGGGCTGGACTACCCCTCAGTCGGCCCGGAGCATGCGCATCTGGCCCAGGCCGGGCGCGTCACCTACGAACCGGTCACCGACGCTGAGGCGATGCGTGCCTTCGAAGCCCTGTGCCGCACCGAAGGGATCATCCCCGCCATCGAGTCCGCCCACGCACTGGCCGGTGCTGTGCGGCTTTCGGCCCAATGGGGCGAGGCCGCATCCGACCGCGTCATTGTGGTCAGCCTCTCTGGCCGCGGCGACAAGGACGTGGGCACGGCAGCCAAGTGGTTCGATCTGCTGCCGCCGGACGAGGACTCCCAGGCGCCGTCGACAGGAGTGCAGGCATGAGCAGAACAGCCGCAGCCATCGACCGGGCCACAGCCGCCGGCCGGGCCGCCTTCATCGGCTACCTGCCGGCCGGCTACCCGGACAAGGAACAGTCCATCGCCGCCGCCGTGGCCCTGGCGGAGCACGGCGCCGACGTCATCGAGATCGGCATCCCCTACTCGGACCCGGTCATGGACGGTCCCGTCATCCAACAGGCCACCACCGAGGTGCTGGCCCGCGGCTTCCGCATCGCCGAGGTCTTCGAGATCGTCCAAGCGGTCGTCGAAGCCACTGACGCCGCAGTGCTGGTGATGACCTACTACAACATCATCGACCGCATGGGTCCCGACGAGTTCGCCCGCCGACTGGCTGCGGCCGGGGGAGCCGGCGCCATCACCCCGGACCTGATCCCCGATGAGGCCGCCGAATGGATCGCCGCCGCCGAGGCCCACGACCTGGACCGAGTGTTCCTCTCCGCACCCACCTCCAGCCCCGAACGGGTGGCGATGATCGCTGAGGCCTCACGCGGATTCGTCTACGGAGTCTCGCTGATGGGCGTCACCGGCACCCGCGACGCCGTCTCTGACGCCGCAGTCCAGGTGGTTGAGGCCTCCAAGGCCGCCGGGGCGGCGAGAGTCTGTGTGGGCCTGGGCGTGTCGAGTCGATCACACGTGGAGGAGATTAGCAGGTATGCTGATGGTGTGATCGTCGGCACAGTCTTGGTTGCTGCGCTGCGGGACGGGGGTCCGGAAGCGGTGGGCAGGACGGCCGCACAACTTACTGGCAGATGACCCGAGGGGGCAATACAAGTGAGTGAATCAGTCGGCTCGCCGCGCAGGCCGCGCCTGCGCGAGAGCTTCACCGGACGCAACGCCTTCATCCTGGTGGCCATCGGCTCCGCCGTCGGTCTGGGAAACATCTGGCGCTTCCCCTACATCACCTATGAGAATGGCGGCGGCGCCTTCCTCATCCCGTATCTGATCGCCCTGCTGACTGCGGGAATCCCCATCCTGCTGTTTGACTACGCCATCGGATATAAGTTCCGCGGATCCCCGCCGCTGGCGTTCAAGCGCCTGCACCCCAAGGCGGAGACCATCGGCTGGCTGCAGGTGGGCATCTGCTTCCTGATCGCGATCTACTACTCGGCGATCATCGCCTGGGCCGCCATGTACACCTGGTTCTCCCTCACCCAAGCCTGGGGCGACGACGCTGAGGGCTTCTTCTTCAACGAGTTCCTCCAGTACGACGCCGGCGGCACTGAGGGCACCGGCATCTCAGTGGACTTCGTCGCGCAGGTGGGCTGGCCGCTGATTGCGGTCTGGGCCGTGCTGCTGGTCGCGCTGGCCACCGGCGTCCGCAGGGGAATCACCATCGTCTCGATGATCGGCATCCCGCTGCTGTTCCTGATGTTCATCCTGCTGGTGGGCTACTCGCTGACTCTTGAGGGCGCGGCCGAAGGGCTCAACGCACTCTTCACCCCGGACTGGGGCGCACTGACCAACGGGACGGTCTGGATCCAGGCCTACGGACAGATCTTCTTCACCCTGTCGGTCGGCTTCGGCATCATGATCACCTACGCCTCCTATCTGAAGCGCAGGTCCAACACCTCCGGCTCCGGCCTGGTGGTCGGCTTCACCAACTCGTCCTTCGAGCTGCTCTCGGCCATCGGCGTCTTCGCCGCCCTGGGCATGTTGGCTGTGGCCGGCGGCACCGCCGTGGACGAAGTCGCCTCCTCCGGGCTCGGACTGGCCTTCGTTGCCTTCCCGACCATCGTCTCCGAGGCGCCCGCCTCGGCGCTGATCGGTGTGCTGTTCTTCGGCGGACTCACCCTGGCGGGGCTGACCTCGCAGATCTCCATCATGGAGGTCGTCATCTCTGCGGTGAAGGACAAGACCGGCTGGTCCCGGGTGAAGACCGTCGCACTGGTCGGCGGGCTGATTGCCATCATCTCGATCGTGCTGATCGGCGGCGTCTCCGGAGTGACCATCCTGGATGTGGTCGACGCCTTCTCCAACAACATCGGAATCGTCGGCGGCGCCCTGATCGCCGTGGTCATGGTGGCCTGGGTCTTCCGCCGCCTGGACTCGCTGGCCGCAGCGCTGAACCGCTTCGGCTCCTTCAAGGTCGGCCCCATCTGGAAGACCCTGCTGGGCATCGTGCTGCCAGTGGTGCTCAGCGTGCTGCTGGTGATGGACATCACCGACAAGATCACCGAAGGCTACGGCGGCTTCGACACCTGGGTCCTGGTGACCTTCGGCTGGGGGTCCTTGGCCGTGGTGATCGTCGCCTCGGTCGCACTGAGCCTGATTCCCTGGCGCGGCGCCTCCGCCATGCACCAGGAGGACCCGGACCAGGACGAAGCTGGAAAGGAGACGGTCTAGATGGATACTGCAGCAATCGTGATGATGATTGTGGCCCTGGTGACAGTGTGGGGAGGGATGGCGGCTGCGATCGTGCACCTGAGCCGACATCCTGAAGATCCCTAGGACCTTGGCACAGTCAGATCTGATAGGTTTGCCGGCATGATTTCCGCCGGTTTCCCCGCCCCGCCTCTGCGCGGCATTGACCTTCCTGGTCCCTTCTTCATCGCCTTCTACTCGCTGGCGATCATGCTGGGCATCGTCCTGGCCGTCGTTGTGGCCACCCGGCTGTGGAAATCGCGCGGCGGCAGCAGCGACGACGTGTTCTCCGCCATGCTGTGGGCAGTGCTGTTCGGCATCGTCGGCGCCCGCATCTACCATGTGCTCAGCTCTCCCGACGCCTACTTCGGCGAGGGGGGAGACATTCTGGGCATCTTCCAGATCTGGGAGGGCGGCCTGGGCATCATCGGCGCGGTGGCCGCCGGCTCAGCGGCAGTGTGGATCTTCTGCCGCCGCAGCGGCATCAAGTTCGGCGCCTTCGCCGACGCGATCGTGCCCGGTGTGATCCTCGCCCAGGCCGTGGGCCGTTGGGGCAACTGGTTCAACCAGGAGCTCTACGGGGCCACCACCAACCTGCCCTGGGGCCTGCAGATCGACACCGACCAGCAGCACCAGGCGCTGCCCGACGGCGCCAGTGAGCTCACCACCTTCCACCCCACCTTTCTCTACGAATCACTGTGGAACCTGCTGGGCTTCGTGGCGCTGATCCTGCTCTACCGACGGTTCCACTTCAAGCAGGGCCTGCTCGCCTGGACCTATGTGGCCTACTACGGGCTGGGCCGGTTCTGGGTCGAATCGCTGCGCGTGGATGAGGCGGCCAAATCCACCCAGTACCCCCTGGAGGTCATCGGCCTGGACTGGCGGCTCAATCAGATCATCGCCGTGCTGATCTTCCTCGCCGCCGTCATTGCGCTGGTCTGGCTCTTCAGCCGCCGCCCGCGGACCGACGAGGCGCTGGCCGAGGAGCTGCACATCTACACCGCCGGCTCCCCGCAGCGCAGCCCCCAGGCGCTGACCGAGGACGGTGAGGATGATCTCGAGTCTGCCGACAACGGTGAAGACGAGGGTGAAGATCACGATGAAGCAGCCGATGATCTGGACACCGAGTCCGAATCAGGTTCGGTGAGCTCCTCACAGCAGTGACTCGCGCCTCACTTCTGGGATAGGCTCAGACAGTGACTGGTCCAGCGCCGTGCCAGCAGCATCGACCGCTAGATCAACATCTGAAGGTGAGCCATGAAACACGCCAAGATCGTCGCCACATTCGGCCCAGCAACCACCGGCTACGAACGGACCCGCGAACTGATCGAGGCCGGGGTCGACGTGGTCCGGGTCAACATGAGTCACGGCGACCACGCCGTTCATGAGGAGACCTACAGCACGGTTCGTGAAGTGGCGAAGGATCTGCGGCGCGCCGTAGCCATCTTCGCCGATCTGCAGGGACCCAAGATCCGGCTGGGCCGCTTCTCCGACGGTCCCCACGAACTGGGCCTCGGAGATCGCTTCACCATCACCACTGACGAGGTCGAAGGCACCAAAGAGCGCTGCTCCACCACCTTCAAGGGCCTGCCCGCCGATGTGGAGCCCGGCGATACGCTGCTGATCGACGACGGCAAAGTCGGGCTGCGGGCCGTGGAGGTCTCCGACACTGAGGTGGTCACCGAAGTGGAGGTGCCCGGGGAGGTCTCCAACAATAAGGGCATCAACCTGCCCGGTGTGGCCGTCTCCGTCCCCGCGCTGAGCGAGAAGGACGAGGAGGACCTGCGCTGGGCGCTGCGCACCGGATTCGACATGGTCGCCCTGAGCTTCGTGCGTGACGCCGCCGACATCGAGGCCGTCCACCGGATCATGGACGAAGAGGGACGGCGGATTCCGGTGATCGCCAAACTGGAGAAGCCTCAGGCTGTTGACGCTCTGCAGGATGTCATCGACGCGTTCGACGCCGTCATGGTGGCCCGCGGCGACCTGGGGGTCGAGATGCCGCTGGAAGAGGTCCCGCTGCTGCAGAAGCGCACTGTGGAGATGGCCCGGCGCTGGGCCAAACCGGTGATCGTGGCCACCCAGGTGCTGGAATCGATGATCGACAACCCCCGGCCCACCCGGGCGGAGGCCTCCGACTGCGCCAATGCGGTGCTGGACGGGGCCGATGCGGTGATGCTCTCCGGCGAGACCTCGGTGGGCAAGTATCCGGTGCGCACTGTGGAGACTATGTCTTCGATCATCCGTTCCACCGAGGGCAAAGGGCTCGAGCGCATCCCGCAGCTGGGCACCAAACCGCGCACCCGTGGTGGGGCCATCACCCGGGCGGCCAACGAGATCGCCGAGCAGCTGGGGGTGTCCTACCTGGCCACCTTCACCCGCTCCGGCGATTCGGCCCGCCGGCTCTCCCGGCTGCGTCCGCGCCAACCGATCTTCGCCTTCACCCACGTGGAGCACACCCACAATATTCTCTGCCTCTCCTGGGGTGTGCATTCGCGCTGGGTGGAGTTCGCCTCCCACACCGACACGATGACCGAACAGGTCGATAAGCTGCTGCTGGAGGAGCGGGTCGCCGAAGCCGGTGACCTGGTGGTGATCGCCGCCGGCTCGCCCCCCGGGCAGGCGGGCACCACCAATATGGTCAAAGTCCACCGGATTGGGGACCTCCCCGCCGGCGGAGTCGACGCCGAGGCGCTGCGCCGCGGCGACACGACAGGGCTGCCGGCCAAGGAGCCGGTGGGACCCTGGCCCTCGAGCAGCGCACCCAGCGCACACAGCGCGTTCTGAGAGGCGGGCAGACACCGGGTACAATAATCCGGTGCCTCCTGGCCCGAATGGCGGAATCGGTAGACGCGCTCGACTCAAAATCGGGTACCTAACGGTGTGTGGGTTCGAGTCCCACTTCGGGCACATAGGATCAATGAACCAGGCGTGAGTGCAAGGGCGGTGAGTGTGCTGGAGGCTGTGGAGTCGGACGCGGCCTTCATCGTCAGCGCTGACCAGCGCGGCACCCGGCACCAGCTGGAGGCCGTCGTCGCCTCCGGTGAGCCCGGCAGGTGGTACCACCGAGTCCATCTGGAGGCCGATGAGGTCACCCATGACTACACCGCTGCCTGCACCTGCGGCGTGGAGGACTGTGTCCACATCCGCGCAGCCCTGGCAGCCTCGCAGACGCACCTGCCGGGCATGGCGCCGGGACGGCGTCGGACCACTGAAGGCCCGCGGCTGCAGATCGGGACCTCCACCGAGGACGGCGACTGGTTCGACCTCAACGTGACCGTCACCGTGGCCGGTGAACAGGTCGACTTTCGCCAGCTCTTCGCGGCCCTGGTGCGCGGCGAGAGCGTCTACCTGCTGCCCGACGGCTGGTACTTTCCGCTGAACACCCCGGAGCTGGAGACCCTGCGACGGGTGATCGAGGAGGCCCGGACCCTCAACGACGCGCCCAGCTCCGGGCTGCGCCTGAGCCGCTACCAGGTCGACCTGTGGGATGAGCTCACGGAGCTGGACCTGGTCGCCGCCGATGAGCATCAGTGGTGGCAGCAGGTCGCAGCGCTCACCGGTGAGCCGGAAGCGCTTGCGGTGCCGCAGAGCATCACCGCCGATCTGCGCGACTACCAGCGGCGCGGCTATCAGTGGCTGAGCTTTCTCTACGATCACCGGCTCGGCGGTGTCCTCGCCGACGATATGGGGCTGGGCAAGACCCTGCAGGCGCTGACCATGATCCAGCGGGCCAGGGACCTCGCTCCCGAGGAGCCGCCCTTTCTGATCGTCGCGCCCACCTCTGTGGTCGGCAACTGGCGCTCTGAGGCGGCCCGCTTCGCCCCTCAGCTGGACGTCGTCGTCATCTCTGAGACCCTGCGCCGCTCCGGCGCATCGCTGAGCGGGCGCATCGCCGAAGCCGATGTGGTGATCACTAGCTACGCCCTGTTTCGGATCGAGTCGGCGCAGTATCACGCCAGCCGGTGGAGCGGGCTGATCCTGGACGAGGCGCAGATGATCAAGAACCCCGCCTCCCAGGGCTACCGGGCAGCCCGGGACCTAAGCACCGGCTTCACCGTGGCGATCACCGGCACACCGCTGGAGAACAACCTGCTGGAGCTGTGGGCGCTGGTCTCGCTGTGCTGCCCCGGGCTGCTGGGCCGGCGCGAAGCGTTCGGAAGGATCTACCGGGTGCCCATCGAGAAGGAGCGCGACGCCGAGGCGCTGGGGCGACTGCAGCGGCGGCTGCGGCCGTTCATGCTGCGCCGCACCAAGGAGACCGTAGCCGCTGAGCTGCCGCCGAAGCAGGAGCAGGTGCTCACGCTCAGCCTGCACCCGGAGCACCGGATGATCTACGACCGTCGACTGCAGCGAGAACGGCAGAAGGTGCTGGGCCTAGTAGATGATATGGGGGCCAACCGGTTCCAGATTCTGGCCGCCCTGAACCACCTGCGCCAGCTGGCGCTGGACACTGAGCTGGTGGGGGAGACCCCGGTGCCCTCGGCCAAACTGGAGGCCCTGACCCAGATGCTGCCGGAGATCACCGGCGAGGGGCACCGCGTGCTGGTGCTCAGTCAGTTCACCCGATTCCTCTCCAAGGCTCATCGGGCCGTGGAGGAGGCCGGGGTGGCGTCGTCGTACCTGGACGGCTCCACCCGCGAGAGGCAGCGGGTCATCACCGAGTTCCGCTCCGGGGCGACCGAGGCGTTCTTCATCTCGCTGAAAGCCGGGGGCTTCGGCCTGAACCTGGCCGAAGCCGACTATGTGATGCTGCTGGACCCGTGGTGGAACCCCGCTGCCGAGGAGCAGGCCATCGACCGCACCCACCGCATCGGCCAGAGTCGCAGCGTGATGGTCTACCGGCTCATCGCCGGCGAGACCATCGAGTCCAAGGTGCTGGGACTGCAGGAGTCCAAGCGTGCCCTGTTCGACACGGTGCTCGGCGCCTCGGAGGCTGCCGGAGAGCCGGTGCTCAATGCCGAAGCGATCCGCGAACTGCTGCAGTGACCTCAGTGCGTGCCGCTGGTCGCTGACGGTAGAATCGGACCAGCAGTGACCGTGACGCCGCCTGCGGTGGGCGCGTCGACCCATGATTTTTCCCAAGGAGATCTGTGACTGAGCCGACTGAGACCTCACCGGAGGGAGCCACGGAGCCCACCTCAGCGCAGGCACCCAAGCGCCGGGTTCTGGTGGCTGAGGATGAGACGCTGATCCGCCTGGACATCGTCGAGATCCTCACCGACGCCGGCTATGAGGTGGTCGGTGAGGCCGAGAACGGGGAGCGGGCCGTGGAGCTGGCCCGTGAGCACCGTCCGGACCTGGTGGTCATGGATGTGAAGATGCCCGTCATGGACGGGATCACTGCGGCCAAGACCATCGCCGAGGAACGGATTGCGCCGGTGGTGATGCTCACCGCGTTCTCCCAGCGAGACCTGGTGGAATCAGCCCAGGAGGCCGGCGCCATGGCCTATGTGGTCAAGCCCTTCGGCCAGAACGACCTGGTGCCGGCCATCGAAGTTGCTGCTGCCCGGTTTGACGAGATCCGCGCCCTGGAGGCCGAAGTCACCTCCATGGCGGATAAGTTCGAGACCCGCAAGCTGGTGGACCGCGCCAAATCTGTGCTGACCTCCAAGATGGGGCTCAGCGAACCTGAAGCCTTCCGCTGGATCCAGAAGACCTCGATGGACCGGCGGCTGACGATGCGCGAGGTGGCGGAGACCGTCGTCGACCAGATGGGCTGAATCCGCCGAGCAGGGCGCGCACCCGGCAAGAGCTCCACCCATACCAATAGAAACTGTGTTCGATACAAGTGTTGAGTCTCACACGTTTCGAAGATATAATCGAGTATGGACATCGAAGCTGTGGGCACCAGGGTCGTGGAGGTGCGGCCGGTCGGGCGCATCCATCCCGCCGAGTGCGCTCGCAGCTCTGTCCTTCCCGGGGTGGCCCGCGACGTCGACGATTTCCAGGACCCCGACCGGTTTGCGCCGGTGGCGGCGGCCGAGCCCGCGACTCTCGATGACTGTCTGCCGGTGATGGATGATCCGGCAGCCGAGATGGTGCGTGACCTGGAGATCCAGTCTCGGCAGCTGGAGGTGCGCAAGACCCTGGCGCTGGTCCACTACGTCGAGAGCTTCACGGCCGAAGCTCAGCGGCAGCGCCGCGCCGATGGCATCGATGGTCGCGACGTGGTCACTGTCGCTGATGATCAGGGCGAGCGTCGGCAGTTCTGGACCGAAGATGAGCTGGTCCGCACTGATGAGGACGCCGCGATCATGTACGTCGCCCAGGCCCTGGGCTGGTCGGAGTACCGGGCTGGACGCCTCTACGACAGTGCAGTGACCGCGCGCAGCAGGCTTCCGCGGGTGTGGGAATCCTACCGCGGTGCGCGAGTATCGACTCTGGCACTGGGCAAAGTGGCCCAGGCGGCCAATAAGCTGACGACCCAGCAGGCGGTCGACGGGCTGGACAAGCGGGCGGCACGCGTTGCCGCGCGACTGCGGCCCGGTGAGCTGGACCGATGGCTGAAGCGCTTCATCGCCGATGCCGAGCCGGATCGGCACGCCGAGCGGTTTGCTGAAGCGGTCCGCCACCGCTACGTCTCCGTGCGGCCGGCCGAGGAGCACGAGAGCATGAGCATACTCACTGCGCTGCTTCCGACGGTGACCGCCCAGGCGATCTCCGGAAAACTGCGCGCCATGGCCCGCTCCCATGTGCAGCCGGTTCCGCACAATCCGGTGGTCGCAGAACCCGCCGACCCTCGTGCAGAGGCCGCAGACGGCTCCGGCAACGAGGTGCCTGCCGATATCGCCGCAGCCGGCTACACCGTCTCCGAAGAGGACTGGCTGCGTGAACAGGTGGAGCAGGCCTTCGCCGACCTCGACGAGGAACTCGTGCCCCCACCCGCAGAGATGAGGCAGCCGCAGGCCTACGTCGACGGCGACGAACGGACTTTGGGCCAACGCGAAGCCGATCTGCTCTGCGCCTGGATGCTCAGCGCAGAGCATACCGATGCGCTGCCCGTCGAGGCCCAGGTGGGACTGCTGGTTCCGCTTCAGACGCTGACTGAAGAGTCCAATGCCCCCGGCGTCATGCGGGACCGCTCAGACGCAGTGCCGGCACAGGTGATCAGGCAGCTGATCGGCGACCCGGCGAACCGGATCCGATGGCACCAGCTCACCACCGGACCTCCCCGAGATAATCTCGACGACTTTGACGTGCTGTCCCACACCTACAGCGGATACCAGGTGCCACAGATCCTGCGCGAAGCGCTCTGGTTCCGCGATGGCGTGTGCCAAACACCCGGGTGCACTGTGCCAGCTGAACGCGGCGATATCGACCACATCATGGCTTGGCCGCACGGTGACACCCGGGCGGAGAACCTCCACGTCCTGTGCCGCCGTCACCACCGGCTCAAGACTGCCGGGCACCAGTTCACCAGCCGCTGAGCAGGCCGGTCTCAGGCCGCGTCTGCGGCGACTCGGACACTGAGCAGGCCCAAGGCAGTCCCGGTGGCGGCGTCCAGTGTGCGCCGGACCGGTCGGCGACGGACCCAGCGGGCCGCAGCGTGGACCAGCACCACGACGCCCAGCAGCTGCAGGAAACCCAGGACAGGGTGGGTGACCGCCAGCAGGCTCAGTGCCCAGAGCTCCATACCCGGACTCATGAACTGCGGCAGGATCGCCACGTAGAACAGCAGCACCTGCGGGTTGGTGCAGTTGACGACGAACCCCTGACGGAAGCCGCGGGTGGCTGCGGCCCGGCCTGCGGACCCTTCCGGATAGCGGCCCCTCCACGCGGAGCGCAGAGCCTGCAGAGCCATCCACGCCAGATAGATCACCCCGACCCAGCGCACAGTCTGCAGCACCAGCTGAGACTGGGCGATGAGGATGCCCAGTCCGGCCGCGGCCAGCACAGCCTGCACCACCGCGGCGCTCACCACGCCGAAAGAGGTCGCCAGGCCTCCGCGCCGGCCATGCTGCAGAGAGTTCTTCAGCACCACCGCTGTGTCTGACCCGGGAGTCAGGGCGATCACCAGAGCGGTGAGAGCAAAGGTGAAGTACGCGTCCCATTCCATCTGGGCAGTATCGCACCGATTGGGCCGCTCGAGTCGACAGCCGGCGGCGTCTCATAAGGTGAAATGGCCCCAGCGCTGCGGCGCAACCCTGTGGGATGGGCTTAGAATCAGAAGTATGTCCGCATCCACTGAGGAAAACACCCCCGCCGCACCCAAAGCCGCCACCGGGCCGTCCAATCCTGAGAAGCCGCGCTCCTGGAAGGTCACCGACGGCTACACCGCCGCACCGGCCCGCGGGATGCTGCGCGCGGTCGGCATGGGCGACGACGACTGGTCCAAGGCCCAGATCGGCATTGCCAGCTCCTGGAACGAGATCACCCCCTGCAACCTCTCCCTGGACCGGCTGGCCCAATCCTCCAAGCACGGCGTGCACGCCGGAGGCGGCTTCCCGATGGAGTTCGGCACCATCAGCGTCTCCGACGGCATCTCCATGGGACACGAGGGCATGCACTACTCCCTGGTCTCCCGCGAAGTCATCGCCGACTCTGTGGAGACCGTGATGCAGGCCGAACGGCTCGACGGCTCAGTGCTGCTGGCCGGCTGCGACAAATCGCTGCCCGGCATGCTCATGGCGGCCGCCCGCCTGGACCTGGCCAGTGTCTTCCTCTACGCCGGCACCATCATGCCCGGCACCGCACGCTTCGCCGACGGACGCGAGAAGGAGGTCACCCTCATCGACGCCTTCGAAGGGGTCGGAGCGTGCGGACGCGGCACCATGAGCGAAAAGGACCTGGACGTCATCGAACGCGCCATCTGCCCCGGCGAAGGCGCATGCGGCGGGATGTACACCGCCAACACGATGGCCTGCATCGGTGAGGCACTGGGCCTGTCGCTGCCCGGCTCGGCCGCTCCGCCCTCAGCCGACCGGCGCCGCGACTACTACGCCCACAAATCCGGCGAGGCCGTGATCGAACTGCTGCGCAGAGGGATCACCACCCGCGACATCCTCACCAAAGAGGCCTTCGAGAACGCCATCGCAGTGACCATGGCCTTCGGCGGCTCCACCAACGCCGTGCTGCACCTGCTGGCCATCGCGCGTGAAGCCGGAGTGGACCTAAGCCTGGAAGACTTCAACCGCATCGGCGATCAGGTGCCCCACCTGGGCGACCTCAAGCCCTTCGGCCAGCACGTGATGGTCGACGTCGACCGGGTCGGGGGAGTGCCGGTGGTCATGCGTGCTCTGCTGGACGCCGGGCTGCTGCACGGCGATGCGCTCACCGTCACCGGAAAGACTGTGGCGGAGAACCTGGCAGACATCAGCCCGCCGGACATCGACGGCAGCATCATCCGCACCTTGGACAACCCGATGCACCCCAACGGCGGCATCGCGGTGCTGCGCGGCAGCCTGGCACCGGAGGGTGCGGTGGTGAAGTCTGCCGGCTTCGACGCCGAGGTCTTTGAGGGAACGGCACGGGTCTTCGAACGTGAGCAGGCCGCGCTGAAGGCCTTGGAGGAAGGTGCCATCCAGGCCGGAGACGTCGTCGTCATCCGTTATGAGGGTCCCAAGGGCGGACCGGGTATGCGCGAGATGCTGGCCATCACCGGAGCCATCAAGGGTGCGGGTCTGGGCAAGGACGTGCTGCTGATCACCGACGGCCGCTTCTCCGGAGGAACCACCGGGCTGTGCATCGGCCATATCGCTCCCGAAGCCGTGGACGGCGGGCCCATCGCCTATGTGGCCGACGGTGACCGCATCCGGGTCGACATTGCGGCCCGGACCATGGATCTGCTGGTTGAGGAGTCCCAGCTCGGCCAGCGGCAGGCCGATCCCAGCTGGGAGCCGCTGCCGCCGTATGTGACCACCGGTGTGCTGGGCAAGTACGCCAAACTGGTCGGCTCCGCGGCCGAAGGCGCCTACTGCGGGTAGTCCGGAGCGCCCGGGGTGCTAACCCACCAGCGGGGTCAGCGCCTCCACCTCTTCATCGGTGAGCCGGTCCTTGTAGAACCGGTAGATGTTGCCGGTGGCGGTCTTGCGCGCCCCGGCAGCGTCGCGTCCCGCAATGTGCTCAGCCAGTGCGGTGGCATCATGGGCGGAGCGGCGCAGCCGCGCCGCCAGTGCCGCACCGTCGGTCTCTTGGCTCAGCCGCTGCCGCGCGATGGTGGTCAGCGCGTCGTCGACGGCCTGACCGGTGGCCTGCAGCAGCTGGTTCCCCGACGCGGCACGGATGGACCAGTGGAAGCGTGAGAGCAGACGGCCGAACTCCTCAGCAATCTCGGCGTACGGCTCAGTGCCGACGCCGCTGTCGGCCAGCCGGGTGAGATCCGCCGCCCGGGAGGACACCGTCTGCTTCGCTTCGGCATCGTGGGCCACTGCGGCCAACAGGGACGCCTGACCCTCCAGCAGCAGCCGAAACTGGATCAGCTCGGCACGTGTGGTTCCCTGCTGATGGGTCATACGCATCAGCGGTCGCTCCAGGGACTCTGGGGTGAAGGCCAGCACCTCGGGCCCGCGGGGGTCGCCGGCGCGCGTATTGACGACGCCGGTGGCGTGCAGCACGCGCATCGCCTCACGGACGGTCGGTCGTGACACGGAGAAGGTCTCCATCAGCTTTCGCTCTCCCGGCAGCCGGTCACCGGGGTTCAGCCGTCCCTCACGAATTCCGGACTCAATCTGGTCCACGATCATCTCGTATGAGTTCTGCTTCTTCACAGATTCGAACTGCATCTAGGGCGCACCTTCTCTGACACGGGGGATGGCGGCGACAAGTTCGGCGGTGTAGGGGTGCGCCGGCGTCCGCATCACGGTCTCAGCCGGGCCGCACTCCACGATGCGCCCGGCGCTCATCACAGCCACCACATCGCAGCTGTGATGCACCACGTTCAGATCATGGGAGACGAAGACCAGGGTCAGGTTGTACTCCTCGACCAGGTCGTCCAGGAGGTTGAGCACCTGGGCCCGCACGGAGACGTCCAGTGCCGAGACCGCCTCATCAGCGACGAGGATCTTGGGTCGGGTCACCAGGGCGCGGGCGATCGCAATGCGTTGCCGCTGTCCACCGGAGAACTCGTGGGGATACTTCTCAGCGGAGCTGCGCGGCAGCCCCACCTGATCCAGCAGCTCGTTGACCCGGGCACCCCGCTGACTGCGGCTGGCTCCGTGCAGCGGCTCGGCGATGATGTCGGTGACACTCATCCGGGGGTCCAGTGATCCCATCGGGTCCTGGAAGACGATCTGCATGGCTTCGCGCAGCCAGCGCAGCTGCCGCTCCGGCCGCCCTGGGATCGGTTCGCCGTTCACCTCCACCTGACCCGAGGTGGGTTCGTCGAGCTTGGTGAGCAGGCGCAGAAGTGTCGATTTTCCGCAGCCGGATTCCCCGACGATGCCGAACCGCTGGCCGACGGCGACGTCGAAGGAGACGCCGCGCAGGGCCGGGACCACCATGCCGCGGCCGAAGAGCCCGGGCTTGCCGTAGGTGCGGGTGAGGTCACGGACTCGCAGCGCCGGGCTGTGCACAGCGTTGAACACCGGTGTGCCGCCCTCGGCAGGGAGAGTGAGATGCTCAGCCGCAGCCTGCGGAGGCTCATGGGCCGGGGACGCCGGCGCCGGTGATACTGACTCTGCGCGGCTCTCGAGCGTGTCTGGGGGTGTGTCTGAGGCTGCGTGTGCGTCGTCGGCGGTCTCCAGAGTGAGCAGGCGCCCGGTGGCAGGGTGGGTCTCCAGGTCCGAGGCGGCAAGCAGCGACCGGGTATAGGGGTGCTCAGGTGCGGTGAACACCCGGTCGATGGGTCCGCTCTCGACTATTCTGCCGTGGCGCATGATGATGACTCGGTCGCACACTTCAGAGACGACGCCCAGATCGTGGGTGATGAACAGCAGCGATGAGCCGACACTTTCGACCTGCTGGGCCATAAGGTTCAGCACCCGCTTCTGCACGGTGACATCGAGTGCGGTGGTGGGCTCGTCCGCCAGCAGCAGCTCGGGTCCGTTGGCCATGGCCATGGCGAGCATGACACGTTGGCGCTGCCCGCCGGACATCTGGTGGGGATAGACCGTCGCGGTGCGCTGCGGATCGGGGATCTGCACCGAGGCGAGCAGCTCCGCGACCCGTGGCCTGAGGTCTTTGGTCTTGGGGTGGTGGAGCCTGATCACCTCGGCGAGCTGGTCTCCGACCTTCATCAGCGGATTCAGCGCAGTCATCGGCTCCTGGAAGACCATGGAGAGGCGGTTTCCGCGAATCGCTGAGAGCTGGTTCTCATCGGCATTGAGTAGGTCAACGTGCTGCGGCTCGGTCTCGGGCCCCGGTTCGGCTGCGCCGCTGGTGTGGAAGGTGATGCTCCCTTCGGCATGCAGCCCCTCGTCCAGCAGTCCGATGACCGAGAGGCAGGTCAGCGACTTTCCGGAGCCGGATTCGCCGATCAGGCCCACCCGTTCGCCGCGGAAGAGATCAAAGCTGATGCCTTGGACCAACTGGTCGCTGCCGGCGCTTACGGTGAGATTCTCCACGCTGAGGAGGCGCTCTGCGGGGTCGGTGCTCAACGTGACACCTCCATTCGGGGGTCGAACCGGTCCCGCAGGCCGTCGCCGAGCAGGTTGAATCCCAATACGGCGGTGGCGACTGCCGCCCCGGGCCAGAGCACGGTCAGCGGGGCGATCTGCAGCACAGACTGTCCGTCCTGCAGCATGCGGCCCCAGGAGGCAGCGGGTGGGGGAGTGCCCAGCCCCAGGTAGCTCAGCGCCGCCTCAGCCAGGATCGCGATGGCGAAGCCGACACTGGCTTGGACGATGAGGATCCCGCGAATATTGGGCAGCACATGCCGCACCGCCAGGTACAGGGGGCCGCGGCCTGCGGCACGGGCGGCAAGGGAGTACTCGCGGCTGAGGACCTGCAGGGTCCCGGAGCGGGCCACCCGCGCCACCCCGGGGGCGAGCCCCAGGCCGAGGGCGATGATGGCGGTCAGCGTGCTGGGGGAGAATACGGCCGCCAGGACGATGGCCAGCAGCAGGGCCGGAAATGCCTGCAGGATGTCGTTTCCGCGCATGATCCACATGCCGGCCCCGCGGTCGGTCATGGCGGCGGTGATCCCGATGGGCACACCGATCAGGAAGCCGACGGTGACCGTTCCCAGCCCCACCATCAGGGGCACGCGCGACCCGGCCAGCAGCATGGAGGCGATATCCCGACCCAGCCCGTCGGTGCCCAGCCAATGCTCAGCGCTGGGGGATGCGAGTCGGTTGACCGCATCAGTGGCGGTGGGATCCTGGGGGGTCCACACCAGCGACACCGCGGCCATGAGCAGCACCACCGCCACCAGAGCGCTGCCGGTGATGATCAGCGGGGTCCCGCCCCGACGCCGTGAGCTTCGGGCCGCGGGTGGTTCGGATTGGGCTGCGGTGGTCTGTGCGCGGTCGGTGGTCATGACGCGTTCCTGAGTCGGGGGTCGATGAGCGGTCGCACCAGGTCAACAAGGAGATTGGCCAGCAGCACCAGGATCACCACACACATCACGATGGACTGAATCATCACCAGGTCGCGGTTGGCGACCGCCCGGATCAGCGTGGATCCCAGGCCCGGGATCACGAACACGGTCTCGATGACGACGGCGCCGATGATCAGGTTGGCGAACTCGATGCTGGTCACCGTGACCACCGGCACCAGGGCGTTGCGCAGGCCGTGACGCATCAGCGCCGCACCAGGCTTCAGCCCCTTGGCCCGGGCGGTGCGCATGAAGTCCTCACGCATCACCTCAAGGACGGCCGCGCGGGTGTATCTGGCGAGAATGGCCCCATTGACCAGGCCAAGCGCAAGTGCGGGCAGCGCGAGGTGCCGCAGGAAGTCCACACCGGCCTCCGGGGGTGCCCAGCCTCCGGAGGGCAGCCAGCCCAGGGTCACGGCGAAGACTGCGATGAGCAGCAGGCCGGCGAGGAAGTTGGGGATCGAGATCCCCAGTTGGCTGATGGTGGAGAACAGTGTGCCGTCGGGGCGGTGGTGGCGCACAGCGGCGAGGATGCCCAGCGGCAGGGCGATGAGGATGGCGACGCCGATGCCGCCGAGCACCAGCAGCAGGGTGACCTGCAGAGCGTCGAGCACCTGAGGCGCCACCGGGGACCGGGAAGCGTAGGAGATTCCCATGTCCCCGGTGAAGAACCCGGTGATCCACTCCAGGTACCGCACCGGCAGGGCCCGGTCGACGCCGAGCTGCTCACGCAGCGCCTGGACATCCTCCTCGCTGGCCTGCAGCCCCAGCTGTGCCCGTGCCGGGTCGCCGGGCAGGATGCCCAGCAGGAAGAAGACCACGACTGAGGCGACGACGACTGTCAGGGCAAAGATGCCCAGTCTGCGAAGCGCGTTCAGCAGCACAGTTCTCCTTGGAGGCCTGGGTTACTCGGAGACGGTGACGTCAGAGAGGTCGATGCCCACACCCAGGTCGTTCAGCGGCAGCCCTGATATGCCCTCAGTAGTGAGCCCGACGTTCGGCGGGTTGTACAGCCACGCCCCCGGGGAATCCTCGACGATGACCTCGGTCAGCTCCTCCATCGTGGAGACGTACTCGTCATCATCGGTGGCGGCGGCAGCCTGGTCGAACAGATCCTGGGCTTGGGCTGAGTCGTAGCCCCAGTAGTAGTCAGGGTTGGCGTAGTTGGCCATATTGCGGGGTTCGACGTGGTTGATGATGGCTAGGTCGAAGTCCTGGTTGACCATGTTCTCCTCCACCCAGACGGCCGGAAACTCCTGGGTCTGCAGGTCTACTTCGATGCCGACGTCCTCCAGGTTGTCCTGGATCACCTGAGCAGAGGCTTCGGCGTAGGAGCGGTTGGGCACGTTGAAGGTCAGCGACACGTCCTCGGCGCCGGCTGAGGCCAGCATCTCTTCGGCGGCGGCGGGGTCGTACTCGTAGGTGCCGGAGAAATCGGTGAAGTAGGGGTCGGTCGGCACACTGGGCCCGCCCAGAATCTCCCCGTAGCCTGCTGTGGCGGCAGCCAGAACAGCCTCCTTGTCGATGGCGGTGTGGATGGCCCGGCGCACCTCAGGCTCCGCGAGCGCCTCATGTTCCTGGTTCATCGACATCACCACCACACCCTGGCTGGAGCCCACGTGGACTTCGATGTCCTCCTCAGCCTCGAAGCTCTCGAACTGGTCGAAGGCCTCGGAGCGCAGGATCGCATCGACGCCGCCGGTGCGGATCGCGTTGGCAGCTGCTGAGGCGTCCTCAAAGTAGGTCAGCTCCACACCTGCCACTCCGGCAGCCTCCCCCCAGTAGTCGTCGTTGCGGGCGAGCTCCATCCGGACGGCGTTCTCGTAGGTGACGAACTCGAACGGTCCGGTCCCGTTGGCCTCCGTGGCCAGATCGTCCACGCTGTCCGGGGCGAACATGGTGCCCAACGGTCCGGCGAGCCAGAAGAGCGCGTCGTAGTCCGGCTCGGAGAGCATCACGGTGACCTCGTGGTCATCGACGACCTCCACCGACTCCACTGCCGAGAGCATCTCAGGGGTGTTGGCGGACCATTCGTCCAGACGCTCCAAGGAGAACTTCACGATGTCGGCGTTGAATTCGGTGCCGTCGTGGAAGGTGACCCCTTCCTGCAGCTGGAAGGTGTACTCGGTGCCGTCGTCGCTGATCTCCCAGGACTCAGCCAGCAGCGGCTGGACCTCTCCGTCAGCGTCTAAGCGCACCAGCCCCTCGTAGACGTTGTAGAGCAGGGCCTCGAAGACTGCCGCGCCACCGGTGGTGGTGTAGTCCAGGTTGGCCGGCACGGCGAACATGCCGATGTTGACATTGGCGTCGGAGGCCGACCCGGTGCCTGCCTCAGTGCCGCCCTCAGCGCCGCTGTCGCCGCCGTTGGTGGCATCGTCGCCGCCGGCCCCGCATGCGGTGAGGGCGAGTGCGCCGACGGCCAGGCCGGCGGTGAGTGCCTTGCTGAATCGAGCTGGTCTCATCAGGGTGTCCTTTTCTCTCATGGTGCGGGTGTGTGCTGATGCGCGGCGCTGACCTGCGGCCATGGTCGTACCGCGTCCTGGGGGCGCTGTGCTTCGAAGAAGGCCGCTGCGGCCAGCGCGGTGCGATCCTGGTGCCGCTGTGCGGCGATCTGCACGCCGACCGGGCTGCCTGCCTCGGTGAACCCGCCGTTGACACTGGCTGCGGGCATACCGGCGAAGTTGTACCCCACGCAGAAGTGGATATGCGACATGGCGGTGTCCACATCGTTGGAGGGCATGGGCCATTCCGCGGGGAAGGCCGGCTCCGGGGAGACGGGGGAGAGCACGACGTCGAAGCCTTCAGTAGCGCTGAGCACGCTGCGGCCCAGCGTGATCTGGGCGTCGTGGGCCTCCAGGGCCTCCTCGGCGGTGATCGTCGACGCCGCCCGGCACCACTGCGCGATGAAGGGCAGCATCTTGGCCTGCTGCTCGGGGGACTTCTGCTGGTAGTTCCGCCAGTGGCTGGCTCGCCAGAACGTGTCCACCAGGCTGACGGTGCCCGGTGCCAGGTACGGGGGAATCTCGGTGACCTCTGCGCCGGCGGCAGCGAAAGTCTCCGCGGCCCGGCGGACCACGGAAACGACTTCTGAATCTGCTGCGGTGCCGTCCCCCACATCGAGGACTATACCGACTCTGAGGCCCGCGATGCTGAGACCCAGATCACCCCAATCTGTGTCGTCGGCGGCCAAGGACCACGGGTCGGCCGGATGCGGACCGGTCAGTGCGCCCATGGACCGAGCCAAGTCGGCCACGGTGCGTCCCATCGGGCCGATGGTCCGTCCGGGGTAGGGCGGATCCACCGCGATCCGGCCGTAGCTGGGCTTGAAGCCGGCGATCCCGCACCATGAGGCGGGCAGCCGGATGGAGCCGCCGATGTCCGAGCCCAGGTTGATCGGAGCGTAGCCGGCGGCTGATGCGGCTCCGGCTCCTGAGGAGGACCCGCCGGGAGCCCAGTCCAGGTTCCACGGGTTGCGGGTGATCGGATGGGCCGAGGCGATGCCGGAGGAGAGCATCCCCAGCTCAGACATGGTGGTGCGCCCCAGAATGGACGCGCCAGCATCCAGGGCTGCGTCCACCACCGGGGAGTTCTGCGGCGCCGGTGTGGGCTCTGTGGAGGCTGAGCCCAGAATGGTGGGCCGGCCGGCCACCGCCTGGTTCTCCTTCAGGGTGATGGGAATACCGTCCAGGGGTCCGCGCTGGGTGCCCTGCTCCCAGCGGCGGCGGGAGGACTCGGCGGCGGCCACTGCGTCGTCGTCGTACCTGTCGTACATGGCCCGCAGCGCCGGCTCACGCTCATCCATCCGGCGCAGGCACGCGGTGACCACCTCCACCGGGCTCAGCTCACCGGCGGCGTAGGCCGCGCTGAGCTGGCCCGCGTCCAGATCGGGAAGGTCGGCTGCTGACTGGGACTGCATATACTCACCCTGCTGATTCGATAGTTGTGGGGTCACGGATTCGGGCTGAAGCTAGGCCGGTGGGGTGAAGCGGCCGTCCACCGCCGTCCACCCGCCGTCGACCCGCAGTGTGGTGCCGGTGACGTAGCTGGCGGCATCGGAGGCGAGGTAGACCACGGCACCGGCCAGTTCAGCCGGCAGCGACCACCGGCCCAGCGCGCTCTTGGCCGCATAGGCCTGGTGCCACTGGGGGTCGGACTTGATCTGGCTGGTCAGCCGGGTCTCCACCACCCCCGGTGAGACCGCGTTGACTCTGACCCCCAGCTCGCCGAACTCCGCGGCCGCAGTCTTCACCAGCTGGACAGCTCCGGCCTTCGTCGCCGCGTAGACCGACTGGCCGGGCTCGACGACCTGGTCGCGGATGGAGGAGAAGATGATGATGCTGCCGCGCCCGCGCTCCACCATCTTTTCGCCGAAGTACTTGATCACCGAGAAGGTGCCGCGCAGATTCAGGTCCACGACACGGTCGAACTCCTCGGGCGAATAGTCCAAAATCCGCTTGCGCACGTTCATCGCCGCAGTGAGGACGACGACGTCGACCTCCGGCAAACTCTCGGCCGCGTGGCGAACAGCCTCAGAATCAGTGATGTCCAGCTCTGCTGACTGACCTCCCACCGCCGCCGCGGCAGCCTGGGCCGCGTCGCCGTCGCGGTCGGCGCAGGTGATCAGCGCGCCGTGGTCGGACAGCGCTCGGGCGGCCTCGGCGCCGATGCCGCCGGCGCCGATGATCAGCGCGCGGCGCCCGTCCAGCCGAAACAGGTCACTGTAGGTGCCCTTCTGGTCCCTCTGATCCATGCTGCTGGTGCCTCACTTCATTCCGGCCGGATGATGGCCATCCGGGTGACGGTCAGTTCCTCAATGGCGAACCGGGGGCCCTCCCGGCCGATGCCGGAGTCCTTCACTCCGCCGTAGGGCATGATGTCGGAGCGGAACCCCGGCACCTCGTTGACCACGACTCCTCCCACCTCGAGCTCCTCAATCGCTCTGAAGGCGTTGGCCAGCGAGCGGGTGAAGATGCTGGCCTGCAGCCCGTAGCGCGAACGGTTGGCGGCCTCCAGAGCGGCATCCAGGTCTGGGACCGACCGGACGGCGACCACCGGGGCGAAGATCTCCTCGCACCAGGCCTGCGCCGTCTGCGGCACATCGAGCAGCACCGTCGGCTCCACGGTGCGCCCGCGGACGGTTCCTCCGTGAAGCAGCTGGGCGCCTGCCTGCTGGGCGCTGTGAATCCAGGCCAGAGTGCGCTCAGTGGCTGCTTCATTGATCAGCGGCGCCACCTGAGTCTCAGGTTCGCGCGGATCGCCGAGCTGCAGGGCTGCGACGCGGGGTGTGAGTTCAGCCAGGAACTCGTCGCGCACGGCATCGCAGACGATGACCCGCTGCACGGCGATGCACGCCTGGCCGTTGAAGTAGTAGCCGCCGCGCACCACCGCGTCGGCTGCCTTGGCCAGGTCGGCCTGGGCATCAACGATCAGCGCAGTGTTGGACCCCAGCTCGAGCAGGGTCTTGCGCGGGGCGGCGTCGCGGGCAATCTGATGGCCCACTGCGTCGGATCCGGTGAACGAGACGGCGGCAGCGCGGGAGTCTCTGACCAGCAGGCTGCCCACTTCGGCGTCTCCGGTGATCACCTGGATGATCTCAGGCGGCGCCCCATGTGCGGCGGCGGCCTTGCGGACCAGTGCGGCCAGCCACAGCGTCGCCAGGGGAGTGGCCGGAGCCGGTTTGCAGATCACCGGGCAGCCGGCGGCAATGGAGGGGGCGATCTTGTGGCTTGCCAGCAGCAGGGGCGCGTTGAACCCCGCAATGCCCACCACCAGGCCGATCGGCCGGCGGCTCCAGAATCCGACCATTCCCGCCCCTGATGCCTGCATGTCCAGCGGGACGGTCTCGCCGTGAATGTGGCCGACCTCCTCAGCGGCCGCCGACCAGGTGAACAGGGTGCGGGAGACCTCCACCTCACAGTCCCGCCGGGTCTTGCCGGACTCTGCGATGAGCAGGTCGGTGAGCTCCGCCCGGTGACGGTGCAGCTGCGCATGCACCTCAAGGAGTATGGCCCGCCGGGCCTCGGAGGTGAGCCGGCCCACCGGCTTCACCGCAGCAGCGCCGCTGGCCAGAGCCTGCTCGGCGTGCTCGGGCTGTCCCACCGGCGCGTGGGCGATGAGCGAATCATCGTAGGGAAAGGTCACAGCGGCGGTGGGCATATCCGTGACCCAGTCCGGTCCCACCGGCAGTCCCTGCGGGATGCTCGGCAGTGCGAACGCCTGGTGGCTCATCTGGTCTGCTCCTCCTCGCCGGGATGCGGTGACGGACCCGTCTGCTAGTCAAACCCTTGTCTGCTGGTCAGACCAGTGACGCGGCAGTTATAGTGTGGTCCACATCTCACTGAACGGTCAAGTCAGTCGGGGCCACGAGTTAGCCGGAGACACGGTCCCTGCCGCAGTCTTCGGGCAGGTCAGAATGGGGAGGACGCACCAGGATGAACGCATACAAGCTGGCCGTTGTGGGTGGCGACGGCATCGGCCCCGACGTGACGCGGGCCGCGCTGGCCGGGGTCCACGCCGCGGCGGCACGCTGCGGCTTCAGCATTGAGGCGACCGACTTCGATTTGGGGGCCGAACGCTACCTGCGCACCGGCGTGGTGCTGGAGGAGGAGACCGTCTCGGCCCTGCGCGAGCACGACGCCATACTGCTGGGTGCCGTGGGGGACCCGCGAGTAGCACCGGGCATCCTGGAGCGCGGACTGATCGTCGCTCTGCGCGTCGCGTTCGCCCAATCGGTCAATATTCGCCCGGTGCGCCTCTACCCGGGCGTGGAGAGTCCTGTCCGGGGTGTGACCGCCCAGAACTGCGACCTGGTGGTGATACGGGAGAACACCGAGGGCCTCTACACCGGCGGCGGATCGCTCTCCCACGCTGGCACGGAGCACGCCGTGGCCCTGCAGAACTCGATCACCACCGCCGCCGCCACTGCGGAGACGGTCGAATTCGCCTTCCAGCTGGCCCAGGCACGCCGCGGACGACTGACCCTGTGCCACAAGACCAACATCCTGCTCCACGCCGGAGGGCTGTGGCAGGACACCGTCGATCAGATCGGCCAGCGGTATCCGCAGGTCGAGCACGACTACGTCCACGCCGACGCCATGTGCCAGCACCTGCCGCTGGACCCGGGCCGGTTCGACGTCGTCGTCACCGACAACCTCTTCGGCGACATCATCAGTGACCTGGGCGCCACTGTGCAGGGTGGGCTGGGGCTCGCGGCCGGCGCCAACTACAACCCGCGCGGAACTGCCCCGAGCATGTACGAGCCGGTGCACGGCTCCGCGCCTGATATCGCAGGCAAAGGATGGGCGAACCCGGCTGCCGCGGCCCTGTCGGCCGCGATGTGCTTGGCCGGTCTGGGGGAGCGCACAGCTGCGCTGATCCTGGAAGCGGCGGTGGCCTCCGTCCTGGCAGAGCTGCCGAGCCTGGCCGGACCCGACATGGGGCGCAGCACCGAGGAGCTGGGCGAGCTGATTGCCGATCGGGTCTCCAGCATCGAGGCCCCGCAGAGTGAGGCCGGGGCACGGTCGCTGATGAGCGCACTGGGTGGGCTTGCACTGGGTGGAACTGCACAGGGTGGGCTTGCACAGGGGCACGCAGCGGCTGGGTGAGCCTGCCCAGCGGGAGTCCGAATAATGAGACGGCTTCAGCCGGGGATTGACTTCCCCGGTGCCTGCGGCAACGATTGGGGTCATGCGCACATTGCTATCTGCTGCAGTAGTACCCGTCATTACCCCCGCCGGGGCATGAGCGGACTGCTTGGCATGCACTGACGCACACCAATCGTTCACCCCGGCACGAGGGCCCCGACAGGGACTCCGGCAGCCGGGGTTTCGTCTGTGCAGGGGCATCGGGCGGGATTGAAACCGAGCAAGGCAGGGAAGAACACATGAGCACTCCCACACAGGAAAGCCCCACTTCGGCCGCCGCGCATCCGCCGCGCAGCGGGCGCATCACCAGCGCCGAAGCTCGACTCTACGGCCCCGGGCGCAGCGTGGCGTCCGAGTCGGTGACCGGCAGTCAGGCCATCATCCGCAGCCTGGAGGAGCTGGGCGTCACCGATGTGTTCGGCATCCCCGGTGGTGCGATCCTGCCGACCTACGATCCGCTGATGGACTCCGAGCAGATCAACCACATCCTGGTCCGGCACGAACAGGGTGCCGGCCACGCCGCCCAGGGCTACGCGATGGCTACCGGCAGAGTCGGAGTCTGCCTCGCCACCTCCGGGCCCGGGGCGACCAACCTGGTCACCGCCCTGGCCGACGCGGACATGGACTCGGTGCCCATGGTGGCCGTCACCGGACAGGTCAACGCCAGCGTCATCGGCACCGACGCGTTCCAGGAAGCCGATATCGTCGGCATCTCAAACCCCATCACCAAACACGCCTACTTGGTCACCGACGCCGATGAGATCCCCCAGGTGATGGCCGAGGCCTTCCACATCGCTTCCTCCGGCCGGCCCGGCCCGGTGCTGGTGGACATCACCAAGAGCGCCCAGGCGGCGGCGACCACCTTCTCCTGGCCGCCGAAGATCGGACTGGCCGGATACAAGCCGGTCACCCGCGGCCACTCCAAGCAGATCCGCGAAGCCGCCAAGCTCACAGCCTCCGCCCAGCGGCCGGTCTTCTACCTCGGCGGCGGGCTGATCAAATCAGAGGCGCACCGTGAGTTCCGTGAGCTGGCCGAGACCGTGGGGGCCCCGGTGGTCAACACCCTGATGGCACGCGGGGCCTTCCCCGACTCGCATCCGCTGAACGTGGGGATGCCCGGTATGCACGGCTCGGTCTCCGCGGTGGCCGCACTGCAGCAGGCTGACCTGCTGATCACCCTGGGCGCACGCTTCGACGACCGGGTCACCGGCCAGCTGGAGTCCTTCGCCCCGGAGGCCAAAGTCATCCACGCCGACGTCGACCCTGCTGAGATCTCCAAGAACCGCTTCGCCGATGTGCCGATCGTCGGCTCGCTGGAGTCGATCATCCCCGACCTCACCGCCGCGGTGCGCGAGGCCTTCGCCGCTGAGGGCCATCCGGACCTCGATTCCTGGTGGGCCAGGCTGCAGCGGCTCATCGAGACCTATCCGCTGGGCTGGACCGCCCCCGAGGACGGGCAGACCGCACCCCAGCAGGTCATCCAAAAGATCGGCGAAGCCTCCGGGCCCGAGGCCGTCTACGTCGCAGGCGTGGGCCAGCACCAGATGTGGGCCGCCCAGTTCGTGGACTACGAGCGTCCCCGCCAGTGGCTGAACTCCGGGGGGCTGGGCACCATGGGCTACGCGGTGCCCGCCGCCATGGGTGCCGCCGTCGGCAACCCCGACCGCACCGTGTGGGCCATCGACGGCGACGGCTGCTTCCAGATGACCAACCAGGAGCTGGCCACCTGCGCGATCAACCGGATCCCCATCAAGGTCGCCGTCATCAACAACTCCTCATTGGGCATGGTCCGGCAGTGGCAGACCCTGTTCTACGAGTCGCGCTACTCCAACACACACCTGAACACCGCCGTCAGCGCCACCGGTGACCAGGTGGTCCGGGTGCCGGACTTCGTCGCGCTCGCCGAGGCCTACGGCTGCGCCGGACTGCGCTGCGAACGCGAGGAGGACATCGACTCGGTCATCGCCGAAGCCCTGGAGATCAATGACCGCCCGGTCGTCATCGACTTCGTGGTCTCCCGGGACTCCATGGTCTGGCCCATGGTGCCGGCCGGCGTCTCCAACAGCGCCATCCAGGTAGCACGGAATATGACCCCGGACTTCGACGATGAGGAGGACTGACCATGGCAGCTGAGGCTGACACCACCACCCGCCGCACACTGTCGGTGCTGGTCGAAGACGTCCCCGGCGTGCTCTCCAAGGTCTCCGGGCTCTTCGCCCGGCGCGCCTTCAACATCGACTCGCTGGCCGTGGGTCCCAGTGAGGTCGACGGTCTCTCCAGGATCACCGTGGCCGTCAGCGCCGACTCCCACCTGCTGGAGCAGATCACCAAGCAACTCAATAAGCTGATCAACGTCATCAAGATCGTCGAGCTGGAGACCGGCAACTCCGTGCAGCGCGAACACCTGCTCATCAAGGTCAGGGCCGATGCCGCCACCCGGCTGCAGGTCACCCAAGCGGTGGAGCTCTTCCGCGCCAAGATCGTCGACGTCTCCACCGAGTCGCTGACTGTCGAAGCCACCGGCGCCACCGATAAGCTCGAGGCGCTGCTCAGCGTCCTGGAACCCTTTGGGGTGCGTGAGATCGTCCGCTCCGGCAAACTGGCGATCTCCCGCGGCTCCAAGTCCATGACCGACAAAGCCTTCAAATAAGATCAACCACCGCAACAACCTCAGGAGAAACCACTGTGACTGACCTCTATTACGACGACGACGCCGACCTGTCCGTGCTGTCCGGCAAGACTGTGGCCATCATCGGCTACGGCTCCCAGGGCCACGCCCACGCGCTGAGCCTGCGCGACTCCGGAGTCGACGTCGTCGTCGGGCTCAAAGAGAGCTCCGCCTCCCGGGCCAAGGCCCAGGAGCAGGGCCTGAAGGTCGCCACCGTCGCCGAGGCCGCCGAGGCCGCCGACGTTGTGATGATGCTGGTGCCCGATCAGCACCAGGCCGATGTGTACACCACCGATGTGGCCCCGAACCTGCGCCCCGGCAACGCGGTGTTCTTCTCCCACGGCTTCAACATCCGCTTCGACTACATCCAGCCGGCAGCAGACGTCGACGTCGCCATGGTCGCACCCAAGGGCCCCGGCCACGTGGTGCGCCGCGAGTTCGAGGCCGGCCGCGGCGTGCCGGCCCTGGTGGCGGTGGAGCAGAACCCCTCCGGCAATGCCAAAGAAATTGCCCTGGCCTACGCCAAAGGGATCGGCGCCACCCGCGCCGGAGTCATCGAGACCACCTTCACCGAAGAGGCGGAGACTGACCTCTTCGGCGAGCAGGCGGTGCTCTGCGGCGGTGCCAGCCACCTGGTCCAGTACGGCTTCGAGGTGCTCACCGAGGCCGGCTACAAGCCGGAGATCGCCTACTTCGAGGTGCTGCACGAGCTGAAGCTGATCGTGGACCTCATGGTCGAAGGCGGGCTGACCAAGCAGCGCTGGTCCATCTCCGACACCGCCGAGTTCGGCGACTACGTCGGCGGACCGCAGGTGATCACCCCGGATGTGAAGGAGAACATGAAGTCGGTGCTGGCCGACGTGCAGTCCGGGGCCTTCGCCAAGCGCTTCATGGACGATCAGCGCAGCGGGGCCAAGGAGTTCCAGCAGCTGCGCGAGAAGAACCAGTCCCACCCGATCGAGTCGACCGGACGCGAGCTGCGCAAGCTGTTCTCCTGGATCCCCACCGACGACGACTACACCGAGGGCACTGCCGCACGCTAGAGCGCACGACGTATTAGGCTGTAGTGGGCGATAAGCGCCGGAATCCAGGCCTCGGGGCCGATTATTCCGGCGCTTAGCGCCCACCTGAGGCATTCGCGCCCCTGCGCACCACTGCACACCGCGGCACATCACCAGCAGAACAGTAAGGAACCTAGTGAGCACTCGTCCCGTCGTCGTCCTAGCCGAGGAACTCTCACCCGCGACCGTTGAGGCGCTGGGCCCGGACTTTGAGGTCCGCCAGTCCGACGGCACCGACAGACCCCGGCTCTTTGCCGACATCGCCGACGCCGAGGCGCTCATGGTTCGCTCCGCCACCCAGGTGGACGCCGAGCTGCTCTCCCACGGAAAGAACCTCAGCGTCATCGCCCGGGCCGGGGTGGGGCTGGACAACGTGGACGTGCCCGCCGCCACTGAGGCCGGGGTCATGGTGGTCAACGCCCCGACGTCGAACATCGTCTCCGCCGCCGAGCTGACCTGCGCCCACATTCTGGGTCTGGCCCGGCACATCTCCCCGGCGCATGAGGCGCTGAAGGCCGGCCAGTGGAAGCGCTCCAAGTACACCGGCCTCGAGCTGCAGGACAAGACACTGGGAGTGATCGGGCTGGGCCGCATCGGCGGGCTGGTGGCCGAACGCATGGCCGCCTTCGACATGGAGATCCTCGCCTACGACCCGTATGTGACCGCAGCCCGCGCCCACCAGCTCGGCGTGCAGCTGGTCAGCCTCGACGAGCTCTACGAGAAGTCCGATGTGATCACCATCCACATGCCCAAGACCCCGGAGACGCTGGGCATGCTCAACGCTGAGGCCTTCGGGAAGATGAAGGACTCGGTGCACCTGGTCAACGTCGCCCGCGGCGGGCTGATTGACGAGGACGACCTGGCGGCCGCGCTGCGCGCCGGCACCATCGGCGGTGCGGCCATCGACGTCTTCGCCACCGAACCCTCCACCGACCTGGACTTCTTCGGCGAGGAGAACGTGGTGGTCACCCCCCACCTGGGCGCCTCCACCCATGAGGCCCAGGAGAAGGCCGGGGTCTCGGTGGCCCGCTCAGTGCGCCTGGCCCTGGACGGGGAGCTGGTCCCCGATGCGGTCAACGTCGCCGGCGGGGCCATCGACGAGCTGGTCCGCCCCGGGATCCCGCTGATCGAAAAGCTGGGCCGGGTGGTCACCGCGATGACCACCGAGGCGCTGACCGACGTGGAGGCCGAAGCGGCCGGCGAGATCGCCGACTACAACGTCTCCGCCCTGAAGCTGGCAGCGCTGAAGGGCATCTTCACCGATGTGGTCGAGGACCCGGTCAGCTACGTCAACGCACCGGTGCTGGCAGAGCAGCGCGGCATCTCCACCCGGCTGAGCACCGCCACCGAGGTGGAGGACTACCGCAACGTGCTCACCATTCGTGCCTCCACCTCCTCCGGCACTCAGTTCGAGGTTCGCGGCACACTGACCGGACCGAAGCAGATTGAGAAGATCGTCGGCATCAACGGCTACGACCTGGAGATCCCACTCAGTGACCACCTGGTGGTCTTCGAGTACTCCGACCGGCCCGGCGTCGTCGCTGCTTTGGGTAAAATCTTAGGCGAGCACACCATCAACATCGCCGGCATGCAGATCAGCCAGAACACCAAGGAAGGCCGGGCGCTGGCGGTGCTGACCATCGACTCCGCACTGCCGGCCGGGGCGCTGGAGACCATCAGCACCGCAGTTGAGGCGGCACTGGCGGCCGAAGTGGATCTGGAAGAGAAGTAGGAGCCAGCAGACACTCATGGCAGAGCAGCCCACGTACTACATCACCACGGCGATCACCTACCCCAACGGTGAGCCGCATATCGGCCATGCCTACGAGTATGTCTCCGCCGACGTGATGGCGCGGTTCAAGCGTCTGGACGGCTACCAGGTGCGCTTTCTGACCGGCACCGATGAGCACGGCTCCAAGATGGAGCAGACGGCTGCGGGACTGGGCGTCACCGCCCAGCAGCTGGCGGACCGCAACGCCGCGGCCTTCAAACGGGTCGACGACGAAGTGCTCAACATCAGCTACGACCGGTTCATCCGCACCACCGACGCCGATCACTACCGGGCCTCGGCTGCGATCTGGACACGGATGCGCGAGGCCGGCGACATCTACCTGGACACCTACGCCGGCTGGTACTCGGTCCGCGATGAGCGGTTCTTCACCCAGGAGGAGACCGAGGTGGACGCCTCCGGTCAGCGCATCGCCACCGAGACGGGCACCGAGGTGACCTGGACCGAGGAGGAGTCCTACTTCTTTCGGCTCTCCAAGTACCAGCAGCCGCTGCTGGACTTCTACCGGGCCAACCCGGACTTCGGCGGACCCCGAAGCCGGTTCAATGAGGTGATCCGGTTTGTGGAGGCGGGGTTGGATGACCTGTCCATCTCCCGCACTTCGGTCAGCTGGGGAATCCCCGTCCCGGAGTCCCCGGGCCACGTGATGTACGTCTGGGTCGATGCCCTGACCAACTACCTCACCGGTGTGGGCTTCCCGGACACCGACGCCGAGGACTTCACCACCTACTGGCCGGCAGATCTGCACATCATCGGCAAGGACATCTCCCGGTTCCACTGCATCTTCTGGCCGGCCTTTCTGATGAGCGCGAAGGTGGAGCTGCCCAAGCGAGTCATGATCCACGGCTTCCTGCACAACGCCGGGGAGAAGATGTCCAAGTCGGTGGGCAATGTGGTCGCCCCGGAGGATTGGGTGAACACCTACGGACTGGATGCGGTGCGCTTCTTCCTGCTGCGCGAGTTCCCCTACGGTCAGGACGGCTCCTACACCCACGACGCCGTCGTCGGGCGTAAGAACTCGGACCTGGCCAACAACCTGGGCAACCTGGCCCAGCGCAGCCTGTCGATGATCGTGAAGAACTGCGAGGGTGCGATCCCGCAGCCCGGTGAGCTGGCTCAGGCCGACCGGGCGATCCTCGCACAGGCCGAAGAGCTGCTGGAGATCAACCGGGCCGCCTACCAGGTGCAGGACTTCCACCGGGCGCTGGAGCGCACCTGGTACGTGCTGGGGGAGACTAACGCCTACTTCGCAGACCAGGCGCCCTGGCAGCTGAAGAAGACCGACGCGGCACGCATGGCCACAGTCCTCTACGTGACCGCCGAGGTGATCCGCAAAGTGGCGCTGCTGGCCCAGGCGGTGATGCCCGAATCGGCGACCAAGCTGCTGGACGCGCTCAGTGTGCCCGCCGCCGGCGACGCCGGAGCCACCAACGCCTCCAACACCGGACCGCGATCCCTCGCCGCCTTCGACGAGCAGCTGGTGCCCGGCACCCCGGTCGAGAAGCCCAAGCCCATCTTCCCGCGCCACGAAGACTAACCCCCCCCCGAGCAATTATCACCGTGTTATCGGATCATCACCCCCGCAGAGGACGGTGATCACCCGATAACCGGGTGATAAAGCGCAGGGGAGCGCAGTGACTAAGGCGCAGAGATGGCGCAGATCATCTACAACGTCAGGAGCAGCACGTGAGTACCAAGCAGTTCGACATCGCAGTCATCGGCGGCGACGGCATCGGCCCCGAGGTCGTGGCTGAGGCTCGCAAAGTCCTCGACGCCGCCCTGGCTGATCAGGACGCCCAGCTGACCTACACCGAGTACTCCCTGGGCACCGAACACTGGTTGGCCACCGGTGAGACGCTGCGCGATGAGACCCTGCAGAAGCTGCGCGGCCACGACGCGATCCTCTTCGGCGCCGTCGGCGCGGACCCGCAGGACGAGCGGATCCCCTCCGGGCTCATCGAGCGGGACCTGCTGCTGAAGCTGCGCTTCGAACTGGATCACAGCATCAACCTGCGCCCGGTGCGCACCTATCCGGGGGTGGCGACACCGCTGGCCTCCGAGGAGGACTTCGACTTCGTCGTCGTGCGTGAGGGCACTGAGGGCCCCTATGTGGGCAACGGCGGAACCCTGCGCCGGGCCACGCCGCAGGAGATCGCCACCGAGGTCTCCGTCAACACCGCCCACGGGGTGTCCCGGGTGGTCGCCGACGCGTTCGGACGGGCCGAGTCCCGACGCGGACACCTGACCCTGGTGCACAAGCACAATGTGCTCACCCACGCCGGTGACCTGTGGCGACGCACAGTCGAGGCCGAAGCGGCCAAGCACCCGCAGGTCAGCTGGGACTACATGCACGTCGACGCCGCCACCATCCACATGGTGGCCAACCCGCAGCGCTTTGACGTGATAGTCACCGACAACCTCTTCGGCGACATCCTCACCGATCTGGCCGGAGCGGTCTCCGGGGGCATCGGCCTGGCCCCCTCGGCCTCCATCAATCAGGAGGCCAGTGCGCCCTCGATGTTCGAACCGGTCCACGGCTCGGCACCGGACATTGCTGGGCAGCAGATCGCCGATCCCAGTGCCGCAGTGCTCTCCGCAGCCCTGATGCTCAACCACCTGGGCCTGAGCAGCGCGGCCGCGCGCATCGAATCGGCCGTGCACGACCAGCTGCGCGAATGGGCGCGGTCGCAGACCGGGCACGGCCTGAGCACAGCTCAACGCGGGGATGCCTTCGTGTCCCGGCTCACCCCTGCCGCTGTGAGCTGAGCACCGCTAGAGTGTGCACCAGCACCCGTCTCACCGGAACGAAAGGTCCGTATCGCCATGACCGACTTCACTGTTGAAGCGCACCACAACCCGACCTCGGCTGAGCGGATCGCCCAGATTCTTCAGGACCCCGGCTTCGGAACCCACTTCACCGACCACACAGCGGTGATCGACTGGACCGCAGAGGCCGGCTGGCACAACCACCGGGTAGAAGCCTATGGGCCGATCAGCATGGACCCGGCGGCGGCAGTGCTGCACTACGCCCAGGAGGTCTTCGAAGGCATGAAGGCCTACCGGCACGACGACGGCAGCATCTACACCTTCCGGCCGCACGCCAACGCGGCCCGGATGAACAGATCGGCCCAGCGTATGGCGCTGCCGCAGCTGGATGAGCAGGTGTTCATCCAGTCGCTGGAGCAGCTGGTGGCCGCAGACAAGCAGTGGGTTCCCGACGGTGAGGGGGAGGCGCTGTACCTGCGGCCCTTCATGTTCGCCACTGAGGCGTTTTTGGGAGTGCGGCCGGCCAAGGAGATCAGCTACCGGGTCATCGCCTCACCGGCGGGCAACTACTTCGGCGGTGAGCTCAAGCCGGTGCGGATCTGGGTCTCCCGGGAATTCAACCGGTCCGCCCCCGGCGGCACCGGCGCCGCCAAGACCGGCGGCAACTACGCCGGCTCGCTGCTGCCCCAGCAGCAGGCCGCGGAGCAGGGGTGCGACCAGGTGCTGTTCCTGGACCCGCTGCACGACAACGCCATTGAAGAGCTCGGCGGTATGAACGTCTTCCTGGTCACCAACGATGGGCGGCTGCTCACCCCGGCGCTGACCGGCACGATCCTGGAGGGCATCACCCGCTCCTCGGTCATCCAGCTGGCCCAGGACCGCGGCCTCACCGTCGAGGAGCGCCGCATCACGCTTCAGGAGTGGGAGCGCGGCGTCGACGAAGGCACCATCACCGAAGTCTTCGCCTGCGGCACCGCCGCCGTCATCACACCGATCGGTGAGCTGGTCGATGGGGAGAAGACCATCGCCTCCACCGGCACCGGGGAGGTCACCCAGGCGATCCGTGATGAGCTGCTGGGCATCCAGACCGGCACGGTCGAAGACCGGCACGGTTGGCTGCACCGGCTGGCCTGAACAGGCTGACCTGGACTGAGCCGAGCAGCTCAGAGTTCAGCCAGCGCAGCCTCCAAGTCGTCCAGGCCGAGGGCGCCCAGTGAGAGCGCCTTCATATGCCAGGCCTTCAGGTCGAACTTCGCACCGCGTGCAGCATGGGCGGTTCGGGCGGCTTCGCGACCGCTGAGCCACGCGCGCTCACCCAACTTGTAGCTGATCGCCTGGCCGGGCCAGCCCAGATACCGCACGATCTCTGAGGCGATGAACTCCCGGGACCGTCCAGAGTGCAGCCGGAAGAACTCTTCGGCCAGCTCCGGGGTCCACCTCTGACCCGGTGCGATGGGGGAGTCAGCGGGGACGGGCAGCTGAAGGTGCATCCCGACGTCGATCACCACCCGTACTGCGCGCATCATCTGGGCTTCCAGGTAGCCCATACGCTCTTCGGCGTCGAGGCAGCCCAGCTCATCCATCAGCCGCTCAGCGTAGAGCGCCCACCCCTCCGTGGCGCCGGAGGAGGAGCCGATGGTGGTCTGAAACAGCGAGAGCTCACCGGAGACATGAGCCCACTGCGCCAGCTGCAGATGGTGGCCGGGCACCCCCTCGTGATACCAGGTGGAGACCAGGTCATAGAGGGGGAAGACTGTGCGGCCCTGGGTCGGCAGCCAAGTGCGGCCCGGCCGGGCGAAGTCCACCGAGGGCCGGGTGTAGTAGGGGGCGGCCGCACTGCCGGCCGGGGCGATTCTCGCCTCCACAGTTCTGATCGGTTCGGCGATCTCGAAGTGGGTGCCGTCCAGTTCGGTGATCGCCGAGTCCATCATCTGCTGCAGCCACTGACGCACTTCCTCGACACCCTCCACACGCTTACCGTGCTCATCGAGCCAGGCCATGGTCTCCACCGGGGTGGAGCCGGGCCGAATCTGCTCGGCCAGCTCACGCATCTGCGCATCGATCCGCTGATACTCCGCCCAGCCCCAGGCGTAGACCTCCTCCGGGTCGATGGAAGCGCCCGTCCAGCGACGGGTGTTGAGCAGATAGCGATCACGGCCCACCGCGTCGGGCACACCCTGGGCGGCCGGCAGATAGGTCTCACCCAAGTAGCTGCGCATATCGGAGACTGCGACCACCGCAGAGTCGGCGGCCCGTCGCAGGCTCTGCTGCAGCACTGTGGGCCCGTTGGCCACGAAGTGGTGGAACCAGCTGGTCCCACCACTGGTCGCCTGGTCGCTGATCCACTCACCCAGCTGATCGATGATGGTCTCCACCTGCCGCGGCGCCGACAGAATCTGACGACGTCGTCCCTCCTCCAGGGTTTCTCTCAGGGACGCATAGCAGTCGCTGAACTTCGCCATCCGGGCCGCGATCACCTTCCAATCTGCCTCGGTGGCGGTGGGCATCATCAGAAACAGGGAGCGCGCCCCGTGGATGGGGGAGGCGATATTGCGCAGCACCAGCAGCTGCTCACCGGTCTCGGTGATCTGAAGCTCGACTCCGATCCGGTCGCGCAGCAGCGTGGCGCAGCGGGCCTCAACCTGGTCGAAACCCTCAGCTGGGGCCTGGGCCTGCAGCTCATCCAGCCGGGCGAGCACCTGGTGGCCCAGGTCTGTGCGCGCTCGGTGCCGCGCCGGAGAGTAGTCGGGCATCCGCTGGTCGTCGGGGTTCAGCCCCAGCGCGGTGGCCACCTGCGGCTCCAACTCGGCCAACCGGTGCACGTAGGCGTCTGCCAGCTGACGTGGGGTGCGGGCATCCTCAAGACTGCTCATGCGACCAATCCTGCCAGAGGCCGATTCTTTCGCAGGTGAATGTCCTGCTGAAGTGCACCATGGTCTGGGTGATTCGCTTGGGCGCCTGCGGTATTCCCCGTCCCTGTTTCAGCTGGCGCCGTCTGCGACGTGGACATGAAACACCTGCGGGGATCACAGCAGGGTGACTTGGTCGAGCAACTCGGCGCGGCCGCCCTGAGGGCGATAGGGTGAAGCCATGAAGATCTGCCGATTCGTCACCGACGCTGAGCCCGCCTATGGAATCCTCGCCGGCGCTGAGGGGGAGGAATCCATCATCGAACTGGTGGGAGACCCCTTCTACCAGGGCATTAAGGAGTCCGGACAGACCCATAAGCTCGACGACGTCCGGCTGGTCGCCCCCATCATTCCGCGCTCCAAACTCATCGGTGTGGGCCGCAACTACCTGGACCACGCCAAAGAGATGGGCAACGATGCCCCGGCCTCGCCGCTGCTGTTCCTGATGCCCAACACTGCGGTGGTCGGCCCCAATGAGCCGGTCACCATGCCGGCCTTCTCCGAGGAGGTCAGCTACGAGGCTGAGCTCGCGGTCGTCATCGGCCGCATCTGTAAGGACGTGCCGCTGGACCGGGTCTCCGAGGTCATCTACGGCTACACCGTGGCCAACGACGTCACCGCCCGCGACGCCCAGCGCACCGACGGCCAGTGGGCTCGCGCCAAGGGATTCGACACCTCCGTGCCGCTGGGCCCCTGGATCGAGACCCAGCTGGACAGCGAGGACCTGCGGGTCACCGGCCGACTCAACGGAGAGACCGTCCAGGACGGCAGCACCGCAGACATGATCTTCGGCGTGGCCGAACTGGTCAACTACATCTCACAGGCGATGACGCTGCTGCCCGGCGACGTGATCCTCACCGGCACCCCGGCCGGGGTGGGGCAGGTCACCGAGGGCGACCGCTTCGAAGCCGAAGTCGAAGGCATCGGCACCCTGACCAACTTCTTCCGCTCCTGAAAGGACGAACACACCACGCTATGAGCGCAGCTGCTGAGGCCTCAATCCCGCTGGTGGAGGCCACCACACCGGTACGGGTGAGGTTCTGCCCCTCACCCACCGGCACCCCGCATGTGGGGCTGATCCGCACCGCCCTGTTCAACTGGGCCTACGCCCGCCACACCAACGGCAAACTGGTCTTCCGGATCGAGGACACCGACGCCAAGCGCGACACGGAGGAGTCCTACCTGCAGCTGGTGGAGGCGCTGCGCTGGTTGGGCATGGACTGGGACGAAGGCGTAGAGACCGGCGGCCCGCATGAGCCCTACCGGCAGTCCCAGCGCGGCGAGCTCTATCAGGAGGTGCTGACCAAACTGCTGGAGGCCGGCTACGTCTACAGGGCCTACTCCACAGCCGAGGAGGTCGAGCAGCGCCACCGGGCTGCCGGCCGGGATCCCAAACTCGGCTACGACAACTACGACCGCGACCTCACCGCCGATCAGGTGGCTGCCTTCGAAGCGGAGGGACGTCAGCCGGTGCTGCGGCTTCGGGTCCCGGATGAGGACATCACCTTCACCGACCTGGTCCGCGGTGAGATCACCTTCACCGCCGGCTCCACACCGGACTTTGTGGTGGCCCGAGCCAACGGTGAGCCGCTCTACCCCTTCGTCAACCCGGTCGACGACGCGCTGATGGGCATCACCCACGTGCTGCGCGGCGAAGATCTGCTCAGCTCCACACCGCGCCAGATTGCGCTGTACCGGGCGCTGTACGCCGTCGGGGTTGCCGAGCACCTGCCGGCCTTCGCCCACCTGCCCTACGTGTTGGGGGAGGGGAGCAAGAAGCTCTCCAAGCGCGACCCGCAGGCGAACCTCTTCCACCACCGCGACCGCGGGTTCATCCGTGAGGGGCTGCTGAACTACCTGGCGCTGCTGGGCTGGTCACTGGCAGCCGATGAGGACATCTTCACCGTCGATGAGCTGGTGGAGAACTTCGACGTCACCGATGTGCTCAGCAACCCGGCCCGGTTCGACGTGAAGAAGGCCGAGGCGATCAACGGCACCCACATCCGCCGGCTTCAGGCCAAAGACTTCCGCGACCGGCTGGCGCCCTACCTGCGGGCGCAGCAGCTCATCGGCGAGGAGCTCTCCGAGCGGGAGGCCCAGCTGCTCGACGGTGCGGCACCGCTGGTGCAGGAACGCATTGCCCTGCTGGCCGAGGGTGCGGACATGATGGCCTTCCTGTTCGTGGCTGATCAGGATCTGCCGATCGAGGAGAAGGCCTTCAGCGGCATCGGGCCCTCCGATGAGGTCCTGCAGGTGCTGGACGCCTCCACGGCGGCCCTGGAGAAGCTCGACGACGACGCCTGGGGCACCGAGGCCGTTGAGTCTGCGCTGCGTGAGGCGCTGATCGATGGGCTGGGTCTGAAGCCCCGCAAGGCCTTCGGCGCGGTCCGCTCAGCCGTCTCCGGCCGGAAGGTGTCCCCACCGCTGTTCGAGTCGATGGAGCTTTTGGGCAGGGAATCTTCATTGAAGCGCATCGCCCGGTTCCGCGGACTGGCCGAAGCTCGGGGCTGAGCGCAGCGCGGTTTGCTGAGTCTGCCGATGCTCGTGTAAAGTTGTGTGGCGTTGCCCGGTTGGGCAGACAAAGCATTGGGCTATGGTGTAATTGGCAACACGTCGGTTTCTGGTACCGTTATTCTAGGTTCGAGTCCTAGTAGCCCAGCGGTCTGATTTGCAGCTCAGACTTGTGGCTTGATAAGCTACCTCAGCTCCCGCAGAGCGGGAGCATTACTTATGAAAACAGCATATGGCCCCATCGTATAGAGGCCTAGTACGCCGCCCTCTCACGGCGGTAACGCGGGTTCGAATCCCGCTGGGGTCACGAGAATTTCATACAGCACAGAGCCCCAGGTCGAATCGGCCTGGGGCTCTGTGCTGCGCCCGGACTTCCGGTGTGCTGTGAGAGGCTGAAGAGATGCGAATTCTGATGCTTCGGCACGGCCAAACGCCGTCGAACGTACGTGGTCTGCTGGACACCGGAGCGCCCGGCCCGGGCCTGACACCGTTGGGGCAGCGGCAGGCTGAGGCGGTGCCCCAGGTGCTTCAGGACCGTGAGGTGGATGCCGTCGTCGTCTCCTCGCTGCTGCGCACCTCGCTGACTGCGGCACCGCTGCTGCACCAGCGCGGGATGGAGAAGTTGATCATCCCCGGCCTTGCGGAGATCGAGGCCGGCG
Source organism: Garicola koreensis (assembly GCF_014195445.1). Taxonomy (GTDB): domain Bacteria; phylum Actinomycetota; class Actinomycetes; order Actinomycetales; family Micrococcaceae; genus Nesterenkonia; species Nesterenkonia koreensis. The sequence continues at coordinate 990,187 of NZ_JACIBT010000001.1, read as the reverse complement.
ACCTGGAGATGGCCGATGACGAACCGTCCCAACGGACCTATATTGAGACCGCCTTCGCCTGGTCCGGCGGCGAGCTGCACCGCAGCATGCCCGGCGGCCCTGATGGTCGGGCATTCTTCAGCCGGTTCGATCAGGCGATCGCTGACATTGCGGCATCGGGGTGGCGCAGCGCAGTGGTGGTCTCGCACGGGGCCGCGATCCGCACCTGGAGCAGATCACGGGTGGAAGGAGTCGACGTCGACGCCCTGACCCGGCACCACTTCGCCAACACCGGGGCCCTGGAGATGGAAGGCGACCCTTCCACCGGGTGGCGGCTGCTGGACTGGACCTCTGATCCGATCGGTGGGGCTGAGCTGGCTTCTGAAATCGCCGAGGATCCCACCGGCGAGCCCGCCTAGAACGGCTTCCGGCGGCGGAATACGGCGTCAGGCACTGAAGTTGTGCCCGGTATGAAAACAGTGGGATTCAGCACACCAGGCGGACCGGACGTCCTTGAAGTTCTCGACCTCCCGACCCCCACCCCCGGACCCGGCGAGCTGCGCATCCGCGTGCACGCCGCAGCGGTCAACCCCACCGACCTGATGAGACGGCAGGGCACAGGAACCAGCGGGTCGAAGGCCCCCTCCCCGCCTCATGTGCCGGGAATGGACGCAGCCGGTGTGCTGGTCGAAATCGGTCCCGGAACGGACACCGAGCTGTCCGTGAACGACCACGTGATCGCTGTGGTCGTGCCCTCCGGCACCCATGGGGCGTACGCGGAGCAGATCGTGGTGCCGGCTGAATCCGCTGTCCGCGCACCGGAGGGCGCCAGCCACGTCGAAGCGAGCACGCTGCCCATGAACGGCCTGACCGCCCGGCTGGCGCTGGACATCCTGGGACTGGCTCCAGGCAGCGTGCTCGCAGTGACCGGTGGTGCGGGCGCGATGGGCGGCTACACGATTCAGCTTGCCAAGCTGGCCGGGCTGAGGGTGGTCGCAGATGCCGCCGAGGCGGACGAGGCCCTGGTCGCTGAACTCGGCGCTGATCTGGTGCTGCCCCGCGGCGAGGGTTTTGCCCAACGGGTTCGCGAGCATTTCCCCGACGGGGTCGACGGCGCGGTCGATGGTGCCATGCTGCACCAGAGCCTGGCACCAGCATTGGCCGATGAGGCCACGATCATCACCATCCGCGGCTACCAGGAGCCCGGGGAGCGCGGCACCCGCTTCCAACCGGTCTGGGTGCGCGAGTATGCGACTGCCCAGGAGAAACTCGATGAGCTGAGCCAGCTGGCACGGCAGCAGAAGCTCAGGCTGCGGGTCGCAGACACCCTGCCGAAGGATCAGGCAGCCCAGGCTCACCGCAGGCTGGAGGGCGGAGGCGTCCGGGGCCGACTCGTCATTGAGTTCTGAACGAGTCCGACCTAGCGTGGATGGTGAGCAGTGGTGTTCCCCGACCGTAGGAGAGGCAGCTGTGCCGCATGGTTCTGGATGACCTTCTCGACGTGGAGCACCGCGGCTGGCAGTCGCTGTGTGAGAGCAGCGGTGCAGACTTCTACGGCACGCTGATGCTCGACGACGGCGTCATGATCCTGACCCACGGCTACGTCTTCGATCGCCAGCAGGTCATCGACTCACTCAACGATGCGCCCGCCTGGAGCCACTATGAGATTACCGAGCCGCGTCTCATCGAGCTCACTGATGAATGCGCAGTCCTTGCCTACCGGGGCACCGCCTGGCGGCACGGGGAAGATCCGGAATTCCGGGCATTGATGTCCAGCGTCTATGTCCGGCGCGATGGGAAGTGGCGGCTGGCTTCGTACCAGCAGACTCCGGTTCCAGAATGACCAGACCACACTGCGTGACGGATATGTGAAAGGACTGCGCTGTGAAGAAAGTGACGCCGCTGCAAGTAGGCTCGATGTTTACGACCAAGCGAATGGAGGGCGCCTCGGGGCAGCCCTTCCCGCGGCACACTGCCTCCGTCGAATCCGTGCTGGTGGTGACCGAGGGACGCTGTGTTCTGAAGTTCACCGATCAGGACCATGCAGTGGAAGCAGGAGAGTCCTTCATCGTTCCCTCCGATGCATGGCACCAGGTGGTCGCAGACCCGGCTTTCAAAGCAGTCCACGTCATGCCCCACGAGATCACGTTCGAATTCGCCGAGTGACAGCTGCCTCGGCGCGCGAGGCGGCACCAGGCAGATCGTCCGGAATTTCTGAGAGTTGAAGAACTCAGGGTTCCCACTGGATGCCCTGTGGTGGGATCATGAGTACATGAATACCACACACGTCACTTTAGGCGACCGAGGACGACTGGTCATCCCCGCCGAAATGCGCAATCGACAACGCTGGAGGGCGGGCACCCCTTTGGTCTTCGTCGACACTGCAGACGGTGTAGTTCTCATGTCCCGGGAGCAGGCACGCGAACGCATCCGACAACAGCTGGAAGGTAAAGAACTGGTCGAAGAGCTCCTGTCGGAGCGACGACTTGAGGCCGAGCGGGACGACCAGGCCGCATGACTGTCATCGACGCTTCAGCGTTGCTCGCGTTCTTGAAGAGCGAATTGGGTCAGGATGTCGTAGAGGAGGCACTTGACGCCGAAGTGCGCGTCAGCGCGGCGAACTGGTCCGAGGTGGCGCAAAAGATCGCCGCCGCAAATGGGGACTGGAATATGGTGAGCACAGTCCTGAAAAGCTACGGATTACGTGTTGAACCGGTGACTGAGACGGATGCAGAAGTGGCTGCTGAAATCTGGGAACCCGGGCGTGGACTGTCCCTCGCCGATAGACTCTGTATCGCTCTGGGCACACGGTTCGATGACACAGTGATGACTGCCGATCGCGCTTGGGGCAGTGGGCGAAGGATCCGGCAGATCAGGTAGCGAGGCCGTGGCAGCCTCGTGGGACTTGCTGGATTTTTGTCGGAATGATCGGGCCCGCCGGCTTCTTAGCACCAAGAATCTGCCACTCGATGGGGGGACGACGTCGTTTCAGAAGCGGAGACGACGTCGTTGTCGACGTCGCCACAGCTGTGGCCTAGGCCAGCTGATCACCGGCTGATCTGAGCGCCTGGTCCACATCCTGGTAGAGATCCTCGGCATCTTCGATGCCCACTGAGAGGCGGATCAGGCCCTCAGGCACGCTGGTGGGCTCGGTGAGGTGGCGCCGTCGCCGCTCCGCCAGGGACTCCACCCCGCCCAGGCTGGTGGCCGGAGTCCAGATCTGCAGCCGCTCCAGCACCGCATCGGCGATCTGCTGGCTGCCGGTGTCGAGGGTGATGATCGCTCCGAACCCGCTCAGCAAAGACTCAGCCCGCTCATGCTGCGGGTGGCTGGCCAGCCCCGGGTAACAGACAGAGCGCACCGGTACGGCGTCGTCGTGGATGGATTCCTCCAGCCGCTGCGCCAGCAGCTGGGCGTTGCGCTCTGCGGCGTCCAACCGGACCGCCAGAGTCCGGACACCGCGCAGGGCCAGGAACACCTCCATCGGCCCGGGAACCGTACCGTGAAAACTGCGATGATTGTGCAGCCCCTCATACATCTGGGTATCCGAGGTGATCGCCGCGCCCATCAGCACATCTGAATGTCCGGCAATAAATTTAGTGACCGAATGAAGCACGACGTCGGCCCCGTGCTCCAAGGGATTCTGCCGCAGGGGAGTGGCGAAGGTGTTGTCCACCGCAGTGGTCACCCCCAGCTGCTTCGCTCCGGCCAGCAGTGCGGGGATATCGGCGACCTCCAGCATCGGGTTGGTCGGCGACTCGATCCACAGCATCGCTTCGGTGCCAGCCGTCTCTGCCGCAGCAGCAGCCTCACCGACAGTGCCCAGCACCTGCTCAGTATCGGCAATATCGACACGATGAAGCCGCAGCAGGCCCTTATCCTCCATCTGCTGGGCCAGGGTGGAGAAACCCATATAGGCGTGGCTGGGAAGCACCAGATGAGCACCCAGGGGAAGCTGGTTGGCCACCGCGGAGATGGCCGCCATCCCGGAGGAGAACAGCAGTCCGTGGTCGCCGCCCTCCAACTCGGCCAGCAGCTGCTCCAGCGGGTCGAAGGTCGGGCTGCCCTCCCGTGCGTACTCCAGGGAGTTCTCCGCACTGGGCCGGTACATATAGGTGGAGGTGAAATCCACCGGGTGGTTCACCCCAGCATTGGGCTGATGGGGGCGGGCTGCTGAGACTACTCGGGTGCGCTGGTTCAGGGTCACAGTGACTACGTTAGCTCAGTCTCGGTCGCTGACGACTGGCCGCGGCCCCCAGAGAGTTCAGGGCTCACACCCTGGAGCGCTTCAGCCGGCGCAGCGCCTCATCGAGGGTGGAGCGTTCCTTGCAGAAGGCAAAGCGCACCAGCCGATCCAGGTCGGCTGAGGCCTCATTGCCCAGGGTCAGCGCCGAGACGGGAATCGCTGCGACCCCAACGTCGCGCGCCAAGTCGAGGCAGAACTCCGCAGCCGGGCGATCAGTGACCTCAGCGATGTCTGCCAGCACAAAGTAGCCGGCCTGGGGCGCGTAGGGGGTCAGGCCCGCGGCCGCCAGTCCCTCGGCGAGGTGGTCGCGGCCGGCCTGCAGCGCCGCCTGATTCTCGGCGAAGAATCCACGATCATCCTCCAACCCCTGCGCCACCGCCCACTGATAGGCCGGCCCAGAGGTGAAGCTCAGAAACTGTTTGACCCCGCGGACCTTATTGACCAGTTCTGCGCTTCCGGTGACCCACCCGACTTTCCACCCAGTCACCGAGAATGACTTGCCGGCCGAGCTGACGGCGACAGCGACGTCCTCCGCACCGTCAACCGCAAGAATCGGTGTGTGCTGCACACCGTCGAAGACCAGGTGCTCATAGACCTCATCACACATGATGACGACGTCGTGCTTACGCGCTGCCGCCACGATCTGGCCCAGCTCATCGGCGGTGAACACGGTGCCGGTGGGGTTGTGCGGAGTGTTCAGCAGGATCATGGAGGTCTTCTCCGAGATCATGCTCACCAACGTCGCGACGTCGGGCCGGAAGTCGGGTGCGCTCAGCGGCACGGTGCGCAGCCGCGCCCCGGCCAGGGCTGCTATGGAGCCGTAGGAGTCGTACCAGGGCTCAAAGCTGAGCACGTCACTGTCGGGCGCGGCGAAGGCCAGCATGGTCGCAGCGATTCCCTCGGTGGCCCCGGTGGTGGCCATCACCTGATGCTGCGGATCCAACCTGACTCCGAAGCGGCGCGCCTGGTGGGACGCGACGGCCTCGCGCAGCACCGGCAGCCCCAAGCCGGGCGGGTACTGATTGTTGGGGCCGTAGGTCGGGTCCGTGATGGACTCGGCAGCTGCGCGCAGCAACCACTGCGGGCCCTCGTCGTCGGGGAAGCCCTGCCCCAGGTTGATCGCCCCGGCGGCCATGGCGGCAGCGGTGGTGCGTTCGTAGATGGTGGGCAGGACCGCTGCGGCGGCTGTGTCGTAGGTGTTGGCGCCGGCGGCGGATCGGGCCCAGGGAGAAGTCAGCATGGGGGACAGTCTAGTGGCGAGCGGCCAGAGTCACTTGTGCCCTACGCGTCGGTGCGCCAGACCTGTGGATGCTCGCAACCCTGTCGCCGACTGACGGCGCAGAGGGGTCAGACCATGGGAACATGGCCTTCATGTGCCAAGACCAGCCCCACGTGAGCCAGACCGTCAGCCAAGCCGGGGAAGAGGCGGTGCTGGCCGCCATCCGCGAGGTGATCGACCCGCACAACGCCACCCGGACGGGCCTTGAGCTGGGCTTGGGCGACGACGCCGCTGTGGTCCGCTTCGGACACGGGCAGGTGGCGATGACCACCGATACGATGGCCGAGGGCCAGGACTTTCGGCGCCGGTGGTGGGCGCAGGCACGCGACTGGGCCACAGATGTGGGCACCAAGGCCGCAGCCCAGAACCTCTCGGACATCAACGCGATGGGTGCCACCACCACAGCGCTGCTGATCAGCCTCACCCTGCCGCCGGACACCCCGCTGGAGTGGGTGCAGGACTTCTACCGCGGGGTGATCCGCGCCTGCCAGGCACCCGGGGCCCAAGACTGCCTGATCGCCGGTGGAGACCTCGCCTCCGGTGAGACCATCTCAGTGACCATCACTGCTCTGGGGGAGGCTCCCGACGGCGGCAGTCCGCTCACCCGTGCTGGTGCCAATGCCGGCGACGTGCTGGCCGTGTGCGGGCCGCTGGGTTACGCAGCGGCAGGTCTTGCTCTGCTGGAGGGCGGCCATGCTCAGCAGGAGGGAGGCTCGCATCGGCAGCTCATCCACCAGTGCCTGCTGGCCCAGCAGCGGCCAACACCACCGCTGACCGCCGGTGCGGCCGCACGCAGCGCCGGGGCCAGCGCCGGCATGGATCTAAGCGACGGGCTGCTGCGAGATGCCACGCGGCTGGCCGAGGCCTCCGCCGTCAGCATCAGGCTGGATGACGCCGCGCTCGCCGCAGAGGCCGAGCAGCTGACTGCCGTGGCTGCGGCGCTGGGGGCCAGTCCTGCAGACGCGTTGGAATGGGTGCTGACTGGGGGAGAGGACTACAGCCTGCTGGCCACCTTCAGCGCCGACGCGAAACTGCCCACCGGTTTCCGGGCGATCGGCACCGTGGTGGATGACACCGCGCTGGATGACGACACCGTGCAGACGGATAAGCCGCGCAACCGCTCACATGCGGTGCTCACCGATCACACAGTCTCCGGCGCAGGGTGGGACTCTGTGGCACCCATTCACTGACCATTGTCCTTCAGGCCGTGGTCGGCGTCGGGATTCTTCCGGACCATCTCGGTGAGCTGCTGGGCCGCGGCCGCCACGACGGGGGCGAACTTCCTGCCCGGTTGGCGGGAGAGCCGCTCAATCGGCCCGGAGATGGAGACGGCGGCGAGCACCCGGCCCGAGGGGCTGCGCACCGGTGCCGAGACCGAGGCGACGCCTGCTTCGCGCTCGCCGAGGGACTCGCCCCAGCCGCGCCGGCGCACCCCGGCCAGCACCGTGGGAGAGAAGCGGGCGCCGCTGAGCCCATCGACTAGGCGATCGTGGTCCTCCCAGGCCAGCAGCACCTGAGCCGCTGAGCCGGCCTTCATGGAGAGCTGGGTGCCCACCGGGATCGAATCGCGCAGTCCGATGGGCCGCTCGGCGGAGGCCACGCACACTCGAGCATCGCCCTGGCGGCGAAACAGCTGGGAGGACTCACCGGTGGCATCGCGCAGCTTCAGCAGGATCGGCCCGGCGGCAGAGACCAGCCGGTCATCCCCGGCGGCCGAGGCCAGCTCACCCAGCCGGGGGCCGATCACATACCGGCCGCGAACATCGCGGGCCAGGAACCGGTGGTGGACCAGTCCGCTGGCCAATCGGTGCACTGTCGGCCGGGCCAGGCCCGTGGACTCCACCAGCTGCGCCAAGGTGGCCGGTCCCGCTTCCAAAGCGTCCATAATCGTCACGGATTTGTCGATCACACCGATTCCGGAGGGGGAGTGCATCGGCTGCGGCAGATCCAGAGCAGTGGTCGGCGGGTCAGAGGTGCGTTCAGCCATGACCCTCATTATATGGGAATCATCTCAAATAATGAGACCCGGGGTCAGACTCTTCATCTTGCTCAGGTTCAGTGGTTCCCTAGATACACAGGCCCACTCGGCCGGCGCGGCCGCCACGTTCATCACCCTGCAACTATCGCGGCGGCGCATTCACACACTGGAGGACCCCATGGCAGAGAACTCGGCAGAGATGCCGCTGACGCTGGCAGAGAAAGTTTGGCGCGACCACGTGGTGGTCCGTGGTGAGGAGAAGGACGGGCAGCGCTCCCCGGATCTGCTCTACATTGATCTTCACCTGGTCCACGAGGTGACCTCCCCGCAGGCGTTCGAGGGCCTGCGTCTGGCCAACCGTCCGGTGCGCCGGCCCGATCTGACCATCGCCACCGAGGACCACAACACCCCCACTCTGGAGATCGATAAGCCGATCGCCGATCCCACCAGCCGCAAGCAGGTGGATACGCTGCGGGCCAACTGTGAGGAGTTCGGCGTGCGGCTGCACTCGTTGGGGGACGCCAACCAGGGGATCGTCCACGTCGTCGGGCCCCAGCTGGGGCTGACCCAGCCCGGCATGACTGTGGTCTGCGGCGACTCCCACACCTCCACCCACGGGGCGTTCGGCTCGCTGGCGATGGGCATCGGCACCTCCGACGTGGAGCACGTGCTGGCCACCCAAACGCTGTCGCTGAGCCCGTTTAAGACGATGGCGATCACCGTGAACGGAAGCCTGAAGCCCGGTGTGAGCTCCAAAGACATCATTCTGGCGGTCATCGCTAAGATCGGCACCGGCGGCGGCCAGGGCTACGTGCTGGAGTACCGCGGCTCTGCCATCGAAGAGCTCTCCATGGAGGCTCGGATGACCATCTGCAACATGAGCATCGAAGCAGGCGCCCGGGCCGGCATGGTCGCCCCCGATCAGACCACCTTCGACTACGTGGCGGGCCGGCCCCACGCCCCCACCGGCGAGGATTGGGACGCCGCGGTGGAATACTGGTCCAGCCTGGCCACCGATGAGGATGCCCAGTTCGACGCCGACGTGGTGCTCAACGCCGATGAGCTGGAGCCCTTCGTCACCTGGGGCACCAACCCCGGCCAAGGCGTGAGCCTCAGCGAGTCCATCCCTGACCCAGCAGGCTTCCACGATCCGGTGGATCGGGAATCGGCCGAACGGGCCTTGCAGTACATGGACCTGGCCCCCGGCACCGCAATGAAGGACATCCGGGTCGACACGGTGTTCTTAGGCTCCTGCACCAACGCCCGGCTGGAGGACCTGCGCGCTGCCGCCGAGATCATCAAGGGCCGGCAGAAGGACCCAGATGTCTCCATGATCGTGGTGCCCGGCTCCGCCCGTGTGCGGCTGGACGCCGAGGCCGAAGGGATCGACCAGGTGTTCAAGGACTTCGGGGCGGAGTGGCGCTTTGCCGGCTGCTCGATGTGCTTGGGCATGAACCCCGACCAGCTGGCCGAGGGGGAGCGGTGCGCCTCCACCTCCAACCGCAACTTCGAGGGCCGGCAGGGCAAGGGCGGACGCACCCACCTGGTCTCGCCAGTGGTGGCCGCTGCCACCGCCATCCGCGGCACCCTCTCAGCCCCCTCCGACGTCACCGCCGACGCTCCGGTGCCAGCCTGAGAACTGTGCCCGCCTGAGAACCTGCGCCGGTCCGGCCGGTCAGCCGCTGACCCGCTGCTCAAAGTTTTAGGAGAACTATGGAACCGATCACCACCCACACCGGCGTCGGGGTGCCGCTGAAGCAGTCCAATGTGGACACCGACCAGATCATCCCCGCCGTGTTCCTCAAGCGCATCACCAAAACCGGGTTCGACGACGCCCTCTTCCACGCCTGGCGGAAGAAGGACGACTTCGTGCTGAACCAGGAGCCCTACCGCCACGGCACCGTGCTGGTGGCCGGGCCCGACTTCGGCACCGGCTCATCGCGGGAGCACGCCGTCTGGGCGCTGAAGGACTACGGGTTCCGGGTGGTCGTCTCATCCCGGTTCGCCGACATCTTCTACAGCAACGCGGCCAAACAGGGTCTGGTGGCTGCCAAGGTCGCCCAGCCCGACGTCGAGCTGATCTTCAAGGAGCTGGAGAAGGAGCCCGGCACCGAAGTCACCGTGAACCTGGAGTCCCGCACTGTGCGCTGCGGCTCGGTGGAGGCCACCTTCGAGATGGACAACTACACCCGGTGGCGGCTGATGGAGGGCCTGGACGACATCTCCCTGACCCTGCGCCAGGAAGCGGCGATCACCACCTACGAAACCACCCGCGGGGCCTTCAAACCCACCACCCTGCCGGCGAAGGTGTGACCCGGACCGCATCAGGCTGATCGGGTACAGTAGCAGGGCATAATTCGCAGACCCTACGACGCTGACCCTACGAAAGGGACCACCGACCTCTATGGCCAAGCTGCTCACAATCCAAGGCGGAAAGCCGCTGCAGGGCGAAGTCCACGTGCGAGGCGCCAAAAACCTGGTGCCCAAGGCGATGGTCGCCTCCCTGCTGGGCAGCGCTCCCTCTGAGATGCGCAACGTCCCAGAGATCAAAGACGTGGAGATCGTCACCAACCTGCTGACCATCCACGGGGTCAAGGTGGAGCGGGATGCCGAAGCTGGCATCATGCAGCTGGACCCCCGCGAGACCTATTCCGCAGAGCACTCCGAGATTGACGCCTACGCCGGCGACTCCCGGATCCCGATCCTGTTCTGCGGTCCGCTGATGCACAAGAACGGCGAAGCCTTCATCCCCGACCTCGGCGGCTGCCGCATCGGCGACCGACCCATCAACTACCACCTGGAAGTGCTGCGGACCTTCGGCGCCGTGGTGGACAAACAGGTCTCGGGCATCCACATCTCCGCGCCCAAGGGTCTGCGCGGGGCCAAGCTGGAGCTGCCCTTCCCCTCAGTGGGCGCCACGGAGCAGGTGCTGCTGACCGCTGTGCTGGCCGAGGGCATCACCGAGCTGAAGAACGCCGCCGTCGAGCCGGAGATCCATGACCTGATCGCCATCCTGCAGCAGATGGGCGCGCTGATCACCGTCTACACCGACCGCACCATCCGCATCGAAGGTGTCAGCCAGCTCTCCGGGTACCGGCACCGGGCCATCCCCGACCGCAACGAGACCGCCTCCTGGGCCTCGGCCGCACTGGTCACCGAGGGCGACATCTACGTCCGCGGGGCAGCCCAACGAGACCTCACCGCGTTTCTGAACATCTACCGGAAGATCGGCGGAGAGTTCGAAGTCGACGACGACGGCATGCGCTTCTGGCACGACTCCAAACCCCTGCAGCCGCTGGTGCTGGAGACTGATGTGCACCCCGGCTTCATGACCGACTGGCAGCAGCCCATGGTGGTCGCCCTGACCCAGGCTCAGGGCGTGTCGATCATCCACGAGACCGTGTATGAGAACCGGTTCGGCTTCACCCAAGCGCTGCAGCGCATGGGGGCCTCCATCCAGCTGCACCGGGAATGTCTCGGCTCCACCCCCTGCCGGTTCGGCCAGCGCAACTTCCTGCACTCAGCCGTCATCTCCGGGCCCAGCGAGCTGACCGGCAGCGATATTGACATCCCTGATCTGCGCGGCGGGTTCTCCCACCTGATCGCTGCCCTGGCAGCCAAGGGAACCTCCAATGTGACCGGCATCGAGATCATCGCACGCGGCTATGAGCACTTCATCGACAAGATCACCGGCCTCGGCGCAGACATCGAACTCACCGAACGCTGAAGCCCCTCGTCACTGACTCGGGCCGATAAGCTGATGCTCATGACCTCCGACACAGGATCGCGCCGCCGAGAACCGGTCCCGCCGTCCAGGAAAGGCTCCCGGAAGGCGGGTGCCCGCAGACTGGGACAGCGCAGACTCGGACAGCGCAAGACCCACACCCCCTTCGCGTTCCGCATCCTCGCCGGGATAGTGCGCCCGGCGATGAACGTGCTGATGAGCAAGGAGTGGCGCGGTCTGGAGAAGCTGCCCGACACCGGATTCATCGTCGTCACCAACCACATCAGCGAAATCGACCCGCTGGCCGTGGGCCACCCGATCTACCGGGCCGGCAACACGCTGCACTTTCTGGCCAAGGACTCCCTGTTCCGGGTCCCAGTCTTGGGACTGGCGCTGCGCCGGACGAACCAGATACCGGTCAACCGCGGCGACCGCGCCGAAGTCGGCAGATCCCTGGAAGTAGCCGCCACCGTCCTCGACGACGGCGGCGCCATCGTCATCTACCCCGAAGGGACCCTCAGCCGCGACCCGGACTACTGGCCTATGCGCGCCAAAACCGGGGCCGCCCGGCTGGCCCTGACCACCGGCGCACCGGTCATCCCGGTCACCCACTGGGGAGTCCAGGACTTCCTGCCGCCCTACGGCAAGCGCCCCAAGCTGCTGCCGCGGCAGAAGTACACGCTGCAGGTGGGCGAGGAGGTGGACCTCGATGATCTGCGCTCCCAACCGATGAGCCGCACGGTGCTGGCCCAGGCCACCCAGCGGATCGAAGCAGCCCTCACCGACGGGGTGGCCCAGCTGCGCGGCCAGACCCCGCCGGCGCAGATCTGGGACCGAGCGGCCAAACAGCGGGTGCCGCGCAGCGAATCCGGCGAGGCCGCGGCAGAGGAGCCCGCATGAGCCGGGTCGCCGTCCTGGGTGCCGGCTCCTGGGGCACCACCTTTGCCAAGATCCTCGCCGACGCCGGCGGATCTCAGGTGGTGCTCTGGGCGCGCCGGGCAGAGCTCGCCGAAGAGATCAGCACCTCCCACACCAACACCTCATACCTGGGTCAGATCCGCCTGGCGCAGACCATCACCGCCACCACCAGCATCGCCGAAGCGGTCAGCGGATCCGACGTCGTCGTGCTGGCCGTGCCCGCCCAGAGCCTGCGCAGCCACCTGGCCGAGGTCAGAGCCTCGCTGAGCGAGGATGCCATCGTCGTCTCGCTGATCAAAGGACTGGAGCGCGGCACCAACCACCGGATGAGCGAGGTCATCGCCGCCGAGCTCGACCTTCACCCACGGCAGATCGCGGTGGTCTCGGGGCCGAATCTGGCCATGGAGATCGCCCGCGAAGAGCCCACAGCCTCCGTGGTGGCCTGCCAGGACCACGAGGTCGCGGAGCGGGTCGCCGCGCTGTGCTCCAGCCCCTACTTCCGGCCCTACACCAACACTGATGTGGCCGGGGTGGAGATCGCCGGCATCGTCAAAAACGTGATCGCCCTGGCGGTGGGCATCTGCGACGGCCAACAGTTGGGGGACAACTCCAAGGCCTCAGTGATCACCCGCGGCCTGGCCGAAACCACCCGGCTGGCGGCAGTGCTGGGCGGGAAGTTGGAGACCCTGTCCGGCTTGGCCGGACTCGGCGACTTGGTCGCCACCTGCGCCTCACCGCTGTCCCGCAACCGCTCCGCCGGGCGGCTGCTGGGCGAGGGGCTGACACCGGAGGAGGTCACCGCACAGTTGACCCAGACCGCAGAGGGTATGAAGTCCGGATCCGCGGTGCTGGCCCTGGGCCGCAGCCTGGGCGTGGAGATGCCGATCACCGAAGCCGTCTGCGCCGTGCTGGACGGAACCCTGGACGTGGAGAACATCGCCTCGCTGCTGCTCGCTCGCAACCTGAAAGCAGAAGGAACCTGACCTATGGCAGATGACACCGGCGCCGCTGCATCCGGCGCCCACGAAGCCACCGCCAAGCCGCGGGTCGCGGTGCTCTATGGGGGGCAGTCCTCGGAGCATTCGGTCAGCTGTGTGACTGCTGCCGGTGTGCTGCGGGCCATCGACACGGACCGGTTTGATGTGGTGGAGGTGGGCATCACCCGCAGCGGTCAGTGGACTTCGCCGGTGGTGGACCCGCGGACCCATGCCTTCGGCTCCGATGAACTGCCGCAGGTGCTGCCCTCGGAGTCGACGGTGCAGCTGTTCACCGATGCACAGGGCTCCGCCGCCCGGGGTGCGGAGCTGATCCGGCTGGGTCCCGATGGTGCGGCGTCGTCGTTGGGTGGGATTGATGTGGTGCTGCCGCTGCTGCACGGTCCCTTCGGTGAGGACGGCACGCTGCAGGGGCTGCTGGAGCTGCTGGGTGTGCCCTATGTGGGCGCCGGGATGCTGGCCTCGGCGGTGGGGATGGATAAGCACTTCATGAAGCTCGCCTTCGACGCGGCCGGGCTTCAGGTGGGTCGGTGGGAGACCATCACCGCCCGGCAGTGGGTCGCTGATCCCGACGCTGCTGTCCACCGGGTGCAGGGCCTGGAGCTGCCGGTGTTCGTCAAACCGGCCCGGGCCGGATCCTCGGTGGGGATCACCCGGGTCGATGATTGGGCGCAGCTGGATGCCGCGCTGGCCGCCGCCCGGGAGCATGATCCCAAAGTGGTGGTGGAGGAAGGCATCGATGGCCGCGAGATCGAGTGCGGGGTGCTGGGAAGCCCCGGCGACGCCGCAGCCCGGGCCTCACTGCTGGGCGAAATCGTGGTGGACCATCAGGCGGACCCCGCAGCGTTCTACGACTTTGCGGCCAAGTACCAGGACGAGGCCGCCGCCGACCTGCGCTGCCCCGCCGAACTGCCGGCCGAGGTCACCGAGGAGATTCGCCGCCAAGCCGTGGTGGCCTTCGACTCCATCGACGGTGAGGGCCTCTGCCGGGCCGACTTCTTCTACACCGCTGACGGAAAGATCCTCATCAATGAGGTCAACACCATGCCCGGGTTCACCCCGATCAGCATGTACCCCCAGGTGTGGAAGGCCGCCGGGATGAGCTTCAGCGAACTGATCACAGAACTCATCGACCTAGCCCTCGAACGACCCATCGGCCTTCGGTAGACTGGTGTCATGATGTCCTCCACAGACAATCCGTTCCGGATGCACACTGCTGACCCTGCCGCTTCGCCCGGAGGCTCCGCCACCATCGAGCGGGAGCACCAGGAGCAGCTGGCCGAGCCCGGTGACCATGAGCGCTTCTCCCACTACGTCAAACGCGATCGGATCATGGAGTCCGCCCTGGAGGGTGACGCCGTCGTCGCGCTCTGCGGCAAAGTCTGGGTCCCCTCCCGCGACCCGAAGAAGTTCCCCGTCTGCCCGGAGTGCCAGGAGATCTACGAGGAGATGAGCGGCGGAGGCGACGAGGGTTCCGGCAAGTCCGGCGGCCGCGGCTTCTTCGGCTTCGGCAAGAACTGAGAGTGACCGAACCCACTCTCTTCGACGTCGGCACCGACGTCGGCTCACAGCTCCCGCCCGCCTACCCGCACCGGGCCCCCCGCGGCACCGCGTCCACCCTGCGCCAATGGCAGCAGGAAGCCCTGGACCGCTACATCGAGCGCCGCCCGCGCGATTTCCTCACCGTGGCCACCCCGGGCGCGGGCAAGACCACCTTCGCGCTGCGGGTGGCCAAGCTGCTGGTGGAGTCCGGGGAGGTCAACCGGCTCTACGTGGTCGCCCCCACCGACCACCTGAAGCGCCAGTGGGCCGACGCCGCCGCGCGGGTGGGACTCTCCATCGACCCCAACTTCAAGAACTCCGACGGTCGCCACGGCACCCAGTTCATGGGGGTCGCGGTCACATACTCCCAGGTGGCGAATAAGCCAGCTCTGCACCGCAACAAGACTGAGGCGGGACGCACCCTGGTGATCTTTGACGAGATCCACCACGCCGGTGACGCGCTGAGCTGGGGCGAGGGGGTGCGCGAGGCGTTTGAGCCGGCCGCCCGCCGCCTGGCGCTGACCGGCACGCCCTTCCGCTCAGACACCTCGCCCATCCCGTTCGTGACCTACCAGGAGGACCCCGACGGGGTACGCCGCTCCAAGGCCGACTACTCCTACTCCTACGGCCCGGCACTGATCGATCAGGTGGTCCGGCCGGTGGTGTTCATGGCGTACTCGGGCACCATGCGCTGGCGCACCGCCTCCGGCGAGGAGATGGAATCCACGCTCGGCGCCGCAGCCACCAAAGACATCACCTCCCACGCCTGGCGCACCGCGCTGAACCCCGAGGGCGAATGGATCCCGGCGGTGCTGCGGGCCGCCCACCAGCGGCTGCTGAAGGTCCGGGACAAAATCGACGACGCCGGCGGGCTGGTCATCGCCACCGACCACGAAGCCGCACGCGCCTACGCCGCCCAGCTGGACGCGATCACCGGTCAGCGCACCACCGTGGTGCTCTCCGATGACAAATCCGCCTCCCGACGGATCGAAGAGTTCAGCGATGACGGCTCCAGGTACTGGATGGTCGCGGTGCGCATGGTTTCTGAGGGCGTGGACATACCTCGCCTGTGCGTCGGCGTCTACGCCACCTCCACCTCCACGCCGCTGTTCTTCGCCCAGGCGGTCGGCCGCTTCGTCCGGATGCGGAAGAAGGCCGAGGTCGCCAGCGTCTTCCTGCCCTCGGTGCCGGTGCTCACCGAGCTCGCCAACGAGCTGGAGGCCGAACGCGACCACGCCCTGCAGGTCCCCGAAACAGCCCAGAACGACGACGACGTCGCCGAGGAGGATCTGCTCGACGAGGCCCAGCAGGAGGACCGGGCCTCTGAGGAGCTCACCAAGGGCGAGTTCGCCGCCCTGGGCTCGCAGGCATCCTTCGACAAGGTGCTCTTCGACGGCGACGAGTTCGGCCTCGGCGGCGATATCGGCTCCGAGGATGAAATGGGATTCCTGGCCATCCCCGGGCTGCTGGAGCCCGAGCAGGTCTCGGAGCTGCTGCGCAAGCAGCAGGCCGAACAGCTCAGACGCCGCCCCGCTGAGTCCCGCAGCCGGCCCGACGTCGTCGATCATCGGGCGCTGAAGGCCACGCGCAGCAAACTGAACAAGTCCGTCTCCGCCTACGCCGCGAAGACCGGGATGCACCAGGGCAGCATCCACACCAAGCTGCGCACCGCCTGCGGCGGCCCTCCCGTGCCCCAGGCGACGCAGTCCGAGCTGGAGACCCGGCTGAAGCAGCTGCAACTCTGGTTCCTCGGCAAAAAGTAGCCGCCCTGCCCCACCTGCTCACCGGCCCCGTCCCGCCCGTCCCTCCCACCTCCCGGTCGATGTTGCGTTTCATCGGCCCAACCTGCCTTCTGCGCAACAGCAGCTGGGACGTGGGGGAGTCGACACGGGATCACCCGGTCAATGTTGCGTCCTGGGCGATGAAATGCGCACCGGGCACTTCCTGAGGCGGGGTTATCCACAGATTGGCAGGGGGTGGTTCCGCTGGGTCAGGGCCAGTGTGAAGCTGAGAGCATGACGCTGACCCTTATCCACCACCGCAGAAGCTCATGGGTGCGGAGCACGCTGATGCGTGCGGTGAACCGTGGTGAACTGCTGCGGATACGTCCGGGCGTCTTTGTCGAGACGTGGCAATGGCTGACTGCCAAACCCTGGACCCGGCATGCCGCTCTGGCTGCGGCCGTGGGACTCCAGCAGCCCACCGCCATCTTCTGCAGAGAGACGGCATTGACGATCTACGGTGTGCCACAACTCAGCGTTCCTGCTGCTGTTCACGTCCGTGCTGTCTCCACCTCAGGGTGTGGTGCGTCTGCGGCTCCGCCCGTGACAGGCAGCTCCTCGGATTCGCTGATTGCTCAGGTCAAGGCTGAGGCGGAACGCAGAGAGGATGCCTACGTCTCAGCCTTCAAGCCACTTCCATTGCGACGCTGCCTGCCACCGGTTCCTCTGCAATCCACCGCACCTGAGTCGCGAAAGCTGTACTGGTCTTCAGAGACTGGGCCAGGCGGGATCCGCGTTCCCGTGCCGGAGGTGCGCTTGGAGGACGGGACTGCTGCCGAGGTGATGACGGAGCCGCTTCCCTTTGCACTGATGGACACGCTCCCACGGTTGAGTCGGCAGAGGGCCATTGTGGCACTGGACGCAGCAATGGCTGGTCGCTATGGATACGGCAGGCGTGTCACCCGAGATGACTTGGAGACCGTGAGTGAATGGCTGTGGAGCCGCAGGGCGGTCAGGGCATGGGATTGGGCTGCCACCTTTGCCGACCCGCTCAGTGAGTCACCGGGTGAGTCCCGTTCCCGAGTCCTGATCCACCAGTTGGGCTTCGCGGCCCCGAAGCTGCAAACACCGATACGGCTGCCCGATGGCAGCACGGCCCGGCTCGACTTCGACTGGGAAGCCGACCGCGTGGCCGGCGAATTTGATGGGCGGATCAAGTTTGACCAGGCAGCGGGCCTCTCCGGCACGACCGAATCCGGCGTCTACTGGAACCAGATTCAGCGAGAGGAGAAGGTCCGAGACACCGGACGGAGCATCGCGCGCTGGAACTGGGGCGACCTGGCCGAGCCGCGGAGGCTGGAGCTGAAGCTTCTGCGCGAGGGGGTTTCGCGGCGCTGAAACAACGACCGGGAGCCGAGGGGCAGGACTTCAGAAATCCCGGAGGATGTTGCGTGTACGCTCTGTACCGCACGCGGGACGCAACATTCGCCGGGATTTTAGGTTTCGTCGCGGGTGAGGAGCTCGACGTCGGCCTCGCGCAGCTCCTGGTAGGTCTCAGTGACCTTCTCCTGGCTGACACCGGCGGTCAGGTCGGTGATCACCCGGACTGCGTAGTCGTTCTCCGCGGCGTCCAGGGCCGTGGCGCGCACACACTGGTCGGTGGCGAGCCCCACGATGGTGACCGTGTCGACGTCGTGCTCCTGCAGCCAGGAGTTCAGATCCGGGGCATCGGAGGCGATCACATCTTCGGGTTCGACTTTGATGCCCTTCTCGCCCTCGAGGATGCCGACGCGCTCCGGATCACCCTGCCGCCCCTCGAAGCCGGAGTAGCCGTCGTCGTAGAGGCCCTTGAGGAAGCGGGCCTCCAGATAGTCGGTGTCCAAGTTGTCGTGGAGCTCGGCACCCGGCGTGCCGGCGGCGCAGTGCACCGGCCAGGACTTCACGAAGTCCGGAGCATCCGAGAAGTGCTCGCCCGGGTCGATGTGCCAGTCCTGAGTGGCGACGATGGTCGAGTACTCGCCGTGGCGGTCCTCGAGGAACTCGGAGAGGTCCGCAGCGATCTGTGCACCGCCGGTGACCGCCAGCGCCCCACCTTCGCAGAAGTCGTTCTGGACATCGACGATGATCAGTGCCTCAGCCATGTCAGCCTCCTAGGTGCTGTTCTCCCGTTGGGTCAGTGCCGCTGGCCCCTACGCTACTACCCTGGGCACCGCACCCGGTAGCGTCATGGGAGCCCGGGCCGTAGAACTGCGGCCGGGCAGTGGTGGTTGCGCAGTGGTGGCTGCGCAGGCGAGGGGCCGGCTCAGGCGAAGATGGTGGGGATGACCGGTTCGCCGGAGGAGAGCCGGCGCGCCTCAGCCGGCAGCTGGTGGACCGAAGCCCGGTGCCGGTGGCCGGCGCGCCGCACACCCTCCTCGCCCGTGCAGCCAGGCTGGACCTCCCCGCCGATCACCAACGGGACCTGCAGGGTCCGGCCGGTGTATCCGGACTCTTCAACAGGAGCCTCGGCTGAGATGACCTCCGCCTCGGCCCGGCCGTCCTCGCCGATGCTGCGCAGCACAGATTTGGAGCCGCCGATGCTGGTCTTGCCGGCCGAGGCCTTCTCCACCGGAACCGGCCGACCATCAGCATCGGCACGCTCCACCAGCTTGTAGACCATCGACGCCGTGGGCGCCCCCGATCCGGTCACCAGCCGGGTTCCCACCCCGTAGGAGTTCACCGGCGCTGCGGCCAACCCGGCGATCGCGTGCTCATCCAAGTCGGAGGAGACGACGATCTGGGTGTTCTGATTGCCCAAGGAGTCCAGCAGGCCCCGCACATCGTGGGCCTGCTGCACCAGGTCCCCGGAGTCCAGCCGCACTGCGCCCAGTTCGGGCCCGGCGATCTCCACGGCCTTGCGGACGGCGGCTTCGACGTCGTAGGTGTCCACCAACAAGGTGGTGCCGGCGCCGAAGGCCTGCACCTGAGCGGCGAAGGCCTCCTCCTCGGAGTCATGCAGCAGCATGAACGAATGTGCCGCGGTGCCCACTGTGGGGATGCCCCACTCACGGCCGGCCTGCAGGTTGGAGGTGGCGGCGAAGTTCACCACCGCAGCGGCACGGGCGGCGGCGACGGCGGAGTGCTCCTGGGTGCGCCGCCCGCCCATCTCCAGGCAAAGCCGGCCCCCGGCCGCCAGCGTCATCCGTGAGCCGGCTGAGGTGACTGCGGAGTCGTGGTTCATCACCGAGAGGATGAAGGTCTCCAGCAGGCAGGCCTCTGCGAAGCTGGCGGTGACCTTCAGCACCGGCGAGTGCGGGAAGTACGCTTCGCCCTCGGCGTAGCCGCTGATGTCACCGGAGAACCGGTAGTCGGCGAGGAACTGCAGGGTGGCGTCGTCGACGATGCTCTCCCGGCGCAGGTACTCCAGCTCGGCCGCCCCGAACCGGAACTGCTCCAGCCCCTCCAGCATGCGCCCGGTGCCGCCGACCACCCCATATCGGCGCCCCGGCGGCAGCTGGCGGGCGAACACCTCGAAGGTGCATTGCCGGTGCGCAGTCCCCGAGCGCAGCGCGGCCTGCACCATGGTGAGCTCGTACTGGTCGGTCAGCAGGGCAGTGGAGGCAGAAGCATCAGTCACAGCATCTATCCTAGGTGCCACTTAGAATGGAGCCATGAGCACCACAGCCGGATCCACGCTGACTGATGAGGCCACAGACCTGGCCACGGACCTGCGCACCCTGCCCCAACGCCCCTACCAGGTGGTGGTGTGGAACGACCCGGTCAACCTGATGTCCTACGTCTCCTGGGTGTTCCGCACCTACTTCGGCCACTCCAGGAAGCGCGCCGAGCACCTGATGATGCAGGTCCACACCGACGGTCGGGCCATCGTCGCCTCCGGTGCCCGGGAGGAAGCCGAACGCGATGTCACCGCCATGCACAACTATGGGCTCCAAGCGACCCTGGAAGGGGCGGAGTAGACCCATGGCCCGTGCGTTCCGCGCCACCACCCGTGGCTATAAGGCAGACCTGGAGACCCATGAGCGCCGGCTGCTCTCCCAGCTGTGCGCCGATGTGATCACCATGCTCCAGCAGCGTGGTCAGGACATCGCCGGCGAGGAGAGCCCCGACGACGAGTTCGCGCACTTCCGCGCCGAACTGGCGGGCCTGGGTGCCGGCCTCGATGAGGAGGACGACGGCGGGCTGCAGCCTCCGCAGGACGCTGTGCTTGCCCGACTGCTGCCCGACGCCTCCGCCGACCCCGAAGAGGCCGCCCAGTTCCGCAGACTGGCCGAAAGCTCGCTGCGCGAATCCAAGATCGCTGACCTGCGCGCGGCCCGACTGGCCCTGGAGAGCAACACGGTCGCGCTCAGTGAGGCGCAGGCGCCGGTCTTCGGCCGCGCGCTCAATGATGTTCGTCTCACCCTCTCGGCACGGTTGGGCATCGAGACCGAGTCCGACGCCGAACAGGTCCACAGCGCCGCGGGTCAGGGATCGGCAGCCACCACCGAGGAGTTCATGGGAGAGCTCTACGCCTTCTCCACCTGGCTGCAGGAGACCCTGTTCTCCGCGATGCTCGATGTCTTACCCGACGATCAGTGACGATAGGCTGAGCGACGATGCGACTGACCATCATTGGCTGCAGCGGCTCGTTCCCGGGCCCCAACTCACCGGCGTCCTGCTACCTGCTCAGCGCTGAGCATCAGGGCAGGACCTGGCGGATCATCCTGGACCTGGGCAACGGGGCCCTCGGGCCGCTGCAGCAGCACATCCCGCTGGAGACCATTGACATGGTCTGTCTCAGCCACCTGCACCCCGACCACTACATGGACCTCTGTGGCCTGCACGTGGCGGTGCGCTGGCGTCCCGACGGGTGGCCCGCAGAGCGGATCCCGGTCTACGGGCCGGCTGGCACGGACCAGCGACTGGCCGCCGCCTATGGGATGGACCCTGATCCGGGGATGCACCAGGACTTCAGCTTCAACACCTGGACACCGCGGCAGCCGGTGACGGTGGGTCCCTTCACCATCACCCCGGTGCCGGTGCGCCACCCGGTGGCTGAGCCCTATGCGCTGCGCGTGGACTGCGCCGAGGACGACGGCACCGTGCGGACCCTGACCTACTCCGGAGACACCGACACCTGCCCGGGCCTCACTGAAGCTGCCCAGGACGCCGACCTGTTCCTCTGCGAGGCCGCCTACCAGGATGAGCGCGATGAGCACTTCGAGGGCATCCACCTCACCGGCGCCCGGGCCGGGGAGGCCGCCGCCGAAGCGCAGGTCAAGCGGCTGCTGCTCACCCATATTCCGGTGTGGACTGACCCGCAGACGCTTATTCACCACGCCCGGGACTCCTACGAGGGCCATCTCTCGGTGGCGGTCAGCGGCGTCACCTACACCGTGTAAACACCTGTCCTATCACCACCATGAGGAGACGTATGACGCAAGAGTATGTGCGCACCGACGGCCGTGGGGTCGACCAGCTGCGTGAGGTCACGATCACCCGCGGGTGGTCCGCCCACGCCGAAGGCAGCGCCCTGATCGAGTTCGGCGACACCCGCGTGCTGTGCACCGCCAGCTTCGAGTCCAGCGTGCCCCGCTGGCTCAAAGGCAAGGGCCGCGGCTGGGTGACCGCAGAGTATGCGATGCTGCCGCGGGCCACCGACACCCGAAGCACCCGGGAGTCGGTCAAAGGCAAGATCGGCGGCCGCACCCACGAGATCTCCCGACTCATCGGCCGCTCCCTGCGTGCCGTGGTCAATCTGGAGGCACTGGGGGAGAACATGATCACCCTGGACTGCGATGTGCTCCAGGCCGACGGCGGCACCCGCACCGCGGCGGTCACCGGAGCCTTCGTCGCCCTAGCCGACGCTGTGGAATGGGCGCGGGACAACAAGCGCGTCGCCAAGCGCGCCGAGGTGCTCACCGACTCGGTCTCCGCGGTCTCGGTGGGGCTGTTGGCCGACAACACCGCCGCCCTGGACCTGCCCTACGCCGAGGACTCCACGGCGGAGACCGATATGAACGTCGTCGCCACCGGAAGCGGCGACTTCGTCGAGATCCAGGGCACCGCCGAAGGCATGCCCTTCACCCGTGAGCAGCTCAACGACCTGCTGGACCTTGCCGTTATCGGCACCGATCAGCTCACCCAGATCCAAAAGCAGGCGCTGGCCGAATGAGCGGACCGACACCCGGAGCACGCATCGTGCTGGCCACCGGAAACCAGGGCAAGCTCGCCGAGTTCCGCGACCTGCTGGCCGCCCAGCCGCAGCTGGCCCACCTGGACCTGCAGGCCGCAGTGATCGACGCCAAGAGCGCCGGCCTCGGCGAGGTCGCCGAAACGGGGGTCACGTTCGAACAGAACTCGCTGCTCAAGGCCCGCGAGGCGGCCCGCCGCACCGGCCTGCCCGCCGTCGCCGATGATTCCGGGCTCGCAGTCGACGTCCTGGGTGGGGCGCCGGGCATCTTCTCTGCCCGGTGGGCGGGTCGGCACGCCTCCGATGAGAACAACCGCCAGCTGCTGCTGGAGCAGCTGGCCGATATCGGCGACGAGCACCGGTCTGCGGCCTTCGTCTGCGTCGCCTCCCTGGTGATCCCCGACGACGAGGGCGCCCCGTCCGCCGAGCACACCGCGCAGGGCCGGATGGAGGGCACTCTGCTCACCGAGGAGCGCGGCGGCGCCGGATTCGGCTATGACCCCATCCTGCAGCCGAGCGGGGAGACCCGATCCGCTGCCCAGCTGAGCATGTCGGAGAAGAACGCTCTCTCCCACCGCGGCGAGGCGTTCAGCGCTCTGGCAGAGAGAATCGTGGAGGCACTGACCTAAAGCATGAACCCTGTAAGCTCCCTCGCCGGCCTGCGCCCGCCCCGGGTGGCCGGGCTGAACTTCACCGCTGTGGACTTTGAGACCGCCAACGGCTTCCGCGGCTCACCGTGCGCCATCGGCCTGGTCCGGGTCCGCGACGGAAATGTTGATGAACTCTACTTCCGCAGGATCCGCCCGCCTGCAGGCTTCGACCGGTTCGACCCGCGGAACTCCGCCGTCCACGGCATCACCGCCCAACGGGTCGCCGACGAGCCCCGCTTCGCCGAGGTGTTCTCCGAGGTCGCGGCATTCATCGGAGACGACACCTTGGTGGCCCACAACGCGGCCTTCGACGTCGAGGTCTTCGAATCGTCCCTGGAGGTCTCCGGTCTGGACTCACCGGGACTGCGCGCCCTGTGCTCGGTGCGCCTGGCCCGGGCGGTGTACAAGCTGGATTCCCACACGCTGCCCAACGCCGCGGCCGAGGCAGGCTTCCATCTCAAGCACCATCACCATGCGCTCTGGGATGCGCGTGCGGCTGCGGCCATCGTGGTCGACATCGCCCAGCGCGAGAAGGTGGGCGACCTCCACGCGCTGTTCGGCCGACACTTCATCGCCCCTCAGGAGTGCGAACCCTGGAAGGCTCCGCGCGACTACGAGTCCCGCGCCACCAGGCAGGTTCGCAGCTACGGCAGCATCTTCGACGCGAGCCTCGCGGGGGCGGACGGCACCGGGGTGGAGGATGATGCGCTGCCGGAGCTGATGCAGTGGCAGGACGAGGGCCCCAACCTGCCGCCGAACCCCGAGGCGGACTCCCAGCACCCGCTGTTCGGCCACCACGTGGCGTTCACCGGGACCCTGGCGGTGCCGCGCACCCAGGCCAAGGCTCTTGCGGCGCACTGCGGGGCGACGACGTCCTCGCGGGTCACCGGCTCCACCACGCTGCTGGTCATCGGCGACGGGTTCGCCGTCGAAGACCTCGACGAGCAGCACCAGGCGGCCCTGGGGAAGGGACACCCGCTGAAGGCGCGCAAGGCTCGTGAGGCGCTGCAGCGGGTCGGTGAGGGCCAGTCGATCCGGCTCATCAGCGAGAGCGACTACCGGCAGATGCTGGGGCAACTGTGGCCCAGCGGCACCGGGACGGCTGACACCGGGTCAGCTGACGCCGGTCCAGCTACTGCGGCGCAGTGACGGCCTCCCAGCGCTGAGCCAGTTCCCCCACGACGCCGAAGAGTGGGTGACTGCCCGGCTGCGCAGTGGGCGCATCCGCCTGCGACCGAGGTTGGGGCCCGGGTTGGTGCGGGGGGTGCTGCTGGGGTGAACTGGCCCGCTGGTGCACATCGGCGACCAGCGCGCGGCTGCGCTGCAGCAGATGAGCGCCGCCGTGGGTCATCGACACGTTCTGCTCCACCCACTCCATCCGCATCTGCTCCTCGATGTAGGGCACCAGGCCCAGCGGGGCCAGGCGCAGCAGCACATCGGTGTCGCCGGTATCCGGCTGCGCCGGTGCGGCGGGGTAGTGCAGCTGCCCGGCGGACAGGCTGCTCAGCGAGGTCTCGCCGGTGTGCTCGGTGATGCGCAGCGCCCCGGAGGCCAGCAGCCGGCTCAGCGCGGCGTCGGTATCACGCGGCGGCGGTTCGGGCGCCTCGTCGGGGACATGACCGGTGACCAGCCGGTGCCAGCGCAGCCCGGCCAGCCACATGCAGGCCAGCGGGTCGGTCCCCACCCCCTGCTGGGACCAGTCCAGAACCTCCAGCAGACCGTCGGCCAGGCAGATCCGGTGCAGCAGCTCGGCGTGCAGCTGGACCACCCCGTCGGCGGGCTGCGGAAAGCCTTCGAGCAGTTCGGGGTAGAAGCGGGAGATCAGCATCTGGTCACTCACGGGTCCCAACCTACCCACGGATCCCAGCGTACCGGCCCGGCGGTGGTCCGTCGGTTTGTCCGGCCTCGGCTATAGCGTGGGGGTATGCGATTGCTGCACACTTCAGACTGGCACCTCGGCCGTGGGTTCCACGGAGCCTCGCTGCGCGCCGATCAGGCGGATATGCTCACCACCGTCTCCTCGACCGTGGAGGAGCAGCGGGTCGACGTCGTGCTGGTCTCCGGCGACGTCTACGACCGGGCGCTGCCGCCGGAGTGGGCGGTCAAGGAGCTCGAGGACGCGCTGGTGAGGCTCTCGGCCTCCGGCACTGAGGTGATCGTCACCGCCGGCAACCACGACTCGGCCCAACGGTTGGGCTTCGGCCGCGGGCTGATGACCGCCTCGGGGGTCCACATCCGCAGCGCCCTGGAGGATTCCTGGACCCCGGTGGAGCTCACCGACGACGACGGCGCCACAGTGCTGGTCTACGGCGTGCCGTACGTGGAGCCGCAGCTCTACGCCGCCGAACTGGGGGTCCGCGCCAACCACACCGCGGTGATGACCGAGATCACCGACCGGATCCGCGACGACGCCGCGCAGCGCCGGGCGGGTATGGGAGCAGAGTCTCGAACGGGTGCGGCGGCAGAGCCGCGGGTGGTGGTGATGGCCCATGTGTTCGCCGCCAAGGGCACTGCCAGTGAGTCCGAACGCAGCATCGGCGCCCCGGCGGTGCCCGAGCAGTCCTTGGATCACCACCAGGAGAGCATCGGGGGCCTGGCAGTGGTGCCCCTGGAAGTCTTCGACGGCTTCGACTACGTGGCCCTGGGGCACCTGCACGGCCGCCAGCGGCTCAGCGGCCGCATCCGCTACAGCGGCTCGCCGCTGCGCTACTCGTTCTCTGAGGAGCACCAGGCCAAGGGCGCCTGGCTCATCGACACCGAGGCTCTGCAGGATCCGGCCGAGGCGGTCACAGCGGTGGACTGGGCGATCGGACGGCCGGTCAGGCGCCTTACCGGCACCTTGGATGAGATGCTTGATGCCGAGCAGGTGGCCCAGTGGGCCGAGGCGTTCGTGCAGATCACGCTGACCGATCCGCAGCGTCCGGAACGCGCCTACCCGCGGCTGCGTGAGGTGTATCCGCACCTGATGTCCTACCGCTACGCCGGTGCCGGCACCCAGCAGCGGTACTCCACCTACTCCCAGAAGCTGCAGGAGGCAGAGACGGAGTACGACGTCGTCGTCGGCTTCCTCAACCATGTGCGCCACCGCGCGCCCAGCACGGAGGAGACGGCCACCCTTGAGGCGGCGCTGGAGGCTGTCCGATGAGGTTCCACCACTTGGAAGTCTGTGCGTTCGGGCCCTTCGCCTCGACCGAGCGGGTCGACTTCGATGCGCTGAGCTCCGACGGGCTGTTCCTGCTGCGCGGTCCCACCGGCTCGGGAAAGACCTCGGTGCTGGATGCGCTGACCTTCGCGCTCTACGGTGATGTGCCCGGCGAACGCTCCAACGACCGGCTGAAGTCCCAGCACGCGCCCGCCGACCGGACCCCCTACGTGGAGCTGGAGTTCTCCTCCGGAGAGGACCGGTACTGGCTGCGCCGCCAGCCCACGTACTACCGGCCGGCCAAACGCGCCGGAGCCAGTCCCCAGCGGGAGGGAACCGCACTGGTCATCAAACGGTTCTCCGGCGGCGGCTGGCAGCCGGTTCCCACAGCCAGGGTCGCTGAGGGTGATCTGGAGCTGCAGCAGATCATCGGGCTGAAGATGCACGAGTTCACCAAGGTGATCCTGCTGCCCCAGGGGGCCTTCGCCAAACTGCTTCATGCCTCCAACGAAGAGCGTCGGGCCATCTTGGAACAGCTGTTCGACACCGGCACCTACGAACGGTTGGAATCTCACCTGTGGGAGCAGATGCGAAAGGCCGAAACCGAGCTGAAGGACGTCGAATCCCGGGTGGATGCCCAAGCCTCGGGGGTGCGCACTGCGGCGCAGGCGCTGCTGGCAGACCAAGCCGCCGAGCTTGAGGAGGTGCAGACCCAGGACCTGAGCGCTGAGGTGATTCGGCGCGGACGCACCGAGCAGGCCGCGCTCACCGAGTCGGAACGGGCTGCGGAGTCCACCATGACGCAGGCCGCCGCGCACGCCGAGGAGCTCAGCCTCGCCCGCCAGCAGCTGAACCGATGGGCGCAGCACCGGCAGCGCAGCGATCGGCTGGAGGAGACCCGCAGCGCCGCCGAGGGGGCCCGCCGCCGCATCGCGGAGCACACGGCAGCTGCTGGAATCCGCGACTGGATGAGCACCGCTGAGCAGGCTGACCGTGCCCACGTGAAGGCCCAGCAGCACGCCGATCAGGCGGTGCTCGAGGCCCAGCAGGCGCTCAATGCGCAGCAGGACATCGCTGCCGTCTCCCTGACAGCAGAGGGTGCCGCTGACAGCCAAGCGCTGAACGCGGCTGTGACCGAGCTGGTTCAGCTCCACGTGCGGCTCAACGACGAGGAGGCCGCTGAGGCCGAAACCCGCCACACCCAGCTGGTGACAGAGGTCCAGCGGGCGCAGCGCTCGGCGGCGCAGGCGCACCAGCGGCGCAGTGAACTGGGGGAGCAGCTCGAGGCAGAGCGTCAGCAGCTGCAGCAGCACCGGCAGAAGCTGGTGGACCCCGAGGTGCAGCAGAGCAGACGCGACACGCTGCATGAGAACGTGGAGGCCGCCCGTGGGCGCACCGAGCTGATCAGCGCCCGAGACCGTCTGCAGAGCCGGCTGCAGCAGGTGGTGGAGCGCATCTCCGCGCGGCAGAAGTCCTGGGAATCCGCCCGGCAGGCCCACCGCGAGGCCTCGGAGACCTACCTGCGCTTCCACGCTCACCAGCTGGCCGAGTCTCTGGAGGCGGGCCACCCGTGCCTGGTGTGCGGATCCGTGGACCACCCTGAGCCGCTTGCCGCCACCGAGGGGACGATCACCGACAGTCAGGTTGATGCTGCCGCAGAGGCGCTGCACACCGCACAGGCGGATCTTGAGCAGGCCCGCGCCGAATACCGCACCGCCGAGGAGTCCCTGGACCAGGTGCGGCAGAGCTTGGGCGACCATCGCGACACCACCGAGGAGGAGGCTCGGAGACTGCACCAGGAGTCAGCTGATCAGCTTGCCCAGGCGGATGCCTCCGGGGCCGCGCAGCGGGCACTTCGCAAAGACATCGACGCGCTCACCTCCCGCTCAGCCGAAACCGCGCAGCAGCACACCGCAGCCACGCATCAGGAGCAGCAGAGCACTGAGGAGGCGCAGCGGCTCAGCGCCGAATCGCAGCGTCTGCACAGCCGAATAGAGCAGCTGAGAGCCTCACACGCCAGCCTCGCCGACCGACGGGCCGCCCTGAACGAGCTGAAGGCCGTGCTGACCGATGCGCAGCAGGCCGTGCAGAGTGCCGGCGAAGCCGCAGGCCAGGCTCGCCGCAGCGCCCAGGCCGCCCAGGAGCAGCTGGAGAAGTCAGTCTTCACCTCCGCTGAGCAGATCACCTCCGCCCTCTGCGCAGAGGATGAGCTCGCCGCGCGGCAGAAGAGCGTCGCAGAGTTCGACGAGGAGGCAGCGCAGCTGAGGTTCGACGCCGAGCTGGAGGACGTGCGTGCCGGGTCTCGTCGCGCCGAGAACCAGGAGCAGACCCCCACAGAGGACGCGGTGACCCAAGCCCAGGCTGCGGCTGAACAGGTCAAGCAGAACCACCAGAACAGCCACCACCAGCTCACCGCCTACACCGCACGGTTGGAATCGCTGCGCGAGTCCACCGACGCACTGGAGCAGACGCTGGCTCGCCGCGCGGATAAGACCGAGGATCTGATGCGCCGAGCAGACCTGGCCAGAACGATCAACGGCCAGGGGGAGAACACCCTGCGGATGCGGCTGACCACCTTTGTGCTCGCCGCCCGGCTGGAACGCATCGCTGAAGCCGCCACCCATCACCTGAGCACCATGACCTCGGGTCGTTATCAGCTGCTGCTGGACGCGCAGCGCCCCGGACGGGGGCTGCGCGGCCTGGACCTGCAGGTCTACGACGAATACGCCGCCCAGCAGCGGCCGGCCGAATCGCTCTCCGGGGGCGAAACCTTTATGACCTCGCTGGCCATGGCGCTGGGTCTGGCAGAAGTGGTGCAGTCCGAAGCCGGCGGGATCGGCATGGAGAGCCTGTTCATCGACGAAGGATTCGGATCCCTGGATGACCACACCCTGGAGGCGGTGATGTCGGCGCTGCACACCCTGCAGGGTGAGGGGCGACGCATCGGGGTGGTCAGCCACGTCAGTGAGATGCACCAACAGATCCCGGTGCAGCTGCGGGTGGAGAAGACCCGCACCGGCTCCACCCTGCGCACGGAACTGCCCGCATGAGCCCGGGGGAGCGGCTGCTCTCACTGGCGGCCAGGCTGCCTGCGGCGATGCTGCCCTTCGCCGCAGCATTGGGTCTTGCCCATGCGGGATATCTTCCGGCACTGGGCGCCGCGGCTGCCGCACTGGCCGGCTGCTGGGTGGGACAACTCGGCGCATCCTGGCTGCTTCACCGGGTCCACGCGCGGCACGTGATGCTGTGCGCCGCGGTGATCTACGTGGTGCTCAGTGTGCTGCTCATCGTCGCTGTGGAGCAGCAGACACTGTGGGCCGCCGTGCTGCTCTCCGGCGTTGCGGGGCTCACCGCCCCGCCGGAACGGATCATCGTGCGCAGCCGGAGGCTGGAGCGGACCGCAGTGGGCACCGGGCTGCTGCTCGCCGTGGTCTGTGGGTTTCTCTCCGCCTGGACGGTGCCGCTGGTGGCAGCGGCCTTCCTCGCCGCCACGGCAGTGCCGGTGCTGGTGATGACCAGAGTTCAGCCGCCCAAAAACTCCAGCACCGCAGACTTATAGTCCCGGGCGGTGAGCGCGTTGACGTGATTGCGGCCGGTCAGCTGCACAAAGCGCGCTGGTTGGCCGGCGGCCTCAACGAGGTTCGCCAGTTCAGCCGAGTCGGCGGCGATCTCATCGCGGGTGCCGGCGACCACCAGAGTCGGCACGGCAGGAACACCGGTCGCCGGATCATAGGCCTCAGCGGCCAGGCTGAGCCGAAGCTCCACCACATGAGGAAGATTCTGCCCCGGTAGGGCAGCAGCCACAGTCACCAGCTGCCTGGTCGTCTCATCCTGTGGTTCCGCACCCCCGGCAGCCCAGGCGCGGGCCTGCTGCGCGTCAATCTGGTCGACGTCGCCTCCGGCAGGGGCTCCGCCCATCACCAACGACACCACCCGCTCGGGGTGCTGATGGCTGAACTCCCAGGCGATGCGCGATCCCAGAGAGTAGCCGTGCACCGCCGCCGCACCGCCGGCCTGATCCACCACCTGCGCCAGATCATCCACCAGGTCCGCGTTGCGCAGACCGGCCGGGTCGACATCCTCGGAGGCCCCGTGGCCGGGCAGGTCGACGGCGATCACCGTGCGGCCGGTACCGGCCAGCGGGTCCAACCAGCCGGTCTTCACCCAGTTGAACAGCGTGTTCGACGCGAAGCCGTGGATCAGCAGTATTGGTTCCGCCTCGGGCTCAGCGTGGGCCCAGGTATGAACGCTGAGACCGTGTGCCGTCCGGTAGGACTCTGGGGCGGGATAGCGAAGGGTTCCCATGGGTGGCGCCGCTGGGCTCAGCCTGCAAGCTTGAGGGTCCGCTGGCTGTCGGAGCTGACTTCCTGCAGCAGCTGAGGATCGTCGTTGAGCAGGCGCCCGTAGGAGGGGACCATCTCCTCCAACTTCGGCCTCCAGGACTCCATCTTGGAGGGGAAGCAGCGCTCCAGCAGCCGGAACATGATGCTCGGCGTCGTTGACGCGCCGGGGGATGCGCCCAGCAGCCCGGCGATGGATCCATCGGCGCCGGTGACCAGCTCAGTGCCGAACTGCAGCATCGCCTTGCCGTTCTCGTCCTTGCGCATCATCTGCACCCGCTGGCCGGCGGTGATCATCTCCCAGGCATCTGCCGGGGCATCCGGGTAGAACTTGTAGAGCTCCTCAAGCTTCTTCTTCTGTGACTTGGTGACTTCCTTCAGCAGGAAGGTCACCAGCTCCCAGTTTCCGGCTGCCACCCCGAGCTGGGTGGCCAGGTTGTGCGGCCGCACCGAGAGCGGCAGGTCCAGGTACGAGCTGGACTTCAGGAAGTTGGTGGAGAAGCCGGCGTAGGGCCCGAACATCAGGGCTCGGCGGCCGCCGACGAACCGGGTGTCCAAGTGGGGCACGGACATGGGCGGAGCACCCTTGGTGGAGGCCAGCCCATAGACCTTGGCGTGGTGCTGCTCGGCCACCTCGGGGTCGGTGGTGCGAAGGAACTGCCCGGAGACGGGGAACCCGCCGATGCCCCGGATCTCATCAATGCCGGAGGACTGCAGCAGCCCCAGCGCCCCGCCGCCGGCGCCGACGAACACGAAGGGGGCACTGGCGTTGAGCTTCTCACCGGCTGAGGAGTTCTTGGCCCGCACGTTCCACTGGCCGTCGGAGGTGCGTGAGACGTCTTTGACCTCGTAGCCGTAGTGCAGGTCCAGTCCGGAGGTCTGCAGGTGCTCCGCCAGCTGGCGGGAGATGGCGCCGAAGTCCACGTCGGTGCCGTCGTCGAACTTTGATGCGGCCACTGGCTGGGACGGGTCCCGGCCACCGGTCAGCAGCGGGGCCCAGTCACCGATGGTGTCCATATCTTCGGTGTACTCGATGTTCTCAAAGAGCGGCTCGGCGCGCATCGCCTCGTAGCGGTCTTTGAGGTACTGCACGTTCTCATCGCCCCAGACGAAGCTGATGTGGGGCAGTGAGTTGATGAAGGTTCGAGGGTCGCCCAGGGTGCCGTTGTTCACCCAGTGGGACCACAGCTGTTTGGAGACGTGGAACTGCTCGTTGATTCCGGCGGCCTTGGCAGTGGAGATGCTGCCGTCGGCCCCACGCGGGGTGTAGTTGAGCTCGCAGAGGGCCGCGTGGCCGGTGCCGGCGTTGTTCCACGGGTCGGAGGCTTCCTCCCCGGCGCTGTCCAGCGATTCGAACAGTGCGATGCTCCACTGCGGCTGCAGCTCCTTGAGGATTGCCCCGAGAGTGGTGGACATGATGCCGGCGCCGATGAGGATCACATCGTAGCGCTGTGTGGAACTCGTCGTCACTGACTCGCTCACAGAATTCTCCTTGGATGCTGATAGAGGTTCGTCCCTGACCTTACCCGCGTGCTCAGGGGTGGAGAAATTCACTGCTGCTCGTTGAGCACAATCTCGTTGAACCGTTCGTTGAGCACCGGCGACATCGGATAGTCAGCCACCCGTGGGCCCAGCGCCAACCCAGAGATGGGGTAGGCCAGCGGCAGTGCGGGCAGGTCCTCAGCAATCACCTCCGCGGCCTCCCGGTAGAGCTCGGTGCGCGGTTCTTCCTCGGTTTCGGCACGAGCGTCACGGAGCAGCTCGGAGAGTTCCTCGTTGGTGTAGTTGAATTCGCGGCTGACCTGTCCGAACAGTCTCCCCAGGAAGGCGTGGGGGGAGCGGAATCCGCCGCTGCGGCCCAGCAGGTGCATCGCCCGGTCACCATCACCCATCAGTTGATCTATGTAGCCGTCGTCCCATCTGACCGGTTTGGGAACTATGGTGAACCCGGCGGCGGTCAGATCCGCAGCGATGGAGGCGAAAACATGCTCCGGGCGGGGCAGATAGTTCCGTGTGGTCGCTATGGGATAGTAGAAGGTCAGCGGTTCGCCGTCGTAGTCGGAGTCCTGCAGCATCTCTTGGGCCTCGGCGAGGTCGTAGCTGTAGGGCTCGGCGGCATCCGAGTGGACACCCATTGCCGGTGGTGTGAATTGGTAGGCCGGCCGGGTGCCGTCCAGAAAATAGTCCTCCACCAGGGCCTGGCGGTTGATGGCCAAGGCTGCGGCCTGGCGGACGTCGTCGTCGGCCATCACCGGGTGGGCCATGTTGAACCCCAGGTAGAGGACGGAGAACGGGTCGCGCTGCAGGATCAGCCGGCCCGCCTGCAGCAGCGAGCGCAGACTGTCGGCGGTGATGCCGTCATAGACGTCGACTTCGCCCCGGTTGAGTTCGCGCAGCCGGTCGAAGGACTTTGGAAGTGGCCGCACGACCACCTCATCGGGTCCGTTCAGGCTGCCCCAATAGTCGCTGTTGGTCTCCAGCATGGTGTCCTGGTCTTCGGTGGGCACAAACCGGTAGGGGCCGGTGCCCACCGGGGTGCGTGAGACCAGGCCCGGGTCGGAGTCGGTCAGCACGGCGGCGGAGGCGATGCCGAAGGCCGGAAGCGTCATCGCCTGCAGCAGGAAGGCGACCGGTTCGCTCAGGGTGATGACGACGGTGCGGCTGTCTGCGGCCTCCACCGACTCCAGTACGCATGCGTCGCTGCCGATGAACCCGCCGAACACCGTGGGGAAGGCCAGTGCGGTCGAGCGGCTGATGTTGCCGAACCCATAGAGGTAGTCCAGCCGGCCGGTGCGCTCAATGTTGGCTGCGACCACCTCGGCGGTCAGTTCGCTGCCGTCGTGGAAGGCGACGTCGTTGCGCAGAGTGAAGGTGTAGGTCAGCTCGTCGTCGCTGATCTGCCAGTTAGTGGCCAGCAGTGCGGCCACGGCCCCGGTGTCCGGTTCAATGCCGAGCAGGGGTTCGAAGATCTGGCGCAGGATCCGTTGCGTCTCAGTGTCGGTGGACAGCCCCGGGTCCAGGGACTGCGGCGCCGACATGGAGGCGACCACAATGCGGCCCTCACGCCGGGCGGACTCGTCGTTCGTCTCCTGCGACGACGGCGCAGGCGCGGCTGTGCCGCTGCTCAGGGTCACAGCACCGCCGGCAGCAGAGGCGGCCCCGAGGAAGTGCCGCCGGGAGAGCGCGTTCATCGGCGCCACCGAATCGTCAAGCTCGGGCGCCTGGCAGCTGTGGAACCCGGCACTGCGAGACCGGGCGGCTGCGTGAGGAAGGATGCTGAAAACGGCACGGGGCAATGCTACCGCCCCCGCAGGAGGATGACCGTGCCGTCACGTGAAGCACAGCACCGTTGCCGGCTTGTGTCGGTCGTGCGGCGTACACTAGGACTATGTTCATGAATGTCGAGGAAGTCGAGCAGGCGCTCCTCGCTCTCGATGAGCATGATCGTGTTGCCGTGATCCATCGCGGCCTGCGAAGCCTCGACACTGAGGATGCGAACGTGGATCAGGCCGAGGTCGATGCGGCCTGGCGTTCCGAGCTTCGGCGTCGCATTGACGACGTTGAAAGCGGCAAGGTCGAATTGGTGGACGTGGACGAGTCGCACGCCCAGTTGCGGGCCGAGTTGGCAGCCCGCCGCAAGTGAGGGTGGAAAGGCGCGAGCATCCCGAGGCGCGCGATGAACTCCGCGAAGCCGCGTACTGGTACGACGACCGGGAACCAGGCTTGGGCGAGGACTTCTACGACGCTATTGACGAGGCGATAGCCCGTATCTCCGACTGGCCGCGCTCCGCGCCCATGTTTCCCGACTGGGTGGACAGTCCGACTGTGCGCAGCATGGCGGTTCCGGTGTTCCCGTACCGGGTGCTCTACTACCTCGCCGATACCAGCTTCGTGATCCTCGCCTACGCGCACGAGCGACGTAAGCCGAGATACTGGCAAGACCGGCTCGACCGCTGAACCGCTGACTATGGAGGGGCCGAATCGGCACGGCGGACTGCGGTTTTCAGGCCTCGTCGCGGTCGATGCCGGCGACTGGACGAAGACGAAGCCTCCCAAGGCCGGCAGCGCCCGTGTGCGCGAGGGGGGACTTGAACCCCCACGTCAAAGACACTGGAACCTAAATCCAGCGCGTCTACCAATTCCGCCACTCGCGCTCAAGCATCGCCGCACAGATGACGACGACGCCTCAGTCTACAAGGATTCAGGCTGCGAGCTTGTCGCGCAACCGAGCCACGTGACCGGTGGCCTTGACGTTGTACTGACCCAGCTCCACGCGGCCCTGCTCATCGATCACCACTGTGGAGCGGATCAGTCCTTCGGAGACCCGGCCGTAGTTCTTCTTCTCACCCCATGCCCCGTAGGACTCGGCCACCGCATGATCCTCATCGGCCAGCAGCGGGAAGGTCAGCGACTCGTCGTCGGAGAACTTCTTCAGTGCGCTCACCGGGTCCGGGGACACTCCGAGCACCTGATAACCGGCAGCCTGCAGAGCAGTCAGGGAGTCGCGGAAGTCGCAGGCCTCGGTGGTGCAGCCGGGTGTGGCGGCCTTCGGGTAGAAGTAGACGATCACCTTCTGCCCGCGGTAGTCACCGAGCGAGACGGTGCTGCCGTCCTGCGCGGTGAGGGTGAAGTCCGGTGCGGCATCGCCGGGCGCCAGGCGCGTGCTCATAGGTGTCTCCTTCATCGGTTGTGGGTATGACCTCACTTTATCTGCGCGTGACCTGAGATCTCTACACTGTGACTATGGTCATACACACTGAGCGCACCCGCGAGGAGGAACGCGTCGTCGCCGCCCTGCGCGGAGTCTTTGACGCCTCGGTGATGAACTTCGGCTCCTACAACCTGCTCTACGCGCGCAACATGGTGGATCAGTCCACCCAGCCCGACGACGACGCCGCACCCAGTGCTGCAGGCCCCGGAGAGGCCGAGGTCTCCGTTCAGGAGGCGGTGGCTCGGGCTGCGGGTCTGCTCATCGGCTACCGCCGAGAGCCGGTGGAGCTTGTGCTCTGCCCGGTGGACACCGATCAGGTGCTGGACCGACTGGGGGAGTACGACGACGCTGTGGCCATCGCCGAGGTGCCCGCGCTGCTGAACCTCACCAACCTGGCCGGTATGGCCACCGATGAGTCATCGGTTGAGATTCTCTTCTCCACCGGACGGCGGCTCACTCTCCGCGTGGATCCGGTGGTGCAGTTTCCCCAAGTGCCGGGCCTGTCAGTGCGTCAGCACTTGGACGTGGAAGACTTCTACGACTTTCTGGACCATTTCATGGACCAGGTGGAACAGACACAGCCCTGAGCAGACACAGCCCTGAGCCAGCAACATCCCTGGGCAAGTGCACCGAGACACGGATCACTGATCCTGAAGTGGCGCAGTGCGCTGAAGCGGTGATAGGCTGACTTGTCGTTGCCCACGGAGCTGGGGGACGTTTTCATGTGAACCTCTGACGAGGTGCGGGCCTCTAGCTCAACTGGTTAGAGCACCAGACTCTTAATCTGTAGGTTCCGGGTTCGAGTCCCGGGGGGCCCACTCAGATCGTTCACATTGGCAATCAGGCCGCTGATCATGGCGATCGGCGGCTTTTTTGCATTCCGCATCTGGGGCCCACTCGCTCGCTGATCCTGCCGGGCAGGCAGCGCTCGCCGTTGAAGGAGAATCCTGTGTCACAGCCGTCCGACTCTGCGCCGACTCGCGTCTCAGGCGCACCGGAGGTTGATCGTTCGCACTCGATTCTGGCCGCCCTGAAGTCGCCGCGCCGGCTGCGCACCGAGGTGCTGGCGGGTCTGGTGGTCGCCCTGGCGCTGATCCCGGAATCGATCGCCTTCTCCATCATCGCTGGCGTCGACCCCAGGGTCGGGCTCTTCGCCTCCTTCACCATGGCAGTCTCCATCGCGTTCCTGGGCGGACGACCGGCCATGATCTCAGCTGCCACCGGCGCCATCGCCCTGGTCATCGCCCCAGTGGTGCGCGAGCACGGCCTGGACTATCTGATCGCCACGGTCATCCTCGGCGGGATCCTGCAGGTCCTGCTCGGTGTGTTGGGCGTGGCGAAGCTGATGCGGTTCATCCCGCGCTCGGTCATGGTCGGCTTCGTCAACGCCCTGGCGATCCTGATCTTCATCGCCCAGCTGCCGTATCTGATCGATGTGCCGTGGGTGGTCTACCCGCTGGTGCTGCTGGGGCTGGCGATCATTATGCTCTTCCCCCGGCTGACCAAGACGGTGCCGGCACCGCTGGTGGCCATCGTGGTGCTCACCGCCATCACAGTGACCACGGCGATCGCAGTACCCACCGTCGGCGATGAGGGTGAGCTGCCGGATTCGCTGCCGCAGCTGCTCATCCCTGATGTGCCGTTCACCCTCCAGACCGTCCAGATCATCGCCCCCTATGCGCTGGCCATGGCCGTGGTGGGGATTCTGGAGTCGCTGCTGACCGCGAAGCTGGTCGACGACGTCACCGACACTCACTCGAATAAGACCCGCGAGTCCTGGGCGCAGGGCGTGGCGAACGTGATCACCGGCTTCTTCGGCGGGATGGGCGGCTGCGCGATGATCGGCCAGACCATGATCAACGTCAAGGCCTCCGGCGCCCGCACCCGGCTCTCCACCTTCTTGGCCGGGACCTTCCTGCTGATTCTGGTGGTGGCCCTCGGTGATGTGGTGGCGATCATTCCGATGTCGGCGTTGGTGGCAGTGATGATCTTCGTCTCCTGGGCCACCTTCGACTGGCACTCGGTGCGGCCTTCCACGCTGCGCCGGATGCCCAAATCCGAAACCACGGTGATGCTCTCCACCGTGGTGGTCACCGTCTGGACCAGCAACTTGGCCTACGGCGTCGTCGTCGGGGTGCTGGTGGCCATGGTGCTCTTCGCCCACCGGGTCTCGCGCTTCACCACGGTGACCCGGCGTGACACCAACGACGACGACGGCAAGCGGCTCTACCAGGTGGAAGGGGAGCTGTTCTTCGCCTCCTCCAACGACCTGGTCTACCAGTTCGACTACAGCGGCGACCCCGATCACGTGGTCATCGACTTCTCCAAGGCTCGCATCTGGGACGCCTCCACGGTGGCTGCCCTGGACGCGGTGCAGACCAAGTACGAGGCCCGCGGCAAGACGGTCACCATCCTGGGCATGGACCCCGACAGCGCGGCACGCCACGGCCGACTCTCCGGCAATTTGGGTGCCGAGACCTGATGCGCAGACCCTTCAGCAGTGCAGGTCCTCTACCAAGAGGGCAAGGTGCAGTGCCTGAAGCACGTCGTCGTCCAGCTTCCGCCCAATCAGACGCTCCAGCCGACGCATCCGCGAGTACAGCGTTGGTCGACTGATTCCCAGCTGTGAGGCGAGCTCGGCCTTGGTGCCGGTGGGGGAGGCCAAGGCCCTGATCAGTGATCGCAGCTCTGCGGCGTGGGGTCCACGTATCCGGCCCAGCTGAGCCGAGACGAACCACCGGGCAGCCTCCGGATCATTCAGCCGGGCCACCAGCCCCAGGGCGCCTAAGTCAGACGCCTTCCAGTATCCGCGGTCGGCGGCGGCATCGCTCAATCCCGGGAAGCGCTCACTGCGCGGAAGGACAGTCTCCAAGCTGGACAGCACATGGTGGGCTGATTCCAATTCGGCCACTGCCCCCAGGATGGTCGAGCTGGGGTTACCGGAGGCGATGACGAAGGTCGGAAGGGCGTCGGGTGCTCGAGCAGCATCTGTGGCATGCCGCAGCGCTGTGCAGAAGGTTGATTCGGCGGAGTCACCCGCGCCGTGGGGCAGTGCCAGCAGTATTCCCAGGTCGTTGAAGGGCGATTCACCGGCCAGCGCCCGGGTCTGTGAGCGTGACGAGACTGCTCGCACCGTTTGTGCGACCATTTCGTGGGCCCTGGACCGTTCTGCAGCAGCCAGAGTCCGGGTCGGACGGAAGCGAAGCAACAGACTTCTGTAGTGGGCGGTGGCAGCCATGCCCAGCATCTGGGACCGCTGAGCTGCTTCCTCCACGGAGTCGAGCTGCCCACCTGCGATATCACCGATGAGATGGGTAGAAGCTTCGAGAAGCGGGTCGTAGGAATCGGCACTGGACTCGTGGGCAATGTGCCGAGCGACGAGGAACCGATGGAAGTGTTCGGTGATGTCCACGAATCGCACCTGTTCGGTGAACAGAATGACCGGCAGACACCGTTCCGTCTCTGAGAGTCTTTCCTCCACCACGGTGCGCAGCGCCTGAAGCAGCCGGTGACGGTCGGAGAGGATCTCAACAGCCAGCGCTGAGGTCTGGACTGAGTCGAGGTCGTTCAGGTACGTCCGCAGGGAAGCAACTAGATCGGTTCTCTCTTCGGTGAATCGGGACAGTGTGGAGAGCACGAACTCCTGGCCCTGCAGCAGTGCCGCTGGCCGGGGATCATCGATGGTGTGAACCCATCGAACAGGTGCAGAGAGGTCTGCGGTGGGCGTCAGCAGCTGCCAAGGGGCCTCGAGAAAGGGCGGCAGTCCCACCACGTCTGAGACTTTGAGCTGCGCGGCCTCCGGCGTTCTCCTCATAGGTTTACAGTATGTAAGAAAATACCGGAAGAAGCCAACATCCTGTCACTGTGATCACGGGCACGATGTCGCTGATGATGGAACCATGACTAACACACCACATCTGATCAACGGCCAAGAGGTTATGCCCGCAGACTCCAAGACCGCCGAGGTGGAGAATCCGGCCTCCGGAGAGGTGGTGGCGCGCATCCCGCTGGCGTCCACTGCTGAGGTGGACCAAGCGGTCGGCGCCGCCAAAACAGCTTTCGAATCCTGGAAGTCCTTGTCGCTCTCCCGTCGTGTCCAAATACTGTTTCGTTACCGGGAGCTGCTGAACGCCCGGAAGGATGAGCTGGCTGCCATCATTTCCCGCGAGCACGGGAAGGTCCACTCTGATGCCCTGGGCGAAGTCACCCGAGGATTGGAAGTTGTGGAGTTCGCCTGCGGTCTCCCGCATCTGATGAAGGGCTCAGCGACCCAGAATGCTTCCACCGCAGTAGATGTCACCTCGTCTCGTCACCCGCTGGGACCGGTGGCAATCATCACTCCGTTCAACTTCCCCGCTATGGTGCCGATGTGGTTCACTCCCATCGCGGTAGCCACTGGCAACACCGTGGTGATCAAGCCCAGCGAGAAGGACCCCAGCGCGGTGAACTGGCAGGTCCAGCTGTGGAAGGAGGCCGGGCTCCCCGATGGGGTGGTCAATGTGCTGCACGGCGGCAAGGATGCCGTCAACGGACTGCTTCACCACCCGGACATCGAAGCAGTCTCCTTCGTCGGCTCCACCCCTGTTGCTCAGCACGTCTACCAGACCGGCACTTCCACCGGGAAGCGTGTCCAAGCTTTGGGTGGCGCGAAGAACCACATGCTGGTGCTGCCAGATGCCAATCTTGATCGTGCCGCCGACAGCGCCGTCTCAGCTGGGTACGGTTCTGCGGGGGAGCGGTGCATGGCGATCTCGGTGGTGATCGCCGTAGGGGATATCGCCGATGAACTGGTGAACAAGATCGCCGAACGAACACGGGGCCTGACCATGCAGGGGGACAACCCAGACATGGGCCCGCTGATCTCCCGTGATCATCGGGACAAGGTCCGCGGGTACGTCGACGGCGCCGAGGCTGAAGGGGCCAGCCTGGTGGTCGATGGCCGCACCTGGTCTGAGTCGGACCAGCCCGAGGCAGCTTTCCTGGGGCCGACTCTGTTGGATCGGGTGACCCCAGCGATGAAGGCGTACCAGGATGAGATATTCGGCCCCGTCTTGGCTGTGGTGCGTGCTGAGACCTACGACGAAGCCCTGGAGCTGATCAACGACAACCCCTACGGCAACGGCACTGCGATCTTCACCCGCGACGGCGCTGCGGCCCGGCACTT
Organism: Garicola koreensis; assembly: GCF_014195445.1. Lineage (GTDB taxonomy): Bacteria > Actinomycetota > Actinomycetes > Actinomycetales > Micrococcaceae > Nesterenkonia > Nesterenkonia koreensis. The sequence continues at coordinate 949,626 of NZ_JACIBT010000001.1, read as the reverse complement.
CGAAATGGATGTCCAAGTGGGGATGATCGGCGTCAACGTGCCGATCCCGGTGCCGATGGCCTACTACTCCTTCGGCGGCTGGAAGAACTCGCTCTTTGGAGACACCCACGCCCACGGCATGGAAGGCGTGAATTTCTACACCCGCGGAAAAGTGGTGACCTCCCGCTGGGGCGACCCGGCTGAGGGTGGACTGGAACTGGGCTTCCCACAGAGCAACTGAGCGCCAGGGACCACAGAGGCTGACCGAGGACGAAACGAGGAACTATGAGCCAGACGACCCAACGGCAGGAAACCGACGGACGCATCACAGAGGAACAGATCGCGGCCGGAAACCGAGCCTATGAACTGGATCGGGAGCACGTGTTCCACTCCTGGAGTGCCCAGGACCAGATCAGTCCGATGACGGTGCTTGATGCTGAAGGATCCTGGATCTGGGACGGGGAGGGCAATAAGATTCTTGATCTTGCCTCCCAGCTGATCTTCACGAATCTGGGTCATAAGCACCCCAAGGTTATTGAGGCGATCAAAGAGCAGGCAGAGAAGCTGTGCACAGTTGCTCCGCAGCACGCCAACGATGCCCGCTCAGAGGCCGCGCGGCTGATCGTTGAGCGGCTGGCTGGTGACATCAATCATGTCTTCTTCACCAATGGAGGGGCTGATGCGAACGAGCACGCGGTGCGCATGGCCCGGCTGCACACTGGTCGGCACAAGGTGCTCTCGGCATACCGGGCATACCACGGCGGCACCCACCTGGCGATCAACCTCACCGGGGATCCACGTCGGTTCGCCTCGGATAAGGCCAGCGATGGGGTGGTGCACTTCATGCCTGCCTATACCTACCGGTCCTACTTCGGCGCCGAGGACGACAAGCAGGAAGCTGAACGAGCCTTCAATCATCTGCGAGATGTGGTGATGCTGGAAGGGGCTGACCAAGTAGCTGCGATCGTTCTGGAAGCCATACCCGGCACCGCAGGAATCTACCTGCCGCCCCCGGGGTACTTGGAGAGTGTGCAGCAACTGTGTGATGAGCACGGGATCGTGCTGATCTTCGATGAGGTGATGGCTGGCTTCGGCCGAGCGGGGAAGTGGTTCGCCCACCAGCACTTCAACGTGGAGCCAGACATCGTCACCTTTGCCAAGGGCGTCAACTCCGGATATGTGCCCATGGGTGGAGTGGCGATGGATGATGCCATCTATGCCACGTTCGCTGAGCGAGTCTATCCGGGCGGATTGACCTATTCGGGGCATCCGCTGGCAGCGGCAGCAGCCGTGGCTGCCATCAACGCGATGGACGACGAGGGCGTCATCGATCACGCTCAGCGCCTGGGTGCCGAAGTGATCGGCCCACGACTTGAGGAGTTGAAGGATCGGCACCCATCGGTGGGCGATGTGCGCGGTGTCGGGGCATTCTGGGCCATCGAGCTGGTCCAAGATCGTGAGACGAGAGAACCGATCGCTCCCTATGGACAGACCGCACCGGTGATGAACGAGATCATGGCTGAGTGCCGGCGCCGCGGGGCCCTGCCGTTTATGAACATGAACCGGCTGCACATCTGCCCACCGCTGAACATCTCAGAGGAAGACGTTCTGTTCGGCCTTGATGTGGTCGACGAAGCACTCCGCCTCGCCGACGACGTCGTGGAAAGGAAGTGAGCCATGCTCGGGCTGCCTATGACCACAGTTCTAATTGTGGGGAGCATTATGGCCTTCTGGGTCATCTACACGTTGGTTTTTTACTTCTCAACGTCGAACTGGTCACTGGAGGACGCTGATTACGCGCCCTCGCAGGACGGCGCAAGTCCCGGCGATGCCTCGCCTCGCGTGGGAGGAGGTGAGGGCCGGTGAGCATTGAACTGATCTTTCTGCTTATCTACTTCGTTGTCGTCATCACCATTGGGGTCTCGGTCACCCGAACTGCGTCCAAGGATAGGGCCGGCTACCTGCTGGGTGGACGCAACCTCGGTGCTGGCGTTACTGCCCTCCGACTGCAGAGCACCTCCATGTCCGGCTATATGTTCCTCGGCGCCGGCGGGCTGGGCTACAGTCAGGGTTACTACGGGATGTGGTACGCACTGGGCGACATCGGCGGGGGAGTTCTCAACCTCTCCATCATCGGGCGACGGATGCGCAAGCTTTCCCACATGCTGGGCTCCATCACGTCCATCGGATATCTGGAGCATCGATACCCCTCCAAGTGGACCCGCTTAGTTGCCGCACCCATCGCCCTGTTTGCCATGTTCTTCTATGTGCTCGCGCAACTGTTGGCCGGAGGGCAGGGGCTCTCCCTGGTCACGGGGTTGGACCTTAACATCGCATTGGTCATCGCCATCGGCGTCATCCTTATCTATACCTTCCTCGGCGGGTACCTGGCGGTCGCCTACACCAACTTCCTGCAGTCGATCATCATGGTCATCGGCATGCTGTGGATCTTCATCGCCACATTGCAGCACGTCGGCGGGCTGACAGCTGGCAACGAGAGCCTGGGGGAACTGAACGAGAATCTCCTGACCATGTGGGGTGCCGAGGGACAGTACTTCGGGCAGTGGGGGCTGATCCTGGGCGCACTCTTGGTCTTCTCCATCGGTTATATGGGCTGGCCGCACGTCAATGTCGGCCACATGTCGATGCGCCGTGCCTCGATCGCACGCCGGGCTGGACTCTACGCCACAGGATTCAATTTCCTCTTCATTCCAGCCGCCTACATCATCGGTATGATGGGCTTGCTTATCGTGCCGAACCTTGACGACCCGGAGATGGCTATCTTCGAAGTTGCCGACACGGTGCTGCCACCCTTCGCCGTTGGGCTCGTTATGGCCGCGATTATGGCTGCAATTATGTCTACTGCAGACTCGCTGCTGCTGCAGACTGGCACGATTGCCTCTCAGGACCTGTGGCGACGCTTTGTGCAGAAGAATTTGGGCGAGCGCAGCTCGGTCACCATCTCACGAGTGGCGATTCTGATTGTTGCGCTGATCGGACTGAGCTTCGCGCTGATCCGGCCACCGGGCGTCTTTGACATAGTGGTGTTCGCCACCTCCGTACTGGGTTCTGCCTTCGTCCCCGTCTACGTATGCGCCGTCTGGTGGAAACGGGCCAACACACCGGGTGCGATCGCATCCATGGCTGTTGGAACGGTGGTCGCTGTTGCCGCGCAGCTGTTGAACACTGAAGAGGGACTCGGACTGGACGCGATGGTTTTCGGACTCAGCGCTTCAGTCATCACCATCGTCGTGGTGTCACTTGCAACACAAAAGTCACACCCCGTGCCTGCTCGGGTCCTGGCTGCGGTTGAGGAAACGATGAAGGTCGCGCCAGCGCCTAAGCGGCTGGTCATCGGTGAGGATGCCACGCTGGCCACCCAGCGGCCGAACGTGCCCGAAGAGGATGTGAGCCTCCGCAGCGGCGACACGACTGGCCAACAAGCTGGTGGGGAGAAACCATGAGTGTGACTGCATCAGGCAACACTGATGCTGACTCCGATCACCGCAAAGACCCGCAGATCGCCTGGCCAGCTCAGATTACTGAGCAGCGAGTCAGGCAGTGGGTCTCCCGCAGGCTGCCGGGTGCCACACAGGTTCGAACCGATATGTACCATCACCCGATGCTCGGTGTTGCCTTCCAATGGGAACGACCACTCGCCCGGCCTATGCATGCCCATGCGCTGGTTGACTTGGTGGGAGGGCGAGCATACGCCGCCGAGCACTGGGACGACGTCGATTTCGTCGCGATAGACCAGGTCGAGGTCAGCAGTCACCTCTCCCCGCCCGTCCAGGCGATTGCGACCGAGCAGGCGGAGGAGGCGGCCAGGCGGTTGGTCAACGGGGTGCTGTTGCGTCGTCGGCGTCTCGATTGCGCCGGACACCTGCGGCAGTACGGTAAGCCGGTGCTTTTCGGGAAACCCAACTGGTGGATTCAGGGTGTGTATCAGAATCGGAAACTGGAGGTTATTATCGACGGCCTCAACGGTAACCATTATGTTTTTTCTGCCTGACCGGGCAGTCTTATCGCGCACCGTTGGGGCTAGGGATTGGAAGACGTAGGATTGGTCTCATGAGCACTTATGCAGTCACTAACCCAGCCACCGGCGTTGTCGAGCAGGAATACGCCACCGCCACCGATGAGCAGATCGCCCGGGCGCTTGATGCCGCCGGGGACGCGTTTCCGGCGTGGTCGGCTACCGTTGCGTCGGAGCGGGCGGCGCTGCTGAGCCGGGTCGCCGACCTCTACGAGGAGCGGGCCGAGCAGCTGGCTGCGATCATCACCCGGGAGATGGGCAAGCCTCGTAAGCAGGCGCTGGGGGAGCTGAAGATCGTCGTCTCGATCTATCGCTACTACGCCGAGCGCGGCGAAGGCTACCTTGCCGACGAAGAGGTCGACGTCGCCCGCGGGGGCCGGGCCGTGGTGCGCAATGACGCCTACGGTGTGCTGCTGGGGATCATGCCGTGGAACTTCCCCTACTATCAGGTGGCCCGCTTCGCCGCACCGAACCTGATGGTCGGCAATACGATCTTGCTTAAGCACGCCCCGCAGTGCCCGGAGTCGGCAGCGGCGATGGAGCAGCTGTTCCTGGACGCCGGTCTGCCGGCAGGGGCCTTCGTCAACGTGTATGCCAGCAATGAGCAGGTTGCGGAGATGATCATCCCCGACCGCCGGGTACAGGGCGTCTCGCTGACCGGTTCCGAGCGGGCCGGCTCGGCCGTGGCACAGGTCGCCGGCAAACACCTGAAAAAGATCGTGCTGGAGCTCGGCGGCAACGACCCATTCCTGGTCCTGGACCGTGAGGTGGTGCCGCAGGCGGTCAAGCGGGCTCTGGCATCCCGGATGGGCAACGCCGGGCAGGCCTGCAACGCGGCCAAACGCATCATTGTGCTCGATGAGTTCTACGAGGACTTCGTGGACCAGCTCGAAGACGCCGTCAAGGGTGTGCAGCTGGGGGACCCGACCTCCGATGACACCTTCATGGGGCCGATGTCCTCTGAACGTGCGGCAGAGGACCTCGACGCCCAGGTTCAGGACGCCGTCTCGCATGGGGCGAGGGTCCACTCCGGAGGACGCCGGGCGGACCGGCCCGGCCCCTGGTACGAACCCACGATGCTCACCGGCATCACCGAGGAGATGCGGGCCTACCGCGAGGAGCTCTTCGGACCGGTGGCGATGGTCTACCGTGTGGCCGATCAGGATGCTGCGGTGGCCCTGGCCAACGATTCCGACTACGGGCTCTCCGCCTCCGTCCACGCCACCGACCTGGACCGTGCCGAGCGGGTCGCGGATCAGATCGAATCCGGCATGGTCTACCTCAACGAAGGTGCCAGCACTGCTGCCGAGCTGCCCTTCGGGGGAGTGAAGCGCTCGGGCATCGGCCGCGAACTGGGGCGCTACGGCATGGAGGAGTTCGTCAACAAGCGACTGGTCAAATACGCCAAGGAGCGCTGAACCAGCCCACTGCGGAGGTGTAGGCTCGCAGCTGTGTCCTGAACCGCCCCGAACGGGCCGCGCAGCAGCTGCGCTTCGGCCGCTGCGGCGAGTAACCGCTCAGAAAGTAGGCCTCAGTGGAAAGTGCCCTGATCAGCGTCGTCGTCATCGTTGCGACGCTGGTGGTGGCCGGGATTCAGCGCATCGTAGGCTTCGGCTTCGGCATGGTGATGGCACCGTTCCTGGTGCTGATCATGCCTCCGCACGAAGGCGTCATGCTGGTGAACTTCCTCAGCATCTTTGCCCCCATTCTGATCATGTGGCAGCTGCGCCAATACATCGAGTGGGGCAAATTCCTCTGGTTGGCTGTGCCGGCCCTGCTCATCATGCCGGCGGCTGCGTGGCTGGCGGTGCACACCCCACCGGGGCCGCTGTACATCGTGGTGGCCGCTGTGGTGCTGATGGGGCTGGTCATCTCAGCGGTGATCCGCCGGGTCAGCTCTCGGGTCGATGGGCGCACAGTTCAGACGCTGACCGGCATCGGTGCTGGCGCCGGCACCGTGTTGGCTGGGGTGGGAGCTCCGGCGACCACGGTGTATACGGTGCTCTCCAGATGGTCGCTGCTGAAGATGATCGCGACGCTGCAGCCGCTGTGGCTGGTGATGTCCGCTGCGGCCTTCGGAATGAAATGGGCGTTGGACCAAGGACAGCTGCCGGGGCTGCCGTGGTGGGGCTGGGTCGGTTCCACTGCGGCGATCATCGTCGGAATCTATCTGGGCCAATGGGTGCAGCGCCGAGTCAGTGATCAGCTGATCGGTCGCAGCGTGCTCGCACTGGCGGCCCTGGGCGCATTGGCGGCCCTGTTCACCGGCGTGCGCATGACTTTCTTCTAGAAAGCCGAGCAGAACTTATATGCCGCTGCGATAACCCCGGTGTGCACTCAGCGGCGGGTGAAGATGGCAAAATGGCGGTATATCCAGCTAAACGGTAGGCTGGTCCAGTCCGTGTCTGAGGCTGCCGGACACTCGTTGAGGGCAGCGCGGAAATTCATGGCATGAGCAACAGGGCTGTTTCAGTCCGCTTACTCGGGGCGTAGTTCAGTTTGGTAGAGCGCCTGCTTTGGGAGCAGGAGGTCGCAGGTTCAAATCCTGTCGCCCCGACGACGGCACCAGTGCATCATCAGCAGTGCCGCACTGACGTCTGCGGGAGCATCCCGCACCATTACGACCGAAACGCATCAGCAATCAGGAGTCCCTACGTGGTCAAGAGCACCGTCGAAGAACTGAACCCGACTCGAGTCAAGCTCACCGTGGAGGTGTCTGGCGAGGAGCTCGAGCCGAAGATCAAGGACGCCTACAAGACCATTGCGCAGCAGGTCCAGGTCCCCGGCTTCCGCAAGGGCAAAGTGCCGGCCGCCATCATCGATCAGCGCCTCGGCCGTGAGCAGGTCATCCAGCAGGCCATCAACGACGGCCTGCAGGAGTTCTACCAGGCAGGCCTGGCTGATGCTGACATCACCCCGCTCTCCCGCCCGGAGGTCGAGGTCGAAGAGATTCCCGACACCAAGACCAACGAGGGCGCACTGAAGTTCTCCGGCGAGCTGGACATCAAGCCCGACGTGGAGCTGCCCGACTACGCCGGCCTCGAGGTCGAGGTCGAGGCCCGCAGCGCTGACGAGGAGGCCGTGCAGAGGGAGCTCGACGAGCTGCGCAGCCGCTTCGGCACGCTGAAGGACATTGACCGTCCGGCAGAGAAGGACGACTTCGTCACCATCGACCTGATCGCTACCGTCGGCGAAGAAGAGGTTGACAACGCCACCGGGCTCTCCTACCAGGTCGGATCCGGCACTATGCTGGAGGGCCTCGACGAGGCGCTGGAGGGCCTCTCCGCTGAGGAGGACGCCACCTTCGAGACCACCCTGGCCGGCGGCGACCACTCCGGCGAGGAGGCCATCGTGAAGGTGACGCTGACCGCCGTGAAGGAGCGCGAGCTGCCGGAGGCCGACGACGAGTTCGCCCAGCTGGCCAGCGAGTTCGACACGATCGAGGAGCTCAAGGCCGACCTGACCACCAAGGCCGAATCCACAGTGGTGGAGGAGCAGGGCGTAGAAGCTCGCGACAAAGTGCTGGAGAAGCTGCTGAACCTGGTGGAGGTGCCCGTCCCGGACTCCGTCGTGCAGGAGCAGACCGAGCAGCACTTCACCTCCCAGGGTCACTCCGAGGGCGATGATCACGACACGGAGGACCACCGTGCCGAGATCCGCCAGCAGACCGAGGAAGCCTTCCGCAACGAGATCGTGCTGGACATCGTCGCCGACCGCGAAGAGGTCGGTGTTGAGCAGAACGAGATCATCGAATACATCGTGGCCACTGCCCAGCAGTACGGCATGGAGCCCAACCAGTTCGCCCAGATGCTCGACCAGGCCGGACAGGTGCCCATGATCATGGGCGAGGTCCGTCGTCGTAAGGCTCTGGCCAAGGTGCTGGAGGTGGCCAAGGTCACCGACTCCGAGGGCAACGACGTCGACCTCAGCGAGTTCGTCAACCCGCCCTCAGACGAGGACGACGGCGAAGCGACCGCCGAGGCCGCCGAGGCTGAAGAGTCCGCGGAGACCGAGGATGCCGAAGAGGCCGGCCAGACTGAGGGCGCAGAGGCTGAGGAGTCCGAAGAGAAGTAGCAACGAACGGGACACGTTCCCGACGTCGTCGCAGATCCCCTCGAATGTTGCGTCGCCGCTGCGAAAACAGCGGTGCGTGCAACATTCGGGGGGATTTTCTGTGCCCGCGCATCCACACGCCCGGGCCCGAATCGACTTCAGTGCCCTGGTGGTCCCGGGGAAAGCTGGGGGAGCGGACTTGGACCTCAGGGCGGCGGACAATGCGGCGGTCGCCCAGCGTGGTGTGCCGACGGCGAACAGTGCGGCGGTGAAGACCTACTCGTCCGCGCTCTCCAGTAGGGTTCTGGGGAGAACACGAGCCTGCAACCCACTGGAGGAACAGTCCATGTCTGAGCAGCAGCCCCGGATGGCGGATGTGGATCCGGCGTCCAAGGACGACTACATTTACAACCGCCTGCTCAAAGAGCGGATCATCTGGCTGGGCTCCGAGGTCCGCGACGACAACGCCAACGCCATCTGCTCGCAGATGCTGCTGCTGTCGGCCGAGGATCCCGAAGCCGATATCTACCTCTACATCAACTCGCCCGGCGGCTCGGTCACCGCGGGGATGGCCATCTACGACACGATGCAGTTCATCCCCAACGATGTGGTCACCGTCGCCACCGGCCTGGCCGCCTCCATGGGGCAGTTCCTGCTGTCCTCCGGCACCGTCGGCAAGCGCTTCGCCACCCCCCACGCACGCATCCTGATGCACCAGCCCTCCGGCGGGATTGGCGGCCAGGAATCTGATGTGCGCATCCAGGCCGAGCTGATCAAGCACATGAAGCAGGTCATGGCCGAACTCACCGCAGAACATACCGGTCAGACGGTGGAGACGATCCTCACCGACAACGCCCGCGACAAATGGTTCACCGCAGAAGACGGCCTGGAATACGGCTTCTTCGACAAGATCGCCAGGCGCCAGGCCACCGTCTCCGGCGGCGGGGGAGCCTGACCCTCCGGCGTACGACGACGACCGCCAGAACTTCTCAAGGATTCCTCAGGAGAGACATGAACTTCACCGCTGACCAGAATTCACAGGGCGCCCAGATGCCCGGGGCTGTGCCGAGCACCCCCACGCCCTCCAGCCGCTACGTGCTGCCCTCCTTCGAGGAGCGCACCCCCTACGGCTTCAAACGCCAGGATCCCTACGCCAAGCTCTTCGAAGACCGCATCGTGTTCCTGGGCACCCAGGTCGACGACGCCTCCGCTGACGACATCATGGCCCAGCTGCTGGTGCTGGAGTCGATGGACTCCGAACGCGACATCACCCTCTACATCAACTCCCCGGGCGGCTCCTTCACCGCGATGACCGCCATCTACGACACGATCCAGTTCATCCGCCCGCATGTGCAGACGGTCTGCCTGGGTCAGGCCGCCTCGGCGGCAGCAGTGCTGCTGGGAGCCGGGACCCCCGGCAAGCGGCTCGCTCTGCCCAACGCGCGTGTGCTCATCCACCAGCCGGCTATGGGCGGCTCCCAGGGGACCGCCACTGATCTGGCCATCCAGGCAGATGAGATCGGCCGGATCCGCACCTGGATGGAAGAGGTGCTGGCTGAGCACACCAACCGCAGTGCCGAGCAGGTTCGTGAAGACATCGACCGCGATAAGTTCCTCTCCGCCGAAGAGGCCAAGGAGTACGGGCTGATCGACGAGGTACTCACCTCACGCAAACTGCCGGTGTAGGCCACGCCGGTCACTGGTGGCGTCCGCCGGGTGGCGTAGTGTTGAACACATACCGATCATCCATCCAGCTCGAGGGGTTTCTCAGTCATGGCCCGAATTGGTGAGAGTACAGATCTGCTGAAGTGCTCTTTCTGCGGCAAGAGCCAGAAGCAGGTCCGCTATAAGCTCATTGCCGGCCCCGGTGTGTACATCTGCGATGAGTGCATCGAGCTGTGCAACGAGATCATCGACGAGTACCTCAACGAGGTCCAGGAGACCCCAGAGGTCGAGCTGCCCACCCCGCGCCAGATCTACCAGTACTTGGACGAGTACGTCGTGGGCCAGGACCAGGCCAAGCGGGCACTGTCCGTAGCGGTGCACAACCACTACAAGCGCATCCGAGCCACCGGTTCGGCGGCGAGGACCGCATCCCTGGAGAAGGGCCCCTACGACGACGTGGAGATCGGCAAGTCCAACATCCTGATGGTCGGACCCACCGGATCGGGCAAGACCTATCTGGCCCAGTCGCTGGCCCGCAGGCTGGAAGTGCCGTTCATCGTCGCCGACGCCACCAGCCTCACCGAGGCCGGCTATGTGGGCGAAGACGTGGAGAACATCCTGCTGAAGCTCATCCAGGCAGCCGACGGCGACGTGAAGAAGGCCGAGCAGGGCATCGTCTACATCGATGAGATCGATAAGATCTCGCGCAAATCGGAGAACCCCTCCATCACCCGCGACGTCTCCGGGGAGGGCGTTCAGCAGGCACTGCTGAAGATTCTGGAGGGGGCGACTGCTTCGGTCGCGCCCCAGGGTGGACGCAAACACCCGCAGCAGGAGTTCATCGAGATCGACACCTCCAACGTGCTGTTCATCGTCGCCGGGGCCTTCGCCGGGCTGGAAGAGATCATCGAGTCCCGCGCCGGACGCAAGGGCATTGGCTTCGGCGCTCCGCTGTCGACCATGACCCGTGATGAGGTCACCTATGCCGACGTCGAGCCCGAAGACCTCCACAAATTCGGCCTCATCCCGGAGTTCATCGGCCGGCTGCCAGTGGTCGCCACCGTCGAGGAGCTCGACGACGACGCACTGCGCGATATCCTCACCGAACCGAAGAACGCGCTGCTGAGGCAGTACCAGAAAATGTTCGCCATCGACGAGGTCGAGCTGGAGTTCGACCAGGAGGCGATCACCGCCATCGTGGAACAGGCACAGGCCCGCGGCACCGGTGCTCGCGGTCTGCGCTCCATCCTGGAGAACGTGCTCAACCCGATCATGTTCGACCTGCCCAGCCGCGACGACGTCGCCGCCGTGACCGTCACCGGTGAGGTCGTGCGCGAAGGCGTCGAGCCGCTGCTGCTGACCAGAGACGAAGCCAAGAAACTGCGCAAGAAGTCCGCCTAACCTGCACCGAGGCTGTTTCCGGCGCCGACACGGACCCGGCAGCTGCTTCCATTTTTCCCGACGTCCCAGTAATGTTCTGGGAACAGTCAGTGATGCACATCACTTCAGACGGGAGGGGTGAAGTGAGATGGGCAAACTCCAGAAACATCGCACGCCCCGCCTGGCACTGGCTGCTGCGGCCGCTTCGGCGCTGCTGCTGACAAGCTGCGGGCAATCCGACAGCGCCCCCGTGCTGACCTGGTACATCAACCCCGACGACGGTGGTCAAGCAGCGCTGGCCCAACAGTGCACCGAAGAAGCCGACGGCGCTTACCGCATCAATACCTCTCTGCTTCCCAACGACGCGCCGGATCAGCGCGAACAGCTGGCCCGCCGCCTGGCGGCCGGGGACTCCTCGCTGGACATTATGAGTCTGGACCCGCCCTTCATTCCCGAACTCGCTGACCCCGGTTTCCTCGCACCGGTCCCCGAGGAGGTGGCCGAACGAACCACCGAAGACACCCTGGAGGGCGCCCTGGCCGGAGCCATGTGGGACGACGAGCTGGTGGCTGTGCCCTTCTGGGCCAACACGCAGCTTCTGTGGTACCGCGAATCCGTGGCAGAGGAAGCCGGGATCAACATGGATGAGCCAGTGACCTGGGACCAGCTCATGGACGTCGCTGCCGAGCAGGAGAAGTACCTCGGGGTCCAAGGAATACGCGCTGAATCCATGACGGTGTGGGTCAACGCGCTGATGGAGTCCCAGGAGGAGTCCATCCTGGTCGACCCCTCCGCAGGCGCCGAGGAGCTGGAAACCAATCTCGATTCTGAGGCCGGGCGGAGATCAGCGGAGATCCTCTCCCGCATCGGAGAAGAAGGCCTCGGCGGCCCAGGCATCTCGTCCATGGACGAAAACCAGTCCATGCTTCTGTTCCAAGGCGACGACGGCTCATTCATGGTCAACTGGCCCTTTGTCTGGCCAGCCACCAACGCTGCCGCCGAGGAAGGAAGCATCGACTCCCAGATCCCTGAAGATATGGGATGGGCCCAATACCCACGGGTGGACCCGGACACCGAAGCTGCGCCACCCCTGGGCGGAATCAACCTGGCAGTCGGCGCCGAATCAGAGCACCCAGAACTGGCCTACCAGGCGATCGAATGCGTCGTCACCCCGGAGAACCAGGCCGAATATTTTGTCACCAATGGGAACCCGCCCTCCTCGGCGGCGGCCTTCGAAGACTCCCGGGTCGAAGAGGGCTTCCCCATGGCTGAGGCGATCCGCGATTCGCTCGACAGCTCCGCCCCACGGCCGCAGACGCCGTTCTACAACGAAATCTCCGAGTCCATCCAGGGCGAGTTCACACCGCTGAGCGGCGTGGACCCGCAGACCACCCCAGCTCAGACCGACTCATACATCATAGAAGTCCTGCGAGGGGAGCGTCTGCTGTGACCGCCACCGCTGAAAACACCCCCGGTGCCGAACCCGGCGGCCGCAGAGACCGCCGGAAGGACCATTCCCCCCGGAAGTCTGACCGGGCTAAAGCTGAAGTGCGGCTGGGCTGGATGCTGGCTGGCCCGGCCTTCGTGGTCATGCTGGCGGTCACCGCCTACCCGATCGCCCAGGCGGTCTTCGACTCGCTGTGGTCCTACCGGCTGACCGCCCCCGACGAACGCTCATTCATCTTCCTGGACAACTACCTGCTGCTGTTCACCGACCCGATGTTCTGGCGAATATTCGGGGTCACGCTGCTGATCACCATAGTGACCGTCGCCGTCGAACTGGTTCTGGGCTTCGGCCTGGCCATCGTGATGCACAAGGCGCTGAAATCATTGCGCGGGCTGCTCCGAACCTCGATTCTGGTTCCCTACGGCATCATCACCGTGGTCTCGGCCTTCGCCTGGTACTACATGTTCCACATCAACTCCGGGTTCGTGAACAACTGGTTCAGCTGGGTCCCCGGCATTGACAGTGAACTGGACTGGTTCGCCAACTTCGGCACCGCGATCAGTGTCATCATGGCCTCCGAAATTTGGAAGACCACCCCGTTCATCGCCCTGCTGCTGCTGGCCGGCCTGGCTCAGGTGCCCGACGAGCTGGTGGAGGCCGCCCGGGTCGACGGCGCCACTCGCTGGCAGCAGTACAGCCGGGTGATCATTCCCAACATGAAGGCCGCCATCATGGTGGCGCTGCTCTTCCGCGCCTTGGATGCGTTCCGGGTCTTCGACAACGTGTTCATCATGACCGGTGGAGACGCGAACACCGAAGTGCTGGCCCTGCTGGCCTACCGCCAGTCGATCTCCCGGCTGGAGATCGGGCTGGGTTCAGCAGTCTCGGTCGTGCTGTTCATCGCGGTGCTGCTGATGGTCTTCATCGCCATCAAACTGTTCAACGTCGATCTGGCCGCAGGCACCGACGCCTCCGGCGGCGGGAACAAGAAGACCGGCGCTAAGAAGGGAGGGGGCAAGTAATGGCTTCGGCAAAGGGCCTCACCGGTCGGCAGAAGCTGGGATGGACCGTGGTGACCGTCCTGGTTCTGCTGTATGCGCTCTTCCCGGTCGCAGCGATATTCGCCAACAGTTTCAAAACCCAAGCTGACCTGGGAAACCCTGCTTTCTGGCCCTCGAACTGGACCTGGGAGAACTACGAGATGATCTTTGTGGGAAGTGCCCAAGAGCTCTTCCTCACCGCGCTGCGAAACTCCATCGGAATCACCCTGATTGCCACCTTCATCGCCGTGGTCCTGGCCACCCTGTGCGCCTATGCGATCGCCAGAATGGATTTCCCCGGCAAGAAGTTCATTCTCGGAACCGCGCTGGCTGTGTCCATCTTCCCGGTCATCTCCGTGGTGACCCCGCTGTTCAACCTCTGGCGGACCATCGGTCTCTACGACACCTGGCCCGGGCTGATCATCCCCTACCTGTCCCTGACCCTGCCGATCTCGATCTGGACGCTGGCCGCATTTTTCCGGCAGATCCCCTGGGAGCTGGAACAGGCGGCCCAGGTGGACGGGGCCACCCAATGGCAGGCCTTCCGCAAGGCCATTGTCCCGCTGGCCGCACCGGGGGTGTTCACCACCGCGATCATCGCCTTCTTCATCGCCTGGAACGACTTCGTCTACGGCATCTCGCTGACCTCCACCGAAGCCGCCCGACCCGTGCCAGCCGCACTGGCCTTCTTCACCGGCGCCAGCCAATTCGAAGAACCCACCGGAGCAATCTCGGCAGCCGCCATCGTGGTCACCATCCCCGTGGTGGTCCTGGTGCTGCTCTTCCAACGCCAGATCGTCTCCGGCCTGACCCAGGGCGCGGTCAAGGGATAACAGATCATGGCAGACTTCATCCGCGGGCAGAGAAGGAGATCCTCATGGCGTCCATCACGCTGAAGAACATCGTCAAGAAGTACGACGACGGCTACCCGGCGGTCAACGACGTCTCCCTGGAGATCGACGACGGCGAGTTCGTGATCCTGGTCGGCCCCTCCGGATGCGGCAAGTCCACGGTGCTGCGCATGATCGTCGGCCTGGAGGACATCACCGAAGGCGACCTGCTGATCGGCGGAGACCGGGTCAACGAGAAGGCTCCGCGCGAGCGCAACCTCGCCATGGTCTTCCAGAACTACGCGCTCTACCCGCACCTGACGGTTTTTGAGAACATCGCCTTCCCCATGCGGCTGACCAAGGGCAAGTTCACCGAGGAGCAGGTCCGCGAGAACGTGGACCGGGCCGCGACGATGCTCGAGCTCACCGAACACTTAGACCGCAAACCGGGCAACCTCTCCGGCGGTCAGCGCCAACGCGTGGCCATGGGTCGGGCGATCGTGCGTGATGCCAACGCGTTCCTCTTCGATGAGCCGCTGAGCAACCTCGACGCCAAACTGCGCGGACAGATGCGCTCAGAGATCGCTCAGCTGCAGCGCCGGCTGAACACCACCAGCGTCTACGTCACCCACGACCAGACCGAAGCGATGACCCTGGGCGATCGGGTAGCGGTGCTGAAGAAAGGCATCCTGCAGCAGGTCGCCTCCCCGCGTGAACTCTATGAGCAGCCGGCCAACCTCTTTGTCGCCGGGTTCATCGGTGCCCCGTCGATGAACTTCTTACCCGGCACGGTCAAGACCAGCGACACTGGAGGTGACGTCCTGTCCACCCCGTTGGGCGATATTGAACTGCGTGAAGACACTGCCCGGGCGGGTCAGGGCCGCGAGATTGTGCTGGCCGGTATCCGGCCGGAGTTCTTTGAGGACGCTGCCACGATGGATCAGGGCCGCAAGAGCAGCGGTTCGTTGGTGCGGATTGATGTCAGCCGCACCGAATGGCTGGGCAACGAACAGTACGTCTACGTCGACTATGAAAACGACCCCCGGGTGCGGGACGCGCTGCAGAACCTGGCCCATGAGATGGACGCCGAGGACCTGCGCACCCAGCTGGTGGTCGCCGTGGACTCCAGCTCGCGGCTGCGCGGCGGCGATGAGGCCGAACTGTGGATCGACACTGGGCGGATCCACCTGTTCGACCCGGAAACGGGTGAGAACCTCACCCGCGACGCCGAGGCCGGGGCAGAGCTGACCCGCATGGCCGCCGAGGACCGCCAGCGCGACGCCGAACGCATGGCTGCGAAAGGCGCCTGAGGCGCTTCTACTCCCAGCGGAAGAGCGAAGGGAAGCCACCCTGCTGCACCTGGCCGAGGGCACGGTGAAGAACCACGTCTCCACCATCCTGATCAAGCTGGGCGCCCGGGACCGGACCAATGCCGTACTGCGCGCCATCCGTGACGGACTCCTGGGCTGAGATGCTAAGTTGGCTGTGACACACAGCTCACCCGGACTTTGAGCGGAGAAGCACCATGAGCAGCATTCCTGCAGACCTGAAGTACAGCGCCGAGCACGAGTGGATCGCCGAGGCTCAGACCGAAGGCGTGGTGCGCATCGGCATCACTGACTTTGCCCAGGACGCCCTCGGCGAGGTCGTCTACGTGGAGCACCCCGAGGTCGGCACCACAGTGGCGGCGGGCGACGTCGTCGGTGAGGTCGAGTCCACCAAATCCGTCTCCGACATCTACGCCCCGGTCTCCGGAGAGGTCACAGCGGTCAACGAGAACCTCGACGAGGAGCCGCAGGCCATCAACGCCGATCCCTACGGCGCCGGATGGCTCTTCGAAGTGAAGCTCGCGGCGGACTCCGGGTTCGAGGCTCTGCTGAGCGCAGAGCAGTATTCAGCCCACGCCGCCTGACTGTTATAGACTGGGTTCCAAGGTCTGCCGCGGGCAGCGCTCCCGCGTGTCTGCAGATCAGGATCAGATCGACCATGTCACGTGAACACCCGTAGGAGGCACCGGTGACTGAACACTCGCACGTCGCCGGTGGCGAGAATGCCGGGGAGACCACCAGCATCTCTCTGCCGCCCACGCAGACCGGAAGCCACCAGCCCAAGCTCTCCGAGCAGGACGCCGCAGCCATCGCGGCGCTGCCCAAGAGCTCCGCACTGCTGATCGCCCACACCGGAGCCAACCAGGGCGCACGCTTCTTAGTCGATCAGGACACCACCACCGTGGGACGTCATCCTGAGGCCGACATCTTCCTGGACGACGTCACCGTCTCCCGGCGGCACGTGAAGCTTGAGCGTGTCGAGGAGGGATTCGCCGCTGTGGACCTGGGCAGTCTCAACGGCACCTACGTCAATCATGACCGTGTGGATCGACACGTGCTGGTGACCGGCAATGAGGTGCAGATCGGAAAATTCCGGCTCACCTTCTACTCCGGCACCAAATAACACGGATTTGGCCTTCGGCACGCTACTCTGGGCACGACTTCTTTCCTTCCCCTGAAACATGAAAGAGGGTTCGTCAGTGAGTGCTTCACCCGCTCGACAGCCGAAGCCGGACAAAGCCGCCGGGCCTGCAGATACCCACGTCTTCACCATCTCTGAGGTGCTGCGGGAGCTGCAGCATGAGTTCCCCGACCTGTCGGCGTCCAAGCTGCGTTTCCTGGAGGAGCGCGACTTGGTCGAACCTGCTCGCACCGCCTCCGGCTACCGGAAGTACTCCGCCGCCGACGTCGAACGCCTGCGGTTCATCCTGGCCCTGCAGCGGGACCGGTACATGCCCCTGGACGTCATCAAAGAGACGATGGACGCCATCGACGCCGGTGAGAAGCCTGAGGCGCTTCCGGTGTCTGCCCCGGTGGGTCCGCGGGAGGTCACCGCGGACCTGGCCGCACAGATCACCGGGCGGAGCCGGCCGATGTCCCGCAAGGAGCTGCGTGCGCTCTCCGGGGCCACGCGGGGAATGCTCGACACGCTGGAGAAGTTTCGCATTATCTCCGCCGACGCGAAGGGCACCTACTCCCACCATGACCTCAAGGCGGTCAAGGCGGTCCGGGTGCTGGCCCGCTACGGCCTGGAGCCCAAACACTTGGTGAGCCTGCGCCGCTCCGCCGACGCGGAACTGGATCTGATCGGCCGGGCCATGGCCCCGCATGCTGCCCGCAAGGATGCCGCAGCCCGAGCGCGGGTGGCTGAGGCCTCCAAAGAGATGCTGCAGTGTCTGCAGGAGCTGCGATCCTCCATCATGGACGCTGAAGTCGAGAAGATCGACCGGCGCTGACGGCGCTGACACCACCCAAAAATCAACAGGGCCGCACACTCCCTGCCCAAAGTGCCTCCGACCAGCCTAGACTGAGGGTATGGAAGAACAGCAGGTAGTGCTAGAAGTGGTCGGCGTCCGCGTCGAGTTGCCCAGCAACCAGCCTGTGCTCATCCTGCGCGGCTCTGAGCCTGGCACGGAGAACTACCACGTGGCCGTCGTCGTCGGGCCCGCTGAGGCTGCTGCAGTCGCCCGCGCCCTGCAGGGAGAGACTCCGCCGCGGCCGATGACCCATGATCTGCTCACCGAGGTGCTGCAGTACTCCGGCGGCGGCATCGATTCCGTGGAGGTCCGGCTGCTGGACACCAGCACCTACGCGGGCACCATTCGGATGAAGAACGGTCACGAGGTCGACGCCCGGGCCTCGGACGCCATCGCGGTCGCCGTTCGGGCCCAGTGCCGGGTCACCATGGAGAAGACCACACTGCGCGCGGTCTCGGTGACCCCGCGGGTGCGCGGATCCAGCGACCAGGCAGCCTCGAGCCCCGGCGCCAGCCCCGAGTCGCAGACCGTGCCGCGCAAGGACCCGATCTCCGAAGACGAGATCCGCGAGTTCGAAAAGTTCCTCTCCGACGCCGAGCCCGATGACTTCGACCGCTCATGAGAGCCGACCATGAGACCGGCCCAGCGGCGTGCGCTCTGGAGGCTGACACGCCGCACAGGTGCCGGACGGTACCCCAATGGTGATGCGCGCCGATACACTGAAGCATCAGAGACCAGAAGCCGAACCTGCTGGCTGCGGCCGTTGAGCAGCCCCTACCCCACGGAAGGTGCCCGTTGAGCTTGGATTCACGTGCCAATACGCCGCGAAGCCCCGCAGCGCCGACGGCCGCCGCCCAGGAGCCGCTGTTCGACGACGGCATGCCGGATTTGAATGAGGAGCTGGGCTACCGCGGGCCGATCGCCTGCTCGGCGGCCGGCATCACCTACCGCCAGCTCGACTACTGGGCGCGGACCAAACTGGTCGAGCCCTCACTGCGCAACGCCTCCGGATCCGGTTCGGCGCGGCTGTACTCCTTCCGCGATATTCTGGTGCTCAAAGTCGTGAAGCGGCTGCTGGACACCGGAGTCTCGCTGCAGCAGATCCGCGCAGCCATTGAGCACCTGCGTGAGCGCGGGGTGGACGACCTGGCCCAGATCACCCTGATGTCCGACGGCGCCAGTGTCTACGAATGCACCTCCACCGATGAGGTCATCGACCTGGTCCAGGGCGGCCAGGGCGTGTTCGGCATCGCCGTGGGCCGCGTCTGGCGCGAAGTTGAAGGAAGCCTGGCAGAGCTGCCGCGTGAACGCAGCGACAACTACGTCGCCGCAGGACGGCCCGACGCTGGTGAACCTGACGCGGGAAGCTTCGGCGGCACCGACGAACTGGCGCAGATGCGCGCCCGCCGCCAAAAAGCTTCCTGAGGACTCGATAGGGTGGGGGAGAACTCGTTCACACCCGTCGAAAGGTCCTTGGCCCATGATCCTGATCGTCGTGAAGTTTCCGGTGAAGCCCCAATTTGCGGACCAATGGCCGCAGATCGTGGCTGAGTTCACCGAGGCCACCCGCGCTGAGCCCGGCAATAAGTTCTTCGACTGGTCGCGCAGCCTCGAGGACCCCAACGAGTACGTGCTGGTGGAAGGCTTCGACGACGACGCCGCAGAAGCGCACGTGAACTCCGAGCACTTCCAGAAGGCCATGTCCGCCCAGAGCGCCATGCACCAGGCGCTGGCTGCGACCCCGAAGATCATTTCCCGGCGCATCGACGCCGACGGTTGGGACGAGATGGGGGAGATGAAGGTGGACTGAGCTGCGCCCGGCTCACCCTTCGTCGTACCCGGGCAGGTCAGACCTGGCGGGGACAGATTTCACCCTTAGGATGGAACAGTGCAGATTCTCAGCGTATCCAGTTTGAAAGGCGGGGTCGGCAAGACCTCGGTCACCATGGGCTTGGCATCTGCCGCCCTCCACAACGGGGTGAAGACCCTGGTGATCGACTTGGATCCGCACGCTGATGCCACCACCGGGCTCAGCGTCTCCCGCGGGGCCGGCCGCGAAGCCGGCCAGCTGCTGCGTGAGGCGCGCAGGGCCAACATCGCTGAGCACACCGTGCGCTCCGGCTGGATCGACCTGCTCCCGGAGGAGCTGCAGCGCGATGCCACGCTCGACGTCGTCGTCGGTTCTGCGCTGTCCTCCACCTTCGACCGTCCAGACATCCGTCCGCGCGATATGAAGCGGCTGAAGACCCTGCTCCACGGGCTCAGCGGCTACGACCTGGTGCTGGTGGACTGCCCGCCCTCGCTGTCGGGGCTGACCCGCATCGCATGGGCCGCCTCCCACCAGGTGCTGCTGGTGGCCGAACCCAGCCTCTTCTCCGTGGCCGGCACTGAACGCACGATGCGCGCCATCCGGCTGTTCTCCAACGAATTCGCCCCGCAGCTGACCCAGGCCGGAGTGGTGGTCAACCGCGCCCGGGCCGACTCCGCCGAGCACGAGTACCGACTGCTGGAGATGGAGCGGCTCTACCTGGACAAGCTGATGCTGCCGGTGCTGGAGGAGAACTCCTCCTGGCAGCAGATTCAGGGCGCGGCGTACCCGGTCCACCAGTGGCCCGGCGACCAGGTGCGCGATATGGCACAGAGTTTCGACGAGCTGCTCAAGCAGCTGGTCCCGGCGAAAGCACTGAACGGCTAAACATCTATGACTCACTATGACCTGGCGATCATCGGATCCGGTTCCGGCAATTCGCTGATCACCCCGTACTGGGACGATAAGCAGGTGGCCCTGGCCGATCGGGGCATCCCGGCCACCGGGGCCTTCGGCGGCACCTGCCTGAACGTCGGCTGCATCCCCACCAAGATGTTCGTCCGTCCCGCCGCCCTGGCCCGCACCCCCGAGGAAGCGGCACGGCTGGGCGTGGAGCAGCACACCGTCGGCGCCGACTGGCCGGCGATCCGCGACCGCATCTTCTCCAGGATCGACGGCATCTCCACCGGGGGGCGGCAGTACCGCGAAGGCTTGAGCAACGTGGAGCTGATCTCCGAGGAGATCACCCTGACCGGCACCAAGTCCTTCCGCACCGCCTCCGGCAACGAGGTTCAGGCAGAGCAGATGGTCATCGCCGCCGGTTCGCGCCCGGTGCTGTCGCAGGTGCCGGGGATGGACCTGCCGCAGATTCACACCTCCGAGACGGTCATGCGCGTGGAGCAGATGCCGCAGCGGATCCTGATCGTCGGCGGCGGCTACATCGCTTGCGAGTTCGCCGCCATCTTCTCCGGACTGGGCAGTGAGGTCATCCAGATCAACCGCAGCATCGGGCTGATGAACCAGCTCGACGAGGAGATCGCCGCAGCCTACTCGCAGCAGGCGCAGCAGAACTGGACGGTGCAGTACCAGCGCACCCTGGCCGCAGTGGAGGAGCGCAGCCCCGACCGCGACGGTGGCCCGGCTGGGGTGACCGCCCACCTGGTGACCTCAGACGGGCGTGAGGAGCAGCACGACGTCGACCTGGTGCTGGTGGCCATCGGGCGCACCCCCAACAGTGACCTGGTGGGGGCGGCCGAGGCAGGACTCGATGTGCTCGAGGACGGGCGCATCGCAGTTGATGAGCACCAACGGGTGCTCAGCGCAGGCGAGCCGGTCGAGGGCCTCTACGCACTGGGCGATATCAGCTCCGAGGCGATGCTGAAGCATGTGGCCAACCACGAGGCCCGCGTGGTCGCCCACAACCTCGAACACCCCGATCGGCTGCGCAGCCCACGGACCCACGCGGTGCCCTCGGCAGTCTTCTCCCACCCGGAGCTGGCCCAGGTGGGACTCACGGAAGCGCAGGCGGCTGAGGCCGTGGGTGCGCAGAACGTGACCACCAAGACCCAGCGCTACGGGGACACCGCCTACGGCTGGGCGATGGAGGACGAGTACGGGCTGATGAAGGTGATCGCCGACCGCCGCGACGGGATGATCCTCGGCGGCCACGCGATGGGGCACCAGGCCTCGAACCTGATTCAGCCGATCGTGCACGCGATGAGCTTCGGCCAGGACGCCTACACTGCGGCCCGCGGCCAGTACTGGATCCACCCGGCGCTGATGGAGGTCACGGAGAACGCCATGCTGGGGCTGGAAGTACCGGTGCCCGACGACGCCCCGCTGTAGGCCGAGCTCACCGGCCGGCGGCTGGGCGCAGCATCAGCCGGGGTGCCGGGCTGCGGCGGCACATTATCCCCGCCGGTGTTTCATCCGCGACGATTCTCGGCGCTCGGACGAAACGAGGGTGGGGATAATCGGTGGGGAAGGGCGAGACGGCCGGGACGGGCCGGCCAGGACCGGCTGGGGAGGCCGGCGCGACGGTCTCTCAGCGGCGCAGCGACGAAAACGCGGGGTCCGCCGCAGCCTGCAGCCGCAGCGGACCCCGCGTCGTCGTCGCAGTGTCAGGTCCCCGCAGGTTCAGTCGAACTGTGGGGTTTCGGACCGGCTGCGCTTGAGCTCGAAGAAGTAGGGGTAGTTCGCCAGGGTCACGGAGGCGTCGAAGAGCTTGCCGGCCTCCTCACCCTGCGGGATGCGGGTGATGACGGGGCCGAAGAAGGCGGTTCCGCCGAAGGCCACCACGGGGGTTCCCACGTCCTGACCGACTTGGGAGATGCCTTCCTGGTGGGAGGCGCGCATGACGTCGTCGTGCTTATCGGTCTTGGCCTCATCGACCAGCGACTCGTCCAGCCCCACTTCGGTCACCGCACGGCGGGCGACGGCCTCGAAGTCGCGGTGGCCGTTGATGTGGATCTGGGTGCCAGCCGCCGTGTAGAAGTCGCCCAGCTTCTCCGGGGCTCTCTGGCTGACCGCTGTGGCGGTGCGGGCCGGGATCCAGCGGGCCAGCACGTCCTCGTCCTCCTCGGGGGAGGCGTTCTTGGCTTCGTTGAGCACGCCAAGGCTCATCACGTTCCAGTGCGTCTCAACGTCGCGGACCTTCTCCACCTCCAGGATCCAGCGTGAGGTTGCGAAGGCGAAGGGGCAGATGGGGTCGAACCAGAAGTCCACGCGCTCAGCCATGATGAGTTCCTTTCAGATGGGTATGAGGGTCTATTCACTGCCAACTCTGCAGTGGCCAGCATCATTCCTGCCGGAGGAATCAGCCTCGGCGGATCAGCTTGTGCTGGGCGGCCTGCGCCACCGGGCGCACCACGACCTGGTCCAGGTTGATGTGGTGCGGCAGCGTCACCGCCTGAGCGATGACCTCGGCGACGTCTTCGGCCAGCAGGGGCTTGTCCACCCCTTCGTAGAGCTTCTGCGCGGCCGCGGCGTCGCCGCCGAGCCGCTTGGTGGTGAACTCCTCGGTCTTCACCAGCCCCGGCAGCACCTCGATGACCCGGATGTTGTGTTCGGCCTCCTCCAGGCGCAGGGCGCCGGTGAGCATATGCTGACCGGATTTGGTGGCGTTGTAGCCGGCCCCGCCCTCGTAGGCGACCTGCGCGGCGGTGGAGGTCAGGTTCAGCACGGTGGCCTCGCCGTGGGCGCGCAGCATCGGCAGGAACGCCTGAGTGACGTGCAGGGTGCCCAGCACGTTGACTCGGAACATCCAGCTCCAGTCGTCGCTGCGTCCGTCGGCCACCGGGTCGACGCCGAGTGCCCCGCCGGCATTGTTGATCAGTGTGTCGATGCCGCCGGCCTCAGTGATCTGCTCCAGGACGGAGGCCACCTGCTGCTGATCGGTCACATCGCAGACCAGCGGGATGATGCCTTCCTGCTCAGCCAGGTGTTCGAGCTTCTCGGCCCGGCGGGCCAGGGCAAAGACCTGCCAGCCCTCCGAGGTGAGACGTTGGGCGGTGGCGGCACCGATCCCGGAGGAGGCTCCGGTGACCAGGGCGCGTCGGGTGGGCGCAGGGTGCGTGGCGGCGTCGTGGATCATAGTTCCTAAGGATAGTGAGTTGCGGCACGGATGTGGGGTATGCGACAAAGCTGGTCCCACCTGGTGACCATGACACAATGGCACCCATGGCCGAGAACTTTGAGGGCACAGACACGCCCGCCCGCCCGCACGCACACACCCCCGCAGTCCCCGAGAAGCCCGCTCTGGAAGGTTTGGAGGCAAAGCTCGACGCCGCATGGCAGGCCGAGCAGCTCTACCACTTTGACGAGTCGGCGAGCCGCGAGCAGGTCTACTCCATCGACACCCCGCCGCCGACCGCCTCCGGGTCGCTGCACGTCGGCCACGTGTTCTCCTACACCCAGACCGATGTGGTGGCCCGCTTCAAGCGGATGAACGGCTATGAGGTCTTCTACCCGCTGGGCTGGGACGACAACGGGCTGCCCACCGAGCGGCGGGTGCAGAACTACTACGGAGTCCGCTGCGACCCTGCAGTGGCCTATGATCCGCACTACACTCCGCCGGAGAAGCCGGCGAAGAACCAGCGTGACTGGGACGCGATCAGCCGGCGCAACTTCATCGAGCTGTGCGAGGAGCTCACCCTGGAGGACGAGAAGGTCTTCGAGGACCTCTTCACCCGGCTCGGTCTCTCAGTGGACTGGCAGCAGAGCTACCGCACCATCGACGACGACTCCCGCGCCACCTCCCAGCGGGCCTTTTTGCGCGATGTGCACTCCGGCAACGCCTACACCGCCGAGGCGCCCACCCTGTGGGACATCACCTTCCGCACTGCGGTCGCCCAGGCTGAACTGGAGGCCAAGGAGCGCCCCAGCGCCTACCACCGCTACCCTTTCTTCACCGCCAACGGCGAGAAGGTCTTCGTCGAGACCACCCGGCCCGAGCTGCTGCCGGCCTGCGTGGCGCTGGTGGCCCACCCCGAGGATGAGCGCTACCAGCACCTATTCGGCCAGATGGTGACCTCACCGATCTTCGGCGTCGACGTGGAGGTCAAGGCCCACCACCTGGCGGACCCGGAGAAGGGCTCGGGCATCGCGATGATCTGCACCTTCGGCGATATGACCGATGTGACCTGGTGGCGCGAGCTGCAGCTGCCCATCCGCGCGCTGATCGGCCGCGACGGCCGCTTCTCCCGGGAGACCCCGCAGTGGATCACCAGCGAATCCGGGATCACCGCCTACCAGCGGATGGCCGGCAAGACCGTGCACTCGGCCAAGGAAGCCGTGGTGGAGCTGCTGACGGAAAACGACCTGCTCGACGGGGAACCGGAGCCGATCACCCACGCGGTGGCCTTCTACGAGAAGGGCGATAAGCCCCTGGAGGTCGTCACCTCGCGTCAGTGGTACATCCGCAACGGCGGCCGCGACGCTGACCGGCGGGCGCAGCTGATCAATCGCGGCCGGCAAGTGCAGTGGCACCCCAGCTTCATGCGCTCGCGCTACGAGAACTGGGTGGAGGGCCTCAACGGCGACTGGCTGATCTCCCGCCAACGGTTCTTCGGGGTACCGATCCCGGTCTGGTACCGGCTCGACGACGACGCCAACCCCGACTACCAGGACCCGATCCTGCCCGAGGAGTCTCAGCTTCCGGTGGACCCCTCCTCGGACCCGGCCCCTGGCCTGTCCGAGGATCTGCGTGGGGTGCCCGGCGGATTCGTGGGGGAGCAGGACGTGCTCGACACCTGGGCGACGTCGTCGTTGACCCCACAGATTGCCGGCAAGTGGGAGCGGGACAACGACTTCTTCGCCCGCGTCTTCCCCTACGACCTGCGCCCGCAGGGCCACGACATCATCCGCACCTGGCTGTTCTCCACGATGGTGCGGGCCCATTCGCTGCACGAGACGATCCCGTGGACCCACACTGCCCTCTCCGGGTGGATCCTGGACCCGGAGCGCAAGAAGATGTCCAAGTCCAAGGGCAACGTGGTGGTGCCCGATGACCTGCTGGTGCGCTTCGGCACCGACGCAGTGCGCTACTGGGCGGCCTCAGCGAAGCTGGGCGCCGACACCGCGTTCGAGGAGGCGCAGATGAAGATCGGCCGCCGTTTGGCCATCAAACTGCTCAACGCCTCCAAATTCGCCTTCGGCATGGGCGTCACTGAGGCCCACATCGTCGCTGGGGAGACTGGCTCGGGGGAGAGTGGGGCCGCGGTGATCACCGAACCGTTGGACCGTTCCGTGCTGGCCCAGCTGCGCGATGTGGTCGCCCAGGCTACCGAGCATTTTGAGAACTACGACTACGCCCGGGCACTGGGCGTGGTCGAACACTTCTTCTGGGAGTTCACCGACGACTACGTGGAACTGGTCAAGGACCGGGCCTACGGCTCCCACGGGGAGGCGGGCCAGGCCTCAGTGCGGGCGACGATGGCGACGGTGCTGGACAAGCTGCTGCGACTCTTCGCACCGATCATGCCCTTCGCCGCCGATGAGGTGTGGCGATGGTGGCGCTCCGGCTCCGTGCACGGTGCTGCCTGGCCGCAGGCCGGCGACCTGGACGCTGTGGCAGGCGATCCGACGATCCTCGGCTCGGTCAGCGAGGCCCTGTCCGGGCTGCGCCGGGCGAAGTCTGACGCGAAGGTCAAGCAGCGCACCGAGATCCTCTCCGGACGCGTCACCGGCCCGGCGGAGGAGCTGGGCCATGTGGAGGCGGCGCTGAGCGACCTGCAGGCGGCCACCAAGGCGCGCAGCCTGGACCTGATCAGCGAAGGTGAAGCGGCCCAGGAGATCGAGGTCTCCGACGTCGTCCTCGCTGAGGCCGAACAGCCTGCCTAACCCGGCAGTTGCCCGGCCCGACCCCAGACCTCCCAGCCTGAGCGCCAAACCTCACAGCGCTGTGAAGGAACTGCGCCTGATCAGGCTATGAGATCTGAATACCGCTGTGCAGTTTTCCGCCTCGGGAGGAGGTAACCATGAAGCAGTACACACTGACCCATGAGGGGCTCACGGTGGATGTGGAGTTCGATCTCGGGATGCTGTTCTGGTATCGGGCGCGACTCATCGTCAATGACGAGCCGGTCGACGAGCGCGCCGTATTCTGGGGCACTACGCGGTTGCGGACATCCAACCCCCGGCCGGTCGTGGTGGACGCGAAGACCGGGTTCTTCGGACCCAAGACGCCGGTGCTCCGCGACCACGCTGAGTCCATCCCGTTCGACAAGCGCAGCTAGGCCTCTTCAGGACAGTGGTGGAGGCCACCCCTTCCGGAACGTTCTTGGGCCCCCAAAATAAGGTAAAATGCAGGTAATGTTCAGCTGCATATAAGGAGTTCGCGTGAGGCGTGCTGGTTGGGTCGGGGCTCTGACTGTGGGGACAGTTCTGGTGGGCGGTGTGGCCGTCTACGCACAGTCTGGAGACACCACCACCACGGTGGAAAGAGTGATCGACGGCGACACTGTTGATGTCCGAATCGATGGAGAGACCGAACGCGTACGGCTGCTCAACGTAGACACCCCGGAGACGAAGCACCCCGAGAAGGAGCTGGAGTGCCTCGGGCCGGAAGCTACCGCGTTCCTGGAAGAACAGCTGCCAGTCGGGCAAGAGATTCAGCTCGAGTTCGATGAGGAGCGAACTGACCAGTACGAGCGCGTATTGGCGGGTGTGTACAAAGAGGGCGAACTGGTCAATGCCGAGATTGCCCGGGCAGGCTTTGGAGTTGCGGTGTCCTATGAGCCCAATGTGCGCTTCTATGATGAGGTGAGCAGCGCACAGCACGAAGCCGAAAGTAAGGGCCTGGGACTGTTCGACGAATCGGAAGACTGCACTGTAACCGCCATGATGAGCGCAGTCGAAGAGCAGGTCTCAGCGGTCCCGGAAGAACTTGCCGATGAAGTCAGCGGCATCGAGGAACAGGTCTTAGTCATTCTGGCTGCCGCAGAGGCAGTATCTGCCGCGCAGGCGTCGCTGGCCGTTTTCGCCGAGTTTCCCGACGTAGGTATTTCCAGGGGATTCACAGATCGTTCCGAAGAGTTGAAGAAGACACTTCGTGCCGATGCTGAAAAGCTCGAGAACCTCGAGTCAGATGCGGAAGAACGCATCGACGCCATCCAGGAGGAGGAGCGGCTCGAGGAGGAGCGGCTGGAAGAAGAGCGTCGTGAGGAAGCTGAACGGCAAGCTGAGGCCGAACGTAAGGCTGAACGCGAGGCTGAACGCGAGGCCGAACGTGAGGCCGAACGGCAGCGACAGATCACCCCGCCGGCGCCCCAGCCTGCCCCGACCACCCAGGCACCGGCACCAAAGCCAGTGCAGACAGCCTCGCCAGCTCCGGCCCCCGAACCTGAACCAGCGCCGGAGAGGACGCAGGCACCCGCACCGCCACCACCTGCGCCGAGTAAGAGCAGCGGTGGGGGAGCCGGTACGCCGAACTTAGGCCCCGATCAGGCGCCTCCGGGGTACTTACACAGGGAGGCACCGACCAGTTACACAGGTCCTCGGTGCTTCCTGCCCGGCGGCAACTGGTGGAAGCCCTGCTGATTGTCGACAGCGGCCCGTCAGTCGTGTTCCTGCTCGGCTGAGCGGACTTCGAAGACGCCGGGCAGTTCACTGAGCTGCCGGAAGAGGTCCTCGTCGGCGTTCTGCTGCCGGCGGGTGAATCGCATCGAGGCCTCGACGACCTCCCCGTCGGACGCCTCGAGCCGCTTGGTGTGGGAAAGCGTCGATTCGTAGCCCATATCGCTGGCTGCGCGCAGGATGTCACGCAGCACCCCGCGCCCGTCGGCGTAGCGGACGGAATACAGTCGGGTGCGGCCGTGCTTGGGCAGGCGGCGCACCAGCCAGGTCAGCAGTGTGACGGTCAGCAGATACAGCACCACCGTCAGGGCTGCGATCAGCGGCATCCCTGCTCCGCAGGCCATTCCCACCGCAGCGGTCACCCACACGGAGGAGGCCGTGGTCAGTCCGGAGACGATGTTCTGCCGCACAAAGATCACCCCGGCGCCGAGGAAGCCGATGCCGGTGACGATCTGGGCGGCGATGCGTGAGGGGTCCAGAATCACATCATCACCGAGCACGTGGGCGAACCCGTACGCCGAGACCAGTGTGAACAGGGCGGACCCCATGCCCACAAGAATGTGGGTCCGGGTCCCAGCTGACTTCTGCCGGATTTCCCGCTCAAGCCCGATGACCCCGGAGAGCACGAACGCGCTGATCAGCAGCAGTGCTTCAGTGAGCAGCGTGTCCGGCAAGAGGTCGAGGTCCATCTGACCAATCTAGTCGCCAAATGTGCGTGGCTGAACAGGCATCAGCCGGGGCTGCGTCGTCGTCAGCTCACGGTGACATCACCTTCGGTGCCGCTGACAGCCCTGATGTCCTCAGCTCGGATCAGCCAGACGCAGATCAGGGTCACCACGCAGGTGAAGATCACATATCCCAGCGCGACGGCCAGCCCAGGGCCTCCGATCAGCCAGGTGAGGATCATGGGGGTCAGGCCCGAAGCGACGATTCCGGAGAGCTGGTAGACGATGGAAATGCCGCTGTAGCGCGTGGAGGGCGGAAAAAGTTCGGCATAGAACGCGGCCTGGGACCCGTACATCAAGGGGTAGGCCAAGCCCAGCATGACTACCAGGACACCGGCGAGCATCCACCAGGAACCTGTCTGAATCACCCCGAAGGCCGGGAAGATGAGCAGCGCCAGCAGCACTGCACCCGCCGAGAACACCACCCGCCGCGGGATCGCATCCGAGAGCCGCCCAGACAGCGGGATGCCGAACGCCAGCACCACGGCGGCCACCATGATCGCCAACAGCACCTCCAGTCGCTCAAAGCCCACAGTGCCGGTGGCGTAGGCGATGACGAAGACCGCCCAGAGGTTGTAGGCCACACCTTCGGCATAGCGTGTGCCCATGCCCAGCAGCAGGTGGCGCCGCGAGATCCGGTCCTTCAGCAGCTGCGCCAGCGGAATCTGCCGGCGCAGCTGGCCCAGCTCCTTCTGCGCGGCGCGGAAGCTGGGGGTCTCGGCGATCTTCGAACGCAGGTAGACGCCGACGACGACCAGGATGATGCTGACGAAGAAGGCGATCCGCCAGCCCCAGGCCAGGAACGCCTCATCAGACATCACCACGCTGAGCAGTGTGAAGGCTCCAGTGCCCATCAGCAGTCCCAGCGCCAGACCAAGCTGTGGGAAGCTGCCGAAGAAGCCGCGTCTGTTCTTCGGAGCGAACTCCACGCTGAGCAGGACGGCACCACCCCATTCGCCGCCGATCGCGATGCCCTGTGCGATCCGCAGCAGGATCAGCAGGATGGGCGCCCAGATTCCGATCTGGTCGTAGGTGGGTATGGCCCCGATGAGGAAGGTGGCGATCCCCATGATGTACATCGTGGCCACCAGAGTCTTCTTTCGGCCGATCCGGTCGCCCAGGTGCCCGAACAGGATCCCGCCCAGCGGCCGGGCCAGGAACCCGACGGCGAAGGTTGAGTAGGCCAGCAGCAGCGCCACTGTCTCATCGTCGTTGGGGAAGTAGAGCTGGTCGAAGACCAAACCGGCTGCTGTGCCGTAGAGGAAGAAGTCGTACCACTCGATGGTGGTGCCGATCGTCGCTGAGGAGACCGCGGTGCGAACTTCCTTCTTGGAGACCTCCTGCGGCTGCCTGTGGGGCTCTGCAGCGGCAGTCCCTGCGGCCGTCCCGGGGCTGGTGTGGTCGGCGTCGTCGGTGTTCATAGGTTCTGGTCCTTCGCTGATCGGCATCAGAGCGATTTGCGGAAGATCTCCCGGAATGCGTGGCGATCCGCCGGGCGCGGGACGACGGCGAGCTGGCGAGTCTGCTTCAGCGTGCCGTCCACCAGGGTGTCCAGGTCGTCTTGGTCGTATCCGAATGAGCGCAGCCCGTGGGGCATGTCGATATCGCGCATCAGCGAGCGCAGGACCCCCGGCAGGGCATCGGCGCCGTCTGCGGAGGTGAAGGTCTCTCCGGAGAGCAGCTCGGCCGCCTTCAGGTGGCGCTGAGGATTGGCGACGTAGGTCCAGCGGAAGACCTCTGCGGCTGTGGCGGAGACCGCCTGACCATGGGGCACCATAGGCATCTGCGGGTAGCCCTCGGCCTGGTAGTCCTTCACGGCACCAGCCACCGGGTAGGCGTTGGCGTGGGGCAGGTGCGTGCCCGCGTTGCCGAACCCGGTTCCTGCGTACATCGAGGCCAGGGCCAGCTGGTGGCGGGCCTGCCGGTCGCGGCCGTTGATCACGGCCCTGCGCAGGTAGCGCCCCACTAAGTCCAGCGCCATCTCGCACCACACGTCGCTGACGGGATTCGATCCGGCGAAGGGTGGGCGTTTGGCGGGATCCTCAGCGGCCGGCATCCGGTCGAAGGGAGTGGCCGTATAGCTCTCCAGCGCGTGGGAGAGGACGTCCATGCCGCTGGAGGCGGTGACCTGCGGGGGCAGCGTGTAGGTCACAGTGGGGTCGACCACGGCCAGCCGGGGTTTGAGCGCGGGGCTGGAGATACCGGCTTTCAGGTGCAGGCTGAGCATGTCCACCACGCAGATGTTCGTCGATTCGGAACCGGTGCCGGCAGTGGTGGGGACCGCGATGAGCGGCTTGAGCGGTCGGTCGGGCTTGCGTCCGCCTCCGATGGGTGGGGTGATGAAATCGAGGAGCTCGCCCTGGTGGGTGGTCATGAGGTTCACAGCCTTGGCCGTGTCGAGCGCCGAGCCGCCCCCGATGGCGACGAACCCGTCCCAGTCACCCTGCCTGGCGTACTCCACGGCCTCGGTGATGGAGACATCCGTCGGTTCCACCGCGACCTGGTCGAAGACTTCGCAGGACACCCCCGCACTGCGCAGCTGCTCGGCCACCCGATCGGGGACACCAGCTTGCCGAACTCCTGCGTCGGTGATGATCAGTGCCTTGGAGATGCCGAATCCAACAACATCGGAGGAGATCTCATCGATGGCCCCCTCACCGAACTTCAGCGGCGGTGCCGCCCAAGTGAAGACAGATTCATTGGGACGCAGGTCCTGCTCCATAGGGTTCTACCAATCTCCTGTGCACAGCTGGATGATCCGGTCTGGATGATCCGGTTACCGCCGGCATGCGTCACCGACTCGCCGGACCGTGGCGAGCCTACCACCGGGTCGGCGGGCCGGGGCCGCTACGCGGGTTCTCAACGGAAAAGGTAGAATGAACGTATGGCGGATATGATCATCAGCGACCGACGGGCTTCGCGCCCCGAGGTCGCCAGCCGTCGAAGTGAGATACGAAGGCGTGTAAGCATGTGTGGCCTAGACCACGCGCGCCTCGGTGATGACGGCACTGTGATTGTGCATGCTCCCAATCCTGGTTACGGTGCTGTGGCACGATTTGCCGCTGAAGCTGCCAACATAGTTGGTACCTATGTCCACGTGATCACCGACGATGTGCCAGCTGCTCAGTCCGATGCGCCAGCGCTGTGACCGCCCTTCGAGGGCGCTCGGCGTCTACGTGCCGTCATAGCTGAATAGCCGCCAGCGTCGACTGGGCCGGGCAGGGCGGGGATTCGGCGGAGTTGACGGCGCTGGCGTAGAATGGCCCGCAGCAGCGTGGACCCGGCCATCACCGGTGAGCTTCCGGAAGAACGCAGGACGACGGGCCATTCGTCGTCGTGCCAGTAGAGCCGGACGGGTAAGCCCGTCACAGCAGTCATGGAGAGGCCCGAACCTCTGGTGCACGACACCGGGGCTCGGACAAGCAAGGTGGTACCGCGTCAGCGCGCCGACCGGCGTCGACGTCCTTGCAGAGCACCGCAGCCGCACTGGCCGTACAGCAGGATGGATCCCATGACTGAGCAGTCTTCCTCGGGCCCGACCCCCTCCCAGCCCGTCTACCCGCGCGTGACCTCCCTCGATGAGCGCAGGGTCCCCTCCGCCGTCCGGTTCCCGCAGATCGAAGAGCGGGTCCTGAAGTACTGGGACGAGGACGGCACCTTCGCCGCCTCCATCGAGAACCGCCCCGAAGAGGACGAGTTCGTCTTCTACGACGGCCCGCCCTTCGCCAACGGGCTGCCGCACTACGGCCACCTGCTCACCGGCTACGTGAAGGACCTGGTCCCGCGCTACCAGACCATGCGCGGTAAGCGGGTGGAGCGCCGGTTCGGCTGGGACACCCACGGGCTGCCCGCCGAACTGTCGGCCATGAAGGAACTGGGCATGACCGATAAGGCCGAGATCGAGTCGCTGGGCATCGAGAACTTCAACCAGGCGTGCCGCAACAACGTGCTGAAGTACACCAAAGAGTGGGAAAGCTACGTCACCCGCCAGGCCCGCTGGGTGGACTTCGACAACGACTATAAGACGCTGAACGTCGAGTTCATGGAATCGGTGATCTGGGCCTTCAAGCAGCTGCATCAGAAGGGCCTGACCTACCAGGGGTTCCGCGTGCTGCCCTACTGCTGGAAGGACGAGACCCCGCTGTCCAACCACGAGCTGCGCATGGACGACGAGGTCTACAAGGAGCGCCAGGACCCCTCCGTCACCGTCACCTTCCCGGTCACCGGGGGAACAGGCCTGGGGGAGCAGCTGCGCGGGGTGAACCTGCTGGCCTGGACCACCACCCCCTGGACGCTGCCCACCAACTTCTCCATCGCGGTGGGCCCGGAGGTCGAATACGCTGTGGTCCAAGCACCCCAGGAGGGGCCGTTCCCCGGTCAGCACATGCTGGCCGCCGAGCTGGTGGGCGCCTACGCCAAGGATCTGGGATTCACCGACAACGACGACGCCACCGCCGCCCAGGCCGCCGACGCCGCCGTCGTCTCCCGCCACCGCGGCAGCGAGCTGGCCGGGCTGAAATACCAGCCGCTGTGGGACTACTACACCGACACTGACACCTGGGGCACCCAGAACGCCTGGCAGGTGGTGGCCGAGGACTACATCACCACCACCGACGGCACCGGGCTGGTCCACCAGGCCTCGGCCTACGGTGAGGAGGACCAGCAGTCCTCTGAGGAGCACGGCATCCCGGTGATCCTCTCCGTCGACGCCGCCGGCCAGTTTCTGCCCATGTTTGCCGAGCCCACCCCCAGCGGCGAGGCCCCGCTGGCCGATATCGCCGGAGTCCAAGTCTTTGCGGCCAACCGCCCGATCATCCGGAAGCTCAGCGCCGATGGCCGCCTGGTGCGCGAACAGTCCTACGTGCACTCCTACCCGCACTGCTGGCGCTGCCGCACCCCGCTGATCTACAAGGCGGTCACCAGCTGGTATGTGGCCGTCACCGAGATCAAAGACCGCATGCTGGCCCACAACGAGCAGATCAACTGGATCCCCTCCAACGTCAAGCACGGCCAGTTCGGCACATGGTTGGCCAACGCCCGGGACTGGTCCATCTCCCGCAACCGCTACTGGGGCAGTCCCATCCCGGTGTGGGTCTCCGATGACCCCGACTACCCGCGCACCGAGGTGTACGGGTCCCTGGAGGAGCTGAAGGAGGCCTTCGGCGAGTACCCGCGCAACGCCGAGGGCGAGCCGGACCTGCACCGGCCCTGGATCGATCAGCTGACCCGGCCCAACCCGGATGACCCGACCGGAAAGTCGACGATGGTGCGGGTCGAGGACGTCCTTGACGTCTGGTTCGACTCCGGGTCCATGCAGTTCGCCCAGGTGCACTACCCCTTTGAGAACGCCGAATGGTTCGAGTCCCACCACCCGGCCGATTTCATCGTCGAGTACATCGGTCAGACCCGCGGGTGGTTCTACACCATGCACATTCTGGCCGCCGCCCTGTTCGACCGCCCGGCCTTCACCAACGTGATCAGCCACGGCGTCGTGCTGGGCTCCGACGGCCAGAAGATGTCCAAATCGCTGCAGAACTACCCCAACGTCAACGAAGTCTTCGACCGCGACGGCTCCGATGCGATGCGCTGGTTCCTGATGAGCTCGCCGATTCTGCGCGGGGGCAACCTCATCGTCAACGAGGAGGGGATCCGCGAAGGCGTGCGCCAGGTGCTGCTGCCGATGTGGAACGCCTGGCACTTCTTCGCCCTCTACTCCAACACGGCCAAGGCCGGTGCGGGCTACCAGGCACAAGCGGTCACCCACGACGACGGGCGGCTGACTCCGCTGGACCACTACATCCTCGCCGCCACCGGCGACCTGGTCCGCGATGTCACCGATGCGTTGGACGAGTTCTCGGTGGCCAGCGCCTCCGATGCGCTGCGCCGCTACGCCGACACGCTGACCAACTGGTACATCCGCCGCTCACGGTCACGCTTCTACAGCGAGGACCTCACCGCCTACGACGTCCTCTACACCGCCCTGGAGACCTTCACCCGGGTGGCCGCCCCGCTGCTGCCGCTGATCAGCGAGGAGATCTGGCGCGGCCTCACCGGTGGGCGCAGCGTGCACCTGGCCGACTGGCCCGATCCGGGCGCCTATGTGAAGGATGAGCGCGCGGTGGAGCTGATGGAGCGCACCCGGGTGATCACCTCTGCCGCCTCCGCGCTGCGCAAGCAGGCCAAGCAGCGGGTGCGTCAGCCGTTGGCAGCGCTGACCGTGGTGGTCGACGACGCCGCCGCGCTGACCGGCACCTACCAGCAGATCATCGCCGATGAGCTCAATATCAAACGCATTGACCTGCGCGAGGCCTCCGAGACCAACGCCGACGCCTGGGGGATCGGCCGCCAATTGGTGGTCAACGCCCGTGCGGCCGGCCCGCGGCTGGGCAAGGACGTCCAGCACGCCATCAAAGGGGCCAAAACCGGTGATTGGAGCATCACCGAGGGGGCCGTCATCGCCGGTGGGCTGCAGCTGCACGAGGGGGAGTACACGCTGAGCACCACCGTCTCTGAAGAGCTGGGGGACAAAGCCGTCACCGTCCTGGACGACGGCGGCTTCCTGGTGCTGGACACGGCGCTCACCGACGAGCTGGTGGCCGAGGGCATCGCCCGCGATGTGATCCGCACCGTGCAGTCGGCCCGCAAGGACGCTGATCTCAACGTCTCCGAGCGGATCTCCACCACGCTGACCGCCTCGCCTGAGGTGACCGCCGCCGTGGAGGAGCACGCCGAACTGGTCAAGTCCGAGACGCTGACCCTGCAGCTGCACCTTCTGCAGGGTGATCACAACGAACAGACCCGCGCAAGCGTCAGCCCCGTGGAGGCAGCCGATGAGTGAGCAGCAGCCCGTTGACCAGTACTCGGTGGCCAGCATCTACGCCGAGATGCTCGCCCGCGCCCCGGAGAATGACATGCGCCCGCGCCTGGAGCCGATGCGCCTGGCCATGGACGTCCTGGGGGAGCCGCAGAAGTCGGCCAAAGTCATCCACGTGGCCGGCACCAACGGCAAGACCTCCACGGCGCGGATGATCGAAGCCGGGCTGCTGGCCCACGAGCTGCGGGTCGGCCGCTACAGCTCACCGCACCTGGGCAAGGTCACCGAGCGGATTGCCGTCGACGGGGCACCGGTGGCAGATGAGACCTTCGTGCGGATCTGGGATGAGATCCGTCCGCACATCAGCTTGATCGACCAGCAGCTGTCTGCGCGCGGGGAAGCGGCCCTGACTCTCTTCGAGCTGCTGACCGTGATGGCCTTTGCGGTGTTCGCCGACGAACCGGTCGACGTCATGGTCATTGAGACCGGACTCGGCGGCACCTGGGACGCGACCAACGTAGTTGAGGCCGATGTGCAGGTCATCACCCCGATCAGCCTGGACCACACCGACATGTTGGGCGACACCGAGGTGCAGATCGCCGAGGAGAAGGCCGGCATCATCAAACCCGGCGGGTTCATGGTCTCGGCCGCCCAGCTGCCCGACGTCGCCGATGTCCTGCTGGCTGCGGCCCGCGAGGCGCAGGTGGAGTTCCGGTTCGAAGGCGTGGAGTTCGGCGTGGAGACTCGGATGCCCGGCGTGGGGGGTCAGCAGCTGACCATTCAGGGTCTCGCCGGACGCTACCCGGACCTGCTGCTGCCGCTGCTGGGCGCCCACCAGGGGCAGAACTTCGCGCTGGCCGTCGCCGCGCTGGAGGCGTTCATCGGCGGCGGTGAGCAGGAGCTGGTGCTGGAGAACCTTCAGCTGGCCACTGAGCACATCACCTCGCCCGGCCGTCTGGAGACCCTGCGCAGCGGACCGGCGATCATCGCCGACGCCGCCCACAACCCGGCCGGCCTTGAGGCCAGCGCGCTGGCGGTGCAGGAAAGTTTCGGGCTGACCAAACTGGTGCTGGTGGTCGGGATCCTTCAGGAGAAGGACGCCCGAGCGATGCTGGAGACCCTCTACCAGCAGTACGGTGAGGTGGCCGAGGAGGTCTGCTTCACCCAGTCCACCTCTCCGCGGGCGGTACCGGCGCAGACTTTGGCCGAACTCGCCCTGGACGCAGGATTCGACGAGGACGCCATCCACACCACCGACCAGCTCGACGAGGCCATCGACTGGGCAGTGGCCCGCATCGATGAGGACGAGGCCACTGCCGACGGCGGCATTCTGATCACCGGGTCCATCACGTTGGCCGGTGAGGCACGGACCCTGCTGGGCGTGGAGGACACCGGCATCACCGGCGATATCGGCGGCAGCCGGTGATGGCCCCACGCCGTACCCGCGCCCAGCGTGAGTGGCGCCCAGGGCAGAGCCAGCCGCCGCGCTCGGTGAAGGCGCTCTTCGCCTCCACGGTGCTGTGCCTGGAGGGGGTCCTGCTGTTCTTCTTCGGGCTCGCCGCCTGGGGGCTGAACCAGAACGACTGGTACGCGTGGTGGCTCTTCGGCGGCCTCTGCGCCCTCGCCGGGGTCTGTGTCCTGGCCTGCGCCGTGCTGCACAGACCTTTCGGATACCCGCTGGGGTGGGTGCTGCAGGTGATGATGGTGCTCAGCTTTGTCACCGTCGCGCTGCTCTCCGAGTATGGGCTCGGGGTGCTGCTGGCACTGATCCCTGGTGTGGCCTTTACCGCCTGCTGGTGGTACGCGGTCACCAAGGGTGAAGTGCTCGACGCGGAAAAGATGGAAAGATATAGGGCGGAAGAAGAACTCGAGGCGCAGACCCGCCGGGCCGCCTCACAGAACGAGGACCCGGACAACAACTGAGGAGCAGACTTCATGAGCGAACGTACCCTGGTGCTGATCAAACCCGACGGCGTAGCGCGCGGACTCACCGGTGAGATCCTGCGCCGGGTGGAGGCCAAGGGCTACACCATCACCGCACTGAAGCAGGTCAGCGCATCTGAGGAGCAGCTGGCGGCCCACTATGCCGAGCATCAGGGCAAACCCTTCTACCAGCCGCTGGTGGACTTTATGCTCTCCGGGCCGACTGTCGCCGCCGTGGTCGAGGGCGACCGGGTCATCGAAGGGTTCCGCACCATGGCCGGCACTACCGAGCCCACGGTGGCAGCTCCTGGCACGATCCGCGGGGACCTGGGGCGCGACTGGGGCGAGAAGGTGCAGAAGAACCTGGTCCACGGATCAGACTCGGTGGAATCCGCCGAGTACGAGATCAGCATCTGGTTCGGCTGAGCCAGCCTCCGGTATGCCGGCCAGTGAATAGTCCCATGAGCCGTGTCGGCAGGAGGAGGGCTGCCAGCCTCTCCAGCGAACTGATACTGGAGGGATGGGTTCTGCCGTGGGCGGTGGGCGGTCAGCCTCGGTTGAGCAGCGTGCCGAACTCCTGTAGGGCCGGCTCGACGACGGCGTAGTAGGACCAGCGGCCGCGTTTGGTGCGGGTGAGCAGGCCAGCCTCAACAAGTATCTTCAGGTGATGGGACACTGTCGGCTGGGAAAGGCCCAGTGGTTCGGTGAGATGGCAGACGCATGCTTCGCCGTCGTCCTCATTCTCAATGATGGACAGCAGCCGGATGCGCGCCGGGTCGGC
This sequence comes from Garicola koreensis, assembly GCF_014195445.1. Taxonomy (GTDB): domain Bacteria; phylum Actinomycetota; class Actinomycetes; order Actinomycetales; family Micrococcaceae; genus Nesterenkonia; species Nesterenkonia koreensis. Next base: position 911,268 of record NZ_JACIBT010000001.1, on the reverse strand, counting down.
CACTGCTTTGAACACCTTCGCCAGGGGCTCAGCCTCGGCTTCTGTAAGGACCCGGGTAAAGGTGGGGGTGCAGCAGGCAGCCTCGGCGGGCGAGACAGCTGGGGAGCCTTCGGGTGCGGAAACGGTGGCAGTACTTCCCATGGTGGTGAGTCTACGTCATGCATTGACAAGTTTCGATGGATCAGTGAAAGTGGTGCACCACATCGATATTTTTCGATTCGACGCACTGAGAGATAGGACCACAATGACGCAGACAGATCGGGGCATGGTCTCCGACGACGAGCTTCCGGTGGTGGTGATTGGTGCCGGTCCTGTGGGGTTGGCCGCCGCCGCGCATCTGGTGGAAACCGGTTTAGATCCGCTGGTGCTTGAAGCCGGAGATATCCCGGCAGCGGCGATCACTGAGTGGGGCCATATCCGGTTGTTCTCGTCGTGGCGTCACAACGTTGATGCTGCGGCACAGAGACTGTTGCAAGCTCAAGGATGGAAAGAGCCAGATCCTGCTGGGCTGCCGACCGGGGCGGAGTTTGTGGCACACTATCTGGCTCCGTTGGCGGCGGTGCCGGAATTGGTGGGCAGGATCCGCACCGGGGAACAAGTCATCGGCATCAGTCGCGGCCAACGCGATAAGACACACGCGCAGGCCCGCAGTGAGGCTCCGTTCATTGTTCGGGTTCAGAGCGCCCAGGGGCTGGTCGACTACCGGGCCCGAGCAATTATCGATGCCTCCGGAACCTGGGGGCACCCCAATCCTGTGGGAGCTGCTGGCCTTCCGGCACTGGGCGAGGATGACCCGGAGGTAGCCAGCACTTTATTGGGCGGGTTGCCGGATGTCCTGAGTGAACGGCGCCGGGAGGTCACTGGAAAACACGTCCTGGTACTCGGCGGTGGCCATAGTGCGGTCAACACGCTGCTGAACCTTGTTGCCCTGCAGCGCGAGGCGCCAGAGACGACGATCACCTGGGCGATCCGTGGAGACAGTCCAGAAGCCACCTACGGCGGCGGCGATGCGGATGGTCTGCTTGAGCGTGGCGCTCTGGGTCAGCGGCTGCGGGAAGCAGTCGAGGCTGGTCGCATCACTCTGGTGCCCTCGGCGACCGTGCATTCGCTGGCGCTCACGGAGGCGGGTCAGGTAGCGGTCACCTTCGACGACGGTCGGCGTCTAAGTCCTGATTTCCTTGCTGCCGCCACCGGGTTCCGGCCAGACCTGGAGGTCTTCCGGGAGCTGCGAGTAGACCTGGACCCAGGTGTGGAGGCCCCCTCACGGCTGGCTCCCCTGATTGACCCGCAGTTCCACTCCTGCGGCACCGTGGAAGCCCACGGGGCTGAAACGCTTGCACACCCGGAAGAGGGCTTCTTTATCGCGGGCATGAAATCCTACGGCCGAGCACCGACGTTTCTGCTGGCCACCGGCTATGAGCAGGTCCGCTCAATCGCCGCCCACCTCGCAGGCCAGGACGCCACGGTCCGACCGTTGAACCTTCCGGAGACGGGGGTCTGCTCAGCAGCGGAACCTGCGCAGACCCAGGCTCCTGACGACGCCGGTGCAGGCGGCGGGTGCTGCAGTGCTGAGAGTCAGCCGGTGACGCTCGGTGTGCCCACCGGGCTGGTGCACGGACGCGGCGGCGCCTGAGGCCTGTGTGGCAGATAGCACGGTGAAATCCCCGGAGACAGAACGTCCGCTGCTGCGGACCGTGCTGACCGGGCTGTGCATCACCCAGATCGCCGCCTGGGGCGTGCTGTACTACGCCTTTCCCGTACTTTCGGCAGAGATCACAGCAGATACCGGCTGGTCGACCTCGGCGATCACCGCCGGTTTCTCCGCAGCCCTGGTGGTTTCTGCGCTGGTCGGGATCCCGGTGGGGAAGATCCTCGATGTCCGCGGACCCCGGATGGTGATGACCGCCGGCTCCTGCCTGGCGGCGCTCGGACTGCTGATCCTGTCCTGGGCGCCGTCGCTGCCTGTGTTTGTGGTGGGTTGGCTAGTGGTCGGTGTCGCGATGGCCGGTACGCTATACCCTCCGGCCTTCGCGGCGGTGACCCGGTGGTATGGGGCCCGCAGGGTGTTCGCGCTGACAATGGTCACTTTGGTAGGTGGGCTGGCCAGCACCGTCTTCGCGCCGCTGACCCAGGCATTGACCGGCTACATGGACTGGCGCGGGGTCTATACCGTACTGGCGGTAATGCTGGCAGTGGTGACGATACCGGTGCACGCGGTGGTGCTCAGGCGCACCTGGCCAGCTGCGCACAACACCGAGGACCCCCAGGGGGATGCGGACTACTCCAACCGGATCCTGCGCAGCGGTGCCTACATCTGCATGGTGCTCGGCTTAGGCTTAGGCTCCCTGGCCGCCTTCGCCGGCCTGATCAATCTGGTCCCCATGCTCATAGAACGAGGGGTCTCTCCCACCACGGCCGCCTGGGTGCTCGGGGTTGGCGGCATCGGGCAAGTGCTGGGGCGGCTCTTCTACGCACGATTGGCGCGCGGGACCACAGTCCGGGCGCGCACGGTCATGATCTTCGGGCTGTTAGCCGTCACCACTGCTGCGCTGGCCGTCGACCTCACCCACGGGCTGCTGCTGATGGGCATTTCGATGCTGGCTGGGACCAGTCGCGGGATCTCCACCCTGCTGCAGGCCACCGCTGTCACCGACCGCTGGGGGCCCCGGGCCTACGGCAGACTCTCTGGAGTCATGAGCGCTCCCATCATGCTGGCCGTCGCCGTGTCCCCGTGGCTGGGAGCCGTCACCGCCGAGCAGCTCAACAGCTTCGAAGCCATGTATCTGATCCTTGCTGGCATCGGTGTCCTGGCCGCGGCGCTGCTGGGTTTCAGCATCCCGCGCACGAGGTCGCCGGACTCATCGGGTGAGTAGCAGCGGGTCTGCTGGAGGTGGAGATAGCCTCAGCCCAGGTCGAGGAAGTTGCGCAGCTCTGCGAAGGCTTCGCGCACTACTGAGTAGTGGGCCCACCGGCCGCGCTGCTCACGGACCAGCAGCCCCACCTCAACGAGCTTCTTCAAGTGATGGCTGATGGTGGGCTGGCTGATGTCCAGCACCTCCACCAGGTCGCAGGCGCAGACGGCGTCACAGCCCTGGGCCGCAACGTGGGAGAGCACCCGAAGCCGGGTCGGATCAGCGAGGGCCTTCAGGGTCCCCGCGATCCGCTCGGCGTCGTGGGGCTGAAGTGGCCCGCTCAGCAACGAGCAGCACTTCTGCGGTGCCTCAGTCGAGACCTTGATGGCTTCTGGTGCAGCAGTCATAGGACAACCATACATTGACGCGTATCAATCAGTCGGGGTACTGTCACTCTGTCCAATAGATGATCATCTATACGAAGGGTTCCGCGAATGAGCACCACCGGCACCAATCCTGCGCTGACCGGGGCGCCGGTGCGCCGGCAGATGTCCTTTGTGGACCGGTGGCTGGCGGTATGGATCCTGCTGGCAATGGGAGCAGGCCTGCTGCTGGGCCGGTTCATACCCGGCCTGAATACGGTGTTGGATTCCTTAAGCATCGGCGGGATCTCGGTGCCGATCGCAGTGGGTCTGCTGGTGATGATGTACCCGGTGCTGGCCAAGGTCCGCTACGACGAGACCCGCCGGGTCACCGGAGACCGGCGGCTGATCGTGCTTTCCCTGGTGCTGAACTGGGTTGCCGGCCCCGCCTTCATGTTCGTCCTGGCCTGGATCTTCTTACCCGATCTTCCGGAGTTCCGCACCGGGCTGATCATTGTGGGACTGGCCCGCTGCATCGCCATGGTGTTCATCTGGAACGACTTAGCCTGCGGAGACCGAGAGGCCGCCGCCGTGCTGGTGGCCATCAACTCGGTATTCCAGCTCTTCGCCTACGCCCTGCTGGGCTGGTTCTACCTCCAGGCCCTGCCCTCCTGGCTGGGATTGCAGACCACCTCAGCAGAATTTTCCATCACCGCGATCGTGGTCTCGGTGCTGGTCTTCCTCGGCATCCCGCTGTTGGCCGGATTCCTCACCCGCACCCTCGGGGAGAAGACCAAGGGGCGCGCCTGGTATGAGGAGACATTCTTGCCGAAGGTCGGGCCGTGGGCCCTCTACGGGCTGCTGTTCACCATCGTGCTGCTCTTCGCCATGCAGGGCGAGGCCATCACCTCCAACCCACTGGACGTCGCACGCATCGCAGTGCCGCTGCTGCTCTACTTCGTGCTGATGTTCGGCTTCAGCCTGCTGGTTTCTAAGACAGTGGGACTGAATTATGCCAAGTCCACCTCAGTGGCGTTCACCGCCTCCGGCAACAACTTCGAACTGGCCATCGCAGTCGCCATCGGCACCTTCGGGGTGACCTCCGGCCAAGCACTGGCCGGAGTGGTCGGCCCGCTGATCGAAGTCCCCGTGCTCATCGGCCTGGTCTACGTGGCACTGTGGGCTGGACGCCGACTCTTCCCCGGGGACCCGACCGTTCCCGCCCGCCGGGCATCGGCACCGACTGCTGCCGCCACCACCTCCGAGACCACGACAGGAGCCCACTCATGACCGCCTCAGCCACCCCCAGCGTGCTGTTCGTCTGCGTGAAGAACGGCGGAAAATCACAGATGGCCGCAGCCCTGATGCGCCGCCGCGCCGATGAAGCTGGCGCAGACGTTGAGGTCCACTCCGCCGGCACCCGCCCCGGCAGCACGGTGAACCAGCTCTCCGCCGAGGTCATCGCAGAAGCCGGCGCCGACATGTCAGCAGAGGTGCCTAAGCCGATCGATGCTGACCTGCTACGACGGGTCGATCGGGTCATCGTGCTCGGTGATGAAGCCCGAGTAGAACCGGTTGCGGACATGAGAGCCACCATCGAGACCTGGCACACCGAGGAACCCTCACACCGCGGCATCGAAGGTGCCGAACGGATGCGTCTGGTCCGCGACGACATCAACAACCGGGTCCGGGACCTGCTCGCTGAGCTCACAGACGGGCCAGGCAGCCGCGGCCCCCGCTGACAGTGGGCATGGGGCTAGCGGGCCTGGACGTCGAGGCGGAAACAACCGAGCACGAGATCAGCATCTGGTTCGGCTGAGCCGCAGAGCACAGCATAAGCCTGCTAGCATTGCTAGCAGAAGGTGGTGGTGATGGCAGCGATTAGCGTACGCGGCCTCAGCGAGGATATTTCCGCTCGACTGAAAGTGCGAGCCGCCCGCCACGGGCGGTCGATGGAGGCTGAGGTTCGCGTGATACTCACAGAAACTCTGACCGACGAGGAGCATGACCGGCCCAACCTTGCGCAGGCCGTCCGGACGCGCTTCGCCGGCATCGGTGCAGACGAGTTGGAGATTCCTGTCCGGCGAGACCGCCCCCGTGCCGCAGACTTGCCGGAGTAGTCGTGATCATCATCGACACCAACATCATCTCCGAGATGATGCGGGAAGAGCCGAACCCACAGGTGCTGGCGTGGACCCAGAGGGCGGGCCGGCTGCACACCACAGTGATAACTCTCACTGAGATTGACTACGGCATCGCTCGGCTTCCGGAAGGTCGCCGGAAAGATCGTCTGTCGGCAACTGCGGCCGATGTGTTCGCGGACTTTGATGACGTGATCCTTCCCTTGGATGCGCGGGCTGCACGTCGCTATGCCGACATCGTTGTCCGCCGGGAGCGGGTGGGCACCCCGATCACCATGGCAGATGCGCAGATTGCTGCTATCTGTGCGGCCCAAGAAGCGACGCTGGCAACTCGTAATACAGAGGATTTCGAAGCCACAGGCCTCACCCTCTTCAACCCATGGACCGGATGACCTGACCGCCTCGTGAGCTCACAGACGGGGCAGGGAAGCGCGACCGCCTCTGATGCCAGGTGTGACGCTACCGCGCCTGGCTGGCCTCGGTGGGGCGGGTGCCTTCGGTGAATTCGATGTGGACCGGGGAGAGCTTCAGCAGGGTGCGGTCGTAGACGATCTGGGCTGAGCGCACACGGTCGTTGGCCTTGTGGTCGGTGTACTCCTCGTACTGGGCGCAGACCCATTCGGGGTCACCGTCGGCCAGCAGCCGGCCCTGTTCGACCCAGATCACCCGGGTGCACATCTGTTTGATGGTGCCCAGGGAGTGGGAGACCAAGAAGACGCAGCCGGCCTGGGCGCGCACCTCATCCAGGCGCTTCTTGGTGCGGGCTCTGAACTGGGCGTCGCCGGTGTTCAGGGCCTCATCGATGAGCAGAATGTCGGGGTCCACTGCGGTGGCGATGGCGAACTGCAGCCGGGAGGCCATTCCGGATGAGTAGGCTCGCAGCGGCATATCCAGGGCGTCCTGCAGTCCGGAGATCTCCACGATCATGTCGAACCGGTCATCGGCTTCCTTCGGGGTCAGGCCCATGGCCAGGCAGCCGAGTTTGATGTTCTCCCGCCCGGAGATCGTGCGCACCAGTGCCGCGTTGACACCCAGCATGACCGGGGTGGAGGTCGCATAGACGTCGCCGGAGGTCGGGCGGATCTTGCCGGTCAGCAGCTTCATCAGTGTGGACTTGCCGGAGCCGTTGGTGCCGATGACTCCGACCGTCTCACCGCGCCGGACGACGAAGCTGACTTCCTCCACCGCAGGGATCTCCGCCCATCCGGATCCCAGGACGCGTTGGATTCTGCGGCCGACGCGGTTCTGGGTTTTCAGATGCTCACTGGAGGATCGGACCCGGTAGGTTTTGGAGGCGCCGTCGACCGCTACGGCGATCTTCTTCGGGTCGATGGTCTCCACCACGGGGGCGCTGTGGGTCAGCGGCTGATCGTCCCAGGGGATCTCTTCGATCTCGTCGAAGCCGAATCCATCGTCAAGGATCTCCGGGTCGACGTCGAGCCCTTCGGCGGTCTTGGTGCCGTTGGAGGCTAACCAATTGGCCCGTCGCGGGGTGTAGTTGGGGGTGTAGCTGGGTGTCGGTACGCTCATCAGTGTCCGCTCACCGCTCCCTTCCGTAGGTCTCTTCGCCCTCCCAGAAGATGATGAAGCCGATGATGGTGCCGACGACGGCCCAGGCGGCCAGCACGATCCAGCGGTAGGGGTCGGCGAAGTCGTTGTAGAGCCAGGCGTGGCGGATGATGTCCAGTACGCAGAAGGCCGGGTTGTGGTACATCAGCCACATGATCCACTCGTGGCCCTTATCGGCGAAGCGGTCGACGCTGAAGATCACCGCGGAGGTGTAGAACCAGATGCGGGTGCCGATGCTGATCAGGTTCTTCACGTCGTTGTAGGCGTTGACCAGTCGGGCGAAGACGAGACTGAGCGCCACCATGACCAGCAGTGCTAAGAAGATGGCGGGGAAGAACAGCAGCCAGTGCCAGCTGAGCGTGATCGGTTCGCGGACCATGTCCCCGATCTGCATATCGCCTAAGAAGTAGACCAGGACCGCCATCACCACGAAGGTCGGCACTGTAGCGAAGAGCTCGCGCACCGTGGAGGAGATAGGCAGGATCGCCCGCGGGAAGTTGAACGCCTGGACGACCTTCTGGTTGCTGGCGATGGAATTAGCTCCGCCGGTCACCGCGCCTTGGATGAAGCGGAAAGTGAAGACTCCGATGATCAGGTACCCGATGAAGTTGGTGACCCCGCGGTGGGTCTCCAGGATGTAGCCGAAGATCGTGAGGTACACCATCGCCTGCAGGATGGGGTTGATGACCATCCAGACCCGGCCCAGGGCATCCATGGAGTTCTGCGAGGAGGCTCGGGAGTGGGAATCGTAGATCAGAAAGTGGCGGAAGTCCCAAATTTCGCGCAGATACCGCGTGAGCCGTGGGCGGGCGCCCACACGGGCTAGGTTGGTGCCGTCCATCTGAACGACCCGCTGAGCTCCGACGGTGAAGCTGGGCGTAGTGCGCTCGGTGGCAGGTGCAGCCATGATTCCTTCCCTATCAGCCGATCGTGCCGGGCCATGAGCCCCGGCAGAGCGGCGCCCAGTCTATCAGCGCAGGTTCAGCCAGCGATGCTCCCACGCTTAGGTCATTCGTCCTCGGGGCTCACTGCGCTCAGCGCTGAGCCGGAGTAGACGGGCCTCTCCCAGTGCTCGGCGCGCAGCCGCAGCTGATGGGTCAGCGGCCTGGCCACAATGCGCCGGAGCCCGAACGCAGGGTAGCCGTGCATCAGCAGACTGGCCCAGGAGTCGGCGTCCAGAGCCAGCGCGCCCTCGGCACTGTCCAGGGAGGGGGTGAGCACATCGATGCCGGCCGCACCCAGTCCCGGAATGGCCACAGCAGCGTCATTGGCCAGGCTGCGCAGATCGGAGCTGACCCGGGCGGTGACGTCGTAGGGCAGTCCCCCGGCAAGCATGCTGACGTTCTCTTTGAGGATGTGCAGGGCACCGGCAGCCGGCACATCGGTGAGCGCCAGTCCACTGGCGGCCACCAGCTGATCGGTGATGCGCGGCCGGTTACGGCTGAGGAACACATTGCGCTGCTGATGGGCGAAGGACTGCTCCAGCAGCTGCTGGAGGGTGGATTCTCCGTCGCCGGTCACGAACAGCGGCACTCGGAGCGTGACGGCCCGGGTTTGGCCGCCGACCACGAAGAACCGCAGACACAGCGCATCCTGAAACGGCTCCAGCAGCACCCCGTCTCCCATGCCGGGAACCCGGTTGGCCTCCACGGCGACTTTCCACGCTGCATCAAACCCAGCTGCGGTGACCCCGAAGGTGACACCGGCGCCATGCCGGCCGCTGTCTGGTTTCATCACCACCGGGGCAGGAGCCGAGCGGACGAAGTCGCGGGCGGCGTCGACGTCGTCGCCGTAGAAGCGGGATGCCTCAGCGGTGGGCACACCGGCGGCTGCCCAGTACTGGCGGGTCAGTGATTTGGAGGAGCACGCCTCGGCAGCCTGATCGCTGACCAGGGTGGTTTCCCGCCCATACCTGCCGCCGACGACCCTGCCGTTGTGCAGAAAAGCGGCGCTGAACCTGTCGGTCTGGGTGACCTGGATGGTCTGCCGGGCCAAGGCGCGGTTCATGATGCGATTGTGTACGTCCATCACGGGATACCGGTTCAGCGCGTCCCACTGCGGCAGCACCTGCTCAGTGATGAACCGGCCGATGGGACGCTGCGCGTCCGGCACAGTGGTCGTCTCGGGCATGACCTACAGCCTAATATGTGCGGGGCCCGCTCAGGGACAGGCGCAACCTGTGCTCCGGGATGAAGCGGACAATGAGCGCTAGAGTGGCCGGTGATGAGCCGCATAAGTGACCTCCGACGCCGGGCGGGCCGAATCTACCGCCGGGCCACCGGCAGCGACGTCGACGCGCTGCACGCTGAGCTGAGCGAACTCGCCGGTGAGGTCAGCGCACTGAGCGCCAAAGTCCAGCAGCTGGACCCCGACCCGCTGGAGCAGACCGACGTGGCGATCCTCTCCGACTTGAGGCTGCCCGGGGGCACCACCGCATCCATCGCGGAGGAGGTTCGCGCCCAGTCGGCGGCAGGGATGAGCTCCGCACTGATCCACGCCCAGAGTCAGACCACCAAGACCATGGTCGGCTTCAGCAGCCACATCCAGAAGGTCATGACCCTCGACGACGTCCACATCGTCTCCGCACGGGCCCGGCTGCACACCTCGCTGCTGGTGATCCGCCACCCAAGAGTCATCGAAACCGCCGCCGCGCAGTTCACCGGCATCACCGCTGAGCGGGTGGTGATCGTGGCCAACCACCCCGCCGTCGACGCCGCAGGAACCTGGCACTACCACGTGCAGCAGACTGACGACCGAGTGCGCGAGCTGTTCGGTGTGGACCCGGTGTGGGCGCCGATCAGCCCGGTGGTGCGCCAGAGTCTCGCCGCCCAGCAGACAGCTGTGCGCGTGGCAGAACAGGACTGGGTGAACATCTTCGGCACCGTGCCCGAGCTTGCGGCCCGCAGCGGATTCGTCGCCGAGGTGCCGGTGCTGGGCCGGCACTCGCGCCCGCAGCGGGAGAAGTGGCCAGACACTGCCGAGGACCTGCTGGCCGCCTACCCGGACACCGGGCAGCGGCGGGTGGAGATCCTCGGCGGGGCAGAGATCCCCGAGCAGATCCTGGGCAGACTGCCGGAGGCCTGGCATGTGCAGCCTTTCGGCGCGGAGGACCCGCAGCGGTTCCTAGCTCGGGTGGACTTCTGGGTCTATATGCACCACCCGCAGTGGCGCGAGGCATTCGGACGGGCGATCATCGAGGCGCTCGCGGCGGGCTGCGTGGTGGTGCTGCCACCCTATCTGCGCGACATCTTCGCAGACGCTGCGGTCTACACCGAGCCCGCTGGAGTCCAAACCACCGTCACCGAGTTTTGGCAGTCCCGGCAGATGTTTCTGGAACAGTCCCGCCGCGCCCAGCAGTTCGCCGCTCAGTTCGGCCCGGGCACGCATCTGTTGCGACTGAAGGACTATGGAGTGAGCGATGATTGAGCGCACCGACGAACCCACAGCGGTCTGCGGTGCCTTCGGTGACCTGACCGAGGAGCACCGCCGCCGGGCAGCCGATATGGCCCAACGGGCACAGACCGAAGGCGTGGACCTCAGCGTGCAGCATCAGCAGGCGGGGATCATGGTGTTCGGCAGTTCCGCGCTGCAGATCGTCCAGCTGGCTGACGGCACCCTGGCCGCAGCCTGGAACGCCGCAGGCGCCGCGGACACAGCGGACTCCTGGACCGAGACGGCCCGCACTGCTGATGCCTGCGGGTTCCGGATCCTCGACGGCACCGGGGTGGTGCACGGCAGCGTCTCTGGCGCGCAGGTCATCTACGTCCACGCCGCTGAGGGCGCGGTCTTCTTCTCCACCCGACTGCGCTGGCTGGCCGACACCGCCGAACGGCTCACCCCCGACTGGCAGTCCTGGGCGGAGATCATCGCCTTCGGCGCCCCGCTGGAGGGCCGCACCACGTTCACCGACTACCACCGGCTGATGCCCATGGAGCACATCCAGCTGGATGAGACCGGAACCGCACAGCTGCGCTGCGCCCACTGGCCCTGGGAGGACTACACGCCGCAGACTCCGGCCAACCTGGAGGACGTCACCCACGAGACGGTGGAACAGATGGCGGCCACGATGCGCCCCTACCTGGAACCGGCAGGGGTCGCCAACCCGATGCTCTCCGGGGGCCGGGACTCCCGGATGCTGACCGCCCTAGCGCTGCGCGAGGCCCAGCAGCCGGAGCAGGTGACCGCGTGGACGACCAGCTCTGATGCCGGATCCGCCCTGGAGGAACTGATCGGTGCCCGGGTGGCGCAGCGGCTGGGGGTGCGCCAGCAGATCATCGTGGGCGGCTACGCCGACTTCGGCCAGGACTTCAGGCGCTACGTGGACGCCGTGGACTACCAAGCCTCCTTCCACTTCTGGCTGACCCCGGTGGCGCAGCGGCTGCGGCAGCAGTCCGGCCCAGTCTTCGACGGACTCGGCGGAGGCGTGTTCTTCGGCGGGGGCTTCGCTGACCCGCCCGACGCCGATTCGATGTCGGCTGCCGAGCTGGTGGAGGCACGCATCGCAGCCCGCACCCGCTACCTGAGCGCCGGACCCAAAGTGCTGAGCGAACCTGGTGCTCAGGCGGTGAGCACACGCAGCCGGGGGCGAGCTGTGCCGCTGGTGGAGAAGTACTTCGATCACCCCAACGGTCACACCCTGGCCGCCTACCGGATGCGTTCAGTGCCGGGAATCGCCCAGGCGCCGGCAAAAGTCTTAGGCGGGGCCCGGCCCACCGTGATGCCGATGATCGGTGACCATGTGGTGCGCCTGGCCCTTCAGCTGCCGCACCGGGTCAAGGCCGACGGCGCCTGGTACCCGGACCTGTTGGCCGCCTCAGATCTGCGGCTGCGCGGCATGGCCACCGCCGACGACCTGGTGGGCACCCACCACCACAAGCGGCGCATCGCCAGCCGAGAAGGTGCCGGCTACCTGGCCCGGCTCATCCGGGGGTCCGCGGTGCGGGATCTGCTCTCTAAGACGCTGGCGCAGGCCGACCCAGAGGAACCCCACGGGCTGGTGGTCTGGCAGCGGCTGCTGAACTCCCAGCGGCCCCAGCACCTGATCCGCGGACTGGCCGTACTGGCGCTGTGGCTGGAGGACTACGGTTCGCAGCTGACGGAAACCGACCCCCGAAGGATCCTCGATGCCTGATAAGCCGCTGGAGACCACATGGGTCGGAACCACGCTGCTGCCCACCCTGCGCCGGGGCCGGCGCTTCAGCCGCAGAATGCTGCGCGCAGCACGCAGCCGGATCCTGCCGCGCACCGGTGTGTTGAGCGAAGGGATGTTGGGCGAGGGTGTGTTGGGCGAGCTGCCATTCTCGCTGCCTGCTGCGGCACCACTGAGATCTGAGGCCGCCGCGGCTGAGGTCCGCCGCCTCGACGTCGTCGTGCTCACCGTCCCGGAAGCCTCCGAGCAGATTCCGCCTGAGTACCTGGAGCCGCTGATCCTGGCCGAGCAGCACAGTGTGCCGACCGTGCTGGTGGTGACCGCGGCTGCGCAGGTGCAGCACCCGCTGGCAGCGGTGGTCACCCACCTGGTCACCGCCGATCCGCAGGTGGTGGCGGCGGTGGAGGACTTCGCCGGAGCTGAGCGCACGGCGCTGCTGGACGCTCAGGGGTCGGCGGGTCACCGGGCCGCGGTCCTGCGGCGGCTCACCCGGGTTCACACGCCGGTGGCCAGGCGGTAGGGCGCGCACTGCGCCGCAACGGTGAACCGGGGTCAGAGGGAGCGGGTGAGGATTGCGTTCTTGACTTCGGAAATGGCCTTGGTGACCTGAATGCCGCGGGGGCAGGCGTCGGTGCAGTTGAAGGTGGTGCGGCAGCGCCACACCCCCTCCTTGTCGTTGAGCACCTCCAGTCGCATGTCTCCGGCGTCGTCGCGGGAGTCGAAGATGAAGCGGTGGGCGTTGACGATCGCTGCTGGGCCGAAGTACTGGCCGTCGGTCCAGAAGACAGGGCAGGCGCTGGTGCAGGCGGCACACAGGATGCACTTGGTGGTGTCATCGAAGCGCTCGCGCTCCTCCGGTGACTGTTGCCGCTCAGCGCTGGGCTCCGGGGAGTTGTTGATGAAGAAGGGCATGATCTCCCGGTAGGACTGGAAGAATGGCTCCATGTCTACGATCAGGTCCTTCTCGATCGGCAGGCCCTTGATCGCCTCCACGGTGATGGGCTTGGAGGTGTCCAAGTCTTTCACCAGAGTCTTGCAGGCCAACCGGTTGAAGCCGTTGATGCGCATCGCGTCGGAGCCGCAGATGCCGTGGGCGCAGGAGCGGCGGAAGGTCAGGGAACCGTCCGTGTACCACTTGACCTGGTGCAGCGCATCCAGCACACGGTCGGTGCCGTCCATGGTCAGCGTCCACTCGTCCCACCAGGTCTCCTCAGCACGCTCGGGGTCATAGCGGCGGACCTTCAGGGTGATCTCAAAGCTCTCAGCAGCTGCGCCGCCGTCACCGGTTTCGGCCAGGTCGATCTTGGAAGGGGGCTCTTGCTCAACTGTGGGAGTGCTCATCAGTACTTACGCTCCATCGGCTCGTAGCGGGTGAATACCACCGATTTGGTGTTGAGTCGGTGCTCTAGGTCTGCGGCGGCAGCTGGGCCACCACTTCGTGGTCTTTTGGTATCGGACCTGTTTGCGCGGCCCCGCCGGGGGAGCCGAGATCGTCGAAGAACTCCACGTTCGCCCGGTAATACTCAGACCATTTCTCCGGGAGATCATCTTCGTAGTAGATGGCTTCCACGGGGCATACCGGTTCACAGGCACCGCAGTCGATGCATTCATCCGGGTGAATGTAGAGGCTGCGCTCACCCTCGTAGATGCAGTCGACCGGGCACTCGTCGACGCACGCCAGATCTTTGACATCAACACAGGGCAGGGCGATCACGTAGGTCATCAGCACTCCTTTACGCGCACATTAGATCTCAGTGGCATAGATGCACCATCCCCGGTATCAGGTTGTGCAAGGCGCTCGCACCCAGCCCACATCGCGACCTTCGGATGCTGACCACGATAGCAGTATTTATACAAGTAGCAATGGGATAAAAGTGCCAGTCAGTCTTTGTGCGGCTGGGGGACGACCATCACCGGGCCCTCAGCGCGGAGCAGCAGCCCTCGGGAGACCGAACCCAGCATGGCGCTTTTGAATCCGCCGTTGCCACGGGTGCCGACTACAGTCAGCTGCGCTGTTCGAGATTTCTCGCGCAGCACCGCGACCGGATCACCGGACTCCACAGTTGTCGCTACCTCTACCTCGGGGAAGTGCCCCTTGACCCAGTGGGATTCGTCATTGAGGGTTTCCTGCAGTTCTGCCCGGCGCTGTTCGGTCCGCTCAGTCATCTGGTCGGTCAGCTCCGGATACCAGGTCAATGCACCCTCCAGCGGGGGCAGCACCATGAGAACCTGCAGCTGGACCTCGCGCTCCACGGCCGCCCGCGCCGCCTCCAGGACAGCTGTGCGGCTATTCGCGGAGCCGTCAACACCGACGACGACCGGCACAGAGCGCTCCACCGGGGCGAACCGAGCTGCGCCTTCGCCCTCGTCGTAATTGCCCGGAACAATGACAGTGGGGCAGTTGGCGTGTGCTGGCAGAGCCGAGGCCACCGAGCCCAGCAGCAGCCCCAAGAAGCCGCCGAGGCCGCGGCCACCGACCACCAATAGCTGCGCATCCTGAGACTTCTCCACCAGGATGCCGGCGGCGTCGCCCTCTTCAGCGACGTAGGAGACCTCGCCGGGATAGTCCTTCAGCAGCTCACGGGCCTGGTCCAGTCTCTCTTTGGTGGCCTGCTCCTTCAGCTGCTCATCGGGTACGCGCGGAACACTCGCCAGGTGGGCGTAGACCCCTGGCGGCACCGTGAATGAGGTGAGCACAGTCAGGACACAGCCGCGGCGTTGGGCGGATCGTGCAGCATAGTGCAGGGCCAGCTTTGCGTAGGGGGATCCGTCGAACCCCACCACGACCCCCAGCTTCCGGTCGGCCGAGATGAAATCCGTTGCGCCTCTGGCGGTGGCAGCGTCCTTGTCCATGGAAGGCCCTCTCTCGGGGGCGCTGGAGCGAAGACGGTAGCGGCAGCCCCCCGTGATAAACCGCCCCGGCATGACTGAGTCTAGTCGATGGCTCGACCTATACTGTGATACATAGCACTGCTAGTCTGCATGTAAAGGGCGACGACGAGGTCCTCTAACGGGACGAGGAGGGGTATTCATGGCCGCGCAGAGCGTTGGAAGCACCAATTCCCTGGGAGTTCTGGTCGGTTTCGACGGTTCCGAGCACGCCGTTCGCGCATTGCATTGGAGCGCCATCGAAGCGCTCGCCCGCGGGGTGCCGCTGACTGTCGTGAGCGCCTTCACCGTGCCCCGTCTGATCGCCGGCGATGTCCCTTACGACTCTGATGAGTCGCTGGCCCGCCGCGTGGCTGAGGAAGTGGTGGAGAAGGCCCGTGAACAGCTGAAGGACTATCCCGGCGATGTGAGTTTCCACATTGATGACGGTGACGCCGCAGGGGTGTTGGTCGCCCGATCCCGCGAGGCTGAGATCGCCGTCGTCGGTGCCCGTGGGCGCGGTGGGTTCGTCGGTCGGATGCTCGGCTCGGTCTCTTCGGCGCTGCCAGCCCACGCCAATTGCCCCACCGTGGTTGTGGATCAGTACTACGAGCCGCCTCAGGGCGAGGGTCAAGCCCGATACACGCGCGTGGATCAGCGTCCCGTCGTCGTGGGAATAGACCAGTCCAAGGGCTCCAGACTGGCAGCCCTGCGCGCGGCCGAAGTGGCCGCCGCCCTACAGGTGGAGCTGCGTGTTGTCATGGCAATCGCACCCATAGAGGGATCATTGATCTGGTACCCAGAACTGGGGCCGCGGGAGGAGGAGGGAGAACGACGCCGGCGTCAGCTGGAAGACCAACTTGAAGACGACGTGCAGTGGCTCTCCAAGCACTTCAGCACCCTGACAATCACCCCCGCACTCTATGACGGCCCCTCAGGGGAGGTCTTAGGGGAAGAGACTGACCGCTCCCAGCTGACCGTTGTAGGAACTCGCGGTCGAGGTGGAGTTGCGCGTGCACTGCTGGGCTCGACGTCCTCTGATGTCATCATGCACGCTGCGGGTCCGGTGATGGTTGTGCCGGCCGGCGAAGATCCCCGCCTCGAAGAGTAGGACGATCTTCTTTAGCATCCGGGTACGCCACAAGTGCCGATTCACTCACTATGGCTTCCCATGTGGTAGCCACAGAGTTCAGCACGGTGGCGGCAGCCAACGACTACTGGCGTTAGAACCGCACATGAACCCCCGGTGATGAGGCCTGTCTGACCGAGCTGGTATTCACTGCGCCACCTCAGATGGCTTCGTCAACGGCGACAGTGACGCTCGGCAGCCGTTTGGAGTGGCGAAAGGTGTCAGACGGTCGACAGCTACCGGGGCGTCCAGCCCCTCGAGGAGTCCTCGCATCAGACCCAGGTGCACTGAGCAGACGACGTCCTGATGGGACTGGGCTACCTCCAGAAACGGACAGTGGCGCTGCAGGACTACCAGGCCTTGACCGTCGTGGGAGACCTCTGGCGCAAAGCCGATCTGGTCTAGGATCTGGGTCAGTGCGTCCACCGCATCTTCTGGGGACTGTGCCTCAGAAGAATCCGACGACAGCTCGAGGCCCCAGGCCCGACCAGCCTCGATAGACGGCCCGACTGGGTCAGAGTCCATAGTCGCGATGAGTCTCGCCAGGACCCTAGCGAGCTGACCGAATTCGCGCTGTTTGTCCCCGGCATTCGGAACCGCCGCGGCGGTGTACATCAACGGAGGACGCCCATGGCCGCCACCGCGTCCCACGTGCCGCAGCACCAGATCGTCTGCTTCGAGCCGTTCCAGGTGAAAACGCACTGTGTTGGGGTGCAAACCGGTCTGCTCAGCGATGAACTGGACATCACATCCGGCAGCAGACGCGCGGATTACTTGAAGGACTCGTCCGCGCGAGTCAGCTCGGGCGTACTCTGCGCGATCATCGACCGGATCCTGGCTCATAACCCCACGTCCAAGCTGATTGAAGTATTCACGCTCATGCGTCGAGAATACCGTTCCTCGGTATCAACGACGTCGATCGCAGGCGGGGGACTCGCTGGCGCTGCCGGCGAGCGGCAAGGGACAATCGAGGCTATGACGTTCTTCTCCGATCCGGTCCTGGAATCCATGGCGACCCGACGGTCGGTGTCCAAAGTGGGTCCGGAGGCCCCCACCGATGAGGAGCTTCTGGAGCTTTTGGCCGCGGTGACCCCGGTGGCTGATCACAAAGCGCTGCGGCCCTGGCGGTTGATCACCCTGCGCGGGGACGACCGTGCTCGGCTGGGCGAGGCGCTGGATGCCGCGGCTGGCACAGTGCGCGAACCCGGTGACTCCAACACCAAGCCCCTGCGCGCCGAGCTGCTCATCGCAATGGTTGCCAGTCCCACCGACCACCCGAAGGTCCCAGAGTGGGAGCAGCTGGCTACCGCTGCTGGGGCGGGCCACTTGTTGGAACTGGCGCTGTGGCAGGCAGGATGGGGCGTCATGTGGCGCACCGGTGTGCTGGCCAACAGCGCGGAAGTGCGTGCGGCCCACGGGCTGAGCGAGCAAGAGCACCTGATGGGATGGCTGTACGTGGGCAGCATTTCCGACTCGTTTCGGCGCCGTATGCTCGAGTCAAACCGCCCCGCCTTGGATCCGCACCAGTTTCTGGGCTCCATGCCGGGTCCCGCCGGAGACGGTCAGCACTGAACGCCCAGCCATGAGGGTCCAGCCCTCAGGGGCGGGGGCTCAGACCACCCCGCGGGAGCGGTAGTAGGCGGCGGCGCGCGGGTCGGCCAGCAGCGGGCCGTGGACCTGCAGCACGTTCATCCCGGAGTTGATATTGGCTTCCAGGATGACTGGCCCGGAGGCGGTGATGACAATGTCCCAGCCGACGTACTCCATGAACGCCAGCCGGCCGGCGGCCTCCAGCACCAGTTCCTTGGTCTCTTCCCAGAAGGGGACCTGGTGGCCCTGGATGCGCGCACCGCTGTCGGGGTGCTCGGAGAACCAGTGCAGCTGGTTGTCCTCAGGCAGCTGCGCGGCGGCCGAGAGTGTGCCGTCGTCTAAGTCCACGTTGGCGCTCAGCCCGCCCTTGGTCCAGTTGTCGATGTGGCCGGAGCGCAGGCTGCCGATCCGTTGGGAGGCTCGGGCGATGAAGGGGGAGAAGTCGCCTTCGACATCCGGCATGGTCAGCAGCCGGATGGTGTTGGTCGAGTGCGGGTTCAGCGCAGCTTGGTCGCCGTGCTGCGTCAGTGCCGCCTCAAAGAGCAGCGGGCGGGGGAACGTGCGGACCCAGTCGGCGATCTGGTGCAGCTCAGCCGCGCTGCCGTCCATGCGGTAGCCCTCGTCGGTGAGCTTCAGTGAGCGGACCCCGTTGGCTTCGGCACCGTGGAGGGGTTTGACGAAGATGTGGCCGCGTTCCTTCAGGGTCTGCTCCAGGAAGGTCTCCAGCTCGATCCGTCCCTTCTTCGGGAACGGCTGCACATACCCGCGGGAGTGCACCCCCAACAGGTCGACGACGTCGCTGTCCAGGCCCAGACTGTTGACCAGCAGGAAGAAGGAGAACTTATTGTTCAGCACCTCCTGCAGGTGGGGACTGACCATGTTCTTGGTGCGGAAGTAGCGCTGGACGTCGTTGATGTAGAGCGAGGGGTCATTATCGGGCAGCTGATACAGCGTCACCGAGCGGGAGAGGAACCCGCGGCGCCACCATTCGGGCTTGCGGTTGGACCAGTCGGTGGCCCACCGGAACTCTTTGCGCAGGAAGCGACGAGCGGCACCGAACTGACGACGGCGGTAGCGGTAGGTCTTCGCAGTGCGCTCCGGGATCCCGCGGGGATCCTTCACGTTGTTCAGTGCGCGCTGGGCCAGTCGCTTGGGGTATCCGGGCTTTTTCGAAGGGGAGGCCGAGTCTTGGGGCATGATTGCGATGGTACCGGCGATGCGGTGCAGCGGTGGAATAGGCTCGCACAGTCCGGCGCGGCTAGTGCGGTGACAACAACGGCCTCACTCTGACCGGCGGCTCCTGCGAATGAGTACCGCAGCCAAACCCATGCACAACAGATACACCGCGCCTACGGCGACCCAGCCCAGTTGGAAGCCGCCGGGAGAGCTGATGATCGCTCCCATCGCGACTGGACCGGCGGCGAAGCCGGCGAACATGCCCGCAGTGACCACCGCACTGGCGGAGGCCATCGACTCTGAGGGGATGACTCGCATCAGTGCGCTCATCACCACGACCGATACACCCAAGGCGGAGACACCGTGCAACGCCACCGCGGTCCACAGCAGCGGTGACCAGCCGGTGGCCCAGGCCCCGTAGAAGGACGCCGCACCGGCGAAGGCCAGAATCCCCAGAGT
Organism: Garicola koreensis; assembly: GCF_014195445.1. Taxonomy (GTDB): domain Bacteria; phylum Actinomycetota; class Actinomycetes; order Actinomycetales; family Micrococcaceae; genus Nesterenkonia; species Nesterenkonia koreensis. The sequence continues at coordinate 891,973 of NZ_JACIBT010000001.1, read as the reverse complement.
CAGCAGCACCAGTGGCCCGGACGCGCCGCGGGCCATCACCCTGGCCCAGCCCACACGAGCCATGACGCCGACCACTCCGGATACTGCCGCGGTCACCCCACCGAGGACCAGGGAGAAATCTAACTCACGGACTGCGAAGAGCGGCATATACACGTTGGTTGCCTGGACCCCGATGCCGTTGAGCAGCCCGAATGCAGCCAACGCCCACACCATTGCCGGGTACCGACGGGCGCGGCTGCCCCCGTTCTGAGCGGAGGAGGTCGGCTCAGCGGGGCGTGACTGCGCCTCCGGCAGCAGAGGGACCGATCGCAGGGAGCGCCAGGTGAGCACCAGAAGCACCAGAGGCAGCAGCGTGGTCACCAAAGCTGCTCCCCGCCACCCCATGCCTAGGGCCAGTAGCGGGAAGATGAGGCTGGCGGTGAGCTGGCTGACTTGGACACCGGACTGTTTGACACCCACCCAGCCGATGCGACGCCGGGCAGGCACCCGCTGCAGCAGGATTCGGTTGGTCACACCATTGGGGAAGGATTGTGCGAACCCAGACATCCCCACCGCGACCAACAGCAGCCAGTAGCCGGCCGGCACCGCGGCCAGCAGCAGGGCTGCGGTCGACAGAACAAAGACGACGGTCATCAGTGACAGATCAGAGTGCCGGTCCGCCAAACGGCCCAGGGTGGCGTTGCCGAAGGCCGCGCAGGCGAAGCACACGGTAGCCAGCAGACCGAACTGCGCCTCATCGATCCCCAGGTCTCCGATGATCCTCTCACTGGTGGCACTGAGGCCGTAGAGCAGCAGCGGACCGGCTCCCACTGCACCCAGCAGGACAGTCAGCAGCCCAGGACCCGGCTTGCCCGCTGGTCTGCTCCCCATGGCGCCCTCCGATTCCTCACGCATACGGCCCACGCTGGTGCCGCCCGTTCACCTGTTGAGCACCCTATTCCATTCTTGTCGCCTCGACCGTCGGGAAGTCCCCAGGGTGGGAACCTGCCGTGACGATAGGCTGGTGGGTTGAACCGGTAGTGATCGGCAGCCGAGAGGAGAGGCCCACGGCATGTATCTGAAGACGCTGACCGTCCGCGGCTTCAAATCCTTCTCATCTGCCACCACCTTCGCCTTCGAACCCGGTGTCACAGCGGTGGTCGGCCCCAACGGCTCGGGAAAGTCCAATGTGGTGGACGCGCTGGCCTGGGTGATGGGGGAGCAGGGTGTGAAATCTCTGCGCGGGGGATCCATGGAGGATGTGATCTTCGCCGGCACCGCTGAACGTCAGCCGCTGGGACGCGCCTCGGTGAGCCTCACCATCGACAACTCCGATGCCGCACTGCCCATCGACTACACCGAAGTGACCATCTCCCGGACCATGTTCCGCTCCGGGGGATCGGAGTACACGATCAATGGCAGCAAATGCCGGCTGCTGGATATCCAGGAGCTGCTTTCCGATTCTGGTCTGGGCCGAGAGATGCACGTCATCGTCGGCCAAGGCCAACTGGACCAGATCCTCCATGCCACACCCGAACAGCGCCGCGGGTTCATCGAAGAGGCCGCCGGAGTGCTCAAACACCGCAGGCGGCGGGAACGTTCGGTACGCAAGCTGGAGTCAATGCAGACCAACCTGGACCGGCTGGAGGACCTCATCGCAGAGATCTCCCGCCAGCTGGCCCCGCTGGGCCGGCAGGCCAAAGTCGCACGACGTGCCCAACGCATCCAATACGAGGTCCGTGATGCACTCAGCCGACTCATCGCTGATGACTTAGTCCAGGCCGCCACGGCGCTGCAAGCCTCCAGCCAGGGTGAACAGCACGACGTCGACGCCGCCGCCCAGCTGAAGGACACGCTCGCTGCACAGGACACCCAGATTGCTGAGCTGAACAGCCAAGCGGAGACGCTGCGAGTGCGTGCTGAGAAGTTCAGCGCCGGCGGCCACCGGCTGGCCCAAATCCAAGAGCGGCTGCGTTCGGTCGCCTCGCTCGCCGCTGAGCGTTCCCGCAGCCTGGAAGCATCAGCCAGCGTGGACTTCTCCGCGGGTCGCGACCCCCAGCAGCTGCGCGACCAGGCCGATCAGGTGGATGAGGAGACTGAAGCCGCGCAGCAGCAGGTCGAGGCGGCCACAGCCACGCTGGAGGCCACCAGCACCGTCCGCGCTGAGGCTGAAGAGAGACTGAAGACCGAGGAATCGCGCATCACCGAGCAGCTGCGTGCAGTCGCCGATCGCCGCGCCGGACTGGCCACTCTTCACGGGCAGGTCGAAACCGCCCAAGGACGCCTCGAGGCGGCACAGTCACGACAGCGTCGTGCCCAGGACCAGCATGATGCTGAACATGCAGCAGTTGAAGAGTCCCGTGCCGAGCTGGCCGAGTTTGAGCAGCGGCTGGCCGACGTCGACACTGAGGGACCAGGGCTGGAACAGGCCTATCAGCGGGCACAGGAGCGCCACGGCGAACTGCGGTCACAGTACGAGGAGCTCACAGCTGAACAACGGCGCCTGGAGATCGCGGTCAGCGAGTACCGTGCACGCCTATCCGGGCTGCAGGCCGCACGCAGTCCCAGAGACGGTGCCGCAGCCCTGGAAGAACAGGATGCGGGGTGGATCACCGGGCCCTATGCGGACACACTGAGGGTCCACCGCGGCTGGGAGACGGCTCTTGCTGCTGTGCTGGGCTCGCTGGACTCTGCTCTGGTCGTCTCCGACGCCCAGGCAGCCTCCTCAGCCATCGCCTGGTTGGGCGATCACGGCGGTGGGCGGGCCCACCTGGTCTACCCGCAGACTGCCCAGCGCAGCGACTCTCCGTCCGGCGAGCTTCCCAACGGTGCGCACTGGGCGCTTGACGTCGTCACCGTCTCAGCCGAGCTGGCCGCGCCGCTGGTCTCGGCGCTGACTGGTGTGGTGGTCGTCGCCGACGAAGCGGCGGGGGAGCAGCTGGTGGGGACCACGGGGGTCACCGCAGCTGTCACCGCCGAGGGGGTGATCCTGCGGGCAGGCGAGCGGATCGGTGGGGCTGCAGTCGAGAACGCTGAAATCGCGATCAACGCTCAGATTGAGGAACTCTCCGCGAAGATCAGCACCGCAGAGAAGGACCTTGAGCGGGTCACCGAACAGAGCCAGCGCAGCCACACCGAGGTGAACGCCGCCGAGCTGGAGGTCAACCGAACCTTGGAGACCCTGCAGACCAACGAGACGCAGCTGAGCTCAACCACAGACCAGCTGAACCGGCTCAAAGCAGAGATTGGTCGTTCCCAGCAACGGGTCACCGGCTTCGCCCAAGAAATCCAGGAAGCCGAGACGGCCGCCGTCGACGCCGCTGAACAGCTGCGTGAGATCACCCGTCGGCTCGAAGCCGCCGAGAACGAAGAATTGGTCGAGGAGCCCTCCACTGAGGAACGCGACCGGCTCACCGAAGCGGCCTCTTCAGCCCGGCGGGAAGAGGTCGACGCTCGACTGGCCGTGCGCGCAGCCCAGGAGGAGCTCAAGCAGCTGCAGGAACGCGCAGCATCCTTGCGGCGCTCAGCGCAGGCGGAGGAGCACCGCCGCGAACAGGCCCGCCGCACCGCCGAAGCTCGCAGCGAGCGCGCCCAGCAGGCCGACACGGTGCGCATTGAAGCCGATGAGGCGATTCAGACGATCACCGCCCAACTGACTCAGACCCAAACCGCCCAGCAGACCGCGGCAGACCGGCATGCTGGGGTGAAGACACAGATCGCAGAACTGACCGAGACCCGCGCGGCCCAGTCCAAGCAGCTGGAAGAGATCACCTCTCGGCTGCACCAGGCAGAACTGCAGCAGACTGAGCTGCGCCTGGCCATGGAGGCCGCCGAGAACCGTGCCGATGAGGAGCTCAGCCTCACCGCGGCGTACCTGATCGAACACTATGGTCCCGATCAGCCCGTCCCCGATGTGGACAGCGACCATGAGGGCGACGACGCGGAAGCAGCGTCGGCGCCGTATGTGCGCGAAGAGCAGGAAGCACGGCTCGGTCGGGCTCGAAGAGACCTGAAGGCACTGGGCAAGGTCAACCCGCTCGCCCTGGAGGAGCACGCCGCACTGGAAGAGCGCCACACCTACCTGCAGGGCCAATTGGCGGACCTGAAGACGTCCCGCCAAGACCTGTTGGACATTATCGCCGAGGTCGACTCCGAGGTGCACAAAGTCTTCACCGCCGCCTGGGAGGACACGCGGATCCAATTCGAACGGGTCTTCGCCAGACTCTTCCCCGGGGGAGAGGGCCGCCTGGAGCTGACCAACCCGGAGGATATGCTCAATACCGGCATTGAGGTCCACGCCCGGCCGCCGGGCAAACGCATTCGCAGACTGTCGCTGCTCTCCGGCGGTGAGCGCTCGCTGACGGCGGTCGCACTGCTGGTGGCGATCTTCAAGGCCCGGCCATCACCGTTCTATGTGATGGACGAGGTCGAGGCCGCCTTGGATGACACCAACCTCTCCCGGCTGCTGGTGATCTTTGACGAGCTGCGGGAGAACTCCCAGCTGATCGTCATCACGCACCAAAAACGCACGATGGAGATCGCCGATGCGCTCTATGGGGTGTCGATGCGACAGGACGGCTCAACCCGAGTTGTATCGCAGCGCTTGGGAAGCTGACCACCGATGATCGCTTCCAGATAGGAACACCATCCGGATTCAAAGCCCTCCGGCCTCGGGCGGGGTACGATTTCCCTTGGGTGAACGAACCGAAAGCAGGGACTATGTTGCACCAGAAGGCAAGCTCTGAAGGCCAAAATTTCAATGCTTCTACGGGGTTGAAAATCATCCTGAAGGGGGAACTCGATACGCGCCAAATCCTTCGTGACGCCCGGTCTGCTGCGAACGTAACCGGTACTGTTGGTTGGGCACGCCGAAGGTCAGACGGCACCGTTGAAGTTGTCGCCTTCCGTCCACACGGATTGCAGGACTTCATCCAAAGCATAGAGAGCTGGACTCACGAGGCCGAGGATGTGCGAGCCGATTTTGCAGAATCACTTGAGGCCGAAGGGACATCCAATTTTCGCATTCGGCGGGAAGAATTTCTCCTTGAGAACGAAGACGACGTTGCATATTACGACTCGCTCGGCATTGATACGACGTCACGTCAGTTCCCAGCCCTGCACTCCAGCGGGCTTCTTCAAGATGCTCCGATGGCTGAGGTACAACGGTCGAAGCAGTACTGGCGTGAGCTCTGGGGTCGGGATGTGGACCCCAGTTTTCACGTCGCCTTCTCGAATGTGACTCAATCCTGGGATCGCAGGGTGGTTCCGCAAGCCGAATATCGAACGATTTGGCGTGCTTTGAACCCAGGTGCCAACTTGATAGCCGCCTATTCCGACAAGGTGCTCTTCAGCCGATTGGTCCCAAATGAGAGGCAGCCGAGGATGCCGCTTGTCTGTATCGATGGGCGCTTCTACGATGCGGATGCCAACTGGATACTGGATGACACGGAGGTCCTCAAGATACTTTCGCGAGTAGGGAGGGGTATCATCAAGCCCACGAGCCTGGACAATGGTCGTGGCGTTGAGCTCTTGGAGTACGCAGGCGAAGACAAGATCGGCGTTGGCAGCAGGAAACTGACTCTCAGGGGATTGAAGCGGCGATATCGGCAGAACTTCATGGTGCAGGAAATAGTCCCACAGCATCCGACCCTTGCCGCGCCTCACCCGGACTCCCTGAATACCCTTCGGGTCGTCACGCTTCGGTGGAACGGAGATGTTCATCACCTTCTGACCTTTGCACGGTTCGGGGTCGACGGACGCATAAACGACAATGCGGGCACGGGCGGATTGTGCGTCGGAGTGCAGGCTGACGGGTCTTTCAACACGTACGCCATCAACGAGCACGGAAAGCTCTTCGAAAGTCATCCCGATAGCAGCGTCTCATTCAAGTCCATGCCGTCGGTCCCGGGCTACGGCGACGTCGTGGAGTTCGCCCGGAGGCTCCATCACGACGTCCCTTACTTCGACCTTCTGTCTTGGGACGTCGCCATAGATCACGACGGGCTGCCCGTGCTCATCGAATGCAACTTTCGGGGGGCTGTGTGGCTGTACCAGCTTGCTACAGGACAGCCCTTATTCGGAGACTTCACCGAAGAACTGCTTAGTGCGGTTCGAAGAAGCACAGAGCGCTGAGTGCTGGTCCGGAACGTCTCGGCGCCGATGCCCCAAAGGGTGGCGGGGTTACGACGTTGTTGCTCAATTTCCCGGGCCGCTTTGAGAGTTGGCGGTGCTGTCGAACCTTCGAAGGCGCACCTGGGATTTCGTAAACGTACAAGCTATCGACGGCCTAGAATTTGTTCACGAGAAAGGTTGCAAGTGAGGTAAGAGATGCCGCTGGCCATCCAGTGCACTAGCCAATAACGGGGCGTACTCCCACGGGGTGACCTCAGGTTCACCTAAAGACCCAACAGCCACAACAAGCGCATAGCGCCTAGCTATAACGAACGGCGGATCTACAATGACGATCTTTGACAGGTTTCCACCGATTGTTGCCGATGAACCCAACACGTACGAAGATCCGGAGTCTCAAAGCATAGTTTCTCAACAACTGGACCGGGGTCGGAGTATTGGAACCCTAGTTACCTCGCGCGCGGCCGAGCGGGACGGGGCGTCAGTTGAATGGCACGGCGTTTACACTGCGATCGCGAAGAAAGCGGGCCGCCGTGTCTTATTACGCGGACATATGTGCACCGACACGGCCACCAGTGGGCAGATTGTAAGAGACAAGTACCTGACCAAGCAGTTCCTGCAGGATGCGGGGCTATCTACCCCCCGCGGTGGACTTGCTAGCACCCCCGAAGAGGCTGAAGCCATCCGAGCAGAACTTGGATCGTCGGTTGTGGTGAAGCCAAGGTTCGGGGGGCAGGGAAAGGGGGTGACGGTCAACGTGCAGTCCGCATCGGAGGTTCGTGACGCCTTCTTCGCTATAGAGGTACGGAAGCAAGGCGTTATAATTGAGGAGTATATAGACGGGGTCGAATTTAGGTTGCTGGCAACGCCAGATGAGTGTTTCGGAGCTGTAAGGCGCTTGCTTCCTCATGTTGCCGGGAATGGAACATCGACGATCGAAGAATTAATTTCTGAGAAGAATGATGTTCGCAAAAGAAACCCGAATAACTGCAGGCTTCCGATTCCCGTGGACGACACCACTGAGAAACACTTGCATCGTCAAGGTCTGACGCTCGAATCCATTTTGGCGACTGATGAACGCATAATAGTGCGCAATGTTGGGGGGATTAGTAGTGGCGGGGAGGCCAGTGAGTGTCTCGACTTACTTGACCGTTCCGTGACAACCCTGGCCTGTGATGCAATGGCTGCAATACCCACCATGGAGTGGGGAGGCGCCGACATTCTCTTATCCGCAGGGTCCGGTACACCTTATATTCTTGAGCTCAATACAAACGCCGCCATTAGCAATTCCACTTACCCCGTTTACGGCGAACCCAAAGATGTCGGGCGGGTTGCTTGGACCCGCATGCTTGCCGAGTCGTCTGTGGAGAAACAGGAGCGTCAAGGTGCGGCCCCGCTTGCTTCTCCGACAGCAGTGGAAGAGGGATGGGACGAAAGTGGTCTTGAGCACGGTGTCCAGGGGCCTAACCTCAGAGCCCTATTGGTAACCCATCTAGAAAAAAACGGTTGGCTAGTAGACGTGAAGTCGGATCGTCTCATGCGCGCCAGCAGGACGCCTCATCACGAGAAGTGGTTTAACGGCGTAATGGATGAACGCTTTCCGGCTAGGGTCAGTTCTCTATTGCGACGTCACCACACGGTGCGATCCATTCTTCGCGACGCAGACGTGCGCGTACCTAGGGCTAGCCAAGTAATCGGCATCGAGCAGATTGAAGCCTACCGAGAACGGTCAAAGGTTGGGCTCGCGCTTGTTCCGCGGGAAATGGGGTGGGCCGGCCACCAGCGTTACATGGGCGCACAAGCGGAATTATCCCTTGACATGCGCTCGAGACTGTTGGCTCAGCGCATAGTTTCGGGTGCGCATGTACGGGCTCTTTGCTCCCGGACCCGCTGCTTAGCCGTCCTTTCTCGAGACCCCAGTTACATCCCCACGACTGAGCAAGCACATCGGGTGAGCATGGCTGCTCTAGACGCAGTGAGGGCGACCCCAGGCCTGCAGTGGGCTGAGGTTGACGTTGTCATTCCGGAAGCGCTTGGGAGTGCAGTACAAGTCGAGGGCATGTCGGTCCAGAGGAACCTAGCGGGCTTCAACTACTTGTGTGCCGGGTCCTTGGAGCTGGCGCTCGATACGATCGCAGGGTTCTAGTCGGTGGATCCGTTCATGTACCTGGCGCCCGGCAGGTGCCAGGTACGTGAAATGACGACTGGTCTTACCTTAAGAGTGCTTTCCTCGCCCTTCGGCGAAGACCGAAGAAGATCCTTCGGGCCAGAATGGTGCCGCTGCCTGCTGCGGAATCGGAGACAACCTTGAAACCGTGATGAGGCTCATCCCAAACAGCGGGTTCCATGGTGACGGATGTAGGAATAGCTCGCTTGGGGCCCTGCATGGCGAGGTAGCCCAGAGCAGACACGGCGTCGGCGTTGCCGGAGACGAGAGCCTCCACGCGGTTCCGTCCCGCCGTCTTGACGTAGCCGTCTAGCCCGAAATCTTCCGCACGGCGCCGGAACCAGTCCTTGTACTTACCACGCGAAACTCGGCCCCGCACTGTCAGTTTCAGAGTCAGTTCATCGCTTGGCGTCAGAGGAAGAGCGATGTTGTTATGTGCTGAAGTCACCTCAAAGAACTTCTTCGCCACTGGAGCGGGCTCGCCCCACATCGGGTACTGGGCGCTGCCGATGGCCGCATGGGCGTTGAGTTCGATAACGGTTACCCGCTGCTCCCATATAGGCTTCGTGTGGTCCTCGATGAGCATGTCCAGCCCGCAAAACCCTAGACCTGGGACCGCCTGGACCGCTTTGACAGAGAGCTCCTTGATCGACGGGTGCATATCATCAGCAATTTCAAAGCTGTCCCCACCTTGCGATAAGTTGGCGGAGTTAGCCAGCGTCACTACCTGGCCAGGTGCCGGTACAGAGGAGAAGGAGAGGTTCCGCAGGCTCAGCTGATACTCCACGGAATCATTGATCTTGATAAGCCGTGAACTGAGGTGTGGATTCTCGCGGCGGGCGCGGTTCTTGTATTCGATAAGGTCAGCAATAGTGTGCCGGCCGTCCCCGGTGACGGAAGCGGGGGCCCGAACAACTGAGGCCACCACCTGATCGCCAATCACAACGATGCGGTAATCCTCGCCCGGAACGTGCTCCTCAATCACAAAGTCATCATCGCCGAGCTCACTGTGTCGGTACAGCTTAAGAGCAGACTCCAGTTCAGTGCGGTTTTGGATGTTGGCAACCACTCCAATACCTCGAAGACCCGCCACGGGTTTGCACACCACGGGATAACCGATGCGGTCCGCATACTCCACCGCCAGCTCCCAGTCGGCTGGTGAGAACACTCGGCCCTTCGGAACAGGGACGTCGACTCTCTTAAGCAGGCGTCGAGTAGCTTCCTTATAGGAGCAGATGGAAAGTGCGACCCCGCTGGCCAGCGGCGATCGTCCCCATTTGAACGCCATCTGCTTTTCGCTATCAGGGTCAGTGACAACAAACGCACCGTTGGGGTAACGGGCGCTCGCCATTCCGTACCGCAGCGCCTCTCGTTCGAGAAGGTGCCCCTTGGTGCCGTCCTTAGGCAGGGGCTCAATGTATGGTGCGTCCTGGAAGGCGTTGGCGGGGGTGCCCTGGTAGCTCGGCGCGGCGGGCGCTGGCGAAACGAAGTACCGCGTGACGCTGCCCATGTTCCGATCGAGTAGCGCGCCGAGCTCATCAACTGCAACGTCAGTGGGTTCGGTGTTGCAAAAGACTAGGAAGGCTTCTTTGACTGCACGGAAAACCGTGTCAAACGCCTCTTGGGAGTAATCGGTGAGCGATCGCTTGGCAGTGTACTCGGCCGTGCGAGTAAGCTCGTCGATCAAGCCCCGAGTCCGACGGTGGTCGTCCAGCGTGATCTCGTTGGGGTGCAGCGCCTCCAGCACTGCCTCGCCTGCTGACCAAGCCTCCGCGGGCAGAGGGACGTGTTCGTCGTCGTGGAATAGTTCTGCGTGGCCGAGTGCTGAAACCTCTCCGCCGGGGTGCGCACCGACGATCTGAGCGTAGATTCTGCTCGGCTGGTGGCTCTCGTCGTTACGACGCAGTCGAACGAGACGTGTAAAAGTTATCGTGGCTGGCTGCTTTACTTTGATAGCACCAGAACTGCTTTCAGGAGTGCCGATTTCAGTCAATGGATGGTCCCTTCGAGTAGTTCACTGCAGCAGCTCGGTCTCTGAGGAGCTCACCGGCCATGAGCAGCTCAGCGAGTGCTGCAAGCACCTCGGGTGAGCCCGTGGCCGTAGCTTCAACGTCCCCAGTGACGGCATCAGCGTTGTCGATGCTGATTTCGGCGCCGTAGTTCTCGGCGATATTGGGCAGTTGGTCTGCCGCTTCGGCGGCGTGGCGTAGCCCTTCGATCTCCATGTGTCGTTTAAGCGAAGTCCTAGAGGTTCCGAGGGCGATGTTCGCTTCGCGTGCCTGAAACTCAAGGAGGGCGTCACCGATGAGGTCGCCGAGAGAATGCTTGGCTGAGAGATACGTTTCTATCCGGGGTCGTTCAGCCACACTCATTACCAGCGGTCCTCGAGCCGGACCGCTGCGCTCGTCAAGAACGTCCACGGTAGCGCAGGCTAAGCCAGGTACTGCCTCAGCAGCTTTCACCAGAACGTCGATAACTTCTGGGTCCAACTCCTCGGTCACCTCACGAACCCCGGTGTTGCGGTCGCCGTCGAGTTCCACTGCCGTTATGAGGCGGCCGCCCAGGACGAAACCGCGGATGGCGCGTCCAAAAGGGTCTTCCTCGACCAACATGCGTGACCGGAGAGGAGCAACTTCATTCCCCTCTTCGTCATAGGTGAACGTGAGACGGGTGGTGGCGTAGCCGGCGATGTGTGGGTTGCTGCCCGGGGTCCGATCGGCTTTGTCGCGACGGCGAAGTTGATTGAAGGCCGCGCGCAGTTCCTCGGCGGAGTTTAATTGCCGGATGGCCCGCGCTGGGTTCTCGCCCACGCCTTCGCGCACGAGGACTGGGAATCCTAAGTTGCTGGCCCACTTCTCGGCTTTGGAGATGCTCCGCCAAGAAAAAGATGCGCCCGCGGGCTTTGGAACTTGCGCGCGCTCAAGCAGCGCGCGAGTTAAGCGCTGATCTTGGGCGAAGGTCACGGCGGACAGACCTGAAGCTTCAGGGACCCCGTGGGTAAATGACACCTGGGACGGTACGGTCGCCTCAGTGCCGGCAAGAAGTACCTGCCGCGGGAGGGACAGAACATCGAGATCTCTCGCCAGGGCTGCGCGATGCACGTGGTAACCGTCGACGAGTCTGGTTGGTAAGGGGACCCCGCCCGCGTCCACGCGGGCCTCTTCTTTACGATTCATCGGCAGACGGTCCCTTTCGAATCATATGGTGCATCTTCGCGTGCGGGCGGTTTACTCGTTACCCGGGTGAGGCAAGAGAGTGGCCCCTGAACATCTGGAACAGTCTAATCCACCCGGCGCCCGTGCTCGAAGTGCCTCGCGCAGTGATGGTCAGACTTGTGATCTGGTCAGCGGCACGTCTCCGCCGCAAGGCGGGACGCCAAGGCAATGGTGGTTCAGGGGAAGACAATGCTTTGGTGCGGTGTTAGGGACTTCATGTGAGTACCAGTGCGTTAGGGCCAGCCGCGCCTCGAATCCCAGCAGAGCTGAAGGTGCTGATCGCCTCAGCGTTCATCATCGCTATCGGCTTCGGCATCGTCGCGCCTATTCTGCCGCAGTACGCGTCCGACTTCGGAGTCTCCGCCTTCGCGGTTTCCGCGGTGGTCTCCGCCTTCGGTCTCTTCCGACTCCTATTCGCCCCGGCGTCCGGAAAACTCACACAAGCGCTGGGGGAGACCCCGGTCTATGTGATCGGGCTGCTGATCGTTGCGGTCTCAATGATAGCCACTGCGTTCGCACCCAACTTCGAATTGCTGCTCATATTCCGCGCCCTGGGCGGTATCGGCTCCACGTTCTTCACCGTCTCCGCGATGACCTTCTTGGCTCGCAAGGCGCCGCCCCGGATTCGAGGACGGGTCTCGGGGGCCTATGCCTCAGCCTTTCTCATCGGCAACGTCGCCGGGCCCCTGCTTGGCTCCGGGCTCCTGGTATTCGGCCAGCGCGTGCCATTCCTTGTCTACGGCGGTGCACTGGTGCTTGCGGCCGGGTTCGTCTTCATCATGCTGCGGGGTACCCGGCTGGAGGATCGCAACAATAAAGACACTCGAGAACGCGCCACCCTGGCAGAAGCGTGGGCACAGACCAGCTACCGCGCAGCCCTCACCTCAGCATTCGCCAACGGCTGGGCAACTTTCGGGGTTCGGAACTCCATCGTGCCGCTGTTCGCGGCGTCCGCGTTCGTCGGCGGAGGGTGGGTCATCGACTCCAGCCAGCTCGCCGGCGTCGCACTAGCCGTCTTCGCCGCCGGCAACGTCGCCGTGGTCCTCACCCTGGCCAAACGGTCTGACGAGTGGGGGCGCCGTCGCCCCATCATGGTCGGCCTAACGATCGCAGCGGTGGCCACAGGGTTCCTGGGCCTCTCGCCTGAACCGTGGGTGCTGCTGGCGCTGAGTCTGATCGCAGGTGCCGGCACCGGGCTGATAGTTCCTGCTCAGCAGGCCGCTGTTGCTGACATAGTAGGGGAGGGGCGAAACGGCGGCTCGGTCGTCTCCACTTTCCAGATGAGCCAAGACCTCGGTGGAATCCTCGGCCCGCTGCTAGCAGGGTTCCTCGTCGATTACCTCGATTACGCCTGGGCGTTCGGCATCACCGGATTGATCATGCTAATCGGTGCCGCTGCATGGACCGCCGCGCCAGAGACGCTGCCCAGCAAAACCGATTCCGATCCTTAAACAGATTCCGCTAGCTGGGCGACGCGAGAACAGACCTCGGAGGGGCAACAAGGGGGGCCGGATCAGCTGAAACGGGCCCACTCGGGCCGAGGCTTGCCCAGCACTGCGGCGTCGATTTCGGTGTCTGGGAATGAGCGGCTGTGGCGGTATTGGGTGGTGTAGAAGATCGCCCCGATGAGCAGCCAGGCGCCCATCGCGATGAACGAGGGCATCGTCAGTTGAGCAGGTGAGCCCGGTGCCAGCAGCAGCACGGTGAACGCCAAAGCGACGAGGACACCAGCGGCGGCCAGCAGCTTCAGGGGGGTGGAGGCGGAACCTTCGACGTGTTCGCGGTCCTTGTGCCCGGACCATTGGAACATCTTGTATGCACAGGCGCAGGTGTAGAGGAAGGCGAAGGTAAACCCGATCGAGGCCATATCGACAATCCAGCTCAAGGCGTTGCGCCCAAACCACGGGGCAATCAGGCAGACGGCCATCACGAAGATGACCCCCACGTTTGGGGTTTTGAACCGAGGGTGGATTTGCCGGAACGCGGAGGGGACCATGTGTGCTCGTCCCATGGCGAGCAGTACCCGGGACGAGGCGATGTAGAAACCGTTGAGCCCGGTGGCGATGCCGGTCCCAGCTCCGAGGCAGAGCACGGTCAACCCCGTGACTCCCAGAGTGTTGGTGATCACATCGGCGGTGGCCCAGACTGGCTGATCGCCGAGCAGCTCTTGCCACGGCTGCCCGGAGGCGGTGGTAGTGATCATCGCCAGGTAGATCGCGGTGGCTGATACCAGCGACCAGAAAATCAGTGGGAAGGCCTTCTTGGCCGCGAAGTTGAACTCTTCGGCGGTCTGCGGGATGTTGTCGAAGCCGATAAAGGCCCACGGTGCTATGGCCACGATCGCCAATACTCCGGCGATCGGCGCGGTGCCAGGGGCAAAGACTGGTTCCATGTTGCTGATCTGTCCGTCTGGGGAGAAGAGGACTCCGATGAGCATGAACAGCACGGCAGCGATCATGACTACGCACAGCCAGAACTGCAGTCGTGAGGAGTTGCCGCCGCCTCGAATGTTGATGGCAGCGAAGATCACCAGCGCAGCACAGGCGATCAGTACTTCGCCGAGGTAGACGTCCCATCCGGCGAGGTTATAGAGGTGGACTTGTTCGACGACTTGCGGGAAGACGTGTTTGCCCAGCAACGCCAGAGCTGAGGCATTCAGTGCGACGATCGAGACATACCCTAAGGTCATAAACCAGGCGCAGATGAAGGCATGTGTCCTGCCGAACCCAACCAGGGTGTAGGCGAAGGCCCCACCTGAGACGGGAAAGACGCGGGCGAGGAATCCGTAGCTGACGCCAACCACAATCATCAGGCCGCCGCCGATGGCCATGCCCAGCAGAGCGCCGAGGGGACCAGCGGTTCCTATCCAGTCTGCGGGCAGGATAAAAGCGCCCCACCCGACCGCTGATCCCAGGGAGATCGCCCACACCCAATGCGGATGGAGATTCTTTACCAGGCGGCCTGACGGTGCCTGCTCTGTAGCCTTAGTCATCGATGAATACCTCAACTGGTGGGAACCACGGTTCTGGCGGCTACCCCGATCGTAACGGCTGGGGCGCCACGATAGGTCTACGTGTGGGCGTGGCGGGCGATCCTGGAACGAGACAACCGCCGGACCGCGTATATTGGTTTTCATGATAGAGCGTGAACCCCAGGGAGGAGTTGTGAGCAATCAGGACTCCGAGCAGGCGCCGCTGGTTGGGATCCTCGGCGGGATGGGGCCGGCTGCCACAGTCGACTTCTACTCCAAGCTGATCGCAGCCACCCCCGCGGTTACAGACCAGGAGCACCTGCGGGTGATGATCTGATGAGTCACAAATTAACCCGAGACCTTGCATCCTTGACATCTCAAGGAGAACCGAACGAATACTCCGACGCACGCTCGCTTGAACTTACCCAGCAAAGTGTCCAGTATGGTCGCAATCTTGGGGCAGCCACGATTGCCTATGCGGCAGAACAGCAGGGAGCTAACCTTGATTGGCTTACCACACGGAGCCTATGGGCAGTTTTCAACGACCGGCGAGTAGCGATCCTCGGCCACTTCGGCACTGAATCTTGGCTTGCTTCCGCGGTGGTGGGGGACAAACTACTGGCTAAGGAGCTGATGAAGGCTGCAGGCGTCTCGGTTCCTGCTGGTCGCGGCGTATCCTCAGCAGAAGACGCCATCCAAGCACAGCAGGAAATCGGACAATCGGTCGTCCTCAAACCGGTCCATGGCAACATGGGACGTGGCGTTACTGTCAACGTCACAGACCCTGACGATATCCGTGAGGGCTTCGTTCGAGCCGCCAAGGGCAAAGCAAGCGTCCTAGTCGAACAGTATATTGACGTTGTGGCGGAGTATCGTGCTCATGCGAGCTCAACGGCGTGTGAGGGAGTTTTTCGCAGACTTCTTCCCAACATCACCGGGGACGGTCATTCGACTGTCGTTGAACTCATTGAGCAGAAAAACGAAATACGACGCCACAATCCATCCACCCGACTGGCTCCGATCCCTATAGACGCCGTCGCGGAGGGTTTCCTGCGGCGTCGGGGACTTACGTTGGACTCTGTCCTTCCACAAGGCAGACGCGTGGACGTCCGCGATGTCAACGGTATTACCAGCGGTGGTGATTCGGAGCAGTGTTGGGATCTGGTCAGCGACCCAGTCAAACAAACCGCCGTCGCAGCTGTCGCAGCGATCCCGGGTATGGACTGGGGTGGGGTTGACCTTGTCGTCGATCACAAGACTGGCATTCCGTACGTCATAGAAGTTAACAGCGACGCGGCCATCAACGGTTCAACGTTCCCTGTCTTTGGTGCGCCACGTGACCTTGGCAAGGTGCTTTGGCGCCGGATGTATGCGCGTTCAACTCCAGAACCGACTGGAGCGGCGCAGATTCCGAAACTCCTGGACGTCCCACGTCGTCTTGGCTTCTCCTTCGATACAACTGATGGCGAGAAAGTGACTCTCTCAGACTTGATGCAAAGGAAGCTTCGAGCAAACGGCTGTCGGATCATTAACCACAACCGTCGAATCTGGTCTGCTGAGACGCCGGAGGAAGATCAACTGTGGTTCGGCTCTGTGCTCAACGAGAGCGATCCTGCGATCGCCATCTACCCGGTACGCAGGCCGCTTCTTCTTCGCGAAATCCTGCGCAAATCTCGGGTCGCGAGGCCTGCGAGTCGTCGTGTCCAGACCCGCGAACAGTTGGCTGCCTTTTGCGAAAGAGTCGGCGATAGCGTGTCAGTTATGCCGGCGCGCAAGTCCTTGGGAAGAGCGCACTCGAAGCTCATCGAACGTGTGGGCCAGATCGATGAGTCGATCCTCGCTGGAAGTCACAACTGGTTCGTCCAAGCCCGTCGTCCCGGCTTACGATTCAGCGTTATTGCATCACCCCATGAGGCTCTCGCGGTGATTGCACCATCCGAACAGGCTTCACCTAGCGAAAACGTTGTAGAGGAGGTCGCCCAACTTGCTGCTCGCGCGGTTCGAGCTGTGCCGCATCTACGGTGGGCGGTCGTTGATGTTATGCGGCGCTATCCAGAGCATGAGACGCGAAAGCGTCCGAATGCCGTAGTCGAAGAACTTTCCCTCAACCCGACCTTCAGCGGTGCGAGCGAACTGGTAGCCGGATCGATGGATAAAGTACTTGACCTATTAATCGCAGGCGCCCGACCGTCAGCTCCCGATGGAGCAGCAGGACCCTCGGAAAGTCCTCAATAGAAGCTAAACGATACTCGCGGAGCGCTCGCGAGGATTCTAGAGCGTAGGGCCTGCCAGGTTGAGCCATTCATCCCGCGTAGAACGTGGCTGAACAGACGACATGAACTAGGTGACCATGCTTATCGGTGCCGCTACATGGATCGTTGCGTCCGAAACGCTGCCTGTCGAAAGTGAAGACGCCAATGCTTCCGTCCGTCGTCGCGGAGCAGGCATTCGGCCTTGAGGGTACGGTGGATGCGTGCCCGGGCCGAACGACTATCCAATCGCGATTCATATGCGTGGTCTGAGCCATGCTGGCCTGAGCACCGTGCTGCTGGAGCGGGAGTGCTTAGCCGTCGGGTTATCCACGTGGAGAACCTCCGAGCAGACTTTCATCGCTTCCGCCGCTGACGGGCAAGGCATCTCGTTCAACAAGTCCGGCACGGTGCTCAACTCACGGCCTGCCGGTCCGCTGACCACCAATAAGCACTCCACCCGCCTGCTCCTCCAAGGTGCAGGAGTACCGGTTCCCCGCGGGCGGCGTTTCGACCAAAGCAACATTGCCGCAGCCACGGCATACGCCGAAGAGCTCGGCTACCCGGTGGTGCTCAAACCACTCCACGGCGCCCAGGGACACGGGGTCGTGACCGGGATCTCCAGCACAGAAGACCTTGAATGGGCTTTCCAGGACGTAGCCTCCAGCACCTATGCTCACGACGACATCCTCGTGGAAGAACAGATCGACGGCGAGGCCTACCGCATCATCGTGGTGGGCGACCGGGCCGTGTCCGCTCTGATCAGCCGCCGCGGAGCCATCACCGGAGACGGAAGGCATACCGTGCGTCAGCTGGTGGAGCAGCGCCAAGAGCTGCGAACCCAGAATCCCCACCTGATGAGCCGGCCCATCAGCATCGATGAGCGAATGCGGCATCTGCTGGAGCGACAGGACATTACGTTAGGCACCGTGCTCACCGAGGGTCGCGTGGTGGAATTCACTTATGGCTCCAACACCCAAATGGGCGGCGAACCCGCCCAAGTGCTGCCGGAAGTCCACCCCTCGATCCTGGAAGCCAGCGTCAGTGCCGTTCAGGCGTTGCCAGGACTGGGCTTCGGCGGCGTCGACTTTCTGGTCCCCGACATCAGCCAGCCGCTGAGTCAGCAGCGGGCGGGCATATGTGAGGTCAACTCACTGCCGGCCATCGATTCCCACGAATACCCGCTCTACGGCGCAGCCATGCCGGTGGCCCGGGACATGGTGGCCGCCTCAGCGCAGCACAACGGCCTGGCGCTGGGTGAGCATCGTGACTCTGTGAACCTCAAGGTCACCATCGACGCGCCTACAGCCACCTGGCGCTACCGCCGCTGGTTGCGAACAAGGGCGCGGAAAATGCGGCTGCGCTGCCGTCTGCGGACTGACGACCAGGGCCGGTTAGCCGCCGAAGTGTTGGGCGATGCCGGCCACGCCGCCGTCTGGCTTGCGCTCATACAGGACAACCGACACCGGATCCCCGTCCGGGAGGTGGAAACCGTCCATGCCTGAACAGCACACAGAGCGCCTCCACACCGCCGGGTCTCTGAACCGGGGCCAGTACGACGCGATGTGCATCCGTGCAGCGCTGGCGTCGCGGCGGCTGCCCACCACCAGTCTTCCCGGCCAGGTGGTCTTCACCTCCGAGCAGTCTGGGCAGCCGCTGGCATTCAACCAACTCAGCTCCTACGGCGCCACCTACGGGGGGTTCGGTCTGGTGAAGACCTCACGCCGGGCCTGGCAGGTGCTCCGCCGCTCCGGGGTGCCGGTGCCGCAGTCTCAGACATTCGCCCCGGACGCCCAGGCCGCAGCTGCGGCCTACGCACAACGCATCGGCCTGCCCGCGGTGGTCTCCTCGCTCACCGGCACCTACCGGCGCACCGCCCACGACGCCGACTCCCTCAGCAAGGCGTTCGGCGAGGTCGCTGAGCGGGTCAAGGGTCAAGTGCTGGTCCACAGCACCGTCCCTGGGGAGCTGATCCGGCTGATGGTGCAGGGCCAGCAGGTCCTGGCCGTGAGAGCCCAAGGCCACCGAGGCGCACTACACCCGGAGGACCTTGACCCTGCTCTGCTGCAGCTGGCAGTGGCCGCAGTGGAGGCCATTCCAGGGTTGGACCTGGCAGCGGTCACCATCTCCGTCCCCACCTCCGACCCCCGGCTCAAGAACAGCGACGTCGACAGGCAGCCTCTGGTGGAACGGGTGATGCGTTCTCCGCACCTGCGCGACTTCGCGGCCGGTTCCCGCAGGGAAGCGCTGCGGCTGGCCGACCAGCTGGTGCAGAATGCAGCCCGAGAACTGGATATCTCGCTGGCTGAGTCGAGCGCGCGGATCTCAGCTGATCTCGTCTTTACCGGCGTGCCGGATCCGGATTCATTCGTCGCCGAGCTGGCCGCCATGGTGAATGCGCTGGGCAGAGTCACCGTGGTTCGCGAGCCGCAGAGCGTCGCTGACGGTGCCGAACTGAGTATGCGCGGACCGGCAAGTGATGTTGCACTTGTCACTACTCAATCCATAGCAGGCTTCGCCAATGGAGACTCTGCCCACCTGGTGCACTGCCGACCGGCATCGGGGGATTGAAGATGAGGCTGCAGGCGCCAGCCGCCAACAAGTCGAATAGAGTCAATTCTTACTTACAAGATATGAATATACTATAGTGTTGGAGCAAAATTGACGTCAGGAAGTTTTCGAGTTCTTATTCTGCGGCTCCCCGTAAGCGGTGGGCGCGGTCGCGGGTCCACTGGTTCATGGCTGACGGCGCCCGAGGGCTTTGCGCACTCTTTAGAGCCCTCAGCGCCGTTCGTCGAGAGTTCGGACTATGTCATCGCATCCCTTCCGATCGGAACGCTTTCGACAGACGTGGCCGTGTCACACTCGCCTGAAAGCGATGAGTTCACTGCCGGTCTCGCCAAGTTCAGGGTCCGGGTTGGGGAGATGCAGGAACTCGGCGTCAATGCAGTTCACTTGGCTTCGGGCAGCCTCTCAGACGTTGGGCAATCTGACGTGAAGGCGCTATTGGACGCGCTTGATGAACAGAACCTCAAACGCTTCGGTGCTGGGCGAAGCCTCTCTGAAGCCCTAGAACCGTTGCGAGTGGAGATCCCGAGGACAGCAGGCGGCGGCCAGCTGAACTTTTATGGCTTTCATATGCGCCCCCGAAGCTCCTCTGGCAATTCGGCGCTCATTGCGCGGGAAGATCACGTCGGTCTTGCTCCACTGAGTACCGTGGAGGTCCCCAGACCGCGGCTAGAGACCACACGCATGGATGCATTTCACGTCGCCATGCCGTCCTGGCGGACTCAGTCTGCTTGGCGCAGCCGCCTCCAGTACTCTCTGGTGCATCAAATGCTCAACAAGGACTTTGACCTCGTCCTGGGTACCGGTACTGAGCGAATGCAGGAGGTCCATCGTAAGAGGGGACGGTGGGTGGTCTATGGACTCGGAGACAGTCCCGTCGCCTCACATGACCAACCAAGATCCTCCAGCAACACGGTCGAAGCGCTGCCATTCACACTGTGGGCCATGCTCGAAGTCCACGACTCCGAGGATTCTCGGCGTGTCAGCCTGAAGCTCTACCCGGTGCGCTCTGGGGCTGGGGGTCTGAACGACGTTGCTGTTGGTCCCGTATCTGGGGAGGACTTCGAGACGGTTGTCAATGCTCTGTCTGAGCGTCCGGTTAGGCCATGGCGGTTCGATAATCCAGCGATGACGACAGGTGCTGACGAACTGGGGCACCACCTGAAACTTGACCTAGGGGCATGGTCATCTGGTCTGCGTCCATCGCGGCTGGAAGCTCTAACGACGATGGGAGACCCGAACGAGTGGCCTCTTCAGAGTCCCGGCACGACTCTCGAGGATGCGGCGATCCGCTTCAACAAGCCCTCAGGCGCGATGACGCTCCCCCTTGGAGCCCAGGCGGCGGGCGCCGAGGTTTGGTGGCTGGCGGATTCGACTTCCGTAATCGATGCCGGTGACAGACGTTTCCTCACCAACGGGCCTACTGCACACGAGTCGGATGTCGGGTCCAGGATCGTTGGGGACAAGGCACTCACCGCAGAACTCCTGCAAGCCCATGGAGTGTCAACGCCGCGGACTGAGGTAGTGCGCTCGGCGGAGGATGCAATCGGCGCGGCGAGGACCATGACAGGACCGGTCGTGATCAAACCCAAGGGTGGCAATCAGAGCCGGGGAGTTGCCACAGACCTCATCTCGGATGAAGACGTCCGAAACGGGTTCGAGTACGCGTGTCAATATAGCGACGAGATCATCGTCCAAGAGCACATCGAGGTTGACCAGGAGATGCGTGTGATGGCCTCTCCTGATGAGGTTGTGGCCGTGAATGTGCGCGTTTTCCCGCATGTGATGGGAGACGGATCCTCTACGGTCCAAGAGCTGATCCGAGACAAGAACCTTCAAAGGGCGCGGAACACCATCTTTAGGCGCGGCGCGATCCCCATCGACGGGGTCACACTGCGCTTCCTCGAACGTCAGGGAATCACCTTGGAAGATGTCCCTGCGATGGGGGAGATAGTGACGGTACGCAATGTCGGCGGCAACAGCATGGGAGCCGATATCAAGCAGGACCTGGAAAACACCAGCCATGACGTCAAAGACACCGCACGCCAAGCAATCGCCGCGATTCCTGGGTTGGTCTGGGGCGGGGTCGACCTCATCACCGACCTGACGACTGGGAAAGCTTTCGTCATCGAGATCAACACCAACGCGGGATTTCTCTCCGCCGCCTTCCCCACCTATGGCCAATCCAGGGACGTCACTAAAGACATTTACCGGCTTCGATACGCCGACACGGCACCTGTACCGGCCTCAGATTCACCTATTCAGCTACCGGACGCGTCCACTCAACCCGTCACCCTGTGGACAACACACTGCATTGGAGCTCAGGAGAGCTCGACGATCGGTGGCCCGATGCATGACTCCTGGCTGAGGCAGGGTCTCTCCGTTGAACGAATCACCGATGAGGTCAGCATCATCGTGTCACATAGCGGGGTGCGCACCTGGGTCACCGCCGAAGGACGCACATCGGCTGATCGTTACGTCCTCCGAAAAGTAATGAGACACCATTACATGATGATCCAGCTCCTCGAAGAGGACTCGGTACCTGTCGTTCGATCCCAGGCCATCACCTCAACTAAAGGGTTGGTACGCTTCGTCAAAGGACGCACCACTCAAGTCGTCCTCATGTCGACGAAATCAGCATGGAACCAAGATGGCGTCCAGACCCTGACCGAACAAGAAGCCCTCGACCTCAGCGCTCTGCCTTTCCAACCCACCTGGGTCCAGGCCCGACCCTCGGGTCGCCACCTGAGAGTACTGGCCACACCCGACAAAGCCTGGGTCATCACCGAAGAGGCACCCCGCCGAACCCTCAGCGCAACCGAGGTTGAGGAAGCCAGTCGGGTCGCCGTCCGCGCAGTACGCGCGGTTCCCGAGCTGCGCTGGGTCGCTGTCGACCTGATCCTTCGCCGTCGCCGACTGCTCGATGGCCGACCCGACCCAGTACTTGTCGAAGGTATGTCCCTAACTCCGCGATACTCTCAAGATGATCACGTCATGGCGGGAGATTTCGATGAGTTCTGCCGCCACATCATTCAGTAACGCCGCCTTAGGCGCGATCCCGGTGTGGCTCGAGAAGCGAACCTCCGAAGGAGGTACAGGGAATTAGACCTCAGCGGTCGTTCCTCCATCGGCGTGGAGGGTTGTTCCGTTGACGTAGCTCGCTGCGTCACTGAGCAGGAACGCAACCGTCTCGGCGATCACTTCAGGTTGGGCAACTCGCCCGAAAGTCAGGGTCGTTGCCTGATCCAGTTGCTCCTACGTGTAGCCGGCGGTCTTTGAGAACGGCGTCTCCACCGTTCCTGGTGCGACACCGCCGGGTCAACGCTGACCCTTTTATAGGCCCGCGATAACGGCCCAGGCGACGGCGCCGACAACGTTGCGCGTCAGAGTTAATGAACCAGTCTCGGGTTTTTCACCCAACCAGCGGGCGGGTAGATTCACTGCTCGTTTGAAAGGTTGGATCCCGTGTCAGAACAGCAGAAATCATCCGCCTCGACTGGAGGTAAGCGTACCCGGCTGGGGCCTTCGGAGAAGTATGAGATCTACGTCAACATGCTCTCTGGTCAGGCCACTCAGCGTGAGGCTGCTGAGCGGTTCCAGGTCGATCGTTCGGTGGTGGTCCACGCCTGCCGGGTCGCTAAGCAGGGCGCTCTGGATGCTCTGGCGGCCTCGGTGCCAGGACGCCGGGCCACGACGAAGAGCGCTGAGCAGCGTCAGCTGGAAGAGGCCCAGACTGAGATCGAACGACTGCGGGCCACCGTCACTGAACAGGCGGTGGAGCTGTATCTGCATCAGGGAAAATCGCGTTGGGGCTAAACGCCGGCCTGGTCCCGCCGCGAGTAGACGCTACCGTCAAGGCCGGACTGTTGGAACTGGTGAACCACGCTGGCCGTGAGGGCAACTGGTCGCTCCGCCGGGCCGCAGCGGTCCTGGGGTTAGATCATGTGCGGGTGATCCGCTGGCAGCACCGGGCACAGACTGGCCAGCTCGATGATGCCCCGCCCGGACCGGATGAGGCGGCCCACGCGCTGCTGACCGCTGAGCGGGAAGCAACCCTGGACATCGCAGAAGGCTGGGCTGAGATTGACCGGTCCCATCGGAAGCTGGCCCACCGCGGATTCAGGTTGGAGGCCTTCTATGCCTCCGAATCCACGGTCCTGCGGGTGCTGCGAGAGGCTGGGCTGCGGCTTCCTGGACCCGCAGCCCGGGAACCGTTGGACCCTCGGACATGGCCCGAGTGGGCTGAGCTGGTACCTGGGGTGATCATGATTTACGACTTCACCCATTTCCCCCGAGCTGGCCGGTGCGTGGTCGCGGTCATCGACGTGATCTCCAAATACTGGCTCTCCACGGTGGTCTCTGCTGAGGAGTCCTCCACCCAGGTCGAGGTCGCCTTCACCCGGGCACTGGTCACTGACGGCAAAGAGCACCTGCTCGATGCCGAGCTGCTTCAGGAGCTGGCCACCGGGACTGTGCCCGATAATGATGAGCGGATCCCAGTGCTGCTGGCGATCTCCGATAATGGCCCGCAGATGACCTCGAAGGCCACTGCTTCGTTCATGGCAGGGGCGCGGATCGCTCAGCACTTCGGCCGCCCCGGTACACCGAACGACCAGGCGTGGGTGGAGTCCTTCTTCGGACACCTCAAAGCTGAGAACCCGCACCTGGAGAAGATCACCGACCCCGGGGCCCTGGAGTCCGAACTGGACCGGCTGCAGGTCCACTACAACACGATCAGATTGCACGAGGGCGTCGGCTATGTCACTCCCGAAGATGAACACTACGGCCGAGGTGGAGCTATCCGCGCTGCCAGAAGAGCCGGTCTGGCAAATGCTCGGGCTACTCGAATTGCCACACGACGAAAAACCCGGAAAGATCAATCATGAGACCCACCCGCTGGTTGGGTATTAAACCCGCTCACTGGTGCATTATCTCTGACACACCTCGGATCAAGGCTAAGTGGTTGGACGCAGAAGGGTGTTGAATGTATGGATGAAGATGCGTAGTGAAGCCCAATTCGGTGAACTGTCTGAGCACTCAGCTGCACCGCATGCCTGCTCCGCGCACACCCGCCACGAAGTGCTTTCCAACCTTCCGCTGCTCAAAGACCTGCCGCAGTCTGAGGTCACTGACCTCCACGCGCAAACGCGGGCGCCGGGGTACCGCGCTGAGGAAACCATCTATCACGCCGGCCAGCGTGCCGAGCACCTCTTCGTGGTCGCCACCGGGACGGTGAAACTGATGCGCACCGCAGTGTCGGGACAGTCCATCGTCACCGAGGTGCTCGGGCCGGGGGAAGCCTTCGGTGCCCTGGCGGACCTCGCGACCTACCCCGACAGCGCGGTCGCCATGCGGCCAACCTGCGCCCTCACAGTGTCGATGACCCTGATCCGCGGGCTCATGGAACGCTACCCGCAGCTGAGCATGACCACACTGGATCAGTTGACCCGGCGCTATGAACAGTCCCGGCAGCTGATCAGCCGGCTCTCCGCCGACAGTGTGGAAGCCCGCATCGCCGCCGCACTGATCGACCTGATGGACAAGCTCGGAGAGCGCAAAGGCGATGGGGTAGTCATTTCTGTCACCCAGCAGGATCTGGCCTCTATGGTCGGGACTACGCCTGAGTCGATCAGCCGCACCCTGGGCCGGCTGCGCAGCCAAGGCATCGTCGCCACCGGCAGAGGCCACACTGAGGTATTGGACGCCCGCAGGCTGGAAGAGCTCGCTGCTTGATCAATGTCATGGTACTGCCGCTGGCGGGCCGATAGCATGGAGACGCCCCGCAAGGGGGCACCTGAACTGCATCGAAGGGGAGGGTCCACCAATGACCACAGAAACGTCCAACATCACCCGCACGCTGCTGCGCGCTGAGGGGTTCTCCTGCCCCTCGTGTGTGGCCAAGATCGAAAAGCGCGTCGGCCGACTCAAAGGCGTCGAATCAGTCAAGGTCCACTTCGCCACAGCCAAGATCGAAGTTGACCACGACCCGGAGGTCACCAGCGTCGACGAGGTGATCGCCGCAGTGAAGAAGGCCGGCTACACCGCCCGCAAGTCAGCCTTCTAGGGGGAATGCCTCTAGGCCGGGCGGCAGCCGCTTGGCCCCATGAGCAGTGGTCGTCGTCGTTGTCCCAGGCCGGCACCCCCGGTCAGACCTGGAACTGCAGGTCAGGGAACGACGACGACCTTGCCTTCAGTATGGCCCGACTCCACCGCAGCCAGGGCCTCGCGTGCCTGGCTGAGCGGATACTGGGCGGTGACGTGTGGATCCACCAGCTCGTAGGAGATCACGTCGGTGATCTTCTCCAAGGTTTCCGGATCGGTGGGCCGGCCCTGGCCGCCCAGCTCTTCCGCGGTGGCCGGGTCCGCCGCAGAGACCACCCGGTCCGCAGAGACCGCGGCCGGGGCAACGCTGCGCAGCGCGTCCCCGCCCACCAGATCGACGATCAGGTCCACTCCGTCCGGTGCCAGCTCCGCCACAGCCTCGGCCACCGCAGAGTCTGAGGCGATGAAGGTGGCTCCCTTGGCCTCCAGCAGCTCCCGTTTAGCCTCAGAGGCCACTGCCAGCACCCGGAACTGGTGCACAGCGCAGATCTGGGTGGCCATATACCCCACACCGCCGCCGGCACCCAGGATCAGCACCGTCGCTCCGGCGTCAAGATCGCCCACGTGGGTGGTGTCGTAGGCGGTAGTGCCGGCCACCGGAATGGTGGCGGCATCGGTGAAGCTGACCTCTTCGGGCTTCAGGTGGGCGGTATCAGCGTCGAACAGCGTGTGCTCGGCGAATGCGCCCAAACCTGGCGCCGGGTGGCCCAGCACCTCATCGCCGGCGGAAAAGTCGGATACGCCCTCACCGACTGCAGTAACCACCCCGGCGGCCTCCCGCCCCATGGGTGCCGGCAACTCAGCACTGCGGCCCAGCAGGCCTTCGCGGATCTTCCAGTCCACCGGGTTGACCCCTGCGGCCCGGACCTGCACCGCTATCTGGCCCGGCCCCGGCTGCGGAGGTTCCCGGTCGATCAGCTGCTCGTGCTGCGGGCCACCATATTCGGTGAATACATAAACCTTTGACACCTGCGGCGTCCTCTCTGTGTGGGCTCAGCTCTGTGTGGGCTCAGCTGTTCTTGGTGGGCTCAACGGTGTCTGCCGGGTGCTCCGGCGGGGAGTAGACGGTGTAGAGCACCAGCGGCTCCTCGCCGGTGTTGCGGAAGTTGTGCAGGGTGCCGGCTGGCACCACGCACTGGTCGCCGGCCTCCACCGGGTGCTGGTGCCCGGCCAGATCAGCGTGGCCGGTCCCGGAGATGAAGGTGAGGATCTGGTCGCCGTGTTCGTGGACTTCTTCGCCGATCTCCTCACCGGCCGGGATGGTCATGATCACCAGCTGGGAGTGCTCTCCGGTCCACAGCACCCGGCGATAGTCGCTGGATTCGACTGCGATGTCGGCGATGGTGAAGTGGGCGATGTTGCCTTCCAGCGTGAAGTGCTTATCCATAGTGTTCAACCTTTCGTCCTTGATGTGACTGGTGAGAATGTGTGTCCAGTGCGCCTACTGTGCTGTGGTTGCTTCAGTCTGCGCCGCCGCGGGCGCCGGCCGGGATGCGGAGCGGTCCATGCCGGCGTCCTCGCGGTGGTGGCGCAGCAGCCGCATGGCGTTGGCGATCACCACCAGCACTGAGATTTCGTGGACCAGCATGCCGATGGCCATGGTGACGCCGCCGAAGAGCACCCCGGCCAGCAGTGCTGCCACCGTAGTCAGGGCGATGACGATGTTCTGGCGCATGTTGTTCACGGTGCGTTTGGCCAAGCCCACCGCCTGGGGCAGCTTCAGCAGGTCGTCCTTCATCAGCGCAATGTCTGCGGTCTCGATCGCCACCCCGGTGCCGGCGGCACCCATGGCCACCCCGATCTGGGCGGTCGCCAGGGCTGGGGCGTCGTTGACGCCGTCGCCCACCATCGCCACCGTGTGTCCTTGGGCCTGCAGCTCGCCGACGATCCGCAGCTTGTCCTCCGGCAGCAGGGAGGCGTGGACCTCGTCGATGCCGACCTGTGCGGCCACTGCCTCACCCACTGATTGGTTGTCACCAGTGAGCATGACGACCTTGGCGACCCCGACGCTGTGAAGCCTGGAGACCATCTCCGGGGCGTCGGTGCGGATCCGGTCGGCCACCGCGATCACCCCGATCACCTCACCGTCGCAGGCAACAGCCATGGGGGTGCGGCCCTGGGCGGCGAGCTGCTGCACCGTCTGTTCCGCGGCGGCGATGTCACTGACCCCCTCTGCCTGCAGCAGGGGGAGGTTGCCCACCGCCAGGCGGTGCCCGTCCAGGGTGGCGACGATGCCTTTGCCCGGGACCGGTTCGGTGTGCTGGGGCAGCCCCAGCACCGGCAGATTCCGCTGCGCTGCGGCTTCGATGATCGGCCGCGCCAACGGATGCTCGGAGCCGGCCTCGGCGCGGGCGGTCATCCGCAGCACCTCGTCCTCGTCAAACTTCGGGTGCAGGGCCACCACATCGGTCAGGTACGGCCGGCCCTCGGTGAGGGTTCCGGTCTTATCCACGGCGACCACATCGATCTTCGCGGAAGTCTCGAGGAACTCCCCGCCCTTGATGAGGATCCCGTCGCGGGCGCCGCGGCCGATGCCGGCCACAATCGCCACCGGGATGGAGATCACCAGGGCCCCGGGGCAGCCGATCACCAGCAGGGTCAGGGCCAGGACGATATCGCCGGTGATCAGTCCGAAGACCACCGCCATCAGCATGATCCCGGGGGTGTACCACTTGGAGAAGCGGTCCATGAAGGCCTGGGTCTTCGCCTTGGCCTCCTGGGCCTCCTCCACCCGCTGGATGATGCGCACCAGCGTGGTGTCGGCACCCACGCCGGTGGCCCGGACCTGTAGGAACCCGCCGGTGGAGATG
Source organism: Garicola koreensis (assembly GCF_014195445.1). GTDB lineage: Bacteria > Actinomycetota > Actinomycetes > Actinomycetales > Micrococcaceae > Nesterenkonia > Nesterenkonia koreensis. Next base: position 863,783 of record NZ_JACIBT010000001.1, on the reverse strand, counting down.
GTTCCGGCGAAGACTTTGTTGCCGGTGGTCTTCTCCACCGGGATCGATTCGCCGGTGATGGAGGCTTCATCCAGTGCGCCGCTGCCGCCGGTGACCACACCGTCCACCGGCACTTTGGCACCGTTCTTCACCAGGACTGTCTCACCCTGGGCGACCTCTTCGGCCGGTATCTCATGCTGCTCACCGTCACGCAGCACCACGGCAACATCAGGGGCGACGGCGATGAGCTCTGCCAGGGCTGAGCGGGTGCGGTTCAGCGTGGCCGACTCCAGGGCGTGTCCGACGGCGAAGAGGAAGGTGACCGCAGCGGCTTCCCAGTAGTTCTGCACCAACACTGCGCCGATGGCGGCCACCGAGACCAGCAGGTCGATGCCGATGACCCTGATCATCAGGGAGTTGACCGCCTTGATCACCACCGGGGTGCCGGCAACGACGGCGGCGGCGATCATGAGCACATCGCCCCAGAAGGGCTCCTCAATAATCTGGGCGACGGCGAATGAGGCCAGGATGAGCAGCCCCGAAACCACCGGAATCACCCACCGGCCATGCAGCACTGACTGGATTCTGTCCACAGGACACCGACCTCCCTGATCTCGGAACGCCCGGCTCGCATTCATCGCTGCCGGCCACGCAACACATGCTACGAGTCCATCACAGGGTCGCAGGCTCGTCCATGATCCAGGTCAAGTCAGTGAATGACAGTGAAGGACAACCAGCGTCTCTGGCCATGCCATAAGTGGCCATCACCTTCCGCGTGGTTGGTGTGATGGTTCTGCCGACTTCCTGTTCAAGGATTCGGGGTAGCGTCAGCGATGAATTGACTCCGAATACTCAAGGAGGATCAAGAGCCATGAACTATGGAGAATTCGTCAACACGGTGATCGAGCGCGGCGGTCCAAGCGACCGCGAGATGGCCGCGCAGGTGACTCAGGTCGTCCTGGCGGACCTGGGCCAGCGGCTCACCGGCGATGAAGCCCAGAATCTGGCAGACCAGCTGCCCGAGGAGCTCAAAGAGCCGGTCATCGAACATGTGGCCGCCGATCCGGTGGTTGACGACACAGATGACTTTCTGCGCCGGGTCGCTGACCACCTGGGTGAGGGAGTAGACCCCGACCAGGCCCGAACGTATGTCCGCGCGGTCTTCACCACACTGGCCCAAGCCGTCTCGGCCGGGGAGATCGACAACGTTCGTGCCCAACTGCCGGCCGGCTTCGGCCCCCTGTTCGAGTAATTCAACCGGACACCAACTACGAAACTTGGAGGAGACTATGGATACTGCTGAAGTCACCGCATTGGTACAAGAACGTGGAGGTTTCGCCTCCGCCGATGAGACGCGCACCGCGATCAGCGAAGTGCTCAACGTGCTGGGCTCTCGCGATCTGGGCGGCGAAGCCAAGGACTTGGCAGCCCAGCTTCCCGACGGCGTGAGTGAACTGCTGCTCGGCGAAGGTGAGCCAGGCGAGCACTTCGGTGCCGAAGAGTTCATCGACCGCATCCAGAAGAATCTGAACGTCAGCACAGAGCAGGCCGAGCACACCGCCCGAGCAGTGCTCTCCACTGTCACTGACGCTGTCAGCGAGGGCGAACGAGCCAACTTCGTCAACGCATTGCCCAACGATCTTTCCGGATACACCCGCTGGACCTGAGCGCGTCACTCGGCACGAGCGTGGCGCCCGTGTTCAGATCGACCAGCTCATTTCGACCACGGGGACCTCGTAGGCTCAGTCCTCCAGCAGGGCGTCTACGAAGGACTCCGTGTCGAAGGGGGCCAGGTCGTCGGGGCCTTCGCCGAGGCCGATAAGCTTCACCGGCACGCCCAGCTGCTTCTGGATGGCGACGACGATGCCGCCGCGGGCGGTGCCGTCGAGCTTGGTGAGCACAATGCCGGTGACATTGACCGCTTCGGAGAACACTTTGGCCTGGTTCAGTCCGTTCTGACCGGTGGTGGCGTCCAGCACCAGCAGCACCTCGTCCACTTCGGACTTCTTCTCCACCACCCGCTTGACCTTGCCGAGTTCATCCATCAGGTTCGCCTTGTTCTGCAGCCGTCCGGCAGTATCAACCAGGACGACGTCGGTCTCCAGCTCAGTGCCCTTGTCCACCGCATCATAGGCAACCGAAGCAGGGTCTGCGCCCTCCACGTCTGAGGAGACCGTGGGCACCCCCACACGGGAGCCCCAGGTGGTCAGCTGCTCCGCCGCAGCTGCACGGAAGGTGTCGGCTGCGCCCAGGATGACGTCCTTATCCTCGGCCACCAGCACGCGGGCCAGTTTGCCGACTGTGGTGGTCTTGCCGACCCCGTTGACCCCGACCACCAGCACCACGGCCGGCCGCCCATCAGCGGTCACCGTCAGGCGACGGTCAAACTCCGGATCAATGAGCTTGACCAGTTCCTCATGCAGCATGGCGCGCACCCGCTGCGGGTCCTTCGAACCTTCGACCGTGACCCGCTCACGCAGAGTGTCGACCAGCTCCATGGTCGAATCGGTGCCCAGGTCTGCCATCAGCAGCGTCTCTTCAATCTCTTCCCAGACGTCCTCGTCGATTTCATCACGACTCAGCAGCGCCAGCAGCGACTTGCCGAAGACGTTATTGGACTTCACCAACCGGGCGCGCAGCCGGGCCAGACGGCTGGCCACCGGTTCGGGAGTCTCCACCGCGGGGGCCGCTTCAGCCTCGGCCTCTGGGGCCTCCACAGCAGCCTCCGGGGCCTCAGCGGCGGGCCGGTCGGCGACCAGAGTGTCGCCGTCCTCGCCCTCTGCGGCACCGGGGGGCTGATCATCGGCGTCGCGAGTCTCCGGGTAGAGCCTGCGGGTCTTCTTCGGGGTCAGCTTGCGGCCGCTGACCAGCAGCGTACCGACCAGGCCGACCAGCACGACGGCGAGAACAATGAATGTGATCAGAACTGAAGTTTCCACCCGGTCAGTGTATCTGTGCCCCACCGGGGGCTTCGAAACTTAACGGTCACGCAGAACTGGAATGCCAAGCAGCAAGCAGCCAGCAGGGTTTGGCAGTGATGACGGATAGGGTGAGCTCATGGTGCGGTTTCCCGGTCCTTGCCGTCGACGTGGAGTTGGCCCGTGGAAGGCCGTCGCAGTCGCCGCTGGCGCAGCGGCCGCCGTGCCGGTGGTGACGGCAGCTTCTCTGGTGGCTTTCGACTGGCTCAAACAAAGCAGTCGGCGCAGACAGCTGGCCCCGCATCCGGGAACCTTCCACGCTGAAGTGGAGGATTCTGAGCTGAGGGTCTACACCTCCGGTGTTGAGCTGTATCGCGACATGATCGCCGCTATTGACTCAGCGGAGCGAACAGTCATTTTGCAGACCTACATCTGGAAGCCTGACGAGGTGGGCCAACGGTTTATCGATGCAATAAACCGGGCTGCTTCGCGCGGGGTCACGGTCTTTGTGCTGTATGACGGGTTTGCGAATCTGCTCGTTCCGCGAGCTTTCTATCGACAGATCTCCGAACAGGTCCGCGTGTTCCGGATGCCCATGATCGCCCGACAGTTCTGGAAGGGCCCGGTGCGCTCCACCGGAGTCAACCATTCAAAAATCTTGGTCGTGGATGATCATGTGGGGTTCGTCGGCGGGTACAACATCGGCTCGCTCTACGCGGATCAGTGGCGCGACACCCATGTGCGCGAGATCGGCCCCGAGGTGTGGGGGATGCAGCATGCCGTGGCGCGGGTCTGGAATGACGCCCACCCACCGAAAGATCACATTCCATGGATTCCCCCGCGCAGCTGGAGCTCCACGATCAACGTGGTAGCTAACCTTCCAGTGCAGCTGGTCTACCCGATCCGGCAGATGTACCTCAATGCGATCGACCGGGCTCAGGACCACATCTGGCTCACCACTGCGTATTTCATCCCGGACCAGCAGATCCTCCACGCGCTCATAGCCGCCTCCCACCGCGGGGTCGACGTGCGGGTGATGATCCCCAACCAGTCGAACCACATCGTTGCAGACTGGGTGTCACGAGGGTTCTACGGTCAGCTGCTCGAGGCCGGGGTCACGCTGCTGCTCTTCAGCAGCTCGATGCTGCATGCCAAGACCGCCACTATCGATGGGCAGTGGTCCACAGTTGGCACTGCCAATATCGACCGGCTCTCCCTCTCATTCAGCTACGAAACCAACGTTGAGGTGATCGACAGCGGCTTCGCTGCGGAGATGGAGAACATCTTCGCCGCCGACTCCCAACACTGCGACGCCCTCACTTCCCCAGAATGGCGCGACAGGCACCCCATGGCACGCGTAGCCGAAACCGCTCTGGTCCCCCTGCGCCCGCTGCTGTGAGCCCCGCAGCTATGAGCGCCCACCGCGCTCAGTGCAGAGCCGCGGCACGTGGCAGCAGGCTGGTGGCGTCACATGGAGGGAGCAGGGGCCGAAGATGAGCGGACGACGAGCGAAAACCGCATCGAGGGTGTCCTGGGTGAGGGCCTCACAGCGCACGTGGATCAGGACTCAGGCGCGTTGGCTGACGCCCGCGCTGGTCATTGGATAGGCTTGCAACCAGCCCGACGACCCACGTTGCGGTCTGTCCCGTGTGCCCCGGTGGCGACCTGTGCACCATCGGGTCCGGCAGGCAGCAGCCGGTCTTCTCCACGAGAAATGGGAATACCTGTGAAGATTGCGATCCTCGGCGGCGACGGATTCTGCGGCTGGCCCGCGTCCCTGTACTTATCGGATGAAGGCCACGAGGTGAGCATCGTGGACAATTTGTCCCGACGGGTGATCGATGAAGAGCTGGGCGCCCAGTCCCTCACGCCGATCCGGGCCATCTCCGAGCGTCGCGCCGCCTGGCAGGAGGTCTCCGGACGGGAGATCGGATTCTACCGGCTCGACGTGGCGCAAGATTACGAGGGGCTGCTGCAGTTTCTGCTCGCCGAGCAGCCGGACGCCGTCGTTCACTTCGCCGAACAGCGCGCTGCTCCGTACTCGATGAAGTCTGCGCGGCACAAGCGCTACACAGTAGGCAACAACGTCAACGCCACGCACAACGTACTGGCCGCCATAGTCGACTCCGGTTTGGATATCCATCTGGTCCATCTGGGTACCACGGGCGTGTATGGCTACGGCACTGCGGGTATGAAGATCCCGGAGGGCTACCTGGACATCGAGGTCACCGCCGACCAGGACGCCGAGGGCAACCCGGTCGAAACGCACCGCGTCCCCCAGCAGATCCTTTACCCGACTAACCCGGGATCGATTTACCACATGACCAAGGTGCTGGACCAGCACCTCTTCGCCTACTACGCGAAGAACGACTCGGCGCGCATCACTGACCTTCACCAGGGCATCATATGGGGGACCCACACAGACCAGACCCAGCGGGACGAGCGTCTCATCAACCGCTTCGACTACGACGGCGACTACGGCACCGTGCTGAATCGCTTCCTGATGCAGGCCGCCGTGGGCTACCCGCTGACGGTGCACGGCACTGGAGGCCAGACCCGTGCCTTCATCCACATCCGGGACATGGTCCGATGTGTGCAGATCGCCCTGGAGAACCCGCCGGCGGCGGGGGACCGAGTCAAGATCTTCAACCAGATGACCGAGACCCACCGCGTGCGGGACCTGGCACGTCTAGTCGCTCGAATCACCGGCGCCGAAGTCCAGATGGTGCCGAATCCGCGCAACGAGTCTGCGGAGAATGATCTGCACGTGGCCAATGACACGTTTCTGGACCTGGGCCTGCAGCCTACGACCCTCTCCGAAGGCCTGCTGTTGGAAGTCGAGCAGATCGCCGCACGCTACCGAGACCGTGCCGATCTGACCAAGATCCCGGCTACCTCCTTATGGACCACCAAGCATGAAGCCGGAGTCCCGGCCAATGCGCCGGACCGTCCGGGACCTCGCCACGCCGGCGGCGAGCGTGCTCGTCGTACCCAGACCTGAGTCCGCAGTTGCATGCGCATCGCGATGTTCACCGAGGTTTTCCTGCCGAAGATCGATGGGGTGGTGACCCGGGTGGTCCGCACTCTGGAGCATCTCGCGGAGCTGGGCCACGAAGTACTGCTGTTTGCTCCAGGAGACCCGCCGGCCACTTACGCTGGGCACCGGGTGGTTCGGGTGCGTGGTGTCTCGCTGCAATTCCTCTACCCGGAACTGAAGGTCGGGATCCCGACCCCGAATATCGCACGCGCTATGGACGCCTTCCAGCCGCACGTGGTGCACGCGGTTAACCCGATCTGGCTGGCCGCCTACGGGGTGCTCTCCGCTGGGCGGCGCGACCTGCCGCAACTGGCGAGTTTCCACACGGACGTGCCGAACTACACCGAGTCACTGCGGATCGGTTGGCTTCGGCACCCTGTGGAAGCATGGACGCGGTACTTGCACAACAGATCTGGAGTGAATCTGTGCACTTCTGATCCGATGGTTGAGCGTGCCCGTGAGGTCGGCATCCGACGTGTCGGACTATGGCCCAAGGCCGTGGACACGGTCGCTTATCATCCGGGCCACGCCTCCGCCCAGATGCGCGCGAGGCTCACCGACGGCGTTCCCCAGGCTCCGCTGGTGGTCTACGTGGGTCGCATGAGCCGAGAGAAGAACCTGGACCAGCTCATCGAACCGATGCGCCGACTGCGACGACGGGTTCCCGGTGTAAGACTGGCGATGGTCGGCTCTGGACCGCAGGTGGAGGAGCTGAAGGATCAGTTCGACCCAGCCTGGACCGTGTTCACCGGGTACATGTCTGGCACACAGCTGGCTCAGGCCTATGCCAGCGCTGACGTCTTCGCCTTTCCGTCTACCACCGAGACACTGGGCCTGGTGGCTCTGGAATCTATGGCCTCACAGGTGCCCGTGGTCGGGGCCCGGGCGGGAGGGGTCCCGTTCGTGATCGACGACGGCGAAACCGGCTTCCTCGTCGACCCCCACGATACGGAGGGTTGGGTGGACCGGCTGGAGCAGCTGCTCACCGATCAGTGCCTGCGGGAGCGGATGGGGGTCGCAGCCCGGAAAGAGACGGAACGCCACTCCTGGCGAGCGGCAACCGAGGCGCTTGTGAGGTTCTACAACCAAGCGATTCAGGCCCACCGGTAGTGCGGTGATAGAGTCCCTCGGCGTGGTGCGTCGTAGATTAGGTGGTCAGGTCCGGCGGTTCACCGTCGTTGCCGCGCTTGCGGCAGTCGTGGACCTGACGATCTACCACCTCGCGCTCGGGCTGGGGATGTGGGACCATGCTGCGCGCGCCATCAGCTTCACGGGGGGCACCGCTCTGGCTTATGTCCTCAACCGACGATGGTCGTTTTCCGTCGCGCACAGCCGACGACGCGTGGCACAATTCGTCACACTGTATGGCACGACGTTCTTTGTCGTTCTCACCCTGCACGCGGTGGCCCTGGTCGTGTTGCCGGTGACGTGGTGGACCACCACGGCGGCATGGGCTCTGTCTCAGGCTTTCGGATCGACGTGCAACTTCCTCATGCTGCGACTGGTGGTCTTCCGCGTCCGAACCAAAGCTTTGAGTGAGCACCAGCGCTCCAAAAGTGGCACCTATTCCCGTGCTGACCACGGTCGGCTACCGTGATGTGGCCTCTGAGGCACCATCGTGAGCAGCCCCCGAGGAGCACTACACTGGGAGGGCAACCCCCCGAGTTTGCAGCTGAGTGAGGTGCCGCTGCCATGAGTGTCCCAGTACAGCCGGAAATTGACCTGCAGAACCGTTTCGCGCAACAGCTTCCTGAGCTGTCGATCTCCTGGTCAGCCGAAGAAGCCCAGGACCCGCAGCTGGTGGTGCTCAATGAAGCGCTCGCCGAGCAGCTGGACCTGGACCCCAGGTTTTTGCAGAGCCCCGGCGGCGTCGAGCTCTTGGTCGGCAACCAGGTCCCTGACGCTGCGACGCCGGTGGCCCAGGGTTACGCTGGCCATCAGTTCGGGGCCTACTCTCCGCGGTTGGGGGACGGGCGCGCACTGCTACTGGGGGAGCTGACCGACGCCGAGGGGAAGCAGTGCGACATTCACCTCAAAGGCTCAGGGCGCACCCCCTTCGCCCGCGGCGGTGCCGACGGTCGGGCTGCGCTTGGCCCGATGCTGCGCGAATACCTCATCAGCGAGGCCATCCACGCCTTGGGCATCCCCACCTCCCGCTCCTTGGCCGTGGTCACCACCGGCCGTGAAATCCCGCGCGAGAAACTCGTGCCCGGCGCGGTGCTGACCCGGGTGGCCAGCAGCCACCTGCGCGTGGGCAGCTTCCAGTACGCCCACGCCGCAGGCGAGGGGGAACTGGTGCGCCGCTTGGCCGATCACGCCATCGAGCGCCACTATCCCGAGGCCGCCAACGCGGAGAACCCCTATCTCGCGCTGTTCTCCTCGGTGGTCTCGGCCCAGGCCCAGCTGGTGGCCCAATGGATGCTGGTCGGCTTCGTCCACGGGGTGATGAACACCGACAACACGACCATCTCCGGCGAGTCGATCGACTACGGACCCTGCGCGTTCATGGACTCCTTCGACCCCGCCGTCGTCTACAGCTCCATCGACCAGAACGGCCGCTACGCCTACCGCAACCAGCCGGTGATCGCCGAATGGAACCTCGCTCGTTTCGCCGAAACGCTGCTGCCGCTGTTCCACGACGACGAAGAGCAGGCCGTCGCCACAGCCCAGGAAGCCCTGGCCGCCTTCCGCAGCGAGTACAGCGCCGCCTGGCTGCAGGGCATGAAAGCGAAGCTCGGGCTGGACCAGACCCTGGACGACGAGGGCGCCTCGTCGCTGATCGACGATCTGATCACGCTGCTGCACGAAGAATCTGTGGACTACACCTCGTTCTTTCGGTCCCTGAACCAGGCGGCACGCGGTGACGCCGAACCGGTGGGGCAGAAGGTCCACAACGGTGAGCGGCTCCAGCAGTGGCTGCGCCGCTGGCTGGATCTGAACCCGCGCCCGGAGCAGATGGATAAGACCAACCCGGTCTACATCCCGCGCAACCACCTGGTGGAAGAGGCCCTCGACGCCGCAACGGACGGTGACCTTGACCCATTCCATCAGCTCGTGAGTGTCGTGACCGATCCCTACGTCGAACGCGAGGGTCTCGAGCGCTACGCATCACCGGCGCCCCAGAGCTTCGGCCCCTATATGACCTACTGCGGGACCTAAGGTGCTGTGGCGCACCCCGGCCACTGCACCTGCTTCTCCTTCTCGGGCAGGCTGCGGAACCGCTGTTCACTGACAGGCCTCGGAAATCAGCGGCGAAGGCGCCGGGTGATGCTGCTCAGCGCGGTCCGTGCGTGGCGGGCAGCCGGGCTGACCCGCTCAGAGACTCGGTGGAGCAGGCTGGACTCGGTCTCCTCGGCCAGCACCTGCAGTTTGTGGTGGGCGCTCTCCGCTGAATCCGAGGCAGCGGTGACCGCCGTCTCCAGCTCTGCGATCCGCGCGTTCTGCGCTGAAATGCGGGCATCACGCTCAGCCAGCTGGGTCGAGCTGCGCTCCTGGCCCTCACCCAGCTCTTCGCCGGCCCGGACCTGGCGCTCAGCCTGTTCGGCCACCACTGCGAAGAGCTCATCGACACGTTCGGTAAGGCGCTCGACCTGGGCGGCAATGTCCTCACCGCCGGAGACCACGTGCTCCGCGTCCTCCACGCGAGCCTGCAGCCGGGCGTAGTCGACCTCGCGCACCTGCTCCAGGCGCTCATAGACGCTGTGCAGCTCGGCGATGAGATCCTGCTGGTGGCCCAACAGTGCCGTGACCACCTGGTGGGCGTTCTCGCCCAGATCGTCTGAGGCTGTGATCTGGGGTGAGTCCTCCGCCGTCTCCATGGGGTCGGTGTGCTCAGTCATAGCCCTGATCCTACTGGGTGGAGCCACTCTGCCCGGTGTCGTGCCCAGCCTGATCGGTGCCGCGCCCGGCAGCGGACCGGGCGCCGGCCAACCGGGTGCGAGTCTCCCGATCGGTGATCTGTTGGCCCAGCTCCTCGGGGACTGCTGCGGCTCCGATATGGGCCGGAACCTGAAGGGTGCGCATGTCCTGGGCGGTCAGCGCTCGCAGCCCGGCGGCGGGGAATGCCACCAGCTGCTCCAGGAACTCCCCGCGCTGGGCGAAGGAGGCGCACCGGGCGCGGTGGGCGGCCGCCAGGGTAATCGGGTTCTCCTGGCTGCTGAGCACATCCTTACGGCCCGTCAGGGCGCCCGCCACTCGGCGGTGGGCGTCCTCGGCGGTGGACAGATACTGCAGGTGGCCGGTCAGCGCAGCTTGGATGACACGCTCATCGCTGTGCTCGCGGTCCTCATCGGCGTCGTTCTGGCTCACCCGGCCACCCTATCGGCCACCGGTCATCTGCTGAGAGTCTGAGGCAGGCCAGCCGCCAGCTGGTGTGTAAAGTACCCAGAGACCAGGTCAGGAGAGTCATGATCGAATTCCGCTCCGTCGGCAAGCGGTTCGCAGATGGGACCCGCGCCGTCTCCGACTTCTCCCTCACTGTGCCCTCGCACACCACCACAGTGCTGGTGGGCTCCTCGGGCTGCGGCAAGACCACTCTGCTGCGCAGCGTCAACCGCATGGTGGACCTCACTGAGGGCAAGATTCTCATCGACGACGACGACATCGCTGCCCGCGACCCGGTGCAGCTGCGGCGCAGCATCGGCTATGTGATGCAGCACGCCGGTCTGCTGCCGCACCGCAGGGTCATCGACAACGTGGCCACCGTGCTTCGGCTCAACGGTGTCCCCAAGGCCGCAGCGAGGCAGCGCGCTGCCCAGGTGCTGGAAACGGTCGGGCTGGACGCTTCAGTTCACCGCAAATATCCCAGCCAGCTCTCCGGCGGCCAGCAGCAGCGCGTAGGAGTCGCCCGGGCGCTGGCCAACGACCCGAACATCCTGCTGATGGATGAGCCCTTCGGCGCAGTGGACCCCATCGTCCGGGCCGAACTGCAGCAGGAGATGCGCCGGCTGCAGCAGGATCTGAAGAAGACTATCGTCTTCGTCACCCACGACATTGAGGAAGCCTTCGCCCTGGGGGACCAGGTGGTGATCCTGCGCGAAGGCGGAAAGGTCGCCCAGGTCGGCGCGCCGGCTGAGATCCTCGCTCGGCCCGCCGACGAGTTCGTCGCCCGGTTCATCGGCCTGGAGCACGGCAGACGCCAGCTGCGCGTCCGCGATGAGAACGGACGGCGCATCGTGGTGGACGAGCACGGCCGCCCGGCGGGGGTTCTGGAGTGAACGGAGTCCTGCAGTGAACGGAGTCCTGGGGTGAACTGGGCGCTCACCAACTATGAGCGCCTGCTGGATCTGGTGTGGCAGCACACCTGGATCAGCGGCTCAGCCATCGCGCTCGGATTCGCCCTGGCACTGCCGGTGGGCTGGGCGGCCTACGCCATGAAAAGCTCGCCCCACGGCGCGGTTCGCCAGCTCAGCGGCGTCACCGTCAGCCTCAGCAGCGTGCTCTACACCATCCCTTCGCTTCCGCTGTTCGTGATCATGCCGACCATTCTGGGTCTGGGGTGGCTGAACCCGATCAATGTGCTCATCGCCCTGGTGATCTATGCCTTTGCCATCATGGTCCGCGGTGTGGTCGACGCCCTGAACGCGGTACCGCCCAGCGTGCTGGACTCGGCGGCCGCCTGCGGCTTCAGCAGGGGCCAGCGCGCTATCAGCGTCACCCTGCCGCTGGCCGGCCCAGTGATGCTTGCGGCACTGCGCGTGGTCTCGGTGAGCACCGTGAGCCTGCTGAGCATCGGCGCCCTGGTGGGTGTCAGCAACCTCGGCTCGCTGTTCACCAACGGGTTCAACCGCAACTTTCCCACCGAGATCCTCACCGGGGTGGTGCTCACCGTAGCGCTGGCCCTGGTCTTCGACCTGCTGCTGGTGGCAGCCGGGCGACTGCTGATGCCCTGGAACTCCGTGGTCTCGGCAGGAGGCAGCGCATGAGCCTGCTGGAAGAGACCGTGGCCTGGTTCAGCGAACCGGCTCAGTGGTCAGGCGCCACCGGCATCCCATGGCGACTGGCCCAGCACATCGGCTACACGGCCCTGGCGGTGGCCGCCGCAGCCCTGGTGGCCGTCCCACTGGGCCTCTACATCGGACACACCGGCCGCTGGCGCAACCTGGCAGTGCTCAGCACCGGAGCCCTGCGCGCCCTGCCGACCCTGGGGCTGCTGACCCTGCTGGCCCTGCAGCTGGGCATCGGGCTTTCCGCACCGATCATCGCGCTGGCGGTGCTGTGCGTCCCGCCGCTTCTGGCCGGGATCTACTCCGGGCTGGAAGCAGTGGACCCCGCCACCGTCGACGCCGCACGGGCCCAAGGCATGACTGAGGCCCACGTGATCCTGCGGGTGGAGCTTCCCCTGGCGATGCCGCTGATCATCGGCGGGCTGCGCTCGGCAGTGCTGCAGGTGATCGCCACCGCCACAGTGGCCGCGTTCATCGGCGTGGGGGGACTGGGCCGCTATATCATCGACGGACTGGCGGTCAGCGACACCGCCCGTGTGCTCGGCGGCGCCGTCGTCGTGGTGATCTTGGCCCTGGTCATCGATGCGCTCTTCGCCGCAGCCCAACGCCTCAGCGCACACTTCGCCGACCCCGCAACCCCGACCAAGGAGCGACACGCATGAGCATCAAACGACTGGCCACCGTCAGCGCCGCAGCCCTGCTGGTTCTGAGCGCCTGCAGCGACCCCGACGACGCGGGGCAGGAGAGCGACGACGCCGCACAGGAATCGGCCGGAACCATCGGCATCGGCTCAGCAGACTTCCCGGAGAGCCAGATCATCGCCGAAATCTACGCCCATGCGCTGGAGGCCGAAGACTTCCAGGTGGAGCGGAACTTCCAAATCGGAGCCCGCGAGGTCTACATGCCCGCCCTGGAGAACGCGGAGATCGACCTGATGCCCGAATACACCGGGAACCTGCTCAGCTACCTGGACCCGGAGACCACCGCCACCTCAGCCGAGGACATCGAAGCTGAGATCCCCCAGGCGCTGCCCGAGGGCCTGGAGGTCCTGGACACCGCCGAAGCGCAGAACAAGGACTCGCTGAACGTCACCGAAGAGTTCGCAGCCCAGAACGACCTCGAGTCCATCGGGGACTTAGCCGAGCTGGAGCAGCTGAGCCTGGCGGCCAACCCGGAGTTCGCCGAACGCGCCTACGGCATCCCCGGGATGGAGGAGGTCTACGGGATCACCGACGTTGACTTCACCCCCATCAGCGACGGCGGGGGCCCAGCCACGCTGCAGGCGCTGCTGGACGGCACGGTCGACGTCGCCGATATCTACACCACCACGCCCTCCATCGAGGAGAACGACCTGGTGACACTGGAGGATCCGGAGGATATGATCGCCGCCCAGCATGTGGTGCCGGTGGTCCGTGCCGAGGCGATGGACGAGCAGGCCCGCAGCATCCTCAACGAGGTCTCGGCGGCGCTGACCACTGAGGCGCTGACGCAGATGAATGCCCGCAACTCCGGCGACGAGGTGGAGGAGCCGGCCACCATCGCGCAGGACTGGCTGGAAGAGAACGACCTGGGCTGAACTTGTTACCCTGGAGCTTTGGCACCAGAGCATTGGCACCACTGGCCCCCGGTCACCGGCGTCGCGTGATGCCCCAGACCGTTGCAGCTCCATAAGACTTCTGTAAGGAACCCCACCGTGTTCAACTCGCTCTCCGATCGGCTGGCCGCAACGTTCAAGAACCTGCGCGGCAAAGGCAAGCTGACCGAGGCAGACATTGACGGCACCGCCCGAGAGATCCGCCGCGCGCTGCTCGACGCCGACGTCGCCGTCCCCGTAGTGCGCGAGTTCATCGCCCGCGTCAAGGCCCGCGCCCTGGGCACAGAGGTCGCCCAGTCGCTGAACCCCGGCCAGCAGGTCGTCAAGATCGTCAACGAGGAACTGGTGGGCATCCTCGGCGGCGAGACCCGTGAGCTGCACTTCGCCAAGCATCCGCCGACCATCATCATGCTCGCCGGACTGCAGGGAGCCGGCAAGACCACCCTGGCCGGCAAGCTCGCCGCGCACCTGAAGAACAGGGGGCACCAGCCGATGCTGGTGGCCTGCGACCTGCAGCGCCCCAACGCGGTGGGCCAGCTGCAGGTCGGCGGTGAGCGCGCCGGAGTCCCCGTCTACGCGCCGCACCCCGGGGTCAGCTCAGAGACCGAGGAGGCCACCGGTGATCCGGTTGCGGTGGCTGAGGATTCGATCACCCATGCCAACGAGAAGCTGCACGACGTCGTCATCATCGACACCGCCGGCCGGCTCGGTGTGGATGAGGAAATGATGACCCAGGCGGCGAACATCAAATCCGCCGTCGGCGCCCACGAAACCCTGTTCGTCATCGACTCGATGATCGGCCAGGACGCAGTCAACACCGCCCAGGCCTTCAACGAAGGCGTGAACTTCACCGGCGTGGTGCTCACCAAGCTCGACGGCGACGCCCGCGGCGGTGCTGCCCTCTCGGTGGCCCAGGTGACCGGCAAACCGGTCATGTACGCCTCCACCGGTGAGGGGCTGAAGGACTTCGAGGTCTTCCACCCTGACCGCATGGCCCGGCGCATCCTGGACATGGGTGACATCTTAAGCATCATTGAGCAGGCCGAAGCCAGCTGGGACAAGGCCGAGGCCGCCAAGATGGCCCAGAAGTTCACCGACCAGGAGGACTTCACCCTCGAGGACTTCCGCGCCCAGATGCAGCAGCTGAAGAAGATGGGCTCGATGAAGAAGCTGCTGGGCATGATGCCCGGTGCCGCCGGAATGCGCCAGCAGCTGGAGCAGTTCGACGACAGCCAGCTGGACCGGGTGGAGGCGATCATCAACTCGATGACCCCCCACGAGCGCAACGCCCCTAAAATCATCAACGGCTCCCGACGGGCCCGCATCGCCAAGGGCGCCGGTGTGCACGTCTCGGAGATCAACTCGCTGCTGGAGCGCTTCACCCAGGCCCAGAAGATGATGAAGAAGATGGCCAGCGGTGGTGGCGGCGGGGACATGCCCGGCGGCATGCCTGGAATGCCCTCGATGCCCGGTATGGGCGCCGGAGGCGGCGGAAGCAGAGCCAAGAAGGGCAAGTCCAAGAAGCAGAAGCCCAAGTCCGGCAACCCCGCCAAGGCCGCCCAGCAGGCCCGCGAGGCCGAGCAGAAGCGTCAGCAGACTGCGGAGAAGCGCATGGACGGCTCCAGCTTCGGCGGCGGCGCAGGGGACATCAGCCCGGAGGACCTCAGCCTGCCCAAGGGCTTCGAGAAGTACCTGAAGTGATATCCGGTGTGCGCAGAGCCTGAGGATCTGGCAGAATGGTGAGGTACTTTGCTCAGCGTGCCGCAAGCACCCTCTAATCTTGCGCGGCTGACAAACGTTCAGCGCCCGGTTGAGACTGTTTGCATCACCCCACGCGGTTCTTACGACCAATGCGCACCATGACTGAGAAACAGGAGTAACCACACAAGTGGCAGCCACAATTCGTCTGAAGCGGATGGGTAAAGTCCGCACCCCGCACTATCGTGTCGTCGTCGCCGATTCCCGCGCCAAGCGCGACGGCGCCAATATCGAAGAGATCGGCATCTACCACCCGATCGAAGAGCCTTCGTTCATCAAGATCAACTCAGAGCGAGCCCAGTACTGGCTTTCGGTGGGCGCGCAGCCCAGCGACCGGGTGCGCAGCCTGCTGAAGATCACCGGCGACTGGCAGAAGTTCAAGGGCCTGGAGGGAACCGAAGGCACCCTGAAGACCAAGCCGGAGGCCGAAGCGTTCGTCGCCCCCGCCACGGCAACGGTGATCAACGACAAGCCCGAGGAGAAAGCCTCCGAGGACAAGACCGAGGTCCTTGCCGACGAGTCGGCGCCTGAGGAAGCTGACGCTGAGGAGAAGACCGAAGCATGAGCGACGCTGTGATCACCGACGCGCTGGAGCACATGGTCCGCGGCATCGTCGACGCACCTGATGATGTCGACGTCCGGCGCCGCAGCGGTCGGCGCTACGACACTCTCCAGGTCCGGGTGGACCCCGAGGACCTCGGCCGGGTGATCGGCCGGGCCGGCCGCACCGCCAAGTCCCTGCGCACAGTGATCTCAGCCCTGCCCGGCGGCGACGACGTCCGCGTCGACGTCGTCGACACTGACCGCCGTCGCTGAACGGGCCCTTGTGAAGTCCGTCCATCTGACACCGGTGCTCAGGTCCGTACCGCGGAGGCAGTGTTCCGATGGCACACACTGAGGATGACCCGCAGATGCCCACCCACCCCGGGGAGCGTCTGCGGGTCGCTCGCATCGGCAAGCCCCACGGCATCCGGGGCGAAGTCACCGTCCAGCTCTTCACCGACGAGCCGACTGACCGTCTGGCCCCCGGCGCGCAGCTGATCCGCGAACCCGGAGAGCACACCCAGGACACCACCCGCACCACGCTGACCGTGGGCTCCCAGCGGTGGAACAAGAAGATCTGCCTGCTCGGCTTCGATGAGATTACCGACCGCAACGCCGCCGAGGCGCTGCGCGGCTCCGTGCTGTTCATCGATGTGGCCGAGGAGGCCCCCGAGGACGACCAGTGGTACAGCCACCAGCTGGAGGGGTTCAGCTGCGTGAGCGGCGAGGATCAGCCGCTGGGCACCGTCGCCGAACTGCTGCCCGGCCCCGCCCAGGACCTGCTGGTGGTCGACACCGCCGCCGGTGAACAGGTCATGGTGCCCTTCGTGGAGGAACTGGTTCCCCAGATTGATCCCGAGGCCCGCAGCATCCGGCTGGACCCGCCGGCGGGGCTCTTCCCGTGAGCAGTCTGGCGTGGATCGCAGCGCTTCTGCCGGACCGTGGAGCTGGAGCTCCACGACGGGGCAGAAGCGCCGCGATACGTGGGCACACGGAACGGTCAGGGGGCTGATCAGCGATGCGCATTGATGCCGTCTCCATCTTCCCGCAGTTCTTCGAGGTGCTGGATCTGTCGCTGATCGGCAGAGCCCAGCAGCAGGGGCTGCTGAGCATCAGCCGGATCGACCTGCGCGACTACACCGAAGACAAGCACCGCACCGTCGACTCCCCGCCGGTGGGCGGCGGTGCCGGGATGGTCATGAAGCCCGAACCCTGGGCGCTGGCGCTGGAGGAGGTGCTGAACCAGCGCGCAGAGCAGGCTGCGCAGCGGCCCACACTGATCATTCCCACCCCCGCAGGGGAGGTCTTCACCCAGTCCACCGCGGAACAGTTGGCCGGCCACCAGCACCTGGTCTTCGCCCCCGGACGGTTTGAAGGCATCGATGAGCGCCTCACCGACTGGGCCGAAGAGCACTTTGACGTGCGCCGGATCAGCATCGGCGACTACGTGCTCAACGGGGGAGAAGCCGCAGTGGTGGTGATGGTTGAGGCCATCACCCGGCTCATCCCCGGGGTGGTGGGAAACGCCGAGTCGCTGACTGAGGAGTCCCACTCCGAGGGGCTGCTGGAGTACCCGGTCTACACCAAACCCGCTGACTGGCGCGGACACACGGTGCCTGAGGTGCTGCTCTCCGGCCACCACGCCAACATCGCCCAGTGGCGCCGCGACCAGCAGGTCCAGCGCACCCGCAAGCTGCGCCCGGACCTCTGGGCCAAGCACGTGGTGGCGCAACAGCGCGCCAAGGAGTAGGATATAGGTTTGTGCCTGCTGGGTGCAGACTCTGCCATGGGGGAGCCTGCACCACACAGACAGGCCCGGTGCGAGCAAGAGCCTCACAGCCGGAATCACACTTTGATGACCAGCGCCGCAGCGGCCTTCGTGCTGACGCGGCCCGGGTCCCTGACATCAGGACCCTGACCTGTGGCAGACGTCCTGAAGGAGAATGCTATGCAGAAGCTCGACTTCCTCGACAAGGCCAGCCTGCGCGACGACATCCCGGAGTTCGCCCCCGGGGACACCGTCAATGTCCACGTCAACATTGTTGAGGGCAAGACCACACGTGTCCAGGTCTTCAAGGGCTACGTGCTGGGCCGGCAGGGCCGCGGCGTCGGTGAGACCTTCACCGTGCGCAAGCTGTCCTTCGGCGTGGGCATAGAGCGTACCTTCCCGGTGCACTCCCCAGTGATCGACAAGGTCGAAGTGGTGGCCCGCGGTGACGTGCGCCGCGCCAAGCTGTACTACATGCGCGACCGGCACGGAAAGGCCGCACGCATTCCGGAGAAGCGCGTATCCGCTGTGGCCCGCGCCAAGGGTCGCGACGTCGAAGAGACCATCGAGGACTGACACCGGCCTTCAGCCGCCACACTGTTCGTGCACAAGAGCCCCGAGACCCCCGAGCCTGCCTCGACGTCCCGGGGCTCTTCGCATGCCCGCAGCCGGCGACCCCGACTGCGCCGGTGGGGCCTGGTCACCGGTGCGGTGGTGCTGGTGGCGATCCTGATCAGCACCGGGGTGCGGATCTTCGCCGCCGACCTCTACACGATCAGTCAGGACTCGATGGACCCCACCATCGCCGACGGCCAACGGGTGCTGGTGGACAAGCGCTACCCCGGTCCGGCCGGGGCGGAAGCTGGCGACGTCGTCGTCTTCGATGGTGAGGGCTCCTTCACCCCCTACCGGGGCGGCACGAGCCTGAACCGGGTCCTCGAGCAGATCGGCCACTGGTTCGGCATCGGTGCCCGCAGCGAGGTGTTCGTCAAGCGAGTGATCGGCTCCGGAGGGGACACTGTGGTCTGCTGCGACGACGCCGGGCGGCTGAGCCTCAACGGGGAACCGATGGATGAGGACTACCTGCCCGAACCGGTCACTGCCGAGAATCCCGCCTCGGATCTGGAGTTCGAAGCCGAAGTCCCCGCTGGTCGGATGTGGGTGATGGGGGACAACCGGCAGGACTCGCAGGACTCACGAGATCTGCTCGGCGCTCCCGGCGGCGGTATGATCAGCCAAGACCGCATTATCGGGCGGGCCACCGACGTGGTCTGGCCGTGGTCGGAGAACCGCAGCCTGGAAGGAGCCCGGCCCTGAACACCGCCGAAGAGCCGGACGGCTCGGAGGAGCCGACACCGAGCTCCCACAAGTCAGCACGCAAACGCCACCCTGCGGTCTCGTTTCTGATCGAACTGGTGATCATCGTTGGCTTGGCCGTGGTGATCTCCTTCGTCGTCAAGACCTTCTTTCTGCGTGCCTTCTACATCCCTTCCGAATCCATGGAGCCGACTCTGGAGGTCGATGACCGGATCGTGGTGAACCTGCTCGCCCCCGATGTGATGGACATAGACCGCGGCGACGTCGTCGTCTTCGAAGACACCCGCAACTGGTGGGGCAGCGGTGAGACCCCGGAGACCACCGCCTTCCAGGATGCGATGATGTTCATCGGCCTGATGCCCGACACCTCCTCGCACTACGTGGTCAAGCGCGTCGTCGGGATGGAGGGCGACACCGTGGAGTGCTGCACGGAGGAGGGCGAGATCCTGGTCAACGGCGAACCGGTCCAGGAGCCCTACGTCCACCCCGGCAATGCGCCCAGCGAACCCGAGTTCGAGGTGACCGTCCCCGAGGACCACATCTGGCTGCTGGGTGATCACCGCTCGGCTTCGGCGGACTCGCGCGCCCACGTCGACGAACCGGACCAGGGTGCGGTGCCGGTCGATGATGTGATCGGCCGGACCCTGGTGACCGTCTGGCCGCTGGAGCGGATCAGCGGCGGCGGCTCCAACAACGAACCCTTCGAAGACGTCCCGGAACCACAGTGAGCACCAACGCCACCCTGCAGCCTGAGCTTCAGCTGGCCCGCAACCGCGGGGCGCGGCTCATCGCCGGCGTCGACGAGGTCGGCCGCGGAGCCCTGGCCGGGCCGGTGACCGTCGGTGTGGCGGTCATTGATCTGGACGTCCTGACCGCGCAGACCCTCCACGACGGCGTATGGCCGGTGCTGGACGGGGTGCGCGACTCCAAGCTGCTCAGCCCCGCTGCGCGTACCCGCTGGCATCCCCAGATCTGCGAGCACACCACCCAATGGAGTGTGCAGCACCGCTCACCGGAACAGATCGATGCCGAAGGCATCACCGCATCCTTGGGAGCCGCAGGCCGTGCCGGGCTGCGAGCCGTGGAGGCGGCGATGGGACGTGAGTTGGATCTGGTGATCCTTGACGGCGTCCACGACTGGCTGACCGGCGGAGCGTCGTCGCGGGTGCAGACGATGGCCAAGGCCGATGAGAAGAGCCTCACGGTCGCCTGCGCCTCGGTGCTGGCCAAAGTCGAGCGCGATAGCCTGATGACGCAGCTGGCGGCCGAACACCCCGACTATGCGTGGGACTCCAATAAGGGGTACGGCTCAGCGGTGCACCGCCAGGCCATCCGTCTAAGTGGTGCGACCATGCACCACCGCCGCTCCTGGAACCTGGGCCTCGACGCCCTGCCCGGCCTCTAGCCCGCGCAGGCGAACCGACGGGCAGGCGCCCTCGTGCCCAGGCATTGTTGTCGGTTTTCCCCAGCTGGCTCCTACGCTCACGACTCGCCGAGCAGTTCCCACAGTTGTGCGCCTCTGCCCACCCTGATGCCGCCATTGGGCAGGCTTGTGGTCACTGACCACGAGAGGAGCAGCAATGCGAGCCAAGGACCGCACCGGGCTGGTGGGGGAGGAGCGGGCCGCGGAGTTTCTCAGCGGCCGCGGCCACAGTGTGCTGGCCCGCCGCTGGCGATCCCGCACCGGTGAGCTGGATCTGGTCACCCGCGACGGCGATGCGCTGGTGGCTGTGGAGGTCAAGACCCGTCGCGGCACCGGGTACGGGCACCCGTTTGAAGCCGTCACTGCGCAGAAGCTGCGGCGGCTGCACAAACTGTTGGCGGAATTCGCCTCTGGCCAGACGCACTGGCCCACCAAGCGCCGAGTCGACGTGGTCAGTGTGCTGATTCTCCGCCAGCCGGGCACTGGACCGCAAGCATTCATCGAGCACCTGAAGGACGTCTGAGCCATGGGTATGGGGCGCGCCCGGTCTGTGGTGCTGGTGGGCATGGACGGGCACCTGATTGAGGTCGAGGCTGATATCGGCCAGTCACTGCCGGCCTTCGTGCTGCTGGGCCTTCCCGATGCGGCACTGCGTGAGAGCCAGGACCGCATCCGGTCTGCGGCGAAGAACGCCGGCCTGCAGCTGCCGCGGCGCCGCCTGACCGTCAACCTGTTCCCCGCCTCCCTGCCGAAATCAGGATCCGGCCTCGACCTGGCCATCCTCGCCAGCGCATGGGCCGCCGACGGTCACCTCACCGGCACAGACGACGCCGTCTTCCTGGCCGAACTGGGGCTGGACGGACGCCTCAGACCCGTCAAAGGTGTGCTGCCGGCAGTGGCCGCCGCCGCCGCAGCCGGGGTGGAGACCGTCGTCGTCTCCGCAGACAACGCCGCTGAGGCCGCACTGGTTCCAGGTGTGGAGATCCTCGCCGCCGAGCACGTGTGCGATGTCGCCGCAGCCTTCAGCGCCGCCGAGAGCGCCGCTATGCCCGAAGCAGGCAGTGAGGGGATCCAACGTGTCACATCAGCAGGAGGTGGCTGCGAAGACCAGGAGGAGTCAGTGGGCCATCAGGACCTGGCAGATGTGCGCGGCCAGCATGAGGCCCGGTTCGCCCTGGAGGTCGCAGCCGCCGGGGGACACCACATGATGTTCATCGGCGCCCCCGGAGCCGGCAAAACGATGCTCGCCGAACGCCTTCCCAGTGTGCTGCCCGCCTTGGACGACGACGCGGCGATGGAGGTCACTGCCATCGCATCCATCAGCTCCCACGCCGAAACCGTCACCCGCTTGCAGCGACGCGCCCCCTACCAAGCGCCGCACCACAGCGCCTCCGCGCCGGCCATCGTCGGAGGTGGATCACGCATTCCCGTCCCGGGCGCAGTGACGCGCGCCCACCGCGGAGTCCTGTTCCTCGACGAAGCCCCGGAGTTTCCGCGCAGAGTCCTCGACTCGCTGCGCCAGCCCCTGGAGACCGGCAGCATCTGTCTGCAGCGGGCAGCCGGGCAGGTGACCTACCCGGCACAGTTCCAACTCGTGCTGGCGGCAAACCCCTGCCCCTGCGGGATGAACGTGGGACGCGGCACTGCATGCACCTGCTCGGTGGCCGAACGCCGCAGATACCTCTCCCGGCTCTCCGGGCCCCTGTTGGACCGCATGGACCTGCAGGTCCACGTCGAAAGACCCCGATCGGCGGCCATCGCGCTCCAAGAGCCGGCAGAATCCTCCGCCGAGGTGCTCAGCCGTGTGGTGCGCGCACGCCAGATTCAGCGCGAGCGGCTGCTGCCCTACGGGCTGCGGCTGAACAGTGAGGCGCCGATGTCGCTGCTCAGCCGTGACCTTCGCCTACCGGCTTCCAGTACGAGACTGCTGAACCAGGCCCTGGACCGGGCTGCACTCTCACTGCGCGGCTATCTGCGGGTGCTTCGGCTGGCGTGGACGCTGGCTGACATCTGCGCCAAGGACACACCCGACCAGGACGACGTCGACGCAGCCATGCAGCTGCGACTCACCCGGTCATGAAGGAGCCAGACCCTATGAGTACCCCACCTCAGGCGGACTGGGCGCCGCCGCAGCTGCGGAAGCAGCGCTGCGAGCTCTCCCGGCTGATCGAACCCGGAGACCTGCTGGGACCCACTGCCGTGGCAGCCCTGGGAGTCGCGAGGACGCACGAACTGATCTTCAGCGGCCGCAGACCGACCTCCGACGAGCAGCAGGCGGTGGCAGCAGCGGCCCTGGAGGCTGGCCTCAACACGTCCCGGCTCACGCTGGCCGGGGGGCTGGAACGCTGGCGCACCCGTGCTGAGCAGGCCAACGGCGAGCGTGACCTCCGGGTGCTGCACCGGCTCGGCGGCGGACTCATCGTCCCCGAAGACGACGCCTGGCCCGCACAGCTGAACGACCTGTACCCCGCCACCCCACTCGGTCTGTACTTCCGTGGTCCCGCAGTCACCGCCGATGCGGACCCGCAGCAGAACTATCAGCTGGCCCTGCAGCGGCTGCCCGCGCCGCCGCGCAGCATCGCAGTGGTCGGCTCCCGGGAGATGACAGACTACGGGGGACGGGCCGCCTTCGAGCTTGCCGAACAGCTTGCCGGTCACGGGGTGAGCATTCTCTCCGGAGGCGCCTACGGAATCGACGCTGCCGCCCATCGCGGAGCACTGCACGCAGAGCACGATGAGCGTGGTGCAAGCCCGACCTGCGCCGTCCTGGCTGGGGGTGTCGACCGGTTCTACCCGGCGGGAAACGAACGGCTTCTGCGGGCGGTGACGGAGCGCGGACTGCTGCTCTCTGAGATGGCCCCAGGATCCACCCCGACCCGCCACCGGTTCCTGCACCGCAACCGGATCATTGCCGCGCTCGCCGCAGCTGTGGTGGTCATCGAAGCCCGCTGGCGCAGCGGGGCGCTCTCTACCGCCCACCACGGGCTGGGACTGGGACGGGCGGTCGGCGCATTCCCCGGCAGCGTCTACTCCTCCAGCTCCTCCGGCTGCCACAGGCTGCTGCGTGATACCCCGGCTGAGCTGGTCACCGACGCGGCCGAGGTCTTGGAGATGATCGTCGCAGGGCCTGGGGCCGAACAGCCGGCGCTGCAGATCCCCAGCACCGAGCCGGTGACCACGCCGGACAGGGCCGCCGACCACCTCAACGACCTCGATCAGCGGCTCTACGATGCACTTCCAGCCCAACGATCCACCACCGCAGGCAAACTCTGCGGAGTCGCCGGCCTGCCCATGCCCCAGGTGCTGGCTGGAATGAGCCGGCTGGAACGTCGTGGGCTGGCGAGCGTCGCCGACGGCCGGTGGCGACGGGAGAGGTGACGCCGTTCGTTATGCTCAGCATGACGTAAACCCCAGTGACCTTGGAGCAGAGTGTGCAAGACTGCCCACTGCACACAATGCTCGGCACCGCGGTGACACGCGGGTCGAGCGAGAAACAGTGGACCTCATTTAAGGAGTGAAGACGTATGAGCAGGTTGAGCAACGGAATTCTGCGCGGAGTCACCGGGGCGTACATGCTGCAGGCCGGCTACGGCAAGCGCAACATGTCCCGTGAAGCAGCCGAAGGAACGCAGCAGTTCGCCGCCACCGGCGTTCCCCAGGTGAAGAACATGCGTGGCGAGACCTTCGGCAAGCTGCTGTCCACCGCTGAGATGGGCCTGGGTGCCGTGCTGCTGACACCGTTCATCAGCAACCGCCTGGCCGGCCTGGGCCTGGCGTCCTTCTCGGCTGCGGTGCTGTCCATCTATTTCCGCAACGATGATATGACTCAGCGTGACGGCATCCGTCCCTCAGAGCCGGGTACCGGCCTGTCCAAGGACATCTTCCTGGCGGCCATCGCCGGGGCTCTCATCAGCGACCGCAGCAAAAAGTGACGTAGTTCAGGTGGCCCCGGGCTTAGACTCCTGGGTATGGCCACTGCTGAGTTCGCGGACCCGCTGATCGATGAGTTCATCGCGCATCTGCGGGACCATCGGCGGCTCTCCGAGCACACTGTTCGCGGATACACCAGCGACCTGCAGCAGCTCAGCTCCCACAGTGGGGGCCTGCGAGGACTGAATCTGCTCGCCCTGCGCACCTGGCTTGCCGAACTGCACGCCTTAGGGCTGACCCGCAGCACGCTGAATCGCAAGACGGCCTCCGCCCGGGCCTTCACCGCGTGGGCCTATCGGAGCGGGCACCTCTCCGAGGACCCCGCGGTCAGGCTGAAGTCTGCCTCAGCTGCTGGTCGGCTTCCTGATGTGCTGCAGACCCAACACATGACTGACCTCACCAGTGGTCTGGTCACTCGGCGGGAAGCCGCCGAGGCGAACAAGGACGACGACGTGACCGCATGGGCGCTCGCCGTGCGGGACGAAGCAGCCGTGGAGATGCTCTACGCCACTGGTATCCGCGTCTCGGAGCTGGTCGGACTGGACCTGGGTTCCGTCGATCACCAGCGCCGGCTGGTGAGAGTGCTGGGCAAAGGCCGCAGAGAGCGCGCGGTGCCCTTCGGCGTACCCGCCCAGAAGGCCCTGGACCGCTGGACCGCCGAGGCCAGGGACGTGCTGGAGAACGACAAGTCCGGCGCCGCCCTGTTCCTGGGGCGTCAGGGCGGTCGCATCAATGTGCGGGTCGTGCGCAGAACCGTGGACGAGGCCCTGGCCGCTCTGGGAACGACCGCGGCCCGGGGGCCCCACGCGCTGCGCCACACCACAGCCACGCATCTGCTGGACGGCGGGGCTGATCTGCGCACAGTCCAAGAGATGCTGGGCCACAGCTCACTGGCCACCACCCAGATCTACACTCACGTCTCAGCCGAGAAGCTCGCAGCCGCCTACAGCCAAGCCCACCCCCGTGCCTGAGCTGCCCAGCCGGCCCAGCTGCTTTCTGGACCAGCGGTGTTCCGGTGCAGGTGCGTTCCGGCCCGGCTACATGTCGAAGCTGCCGAAGATGCCCTCAGCGGTGGTGAGCAGTTTCTGATCCGGCCCCACCAAAGCTGCCGCGGCTACCGAGACTGTCCGCCCCGTTCGGCGCAGACTGCTTGGGGCCTGCACACCGTTTCCGGCGCCCAGCGGCACCGGTCGGTGGTAGACCACAGCGACGTCGCTGAGCACAGCCTGTGGGTCTGCGTCCGCGCGGCCCAAGGCGCTGTGCATCCCCAGCTCCAGGGCACGGACCAGCACCCCTCCGTGGACCATGGAGGCGGCGTTGTCGGTCGACGCCTGGGGTGCTGC
This sequence comes from Garicola koreensis, assembly GCF_014195445.1. Classification (GTDB taxonomy): domain Bacteria; phylum Actinomycetota; class Actinomycetes; order Actinomycetales; family Micrococcaceae; genus Nesterenkonia; species Nesterenkonia koreensis. The sequence continues at coordinate 838,228 of NZ_JACIBT010000001.1, read as the reverse complement.
CGAGCGCACGGTGGTTGGGTTGCCAGAGTCTGCGCTCGACCCCGGCAGAGCATCACCCAAACCCAGGGCAGCGTCCCAGGAGCTTGGGACCGCCGATCGGTCCAGTGCGCTCGTTGAACCTGCTGAGCTGGTGCTGCGCGGCTGGTCGATCACCACGAACCGGCACGTGCCCAAGGCCACCAGGTCGCCGGCTGCATCGAACGCCTCAGTGGAGGCCACGATGGACCGCCCGCGCACTGCACGGACCCGGCCGTAGACCTGCAGCCAGCTTCCAGCCGTCAGGGAAGCGGTGAGCTGCGCGTTCAGTGACAGTGTCCGAAGGGCGCTTCCGCGGTTCGGCAAGTGGGCTGCGGCTGCCTCGCCCGCAGCGGTGTCGATGGCCACAGCCACGTGGGACAGGGACGGGGCCACGTCGTGCGGCAGTGGCAGGTGCACACTGGCCTCATCAGACTCTGTGGCGTGCAGCCGGCACCCGGTGAGTTCATCAGCAGGATGGCGCGGAGAATGGACCAAAGGAGCTTGGAGCTCAGCTGTCTTCATGTCGGGCATGGTCTCTATCATGGCAGGTATTCGGCGGCTCAGTGACTCTCCGGCGGCGGCAGTCACGGCGCAAGAGTGTCCAGTACGGCGTTGACCTGTTAACATGAGAGCGAGTCCAGAATTCACTGCAGGTGCCCTTCGGTCGTTGGGGAAGACGAACCGAGATGCACACAGTGGAGGATGGACATGTCTGAATACACCGCTCAGGGAACCGGGGCACAGGGTGTGCTGCACATCCACTCGGCCCCAGCTGCGCTCTGCCCTCATATCGAGTGGGCAGTCTCCTCGGCGGTCGACGCGCGCGTCGACTTTGCCTGGACAGCCCAGCCCGCTGCGCCGTCGACCCAACGGGCAGAGCTGACGTGGCAGGGTCCGGCGGGACTGGGCAGCAAGCTTGCCTCCACACTGCGCAGCCTCTCCCATCTGCGGTTCGAAGTCACCGAAGAGGCCTCCCCAGGACACGACGGATCCCGCTGGTCCCACACCCCGGAGCTGGGCATCTTCCACGCCATGATGGATGTCCACGGCAACATCATGGTTTCTGAGGATCGCATCCGCTACGCCTACGAACTCGGCGCCGGCGACCCAACGGTGATGTACCAAGAGCTTTCCCTGGCGCTGGGAGAAGCGTGGGACGAAGAACTGGAGCCTTTCCGCCATGCTGCAGAAGGCGCCCCGGTGCGCTGGCTCTCCCAGGTCGGCTGACCAGCCCTAGGCACACGGGACGGTGGTCCCTACACTTCAGTCTATGGAGCTCGGTGTGCTGAGAAGGTCGATGCGGACAGCCAGAAGAAAGTCCTATGGCGGACCCTCGGTCCTTGAGTGTGCTGATCGACCGGTACCGAAGACCGCAGCGGACCAGATCCTGGTCAAAATCGCCTATTCCACCGTCAACCGGACCGACCTCGGATTCCTCTACGGACGGCCGCTGCTCACTCGTGTCTTCTCGGGGCTGCGGCGGCCGGGCTGTCCCGTTCTGGGCTGTGAGTTCTCCGGCGTCGTCGAAGAGGTCGGCGCAGACGTCCGTGATTTCGCGGTGGGGGAGCGAGTCTTCGGCTACGACGACCGGGGCAGGGGCTTCGGCGGACACGCCGAATACAAGACCATCAGCAGCACCGGAATGGTCACCACTGTTCCTGCCGGAGTCTCATTCGCCCGTGCTGCTGCCAGCACCGAGGGCGCCCACTATGCCTTGTCGATCGCCGAAAAAGTCACCATCGGCCCCGGGGAACGGGTCTTAGTGCACGGAGCCACCGGAGCCATCGGTTCGGCCATGGTCCAACTGCTGATCGCCCGAGACGTTGAGGTCACAGCCACAAGCCCCACGGAGCACCTGGAGACGGTCGCCGCGTTTGGGCCGGCACAGCTCATCGACTGGCGGACGACGCCGCTGGATTCTCTGGCCCAGGAGTATGACTACTTCTTCGACGCTGTGGGTAAGAGCTCGTTCGCTGTTGCGCGCAGAGTCCTCAAGCCCGGCGGGACCTACATCTCCAGCGAGCTCGGTGCCGGGGCGCAGCATCTATGGCTGAGCATGATCAACCCGATCCAACGGATGGTGACCAAGCGCAGCATCATCTTCCCGATCCCCTCAAGGGCTCCGAAGCTGTTGGCCGAGATCCGCCACGGGCTGCAGTCGGGTGCGTTCAAGCCGCTGCTGGACCGCGAGTATCCGCTGCGCGACACAGCAGAGGCGTTTGAGTATGTTCAGACCGGCCGCAAACTCGGCAACGTGCTCATCAGGGTTGCTCCACCGGCGGGCGGGCCCCCGGCCGAGTGACGGCGCCTCAGGCGGTGCGGAAGGCGACGACGGCGTTGTGGCCGCCGAAGCCGAAGCTGGAGCAGATGCCCACCTGATCCTTGCTGCCCAGATCTCGCGGTGAGCCGCTGACCACGTCCAGCGGAATCTCGGAATCCTGATTCTCCAGATTGATGGTCACCGGCGCTTTCCGGTCGGCCAGAGCCTTCACCGTCAGCACCGACTCCACCGCACCGGCGGCACCGAGCAGGTGTCCAGTCTGAGACTTGGTGGCGGAGACGCAGATGTTCTCCAGGTGGGAGCCGAAGGCAGCTTTCATCGCCGTGTACTCGGGAATGTCACCGACCGGGGTGGAGGTCGCATGCGCATTGACATGGCTGATCTCCTCCACGCCCGCATCCGCAGAGGCCATCGCCTTGCGCAGCGCTCTGGTGGCGCCGGCGCCTTCAATGTCAGGTGCTGTGATGTGGTAGGCGTCGGATGTGATCCCGCCGCCGGCCAACTCCGCATAGATGGTGGCGCCTCGGGCTTTGGCGTGCTCCTCAGTCTCGATGACCAGCGACCCGGCACCCTCGCCCATGACGAAACCGTCGCGGTCGACGTCGTAGGGCCGTGAGGCCGCGCCCGGGTCGTCATTGCGACGCGAAAGCGCCTGCATATTGGCGAAGGCCGCCATGGGCAGCGGGTGGATGGCTGCTTCGGTGCCGCCGGCCACCACCACCTCGGCGTCGCCGTTGTGCAGCAGGTCCATGGCCATGATCAGCGACTCTACCCCGGAGGCGCAGGCTGAGACGGCCGTGCGCGCCCCAGCGTGAGCACCCAGATCCAGGCTGATCGCCGCGGCAGCACCATTGGGCATGAGCATCGGCACGGTCATCGGCAGCACCCGCCGCGGCCCCTTGTTGCGCAGCGTGTCCCAGGAGTCCAGCAGCGTCCAGACACCACCGATGCCGGTGGCGAAGCTGACCGCGACCCGCTCCGGGTCGAGTTCCACCTGGTCCAGTCCGGCGTCGGCCCACGCCTGGCGGGCGGCGACCATGCCGAACTGAGTGGAGCGGTCCATCCGCCGCGTCTCGGGCCGGCTGAGCGTCTCAGCTGGCTCATGTGAGGCTTCGGCGGCGAATGTGACCGGCAGCTGGTACTCCTCCACCCATTCGTGCTCCAGGGTCTTGGCACCAGCAGTCCCTGTCAGCGCGTTATCCCACAGGCTGGGCACGTCACCGCCGATTGGGGTGGTGGCACCGAGTCCGGTAATAACGAGGCGGCGTGACATGGGGCTCCTTTCGGAAGGGTCTTTTCAGCCCTGGGCGTTAGCGATGTAGTTGACGGCGTCGCCGACAGTGGCGAGGTTCTTCACCTCTTCGTCGGGGATCTTCACGTCGAACTTCTCCTCGGCGTTGACCACGATGGTCATCATCGAGATGGAGTCGATGTCCAGGTCCTCGGTGAAGGACTTCTCCAGCTTGACCTCTTCGGTCTCCAAGCCGGTCTCCTCCTCGACGATCTCAGCCAGGCCTGCGAGGATCGCGTTCTTGTCAGCCATTGGGTGTTTCCTTTCGGTTGTGCGGTTTTGGTCTTTCAGGAGGATACTTCCTGAGAAGCTGATTCTATGGGATGCGGATCACTTGGGCGCCGTAGACCAGCCCAGCGCCGAAGCCGATCTGCAGCGCATAGCCGCCGCTGATCTCCGGGTTCTCGCTGCGCAGTCGGTGCAGTGCCAGCGGAATCGAGGCCGCAGAGGTGTTGCCGGCATCTGCGATGTCGCGGCCGATCAGCACGTGCTCGGGCAGCTTCAGCTGCTTGGCGAGCTCGTCGATGATACGCATATTGGCCTGGTGCGGCACAAAAGCGGTGAGGTCCTCCGGCTGCAGTCCGGAGGCCTCAAGGGTCTGCTTGGCGACTTTGGCCATCTCCCACACCGCCCAGCGGAACACGGTCTGACCGTCCTGGCGCAGGGTCGGCCACAGCCGCTCCTCGGGATCCAGCAGCCGGGAGGCATCGCCTGAGGTCTGCGCGTCGAAGAGGGCGTCGCGCAGCCGCAGCAGGGAGTTGTCCATCGAGACCGCACTCCACTGCTCCCCGTTGGAGCCGAGCACGGAAGGAGAGATGCCCGCGGTGTCGGAGGGGCCGACGACGGCGGCGCCTGCGCCGTCGCCGAGCAGAAAGGAGATGGAACGCTCATGGTTGTCGATGACGTCGCTGAGCTTCTCCACCCCGACGACCAGCACATACTCTGCCGCACCGGAGCGTACCAGCGCGTCGGCCTGGCCGATCCCGTAGCAGTAGCCGGCGCAGGCGGCCGAGATGTCGTAGGCGGCAGCCGGCGTGGCACCCAGCCGGTGGGCCAGGTCCGAGGCCGCCGAGGGTGTCTGGTAGGGATGAGTCACCGTGGAGACGATCACCCCGCCCAGTTGAGCGGGCTCAATGCCGGCATCGCTGAGGGCCTCCTGGGAAGCGCCCAGGGCCATATCGACCACGGAGACATCCGCTGGTGCGCGATGGCGGGTCACGATGCCGGTGCGTTTTCTGATCCACTCATCGGAGGAGTCGATCCATTGGCAGATCTGTTCGTTGTCGACCACGACATCGGGCCGGTGGGCACCCAGGCCGATGACGGTGGTTGCCTCAGTGGGGACAGTCTGAGTCAGGGGGGCGGCGGAGTGGACGGCGGTCACGTCGGTAGGGCCTTTCGGTCTGCTGAGGATCAGCTGGTGTGCTCGGTGATGAATTCTGCGGCGCCCTCGAGGTCCTCCGGAGAGGTCAGCGCATACGAGGCGACGCCCTTGAGGCCTCGTTTGGCCAGTCCTACCAGGGTACCGCCGGGCATCAGCTCCAGGACGCCGGTGACGCCCATGGCGGACATCGATTCCATGCACTGGTCCCAGCGCACCGGAGAAGTCACCTGAGCGATGATGCGACGCAGCACCTCCGCGCCGGCGTCGACGGCGGTCCCGTCCCGGTTTGAGAGCAGGGTGACCTGCGGATCGGTGGGCTGGACTGCTTCGGCGGCCTCGGCCAGACTCTTCGCGGCCGGGGCCATGTAGTCGGTGTGGAAGGCTCCTGCGACCTTCAGCGCAATGACTCGGGTGCGCGCCGGCGGGTTCTCGGCCAGCTGCTCCAGCGCCTGTTGGGAGCCGGCGGCCACCACCTGACCGGGTGCGTTGACGTTGGCGGCCTTCAGCCCGGCCGCCTCGATGGCGGTGATCACCTCATCGGCCTTGCCGCCGAGCACCGCCGACATCCCAGTCGGAGCTGCGTGGGCGGCCTCAGCCATGGCCTGAGCGCGCACTGCGATCAGTTCCAGGGCCTGCTCATCGGTGAGCGCCCCAGCCAGGGCCGCCGCCGGAATCTCACCGACGGAGTGTCCGGAGACGAGGACCCGGTCACCCAGGGAGGCCAGCTGCTGGGCGGTCAGGCCCAGAGCGTGTGCGCTGAGCAGGCTGGCCGCAGCGATCAGCGGCTGGGCCACTGCAGTGTCGCGGATGGTGGCCTCATCAGATTCGGTGCCGTGGCGCAGCAGATCAGTGCCGGAGGCCTCGGAGAAGCCGGTCAGCAGATCACGGGCACTGGCGTCCTCCAACCACGGGGCGAGGAGGCCCGGGGTCTGGGAACCTTGTCCTGGACATACGATTGCTAGCACAGTCTCCACCTTCCCATCCTGGGGGCCGCTTCGTCCTGGACCGGGGCAACCACGTCAGCCCCGGGTGCGTTGTAGCTTTTCTACAACTCTTCTACAGTCTGCCCAGTGCCAGCGCCGTCTGCAGCACGTAGGCGTCCCGGGGCTCCATCGGGTCCCATCCGGTGACCTCAGTGACCCGCTTGAGCCGGTAGCGCACGGTGTTGGTGTGCACAAAGAGCTCCCGCGCTGTGGCCTCCAAGGAATGCCCGGCGTTGACGTAGGACTCCACGGTCTCCAGCAGAGAGTGCCCGGCCTGCTCAAGCAGCGCGTAGATTCCGGTGACCAAAAAGTGCTTCGCGTGCTGATCACCGGCCAGGGCACGTTCGGGCAGCAGATCCTCAGCGGCCACCGGCCTGGGCGCCCGGGGCCACGCATCAGCGGCGGAGAACCCGGCGAAGACTGACTGTGCGCAGCGCGAGGACTGGGCGATGGGCCCATCGTGGCTGCCGTAGACCAGCTGCCCGGCGCCGAAGTGCGGCATCACCCGGTCCAGGCCCTCGGCCAAGTCGGTGACCCCGCCCAGCAGCAGAATCAGCCGATCGCCCTGCACCCCGACGACGGCGTCGGTGGCGAAGCGTATGCATTGGCGGCGCAGGTGCGACATGAACACCGAGTCGGCCTGGTCCGGGGCGCCTCCGATCACCACCACGGTCCGGTCCTGGCTCTGCCAGCCCACAGCCGCGGCGCGGGAGGCAATCTGCTCGGTGGGCTCTGCGCGCAGCACTGCGTCCACCAGCAGCGCCTCCAGCCGCGAATCCCACGCTCCGCGGGACTCTGCGGCACGTGCGTAGACATCAGCAATCGCGAAGGCGACCTCGCGGGAGTAGCGCAGCACGGCCTCGCGCATCAGCTGCCGGTCATCAGCAGGCATCAGCCCGGGCAGCCGCTGCTCAACCGCCTCCACGATGGTGCGGATCAGCTGCAGGGCCCGCTGCAGCGAAATGGTGCGCATCAGGTCCGTCGGTGCGGGCCCCAGCAGCTCATTGACCAGCGGCAGGTTCCGCGAGGCGGGGTCCTGCAGCCAGTTGATCAGCCCCTGGATCCCGCGCTGCGAGATCAGCCGCAGCGAAGCCCGCTCCTCAGTGCCCAGCTGCTTGTACCAGGTGAGTCGCTCCTCCAGGTGCTGACCCACGGTGGTGGTCAGCGCCCCGGAGTTGCGCTGCAGCACTTTCAGGGCCTCATCGCTGACCTTCACCGCAGGCGGCAGCTTGCCCGAGTCGACGCTCATAGGGATCGAGCGTACTTTGTGCAGACCCTACAAACCAACGGGCTGCTCTGGTGGTGGGCTATTCGTCGTCGGCGGTGCCGGAGGTTCCTGCGTTGACGTTGGTGAGGTCGTACTTGGTGATGGCTTGGTCGGCCTCCTTCTCCTTGCCGAGCATCTGCAGGGCGCGCACGACCATGGAGTGGGCGTCGATGCGGAAGAGCCGGCGGGCTGCGGCCCGGGTGTCGGAGATGCCGTAGGTGTCGGCTCCCAGGGTGGCGAACTCGTTGGGCACGAATTGGCGGATCTGGTCAGGGATGGCCGACATGAAGTCGGTAGTGGCGATGATCGGGCCTTCGGCGCCCTGCAGCTGCTGGGTGACGAAGGGGACCTCGGGCTCGCGCTCGGGGTCGAGCATGGCTGACTGCTCCACGTCCAGCGCCTGGCGGCGCAGCTCGTTCCAGCTGGTCACACTCCACACATCAGCTGAGACGCCCCAGTCCTCTGCGAGGAGCTCCTGGGCCTCCAGGGCCCAGGGCACCGAAACCCCGGAGCCCAGCAGCTGGACCTTCTCCCCGTCGTGCTCGGAGGTGGAGAGCTTATAGATGCCGCGTTTGACACCCTCAACATCCAGGTGCTCTGGCTGGGCGGGGTGGGTGACAGGTTCGTTGTAGACGGTGATGTAGTACATCACGTTGTGATCACCGTCGTGGTCGCCGTACATCTCGTAGAGCCCGTTCTCCAGAATGTGGGCGATCTCGTAGCCGTAGGCGGGGTCGAAGGTCTTCACCGCGGGGTTGGTGGAGGCCAGCAGCGGCGAGTGCCCGTCCAGGTGTTGGAGTCCCTCACCCACCAGGGTGGTGCGTCCGGCGGTGGCGCCGATGATGAACCCGCGGGTCAGCTGGTCGGCTGCGGCCCAGAGGGAGTCGCCGGTGCGTTGGAACCCGAACATGGAGTAGAACACGTAGAAGGGGATGATGGGTTCGTTGTGGGTGGAGTAGCTGGTGCCTGCGGCGGTGAACGCGGCGACTGCGCCGGCTTCGTTGATGCCCGGGTGCAGCAGCTGCCCCTGGGCGGACTCCTTGTAGGCCAGCATCAGCTCACGGTCCACGGAGAGGTAGTTCTGACCGTGGGGGTTATAGATCTTCGCCGTGGGGAAGAAGGAGTCCATCCCGAAGGTGCGGGCCTCGTCGGGGACGATGGGCATGATGCGTTCGCCGATGCCCTTATGGCGCATCAGATCTTTGAGCTGACGCACAAACGCCATCGTGGTCGCGGCCTTCTGCTTGCCGGAGCCCTTCTTGGCCTGGGCGTAGGTCTTCTCCCCGGGAAGCTCCAGCGAGCTGACCCCGGCCGGGCGCTGGGGCAGGGCACCGCCGAGCTGCTTCTCCCGTTCGGCGATGTAGCGGATCTCCTCAGCGTCATCACCGGGGTGGTAGTAGGGCACGTCGTAGAGGTCGTTCTCCAGCTGCTCATCACTGACCGGGATGCGCAGCGTGTCACGGAAGCGCTTCAGGTCATCAACGGTGAGCTTCTTCATCTGGTGGGTCGCGTTGCGGCCCTCAAAGCTGGGACCCAGCCCGTAGCCCTTGATGGTCTGCGCCAGGATGACGGTGGGTTTGCCCTGGGTGGCCTGCGCGGCCTGATAGGCGGCGTAGACCTTCTGATAGTCGTGGCCGCCGCGCTTGAGCCCCCAGATCTGATCATCAGACATCTCAGCGACCATCTCTTTGGTCTTTGCTGAGCGGCCGAAGAAGTGCTCCCGGACAAACTCACCGGACTCGGCCTTATAGGTCTGATAGTCCCCGTCGAGGGTCTCGTTCATGATGCGCACCAGCTCGCCGTCGTCGTCGGCGTCCAGCAGCTCATCCCATTCCCGGCCCCACAGCACCTTGATCACGTTCCACCCGGCCCCGCGGAAGAAGGCCTCCAGCTCCTGGACGATCTTGCCGTTGCCGCGCACCGGCCCGTCCAAGCGCTGCAGGTTGCAGTTGATCACAAAGTGCAGGTTGTCCAGATTCTCATTGGCCGCCAGGTGCAGCAGCCCACGAGACTCCGGCTCATCCATCTCTCCGTCACCGAGGAAGGCCCACACGTTCTGATCCGAGGTGTCCTTGATGCCGCGGTTGTGCAGGTACCGGTTGAACTGGGCCTGATAGATCGCATTCATCGGCCCGATCCCCATCGACACGGTGGGGAACTGCCAGAAATCGGGCATCAGCCGCGGATGCGGGTACGAGCTCAGCCCATTGGGGGCCTTGGAGGCCTCCTGCCGGAACCCATTGAGCTGCTCCTCGGTCAGTCGGCCCTGCAGATACGCGCGGGCATAGTTGCCCGGTGAGGAGTGGCCCTGCCAGAAGATCTGGTCACCACCACCAGGATGATCAGCCCCACGGAAGAAGTGGTTGTATCCCACCTCATACAGCGTGGCCACCCCCGCATAGGAGGAGATGTGGCCGCCCACCCCGATGTCCTCACGCTGAGCACGATGAACCATCACCGCAGCGTTCCACCGCAGCAGACGCCGGTAGCGACGCTCCATCTCCTCGTCACCAGGGAACTCCGGCTCCTGATCCAAAGGAATGGTGTTCACATAGTCAGTGGTGGTCACCATCGGCACGCCGATCGACTTCGCCCCAGCACGCTGCAGCAGGGTGCGGATCATGTACTCCGCACGCTCAGTGCCGTGAAACTCCACCAACTGGTCGAAGGACTCCAACCACTCAGCAGTCTCCTCGGGATCAACGTCGGGCAACTGATCGACCAAACCACTACGAATGTGCGACGTCTCTTCACCAGCGCTCATGGGTAGGCACCTTTTCTCTCGGTCGTTCTGCGGCCCTGGGGTGGTGGGGCCTTCGAGGTCTTGGGTGAGCTCACAGCGGGCAGGATGTCCGCCCACCGGGGTCACAGAACGCAACTCTACCTGCTGCCTGTGGCGTTGCACTTACCGCCTGGGCCCGATTCCGCGTAACGTTGGCCATGTGGAACAGAAGTACGATGCCGCCACCAACGTGGTCGACGACACCAGCCTTCTCGACGAGCTCGGGCTCAAGCCCGACACCCTGATTCAGGAGATCGGACTCGATGACGACGTCGATGATGACCTCCGCGACGTTCTGGAGGAGCACCTTGATGAGCCGCTGATCGATGAGGACGAGCAGGAAGTGGTCGACGTTGCCCTGCTGTGGTTCCGCGACGGCGACGATGATCTCACCGACGCCCTGATGGACGCCCTCACCACGCTCGACGAGGGCGGAGTGGTGTGGCTGATGACACCGCGCTCCGGCCGTGACGGATACGTGCCGCCGGTGGAGATCCAGGATGCGGCCCCCAACGCGGGGATGCACGTGACCTCCTCCGCTGGGGTGAGCGCCAACTGGGCCGCCACCCGGCTGGTCCAGCGCAAAGCCTGAGCACCGGGGGAGAGAATCGGTGGCTGAGTACCCAGCGCGCGGGGCCGAAGCCGTCAGCCCAGACCCGGCCCGCCCAACTCTGGGCAGCACTCAGCCGGCGCCCCCTGGGACCGGTGCCGCGGCCCCAGGCTTCACGCTGCGCAATCAGCACGGTGAGAGTGTGGAGCTGGCCGCCGCTGCCGGGGCACCTGTGCTGCTGATGTTCTACCCCTTCGCCTTCAGCCGGGTCTGTGGATCCGAGCTGCGCGAGGTGCACCGGCGCTGGGCGGAGTTCCAGCGCACCGGTGCCTCAGTGCTGGCGATCAGCTGCGACGCGGTGCACACCCTGCGGGCCTATGCCGATGAGCTGGTCAACAGCCTCGAGGCCGCCGGGCGGGGGTCGGATCAGACTGGCGTGAGTCAGACTGATGGGGGCCCGCAGCTGCTCAGTGACTTCTGGCCCCACGGCGCAGCGGCACAGCAGTACGGGGTGCTCAATCCGCACACCGGGGCACCGCAGCGGGTCAGCTTTCTGCTCGACGGCGGTCTGCGGGTCCAGCATCAGATCGCCTCGCAGAACAACGAGGCGCGCAGCGTGGATCAGACCCTGCAGCTGCTGCGCACGCTGTGAGGATGTCCCGCTGTGGCGGCTGCCTGCCCGCGCAAGTACCGGACGTTTCAGTATGTGGGACGGGCTCGGTGCGACTGACCATTTCGCCTCGGTGATGAAAGACTCTGCCATGTGGATTCTGTGGACCGCGCCATCCTGGAGGCGCTGACGCACAACGCGCGCATATCCAACGCGGCGTTGGCCAAGCACGTGGGGCTCACCCCCGGGCCGTGCCTGCGGCGAGTCCAAAAACTGGAGGCCGACGGGGTGATCCTCGGCTACACGGCCCAGATCAGCCCCGAAGCAATGGGCCGCAGCTTCGAAGTCGGTGTCTCCATCGAGCTCAATCAGCTCGACCACAACAGCGTCCCGGAGTTCGAGCAGACCGTAGAGGCCTTCGACGAGGTCCGGGAGCTGTACCGGCTCTTCGGCACCCCCGACTATTTCGCCCGAGTAGCGGTGGCCGACCTGACCGCCTATGAGCGCTTCCTCACCACTCGGCTGCTGACCATTCCCGGAGTCACCGTGACCCACTCTGCCTTCCCCATGAAGGTCATCAAGTCTCCGCGCGCCGGTGTGGACACTGACGCCATCGATTCGTGAGACCCAGCCGCTGCGCCGCTATACAGTGGACATGATGCCGACGCGCGCGCCGAGTCAGCTTCTGCTGCTGGCCACAGTGCTGATGGTCACCATCAATCTGCGCCCGGCGATCACTGTGGTCGGTCCGCTGGTCGAGACCATCGGCGCCGACACCGCCCTGAGCCCCACGCTGCTGGGTCTGCTGGGCGCGATCCCGGTGATCGCCTTCGCCCTGGTCTCACCGAGCGTGCACCTGCTCAGTGGACGCTTCGGCCTGGAGCCCACTATCTTGGGCGCCCTGCTGCTGCTGGCGGCCGGCACGCTGCTGCGTGCGGCACCGCAGAACCCGCTGCTGAGCACCGAAGCCGCGCTCTTTCTGGGGACCGTGGTGCTGGCGGCCGCCATCGGGGTGGGCAACGTGCTGGTGCCGGCAGTGGTCAAACGCGACTTCCCGGACCGGGTGCCGCTGATGACCGGGGTCTACACCGCCACCATGGTGGGGGCCGCGGCCGGATTCTCGGCGGCGGCGGTGCCGCTGGCCGAGCTCTTCGACTGGGGCCCAGCTCTGGGCGCACCTGCGGTGATGGCGCTGCTGGGAGCAGCCGCCTGGACCCTGCGCATGGGGAAGGTCCCGCATCGACCGACGACGACGGCGACGACGGATCCGAGCCACGGTGCCGCGCCGGCAACCATCATCGGCCAACCCCTGGCGTGGCAGGTCACCATATTCTTCGGGCTCCAGTCCTCGCTGTTCTTTGTGCTGCTGACCTGGTTCCCGGCCGTGCAGACAGCACAGGGGGTGGGGGAGAGCCAGGCCGGCTACTGGCTGGCCGTGTTCCAGGCCGTGGGAGTCCTCAGCAGCCTGATCGTCGGCCACATCATGCAGCGCACCCGAGACCAGCGCGGGATTGCCACCGTGATCACCAGCTTCATGATCATCGGACTGCTGGGCATGATCCAGCTGCCGCAGCTGATGCCGGTGTGGGCGCTGTCCAGCGGCATCGCCTCCGGTGCACTGCTGATGCTGGGGCTGAGCTTCATCTCCCTGCGTGCCGCGACCCCCACCCAGGTGGGCAAGCTCTCCGGCATGGTGCAGGGCTTCGGGTATCTGCTGGCGGCCGGGGGCCCGGTCATGGCCGGAACGCTGTACGAGGCCACCGGCACCTGGACCCCGGTGCTGTGGGTCTGCATCGGGCTCAGCGGCGCTCTGCTGGTCGCCGGTCTCTTCGCCGGGCGCAGCGTCCAGCTGCACCGTTAGGATGTGATCATGGCACCGCGCGGCAGAAGCACTCAGAGCACCGGTTCAGCATCGGCGAGCACCTTCCGCACCGCGGAGCCAGCCTCGCTGATGCTGCTGAAAGGCTCCGAGCACTATCTGGCCACCCGAGCGCTGGACCGGATCAAGACTGCGCTGAAGGCCCAGCACCCCGATCTCGAGTACACCCGCCTGGACGCCTCCGAGGCGGGGCCGGGAGAGCTGACCAGACTGACCTCACCGTCACTGTTCGGTGAGCCGCGGCTCATCCTGGTCGAGGATCTCGCGCAGATGAACGACACCTTCCTAGCCGATGCCCTGCGCTACCTGGAAGAGCCCGACGACGAGGACGTGACCCTCATCCTGCGCCACAGCGGCGGCAACCGCGGCAAAAAGCTGCTGGACGCGCTGGGCAGACGAGCAGTGGTCATCGACTGCTCCCCGGTGAAGTCCGACGCCGATAAGCTCGACTTTCTGCGCCAGGAGTTCCGCGCGGCCCACCGCACCATCCACCCCGATGCGGCCCGGGCGCTGGTCGCCGCGGCCGGCAGCAGCCTCTCCGACCTGGGCGGGGCCGGCCAACAGCTGATGCGAGATGTCGAAGGCGAGATCACCGCCGACCACGTGGACCAGTACTTCGGCGGCCGGGTGGAGGCCAGCGCGTTCAAGGTGGCCGGGGCCGCATTCGACGGCCGTGCCGAGGCCGCAGCCAGGCTCTACCGCCACGCTCTGGCCACCGGGGTCTCCCCAGTGGCGATCACCGCCGCACTGGCCCGGCTGGGCCGGCAGATCGCCGCACTGGTGGACCACCGCGGCTCCCAGGGCCAATTGGCCTCCGCCCTGCAGCTTCCGCCCTGGCAGCTGAAGCAGGCCGCCGAGACCGCCCGGCGCTGGACTCCCACCCGGGCAGCCGACGCCGTGGAGGCAGTCGCCCAGGCAGATGCCGAGGTCAAAGGCGTCTCCCGCACACCGGAGTACGCGGTGGAGAAAGCCATTGCGACCATCGCCTCAGGAGTATGAGGTGTGGTCTGCTAAGATTGGAAGCTAGTGTCTAGGATCCGCGCAGTCGGGTCATGCACTGCCTGACGACGGCACAATCAGCCTCGCCTGCTCATGGGCCCTCTCCCTGAGGAGCAGACGGCGGATCGCCATGGTGCCCCACACCACTGAAAACTTCGGTCGTCGTCGTGCCGTGAAGAGCACACCAGGCAGTGCAGGTCATCACAGAGCAGACGTAAGGAATAACACGTGGCAAACATCAAGTCCCAGAAGAAGCGCAACCTCACCAACGAGAAGCGTCGCCTGCGCAACCAGGCGGTGAAGTCCGACGTGAAGACTGCGGTGAAGAAGGTCCGCGCCGCGGCATCCAACGGTGACAAGGACGCTGCGGTCAAGGCCCAGCGCTCCGCGGCCCGCAAGCTGGACAAGGCTGCCTCCAAGGGAGTCATCCACCGCAACCAGGCCGCCAACCGCAAGTCGGGCATCGCCAAGGTGGTCGACGCGCTCTGAGGTCAGTTGCCGGTGCCCGCTGAGGCGGCCGGAGGTAAACTTCAGGGAAGGTCCCGTACGATCTGATCGTGCGGGACCTTCCCTCTATATGATGGACTGACCCCGACGCGAAGGATGGATTGAACACGTGAGTCCCCAGGCAAGCACTCCGCTGGTGCCCGCCAAGACCGATCCTGAGATGATCCGCAACTTCTGCATCATCGCGCACATCGACCACGGCAAATCCACCCTCGCTGACCGCATGCTCCAGCTCACCGGCGTGGTGCAGCCCAGGCAGATGAAGGCCCAGTACCTGGACCGGATGGACATCGAGCGTGAGCGCGGCATCACCATCAAATCCCAGGCGGTGCGCATGCCCTGGGAGCACGCGGAGGACACCTACGCCTTCCACATGATCGACACTCCCGGCCACGTCGACTTCAGCTACGAAGTCTCCCGCTCGCTGGACGCCTGCGAAGGTGCGCTGCTGCTGGTCGACGCAGCCCAGGGCATCGAAGCCCAGACCCTGGCCAACCTGTATTTGGCCATGGAGCACGACCTGGTGATCATTCCGGTGCTCAACAAGATCGACCTGCCGGCGGCGATGCCGGACAAGTACGCCGCAGAGATCGCCGGGCTCATCGGCTGCGAGCCCGAAGAGGTGCTGCGGGTCTCCGGCAAGACCGGAGAAGGTGTTGAAGAGCTGCTGGACCGCATCGTCGAAGAGGTCCCCGCCCCCGAGGGCGACGCTGAGGCCCCGGCACGAGCGATGATCTTCGACTCCGTCTACGACACCTACCGCGGTGTGGTCACCTTCGTCCGCGTCGTCGACGGGTCCCTCGGTCACCGCGAGAAGATCAGAATGATGTCCACCGGTGCGACCCACGAGCTGCTGGAGATCGGAGTCTCCCAGCCCGAACCGAAGCCCACCCAGGGCTTGGGCATCGGCGAGGTCGGGTACCTGATCACCGGGGTGAAGGATGTGCGCCAGTCCAAGGTCGGTGACACAGTCACCTCCCAGGCCCGGCCGGCTGACGAGCTCATCCGCGGCTACCAGGAGCCCCGCCCCATGGTGTTCTCCGGGCTGTTCCCCATCGACGGCAGCGAATTCCCGGTGCTGCGCGAGGCGCTGGAGAAGCTGCAGCTCAACGACGCCGCACTGAACTTTGAGCCGGAGACCTCCACCGCGCTGGGCTTCGGCTTCCGCGTCGGGTTTCTGGGGCTGCTGCACCTGGAGATCACCCGTGAACGGCTGGAGCAGGAGTACAACCTGGAACTGATCTCCACCGCCCCCAACGTGGTCTACGAGGTCACCGACGAGTCCGGCGAAACCCACCAGGTGACCAACCCCTCGGAGTTCCCCGAGGGCAAGATCGCCGACATCCGTGAACCGATCGTCGATGCCACCGTCATTGTGCCGGCAGAGTTCATCGGCCCGGTGATGGAACTGTGCCAAAGCCGTCGCGGCGCCATGCAGGGCATGGACTACCTCTCCGAGGAGCGGGTGGAGATTCGCTACAGCATGCCGCTGGCAGAGATCGTGTTCGACTTCTTCGACAACCTGAAGTCACGCACTAAGGGCTACGCCTCCCTGAACTGGCAGGGCACCGGGGAGCAGAGCGCGGACCTGGTGAAGGTCGACATCCTGCTGCAGGGCGACAAGGTGGACGCGTTCAGCGCCATCACCCACCGCGACCAGGCCTATGACTACGGGGTGAAGATGGCCTCGAAGCTGAAGGACCTCATTCCGCGCCAGCAGTTCGAGGTGCCCGTCCAAGCCGCCATCGGCAGCCGCATCATTGCCCGGGAGAACATTCGCGCCATCCGCAAAGACGTCCTCTCCAAGTGCTACGGCGGCGATATCAGCCGCAAGCGCAAACTGTTGGAGAAGCAGAAGGAAGGCAAGAAGCGGATGAAGATGGTCGGCACCGTCGAAGTGCCCCAGGAAGCATTCATCACTGCGCTGAGCTCCGAGAGCGGGTCCAAAGAGAAGGCGAAGAAGTAGCCCAGACGATGCCCGCTCCGCTTCCCATCGGTGACCCCGTCCCCGCCGACGGCTCCTTCCCGCCGCCGGTGCGGGACGCCCTGGCCTCCCGGGCCGAGAAGCCCTTCGGCCTCTACGTCCACATCCCCTTCTGCTCAGTGCGGTGCGGCTACTGCGACTTCAACACCTACACCGCAGAGGATCTGGGCCCCGGCGCCTCCCGGGACTCCTACCCGGACACGCTGATCCGCGAACTGGAGTTTGCCGCCTCCGCCCTGCAGGCCGCCGGAGCACCGCAGCGGAAGCTGCGCACCATCTTCTTCGGCGGCGGCACCCCGACCCTGCTGCCGGCCGAGGACCTCGCACGCATCCTGCAGCGGGCACGGGACCTGTTCGGCGTCGAGGAGAATGCCGAAATCACCACTGAGGCCAACCCGGACACCGTCACCGACGAATCCGCCCAGACCCTGGCCGAGGCCGGCTTCACCCGGGTGAGTCTGGGCATGCAGTCCGCCGTGCCCGAGGTGCTGCGCGTCCTGGACCGCACTCATAATCCGGACAACGTCCCCGCAGCCCACCAGGCGGCCCGGGACGCCGGGCTGCAGACCTCACTGGACCTGATCTACGGCACCCCGGGGGAGTCCCTCCAAGACTGGCGGACCAGCCTGCAGGCCGCGATCGAGCTGCGCCCGGACCACATATCGGCGTACTCGCTGATCATCGAAGAGGGCACCGCCATGGCGGCAAAGATCCGGCGCGGCCAGCTGGCCGACATCGACTCCGATGATCAGGCCGATAAGTACCTGCTCACCGATGAGCTGCTGGTCGAGGCCGGATACCACTGGTACGAAGTCTCCAACTACTCCACCGGGGAGTCGACCCGGTCCCAGCACAACCTCAACTACTGGTTGGACTCCGACTGGTGGGGCGCCGGCCCCGGGGCGCACTCGCACCTGGCCGGGCTGCGCTGGTGGAACGCCAAGCACCCGGCCGCCTACGCCCAACGGATGCACCAGGGCGTCTCGGCCGGTCAGGGCCGGGAGCTGCTCGATGACCAGGCCATCGTCCTGGAGCACCTGATGCTGCGGCTGCGCATTGCTGAGGGCCTGGACATCGCAGAGTTCAACGGGCTTGCTGCGCTGCTGCGAGGCGGTGGTGAGCCGATCACCGCAGCCACGCTGGAGACGCTGGTCGCCGAGGGGCTGATCGAAGCCGATGCCGCCGCGGCGTCGTCGTCCTGGCCCCAGGGCAGGGCCGTGCTGACCGTGAAGGGCAGACTCTTGGCAGACGCGGTGACCCGCAGCCTGGTGGAGTGAGTGTTCCGGGTGCCTACTGGAGCAGGCGCAGATTGAGCCGGTAGCGGTAGGGACGGCCCTTATTGCACTCCGAGCCGCCGATCAGCCCGGAGATGGCCATGAACGCCCAGACGAACACGCCGCCCAGACCAGCCACGGGTGCGATCGCGGGAATGAAAGCCAGCCCGTAGAACACCAGCACGATCAGGGTCAGCGGAAGCGTGAAGTTCAGCGCCTCCTTGGACTCCTGGGTGGTGAAGGGACCGCGGTCGCGATAGACGAAGTAGATCACCAGGGCCGGCAGGCAGCCGGCCACTGCCCCGAAGTGCGACAGCGTGGCCCACCGGGTGTCCTCCTGGCGGGTCAGCATGGGGGCAGGTCCTTCTGAGCCCCGCAGCCGCTGGGACGGGCTGGGGCGAGTTCCACGGTGTGCGGAATGCTGCCGATCATGCCGGTTGCTCACAGGGTGGGCTGTCCTTTCGGGGTCGTCGGGGCACTGTGAGGTGGGAGTAGTGCCTCGTATGCGCAGATTCTACGGGCAGAGGCTTAAAGAAGTCTGGCTCAGCGCTCAGGCGTGTCTGCGCCTGTGCGAAAGATCACGAGTCGCCGACGGTGACAAAGTCGATCAGCTCCTCGACCCGGCCCAGCAGACTGGGCTCCAGGTCCGCGTAGCTGCGCACCCGGGACAGGATCTGCTTCCACCCGTGGGCGATGTCTCGCTGATCGGCGTGCGGCCAGCCCAGGGCGGCCAGGGTGCCGACCTTGATGTCGGTCCCGCGCGGAATATGCGGCCAGGAGTCCAGGCCCACCCGCTGCGGCTGGACGGCCTGCCACACATCCACATAGGGGTGCCCCAGGATCAGCAGGTTCCCCCGGGCGCCGGGCAGCCTCATGGCCTGCTCGGCAATTCGCGACTCTTTGGACCCGGGAACCAGGTGATCCAGCAGGACGCCGAGCCGACGGTGTGGTCCCGGGCTGAAGTCGGTGACGGCGGCTGCCAGGTCGTCGGCACCGTGCAGCGGCTCCACCACGATGCCCTCCAGGCGCAGGTCCTCGCCCCAGACCTTCTCGACCAGCTCGGCGTCGTGGGTGCCCTCCACCCAGATGCGTGAGGCCCGGGCCGTGCGGGTCCCAGCTCCGCTGACCGCGAAGGATCCCGAGGCGGTGCGCTGCGGGCCGCTGGGTCGCTTGGTGCGTGTGGGAGCAGTCAGCTCCACCGACTCACCCTCGATGAGGAAGCCGAAGCCCAGCGGAAAGCTGCGCACCCGCCCACGGCGGTCCTCCAGCCGGACCACCTTCACCCCGGCGGCGGCCTCGACGCCGAGGACGGCACCCACCCAGCCGGATTCGCGCTCCTCGACGACCGTGCCCACAGCGGCCTCGGCCTGCGGCACCTGCTTGAGGCTGCGGCGTCGTCGTTCCGAGAGGTTCTGGGCTCCCCAGGAGTCCCAGTCAGTGGGGAAGTTCATCAAGTATGGGAGCCTAGCAAGGTCGCAGCCCAGATACGCGCGGGAAACACTGGCTTAGCTATAATTGGCAGTCACGCATTGCGAGTGCTAATCAGTGTGCAGATCTATAGGAAATGCGGATGAGAGGAGGCGAGACCATGTCAGACACCCGACGGCTCCACGTGCTGCGCGCCATCGTGGAGGACTACGTCCACACCCGGGAACCGGTAGGCTCCAAAGCCCTGGTGGACCGGCACCACCTGCAGGTCTCGCCGGCGACCATCCGCAACGACATGGCCCACCTGGAGGACGAGGGGCTCATCGTGGCTCCGCACACCTCCGCCGGGCGCATCCCCACCGACCAGGGCTACCGGCTGTTCGTCGACCGGATCACCGAGGTCAGGCCGCTCTCAGCAGCCGAGCGGCGCGCCGTGGACATTCTCGCCGAGGCCGCAGACGACTACGACACGATGATGGAGCAGACCGTGCGGCTGCTGGCGATGCTCACCAACCAGGTCGCCGTCATTCAGCATCCGCAGCACTCCTCAGCCAAGATCCGCCACATCGACGTGATCCAGATGACCCCGCAGAAGGCGCTGACCATCGTGATCCTCTCCTCCGGACGAGTGGAGCAGCGCATGACCACCCTGGCCGAACCGGTGGACGAGGAGGGCCTGCACCTGATCGGCCAGCGACTCTCCGAGCACCTGCACCAGCGCTCGGCCGCAGCCCTGCCGCTGCCGCTGGATGACCTTATCGGGGCCGTGGAGCCCAGCCTGCAGCCAGCCATGGCAGTGATCGCCCATGCCGTGGAGACGATCCTGGAGTCTGGGCGCGTGGATCGCATCATCATGGCCGGTACTGCTAACCTCGCCAAGTCAGGTGGTGACCTGGGGCCCTCGATCGCGCCGATTCTCGAAGCACTGGAGGAGCAGGTGGTGCTGCTGCGGCTGCTGCACGAAATGCAGCAGGACCGCCGCGGACTCTCCATCCGCATCGGTCAGGAGACCTCACACGCTTCGCTGGCAGAGACCGCAGTCGTCGCCGCAGAATACGCTCCGAGCGAAGTCGGCGGGGACGGGGCCAAGCTCGGCGTGGTGGGTCCGACCCGAATGGACTACGGTTCTACAATGTCGGCGGTCCGCGCCATGGCACGGTATTTGTCCCGCATACTTTCTGAAGGATAAGAATTGACTGATCACTACGAGGCACTGGGTGTAGACCGCAGCGCATCGACGGAGCAGATCAAGAAGGCCTACCGCAAGAAGGCCCGCAAGCTCCACCCCGATGTCAACGAGGCCGAGGACGCCGAAGAGCAGTTCAAGGCGCTGGGCCGAGCCTATGAGGTGCTCTCTGACCCGCAGAAGCGGCAGAACTACGACGCCACCGGAGACCCCGACGGCCGGGCTGCCGGCGGGTTCGGCGGAGCCTCCGGATTCGGCGGGTTCAGCGACATCTTCGAGACGTTCTTCGGCGGCGGCGGTGCCGGCGGCGGCCCCGCCTCACGCACCCGCCGGGGCCAGGACTCGCTGCTGCGGGTGCGCATCGACCTGCGCGACGCCGTCTTCGGCACCACCAAGGAGCTGGAGATCGAAACCGCGGTCACCTGCTCAGTGTGCGACGGTTCCTGCAAACGGCCCGGCACCTCCTCGAGCACCTGCCCCGACTGCCACGGCCACGGCCAGATCCAGCGCCCCATGCGCTCCATCCTGGGAACGGTCATCCAGACCCAGACCTGCGCCCGCTGCTCTGGATTCGGCGACATCATCGAAGACCCCTGCCAGGAGTGTGACGGCCAGGGCCGGGTGCGCGAACAGAAGAACCTCAAATTCAAGATCGACGCCGGCATCGACCGCGGCAACCGGATCCGGCTGCCCGGTGAGGGTGAGGCCGGACTCGGCGGAGGCCCCCCAGGGGACCTGTTCATCGAAGTCGATGTGAAGCCCCACGAGGTGTTCACCCGCCGCGGCGACGACCTGCACGCCGCGGTGACCGTGCCGATGACTGCGGCCGCACTGGGCACCACCATCAGCATGGACACCTTTGACGGCGACGAGCAGCTCGAGGTCAAATCCGGCACCCAGTCGGGGGAGACGATCACCCTGCGCGGCAAGGGCGTCGCCCACCTGCGCGGCACCGGACGCGGCGACCTCAAGGTTCACCTGAAGGTGGAGACGCCCGGCCAGCTCTCCGAGAAGCAGAAGGATCTGCTGCGGCAGCTCGCTGAGGAGCGCGAGGAGGAGCCGGGAGAATCCACCACCGAGTCCAAGGGAATGTTCAGCAGGCTGCGTGAGGCCTGGGAGTCGATCTGAATCCCCCCGACGCCTAGGTCACCATGACTGCTCCGCTGTTCCACCTGGCGCCCGGACGGCTCGACGCCGCTGAGCCAGGTTCGACCATCATGCTGGACGGGGCCGAGGGCCACCATGCGGCCACAGTGATGCGGCTGGGCTCCGGCGAAGCGGTCCAGCTCTCCGACACCCGCAGCAGACGGGCCGAGGGCGTCGTCGTCGCAGTGGAGACCGGCCAGCTGCAGGTGCAGATCGTTGCGGTGAGCACCGAGGAGCCGCCGCTGCCGCACCTGGTGCTGGTTCAGGCCCTGGCCAAAGACAGACGCGACCTGCAGGCGGTGGAATCAGCCACCGAACTGGGGGTCGAGGCAGTGATTCCGTGGCAGGCCGAACGGTCGGTGGCCCGGTGGAAGCCCGGCCGCGAGGCGAAGAAGCACGCCGAATGGGTCAACACCGTCACCACCGCGGCCAAACAGACCCGCCGCACCGCGATCCCTGAGGTCCGCCCGCTGCACAGCACCGCCCAGTACGTGCAGGCGCAAGGCGAGAAGGGGCGGGGCGAGAAGGGGCAGCGGGTCGGCGTCGTCGTGCTGCACGAGGCCGAAAAGATCTCGCTGCAGACTGTGCTGCAGGAGCTCGGTGTGCTGCAGGACTTCGGCGCACCGCAGGGGCAGCGGCCGCTGGATGAGCTGCACCTGGTGATCGGCCCCGAGGGCGGGATCAGCGACCGGGAGCTGCAGCTGCTGACTGCCGCCTGTGCCCGCACCGCCCGGCTGGGGCACCATGTGCTGCGCAGCTCCAGCGCCGGACCGGCCGCCATCGCCGCGACCCAGCTGCTGCTGGGCCGGTGGGACTGGTGAATCGTGGCGCTTCTGCCTGACCGTGAAGCTGGAGGTCGACGATCCGGCAGAAGCACTGCGGAAAGTGGAGAAGGCCGGGCACCGATGGCTCAATGGCGGCTTGGACGTAGAATGGAAGCACCCGTAGACCGACCAAGTGAGGCACCTGATTACCGAGACTGCCACGACGACCCCCACTGAGCGCGAGGTTCACTTCGCCGACCCCGAGACCATGTTCCGGACCCTGGGCATCCAGGACCTGGCGCTGCGCATCCTGGTGGGCCTGTATCCGGAGGCCGACATCGGACTGCGCGACCAGCAGATCACCGTCACCGGACCGGCCCAGGACGCCGCCCAGATCGTGGAGATCCTCACCCAGCTGAAGACGCTGGCCGCCTCCGGCACCACCGCCAGCGAAGAGATCATCGAACAGATCTCCACGATGGTCCGCGCCCAGGAGGCACCCAGCAGCGCACGCATGGTGGCCACCAACATCCTCTCCCACCGGGGGCGGGCCATCCGGCCCAAGACCATCAACCAGCAAGACTATGTGGACGCCATCGACGAGTCCACTGTGCTCTTCGGAATCGGCCCGGCCGGCACCGGCAAAACCTACTTGGCCATGGCCAAGGCCGTGCAGGCGCTGCAGGCCAAAGAGGTCAACCGGATCATTCTCACCCGCCCCGCCGTGGAGGCCGGGGAGAACCTGGGCTATCTGCCGGGCTCGCTGAACGAAAAGATCGACCCCTACCTGCGTCCGCTCTATGACGCGCTGCACGACATGCTGGAGCCGGAGTCGATCCCGCAGCTGATGGCCTCCGGCACCATCGAAGTGGCCCCGCTGGCCTATATGCGCGGCAGGACCCTGAACGACTCCTTCATCATCCTGGATGAGGCGCAGAACACCACTGCCGAGCAGATGAAGATGTTCCTGACCCGACTGGGATTCAACTCCAAGATCGTAGTCACCGGAGACATCACCCAGATCGACCTGCCCCGCGGCACCGACTCCGGGCTGCGCACCGTGTTGGAGATCCTCGAGGGCGTCGAGGACATCTCCATCTCCCGATTCGGCTCCGAGGACGTGGTCCGCCACGAACTGGTCGGACGCATCGTCGACGCCTATGAGCGGCACAACAATGCCCAACGCGGCGCGTCCTCGCATCGGGGCGGTCAGCGCCGCGGCGACCGCTTCCAACGACCGCCGTCCCAACGCTCAGCCACCCAGCGGAGCTCCTCCCCGCAGAGATCCACCTCCGAACCCTCCGAGCAGGAGGAGTCGTGACGCTCTCCCTGGACGACTCCAGCGACAGTCGGCTCATCACCGTAGAGCACCTGGCTGAGCTCACCGACCTGACCGCCTTCCTCTACGCCGAGCTTGGGCTTGGTGCAGAGGTGGAACTGGCCATCACCCTGGTGGACGAGGCCGAGATGGAAGAGCTGCACCTGGAATGGATGGCTCTGCCCGGGGCCACCGACGTGATGAGCTTCCCCATGGATGAGCTCACCCCCGGCAGCCCCCACGACCCGGTGGAGGCCGGGGTGTTGGGCGACGTCGTGCTGTGCCCGGCAGTGGCGCAGGCTCAGGCGACGGCCGCCGGCCACCCGCTGATCGATGAACTCTGCCTGCTGAGCACCCACGGGGTGCTGCACCTGCTGGGCTACGACCATCACGAGGCCGCACCCCGCACCGAAATGTTCACCCTGCAGAAGCGACTGCTGGAAGAGTTCCTCGGCCACGAAGCCCCAGTGCCGACTGAAACCGAGCTCACTGAAACCGAGGCTGCCGAAACCGAGCTCACGGAAACCGAGCCTCCTCAGACCCAGCCCCGGGGTGAGCGATGACCATCACGCTGCTGATCAGCGCTGCGGCGGCCGCTGCGGCGCTGGCCTTCCTGCTCGCCACAGCGGAGGCGGCCTTTCTGCGCCTGACCCGCAAAGAGGCCGAAGAGATCGCCGAGAAGCACGGCTCTCGTGCCGTAGAGATGATCCTCGCCCAGCCGAACCCGCACACCCTGGCCCTGCAGATGTGGCGCTGGGCGCTGACCACTGTGGCACTGGTGCTGATCACCCTGACGGCGATCCTGATCATCGGGGACCTGGAGCTGGGCGCGCTCACCGCCGGCATCGCCCTGGCCGCGGCCGGGCTCATCAGCGCCGTCGCCTCACCGCGGACGATCGGACGCGCCTACCACCTTCCCATCGCCTCGGCCACCGCCCGCATGGTGCGCGGCCTGCGCCTGGCCCTGGGGCCGCTGCCGGTCTGGCTGGCCGGGGTGGGCCGCAGAATTCTCCCGGGAACTGCCGGGGACCAAGGGTTCTTCGACGACGACGAGCTGCTGAACTACATCACCCGGGCCAACGAATCAGACGTGATCGAAGACAACGAAGCAGAGCTGATCGAATCGGTCCTCGACCTCTCCAGCACCCGGGTGCGGGCCGTGATGGTTCCACGCACCGATATGGTCACTGTTGACGCCGAAGCGAACCTGGACGAGGCAATGACCCTGTTCCTGGGGTCCGGACACTCCCGTATGCCGGTGACCCGCGGCTCCGCCGATGACATCACCGGCATGGTCTACCTCAAGGACGTCGCCAATCTGGAGCACATGCTGCAGCTGGGCCGAGCCCCGGACGCGTTCGCCGACCGCGACGCCGCATCCATCAGCGTCGACGAGCTGCAGCGCGACGTCCGCTATGTGCCCGAGTCCAAGTCAGTCGGCGAGTTCCTCTCTGAGCTGCAGCGCGAATCGACCCACGTCGCCGTCGTCGTCGACGAGTACGGCGGCACCGCAGGGCTGGTGACCATGGAGGACCTCATCGAGGAGCTGGTCGGTGACATCGTTGACGAATACGACCAAGAGGTCGAAGAGGTGGAGGATCTGGGGGACGGACGACGCCGGCTCTCAGCCCGGATGAGCGTGAACGACTTCGCCGACGTCTACGACCTGGACCTCGACGACGAAGAGGACGTCAACACCGTCGGCGGGCTGCTGGCCAAGCACCTGGGACGCGTTCCCATCGCCGGCTCCGAAGTGGAGATCGACGGTGTGGTGCTGCACGCAGACCGGCTCGCCGGCCGCCGCAACCGGGTCTCCCATGTGCTGAGCTGGGAGTCCGAGGACCGCCGCGGGGCCCGCGGGGGAGTGGGCACCGACAGCGAGGACGAGGTGCTGCGTCTGGAGCACGCCGAGTCCGCGGCTGCCGACACCCCTGCCCGAACAGCTGCCCCGACGGCAGCGCATCCCCGAACGGGTCCCCTACAGAAGGTGAAACAATGAGCAGCGACCGCTCTATGCTGATCGGCGACCTCCCGGAGTTCCCCGAATACGACGAGAACTACCGGGCGGGGTTCGCCAGCTTCGTGGGCCGGCCCAACGCAGGCAAGTCGACGCTGACCAATGCCCTGGTGGGCGAGAAGGTGGCCATCACCTCCTCAAAGCCGCAGACCACCCGGCACACCATCCGCGGGATCGTCCACCGTGACCACGCTCAGCTGGTGCTGGTGGACACTCCCGGCCTGCACCGGCCGCGCACACTGCTGGGCTCACGGCTCAACGACCTGGTGATTGACACACTCAGCGAGGTCGACGTCGTCGGGTTCTGCCTGCCGGCTGACGAGAAGATCGGCCCCGGCGATAAGTTCATCGCCGCCCAGCTGAGGAAGGTGCCGCACCAGCCGGTGGTGGCGCTGGTGACCAAGGTGGACAAGGTGGCCAGGGACCAGCTGCCCGAGCACCTGGTGGCGGTGGATCAGCTCGGTCGTGAGCACCTGGCCGGCGAAGGCAAGCAGGCCGAGGGATTCAGCGCGATCATCCCGGTCTCCGCCGTGGAGGGCGATCAGGTGGATGTGGTCGCTGAGGAGCTGACGGCGATGATGCCGCCCTCTCCGCCGCTCTACCCGACCGGGGAGCTCAGCGACGAGCCGGAGACGATGATGATCGCCGAGCTGATCCGCGAAGCCGCCCTGGAGGATGTGCGCGACGAGCTGCCGCACTCCATCGCAGTGACCGTGGAGGAGATGATTCCGCGTGAGGACCGTCCGCAGGAGAAACCGCTGCTGGATGTCCACGCCACGATCCATGTGGAGCGCAACTCGCAGAAGGCCATCATCATCGGCCGCGGCGGCTCGCGGCTGAAGCAGATCGGCAGCCACGCCCGGACCGGCATCAAGAAGCTGCTCGGAACCCCGGTGTACCTGGACCTGCACGTCAAAGTCACCAAAGAGTGGCAGCGCGACCCCAAGAAGCTCAACCGGCTGGGCTTCTGACCCGGGCCGACGCGTCCCGGAGCCGAAGGTGAAACCAGAGGCGCTCCGTGTTAGCGTGATTACGTGCAGACCATTCACAGCGCACTACGACTACAGCTTCTCCGCCGCAGCGGGGAAGAGTGCGTGCGCGTGTAGGTCACTGCGGACAAACTTCCCGGTCGAATCCCCGCTGCGGAGTCTCCGGCGCTGCTTGGCAGCTGCCCCACCTCGGCCCCGCGGACATTCTTACGCCACGAATCGAAGGAAGTTTTATGCGCCAGCTGCAGAAGCCCTCTGACATGCCGTTCCGCCGGTACACCCCGTTTGAGGATCAGATCACCACTGACCTGCCGGACCGCACCTGGCCGGAGAAGATCATCAAGGACGCCCCACGCTGGTGCGCGGTCGATCTGCGGGACGGCAACCAGGCGCTGATCGACCCGATGAGCCCCGAGCGCAAGCACCGCATGTTCGACCTGCTGGTGGGTATGGGCTACAAGGAGATCGAGGTCGGGTTTCCCTCCGCCTCCCAGACCGACTACGACTTCGTGCGCCAACTCATCGAGCAGGACAAGATCCCCGACGACGTCTACATCCAGGTGCTCACCCAGGCCCGCGAACACCTCATCGAACGGACCTTTGAGGCGCTGGAGGGCGCCCCGCGTGCCATCGTCCACCTCTACAACTCCACCTCCGTGGTCCAGCGTGAAGTGGTGTTCAAGCAGGACAAGGCCGGCATCATCGACATCGCCACCAGCGGCGCCCGGCTGTGCAAGAAGTTCGAGGAGCAGCTGCTGGCCACCTCCTCGGTCGAGACTGAGATCGTCTACCAGTACAGCCCAGAGTCCTTCACCGGCACCGAGCTGGACTTCGCAGCCCACATCTCCAGCGAAGTGGTTGATGTGCTCGGAGCCACCCCGGAACGCCCAGTGATCGTGAACCTGCCGGCAACGGTGGAGATGGCCACCCCCAATGTCTACGCCGACTCCATCGAGTGGATGCACCGCAATCTGCGCCACCGCGAGTCGATCATCCTCTCGCTGCACCCGCACAACGACCGCGGCACCGGTGTCGCCGCCGCCGAGCTGGGCTATATGGCCGGCGCCGACCGGATCGAAGGATGCCTCTTCGGCAACGGTGAGCGCACCGGAAACGTCGACCTGATCACTCTGGGGATGAACCTGTTCAGCCAGGGCGTGGACCCGCAGATCGACTTCCGCAGCATGGACGAGATTCGCCGCACCGTCGAATTCTGCAACCAGATGCCGGTGCCGGAGCGCTCCCCCTACGGCGGGGACCTGGTCTTCACCGCGTTCTCCGGATCCCACCAGGACGCGATCAACAAGGGCTTCGACCACATGGACGCCCGAGCTGAGGCCGAAGGCCTGCCGCGCGAGGAGATCACCTGGGCGGTGCCCTACCTGCCGATCGACCCCAAAGACATCGGACGCAGCTACGAGGCCGTCATCCGCGTCAACTCCCAGTCCGGCAAGGGAGGCGTCGCCTACGTGCTGAAGGCCGAGCGCGGCCTCGAGCTTCCCCGGCGGGCGCAGATCGAGTTTTCCGGGGTCATCCAGCGCCGGGCGGACGACGGCGGCGGCGAAGTCACCGCCGATCAGATCTGGGAGACCTTCCAGGATGAGTACCTGCCCTCCGACGAGGGCGACCAGCAGTGGGGCCACTACCGGCTGGGCGAGGTGAAAACCTCATCCACCGCCGCCGGGGAGTTCTCCATGGACGTGGACCTGCGCACCGACGGGGCCCAGCGCCAGC
Source organism: Garicola koreensis (assembly GCF_014195445.1). Taxonomy (GTDB): domain Bacteria; phylum Actinomycetota; class Actinomycetes; order Actinomycetales; family Micrococcaceae; genus Nesterenkonia; species Nesterenkonia koreensis. The sequence goes on along the minus strand of NZ_JACIBT010000001.1, from coordinate 809,837 downwards.
TGCGCGGTGAGGGCAACGGCCCCATCGACTCACTGCTGCGGATCCTGGCCAGTGACGGTGTCGACGTGCGTCTGCTGGACTACACCGAACACGCCATGAGCACCGGCGGCGACGCCCAGGCCGCCAGCTTTGTGGAGCTGGCCATCGGTGAACGCGTGCTCTGGGGCGTGGGAATCGACTACAACACCACGCTGGCCTCGCTGCAGGCGGTGATCTCCGCGGTCAACCGCGCCCTTCGCGACGGATAGCCTCCCGGCGGACTATTCTGGCAGCGCAGCGGCCCGGCCCCGGCGTCGTGCCGGTCAATCAGTGAGGGAGGCGAAGCAGCATGGCGGCAAGTAACTTCGCCTCCCGCAGCTACCGTGATCTGGGCATCGTGCTGCGCACCCAGAAGCTGGGTGAAGCCGATCGGATCATCACCGTGCTCACTGCCTTCCACGGTCTGGTGCGTGCCGTGGCCAAGGGGGTCCGCCGCACACAGTCCAAGTTCGGGGCCACACTGGAGCCTTTCATGGTCGCTGATGTGCAGTTCGTCCACGGACGCAGCCTGGACATCATCACCCAGGCCGTCGGTCGCAGCAGCTACGGCACCATGATCGCCGCCGACTACGAGAAGTACACCGCCGCCTCCGCCATGGCAGAGACCGCCGAACGACTCACTGACACCCAAGACGGCTCCGACACTCGGCAGTTCGACCTGCTGCACGGGGGACTCTCGGCTCTAGCCCGCGGAGTCCACACTCCGGACCTGGTGCTCAGCTCGTACCTGCTGCGCTCGATGGGCTCTGCCGGGTGGGCGGTGACCTGGTCCGTCTGCGTCTGTTGCGGCGCCGGCGGGGCCCACCTGGGGTTCCACCCCGGCTCCGGCGGTCCAGTCTGCGGCGACTGCCGCCCGCCCGGCACCCGAACCATCAGCGCGGGCACCGCAGAACTGCTGCACGCCCTGCAGCACGGCCAGTGGGATCAGGCCGCCAGGTCCTCCGCGGACCTGCGCCACGAGGCGGTGGCAGTGGCCACCGACTACGCCCAACATCACCTGGAGCGCCGCCTGACCTCGCTGCGGCTGGCACAATAAACCCATGCCCGCACCCGCATCCAGAAACCCTGCGACATCCAGAAAGTCTGCGACGTCGAAGAATTCTGCGCCGTACCAGGACCCTTGGCCCCACCCGGAGGGAGCGGTGCCGCCGGCCCTTCCTGCGGAGCTGATTCCCGCCCATATCGCCGTGGTCATGGACGGCAACGGTCGGTGGGCCAATCAGCGGGGACTGCCGCGCACTGAGGGCCACCGCGCCGGTGAGCACTCCCTGATGGAAGTCATGGCCGGTGCGATCGAGTCCGGGGTCAAGCATGTCAGCGTCTACGGCTTCAGCACTGAGAACTGGAAGCGCTCCCCCGACGAGGTGCGCTTCATCATGAGCTACTCACGCGAGGTGCTGCGCCGCCAGCGCGACGTCCTGCACTCCTGGGGTGTGCGGATCCGGTGGAACGGCCGGCGCCCCAAACTCTGGCGCTCGGTCATCAAGGAGCTGCAGTCCGCCGAGGAACTGACCCGCAGCAATACCCGAGCCACCCTGACCATGTGCGTCAACTACGGCGGCCGAGCGGAGATCGCCGATGCGGTGCGGGTGATCGCCGAGAAGGCCGCCCGCGGAGAGATCGATCCGTCACGCATCCGCGAATCCACCCTCGCGGCGCACCTTCAGCAGCCGGACCTGCCCGACGTCGACCTCTTCCTGAGATCCTCCGGCGAGCAGCGGATCAGCAACTTTCTGCTGTGGCAGTCCGCCTACGCGGAGATGGTCTTCCTGGACACCCTCTGGCCCGACGTGGACCGCACCACCCTCTGGGAAGCCATCGAAATCTACGCCAAGCGGGACCGACGATACGGCGGTGCCGTGGACCGATTCGGCCCCGAAGGCTGAGCGGGGAGCCAGCGCCGCAGGCGGAGAAGCTAGGGCGCGTAGCCCCGCAGCCAGCGCGCAGTTTCGGCGTAGGCGGTGCGCCGCACCTGCTCGCCGGAGGCGAAGACATCATGCATCGCCGAGGGCAGCCGCACCACGGTGACCCGGCGACCCAGGCGCACTGCGCGGCGAGCCAGCAGCTCCACGTCGAGCACACTGTCCTTCACCTGGTGCTCCGGAGTCCACTGGGCGCGGTAGACCGTGGCGGTGGAGAGCAGCACCAGCACCGGCACCTCCATATCCAGGCCCTCGTAGATCCTGCGGTGGCCGGCGAAGACGGCCTTCAGCCAGCCGACCGTCATGCGGAACGACTTTCGCGGCCGCCACAGCGGGTGCAGCCGCCACTCGCCGTGGGCTTCGTCTGAGAGCGACTCCCAATAGGTCTCCAGTCGGGGGACCCGCAATGTGGCGGTGGGGTTGACTGCGCCCAAAGGGGTCACGATGCCCTCTGCCGCCGCCCGAGCCAGGGCGTCGCCGGGAAGCTCCAGCCACGGAGAGTTCAGCACCAGGGCACTGAGGCGGTGCGGGTTGCGCTCGGCCCACAGTGCGGCCACCAGCCCCCCGGTGGAGTGGGCGCTGATGATCGGTGCAGGCGACTGCGGATTCTCCTCCGCCATGATCGCCAGGGCCGCGGCGATCTCGGTGTCGTACTGCTGCAGGCTCTCAATATGGCCGGGCGTCTGGTGCTGGCGCAGGCTGCGCCCATATTTGCGAAGATCCAGCGCGTAGAACCGGTGCCCGCCGGCGGCCCACCGTTGGGCGGTGGGCAGATTGTAGAAATAGTCCGACCACCCGTGAAGCTGCAGCACCGGCGCCGACGGCTGCTGGTCCGGCTGGTCATCCGGCCGCGCGGAAGGCTGCTGGTCCAAACGCACCAGAGTGGCGGAGACCGGGCCTTCGAAATCTTCTCCCAGCGGCAGCGTCATGCGCGAGCAGCCCGGCAGATAGTCCTGGACCCATTGGCCGGGGGCAGAGTCCTTCATGTGCTCGGTGCTCAGCTGCTCCCACCACCGCCGCTCCCCCCACGGCTGCTCCCGCCGTGTGCCCTGCGGCGCCGGTTCCGCCTCCTCGCCCTGCGGGGCACGAAAAGATGGCGACGTCGTCATGGCTCCAGTGTAGGGATGCTCCCTGACGCAGCCGCTGACCGATAGGATCGGGGCATGCCCCGCCCCGCACCGCTGTACAGCACCGCATTCCGCACTGTGTTCTCCCGGATGGATCCCGAGCGGGCGCACTCACTGGTGGTCGCCGGCCTGCGCATCGCCCACCGCGGGGGTGTGGGCCGGCTGCTGGAGGCCCTCACCCGGCCCGACCCCAGCCTGAGCACACACGCCCTCGGGCAGCAGTGGCCATCACCCTTCGGTCTCGCCGCCGGCTTCGACAAGGGAGCCGTGGCAGTGCTTCCGCTGGGGAGCCTGGGGTTCGGCCATATCGAGATCGGCACCGTCACCGCGCGGGCGCAGCCGGGCAACGAACGCCCGCGACTGTTCCGGCTGCTGGCTGATCGGGCATTGATCAACCGGATGGGTTTCAACAACGACGGCGCCGCAGCGGTGCGCACCAGATTGGAGCGCACCCGCCGGCTCCTGACTGCGCTGCGGACTGCCGGGCGCCATGCTCCGATGATCGGGGTGAACATCGGCAAGACCAAGATCGTTCCCCTGGACGGCGCCGTGGAGGACTACCTGCTCTCCGCCCGCGAACTGGCCCCGCTGGCCGACTACCTGGTGGTCAACGTCTCCAGCCCCAACACCCCGGGGCTGCGCCAGCTGCAGCAGATCGATACGCTGGCGCCGCTGCTGCGCGCAGTGGGGGAGGAGGCCGACGCCGCAGCCGGGGCTCATGTGCCGCTGCTGGTGAAGATCTCTCCGGATCTGGCAGATGACGACGTCGACGCCGTCGCCGACCTCGTGGCGCAGCTGAGGCTGGACGGCATCATCGCCACCAACACCACAATCTCGCGTGAGGGCCTGACCAGCTCGGCCGAAACCCTCAGCGCCGCCGGAATGGGCGGACTCAGCGGCCCGGTGCTGGCTGAGCGTTCCACAGAGATCCTGGTGCGTCTGCGCCGCAGGCTGCCCACGGAGACCACCATCGTCTCTGTGGGAGGTGTGACCACTGCCGAGGACGTCGCAGAAAGGCTGCGGCTGGGGGCAGACCTGGTGCAGGGCTACTCGGGGTTCGTCTACCAGGGACCGTTCTGGGTTCGCCGCATCAACCGCGGCCTGGCCCGCATGGCCGACACGTCGCTCAGCGGATCTTCTCGCCGCGGCTGACCATCGGTTTGGGCAGGCGCAGCCGGCGCACCTGCAGGGCACGCATCGCCGAGTAGAAGCGGATCCCCTTCTCCATCTGGCCCACCCCGAACGTGGTTTCGATGCGCTTTCGCACCTGTCGGCCGACCCACCAGCACTCGACGATCACGGCGAACATCACGGCCCACAGGCTGAAGGCCACCATCGTGCGAGCCTGCTCGGTCATGATGAAGGAGGCGAAGAGGAAGACCAGCACAATGATCAGCAGCCACTCGCCGATGCCCGTGCGGGAATCGACGAAGTCCCGCGCAAGGCGCTTCTGCGGCCCCCGGTCACGGGTCGGAAGATACTTCTCCTCCCCGGTCTCCATGGCTTGGCGCATCTTCGCCCGGTCCTCAGCGACCCGCTGCCGCTGCCGTTTGCGGGCCTCCTTGCGGTCGTTGGCCACTAGGGGGCGCTTGCGGGCAGCCTCCTGCTCCCTGCGCGTGGGAGTGGGCACGCCCTTCTTCTCCGGAAGCTTCTTAGCCGGCGGCTCTTCCGCAGCCGGTTCTGCGGGCTGCGGGGGGATGGTCTCATTCTGGGTCTTCTTCTTACGTCCAAGCACTGGGCCAGTCTACTGCCGCAGATGACCCAGCCGGGAATGATGCAGGTCCAGAGTTGGTTGATACCCTTCAAGAACGAAACACCGTCACACCAGGAGAGGGAGAACGTGATGAGCATTCCGACCCAGGAGACCGCAGAGAAGACCCAGATCCGTGGCAACGAGGTGGAGGGTCACAAGACTCACCAGGTCGAGATTTCCGAGGCCGCCGCAGAGAAGGTCTCCTCACTGCTGCAGCAGGAAGGGCGCGAGGATCTGCGCCTGCGGGTCGCTGTGCAGCCCGGAGGCTGCAGCGGCCTGATCTACCAGCTCTACTTCGATGAGCGAACCCTCGACGGCGACGCTCTGCGCGAATTCGACGGTGTGCAGGTCATCGTGGACAAGATGAGTGTCCCCTATCTGGAAGACGCCAAGATCGACTTCGAGGACTCGATCTCCAAGCAGGGCTTCACCATCGACAACCCCAATGCTGGCGGATCCTGCGCCTGCGGAGACTCCTTCCACTGATCAGCCGCAGTTTCTCTACGTAATGTAGAAGTCACATTGAAACCCGCGTTCCCCGCAGGAGCGCGGGTTTCTCTGTGTCCGGCTGCCACGCCCAGGGTGTCTGACCTGCCCGACTACTACCAGTCGTAGTAGTCTTGTCCCAGCGTAATGATGTCGCTCATCGGCTCCGGAGACACCAACCGTCCGGCACTGATCGAGACCAAAGTGAACGTGCGCGAGTCACTCGCACACCAAGTGAAGAGGAAGGGCCGTCTGTGAGTTCTTCGCAGAAACGAACGGGCAGCTTCAGCCGCACGGCGAAGTCGCTCGCCCTGGCCGGGGTGACCCTGCTGGTGCTCACCGCCTGTGCTGAGGACAGCTCCGCACGGCGCGGTTGGCTGCCGGGGGAGCGGAACACCACGTCCAACACCGCAGAGATCACCGACCTGTGGATCAACTCCTGGATCGCCGCAGTGGCCATCGGTGTGCTCACCTGGGGCCTGATGCTCTGGTGCATGGTGGCCTACCGCCGCCGCAAGGGCGAAACCGGATACCCCCGCCAGCTGGCCTACAACGTGCCGCTGGAGATCCTATACACCGCGGTGCCGCTGGTGATGGTTGCAGTGCTCTTCTTCTACACCGACCAGGTGCAGCGTTCCATCGATGATCCCTATGAGGAGCCCGACCTCACCGTGGAGATCTACGGCAAACAGTGGTCCTGGGACTGGAACTACACCTACACCGCCGACGACGGCACCGAATATGAGGTCCACCAGGCCGATGTGCAGGCCAACCTCGACGGCGAGGAGGGTGTGCGCGAGACTCTTCCGACCCTCCACCTTCCGGTCGACCATGACGTCACCTTCGAGCTGAAGTCCCGCGACGTCATTCACTCCTTCTGGGTCCCGGCCTTCCTGCAGAAGCGCGATATGGTCCCCGGACGCACCAACTACATCTACCTCAGCCCCCAGGAGACTGGCTCCTTCGACGGCAAGTGCGCCGAACTGTGTGGTGAGTTCCACTCTGAGATGCTCTTCAACGTCGAAGTGGTGGAGACCGATGAGTTCGTCGACCACCTTGAGACGCTGGACGAGGGGCACCGCGGAGACGAGTACAACCGCAACCCCAACCTGTATGACCAGGAGACCCTGACCGGAGGAACTGAGCAGCAATGACGACGTTGGAATACTCCTCAGACCAGTCAGGTCAGCAGACCCGGACAGTCCCAGTGTCCAAGGGCCGGATCGCGGTGGACTGGATGACCACCACCGACCACAAGACCCTCGGGTACATGTACCTGATCACCTCCTTCGTCTTCTTCTGCCTCGGCGGCGTGATGGCGCTGATCATCCGCGCCGAGCTCTTCGAGCCCGGCATGCAGTTTTTGCAGACCAAGGAGCAGTACAACCAACTGTTCACCATGCACGGCACGATCATGCTGCTGATGTTCGCCACCCCGCTGTTCGTGGGTTTCGCCAACGCGATCATGCCGCTGCAGATCGGGGCACCGGATGTCGCCTTCCCGAGGATGAACGCGCTGTCCTACTGGCTGTTCACCTTCGGATCCATCGTGGTGATGCTGGGCTTCCTCACCCCGCAGGGAGCGGCAAGCTTCGGCTGGTTCGCCTACGCGCCGCTGTCTGACACCACCTACTCACCCGGGGTCGGCGGGGACCTGTGGGTCTTCGGCCTGGCGCTGACCGGCTTCGGCACGATCATGGGCGGCGTCAACTTCATCACCACCATCATCTGCCTGCGCGCACCGGGTATGACCATGTGGCGCATGCCGATCTTCACCTGGAACACCCTGATCACCTCGATCCTGGTGCTGATGGCCTTCCCGCCGCTGGCGGCGGCGCTCTTCGGCCTCGGGTTCGACCGGCGCCTGGGCGGCAATATCTTCGACCCGGAGTCCGGGGGTGCCATCCTGTGGCAGCACCTCTTCTGGTTCTTCGGACACCCGGAGGTCTACATCATCGCCCTGCCGTTCTTCGGCATCGTCTCGGAGATCTTCCCGGTCTTCAGCCGCAAACCGATCTTCGGCTACAAGGGTCTGGTCTACGCGACCATCGCCATCGCGGCCCTGTCCGTGACGGTCTGGGCGCACCACATGTACGTCACCGGTGCAGTGATGCTGCCCTTCTTCGCCCTGATGACCATGCTCATCGCCGTGCCCACAGGAGTGAAGTTCTTCAACTGGATCGGTACCCTGTGGCGAGGGTCGCTCACCTTTGAGACACCCATGCTCTGGAGCCTGGGCTTCCTTGTCACCTTCCTGTTCGGAGGACTGACCGGAGTCATCCTGGCCAGCCCGCCGCTGAACTTCCATGTCTCAGACACCTACTTCGTCGTGGCGCACTTCCACTACGTGGTCTTCGGCACGGTGGTGTTCGCCATGTTCGCCGGCTTCTACTTCTGGTGGCCGAAGTGGACCGGCAAGATGCTCAACGAACGTCTGGGCAAGATCAACTTCTGGATGCTGTTCATCGGCTTCCACGGAACCTTCATGATCCAGCACTGGCTGGGGGTGATGGGCATGCCGCGGCGCTACGCCGACTACATGGTTGAGGACGGGTTCACCGCGATGAACCAGTTCTCCACGGTGTTCTCCATGCTGCTGGGCGCCTCGCTGATCCCGTTCTTCTGGAACGTGTGGATCACCCACCGCAGGGGCAAGCGCGTCCTCGTCGACGACCCGTGGGGCTTTGGAGGGTCCCTGGAGTGGGCCACCAGCTGCCCACCGCCGGCCCACAACTTCCATTCGCTGCCGCGCATCCGCTCCGAGCGCCCCGCACTGGATCTGCACCACCCGGAGCTCTCGGAGCGGCACAGCCTGCAGAGCCCGGCAGGAATGATCTTCGGCCCAGCTGACCAGCAAGACAAGGCAGGAGTCTAGGAAAGTCATGAAGGTAAGCTTCATTCTCTTCGGCGGCATCGGAGTCTTCCTCCTGGTGGTCACTGTGGTCTACGGTGTATGGACCCAGATGGGCGAGCTGGCCGGCTTCCCGCTGCTGCTGCTCACCGCAGGGCTGGGGTTCATGCTCTGGTGGTATCTGCGCTCCACGGCCAAGAACGCCGACGAGGAGATGTTCGCAGACGATCCGGACGGCGAAATCTCCGACATGTCCGGAAACTACGGGGACTTCTACCCGTGGAGCTGGTGGCCGTTGGGCCTGGGCGCCGCCCTGGCGTTCGTCGTTTTCGGCCTGGCCGTCGACTGGTGGGTCCTCTACCTCTCGCTGATTCCGGTCATCTTCTTCATCACCGGTTGGGTCATGGAAGGTAACCGCAAGACCTACGCCCACTGAGGGCGCGGCCGCAGACTCTGATGAGCGTTCACCCCATTGTGATCCACGGGGAGCCGGTGCTGCACCGGCGCGCCCGCGAGGTGGAGACCTTCGACGCCGAACTGGCCGCCCTCATCACCGATATGGAAGAGACCCTCGAGGCCTCCCGGGGGGTGGGTCTGGCCGCACCTCAGATCGGCGTCGGCCTGCGCGTCTTTGTCTGGAAGTACGACGGCGACACCGGCGAGGCACCAGCTCAGGGCGCGATCATCAACCCGAGCCTGCGGCTGATCGGCAAGGTCTCCCAGCAGCTGCCTGATCCAGAGGACGACGTCGAGGGCTGCCTCTCGGCCCCCGGGTACAGCTTTCCGCTGAAGCGCAGCGATCATGTGGAGCTCACCGGATTCGACCCGGCCGGGGCGCCCATGCGTTTCGAGGTCACCGGATGGTTCGCGCGCATCATGCAGCACGAGTTTGACCACCTCGACGGCTACCTCTACGTCAACCGGCTCAAGGAGCGCTACGCCAAACGGTGGAAGAAGGTGCTCAGGCGCGAAGGTTGGAACGTGCCGGGCCATTCGTGGATGCCCGGTGTCGATCCCGATCCCTTCGGCCACGACAGTACCGAGTGATCAGAGTCTGCTGTGGCCCGGCGCCTATGAGGTGAAGGCCACCCAGCGCTGCAGCACATCGGCGGCAGCCCCGGAATCTATGGATTCCTCCGCTCGAGCCATATTGGCCCGAATTCGTGAAACGGCATCGCCGGTGGAATCCTCATCGAGGGCGGTGAGCCCGGCGGCGGCGTTGATGAGCACCGCATCGCGGACCGGACCCGGCTCCGCGGCCACCAGCCGCCGCACCAGCTGCGCATTGTGCTGCGGACTGCCGCCCTGCAGGTCCTCGACTGTGCACCGTGAGACGCCGAGATCTTCAGGGGAGAGCTCGTAGTGGGTGACGCCTTCGGCACGGACCTCCCACAGGTCTGTCTGTGCCGAGGTGGTGATCTTGTCCCGGCCGTCGCGTCCTCGGAACACCATGCCGCGCGTGCCTCGAGCCCACAGGGCCTCAGCCAGCGGACGAGCCAGCTGCTCTGAGGCGCAGCCCAAAGCCTGAGCCTGCGGGCGGGCCGGGTTGGACAGCGGGCCCAAGAAGTTGAATGCGGTCCGCACGCCCAACTGTTTGCGCGCCGCCATCACATGGCGCATCGCCGGGTGGAAATGTTGGGCGAACAGGAACGTGATGCCCACCTGCTGCGCTGCCGCGGCCAGACGCTCGGCAGGCAGGGTGAGATTGACCCCCAGGGCCTCAATCACATCAGCGGCACCGGCTGTGGTGGAGGCCCCGCGGTTGCCGTGCTTGACGACGCGAGCACCGGCACCCACGGCCACCAGCGAACTCATCGTTGAGATGTTCACGGTGCCCAGCCGATCGCCCCCGGTGCCCACGATGTCCAGGGCGGGGCCTGGCACAGAGATCGGCTCCGCTTTGGCCATCATGGCCTCAGAGAGCCCCAGCAGCTCCGGACCCGCCTCGCCCTTGGCCCGCAGGGCTGTGAGGAAGCCGGCTATCTGGACATCAGCCAACTCTCCGCTCATCAGTCGACTCATCGCCCAGGCCGCTGTCTGTTCGCTCAGATTCTCGCCGGCGATCAGCGTTTCCAACAGTTCGGGCCAGGAGACGGAAGACGGTTCAGATGAAGCAGCCATGGTCCTCAGCCTATCCGTCCCCAGGGGGACGTCGTCACTTCAGAGACCCGAAAACGGGTGCGCCCGCCTGAGGTTTACTACGCGCTGTAGAAATAATTGTGCAACTTTCAGTAACGCTCACCGACGTCGATCCCAGAGATGACGCGGAACGAGGCGTCATGGGCCGGTCTTTGGACGCGCCACACCCAGCCGGCCAATGGCAATGAAGACGATTTTCAGGACATAATGGTTCTGTGACCACTGCAACCCAAGCCTCCAACGCTCCGTCGCGCACGTTGCCGAACCGGCCAGACATGGTCTCGGTGGGCACCATGGTGTGGCTGACCAGCGAGCTGATGTTCTTCGCCGGCCTGTTCGCCATGTTCTTCACGCTGCGCTCTACGCAGCCCGAAATGTGGGCCGAGTACAGCGCCGGACTCGACGTCGCCCTGGCAACGCTGATCACCGTGATCCTGGTGAGCAGCTCCTTCACCGCACAGTTCGGCGTCTTTGCCGCGGAACGGCATCAGCCCCGGCGCACCGGCGGCCTCTGGAACGTCAAGCACTGGGGGATGGTGGAGTGGTACATCCTCTCCTTCCTGCTGGGATCCATCTTCGTGGCCGGCCAGACCTTCGAGTTCGCCGAACTGGTGTCCCACGGGACGACCATCCAGGCCAACTCGTTCGGCTCAGCCTTCTACATCACCACCGGCTTCCACGGCATCCACGTGATTCTCGGGCTCTTCGCGTTCCTCTTTGTGGTCGCCCGGGCCTACTACAGCGTGAAGTTCACCTCCAAGGAAGCCCACGCCGCCGTCGTCATCTCTTACTACTGGCACTTTGTGGACGTGGTGTGGATCGCGCTGTTCGCGATCGTCTACCTGCTGCCGATATTCGCATGACGACCCCACACCCATCACGCTCGACCCCCGCACCTGAGAAGAAAAGGACACCGGCTAAGTGAAGGCATTGACGCAGAAGCGCCGCCACCCGTTCGCCTTCGTGGCGCTGCTCCTTCTGGGACTGCTGCTCACCGGCGGACTGTATGCCGCTGCGACAACGGTCAACGAAGCGCAGGCATCCAACCTGCCCGAGGGCTACAGCACCGAGCAGGTGGAGGAGGGCGAGCGGCTCTTCACCGCCAACTGTGCCACCTGTCACGGCATGGGTGCTGACGGCACGGAGAACGGCCCATCGCTGGTGGGAGCCGGGGCCGCCTCGGTCGAGTTCCAGGTCGGCACCGGCCGGATGCCCATGCAGATGCATGGCCCGCAGGCTCAGGAGAAGCCGCCGCAGTTCAATGACGAGCAGACCAGCCAGCTGGCCGCCTATGTGGCCTCGCTGGGCTCCGGTCCCGCTGTGCCGGCCGAGGAGTATCTTGATACCGACCAGGGCGACGCCTCCCGCGGCGGCGAGCTGTTCCGGATCAACTGCGCCATGTGCCACAACGCCGCAGCCGCCGGCGGTGCGCTCACCGAAGGGAAGTTCGCACCGTCGCTGGATGGGGTTGAGCCGGTTCATATCTACACCGCGATGAGCACCGGGCCGCAGAATATGCCGGTCTACAACGACGCCAACATTCCGCCGGAGGACAAGCGAGACATCATCGCCTTCCTGAAGAATGACCACTTCCAGTCCTCCCCGGGCGGGTTCTCGCTCGGCTCCCTCGGACCGGTCTCCGAGGGTCTGCTGATCTGGACGCTGGGACTGGCGCTGCTGATCGGGTCCATGGTCTGGCTGACCTCCCGGTCCTCCTAGGACGGGCGCAGAGAACACTCAAGCACCTATACCGCACGTAAGAAACAGCAAAGGACACACACCATATGGCCGAGCAGGGTAACGGCGAGTCGGGCGCCGCCGTCACAGGCGGCGAGGGGGGCTCCGAATCGTCCGCCGTCGACAATCCCGGGCTGCCTCCACACCGCCCGCGTTTGGCTGATGTGGACGAGAAGGCCGCCAAGCGCAATGAGCGGCAGGTCTCCGTCCTGTTCCTCATCTCGATCATCGGCACGATCCTCAGCTTCATCGGCTACTTCGTCGTCGGCCAGACCGAAGGCAATTTGGGTGATCTGCGCCTGCAGAACACGCTGCTGGGCGTCGGCACTGCGCTGGCAATGCTGGGAATCGGTCTGGGTGTGGTGCACTGGGCGAAGACGCTGATGCCCGATCACGAGATCGTCGAGGACCGCAAACCGCTGCGCACGGAGGAGGACCGGGCTGAAGCGGAGCAGATCGTCACCGAGGTGATCGATGAGACGCAGATCAAACGCCGTCCGCTGCTGCGCAACACGCTGATCGCTGCTGCGCTGATCGCCCCGCTGCCCGCTGTGGTGATGTTCCGCGACCTGGACCGCAGCGACGACTTCGGCCCGGAACGCATGCGTCACACCCTGTGGGATGAGGGCGTGCGTCTGGTCCGCGACCCCACCGGAACCCCGATCCGCGCCTCGGACCTGACCATCGGCTCCGCCATGCACGTCATCCCGGAGAACCTGCCCGAAATCTCCAGCCACGGAGAACGCATCGCGGAGAAGGCCAAGGCCGTGGTGCTGCTGATGCGGATGAACCCCGATGACTTCGAACACACCAGTCCCGGCCGGGAGAACTGGACCCATGAGGGCATCATCGCCGCCTCGAAGGTCTGCACCCACGTCGGCTGTCCGGTGGCCCTCTACGAGCGCCACACCCACCACCTGCTGTGCCCCTGCCACCAGTCGACCTTCGACGCGGCTCGGGAGTTCAAGGTCATCTTCGGACCTGCCGGCAGGCCGCTGCCGCAGCTTCCGATCACTGTTGACGCCGAAGGGTTCCTGGTGGCCCGCAGCGACTTCACCGAACCTGTCGGTCCGACCTACTGGGAGCGTGGCGAAGCATGAGCGCCTCTAAGACGACATACACCGAGGCCGACTACCTGGCTGTTGATGAGTACGAGCCGAAGACCAGCGGCGGCCGGATCGCCAACTACATGGACAAGCGCGTTGCCGGCACCGGCATGGTCCGTGAGTTCGGACGCAAGGTCTTTCCGGACCACTGGACCTTCATGTTCGGAGAAGTGGCACTCTACAGCTTCATCATTGTGGTGCTCTCCGGGGCGTTTCTGACCTTCTGGTTCGACCCCTCGATGGCCACCACACGCTATGACGGCTCCTATGCGCCGCTGCAGGGCCTGGAGATGTCCATGGCCTATGCCACTTCCTTGGAACTGAGCTTTGATGTTCGAGGCGGGCTGTTCATGCGCCAGCTGCACCACTGGGGTGCGCTGCTCTTCGTCATGGCCATGGCGGTGCACATGCTGCGTGTGTTCTTCACCGGTGCCTTCCGCAAGCCGCGCGAGCTCAACTGGGTGGTCGGTGCTTCACTGCTGCTGCTGGGTATGGGCGCAGGGTTCACCGGCTACTCGCTTCCCGATGAGGTGCTCTCCGGGAACGGGCTGCGCATCATCGATGGAATGCTGAAGGGCCTGCCGGTGGTGGGCACCTACATCAGCTTCTTCCTCTTCGGCGGAGAGTTCCCCGGAAGCGAGATCATCCCGCGACTGTACTCACTGCACATCTTCATCATCCCGGCACTGATCCTGGTGCTCATCGCGGTGCACCTGTTCCTGGTCGTGGTGCACAAGCACACCCAGTACCCTGGTCCCGGACGCACCGAACGCAATGTGGTCGGCTTCCCGGTCGGACCGGTGTACGCCGCCAAGGCCGGCGGATTCTTCTTCATCGTGTTCGGCATCATGGCGCTGATCTCCGGCACCTTCCAGATCAACGCCCTGTGGAACTACGGACCCTATGATCCCTCGCCGGTGCAGGCAGGCGCGCAGCCGGACTGGTACATCGGCGTCTTCGAAGGTGTTCTGCGCCTGGTGCCGGGCACCATCGGGGATCTGTCGCTGGACTGGGTCATCCCCACACCGTGGGGAGGAAACACGGTGGCATTCCCCATCCTGCTGGGGATACTGCCGGTGGCGGTTCTGTTCATCGGAATGTTCCTCTGGCCCTGGATCGAAGCGTGGATCACCGGTGACCGCAAGGAGCGGCACCTGCTGGATCGTCCGCGCAACGCCCCCACGCGCACTGCAGTGGGCACCGCGGCTGTGACGTTCTACATGATCATGTGGGGGATGGGCGCCAACGACATCATCGCCACCCACTTCAGCCTCTCGCTGAATGACATCACCTACTGGTCCCGGGTGCTGATATTCGTCGGCCCCGTCGTCGCCTACATCCTCACCAAGCGGATCTGCCTGGCCCTGCAGCGCAAAGACCGCGAGACAGCTCTGCACGGCCACGAGGCCGGCGTCATCGAAGTCTCACCCGATGGTGGCTTCCATGAGCGGCACCAGCGGCTCAGTGACCACGAGCTGTGGACCCTGACCTCCTTCGAAGCGCCGCGGCCCAGTGGCCCCCGGCCCAACGCCAAGGGCAAGGTCACCGCCGTGGAGAAGCTGCGAGCCGGACTCAACCGCATGTGGTTTGAGGAGCGGGTGGCCCCGGTCACGCGTGAGGAGTACCAGCAAGCGCTGGAGCATGATCACCACGACGAGGACGGCGGCCTGGAGGCAGCCGGATCCTCGCAGGGCAGAATCACCCGCGGCGGAGACTGAGTCCGTGGACGTCTGAGCTGGCGCAGTCAGAGCTGCGCCGGCTCAGGAGCCCTGGCCGCGGATGATGCTTCGCAGCCTGTCCAGCCGTGCGGCGACCGCGCGTTCGTGGCCGTTCTGGCTGGGGGTGTAGTAGTCCACTCCCACCAGGTCATCGGGGGGATACTGTTGGGCGGCGAGGTGATGCGGCTGGTCATGGGCGTAGACGTACTCCGTGCCGTGGCCCAGACGCTCGGCGCCGGCATAGTGGGTGTCCCGAAGGTGGGCCGGCACGGGGCCGCCCTTGCCGGCGCGCACATCAGCGATGGCCGCTCCCAGAGCCGCATAGGAGGCATTGGACTTCGGGGCCGTGGCGATATGGACGGTGGCTTGGGCCAGCAGAATCCGTGCCTCCGGCATGCCGATGAGCTGGACGGCATCGGCCGCCGCCACCGCGGACTGCAGGGCCGAGGGATCGGCCATGGCGACCTCCTCACCGGCAGCGATCACCAGCCGCCGGGCAATGAACCGAGGGTCCTCGCCGGCGACGATCATACGAGCCAGGTAGTGCAGAGCGGCGTCGACGTCGGAGCCGCGCAGTGACTTGATGAACGCCGAGACGACGTCGTAGTGCTGATCGCCGTCCTTGTCGTATCGCTGTACGGCGTAGTCGGCGGCCTGTTCGGCGTCGGTGGCGGTGATCGTCGTCTCGCCCCGGCCGGAGGTCACCGCCGCTGCGGCTTCGGTGATGGTCAGTGCCCGGCGAGCGTCCCCGCCGCAGACGCGCAGGATATGGTCGCGGGCGTCATCGTCGAGCTGGTAGTGGCCGTCCAGGCCCCGCTCGGTGCTCAGCGCCCGGTCCAGCAGCCCCGAAAGGTCCTCCCTGGTGAGCGACTGCAGGCTCAGCAGCAGTGAGCGCGAGAGCAGGGGCGCGATCACGCTGAAGGAGGGGTTCTCCGTGGTGGCGGCGACCAGGATCACCCAGCCGTTCTCCACCCCGGGCAGCAGCGCATCCTGCTGGGCCTTGTTGAAGCGGTGGATCTCATCGAGGAACAGCACCGTGGTGATGCCGCGCAGGTCCCGGTCGGCCAGCGCCTGGTCCATGATCTGGCGGACGTCCTTGATCCCGGCGCGGATCGCGGAGAGCTGCTCAAACTTGCGCTGACCGCCCTTAGCGATCACATGGGCGATCGTGGTCTTACCGGTGCCCGGAGGCCCGTAGAGCAGAACCGAGCTGGGGCCTGCCGGCCCGGAGGACCCTTCGGCCAGCACCCGCAGGGGAGAGCCCTCGCGCAGCAGGTGCTGCTGACCGAGGACCTCATCCAGCGTCTCAGGGCGCATGCGCACCGCCAGCGGCGTGTGGCGTGCGGGCCGGCCGGAGGGCCCGCCGCCGTCGTGGTCGGACTGCGCGCTGGAGAACAGGTCTCCGCTGAGCGGATCGGTCACCGCAGCCTCCTGGAGTGGACGGTCATATCCCCTTAAGCCTATTGGTGGATTGCTGACTCCGGTTTAGCGTCGACGCCGGCTTCCCGGCGCTGCTGGGCAGTGATGGGTGCCGGTGCTGAGGTCAGGGGGTCAAAGCCGCCGCCGGTCTTGGGGAAGGCGATGACCTCGCGGATGGAGTCCTCGCCGACCAGCAGCGCGACCACCCGGTCCCAGCCGAAGGCGAAGCCGCCGTGCGGGGGAGCACCGTACTTCATCGCATCCAGCAGGAAGCCGAACTTCTCCTCGGCCTCGGCCTGGCTGATGCCCATGACGTTGAAGATTCGCTCCTGCATCTGCCGCTGGTGGACACGGATGGAGCCGCCGCCGATCTCGTTGCCGTTGCACACCAGATCATAGGCGTAGGCCAGAGCGGCGCCCGGGTCCTCGTCGAAGGAGTCGGCATACTCCGGCTTGGGTGCGGTGAAGGCGTGGTGCACGGCCGTCCAGGCCCCGGAGCCGACGGCGACGTCGCCGCTGGCCCGCGCCTCAGCGGCTGGTTCGAACATCGGGGCGTCGACGACCCAGACGAAGGACCACTTGGTGTGATCGATGAGTCCCACGTGCGCAGCGATCTCGTCGCGGGCTGCTCCCAACAGTCCGCGCGAGGGAGAGGTCTCACCGGCGGCGAAGAACACGCAGTCGCCTGCGGAGGCTCCCACAGCCTCAGCCAGGCCAGCCCTCTCCTCCTCGGAGAGGTTCTTGGCGACCGGGCCGCCCAGTTCGCCGTCGTCGCCGATGAGCACATAGGCCAGACCCTTGGCGCCGCGCTGCTTGGCCCACTGCTGCCATGCGTCCAATTGGCGCCGGGGTTGGGAAGCACCGCCGGGCATCACCACCGCACCCACATAGGGGGCCTGGAACACCCGGAACGGGGTGCTCTTGAAATAGTCGGTGAGTTCGGTGAGCTCCAGACCGAACCGCAGGTCGGGCTTATCGGTGCCGTAGCGGCGCATCGCCTCGTGGTAGGTGATGCGCGGCAGCGGGGCCCCCAGGTCCACGTCGATGAGCTTCCAGAGCTGGGCGACCAGGCCCTCGGTGAGCTCAATGATGTCTTCCTGGTCGACGAAGCTGGCCTCGATGTCCAGCTGGGTGAACTCCGGCTGCCGGTCCGCGCGGAAGTCTTCGTCGCGGTAGCACCGGGCAATCTGGTAGTAGCGCTCGATGCCGCCGACCTGCAGCAGCTGCTTGAACAGCTGCGGAGACTGCGGCAGCGCGTACCAGGAGCCCGGGGCCAACCGGGCCGGGACCACAAAGTCCCGTGCGCCCTCCGGGGTGGAGCGGGTCAGGGTTGGGGTCTCCACCTCGGTGTAGGACTGCTCGTGCAGGAAGTTGCGAGCGATCCGGTTCGCCTCCGAGCGCATCCGCATGGCCCGCTGCGGGCCCGCGCGGCGCAGATCCAGGTAGCGGTGGCGCAGCCGGGCCTCCTCACCAACCGCCACATGCTCATCAATCTGAAAGGGCAGGGGGGCGGCAGTGTTGAGGACCTCGGTCTCCTCGGCGATGATCTCCACCTCGCCGGAGACCAGCTCGGGGTTCTCGTTGCCGGCGGGCCGACGCTCCACGGTACCGGTGACCCTGAGCACGTACTCGTTGCGCAGCTGGTCGAAGTCCTTCTCCTCGCGGACCACCACCTGAGCCACCCCGGCGGCGTCACGCAGATCCAGGAAGGCCACCCCGCCGTGGTCGCGGCGACGGGCCACCCAGCCGCTGAGGGTGACGGTCTGACCAATGAGTGCGGCGTTGATCTCGCCGGTGGTGTGAGTGCGGAGCACAGTGTCCTTCCTAAAGTTCTTCGGCGGTGCTGGGTTCGTCCGTGATGCTGATGATCTGTGGTGTGCGGTCTTCGGCCGGCGGGGCCCAGATGGCGGGGTCGGCTGGGGTCTGTTCACCGGAGCGGATGTCCTTGACCTCGTGGGCGCCGTCGTCGTGGGTGAACCAGACGAACGGGATGCCTCTGCGGTCAGCATATTTGATCTGTTTGCCGAACTTCTCTGCGCTCAGCGCCACTTCGGCGCTGATGCCCCGGGCCCGCAGCTGATCGGCCACGGTCTGGGCGGCGCCCCAGTCCTCATCGGAGCTCAGGGCCACATAGACGGCGGTGGGGACTGTGCGGGAGGCGGCCAGCTCCCCGGCGTCCAGCAGCCGCGAGAGCAGCCTGGTGACGCCGATGGAGAGCCCGACGCCGGGGAAGGCCCGTTTTCCTTTGGTGGCCAGCGACTCGTAGCGGCCCCCGGAGCAGATGGAGCCCAGCTCCTCATGGCCGTGCAGCACCGTCTCGATCACGGTGCCGGTGTAGTAGTCCAGGCCGCGGGCGATCGACAGGTCCGCTTCGGCCCGGCCCGGCACCCGGGTGCTCAGTTCGCCCATCACCAGGCTCAGCTCGGCCAGGCCCTCCTCCAGCAGGGCGGTCTCACCGACAGCCTCGGCTCCCAGCAGCGCACGCACCTGGGCGGCCACATCGGGATCGGCGGTGCGGATCGAAGCCAGGGCCAAGGCCTGCTGCGCCTGTGCCTGGGTGGCGCCGGCGGATTCGGCAATCTCGGCGGCGACCCGGTCCTCGCCGACCTTCTCCAGCTTGTCCACTGCGCGCAGCACGGCGGCGGTGTCCTCGATCCCGATGGCCCGGTAGAAGCCCTCGGAGAGCTTGCGACTGTTGACCCGCAGGGTGAAGTCGCCGATGTTCAGCGCTTGGAGTGCACGGGCCATCACCACCGCGATCTCCACATCGGAGCGGACCGGCAGCTCGCCGTCGCCGACGATGTCGATGTCCGCCTGGGTGAATTCCCGGAACCGGCCGGCCTGGGGACGCTCGCCGCGCCAGACCTTCTGAATCTGGTAGCGGCGGAAGGGGAAGGCCAGGTGTCCGGCGTTCTCGGTGACGTAGCGCGCGAAGGGAACCGTCAGATCAAAGTGCAGGGCCTGCTTCGCCTCGGCGGCGTCGTCGTGGATCCGGGAGACCCCGTAGACCTCCTTATCGATCTCGCCCTTGCCCAGCAGCACCTCGACCGGTTCCACAGCGCGAGACTCGATGGAGGCGAAGCCGTGGGCCTCAAAGACTCGGCGCAGGGTGTCGAGCACATGCTGCTCCACGATGCGCTCCTGCGGCAGCAGCTCGAGATAGCCGGAGAGGGATGCTGCACGTGCCATCAGTGGGTGGGCTCCTTGAGTCTGGACGCAGGGTCTGGGGTCAGATGTTTCGCACCAACGTGCCAAACCTGACCATCATATCCGTTGCCGGTACTCTTGATGGCATGAGTCCTGCAGTCAAGCCCACATACCACCAGACTTCCCTCGACGAGGTGCGTGAGCGCACCCGCGTGGATGCCGAAGGTCACGTCTACGTGAGCCCCTCACCCCAGTCGGAATCAGGCGAAGCCGCCGGTGAGGCCGCCACGAATGCTGCCTCAGCGCCGGAGCAGTACGTGGGGCAGTTCTCCGCCGGTGGTCCGGACGAGGCTCTGCAGTACTTCATCCGCAAGTTCGACGAACTCTACAACCGTGCCCTGCTGCTGGCCGCACGGGTCGCCACCCAGGCCGACTCCGCTTCCCACCTGCGCTCAAGCCGCGAACAGCTGAGCAAGGAGCTTGATGCCGGGGTGTGGGTCGGCGACGTCGAGTCGCTGCGCAGCCTGCTGGGCGAAGTTGAGGCTGGCATTGACGCCATCGCCGCTGCGGAGGCCCAGCAGCACGAGGCGGCGCTTCAGGCCAAGATCGCCGTGCGTGAGGAGATTGTGGCCCAGGCCGAGGAGCTGGCCGCCGCCGACCCTGACACCCAGCATTGGAAGAGCGCCCAGGCGAAGATGGCTGAACTGTTCGACTCGTGGAAGTCCGAGCAGCGGACCCCGCCACGACTGACGAAGGCGCAGGAGGACCCGCTGTGGCGGCGCTTCCGGGAGGCGCGCAGCACCTTCGAGCGCCATCGCAAGGCCTTCTTCGTGCGTCGCGATAAGCAGGCCGCGGAGATCAAGCGGGCCAAGGAGGAGCTCATCGCGGAGGCGGAGGCGCTGCAGAGCTCCACCGACTGGGGCCCCACCACCAAGGCCTACCACCGGCTGATGGACTCGTGGAAGGCCGCCGGGCGCGGACCCCGCAAAGCCGAGGATGCTCAGTGGGCGCGGTTCCGGGCGGCCCAGGACGTCTTCTTCTCCGCCCGGGACCAGGCCAACGCCGAGATTGACGCCGAGTACGGCGAGAACCTCAAGGTCAAGGAGGACATCCTGACCAAGCTGCGTGAGCTCATGCCGTTCACCAAGCCCGATGCTGTCCGAGAGCGCTACCTGAAGCTGATTCAGCAGTGGGACGACGCCGGCAAAGTCCCGCGCGCCGACGTGAAGCGCATGGAGCGCGCGATCACCGAGGTTCAGGACGCGTTCCGCAGCGCCGAGGGGGGCACGCGCAGCCCGCGGGAAGCCGCCCGCACCGAACGCCAGGATGACATGCTCACCCAGTTGGAGGACACCATCGCTGCGCTGCAGGCAGACCTCTCGGCCGCTGCGCAGTCCGGTGACAGCAAGGCGCAGAAGGATGCCGAGGAAGCGCTGGCGGCACGGCGCGGCTGGCTTGAGATGCTGAAATCACGATAGATAACAGATAGATTACAATCGTTAGGTCCCAGTGTGCCTGGGCGGGCCATCCCTGTGGTCAGACCTGCCGTCGATATCCCCAGCGAGGAAATGCGTGAGCGATGAACAGCCACCCGAGGTGGGTTCTCGGCGTCGCAGACGAGAGATTCGCGAAGCCAGAGAACGCGCCCGTATGGCGCAGCGCGAACGCGAGTCTGCAGTCCGGCGGCTGAGCACCAGCTCCACCGCCGAGGCTGACGCCGACGCTGACGCGCAGGGGCACCGGCCGGCGCTGTTCGACCAGGAGACGCAGACGCCCAAGGATGAGCGCAGCCGCCGCCAGCGCGCTCCGCAGCCGGTGCCGTCACACCCCACCGACGACGACGCCGGCGGCAGCCACTCTGCCCTGGCCGCTGAGGGGTACCTCACTCGCCGCGAACTGCGCCGGCTCAAGACGCAGCAGACTCCAGTTCAGCAGACCCCAGCTCGGCAGCCGGACCAGGAGCCGAGGCCGGACCAGGGGTCAGAGTCACCTCAGGGGTCAGAGTCGCCTGACGAGTCAGGGCCGACCCAGGCGTCGGAACCGCAGGAACCGGTTCAGCAGCCAGCTCAGGAATCGGCTCAGCAGTCGGACACGACGTCCGGCGCAGCTTCTGCCGATGAGGCACCCTCTGCCGATGAGCCACTCCGGCCCTCCGATGATGTGCCCGCAGCGACGACACCTTCCACGCCCTTTGAACATGTGGTCTCCCCGCACTCTGCCGCCTCCGGCGAGTACCGCGACGTCGATGCCGAACCTCACCAGGCCGACATCTATGAGTACGATTGGGACGCGGACGCCGATGAGTTCATCGACGAGGACGACGACGGCGCGCCGATGCTTGTGGAAGCGTCCGACTACGGACGCGGATACCAGACGGTCGCACCGGCAGAGGGGTACATGAGTTTCAGCATGCTCAAGCGTCGGCAGGCCAAGCGTCGTCGTCGTAATATCACCTTGACCATTGCCCTGGCCGGCTTCGCAGTGCTGGTCATCAGCTTTGTGCTGATTGTCAACTCATTCCTGGGCGACGACACGGTCAATGACTATGAGACTCAGGCCGGAGAGACGATTGAATTCCAGGTGGTCGAGGGTGATGGCTTTGAGTCTGTGGCCAACCGATTGGTGGAGCAGGACATCATCGCCAGCGGTGATGCGTTCTGGGATGCCTTGGATGAGCTGGACAACGAGCCGACCCCGCAGGCCGGGTCCTATGAGGTCCGCGAACAGATGCCTGCCGAAGACGCCGTCGCCGCGCTGTTCGATGACAGCCCGGCCGCCCGGTACGTGGCGCTGAATCCTGGCATACAGATCGATGATGCCCTGGCAGCAATCGCCGAGGGCACCCACCTGGAACTTGAGGAGCTGGAGGAGCTCAACGCCAATCCGCAGCAGTTCGGGCTTCCGGAGGAGGCCGAATCGTTGGAGGGCTATTTGGCCCCCGGAGAGTACCGGCCCGCCCTGGACGCCACGGCGGAGGAGGTCATTGAGGCGGCGGTCGCACCGACCTTCGAAACGTTGGAAGAGCTCAACATCACAGATGAGCAGCAGCAGTGGCGCACGGTGATCATCGCCTCGCTCATCACCGCAGAGGCCAACCATGAACAGCCTGATGACTACCCGCTGATCGCCGGGGCCATCGAAAACCGTCTGCAGCCGGACAACACCGAGACCGACGGGCTGCTGCAGATCGATGCGGCCGTCAACTATGGGTTGGAGGGCGAGACGGGCCTGCACTTCAGCGACGAGGACCGCCAAGACGATTCCAACCCCTACAACACCTACCAGAACGAAGGTCTGCCCCCGGGTCCGATCGCCGCGCCGACCGTTGACACCCTGGAAGCTGCGGCCAACCCGGCTGACACTGATTACTACTACTGGGTCACGGTCAACGTCGCCACCGGTGAGACCGAGTTCAACGAAACCTACGCTGAGCATCAGCAGGATGTGCAGGAGTTTTTGCGCTGGTGCCGGGAGGAGGACGATGAGGGGCTCTGCGGCTCGGCTGAAGTGGAGGCCGCAGAGGACATGGTTGAGGAGTGAGCCGGTCCCCGGCGACGCGTGCGGCAGTGCTGGGCTCGCCCATCAGCCACTCGAAGTCGCCTCAGCTGCACACCGCCGCCTACGAGTATCTCGGCGCGAACATCGAATACAGCCGGATCGAACTGGGCGCCGAGCAGGCTGCTGATTTTCTGCGCGAGCGCGCACAGGACTACCTCGGCTTCTCGGTGACCATGCCGCTGAAGGCGGTCATGGTGCCGCAGATGAGCAGCGTCTCCGAACGGGTGAGCCTGCTCGGGGCGCTCAACACGATCAGCGTTCAGCAGAGTGTGACCGGCCCGCCGGTGCTGCGCGGGGAGAACACCGACGTCGACGGCATCACCGCAGCCCTGCGTGAGGCCGGGCTGCAGGCCCCGGGTGCGGACACAGGCGCGGACACCCTCGCGGTGATCGGTGCCGGGGCCACTGCGGCAGCGTCTCTGGCCGCGGCAGCCGAACTGGGATTCAGCAGCGTGCGGGTCTACGCCCGCTCGCCCGAACGTGCCGCATCAGCGGTTCCGTTGGCCCATCGACTGGGACTGCACAGCGAGATCCGCAGCCTGGATCAGCTGCCCAGTGATCTCAGCGGTGATCTCAGCGACGATGTCAGCGGCAGTGCGGTGGCCGCCGTCGTATCCACCCTGCCGCCGCGCACAGCCGACTCCCTGGCGGCGCAGCTGAGGCCGTTCGGCCGCGCCCTGCCGCTGCTGGATGTGGCCTATGACCCGTGGCCCTCCGCACTGGCGACGCGTTGGCGCGCCGCCGGCGGCGTCGTCGTCTCCGGACTGCAGATGCTGCTGCACCAAGCGGTCAAACAGGTGGAGATCTTCACCGAGTCCGCTGCCCGCCCGCCGACCAGCCTCAGCGAGGCGGAACACGCGCAGCTGCTGCAGCGGATGCGCGCCGCCGTCGACCTCTGAACCCTCTCCCAGCGCTGGGGCTTTTCACAGCGCTGCGCCGTCTCACAGCTCGAACCGGCTTAAGCCTGCGCCGTGCGGAGCGATAGGATGAACCCCATGTTGCGCTGGCTGACCTCCGGAGAATCACACGGCAAATCCCTGGTGGGCATCATCGAGGGGCTTCCCGCCGGTGTGGAGCTGACCACCGGCCACATTCAGCAGACCCTGGCGCGGCGCCGCCTCGGGTACGGGCGCGGGGCGCGGATGAAGTTCGAACAGGACCAGGTCCAGCTGCTGGCCGGGGTGCGCCACGGCTCCACAATGGGGGGCCCGGTGACCATCGAGATCGCCAACACCGAATGGCCCAAATGGGAGAAGATCATGTCCGCCGACCCGGTGGACCCCGCCGAGGTCGAGGGCCTGGGCCGCAACGCGCCGCTGACCCGGCCGCGACCCGGCCACGCTGACTACACGGGTATGCAGAAGTACGGCTTCGCCGAATCCCGGCCGGTGCTGGAGCGCGCTTCGGCGCGGGAGACCGCCACCCGCGTGGCCCTAGGCACTGCCGCCGGCCAGTTCCTCAGGGGACTGGGCATCACCACGGTCGCCCACACCACCGCTGTGGGCACCGTCTCGGTGCCTGAGGACGCGCCGCTGCCGGACGCCTCCGATGTGGAGAGCCTCGACGCCGACCCGCTGCGCTGCTTCCACCAGCAGACCTCGGAGGCGATGGTCGCTGAAGTCGACGCCGCGCACAAGGCCGGGGAGACGCTCGGGGGGGTGGTGGAGGTCGTCGTCGACGGTGTGCCGCCGGGGCTGGGCAGCTACGTGCACTGGGACCGCAAGCTGGACTCCCGGCTGGCGGGGGCGCTGATGGGCATCCAGGCGATCAAGGGGGTGGAGATCGGCGACGGGTTCCGCACGGCGGCCCGCCGCGGTTCCGAAGCCCATGACGAGATCGAACTGGATGATCAGGGACAGGCTGTGCGCTCCACCAATCGTGCCGGAGGCATCGAGGGCGGCATGAGCATCGGCGGCACGCTGCGGGTGCGTGCCGGTATGAAGCCGATCGCCACGGTGCCGCGCGCGCTGCGCACAGTGGACACCGCCACCGGCGAGGCGACCACCGCCCACCACCAGCGCTCCGACGTCTGCGCGGTTCCGGCCGCCGGCGTCGTCGCCGAGGCCATGGTCAGTCTGGTGATCGCCCAGGCGGTGCTGGAGAAGTTCGGCGGCGACAGCCTGCCCGAGGTACAACGCAACCTGGCCAGCTACTTGGACAGTCTCCCCACACTCGGCGGCGACCCGCAGGCGGGGGGCCACGACGGCGACCCCGTCCAGCCTCCGGCCCATATCCAGTGATCAGCCATGCCCAGCAATATTGTGCTCATCGGCCCCATGGCCTCCGGAAAGTCCACGGTGGGGTCGGCGCTCGCCCGCCGGCTGAGCCGGCCGCACCTGGACACTGACCATTTCTTCGTCGCCCGGCACGGGGCCATCCCGGTCTTCTTCCGCACCCGCGGTGAAGCGGCATTCCGTGCGGCGGAGGAGAAGATCGTCGCCGAACTGCTGGATTCCCCGCGCCCCTCGGTGGTCAGCCTCGGCGGCGGTGCGATCCTCTCAGCAGCGACCCGGCAGCTGCTCGCCGACTGCTTCGTCGTCTTCCTGGACGTCACCGAAGCCCAGGCTCAGCTGCGCATCGGTGATGCGGTGACCCGGCCGGTGCTCAGCTCGGAGCCGAACGTCACGCCTATCGAACGCTGGAAACAGATCTATGCCGAGCGTGAGCCGCTGTACCGCCAATGCGTAGACTTGGTGGTCAGTTCCGCAGAGGATACGGTCGATTCCCGAGTCGATACCATCGTGCAGAGCATGGCAGCCCGCTGAGGCGGCCACTGCCCAGCAGACAACACCACCGAAGGACCCAGGCCACATACTATGAGCCCGCAGACCGAGAATCCGGAGAACCAGCCGACGGCGGAGCAGAACACGGCCGCCGCTGAGCCCACTGTCATCACCGTGGGTGAGGGCAGCGCAGCCGGCGGTGATGTCCTGGGCTACGACGTCACCATCGGCCACGGGCTGCTCGCTGAGCTTCCCCAAGCCATTGGGCCGGCCGCAGAACGGGTCCTGGTCATCCACCCCCGGGCCCTGCGTGCCACCGGCGACGTGGTCCGCGATGATCTGGAGAAGGCTGGCTACCAGGCGGTCACCGCGGAGATCCCCGACGGGGAGGAGGGCAAACACATTCAGGTGTCCGCCTTCTGCTGGCAGGTGCTGGGACAGAACGACTTCACCCGCTCCGACGCCGTCGTCGCCGTCGGCGGTGGGGCGGTCACCGACGCGGCGGGCTTCGTCGCCGCCACCTGGCTGCGCGGGGTGCGGGTGGTGCACATGCCGACCACGCTGCTGGGCATGGTCGACGCCGCCGTCGGCGGCAAGACCGGCATCAACACCGCAGAGGGCAAGAACCTGGTGGGAGCCTTCCACCAGCCGGCAGGGGTGCTGGTGGACCTCGACACCCTGCTGACGCTGCCGCGCAACGAGCTGGTCGCCGGCCTGGCAGAAGTGGTCAAGTGTGGGTTCATCGCTGACGAGGAGATTCTGCGGATCATCGAGTCTTCCCCGGAGCAGGCGCAGAATCCGCATTCGACTCAGCTGCGGGAGCTGATCGAACGCGCGGTGCGGGTCAAGGCGGAGATCGTCAGTTCCGATGCCCGCGAATCCGGTCGCCGCGAGCACCTGAACTACGGCCACACGCTGGGCCACGCGATCGAACTGGCTGAGCGCTATCAGTGGCGCCACGGTGCGGCGATCTCAGTAGGCATGATCTTCGCCGCCGAGTTGGCCCGCAGCCTGGGCCGGCTCGACGACGCCACGGCTGACCGCCATCATTCGGTGCTGACCATGCTGGGGCTTCCGGTCACCTACCGTGACGACCGGTGGAACCAGCTGCTGGAGGGAATCCGCCGGGACAAGAAGAACCGCGGCGACACCCTGCGGTTCGTCCTGCTGAACCGGATCGGCCAGCCGGCCACCGTAGAGATCCCCGACCCCTCGATCCTCTTCGCCACCTATCAGGAGATCGGTGAATCGGCCTCACCGACTATCTCCCTCTAGCCCGCCGCCGGACCCGCCGGACTTTGCCGCGGTTCGAAACCGGGCTGTGCCGCCGCCCGATCGCAGAGGTCCTGCCTCTGCGTGGAGTTCTACCTCGACGATCTGGCAGAAGCTCTGCGATAAGTGTGAAGTAGGGGGCGGCACGGTGACGAAGGCGGGGTGAAGACGGCGCGGAGCCTGTGATTCAGGCCCGAGTGATCCGCGGAACGCCCGCCCGGGTCAGCAGCTGCACCAGGCGCGTGCAGTCCGGCTGCATCAGGTCCTCCCAGTAGAATCTGACGATCAGCAGTCCGGTGCTGCGGATGGCATCCTCACGGATCTTCTCCTGCCGCATCGCTGCGGTGAACCCTTGGTCGTACTTCTTCCAGCCGTCGAACTCGGCCACCACACCGGCAGCCTCCCATAGGAAATCGACCCGGTAGGTGGCGCCGTCGATGCTCATACTGACCTGAAGCTGGGGCTGTTGGAATCCCAGCTGACGGAACCTGGCCCGGGCCAGCGACTCGCCAGGAGACTCCGACAGCGGTGAAGCGAAGTCCAGCAGCTGCTCAATACGACGGCGGGCGCGTGCGGAGACCAGACTCTCAGCTAAGTGCTGCAGCTGATCAATGCGCTCAGAGCTTCGGGCCCCGGCCTGTCTCAACGCGGCTTCTAAGGGGACCAAACCATGCTCAAAATCAAGCCGAGAAAGGGTGTCCACCAATGCCAGCTGCAGCGGTTCAGTGTGCACCGGCAGAGTGTGGGTCCCATCGGCAGAGCCGTCGAGGGAGGGCAGGACGAGCTTGCGCTGTTCCACCGGATGCTCACGCGCTTCGGGCGCACTGACTTCCGGCACAGCTCTTTTCAGTACGTTTCCTTGTGGAACACTGTGCCCGGCCGTGGAGAATCCGCGGAACAGCGCATCGGAGTAGCTCAAACCCTGAGTGGCCCCGTGGTGGAGAGCGCGTGTCCAAAACTCACTGGACGAAAGTCTTCCGGTCAGTGAGGGCTGACTGATGGTGCGAACCGAGCTGGCTGAGTATTTTCGGACATGGACCTTTTGGGGGCACGGTCAGCAGAGGAAGCCCGTGCGCGACCAGTGCGGACTCCCGGCAGAAGACCGGGCTTCGCAGATGATGGTGGGCCGCGGCCAGCATCAACTGATACCGCTGGGAGGGATGGCAGCGAAACCACAGGGCGGCCGGCACGTAGATGCCGCGGCGCAGTCGCAGCAGACGGCCCTTCCCCAAGGCTTTGGCCAGCGACTCTCCCCACCCTGGGTCACCAGGTGTGTCCGTGGCCATCATCAGGGGGCGGGTCAGCGGTTCCATGGCTCCACAATGACTGGTCTCGGTTACTGCTGCAGAGCGACTTCACAGGTGTGGATGCGTCCTGCATACGTGGAGGTTGTCCTGATAGTGGCGCTGCTGCGGCACAGGTCGTGGGGCTTCTGCCGAATCGTGGAGCTGCAGCTCTGCGCACAAGCAGGAGCCCTGCGGACGCCGGTCGGGGGTGGCAGGCGGCCCGGCTGGAGGCTGTAGAATGAAGGGCTGGTATCCGCTTCACCGTGACAACAGAAGGTTAGACGAGTGGCATCATCCAACGACATCAAGAACGGCGCCGTGCTCAAGCTGGAGGGCCAGCTCTGGAACACCTTGGAGTTCCAGCACGTCAAGCCCGGCAAGGGCGGGGCGTTCATCCGCACCAAACTGAGGAACCTCTCCACCGGAAAAGTGGTGGACAAGACCTTCAACGCCGGGGCCAAAGTGGAGTTCGCCACAGTGGACCGCTCCGACTACCAGTACCTGTACCAGGACGGTGAGGACTTCATCTTCATGGACCTGCGTGACTTCGACCAGATCATGGTGCCCGGCACCGTGGTCGGCGATGCCGCGAACTTCATGCTGGAGTCCCAGGAGGTCTCCATCGCCATGCATGAGGGCACTGCGCTCTACCTGGACATGCCACCCTCGGTGATCTTGGAGATCACCTACACCGAGCCCGGGCTGCAGGGCGACCGGTCCAACGCCGGCACCAAGACCGCCACCCTGGAGACCGGTCACGAGATCCAGGTCCCGCTGTTCGTCGACCAGGGCACCAAGGTCAAGGTCGACACCCGGACTTCCGACTACCTCGGCCGCGTCAGCAGCTGAGCCTGAACTGATCAGCTGACAGTGGCAACACGAAGCAAAGCCCGGCTGCGGGCCCTTGAGATCCTCTTCGAGGCGGAGCAGCGCGAGCAGACCCCCCACGAGGTGCTCTCCACCCGAGTGGACAAGGCCAACATGGTCGTCAACGACTATGTCCGTACCATCATCACCGGCGTCGCCGAGCACCGCGAAGAGATCGACGAGCTGCTGGCCACCTACGCGCGCGGCTGGACTCTGGACCGCATGCCGCGGGTGGACCTGATGGCGCTGCGCATCGGCACCTGGGAGCTGCTCCACAACGCCGAAATTCCCGATGCGGTCGCCGTCTCCGAAGCCGTCGGCCTGTCGCGGCAGCTCTCCACTGAGGAATCCCCACGGTTCGTCAACGGCGTCCTCGGCCGGATCCAGAAGCTCAAACCCACCCTCGTTGAAGAGTGAACGCCCCGATAGCGTAGAGTTGCTCCAGCAGAGCAACTGCCCCGCAGACCAACTGCACAGCCACGCTCCTTTAAGCATCGTCCAGTGAGGCGAGGAAGGAGGCATTCGAGTGAGCGAACCGAACGCCGCAGCCGAATCATCGCAGGTGATGAGTGCCGCCGACATTGATCGCGCGCTGACCCGCATTGCCCATGAGATCGTGGAGGCCCAGCGCGGCACCCACGGATTGATCATCCTCGGCATTCCCCGCCGCGGGGCCCCCCTTGCTCACCGGCTCGGAGCCAACCTGGCCCGCATCGACGCGGATTTCACCCCCGACGACGCCGTAGGCGCACTGGACATCACCATGTACCGCGACGATCTGGGCAGCGGCGGCGCCCGGACCCCCGAGCCCACTGACCTGCCGCAGGCGGGAATCGACGGGGCCACAGTCGTGCTGGTAGACGACGTGCTCTTCTCCGGCCGCACCGTACGCGCTGCGCTCGACGCCCTCTCCGACCTGGGCCGCCCCGCTGCTGTGAGGCTGGCTGTGCTGGTCGACCGGGGGCACCGCCAACTGCCGGTGCGGGCCGATCACGTGGGAAAAAACCTCCCCACCTCCCGGGAGGAGCGGGTCTTCGTCCAGCTGGCAGGAGTCGACGACGTCGCCACCGAGGACGAGGCGGTGATGATCACCCGATGAGGCATCTGCTCTCCACCGCCGACCTCACCCGCACTCAGGCACTGCGCATCCTCGACACTGCCGAGGAGATGACCGGGGTCTCCGCCCGCGAGGTGAAAAAGCTTCCCACCCTGCGCGGACGCACCGTCGTCAACCTCTTCTTCGAGGACTCCACCCGCACCCGAGTCTCCTTCGAAGCCGCCGCCAAGCGGCTCTCCGCCGATGTGGTGAACTTTTCCGCCAAAGGCTCATCGGTGTCTAAGGGCGAATCGCTGAAGGACACCGTCCAGACCCTTGATGCGATGGGCGCCGACGCGATCGTGATCCGCCACGGATCCTCCGGAGCTCCGGCGCAGCTGGCGGCCTCCGACTGGTCCGAGGCGGCGGTGGTCAACGCCGGCGACGGGACCCACGAACACCCCACCCAGGCGCTGCTGGATGCGCTGACCCTGCGCCGGGACTGGCACGCCGCCCACTACGGGGAAGCCTCCAGCCCCCGCGGCACCGACCTGACCGGCATGCGGGTGCTGATCGTCGGCGACGTCCTGCACTCCAGGGTGGCCCGCTCCAACATCTGGCTGCTGACCACCCTGGGCGCCACGGTCTCACTGGTGGCACCGGGCACCCTGCTGCCGGTGGGCGTCGAGTCCTGGCCGGTCACCGTGCACTACAGCTTCGACCAGGCACTGGCCGCCGGACCCGACGCGGTCATCATGCTGCGCGTCCAGGCCGAACGCATGGGCGGCAGCTTCTTCCCCAACGCCGCCGAGTACGCCCGCCGCTGGGGGCTCACCGAGGAGCGCCTGGCAGTGGTCAACCAGCTGCGCCTGGCAGAGACCGAGGCGCCCGCACTCATCCTCCACCCCGGACCGATGAACCGCGGCGTGGAGATCTCCGCCGCCGCCGCAGATTCGGCCCAGTCCCGCATCACCGAGCAGGTCACCAACGGCGTTTCGGTGCGCATGGCCGTGCTGCACCTGCTGCTGACCGGATCCCGTGGCCACCACGACGACGACAGGAGCAGCCTATGAGCGGCGCCACCCTGATCACCTCAGCCCGGCTCTACGGCCAGGACCCTGCGGACCTGCTGCTGCGCGGGGGACAGATTGCCGCCGTCGGCGATGATCTGCGCTCCCAGGCCGCCGAGCAGCTCGACGAGGACGTCACCGTCATCGACGCGGAGGGGCTGATCGCCCTGCCCGGGATGGTGGACCTGCACACCCACCTGCGCGAGCCGGGCCGCGAAGACGCCGAGACCGTGGAGACCGGCACCCGCGCCGCCGCCCGGGGAGGCTTCACCGCCGTGCACGCGATGGCCAACTCCGCCCCGGTGGCCGACACCGCCGGTGTGGTCGAACAGGTCCACCGGCTCGGCCTGGAGTCCGGCTGGTCCGAGGTGTACCCGGTGGGGGCGGTCACTGTGGGCCTAGGCGGCGAGCGGCTGGCCGAACTGGGAGCCATGGCCGAGTCTTCCGCTGCGGTGCGCATGTTCTCCGACGACGGCCACTGTGTGGACAACGCACTGCTGATGCGTCGCGCCATGGAGTATGTGAAGTCCTTCGGCGGGTTCATCGCCCAGCACGCCCAGGAGCCGACGCTGACCGCCGAGGCGCAGATGAACGAGGGCGAGGTCTCAGCCACCCTGGGATTGCCCGGCTGGCCAGCGGTGGCCGAAGAGGCCATCATCGCCCGTGATGTGCTGCTGGCCCAGCACACCGGCGCCCGGCTGCACATCTGCCACGTCTCCACCGCCGGCTCAGTGGGGATCATCCGCTGGGCCAAAGACCGCGGGGTGGCGGTCACCGCAGAAGTCACTCCCCACCACCTGATGCTCACCGACGAGCTGGTGACCTCCTACAACCCGGTATACAAGGTCAACCCGCCGCTGCGCACCCGCGTCGACGTCGACGCGCTGCGCCAGGGTCTGGCTGAGGGCGTCATCGACGTGATCGGCACCGATCACGCACCGCACCCGACCCAGGCCAAGGAGTGCGAATGGGCGCAGGCCGCGATGGGTATGACCGGCCTGGAGACCGCCCTGCCGGTGGTGGCCCACGCCATGATCTCCACCGGGCTGATGGATTGGCGCCGCTTCTCCGAGGTCACCTCCACCGAACCCGCACGCATCTACGGCCATCAGCACCAGGGCCGGCCGCTGCAAGCCGGTGAGCCAGCCAACCTGATCCTGGTGGACCCGCAGGCCGCCGGTCCCATCCGCCCGGAGTCTCACGCCAGCAAGGGCCGCAACTCGCCCTTCGCCGGGCTCGAGCTGCCCGGCCGGGTCCGCTACACGTTCCTGGCCGGCCACCCGACCCTCGCCGAGGGTGAACTGGCCACCTCACTGACCGGGAGAGCAGCATGATTCTCACCACCGCACCGGATATGACCGGCACCTACCTGAACTACCTCTGGATCGCCCTGGGGATCATCGCAGTGTTCTGCGCACTCATCTGGCTGGGCTGGCGCAATCGCAAACGCCGCCAGCGTGATCTTGAGGCCCCGGTCGAGGTCCCCGCCCAGCTCATCGAGTCCGAACCCGAGATCGCCGCGGAGGGCATGGTCATCGGCACGGTGAAGGGGGAGCACTACCTGGACCGGGTCGCCGTGCACGAACTGGGCCTGCGCACGGTGGGACGGGTGGAGGTCCACTGGGCCGAGGCGTCGGCGGACCAGCCCCCGCCTCCCCACGGAATAGCGATCTTTCGCTCCGGGGCGCGCAACTGGTTCATTCCCGCCCAGCAGCTTCAGTATGCGGGCACCGACCACGGCATCGTGGGCAAGTTCGTGGAGAAGGACGGCACGATCATCATCGGCTGGACCCTCGGGGAGACTCAGGTGGCCACCGGGTTCCGGCCCCGGCACGCCGCCGAGGGCAAGTCGCTGCTGCAGGCCCTGAGCAGCCGCACACCCCACACCCCGCCGAGCACCCAGCCGAACACCGAACCGAACAGCCCGCCGTCGGAGGCTGAGACCGACTCGCCCTCAGCCCAGAGCCCCCACCTGTAGAAGGAGACGCCGCCTACCCCATGAGCACCACAGACACCCTTGCGCTGCTGATCCTCGAAGACGGAACCGTCTACGAGGGTGCGGCCTACGGCGCAGCCGGCACCGCCCTGGGCGAAGCAGTCTTCAACACCGGTATGACCGGCTACCAGGAGACGCTCACCGACCCCTCCTACCTCCAGCAGATCGTGGTCCAGACCGCACCGCACATCGGAAACACCGGCGTCAACGATCAGGACCCGGAGTCGCGCCGCATCTGGGCGGCCGGATACGTGGTCCGCGACGCCGCCCGCCGGGCCTCCAACTGGCGGGCGATCGGAACCCTGGACGATGAGCTCACCGCCCAGGGGATCGTGGCCATCAAAGACATCGACACCCGGGCCGTCACCCGCCGGCTGCGGGACAGGGGCGCGATGAAGGCCGGGGTCTTCTCCGGCGAGGCCGCCGCCCGGCCGCACTCCGAGCTGCTGGCTGAAGTGCGGGCGCAGCCCGATATGCGCGGCGCCCGGCTGGCCCAGACGGTCACCACGGAGGAGGCCTACCTCGTGGAGCCCGCAGAGCACCAGTGGCAGGGCGAACCGCTGGGCACCGTCGTCGCGGTGGATCTGGGGATGAAGCACATGACGCCGGTGCGCATGGCCCAGCGCGGACTGCGGGTGCACGTGCTGCCGGCCGACACCAGCTTCTCCACCATCGCGCAGCTGAAGCCCGACGGGGTCTTCCTCTCCAACGGGCCGGGCGACCCGGCCACCGCGGAGGAGCAGATCAGCCTGCTGCGAGAGATACTGGACTCCGGCACCCCGTTCTTCGGCATCTGCTTCGGCAATCAGATCCTCGGCCGGGCCCTGGGCTTCGACACCTATAAGCTCACCTTCGGCCACCGCGGCATCAACCAGCCGGTGATGGACCACGCCACCGGAAAAGTCGAGATCACCAGCCAGAACCACGGCTTCGCCGTCGACGCACCGGTGGGGGAGACCCTCACCGCGCCCGAGTCGCGCTACGGCCGGGTCCAGGTCAGCCATTCCAGCCTCAACGACTCGGTGGTCGAAGGGCTGCGCTGCCTGGACATTGCCGCCTTCAGCGTTCAGTACCACCCCGAGGCCGCCGCCGGCCCGCACGACTCCGCCTACCTGTTCGACAGGTTCGTCGAACTCATCACCGCCCACCGCAGCGGCGCACAGCTCACCGGCGCCGACACCCTTGCCCCGACCGACCGGCGGCCCAGTGCCGCTGAGACCACCACCGCCGACTCCGCCCCCGCCGCCACAGGAGGACACCAGACAAATGCCTAAGCGCTCCGACCTCAACTCCGTGCTGGTGATCGGTTCGGGCCCGATCGTGATCGGCCAGGCCGCCGAGTTCGACTACTCCGGAACACAGGCGCTTCGGGTGCTCAAAGAAGAGGGCATCCGGGTGATTCTGGTCAACTCCAACCCGGCCACCATCATGACCGACCCCGAGTTCGCCGACGCCACCTACGTGGAGCCCATCAGCGCCGATGTGATCGCGAAGATCATCGCCAAGGAGCGTCCCGACGCCCTGCTGCCCACCCTGGGCGGCCAGACTGCGCTGAACGCTGCGATCGCCCTGGACAAGACCGGCACCCTGGACGAGTACGGGGTGGAGCTGATCGGAGCCAATATTGCTGCCATCGAGCTGGGCGAGGACCGCGAAAAGTTCAAAGGCGTCGTGGAGCGCTGCGGCGCGGAGTCGGCGAAGTCACTGATCGTCCACTCCATGGAGGAGGCGCGCGGCGCCGCCGATGAGCTGGGCTACCCCATGGTGGTGCGCCCCAGCTTCACCATGGGCGGGCTCGGCTCCGGCATGGCCTACAACGAGACCGACCTGCACCGCATCGCCGGCGCCGGGCTGCAGTACTCACCCACCAACGAGGTGCTGCTGGAGGAGTCCATCCTCGGGTGGAAGGAGTTCGAGCTGGAGATGATGCGCGACTCCAACGACAACGTCGTCGTCGTGTGCTCCATCGAGAACTTCGACCCGGTGGGCGTGCACACCGGCGACTCGATCACGGTGGCCCCGGCGATGACACTCACCGACCGCGAGTACCAGAAGCTGCGCGACATCTCCATCAACATCATCCGTGAGGTCGGGGTGGACACCGGCGGCTGCAACATCCAGTTCGCCGTGGAGCCTGACACCGGCCGGGTGGTGGTCATCGAGATGAACCCGCGGGTCTCCCGGTCCTCGGCGCTGGCCTCCAAGGCCACCGGCTTCGCCATCGCCAAGATCGCCACCAAGCTGGCCGTGGGCTACACCCTGGACGAGATCCCCAACGACATCACCCAGAAGACCCCGGCGAGCTTCGAGCCCACCCTGGACTACGTGGTGGTCAAGGTCCCGCGCTTCGCCTTCGAGAAGTTCCCCGCCGCGGACCCGACGCTGACCACCACGATGAAGTCGGTGGGGGAGGCGATGTCCCTGGGCCGGAACTTCACCGAGGCGCTGCAGAAGGCCCTGCGCTCCCTGGAGCAGCGCAGCAGCGAATTCACCTTCGACGACGACGCCGACCTTGCCACCCTGCTGCAGCAGATGGCCACCCCCACCACCGATCGGATCTACCAGGTCCAGCACGCGCTGGCCGCCGGGGCCGACTTAGACGAGATCTACCGGATCACCGGCATCGACCCCTGGTTCCTGGACCAGATCCAGCTGATCAACGAGGTCGGCGACGCCACCCGCGAAGCACCGGAACTCGATGCCGCCGTGCTGCGCCGGGCCAAGCGCCACGGCTTCTCCGACGAGCAGATCGGGCGGCTGCGCTCGATGGATCCCGCCGTGGTGCGCGGGGTGCGCCACGCCCTGGGGATCCGGCCGGTGTTCAAGACTGTGGACACCTGTGCCGCCGAGTTCGAAGCGTTCACCCCCTACCACTACTCCAGCTACGACATGGAGGACGAGATCACCGGGCACCAGAAGCCCTCGGTGATCATCCTGGGCTCCGGGCCCAACCGGATCGGGCAGGGCATCGAGTTCGACTACTCCTGCGTCCACGCCACGATGGCGCTGCGGGATGCCGGCTACGAGACGGTCATGGTCAACAACAACCCGGAGACCGTCTCCACCGACTACGACGTCTCCACCCGGCTCTACTTCGAGCCGCTGACCCTGGAGGACGTGTTGGAGGTCATCGCCGCGGAGGAGCGCACCGGGGGAGTCGTCGGCGTCTTCGTGCAGCTGGGCGGGCAGACACCGCTGAAGCTGGCACGCCAGCTCGCCGAGGCCGGTGTGCCGATCCTGGGGACCTCCCCGGAGGCGATCGACCTCGCCGAGCACCGCGGGGCCTTCGACCAGGTGCTCACCGGTGCGGGGCTGGTGGCTCCGAAGAACGGGACGGCGGTGAGCTTCCAGGACGCGAAGGCGATCGCCGACACCATCGGCTACCCGGTGCTGGTGCGCCCCTCCTACGTGCTGGGCGGCCGGGGCATGGAGATCGTCTACGACGAGCCCGGCCTGGCTCGCTACATCCGGCACGCCACCGAGGTCAGCGCCGAGCACCCGGTGCTGGTGGACCGGTTCCTCGAAGATGCCATCGAGGTCGACGTCGACGCGCTCTTCGACGGCACCGACCTGTACCTGGGCGGCATCATGGAGCACATCGAGGAGGCCGGCATCCACTCCGGGGACTCCTCCTGCGTGCTGCCGCCGATCACCCTGGGCCCCGAGGTGCTGGCCCGGGTCCGCGAGGCGACAGCGTCGATCGCAGCCGGAGTGGGGGTGCGCGGACTGATCAACATCCAGTTCGCGCTCGCCGCCGATGTGCTCTACGTGATCGAGGCCAACCCGCGGGCCTCCCGCACCGTGCCCTTCGTGTCCAAGGCCACCGGGGTGCAGCTGGCCAAGGCTGCCGCCCTGATCGGCACCGGGGTGAGCATCGCCGAGCTCCGCGCCGGCTCCGGGCACGCGGCCGCCGGGATGCTGCCCGAAGCCGGCGACGGGTCCCAGCTGCCCCCGGGCGCACCGGTCGCGGTGAAGGAGGCCGTGCTGCCCTTCGCACGGTTCCGCACCACCGACGGCCGCGTCGTCGACTCGCTGCTGGGCCCGGAGATGCGCTCCACCGGTGAGGTGATGGGCATCGATAAGCACTTCGACACCGCGATGGCCAAGTCCCAGCTGGCGGCGAACAATCCGCTGCCCAGCTCCGGAAAAGTCTTCGTCTCAGTGGCCAACCGGGATAAGCGCGGGATCGTCATGCCGGTGAAGCGCATGGCGGATCTTGGCTTCGGAATCGTCTCCACCGGCGGCACCGCCGATGTGCTGCGTCGCAACGGCATCTCCTGCGAAGTGGTGCGCAAGATCGCCGAAACCCCGGAGGAGAGCGGAACTGTGCTGGAGCTGATGGAGGCCGGACGCATTGATCTGATCCTCAACACACCCAGCGGCGGCGATGCCCGCAGCGACGGCTACGAGATCCGCGCCGCCGCCACCAGCCTGGGACTCCCGGTGATCACCACGGTGGCCGGGTTCGGCGCCGCCGTCCAAGCCATCGAAGCCCAGCGCACCTTCAGCTGGTCCGTCGCCTCCCTGCAGGAGCACGCGGCACGGCTGCACCAGGCTGGTCTCACCGCCGCAGGGGCCGCGTGAGCCTGTCGCAGCCGGGATTCGGGGCTCGGCTTGCTGAGGCCTATCGGGCCTATGGGCAGCTGTGTGTGGGCATCGACCCGCATCCGGGCCTGCTCACCGCCTGGGGGCTCAACGACGACGCCGCAGGGCTGCGTGAGTTCGGCCGCCGCATCATCACCGCGGCAGCGGGCCGCGCGGCCGCGGTCAAGCCTCAGGTGGCCTTCTTCGAAAGCTGCGGCCTCGGCGGGATGGCCGCCTTGGCGGACATCATCGCCGAGGCGAAGCAGGCGGGCCTGCTGGTCATCGCCGACGCGAAGCGCGGAGACATCGGCTCCACAATGGCCGCCTATGCTGAGGCCTGGCTGAACCCGCAGAACGATTTCGGCGCCGACGCGCTGACCGTCAGCCCCTACCTCGGATTCGGCTCCCTGGCCCCGGCGGTGGAAGCCGCCCAACGCTACCGGGGCGGGCTGTTTGTGCTGGCTCTGACCTCCAACCCCGAGGGGCAACAGGTGCAGCTGGCCAGGCGCGAGCAGGAGGTGGCCCCGGGGGCGAGCTCGGCGTCCACAGTGGCCGGTCACATCGCCTCCCAAGTCCAGCAGATCAACACAGCGCGGCCGGCGCCGGATGGAGCAGCGGTGGGTGAGACAGCGGTGGGTGAGACAGCGCTAGGTGATATTGGGCTCGTCGTCGGTGCTACCACCGCGCCCCTGGCCAGCAGCAGCGGGATAGATCTCACAGCCGGCCGGCCTGCGCTGCTGGCCCCGGGATACGGCGCCCAGGGAGCCACGGCCGCACAGCTGCGATCAGGGTTCGGCTCCGCCTGGCCGCAGGTGCTGGTCAACTCATCGCGGGCAATCCTTGAGCAGGGCCCGGAGGTTGCCGACCTGATTCGCGCGATCGAGGCGTCGCAGGCTGAGCTGCGATGACGATTTTCGCCGCCGTTCGGACACACACTGTTGCCCTTCACTGTGATTAGCGTTACATTCTCCGAAAAGGGAGTGCCCGGCTGGGCACAGCATGACGCTGAGGAGTTTTCACCGTGGCACTGCGAGAACTGACCCAGACAGAGCGCGATACTGCTCGGCAGAAGGCGCTGGCGGCCCGAGCCGAACGTGCGGAGGTGAAGAAGGGGTTCGGCGCAGGCACCCTGAGCTTTCAGCAGGTGCTGGCGGCCGCAGACAGCTCGGAGGCCGTCGCCCGGCTGAAGACGCTGGAGCTGCTGGAATCGCTGCCCGGCGTCGGCCGGGTCACCGCCACCCGGATCCTGGAGGAGCTGCACGTCTCGATCAACCGTCGTCTCGGCGGGCTCGGGGTCAAGCAGCGCAGAGCACTGGTTGCGCGTCTGGCAGAATTGGGCTGATGCCTCATACCCCACACGCCGACCCCGCCGTGACCGTGCTGGCCGGTCCCACATCAGTCGGAAAATCGACCCTGAGCGGCCACATCCGGACCCACTATCCGCAGGTCCACTTCTCGGTGTCGGCGACCACCCGCCCCGCCCGCCCCGGCGAGGTGAACGGGGAGGACTACTGGTTCATCGACCCGCAGGAGTTCGACCGACTGGTCCAGGAGGACGCTCTGCTGGAGTGGGCCACCGTCCATGGGCGCCACCGCTACGGCACGCTGCGCTCCACCGTGAAGGACGCCCTGGCAGCCGGTAAGCGGGTCCTGTTGGAGATCGACCTGCAGGGGGCCCGCCAGGTGCGCCGCAGCATGCCTGAGGCGCAGTTCGTGTTTCTTGCACCTCCGAGCTGGGAAGACCTGATCTCCCGGCTCAACGGCCGCGGCACCGAATCGCCCGAGGAGCAGCAGCGTCGGCTGCAGACCGCCCGAGTAGAGCTGGCCGCAGAATCGGAGTTCGACGTCACGATCATCAATGACGACGTCGCCCGTGCCGCCGCAGAGCTGGTTGAGCTGGTGTGCGCTGACCAGCAGGTCTGAGGATCACCGCGCTTCTGCGGTAGACTTGACAGGCTGAATACGACGAAGACCAACCCGCAAAGGAAACACTCCCACGTGACTGAGCAGCTCGAAGGCATGATCGACCCGCCGATCGACGACCTGGTGACCAAGGCCGACTCCAAATACTCCCTGGTGCTCTTCGCCGCCAAGCGGGCGCGGCAGATCAACAACTACTACGCCCAGCTGCACGAGGGCCTCTTTGAGCACATCGGCCCGCTGGTGGAGACCCAGCTGAACGAGAAGCCGCTCTCCATCGCCCTGCGCGAGATCAATGAGGGCCTGCTGACCCAGAAGTCCCCCGCCGCCCAGTCCGCCGAGACTGACCCGGCCTGAGCTCCGCCGCCCTGAGGCACCGACCAGCCTCGGGCGCCTAGCCACCTATGCGCATCGTTCTGGGAGTCTCAGCGGGGATCGCCGCCTATAAGGCTGTGCACCTGGCACGGCTGCTGAAGGAAGATGGGCATCAGGTCGACGTCATCCCCACCAGCGCCTCACTGGAGTTCGTGGGCCGGGCCACCTGGGAAGCCATCAGCGGCCGACCGGTGACCAGCTCCGTGTTCGAAGGCGTCGATGAAGTCCGCCACGTCCGGCTGGGGCAGGAGGCCGACCTTGTCGTCGTCGCCCCGGCGACAGCCGACCTGCTGGCCCGAGCCCGCATGGGCGCCGCCGATGACCTGCTGACCTCGACGCTGCTGGTCAGCAGAGCACCGACGCTGCTGGTGCCGGCGATGCACACCGAAATGTGGCAGCACCCAGCCACCATCGACAGCGTCAACGTGCTGCGCACACGCGGCATCGAGGTCATGGACCCTGCCGAGGGTCGGCTCACCGGCAAAGACTCCGGCCCGGGTCGGCTGCCGGAACCTGAAGAGATCCACGCCCGGGTCCGCGAGCTGCTGACGCCACCCGGCCCCACCTTCGCCTACGCACCCCTGACCGGGACCCATTACGCACCCGATGCCGATGCCCAGCCGTCACTGCAGGGCCGGACCGTGGTCGTCACCGCAGGCGGGACCCGCGAACCCCTGGACCCGGTGCGCTATCTGGGCAACCGATCCTCGGGCAAGCAGGGGTTCGCCCTGGCCGAGCAGGCTGCGGCAGCCGGTGCACAGGTGCACCTCGTCGCCGGCATCACCGAAGCCGAGCCGCCCACCGGGCATGCGCGGATCTCAGTGGAACGCATTGAGACCGCCGAGGAGCTGCAGGAGGCCGTCCGGCGTCGCAGCGCGGGCGCCGATGCGCTCATTATGGCCGCCGCCGTCGCCGATTTCCGGCCTGCCGACTACGCGCAGGCCAAGATCAAAAAGACCGACGACGGCCAGAACCCGGTCATCACCTTGGAGCGCAATCCGGACATTCTCGCTGATCTGGTCGAGCATCGTCGCAGCAGCGGGGAGGGGCCGCCGGTCATCGTGGGCTTCGCCGCGGAGACCGGCGGCGGTGATGATGATCCGATGAAGCTGGCGCAGCAGAAGCTGCAGCGCAAGGGGTGCGACCTGCTGGTGCTCAACCAGGTGGGGGAGAACCTGGTGTTCGGCCGCGACGAGACCGAGATCCATGTGCTGGCATCCGCAGCGGCGCAGTCCGCCCTGGGAGAGAGCGAGCCGGTGAGCTGGCGCGGCACCAAGGCTGAGGCGGCCGGCGTCGTCGTCGCCCGCACCGCCCAGCTGCTGGACGCTTCCAGCCGCAGCTGAGGCCATGTCCTGACAGCTGGGTGCCCCGTATTTCCGCCGTCCTGCTGCCCTACTGGCAAGTATCCCCGCGTTGTGAAAAAACTGCGCCTCCTCAGGGGGGTGAAACTTCACAACGCTGGGAAGAATGCGCGAAGCATGCTGACAGCCGGTGGGACGGCGGGTGCAACGCTCGGCGGGGTGGAACGGTCGCGGGAGAGAGCGCCGGGGGAGGCGTGGGCGTGAACGCGTGTGACGAAAGCCCAGCGAGACTGTTCCGCACACCGCTAGGATGAGCGGGTGAGCACTTCAGATTTCCTGCGCCTGTTCTCCTCGGAGTCGGTGACCATCGGCCATCCGGACAAAATCTGCGACCAGGTCTCGGACAGCATCCTTGATGCGATGCTGAACCTGGATCCCAATTCCCGGGTGGCGGTCGAGGCGCTGACCACCACCGGACTGGTCCACGTTGCCGGTGAAGTCACCACCGACGCCTACGTGGAGATCCCGCAGATCGTCCGCCAGACCCTGCTGGGGATCGGCTACGACTCCTCAGCCAACGGGTTCGACGGCGCCCGCTGCGGCGTATCAGTCAGCATCGGCCAGCAGTCGGCGGACATCGCCGGGGGCGTGTTCAACTCGCTGGAGGCCCGCGACGGCGCCGTGGACCCGCGCGACGCCCAGGGAGCAGGCGACCAGGGCATCATGTTCGGCTACGCCACCAACGAGACCGACACCTACATGCCCACCTCGATCGCATTGGCCCACCGGCTCTCCGCGCGGCTGACCGAGGCGCGGCAGTCCGGGCAGCTGGACTACCTGCGCCCAGACGGCAAGACCCAGGTGACCATCGGCTACGACGGCGACACCCCGGTGACCCTGGACACTGTGGTGGTCTCCAGCCAGCACACCGCCGAAACCACCCAGCAGCAGCTGCAGAAGGATATCTCTGAGGTCGTCATCAAACCGGTGATCAGCGAATCCGGGCTGCAGCTCAACGACCTGCAGGAGATCATCAACCCCTCCGGGCCCTTCGTCATCGGCGGGCCCGTCGGCGACGCCGGGCTGACCGGCCGCAAGATCATCGTCGACACCTACGGCGGCTTCGCCCGGCACGGCGGCGGTGCCTTCTCCGGCAAGGACCCCTCCAAAGTGGATCGGTCCGCAGCCTATGCGATGCGCTGGGTGGCGAAGAACGTGGTGGCCGCCGGGCTGGCCGACCGTGCCGAGATCCAGATCGCCTACGCGATCGGCCGTGCCCACCCGGTGGGAATCTATGTGGAGACCTTCGGCACCGAGAAGGTCGATCCCGCCAAGATCTCTGCGGCCATCCGCGAAATCTTCGACCTGCGTCCGCTGGGCATCATCGAAGAGCTCGACCTGCTGCGGCCCATCTACGCCGAAACCGCCAAGAACGGACACTTCGGCCAGAGCCACTTCCCCTGGGAGCAGCTCAACCGGGTCGATGAGCTGAAGAGCCTCTTCGGGGCGTAGTCCCGCGGTCGGCACTGTCCGAGCGGCCACGTAGCATCGAAGGTATGAGCACTCAGCAGCCGCACAGCGAGGACGGCCGGTCGCGGCAGCCCGCGCTGCTGGACTCCCTGGCCGCCCCGGCAGTCTCTGCGCTTCCGGCCGGCTCGGCGCAGCAGCAGCCGGTGGCCCAGGTGCTGCTGGAGACTGCGGTGCCGCACCTGGACCGGCCCTTCGACTATGCGGTGCCGATGGACTTCGACGAGAAGGTCGTGCCCGGGTGCCGGGTCAAGGTCCGCTTCTCCGGCCGAGAAATGTCCGGCTACGTGCTGTCGCGGACCCAGCAGTCCTCCACCGGTGTGCGGCTGAGCCTGCTGAGCAAAGTGGTCTCCCCGCTGCCGCTGCTGGCGGGGCAGATCCATCAGCTGGCCGAGCAGGTGGCCCAACGCTACGCCGGGGTCACCGCTGACGTGCTGCGCGCGGCCATCCCGGCACGGGCCGCCCGGGTGGAAAAGGAGTTCAGCTCCCTGGCGCCGCCGCAGACTCAGCCGCATCCCGAGGAGCCGGGGCCCCGGCAAGCGGGGCTGGCGCTGAAGGGCTACGGTGAGCAGGGCCCGGCCCACTTGATTCTGCAGGCCGTGCAGCAGACACTCGCCGACGATGGCGATGCGGTCGTCGTCGTGCCTGATCAGCGTGATGTGGAGCAGGTTGCCGGCCTGTTGGAGGCTGAGCTGGGGGAGGAGGCCGTGGCCCGGCTGACGGCGGAGATGGGGCCTACCCCCCGGTACCGCGCCTATCTGCGGCTGCGCTTCGGCCAAGCCCAGGTGGCCGTGGGCACCAGGTCAGCGATCTTCGC
Source organism: Garicola koreensis (assembly GCF_014195445.1). GTDB lineage: Bacteria > Actinomycetota > Actinomycetes > Actinomycetales > Micrococcaceae > Nesterenkonia > Nesterenkonia koreensis. The sequence goes on along the minus strand of NZ_JACIBT010000001.1, from coordinate 766,061 downwards.
GCCGGTGGCACGGCCGAAGCTGATTGTGATGCTCGACGACGACGATCCCAGCCACGCCGAGCCGCGCGCGCCCTACCACCATGCTCGTGAGGTGGCACTGCTGCGATCGGTGCAGACGGGGGCGGGACTGCTGTTCCTCTCCACCGCCCGCAGCCTGGAGGTGCAGCGCCTGGCTGAGCGCGGCTGGCTGCAGGAGCTGGCGCCGCAGGGTCGGACCAGGCGGGCCGCGGCACCGCTGGTGCGGGCCACCAGCGACTCCTACACCCAGGAGCGTGATCCCTCGGCACACCGGGCACGGATGCCGCACACCGCCTACCGGGCCGCCCGCGAAGGCCTGGAGCATGGGCCGGTGCTGGTGCAGGTCGGCCGGGCCGGGTTCGTTCCGGCGGTGCTGTGCCAACGCTGCCGCAGCCGCCAACAGTGCCCCGACTGTTACGGGCCCCTGGCCCTGCCGGGGAACTACGCCCAGTCCCGGGCGCTGCGCTGCCGCTGGTGCGGACTGCACCACCGCCAGCACCGGTGCGCAGAATGTGGTCACACCTCCTTCCTCGCCGCAGCCCGCGGCGCCGACCGCACCGCCCAGGAGCTGGGCCGGGCGTTTCCAAACATCCCAGTGGTCTCCTCCACCGGAGATCAGCCGGTAGAGACCATCGGGGAGCTGCCTGCCCTAGTGGTGAGCACCCCGGGGGTGGAGCCTGCGCCGGCCACCGGATACAGTGCGGCGCTGCTGCTCGACGGCGATGCCCAACTGGCCCGCGAAGGCCTTGATGTGCCCCGCCGGGTGCTGGCCCGCTGGTTCAAGGCAGCCTCCCTGGTGCGGGGGCACAGCTCCGATCCGGCTCAGTCCGGCACAGTGGTGGTCACCGCTTCACAGGATGAGCTCACCGGCGCCCTGGTGCGTTGGGACCCCGTTGGCTATGCCCGCGATGAGCTCTACCGGCGCCTGGAGCTGGGCCTGCCGCCGGCCAAACGGATGCTTAGCCTCACCGGTGATCCTGCCGAGGCGCAGGCGCTGATCAGTGAGGTCGAGCTGCCGCAGGGCGTGGAATGGATCGGCCCGGCGCCGGTGGAGGAGGGCAGGCACCGCTGGCTGCTGTTCTTCAGCTTCGCTCAGGCTGGGGACGTCATCGCGGAAATCCGACGCGCCCGGCGCACCTCCAGTGCCACGCCCACCGGGGGCAGGGCACTGCGGATCGGGGTCGACGACGTCGCCACGCTGCAATTCTGAGCCTTCCCACAGGTGCGTGGGCTCAGAGGGCGCGCAGGAACCGGCGCATCGCCCGGGCCAGCTGGGCGGGCTTCTCATAGTGCAGCAGGTGTCCCGCCCCACGGATCATCTCCATGTGCCCCTGCGGCAGGGCAGCACGCAGCCGACGTCGTCCGGTGCGGGTGCTCAGCTGATCCTGGGTGCCCGGCAACAGTGCGACCGGCAGGTGAAGGTCCTGCGCATAGTCGGCCACAGTGTGCCTGCTGGAGGCCCAATACGCCTCCCACAGCGTTTGCCGGTCGGCGTAGCTGCCGAAGAACTGCCGGTGCTGATCGCGTACATAGCTCTGCACGGCAGGGTCGGCCTCCACGATCATGGTCAGGTTGGTCAGCCCCAGAATCGCAGCCGAGCGCAGCAGGGCGTTGGCGCAGCGTTCGGGAAGCACCCGGGTGAGTCGGTAGTAGAGCTCCACGGCGGAGGCGCCGGCCAGCATCGGTCCGGAGAAGACACCGTCGCTGATCGGTGCACTGAGCACCAGCCCGGCCCACTGACGCTGGTGCTTGGCAATATGGGCCGAGGCGATCGTGGTGCCGAAGGAATGGCCCATCAGCACATCATCAGCTCCCAGGTCCAGCTGCTGGGACAGCCGGGCCACCAGCCCCGCATAGAGATCCACGGAGTGCTCCACTCGGCGGCCGGAAGCCCCCCGAACCGGTGGGGTCTGCCCAAAGCCGGGCAGGTCTGGGACGAGCACCTCGAAGTCGGGCAGCGCGTCGACGATCAGCTGCATCCCGTGGTGATCACCGCGGAACCCGTGGATCATCAGCAGCCGCGGCCGTCGCGCAGACTCGTCAGCCGAATCGCCGGTGGGGGCGTAGCGCCACAGGGCCACCTCGGTGTGCAGCCCGGTCCAGCGGGATCCTGGGCCGAGCAGGCTGAACGTCACCGGGATGCTGATGCGCTCACCGGCCCGGTGCGGATAGCCCACCCAGGCAGGGGGCGGCTGCGGTGGCGTCGTCGTGCTGCTCTGCTGTGGGTTCACGGGACTCAGTCTAGAACCCGCTCAGTCTGGAAACCGCTCAGTTCAGAGCCTGCCCAGCCAAGACCGGCTCAGTTCAGATCGGGTGGTGCTGGGTCTGAGCCAGGAGGCTGTCGTGGGAACAGCCTCAGTGTGGAATGGATGGTCCAGCCGGGCGCACTCGGGATCGATTGTCAGATTCTTGTCGTTATGGGCGTACGGGTCGCCCCAGAGCACCCACAATCCATCAACCGATGCTCAGGGGAGCCGCGCGTTTCGGCGGCCGGGACGCTGGCCGGCGCGGTGGGCGCAGAGCACAGCGGACGGGGAGCGAGCGGAGCCGGCGAAAAGGCGGTGACAGCCGGGTGTGAGCGGGCAGGCGGGGTTCTCACTTAGACTGGTGCGAGTTGATAATCCTTCCTGCCCATACGCGGAGGCTGCCGTCTCTGCGCCGATGATCCTGAGGTGTCCCACTGGTGAGCGAAACCCCCGCGACCGCTGAGAAGCAGACCTACGACTTCCGCCGGATCGAAGAGCGCTGGCAGCCGTTCTGGGAGCAGGACGGCACCTTCGAGGTGGACCCCGACGATCCCCGGCCCAAGAAGTACGTCTGCGATATGTTCCCCTACCCCTCAGGGGACCTGCACATGGGGCACGCGGAGGCCTTCGCGATCGGCGACGTCCCGGCCCGCTATGCGCGGCTGCGCGGCTACAACGTGCTGCACCCCATCGGCTGGGACTCCTTCGGGCTGCCGGCGGAGAATGCCGCGATCAAGAACAACGCCCACCCCGCCGAGTGGACCTACAGCAACATTGAGACCCAGGCCGCCAGCTTCAAGCGCTACGCGATCAGCACCGACTGGAGCACCCGTCTGCACACCTCCGATCCGGTCTACTACCGGTGGACCCAGTGGCTGTTCCTGCAGCTCTACAACCGGGGACTGGCCTACCGGAAGAACTCACCGGTCAACTGGTGCCCCAGCTGCCAGACCGTGCTGGCCAATGAGCAGGTGGTCGAGGGCGCCTGCGAACGCTGCGGCACCCCGGTCACCAAGCGTGCGCTGAACCAGTGGTACTTCAAGATCACCGACTACGCCGACCGGCTGCTGGACGATATGGATCAGCTTCAGGGCGCCTGGCCGGACCGGGTGCTGGCCATGCAGCGCAACTGGATCGGCCGCTCCACCGGCGCCTCGGTGAGCTTCGCCGTCGAAGGGGACGACGCCGAACCCATCAGCGTCTTCACCACCCGGCCCGACACGCTCTACGGGGTGACATTCATGGTGGTCGCCGCCGACGCCGACCTGGCTGTGCAGCTGGTCACCGAGACTAAGCGTGCGGAACTAGAGACCTACCGGGAAGGCCTGAAGACCGTCTCGGAGATCGACCGGCAGTCAGCGGACCGCAAGCGGACAGGCGTGTTCCTGGGCCGCTACGCGGTGCACGCGCTCACCGGGGAGAAGCTGCCCATCTGGGCCTCCGACTACGTGCTGGCCGACTACGGCACCGGTGCGGTGATGGGTGTGCCCGCCCACGATCAGCGCGATCTGGAGTTCGCCCGGGCCATGGACCTCAACGTCAACGTCGTCGTCGACACCGGCGAAGAGGACCCGGCCACCTCCGGAGTCGCCACCGCAGGTGATGGCATCGCGATCAATTCCCCCAAGTGGCAGGGCCTGGCCAAGGACGAGGCGATCACCCGGGCGATCGAAGTGCTGGAGCACGACGACGCCGGAACCGCCAAGGTCAACTACCGGCTGCGTGACTGGCTGCTCTCCCGCCAGCGCTTCTGGGGCGCGCCGATTCCGATCATTCACTGCCGAGACTGCGGGGAAGTGCCGGTCCCCGACGACCAGCTGCCAGTGACCCTGCCCACTGATATGCGCGGCGAGCAGCTTGCCCCCAAGGGCCAGTCCCCGCTGGCCTCCAACGAGGACTGGGTCAGCGTGGACTGCCCGGCCTGCGGCAAACCGGCCACCCGGGACACCGACACGATGGACACCTTCGTGGACTCCTCCTGGTACTACCTGCGCTATATCGCACCCCACAGCACCGAAGAGATCTTCCCCACTGAACAGGTCAACCAGTGGCTGCCGGTGGAGCAGTACGTCGGCGGCGTGGAGCACGCCATCCTGCATCTGCTCTACTCCCGGTTCATCACCAAAGTGCTCCACGACCTTGAGCTGGTGAACTTCACCGAACCCTTCTCCGCCCTGCTGAACCAGGGTCAGGTCCTCAACGGCGGCAGGGCCATGTCCAAATCCCTGGGCAACGGGGTGGACCTGGGCGAACAGCTGGACACCTACGGGGTGGACGCGGTGCGGCTGACCATGATCTTCGCCTCCCCGCCGGAGGACGACGTCGACTGGGCCGATGTCTCACCTTCGGGGTCCGCGAAATTCCTGGCCAGGGCCTGGCGCATCGCCCAGGACGTGACCAGCCGGGCCGGGACGGACCCGAGCCAGGGGGCCCAGCAGCTGCGCCGGGTCACCCACCGAGTGATCGCCGACGTCCAGGGACTGCTGGAGGATCAGAAGTACAACGTGGTCATCGCCCGCGTGATGGAGCTGATCAACGCCGCCCGCAAGGAAATCGACTCCGGAGCCGGGCCCGCCGATCCGGCAGTGCGTGAGGCCGCCGAGACGGCCGCTCAGATCCTCTCGCTGGCGGCGCCCTACACCGCCGAAGACATGTGGGCGATGCTGGGCCGGCAGTCCTCGGTGGCCAACTCGGTGTGGCCGGACTACGACGAGGCCCTGCTGGTGCAGGAGACCATCACCGCCGTGGTGCAGGTCAAGGGCAAACTGCGCGACAAACTGGAGGTCTCCCCGGACATCAGCGAAGCCGAACTCGAGGCTCAGGCGCTGGCGCTGCCGAAGATCCAGAAGTACATCGACGACGACGGCCCGGTGCGCAAAGTGATCGTCAAGGCGCCGAAGCTGGTCAATGTTGTCACCAGCTGATGGGGCTGTGACCAACTGATGCCCCCCTCCTCGCCGGCAGAGCGCAACGCGGCATGGGCGGCTGCCGCAGAGGCGCAGCTGCTGAGTCGGCGCCGCCGGATGCAGGGGATCAGGCCCAATATGCGCCGCACCCGGGGTCGGATTGCGGTGCTCACCGACACCGCCAGCGCCCTGCCGCTGACCTGGCAGGGCACTGCGGACCTGGGGGTGCTGGGCGAGCACCTGAGCGTGGTGGCCATACCGGTGATGATCGACTACCCGCATAATGCCGCCCAGATCTATCCGGAGGCCTCCGAGGAGCTTGACCGCGACCTGCCGCTGGCGTTGGCCCAGGGGATCGGGGTGCGCACCTCCCGGCCTTCGCCCGGGCGGCTGAGCGAGGTCTACCGCCGGCTGCAGGGCCAAGGGTTCGCCGGCATCGCGGCGATCCACCTGTCTGCCAAACTCTCCGGAACTGCCGATGCGGCGCGGCTGGCCGCCGAGGACGTTGAGATCCCGGTCTCGGTGGTCGACTCTGAGCAGGCCGGCCTCGGCCTGGGGGAGGCCGTGATCGAAGCAGCCATCACCGCTCGGCTGGGCGGAACCCTTCGGGACGTGGTGGAGGCGGCCCAGCGCAGCGCCGCCGCAGCGGATTCGCTCTTCGTGGTGCCCAACCTTGAACAGCTGCGCCGCGGCGGGAGGATCAACCGGCTCTCCTCCATCCTGGGTTCACTGATGGGGGTGAAACCGCTGCTGGGCCTGCGTTCAGGAGAAGTGGTGCTGCTGGAGCGCCCACGCAGCCTGCCCCGGGCGATCGAGCGGCTGCGGGACACTGCTGTGGCAAGTGCCCAGTCTCTGCCGGAGGCGAGGCTCGGTGTGCACTGCTTCGGCAACCCGGACCAGGGCGCCGCGTTGGCCGAAGAGCTCACCGAACACTCTGCGGCGCCGGTGCCGGTTATCGACGTTCCGCCGGTGTTGGCAGCCCACATGGGCCTGGGTGCGCTGGCCGTCTCGGTCACCGGCGGCTCCCCACACTAGCCCGACGCTACGACGGCACTGCATACCTTTTCCCCACTGACCCTCGCGCGGCTGTGACACGGGGTCAACTGCACAGAAGCACCAGCACGGCAGCCGGTGTGGTGCGCTGATTGCTTAGCCTCGCGAGTATGGAGCGCGAGCACGACAACGACTTCCAGCGGCTGCTGAGCCGCCGGGAACGCCTGCGTGCCGACCGTCAGGCCGCCCACGCAGCACCCGGTCGCATTCGACTGCGCATGGGTGCGGTGGTCGTGATCATCGCCGCACTGCTGAGTTGGCTGATCGTCTCCTGGCTCACCGGCGCCGACTCATCCGGTGAGGCGCTGCCGGAATCGGCAGAACTCGATTCCTCCGCCACGCAGCGTCCGGCAGAGCGGCCCGCCCAGACATCGACGGAAACCTCGGATTCGGGGCAGGGCCTCAGTCCCCATGAGCCGGGCCCCCAGGAGACTGGGCCCCAAGATGCGGGCACCGAAGATCGCGCTCCAGTCGTGGTGCATGTCGCCGGGGCCGTGGAGCATCCCCAGGTGGTCGAGGTCGAAGCCGGTGCCCGAGCAGCCGACGCCGTCGAAGCCGCCGGAGGGCTCACCGAGGACGCCGCCGCCGAAGGGGTCAACCTGGCGGCCCAAGCCGTCGACGGCAGCTTCATCTGGGTGCCCACCGCCGAAGAGCTCAGCGCCGATGCCCCGGGGCCACCGGCAGCCTCTGGCCAGCACGAGGCCGGACAGCCGGAAAAGCAGGGTCCCATCAACCTCAACACAGCGTCAGCCCAGGAGCTGGAGGAGCTCTCCGGCATCGGCCCCGCTCTGGCTGAGCGGATCATCAGCTACCGAGAGACCAACGGCGGATTCAGCTCCCTGAACGAACTTGCCGCCGTCAGCGGGATCGGCCCGGCGGTCATTGAGAACATTGCAGACGACGTCGACTGGTGAACCCACTGGCGGCGAGCCGGAGGCGCAGACCCACCCTGACCCGTCGTCCCAGCCACTGGATCTGCGTCTGCTGCCCGCTGCCCTGGTGGCCTGGGTCGCGGCGCTGACTGCCATCTACTCAGCAGCGGAAGTCTCCCTGCGGCTCGGCGCCGTTCTGGGTGCGGTCGGCGTCGTCAGCGCCGCTGTGCTGTGGCTTCTTCCGCGAGCTTCCTCAGCCGCGTTGTGGGGCACAGCTGTGCAGAGCGTGCTGTGTCTGGTGATTGGGGCCTGCGTGATGATCTCGGCAGGCATGACTCAGCACCGGCAGGAGTCCACCGGCTGGGCCGAGGCCGTTGAATCAGACATACCTGTCCAGCTCACGCTGCGCGTCTCGACCGATCCGCAGCCGCTGGTCAGCCCCGGCCCACATGGTGAGGAGTCTTCGGGCATCCGCACCCAAGCGGTGGTCACCCATGCCCGCCTCGGGGCAGAGCAGCAGCCGCAGCGCATCGGCTCAGATGTGGTGCTGTTCGATCGCGGCGATGAGCCCGCGGAACTGGTCGCCGGTAGGCGTTACCGGCTGACGGCGACCCTGTCACCCGCCCGTTCCGGCGATCAGGCCGCAGCCTTGGTGACTCCCTTTGGAGACCATGAGCCCCAGTCACTGCCTGAAGACAGCTGGACCCAGGTGACCAGCCTGTTCAACAGTGTCCGCTCGGCTACCACGCAGGCTGCCGGTGTGGCCGCCGGTGACGGATCGGCGCTGCTTCCCGGCATCGTGTTGGGGGACCGGTCCCAGCAGGGCCCGGAGCTGACTGAGTCGATGCGCGTCGCGGGCCTGAGCCATATGACTGTCGTCTCCGGCACCCATACCTCGCTGGTGATGGGAGCGCTTCTCGGTCTGCTGAGATGCAGTCGGGCACCGCGCTGGATGATCCCACCGGTGCTCATTGTCGGACTGGTGCTCTACGTGCTGCTGGTGCAGCCGGCGCCCAGCGTGATCCGCGCGGCGGTGATGGGCAGCATCGGCGCCCTGGCAGTCTTCGCCGGACGTGGTCGAGCATCTTCGGCACTGCTGTGCAGCTGTGTCATCATCCTGCTGCTCTACAACCCCTGGTACGCATCGAACGCTGCCATGCAGCTGTCCGCAGCCGCCACGGCCGGAATTGTGGCGGTGGGGCACCGGCTGAAGCTGATCTTCGACCGGTGGATGCCAGCGGTGCTTGCAGGACCGCTGGCACTGGCCGTTTCAGCTCAGCTGTTCGTCACCCCAGTGCTGCTGCCGATCGCGGAGGGCATCACGCTCTACAGCATTCCGGCCAACATCCTGGCGGGACCGCTGCTGCCCTTCGCAGCAGTGCCGGGGACCTTGGCGGCAGTGCTGATCGGCGCAATGCCCTGGGTGAGCACCGGGCTGCTGTGGGTTGCCGGCTTCCCAGCGGCCGGGATCGCAGCCATCGGCACCTGGGTCAGCGAACTGCCCCAGGCACTGGCACCCTGGCCCGAAGGGTGGCAGGGCTGGGCGATGGCGGGACTGTATGTGGCCGCCGCGCTCGTGCTCTGCTGGCCCATTGTTCAGGCCCGTCGTCCGCGCCGCGGCGAACTGAGCATCTTGGGGGTGGCAGCCGGAATGCTGGCCGGAGTCATCCTGCCGGCGGGCACACTGTTTGCTGCGGGACCGGCTGAACAGTGGAGGTTCGCGCTGTGCGACGTCGGCCAGGGGGACATGCTGGTGGTACGTACTGCAGAGCGGGCAGGAATCGTCGTCGACGCCGGCGAGGATCCGCAGCCGGCGGAACAGTGTCTGCAGCGACTGGGCATTGACACAGTGGAGGTGCTGATGGTCACCCATGAGCACCATGACCACTACGGCGGAGCACCTGGTGTGGCCCAGGCCGCCGACATTGAGCAGATCATCTACTCCGCCACTGCGGGCTGGGGCCCCCGTGAAGTCATTGCGGAGTTGGACGCTGACTTCAGTGAGATTCCAGAGCGTCGTGGGCAGGTGGGGGACCGGCAGGTCTATGGCGGACCGTATCCTGCCGCCTGGAGCATATGGGCCGCTGCGGACTACCACCCCAGCGCCAATGACAACTCACTGGTGACACTCTTCGAGATCTGGGATGAAAAAGGGCCAGCAGACGCAGTCGGATCCGCGAACGATCCGCTGCGCCTGCTGGCCCTGGGCGACCTCGAAGAGGACGCCGCTCAAATACTGCTGCACGCCGAGTCACTGCCGAAACACGTGGACGTGCTCAAAGTTGCTCATCACGGTGCCGCCAACGGTGGAACACAGATCCTGCAGGATCTTCAGCCACCGGTCGCGCTGATCGGCGTCGGTGAAGATAACTCCTACGGCCACCCCACCCCCGGCATCATCGATGCCTTGGGGCAGTGGGGCTCTGCCGTCTACCGCACTGATCTGCACGGCACCGTAGTGTTCAGCCTCTCAGCCGAGGGGCGGCTGGAGGCCGAAACGTTGAACTGAGATTCAGTTGACGACCGGCAGCTTGAGCTCGTCACCGACGAAGATCACGTTGGGATCTTCGATGGTGTCGGCGTTAGCGCCCCACAGGGCTTGCCAGTCGAAGCCGTAGTCAGCAGCGATGGAGGACAGGGAGTCACCGGAGGCAACCGTGTAGGTTTCCCCGCTGACCTGAACATCACCGGCCGGTGCGTAGGACTGCTGCTGCGGCTGAGGGGCCGGCTGCGTCTGCTGCTGCGGCTGGGGAGCTGGCTGAGTGTACTCCTGCTGGGGAGCCTGCTGTGTCTGCTCCTGGGGGGCCTGCTGTGTCTGCTGCTGCTGAGGTGCTTGCTGCTGCTGCTCCGGGGCGGGGGCCCCGCCGCCGCTGGGGTCACCCGAGAGGCCCAGCTGAGCGGAGCAGGACGGCCATGCGCCCCAGCCCTGCATGGACTGCAGGTTTTCGGCCACCCGAATCTGCTCAGACTTGGAAGCCTGGTGGGGCATACCGGAACCGCCGGCGGCCTGCCAGGACTGCGGGGTGAACTGCAGTCCGCCGTAGAAGCCGTTGCCGGTGTTGATGGACCAGTCGCCGCCGGACTCGCACTCGGCGAGACGGTCCCAGTCACTGGAGGCGGAGGCAACGGGTGCCTGAGCGACCATAGCGCCGCCGGCCAGAGTCGCTGCGGCCATTGAGCCGCCGACCAGCTGCTTGAGGGTCTTGGAAGTCTTCATGGAGTAGTGTTTCCCTTACTCGTCTGGGTGATCTGAACATGCAGTGTGTGAGCCTCAGAGAAGGTCACACGCACATCACAGAAGATGTTCGTGTACCAGTAAAATGTCTCAAAGAGATTACGTCAACCCGTGATACAAGCCACTCAATGGACAAGAACCCCGGAATCATGCCGATCCCGGCCCGTTATCGTCCCGTTACATGGGTTTCTGTGACTTTTCTGTGAGAGTTGTTCCGGCGGTTGTGCGGCACACTCTTGGTCTGAGCCACCACCTGCACCTGGGTGTGCCGATTCGTGCCGTCCGCCCAGTCAGAGCAGAATGGCCGCAGGGGCCGTGACCAGCGGAGCAGCCGCGGGGTGGCCCGATCAGAGGTTGGACAGCTGAGGAGTGAAATTGGCGTACTTCGAACGGATTGATGACACGCGCTTTCGGGCCACAGAGCACGTCAGCGGGGCCTGGAACGAACAGGAGCAGCATATCGCTCCTGCACTGGGGCTCATGGCACATGTCCTGGAGCTTCACCGGGATGCCCGGCGCGAGGACCGGATGCGGATCAGTTCGCTGCACTACGACATTCTGGGTCCGGTGCCGGTGGGAGAGGTCGACGTCGTCTGCCGGGTCGTGCGCCCGGGCCGGACCATCGAGCTGGTGGAGGTAGAGCTGAGCTACCAACAGCGGACCATCGTGCTGCTGCGCAGCTGGCTGCTCGCTGAGTTCGACGCCGACCACGTCCAGGGCGGCGACCTGCCCAGGATCACCGGCCCGCAGAGCTTCGAACCCTGGGATGCGACAAGCCTCTGGCCCGGTGGTCTGATCCGCTCCATCGAGGGCCGACGACGGGAAGAATCCCCCGGCCGTGCCCAGGCATGGATCAGAACTGCCCACGCACTGGTCGCCGATGAGCAGGTCAGTGACACCGCGCGGTTCATCGGACTCTTCGACGTCTCCAATGGTGTGGCCGTCCGCGCCAAGCCCGACGAAGTGGTCTTCCCCAATGTGGAGCTGACCGCCCAGCTCTTCCGGGACCCCACCGGGGAATGGGTCGGCTATGACACCACAGTGACATTCGGCCCGGACGGTCGAGGACTGACCCACACCATCATCCACGACCAGAGCGGACCGATCGGGGCCGTCACCCAGGCACTGACCGTGCGCCCGCAGCGCTGACCGGGACAAGACGCATTTCGTCGGCGCCTCTGAAGAGGGGCAGAATGTCGGTGTGAGCTCCCCCCTGCAGGACAAGCCCGGTCGTGGCCTGGCTGTGATCGGCACTGCTGCCTTCAGCAGCCAATCCGGTGCGGCAGTGGGCTCACAGGCCTTCGACACACTCACCCCGGTCGGCGTGGTGGCCGGGCGCCAACTGGTGGCCGCCGTGCTGATGGGCGCGGTCGTACGCCCCAAGTTCTGGCGATACACCCGCAGCCAATGGGTGCCGGTGGTGCTGCTGGCGGTGTTCTTCGCCGGAATGAACTCCTTCCTCTATGCCGCAGTGGACCGCATCGGCCTGGGGATGGCAGTGACCATCGAGTTCCTGGGCCCGCTGGCAGTGGCGCTGTACTTCTCCAGAGGAGCCGGACGGGGAGGCCGCGGCATCGTCTGCGCCGTCCTGGCCCTGGCCGGGGTGGTGCTCTTGGCCCGCCCCGGACCCACAAGCGACTTCCTGGGTCTGGCGATGGCGCTGGTGGCCGGTGTGTGCTGGGGCGGCTACATCGTGACCAACCGGGTAGTGGGAAAACGAGTCCCCGGCGTCGAAGGCACGGCAGTGGCCACGATGCTCTCGGCCACTGGGATGCTGCCGGTGGCGGCGGTGATCATCTGGAACATGCAGCCACCACCGCAGGCCTACCTCTTCGCCATCATCGCCGGGGTGCTCTCCACCGTGGTGCCCTACAGCCTGGACCTAATCGTGCTGCGCCACATCTCTGCGATGATCTTCGGCCTGGGCACCTCGCTGCACCCGCTGTTCGCCGCACTGATCGGCGCAGTCTTCCTGCAGGAGCACATTCCGATCATCTCCTGGGGCGGCGTGGTGCTGGTGGCGGCGGCCAACGCCCTGGCGCTGATCAGGCCACCGGATCCCGAAGCGTCGGACAGCTCATACAGCGCGGACCACCCCGACCCCGGCCCAGCTCCCCACCAGGAACCTCGATAACGTCGACCCCAGATTCACGCAGGAACGCGTTGGATGTCGGAGTGCGGTCATAGGCGATCACCACGCCCGGGGCGACTGCCAAAGCGTTGCACCCGTCGTCCCACTGCTCTCTGGCCGCGGAGTGCACATCCTGCTCGGCGGTCAGAATCCGCAGACCATGCAGACCCAGCGCATCAGCGATCGCCCGGTGGGCGTGACCGGGTTCGTGGCCCACAATGTTCAGCTCAGGGTCGCCGTCGCCGGTGCTGAGTCCGCGCGGAGTGATGGTGTAGGAGGCGACGTCGCCGAGTCCGGCGTATTCGATGAACGAATGCTCGTCGACCATGGTCATCACCGTGTCCAGATGCATGAAGTGCCGGGCCACCGGCAGCCGCAGCGCGACCACCCGGTCGGCCTGGCCGCCGGCGAAGAGACGCTTGGCCAGCCGTTCGATCCCCTGAGGCGTGGTGCGCTCGCTCATGCCCACCAGCACCGCACCGTTGCCGAGCACCAGCACATCGCCGCCCTCCACCGTGGCCCGGCCGTCGGAGATGCCCTCGGACCAGCGGCTGAAATCAGTGGAGGTGAACCGCGGGTGCCAGCGGTAGATGGCCTCATAGGTCACCGCCTCACGCATCCGGGCCGGCTTGTTCATTGAGCTGACTGCCACCCCGCCGTAGACCCAGCAGGAGGCGTCGCGGGCAAAGAGGTGGTTCGGCAGCGCAGAGACGACCAGGTCGTCGGCAGCCATCGAGTGCAGCACCACCGAGCGCGGCTCATCAATGCGCTCCAACAGCTCACGTTTGGTCATTCCGCCGATGACCAGCTCAGCGAGCTCCGCGACACTCATCGACTCGGCCATGTGCCGCAGCGCCGGCACCGCCGCGGGCCCGTGGACCCGCTCATCGAAGGTGTGGTCCAGCACATACTCCTTGGCCGCAGGCTCACTCAGCGTCTCACGCAGCAGCGCATCCAGGTGGAGCACCTCGGCCCCGGCGTCATCCAACGCCTGAGTGAACATGTCGTGCTCCTCCTGGGCCCGCCGCACCCACAGCAGGTCATCAAAGAGCAGCGCCTCCTTAGTCTCCGGAGTCAGCCGCAGCAGCTCGGTGCCGGGTCGGTGGACAATGACCTGTTTCAGCTGACCGACTTCGGAGCCGACATAGAGACTGTTCATGCTCCTCATGCTGGCACAGTCGCGCGCCAGGTGTCAGTGTCCTGCCGTCTCGCTTAGACTCTTACCGGTGAGCAGACAGACTATATACGTCGCCGCTGTGGTGATCATGGACCCCACCCGACGCGTGCTGACGGTGCGCAAGCGCGGAACCGCTCGATTCATGCAGCCGGGCGGCAAGCCCGAACCTGGAGAGAGCGGTGTGCAGACCGCGGTACGGGAGGTCGCTGAGGAGATCGGACTGCAGCTGCGGGCCGAACAGCTCACCGCAATGGGAACCTTCCATGCCGCGGCCGCCAATGAGGCGGGGTTTCAGGTGGTGTGCGAAAACTTCATGGTCACCCTAGACGACGATGCCGGCGAAGTCCTCAGCCAGATCCAGCCGGCTGCTGAGATTGCCGAGCTGCGCTGGGTTCCGCTGCAGCAGCTGCACCCCAGCGAGGACTTGGCTCCGCTGCTGACCGATGAGATCGCCCCGGCGGTGCGGCGACTGATCACAGCTTCAAGGTGAGCCCCCTCAGCCCAGCAGGGTCAGGCGCAGCAGGCCTGCTGCCCCGATGGCCAGCGCCCAGCTGACGAAGCTGCCCACCAGAAAGTACTCCGCCCGGTTGCCGTGCTCCTGATCCGCCTGGATTTCCGGGAACCGCACAATGCCTTTGGCGGCGAAGAGCCCGGCTGCTGCCGGGTAGGCGCCGATGATCAGCAGCCAGGCCAGGGTGAGCCGCTCCAGGGGGCCGATCCAGCGCCCACCCTTCAGCTGTGGACCGGGTGCGGCCGGGATCTCACCCAGCGGGGCGGTCTCACGCTTCAGTGCGGCACGGACCAGAGCGTTGGAGCTCACCGCGAGGAACAGCGTCAGCCCGGTGGCCAGCACGAGGGTCTCTTCGGTGAGCCGGCCGATCAGCGGCACCGAGGTGAAGATGGAGCCGGTGGTCAGTTCTGCGCTCAGCACCGCTAGGGAGGTCAGCAGCAGAAAGAGGATAATCATCGCCGCCCGGCGCCGCGGGGAGGCCAGCAGCTGATGCGTGGGCACCAGCGCAGGCCCGATCTGGACGGTGACGAACCAGACCAGGATTCCTGGGGTCGCCATCACAGCCTGCCACCACGGGATCACCGCGGCGGCTGTGGCCGCCGCCAGCACGGTGAGGCAGAAGATCCCCAGCAGCAGGATTCTGGCCGGCACCGTCCAGCGGCGCGGGGTCAGGACCCGCAGAGCGTCTCCGCCGCCGATGGCGATCAGGATGACTCCCAGTACTGTCATGGGCTGCCCAGTGCTCCGTTCTCCACATCACGAGTCAGTTCGTTCAAGCCGATAATCAGATCTGCCGCGCCTGAGGTGCGCAGCGACTTGGAGACTGCCGGCTGGGTGACTCCCACCTCGGCGGCGATCTGGTCCTGACTCTTTCCCTCGGCCACCCCCCGAGCGTACCGGCGAGCGTTGACACTCATGCTGGACATCAGGTGGTCGCGGGCGAACAGATACGCGTTGACCACGGCGTCGTCGTGCGTCTGTGGGCCGAGGAACCGGGTGCGCAGGCTCCGGTGGCGCTTCTGCAGATCGGCGACCTCTTCTATGGCCTGCCGCGCTCGCCACCAGCCGGGTCCGTCCTGGATCTGATCAGAGGCGGCACTGTCCACGGCGAAGACTTCGCCCTGGCCCAGGCCGAAGCGCAGCTGCGGACCATCCTCGTGCAGCAGCGCAGCGTAGAGAGTGGCGGCCAAGGCCTGGTTGCGTGAACCGTAGACGGCTTGGAGCTCATCGCCGACAGTGGGGGAGAAGGGCTTGATCGGCGGAAAAGTTTCGGTGATGGTGGTCAGCAGGTGCTCGGTGCGGCGCTGCACCGCCGACCGGTCGGAGTATGACCGCGACCGGATCACATCGGCGATCACCGCGACATGTTCAGAACTCATACCATGAGTATAAAGGTTATATTTCGAGAATATAACCCCTGATGGAATAAACCTCGGGAGGGTTTCCATGCAAGTCAGCATTATCGACGGCGATATCACGGCCCAGGACGTCGATGCGATCGTCAACGCCGCGAACTCGTCACTGCTGGGCGGAGGAGGAGTGGACGGTGCGATCCACCGGGCTGCCGGACCCCAGCTGCTGGAGCACTGCAAGCAGCTGCGCGACACCGACTGGCCGGACGGGCTGCCGCCGGGGGAAGCCGCGCTCACACCGGGGGCTGAACTGAAGGCCCAGTATGTGATTCACACGGTTGGTCCCAACCGCACAGCCGGTCAGACCGACCCGCAGGTCCTGGAGTCCTGCTTTCGCCGCAGCCTGCAGGAGGCCGCAGCGAAAGCAGCGAAGACCATCGCATTTCCGGCCATCGGCGCCGGAGTCTACGGGTGGGACCCCGCCGATGTGGCTGAGGCGGCACACCGGGTTCTCACCGAGGAGGCTGAATTGGCCGAGCGCTTCACAGAAATCCGCTTTGTGCTCTTCAGCCCCGAGATCAGCGAGATCTTCCGGCAGCGGTTCTGACGCTGCGCGAGGCGCTGCGACGGGACCGGCCGCCGTGCCCACCGCTGTGCCCCGCGGTCTGGCGGCCGCGGCCACCTGAACTGCCTGAGCTGCCCTGGCGACGACGCTGGGGAGCAGGTGCCGGTGCCGGCTTCACATAGGGGGCCGTCTCGCCCACCAGTTGGGTGACGGTGTCCGAATCGCTGCTGACCGCCTGCGGGGTGGCCTTGATGGCCGCCTTGCGCAGCAGCTGCTGAGCGTCGCGGCGCTGGTCGGGCAGGATGATGGTGGCCACGTCCCCGGAGCTGCCGGCGCGTGCGGTGCGGCCTGAACGGTGCAGATAGGCTTTGTGCTCGGCCGGAGGGTCCACGTGGACCACCAGCTCCACCGAATCCACATGCACCCCTCGGGCGGCGATATCGGTGGCGACCAGTACGCGCACATCCGGTCCGCTGAAGGCGGCAAGGTTGCGGTCGCGCTGATTCTGCGAGAGGTTGCCGTGCAGATCTACTGCCGGGATGCCCTGGGTGGTCAGCTGCTTGGCGAGCTTCTTGGCCTGGTGCTTGGTGCGGGTGAAGAGGATCCGGCGGCCGGTGCCCGAAGCCAGCGCTCGGACCAGCGGCTTCTTCTCATCAGCGGAGACTTCGAACACGTGGTGGGTCATATCCGGGACCGACGAGGTCGCCTCGTCTACTGAGTGCATCACCTCGTTGTTGAGGAACCGGCGCACCAGCTTGTCCACCTCGCTGTCCAATGTGGCGGAGAAGAACATGCGTTGGCCCCGCTCAGGGGTCTGGGCGAGCAGCCGGGTGACCACCGGCAGGAACCCCAGGTCAGCCATATGGTCGGCTTCATCAAGGACGGTGATCTCAATATCGTCCAGGGTCAGCAGACCCTGCTTGAGCAGGTCGTCCAACCGCCCCGGACAGGCGACGACGACGTCGACCCCGCCGCGCAGCGCATTGACCTGACGGTTCTGGCTGACACCGCCGAAGATCGTGGTAGTGCGCAGCTTATGGGCGGCGGCCAGCGGCTCCAGGACACCGTTGATCTGGGTGGCCAGTTCGCGGGTGGGGGCCAGAATCAGCGCACGCGGGCGTGAGGGAGCGGAGCGGGCCCCGGACTTGGCCAGCGCGGTCACCACTGGGATGCAGAAGCCCAGAGTCTTGCCGGAGCCGGTTTTGCCGCGGCCCAGCACATCGCGGCCGGCCAGCGTGTCCGGCAGGGTCTGCTGCTGGATGGGGAAAGCATCGGTCTTACCTTCAGCCGCCAGCACGTCCACCAAGGGGGCAGGAACGCCGAGCTGGGCAAAGGTCATAGAAGAATCGGAGATGGCGTGAGCCTTTCAAACTGGGTCAGACGCGCACGGGTGTCCCATGAGGTCTGACAGATGGCGAAAAGCACCGGAACGGTGCACTTCAGTCGCCGCGAGAAATTCAGTGCTGAAACCCGAACCGCAATATTTTCTGGCCCGGTGAGCAAGGCGTTCTTACGACGCACGGCGCCCCGATCGGAGCACCTGATCTCTATTCTAGCTGATCAGCGGGACAGGAGCACACAGGATGGAAGGTTGGCCGCTAGAGTGGCCACCATGTCTGAGATTCGTATCCCGATCCAACTGCGTTGGGGAGACCAGGATGCCTACGGGCACATCAATAATGTGGCCATCATGCGGATACTGGAGGAGGCCCGCGCACGGGCATTCTGGAGTGGCTCTGCAGACCCTGAAGAGACGGGCATTCTGCCACCGCTGACATCGGGTCAGCCGGTGTGGACTCTGGTGGCCGACTTTCAGCTGAAGTACCGCCAGCAGCTGGACTATCAGCGGGAACCGGTCATCGTGGAGATGTCCATCCCCACAATCGGCGGAGCCAGCTTCGTGATCAACTACGGACTCAGAGCCGCAGCTGAGGATCCCACACCGAAGATCACTGCAGCCTCGACCTTGGTGATGGTCGACAGTGTCACCGGCCGGCCCCAGCGCATTGATGCTGAAACGCGCAGTCGGCTGCGGCTCTGGTCCGGCGACGACGACTCGTAGCACCGGGTGCGGCTGGTCAGCGAGAGGCCTTCGGCCCGCGCGGACTCAGCGAGGGCATTGTGCACATCATCAGGCGCATCACGGTCTGCAGCACCTTGGTCATGGGCGATCAGATCCCCATGACCAGGCGGATGCCGTCGGTGATCTTGGAGTCTGCGTAACGGGGCACGTGCCCGACCGGTTACGGTTCGGGGAACTCGCGGCTGACCGGGCCGACCTGCGAGACCACGGCGACGGAGTACTTGCTGAGCCCGGAAGGAAATCGTCCGACACGAGCGTCGCCGGTCGAGTTCCAAAAGCGCCGCATTCGGCCTCGAGACGGCTTCCCAGTAGGGGTGCGCAGGGCGGAACGGGTCAGCGCGAGGAGGCGAACATTCGTCCCTGGGGGTCGAGTTCGCCCAGCAGAGCTTCGGTGATAGCAGAGAGCTGCTCCACCTGCTCGTCGGAGAGGCGGTCGAACACCAGCTGACGCACGTTCTCGACATGACCTGGGGCCGCGGCGACGACCTTCGCCCAACCCGCCTCGGTGAGGGTGACGTTCTTGGCCCGTCGATCCTCTGCGCAGGCTGAACGCTCCACCAACGCAGTCTTCTCCAATCCGGTGAGCACCCGGGAGAGCCGGGGCAGGGTGGCGTTGGTCATGGTGGCCAGCTCGGTGATGCGCAGGGTGCGTTCCGGCGCCTCGGACAATGAGGCCAGTGCAAAGTACTCGAAGTGAGTCAGATCCTGGTCGCGGCTGAGCTGGGCGTCCAGTGCCCCCGGCATCAGTTCGAGCACGGCGGCAGTGCGCAGCCAGGCCCTCTGTTCGTCATCATCGAGCCAGCGTGTGTCAGTCATGGTCTTACCCCTCTCATGGTTGCATCTACAACTATACCCTTGTAGCATTGTAGTTGTACATACAAGTAAAAGCGTCAGAGGAGTTCAACACTATGACTACCTTCACCATCTTCGGCAACGGAGCCATGGCCACTGCGATCGCTAGTGTGGTGACCGGCGGCGGCGCCACTGTCGAGCACATCGGCAGCAATGACAAAGACGCAGCCGTCAACGGAGACATCGTCGTGCTGGCGGTGCCGTATCCTGCGCTGGAGCAGATCACCGCGCAGTACGCGGAGAAGCTCGCCGGCAAGGTCGTCCTCGACATCACCAACCCGCTGAACTTCGAGACCTTCGACTCCCTGGTGGTGCCCTCCGACAGCTCCGCGGCGGCCGAACTGGCGGACGCACTGCCCTCATCGACCGTCCTGAAGGCCTTCAACACCAACTTCGCCGCCACGCTGAGCTCACAGACCGTCGGGGATAACCGCACCTCGGTGCTGATCGCCGGCGACGACGATGCTGCTAAGCAGAATCTGGCCTCGGCAGTGCAGGCCGGAGGAGTCGACGCAGTCGACGTCGGTTCGCTCAAGCGTGCCCGTGAGCTGGAGGCGATCGGCTTCCTGCAGCTCACCCTGGCCGCCGGCGAAAAGACCCAGTGGACCACCGGATTCACCCTGGTCCGCTGAATTCGCCCCTCGCCCAGCGAGGTTCAATGCAGGCTCAGCCTGTGACCAACTGGGCCATCTCGGCGTCGATGCCGGCCAGGGCCTGACGGTCATAGGTAGAGGTGGAGACCATCAGCTCGTCAGCGCCGGTGGTCTCCACCAACTGCTCCAGCCGGCTGCCCACTGCGGCGCGGGTGCCGGCGACGGCGCGGCCCATCGACTTCTCCACTCGCCGCTGCGTCTGGGCGCTCCACTTCTGGCTGCGGATCTCTTCTACGGGCTCCAGAGGACCGAACGCGCCGGTCTCTCTGGCCCGGGCCATCGCATAGATCTCCGGCAGGGCAAGCCCGCGGGCCTCAGCCTCGGTGTCGGCAAGGTAGACGTCCGTGGAGATGATCACCGCCGGTTCGGCCGCCGCCGACGACGGGATGAAGTCCCGGCGGTAGGCAGTCATGGCCTCTGAGATGTCAGGATCCTGAAGAATCGGCCCGCCGACCACCACCGGCATCCCCAGCGCGGCGGCCGTCTTCAGGCCCTGCCCGGTGGCCAGCAGAAACGGCTGCGGACTCTGCCGGGCGAGTGGCCGGGCGGTCACCGCCGCTGAGCGGTCCAGGTAGCTGAGCAGCTCGGCGAGGTCCTCGGCATAGGTGTCGACGTCGTCGGTGTTCTGTCGCAGTGCCCGGCGCACCGGTTCGGTGAAGCCTAAGGTCCGGCCCAGCCCCAGGTCGATCCGGTCGGGATAGAGCGCCTGGAGCATCAGGAACTGCTCAGCGACCACCAGAGGCTGGTGCTGCGGCAGCATCACCCCGCCGGAACCAAGCCGGATGCGGGAGGTGTGCGCCCCGGCTGCCGCCAGCAGCACGGCGGGGGAGCCGGAGGCGATGCCGGGCACCGCATGGTGCTCAGCGGCCCAGAAGCGGGCATAGCCCAGCCGCTCTGCGTTCACCGCTCGCTCCACGGAATGGCTCAGCGCCGCAGCCTCGGGGTGCCCGGTGCGGGTTCGGGAACGATCCAGCAGAGAGAGTCTCACATTCCTGGTCAACTGCGGGAGGATTCGAATCCTTCCCGCAGGCGCTCAGGAGCCGAAGAGGACCAGGTGGTTGCGATCCGGGTCGTTGAGTTGCAGGATGCGTGCTCCGCCGCCGGCTTCGGGCCCTCCATGATGGATGCCGACTTCGGTCAGCCGGTCCGCGGCGGCGTCCAGGTCGGTTTCACCGAGGACCATCGAGGAGTATCCGGCACGGGCGGGATCCCTCCATACCTGCAGGCCAAAGGCATCGCTGAGATGCCATTCGATCAGTCCGGCCATTGGTCGGGTATCCGGACCTCGGCCGAATAGGTGGGTGTACCACTGCTGGGCCTGATCCAGGTCGGAGACTGCGCAGTTGGCGAGCAGATGATGGATCATGGTGGAGCCTCATAACTGATTGCAGTGTGCAATTGGTGACATGAGTCAAGCATATGTGCTTGTGCAGTGCAAGCAGTTTGTGTGAAGCTGGAAACCTTCCTGAACCGTGGGCTGCGGCTCAGCCGATCCAGAGAGGAACACGCTATGAGTGCTGAGAGTTCAGCGGCGCATGAGTCGAAGCTGGTAGTGCGTCGTCATGTGCAGGCGTCGCCGCAGGAGGTCTTCGCCCTGCTGAGTGACCCTTCCCGCCACGACCAGACGGAGCCCGGCGACTGGGTGGGCGAAGCCATCCACCCTGAACCGATCACCGGCGTCGGTCAGGTCTTCGGCATGCGGATGTTCCATGTCAACGCCGGAGGGCACTACCGCATGGACAATAGGGTGACGGCCTTCGATCCAGATACCAGGATCGCGTGGGCGCCGGGCCAGTACGACGACGACGCACACCTGAGCACCGGCGGCTGGGTGTGGCAGTACGACCTCGCCGCTGGGCACGGCGGCACCGAGGTCACCCTGACCTATGACTGGAGCGCGGTGCCCGAATCGCTGCGCTCGGAGCTGGGACTGCCGCCCTTCGGCCCAGAATTCCTCGAGGAGTCCCTCGAAGCACTGGATCGGGCGCTCTAAACGCGCTGCTGCGCCCACTCCCGCCAGGCGACTTTCAGATCCCATGCCTCCTCGGCGTGGACGGAGACCCCGCGCTCTCCGGCGCGGCGGGTGCGGCCACGAATGATCATCAGCTGAGTGCCGAACAGCAGCGGACCGGCCTGCTGCTGGGCCTCTTCGAAGAATGCGGTATCCGCGCAGCCGGTGCCGTCATCGAGGCTGATGAACACCGTGCGCTTTCCTGAACGCATCGGTGGGGTCTGGGTGGCTACCCGGATCCCGGCGATGAGGACTTCAGAGTTGCTTCTGATGCGCAGCAGGTCTGCAGCGGCGGTGACCCCCAGCTGATCCAGCAGGGGCCGGTAGGCCTCGATGACATGTTCCTCAACCTCCGCCGAGAGGCTCTCAAGCTCTGAAGCGACCTGCTCTGCGGCTGTGGGGTCGGGGATCGAGGCGTCCATGAGCTGACGGTCGTTGAAGAGCCGGGGCTGGGCAGGGTCCTGATGCTGTGCCGACTTCCGGGGGGCGGCGGTCAGCTGCCGGATGTAGCTGATGATGCTTCCGCGTCCGGCCGGGCCCCGGCTCTCCTGGGCAAGGTCGTCGAAGGCCCCCAGGGTGGCCAGGCGCACCATCAGCGGCCGGGACGGCTTGGCGCGGTGATAGAAGTCGGTGATGGAGGCATAGGGCTGGCCGGCGAGGATGCGGGACAGTTCTGCTGCGCTGATGCCTCTGACATCGCGCAGCGAGAGCCGGATGCCCTTCTCTTCGGTCGAGATCTGTTCCACCCGGTACTGATCAGCGGAGGCATTGACGTCGATGGGCAGCAGCGGGATCTGCATGCGGCGGGCCTCCGACATCATCAGTCGGCGCGGATACATCCCGGGGTCGTGTTCGAAGATCCCGGCCATGAACTCCACCGGGTAGTGGGTCTTCAACCACGCGCTCTGGTAGGTGGGCAGGGCGAAGGCGGCCCCGTGGGCCTTGCAAAAGCCGAAGCTGCCGAAGCCGCGCAGGGTCTCCCAGATCCGGTCAATATCAGCGTCACTGAAGATCCGCCGCTCTGCTTGGTCTGTGCGTTGGGCCGTCTGTGCGCGGAAGGCAGGCTCGATCGTCTCGACGTCGTGCTCCATGGACCGGCGCAGCTCATCGGCTGTGGCCAGCGAGACGCCCATGGTCTCGTGCAGGATGCGCAGCACATGCTCGTGATAGATCACCACCCCGTAGGAGTCCTGCAGGAAGTCGGCGAACCGCGGGTGCAGGTAGTCGATGCGCTCATAGCCGTGTTTGCGGTCAATATAGGGGGTGACCATATTGCCCTTCATGGGCCCGGGCCGGAACAGCGAGATGTCAGCGATCAGGTCCTCGTACTTATCCGGCTGCAGCTTGCCCAGCAGCTCGCGCTGACCGGGGGATTCGATCTGGAAGCAGCCCAGAGTGTGGGTGGTGCGGATCATGGCGAAGGTGGCCTCGTCGTCGTGCGGTATGGAATCTAAGTCGATCCTGCCCGCCGCAGAGATATAGGGGGCGTCCACCGGCAAGCCGCCCTCGACGGCGGCGCTGGGGCCGTTGCTCCGCTTAATCTCGTGGACGGCGTGAGCCATGGCCGACTGCATCCTGACTCCGAGCACATCGAGCTTGAGCAGGCCCATGTCGTCGATGTCGTCCTTGTCGAACTGCGACATCGGCAGCCCGATGCCCGAAGGCTGGGTCGGGGTGACCGAGAGCAGGTCGCTGCTGCCCAGGATGACCCCGCAGGGGTGCATCGAGATGTGCCGGGGCAGCCGGTCCAGCCGTTCGGTGAGGTCGACCAGCATATCCAGCTGCGGCTCGCTCTCCACCTGCGCGGCGATGTCCCGCAGCTCCGGCTTGGTGGCCAGCACCTCACGGAACTGCCCGGCGTCGAAGCGCCAGATGCTCTCCGCGACCCGGTCGACCTGCTCTTCGCTCAGGCCCAGGGCCTGGCCGGCGTCGCGGGCTGCCCCGCGGGCCCGGTAGGCGTTCTGCATCGACAGCAGAGTGACCCGGTGGTGGCCGTAGTGGTCAAAGATCGCTTCATAGACCCGGTGCCGCTGGGCAGATTCGATGTCCACATCAATATCCGGCAGCGTGCTGCGGGCGTGCCCTAAGAACCGTTCGAAGAGCAGGTCATGCTCCAAAGGGTCCACATTGGAGATCCGCAGCAGGTAGTTCACCAGGCTGCCGGCGCCGGAGCCGCGGGCCTGAACACGCACGTCCATACTGCGGATGAGATCGACGGTCTCGGCGACCGCCAGAAAATAGGTCTCGAAGCCGAAGTGGCCGATGGTCTCCAACTCGTTGGCCAGCTGATCTTCGATGCGTCTCAGCTGAGGGCCGTCAGCACGCGGATAGCGCTCAGAAAGCGCAGTCTGGCAGCGCCGGCGCAACACAGCGGACGGGTCCTCCTCCACGCCGATCGCCTCCAGCTCAGGTACTTTGGGCCAACGCCACCCCACATCGGAGTCCGGGTCCAGCCGGCAGCGCTCAGCCAGCTGCTCGGTGCGGCTGAGCAGGTCCACCGCAGCATCACTGCCCAGCCCGGCATACTCGGTGATGGTGCGGGCCAGCTGCTGCATCTGCTCCGGCGGCTTCAACCAGGCTTGGGCATTGGGCTGAGGCTGAAAATCGCCCAGTGGCAGCAGGTGGGCCGCCGAATCGAGCACATCACCGGTGACCGCATCGTCCGGCTCCAAATATCGCACGGCGTTGGTCAGCACCGCAGGGACCTCGGCGGCATGAGCCAGCTGCAGCATGGCTGCGGCGTGCTTCAGGCTCCCCGCACTGCCGGGCTTGGTGTGGTGGCAGACGATCTCCACCGCCACACCGCCGGCAAGACGCTGCCTCCACCCGGTGAGCAGCCGCTGGGCTGCGGCGTCGTCGTCGGCCAGCACTGCCCGGCCCACATCTGAGCCGGGTCCCAGCAGCACTGTTCCGGTGGTGCCGGATTCGCCGGTGAGGAAGAGTCCCGGTCGTTTGGGGTCCACCCATGCGGTGCGGTTCGCGGAGCCGTGGGGCGTGCGCTTGGTGCCGCGGCGCGCCGATGAGTGGGACGAGGAGATCAGCCGGACCAGCGAGGCCCAACCAGCACCGGCGTTGTGACCATGGGCCAGCACTGTGACCTCTGAAACGGCGACCTCCGACGCGGGGCCGGCATCCTTGACCTGCAGGTTGACCCCCACGATGGGGGAGAGGCCCGCTTCCCGGCAGGAACGGATATGGCGCACCGCACCATAGATCCCGTCCCGATCAGTGATCGCAGCCGCTTGGGCCCCAGATGCCTGGGCAGCGGCCACCAGTGCTTCGGGGCGTGCAGTGCCGTAGTGCGCGGAGAAGGCACTGGCGACATTCAGGTGAGTGAAACGGTCCATAGGACTCCAGCTAGTCGTAGACCGCAGTGATCGGCCATTGGTCCCCGCTGCTGACGGCCAGGTCGAAGATCAGCAGCTCAGCGTTGTCCAGGGCCTTGGCGGTGACCTGCCACATGGGCCGCTCCACCACCTGAGCCGCCTGCCCGGCAGCCACGCGCACCGGAGACTCCCACCACGAGGTCCGGTCCATCCACGCGATGGGTTTGGCGACCACCACGAAGCGCCGCCCACACCACACCAGGCGCTCTGGTGCACCGGCAGGGGTGGTCCACACAGTGGCTGCCGCGGGGTGGGCCGATGGGTCGACACTCATAGCCGCATGCCTAGCCATCGACGAACACTCACATAATCGAACATACTTTCGAGTGTAAGTCGGAACCCGGACACCGCCAAGTGGCAGAACCCTCACCGGCAGCTCTGCGCTGGCTGCAGCGTCAGGGTCTGTTCTCAGCGGCACCGGCGGATTCAGTGCCGACGTGGAGCTTTTCCCCTTGCCAGCTCAAGATTAGCCGTGTAAGTGTTTCATATGCGAGATGGCGAAAAACTGCCCAAGCGAGGCGCCCCCCGAATGCTTGCCGGCACACTGACCGGCATGCTGATCCTCACCGTGGCCGCCTGCAGCCCCGATGAGGAGGACTCTCAAGAAGTTCCGCACCACAGCTTTGTCAGCCGCCCAGACCTGAAACCGGCCCAAGTGGAGATCACCCAGGGCGAGGGCTGGACCTCGGAGTACCAGGACGCGGACGAGTACATTTTCTGGACCCCGAACTACGGTTCGGACACCCCCTCCTCCGGGGCGAAGATCTTCGATCTTGAGGGGGAGCCGGTCTGGGTGGCCCCAGATGATCCGGACGATTCGCAGGACAACTACTTCGACCTGCGGATCCAGCAGTACCGCGGTGAACCTGTGCTGACCTACTACCAGGGCCCCAGCGAGGGGGGCCGGGGCTACGGCGACATCTTCATCCTCGACGAGTCCTACCAACAGATCGCTCAGGTCACCACGACAGGAGACTTAGAGCCGGGCAATGCCGACTTCCACGACACCACCATCACCGAGGACGACACGATGCTCATCGGCGCCTACGTGCCTGCCCAGGCTGATCTCAGCGAGGTGGGCGGTCCCGAGGACGGGTGGGTCGATGAGGCGGTGATCCAGGAGATCGACATCGCCAGCGGCGAGATGCTCTTCGAATGGAGCTCACTGGACCACGTCCCCGTCTCCCACGCGAAGAACGACTTCGACGACGAGCAGGAGGAGCTGGACGATGAAGCAGAGGAGGATGAGGAACCTGCGCAGCTCGGCACCGAGGAGGAGCCCTTCGACTACTTCCACATCAACTCGATGACCGAAGACCACGACGGCTCCATCCTGGTCTCGGCTCGGCACACCCACGCGGTCTACAAGCTGGACCGTCAGACCGGTGAGCTGGACTGGACCTTGGGTGGCTCCGGCAGCGACTTCGACATGGACGACGACGCCGTCTTCGCCTGGCAGCATGATGCCCAGCGAGCCCCCGACGGTACGCTGACGCTGCTGGACAACCACGCCAACGGAAGCGCCAGCGACGAAACCTCACGAGGACTGCGCCTGAGCGTGGATGAGGAGGCGATGACCGCCTCGCTGGTCACCGAATACGCTCCGCCGGATGACCGTTCCGCCGGCAGCATGGCCAACGCCAACCCGCTGCCCGACGGCAATATGCTCATCGGCTGGGGAGCAGAGCCCCACTATTCGGAATACACCAAGGACGGCGAGCTGATCTACGACGTCTGCCACGGCGCTGGCTGCTACGGGGACAACTACCACGGCGGCGGCGGCAGCTACCGGGCGTATAAGGCCCCCTGGGAGGGTCAGCCAGAGACCGACCCGGATGTGGTGATCACCGATGAGGACGACGAGGGACGCCTCGCCCACGTCTCGTGGAACGGAGCCACGCAGGTCGCCCAATGGCGCCTGCTGAGCGGCGAGGACGAGTCCAGTGCCGCTGCGCACACCACCGTGGAGCGGGACTCCTTCGAAACTGCGATTCCCCTCCCTGAGGATGCGCAGTACACCGCCGTTGAGGCCCTGGATGAGAACGGAGAGGTGCTCGGCGTCGGCGAACCTGAGGATCCCGAAGAGAACAGCTCGAACTAGGAGAGTCCATGAGCGAGAATTCAACGAATCTGCACGTCAACGACACCGGCGGCACCGGCCGAGCCGTGGTGCTGATCCACGGCTGGCCGCTCTCCAGCGAATCCTGGTCAGCCCAGATCGGACCGCTTCAGGACTCCGGTTACCGGGTGATCACCTACGATCGGCGCGGATTCGGCAGGTCGCAGAAGCCCGCCGCCGGATACGACTACAACACCTTCGCCGATGACCTGCACGACGTCCTGGAATCCCTGCAGCTGCAGCAGGTCACCCTGGTGGGCTTCTCCATGGGCGGAGGCGAGGTGGCCCGCTACGCTCACCGGCACGGAACAGCCCGGCTGCACTCAGTGGTGTTCGCAGCCGCAGTTCCTCCCTATCTGATGCGGTCCAGCCAGAACCCCGATGGGCCATTGGATGAAGAAACCTTCCTCCAGATGCGCGGGTCCCTCGAACAGGACCGGGAGGCCTTCTTTGAGGACTTCACCACCGGCTTCTTCTCCGTGGGCGATGAGCTCACCGTCACGGAGCAGCAGCGGCAGGAGGCCCTAGATATGGCCAAGCAGTCGGATCAGGCCGCGGCCCTGGCGTCCATGGACGCGTGGGCTCAGACCGATTTCCGTGATGACCTGCGCGCCATTGATGTGCCTACCTTGGTGATCCACGGTGACAGCGACGCCACAGTGCCGCTGGAGGGTTCGGGTCAGCGTACCCACCAGGCTGTGAGTGACTCCGAGCTGAAGGTGGTCCAGGGCGCTCCCCACGGGCTCAACGTCAGCCATGCCGAGGTCTTCAACGAGGCGTTGCTGAGCTTTCTCCAGCGCTGAGACGTCGGCGGGACCCCTGCTCGCTGCTCGTCTGCGGTAGCCTCAGCAGTATGTGCGGACGCTACGTCATCGCCCGAGCCACCGGTGATCTGGTCCCCCTGCTCGAGGCCGAGCCGGGACTGACCTACCGGGAGCGCATCTCCTGGAACGTGGCGATCACCAGTGAGGTGCCGATCCTGCTGGAGCGGGTCGACGACGACGCCGAGATCCACCGGGAGCTGCACACTGCCCGGTGGGGGCTGCTTCCGGTCTGGGCGAAGGACCGGACCTTCTCCAACCGGGCCTTCAACGCCAGAAGCGAGACCGTCACCCAGAAGCCGACGTTCCGCTCCGCAGTGCGTGCCCGGCGCTGCGCAGTGCTCGCCGACGCCTACTACGAATGGACCGGACCCAAGGGCGCTAAGCAGCCCTATGCCGTCCGGCCCGCAGATCACGGGCTCATCACCTTCGCCGGACTCTATGAGTGGTGGAAGGACCCGGAGACTGCCCAGTGGGTGCTCTCCTGCACCATCCTGACTGGCCCGTCCCCAGAGACCGGCCAGGGCGACACCCTCGATGAGCTGGCCCAGCTGCACGACCGCATCCCGCTGGCGATGAGTCCGGAGACCGCGCAGCACTGGTTGAGCTCCGGCCGACTCAGCGCGGATGAGGCAGAGGCCCTGGTCGAACGGATCCGGGCCGAGTCGTTCGGCGTCGTCGCGGACTGGGAGGTCTACCCAGTGGACAGGGCAGTGGGCAGTGTCCGCAGCGAGGGCCCGCAGCTGATGGAGCCGATCACCCCACCAGGAACATCCGGCAGTCTGCCTCAGTTGTGACGGGGTGTGCGAGAACGCCCATCGTGCAATGCCGCACGGGGCTCACCGCCGTCGTCGTTTGAATTGTTTCTTATTGCTGAAAGAGGAGCGCTTGCATGTCTGTGCTGATGGACCCGCTGACCCTGGGCTCGGTGAGCCTCCCGAATCGGATCATCATGGCACCATTGACCCGAGCCCGGGCCGGGGATGCGCGGGTTCCCACTGACCTGATGGTCCAGTACTACACCCAGCGGGCCGGCGCTGGGCTGATCATCAGCGAGGCCACCTCCGTCAGCCCCCAGGGGGTTGGCTATCACGGCACCCCGGGCATCTGGAACCAGGAGCAGGTCGCCGGGTGGCAGAAGGTCACCGAGGCTGTCCATGCTGCCGGCGGGCGGATCTTTCTGCAGCTGTGGCACGTAGGGCGGATCTCCGATCCGGAGCTGCTCGGCGGCGAACTGCCGGTCGCTCCCAGCGCGATCGCCGCTGCCGGGCGGGTGAAGCGGCTGCGCCCCCGCCGCCCCTACCCTCAGCCGCGCGCGTTGGAGGCTGAGGAGATCCCCGGCGTCATTGAGGACTTCCGGCGTGGGGCACAGAACGCCGAACGTGCCGGCTTCGACGGGGTGGAGATCCATGCGGCCAACGGGTACCTGATCGATCAGTTCCTGCAGGACAGCACCAACGTGCGAACAGACGACTATGGCGGATCAGTGGAGAACCGGGCTCGCTTTCTGCTGGAGCTCACTGACGCGGTCACCGAGGTATGGGGCCCAGACCGCGTCGGCGTCCACCTGCGGCCGCGCGGGGAGGAGCACGACATGGGCGACTCCGATCCCGGCTCGGTATTCGGATACGCGGCCCAAGAGCTGGGGCGGCGCGGCGTCGCCTTCCTGTTCGTCCGGGAGGTCGAGGCTGATGACAGCCTCATCGGTCAGATCCGCCGCAGCTTCGGCGGACCGGTGATCGCCAACGACGAGATGACCAGCGACGACGCACAACGGCTGATCGAAGCCGGTGCAGCTGATGCGGTGGCCTTCGGCCGCGACTACATCGCCACACCGGACCTGGTCGAGCGGATCGCGCTGGGGGCGCAGCTGAACACCCCGAACCCGTCCACCTTCTATCCGGACTCCGGCGAAGACCTCTCAGTGGGCTACACCGACTACCCGGCTCTGGTGCAGCAGCCGGCGTAGGGGAGCCTGCCGCCAGGGGTGATGGCCTCAGGTGTGGAAACAGCCGGTGAGCACCGCGTGTGCGTAGGGCAGGTGCACTGCCGCGCTGGCAGCCAGCAGCGCCAGGCCCGCGGTGACCACAGCAACGGTTGAGACGGTTGCGCCGGTGCTGTGGTGCGGTGCCACCAGCTGACGGATCCGGTCGGTGCCGGCGGCGTGCAGCGCTAGCGGCTCGGGCCGTGCTGCCGCTGGCTGTTTGGGAATCTCACCGATCTTCAGCAGGGCGCTGGCCAACACTGCAGTGCCTGCATGGCCGCGTGCTGTGTTATCCGCGGCGACCTCCAGGTAGTGCGGAACAGCAGCAGAGACTGTGCGGACCAGCGGCACGGCTCGCAGCGGCCGGCTGATGCTCTCCAGCAGAGTCAGGATGAGGTGATGGCGCTGGCGCAGGTGGGCCTGCTCATGGGTGAGCACCGCGGAAAGCTCATCGGGGGTCAGGGTGTCAATGAGCCGGCGGGAGACCACGATCGCCCGGCAGCGGCGGGGCAGGGCATAGGCTACCGGGTCCGGGTCCTCGACCACCATGACCCGGACCCCCTGAACCGTCTCAGCTGCGGCTGCCCCCGCCAGGCGCTGGCAGAGGGTGCGCATCAATGATCGCCGGCGGCCGTAGGAGCGCAGTGCCGAGATCAGCAGCACCGCCACCAGGACCACCGGCGCGCCCAGCAGGGGAATCGCCGGGATCAGGGTCTCCACCCCGGCGCCGGACCCCAGCGGGCTGGCCGCGTCCAAACATCGTTGGCAGACTTCACCGGCTCTGCCGGGCAGTACGGTGCTGGAGCTGGAGGTGACCCAGGCCAGCATCGGGCCGACGGCGGCGATCCCCAGCAGCCACAGCGCCAGCACAGCAGACAGCACTGCGACGGCGACCCGTGGGGTGCGCATCAGCTTCGGAGCCGCCCAACGGATGATGGGCGCCCCGTAGACCCCGACCAGCGCAAGGCAGGCAATGAACACCGCTGCGGCCACAGTGAGGCTCACGATGCTTCCTGCTCCTCGGTCGGGGACTGGTCGAGGTAGTGACGCAGCATGCTCAGTTCGTCGTCGGGCATGTCTTTGACGAAGTGCAGGATCGACGCGGCACGGTCGCTGCTGGATTCCAGGGCATGGCGCATCATCTGGGCAGTATGCGCTTCCCGACTCACTTCGGGAACATAGGAGACGGCGCGGCCCTGGTGCTGGGAGCGCACGAGGCCCTTGCGCTGCAGGTTCTGCATCACCGTAGCAATTGTCGTGTAGGCCGGCCGCTGCTCAAGGGTGTCCATCACGTCGCGAACGCTGCACGGGCCCTGCTGCCACAGCAGCTCCATCACCTGGGCCTCCAGTGCGCCCAGCTGCGGTGCCCGAGAGCCGGCGTCCTGAGGCGTCTCAGCGGTCATGCGCCCACCCTTTCCGCGGCTGCTGGCGAGGACTGCGCCGGTGCCGCACACAGGACCTGACCCTTCAGCCGGATGACTAGGGCGAGTGCGCAGAAGATCACGGCCGCACCGGCGAGGTAGGGCTGAACCGGAGTGAACCAGGTGATCGCCCCCGAGTAGCCCAGGGCCAGCAGGGCGATCTTATTGCAGACCGGGCAGCCCACCGCGAACCAAGCCAGCACGGTTCCGGCCAACCCGAACCTGCTGCTGCGCCGCTGACTGGACTCATCGCTGTCCGCCGGCGCAGCAGGGGCAGCACGGTGGGCACGCACATAGGTGGCGATGAGCATGCCGGTCAGCGCAGCGGTGAGGATCCAGATCGGATAGTTCCACCACACCGGCTCAATATCACGAGCGAAGACCGGATTGGGGATCAGCACCGTGGCGACGCCGATGACCAGGGCCACCGCCGCGGCACTGATGACGGCGGCGCCGATCTGGCGTGGGGTCCACATGCGCAGTCCCTGCCATGCCAGGTGGAGCAGAGTGCGCAGCTGATCGGTGCCTCGGATTCGCGGTGCCATGATGTCCTCTACTATGCCGGATCGTGACGAACTTGCATAGTTACTATGCCACATAGTTACTATATGGGATAGTAATCAAAGCTTCTGACCGCTTCTGTGAAGGAACCCACTCCATGTCCGATAAACCTGCCCTGACTGGACGCAGCTGGCTGATTCCGGTGCTGGTGCTCGCTGCGGCCGCCGTCGTCATCGCCGTGCTGCTGTGGCCCGACGACGATGCGCAGCAGAGCCGCGCAGGCCAGGGCCCCGATCAGCAGAGCCAGAGCGCCGAAGAGGACGTTCCGGCCGATGTGGTCAACCCCGATGAGTACGAAGATCCGGACCAGACCGACTTCAGCTACGTGGAGGCCCGCGATGAGCAGGACCCGCTGGCTGCCGGCGACGTGGATGCTCCGGTGGGTCTGGTGGTCTTCTCCGACTACCAGTGCCCGTTCTGCGCGAGCTGGAGCCACGAGACGCTGCCGGCGATGATGGACTACGTCGAAGCCGGGGACCTGCGGATCGAATGGCGTGACCTCAACGTCTTCGGCCCTGCCTCGGAGGCAGCCTCGCAGGCGGCCTACGCCGCTGGACTGCAGGGTGAGTTCTGGCAGTACCACGATGAGCTCTTCGTCGAGGGCGAGACCCGCTCCGAATCAGCCCTCAGCGACGAGGCGCTGACCGAACTGGCCGGCGAGCTGGGATTGGACGTGGAACAGTTCAGCCAGGACATGCACTCTGATCAGGTCATTGAGGAGATCGAAGCGAACCAACAGATGGGCTTCGACCTGGGCGCCCATTCCACCCCGGTCTTCGTCCTGGACGGGGAGCCGGTGGTCGGGGCCCAGCCCACCGAGGTGTTTACCGACGCCGTCGACGAGGCTCTGGAAGCCTCCCAGGAGTAGACACCCATGGATATCAGCCTGCTGGCGGCCTTCCTCGGCGGAATACTGGCCCTGCTCAGCCCCTGCGGAGCCCTGCTGCTTCCCGCATTCTTCGCCTCAACCCTGGGCAGCCGGATGCGACTGTTGCTGCACGGGGGCATCTTCTACCTCGGACTGACCATCACCCTGGTCCCCCTGGGACTGGGCCTGGGCGCCCTGGGCTCGCTGGTGACCTCCTACTGGAACGTGCTGGTGATCGGCACCGCAGTGCTGCTGATCGTGCTGGGAGCGGCCCAAGCACTGGGCTTCGGCTTCGATGTGGCCAAATACCTGCCCGGGGCTGATCGGCTGCAGCAGCAGGCCCACAGCCGCACCGGGGCAGTCCGGACCCTGCTGCTGGGAGCAGCCAGCGGCGTGGCCGGCTTCTGCGCCGGTCCCATCCTGGGGGCCATTCTCACCCTCGCCATGGCCCAAGGAGGGTCCTTGGAAGCCGGACTGATGCTGGCGGTCTACGGGCTGGGCATGGTGGTGCCGCTGACCCTGCTGGCCGCTGTTTGGACCAGGCTCAGCCCGCGGACCATCAGCGTGATCCGCGGACGCGGATTCCGGTTCCTGGGACGGCAGCTGCACACCACCTCTGTGATCACCGGGCTGCTGATCATCGCTATCGGGGTGCTCTTCTGGGTCACCAACGGCCTGGTCGACGCACCCTCGTTGGTGCCGGCCGGCGTCCAGCGCTGGCTGCAGTCGAGCGCCGGCGTCCTCTCCTCCCCAGTATGGGACGCGGTGCTGGTCGCCGTCGTCGCTGCGGTGATCATCAGTCTCTGGGCACTTCGCCGCAGACGGTCGCGCCCGGTGTCAGCAGACCAGAACCGCTCGGCAGACCCAAGCCGACCAGTCAGGCAGTCACGATGAGCCGAGTCGACCGGCCCGCCCCTCGTGGTGGCGCAGCAGCCGTGCTCCTGGCGGCCGGACTGCTTCTCGCCGCCTGCGGTGGGCCGGAAAACAGCACTGGGCAGGCGAACAACACGCAGCAGGCAAACACTGGGGCCGAGGAGGTGCCCGAGTATGAGCCCTCCCCGGTCACCGTCGAGGAGCAGGCGCCGGAAGCCCAGGTCGGCGAGCTGCGGCTGCCGTATCAGTTGGATGACCGCCCGCTGCTGGACCCCACCTGGGACACAGCCCCCAAGAGTGCTGACGGGGTCTTCCTCGCCCCCGGCGACACCGGAGGCCTCCTGACCTTCACCGCCGCCGATGCCGAGGGGAACATTCTCTGGCAGGCAGAGCGGCCCCGGGCATGCTCCGGGTTCACCATCACCCACGACGGCGAACGCCCCCTGGCGGTGCTGACTGACATCGACCCAGAAGAGGGAACCTTCGGCAGCCCCACCGCCACGGCCTATGACCTGCGCACCGGGGATCAGGTGTGGGGCCCGGTCCAGGTGCCCGGCCCGCACCAAGGCCCAGGCGCGGTCTTCGCGGCACCACCGCAGGAGCAGCTGGGCGAGGTTGGCCCGCGCATGGTGCTCGACCCCGCCACCGGAGACATCCTCGCCGATGAGAGCACGGATGGCTCAGCACATGTCGTCGGCGAGTACCGCGGAACTGTCCTGCTGGCAGATGACACCCATCTGCACGCCTACCGCCACGGTGCTGAGACGGCTGACTGGAGCCTGCCGCTGCAGGAGTACGGCTGGGAGGCCGAGGCGCTGCACAGCTGGGACACCGCTGGCCCAGGTGGCGGTGCGGCCGCACTGGTCGGCGGGGAGTCGGAGGAGCGGGTCCTCATTGATCTTGAAACCGGGGATCCCATCGCCGAAGACGTGCGCGACGCCGCATTTGAGGTCACCTCAGGAACCTGGATCGCCCTCGGTGATGAACTCACCGGATACGACGACGCCGGTGAGCGGCTCTTCAGCAACTCAGAAGCGCAGAGCCTGCAGCTGGAGGGCACCGGCGGAGTGCTGGTCTACCTCCGCACAGCGCAGGGCCAGCTGCAGGCCCACAACGCGGTCAGCGGCGACATCGCTGAAGCCTACGACCCCGATGGTGAAGGGTCCCTGGCTGTTCCGTTCCACATCACCGACACCGGCGGCGGAATTGTGCGCAGCCAGGGGAGTCTGCTGCTGGTGCCGGTTGATGCGGCAGCTACTGCCAGTTGATGGTTTTGAGACCGTAGGTGCCCTTGACGATGATGAGGATGAAATCAATGAGCTGCCAGACGCCGAAGGTGGCCCAGCTCAGCAGCAGCTTGGCGATCCCCACACCCGCGTGGCCGAGGTAGAACCGGTCGATGCCCAGCGTGCCGAGAAAGAACGACAGCAGGATCGCCGCGGCATGGCTCTTCGGCGGCCCAAAGCCTCCCGGGTAGGGCAGATAGCCCTGCTGGTACGGGTTCCCCTGGTAGTAGTAGGGGTGATCGTGTGGACGATACGGCTCCTCGCCGAACGGCTGCGACATGGACTGCTCCTTCAGAGTGCGTGATTCCTCCCGGGCGAAGGCCGTGCTCGCTGCCTCCTAGTCTGCCCGCTGCCTCTCAGTCTGCCTGATTCCTCGGCAGGCTGCGAGAATTCACTCATGACCACACCGAGCACTGTCGAACAGTACTGCGGACAATTCTCCGCAGACGCTGCCGATCTTCTGGCCGAACTGTGCAGTCTGAGCAGAAGCGCGGCCCCTGCAGCCACCGAAGCGATCAAATGGGGCCACCCGGCTTTCCTCCACCCGCAGGGCACCATTCTGTTCGTCTTCAGCGGGCATAAGAAGCACGCCAACTTCGTCTTCACCCCCAGCACCCGCGAGGCTTTCGCCGACGAGCTGGTCGGGTTCACCACCGGCAAGGGCAGCGTCCAGCTGCCGTATGGGAAACCGGTGCCGACCGAGCTGCTGCAACGCATGATCAGGTATCGGATCCGGGAGTTCGAAGACGACGGGGTGAACTGGATGTAGCTGGATGGAGGCACTGCCACCACAATGCTTGCTATTAACAAGTAAATAGTTCAGAATTACAAGTATGCGGAGCTATTCGGATGCTTGTGGGATCACTCGGGCCCTCGATGTGGTCGGGGAACGCTGGGCGATGCCCGTGGTGCGCGAACTGATCTTCGGGCCGCGTCGCTATTCAGACCTTGCCGCCGCCCTGCCGAATGTGAGCACCAACATCTTGGGTGCCAGGCTCAAAGAACTTACTGCGGCTGGGGTGACAATCAAGCGGCGCATGGCCGCACCGGCTGCGGCGACTGTCTACGAACTGACTCCCTGGGGTGCCGCGCTGGAACCCGCCCTGATCGCCCTGGGACGCTGGGCCGCACACACGCCGACTGACCTGGAGCATCAGTCCTTCAGTGCGTCGTCGTTTGCTTTGTCGTTGAAGACGACCTTCGACCCGGACGCGGCGGCACAAGTGAACCTTGCGCTGCGCTTGGTGATGGGAAGCGATGTCTTTGACGCACAGATCACCGACGCAGACTTCACCATCCGGCGGGCTGACATGACCGACGTGAACGAATTCGCTGACCTCGGCAGTGGCGCAGTCACGCGTGTGGAGGCGGAGCCGAAGACGATGGCCGCGCTGGTGTATCAGCGTCTGGACCCGTTCGAAGACTTCCACAGCGGTGAGGTGCGCATCGGCGGGCCGTCGGAATCATGGCAGACCTTCACCCGATGCTTCACACTGCCCGAGCCCCCGATGAAAGGAAGCCCATGAGCACCGTTGTCGCAGATATCTCCATGTCCTTGGACGGTTATGTCACCGGCCCAGAGCCCGATTCCGAAAGCGGCCTGGGCCGCGGGGGTGAGGCGATTCAGCAGTGGGTCTTCCAGTCGCACTCCTCGCCGCAGGACCAGCAGTTCCTCAAAACATCAGCAGAGGCCACCGGCGCCATCATCATGGGGCGCAGAACCTTTGACTTCATTGATGGACCCAACGGTTGGGACGATCAGGTCAGCTACGGCTACGACCAGCAGACCCCGTCCCGCCCTGCGGTCTTTGTGGTGACCCACCACCCGCCGCAGCAGAGCCGGTTGGCTGACGGGTTCGCGTTCATCACCGACGGAATGGAAGCAGCAGTATCCGCGGCGCGCCAAGCTGCCGGGGTGCGCGAGGCCGTCATCATGGGCGGGGCCGAGGTGATTGGCCAGGCGCTCGCCGGGGGACTGGTCGACCAGCTTCGCATCCACCTTTCGCCGGTTCTGATGGGGTCGGGTACGCGCCTGTTCGATCTGGTGGGAGAACGACTGCTGACCCAAGCCGACGTCGTCGTCACCCCCCACGCTACGCACCTCACCTACCTGGTGGGGCCGGATGAAAGGCAGCAGCCATGAAACTCAGCGTCAACCTGTTTATGACCCTCGACGGTGTCTCCCAGGCGCCGGGCAGTCCGGAGGAGGACACCCGCGGCGAATTTAGCTTCGGAGGGTGGCTGATGCCGCTGTTTGATGAGGGCTGCGGCCGTGCAGTCGACGGCTGGTTCTCCCACACCTCGGCACTGCTTCTGGGTCGCCGAACCTATGACACGTTTGCCAGCCACTGGCCCCAGGTGACCGACCCTGATGACCGTGTCGCCGATCAGATCAACAGCGGCCCCAAGCATGTGGTCACGTCCTCGCCAACCGGTGACGTCTGGTCGAGCACCACTACTGTGCTCGACGGGGATATTCTTGCACGCATTCGGGACCTGAAGGCACTGCCCGGGGATGAGCTGCAGGTTCATGGCAGCATTCGGCTCGCGCGTGCCCTGCACCAGGCAGGGATGGTCGATCTCTATCGGTTCCTGCTGGCACCAGTCGTCGTCGGTGCAGGCGCGGGCATATTCGGTGCGGAGGGACCCGCACTGACGATGACCACCTCGGCCAGCACCGTCACAGACAGTGGTGTGGTCGCCCTGGAACTGACCCCTGGTGAGTTCGGCACAGCCAGCGCAGCAGTGGAGGATGGCACCGACACGATCGAACATCCCGCATAACGTGGCCGCACCGCGGGGCCGGGGCACACGTCGCCGCGATTGACCTGTTAAATTGGTGCTGGCACTACCTGTGCCCTCGCGCAGTCGATGATGAAGTGCTCGTCTGACCATGTCCATCATGAAGGCTGACAAGACCGCCAAAGATCTGCAGGCGGTCGAGGACAAGATCGCCGCAATGCCGGAACCGTACGCGAGGATCGGTGCGCGGCTGCACGAGACGATCCTCAGTGCCGGGCCGAAGCTCAAGCCACGACTCTGGTGCGGCATGCCTGGCTATGCCACCGGACGCAGTGCGCCAGTGCTGGTGTTCTTCCGCCTCGACGACGGGGTGATGTCGCTGGGCCTTTCCGAGAAGGCGCGGATCGAACGCGAACCCGACAGCACGTTGTACCCCAGTGCCTGGTTCCTCGATGAGATCGATGACGCCACTGCCGCGAAGGTGGCAAACCTGGTGGGCACAGCGTTCCGCTGAGTCATCCTCGCACAAAGCTGAAGGGCCCCGGTCAGCTGACCGGGGCCCTTCACATGGGGTGAGCGACGGGGCTTGAACCCGCGACCCTCGCGACCACAACGCGATGCTCTACCAGCTGAGCTACGCCCACCATATGCGTGCTGTGCGGGCACTGTCCCGCTCAAAGCACCAATACAGCATACACCCTGGCCAGAGGTAAAGCACATTCGTCAGCGCCTGTGGAATGCGCCGACCCGGTCGGCGGTTGAAGCAGATATGAGTCCGATTCGCATTGATATTTGGAGTGACTTCGTCTGCCCGTTCTGCTACATGGGTGAAGCTCTGCTGCAGCAGGCCCTGCAGGACTACGACGACGCCGACCAGGTCACCATCCGCTACCACAGCTACCAGCTGATGCCCGAGCTGCCGACCGACACCGCCATGAACTCCACTGAGATGCTGGTCCAGCACAAGGGCATGGCACGGGAGCAGGCCGAAGCCGCCAACGCCCAGGTCACCGGGCGCGCCGCCAGCCTCGGACTGGACTACCGGTTGGAGCAGTCCATCGCCGCCAACACCCGCACTGCCCACCGACTGACCCACTACGCCGCCGAGCACGGCACGCAGCGCACCCTGGTCCGCAGGCTCTTCGCCGCCCACTTCACCGAAGGACTCAACCTCGGCGACGCTGATACGTTGGCCGACCTCGCCGCCGAGGCTGGGCTCAACCGCGAAGCCGCATACGGCGTCGTCGTCGGTGATGACTACGCCGCCGCAGTTGATGCCGACATCGCCCAGGCCAAGCAGATCGGGGCCAGCGGTGTACCGTTCTTCGTGTTCAACCAGCGCCTGGCGCTCTCCGGGGCCCAACCGGTGGAGGCGTTCAAGGACGCCCTGCGGCAGGCTGCTGAAGAGCCGGCAGAGCGTCTATGACCCAGCCTCGGTTCGCCTCGGTCCTTGTGATCGGTGCAGGCCAGGCCGGGCTCTCGGCCGGCTATCACCTGCAACGCACCGGCTATCGCCACGCCACGGGCCAGTACGACGTCGGCGCAGAGACCTTCGCGGTCTTCGACGTCAACCCTGCCCCTGGTGGCGCCTGGCAGCACCGCTGGGAGTCGCTGACAATGGCCACCGTCAACGGGATCTTCGACCTGCCGGGGATGACCAAACCCGACCAGGACCCCCAGACCCCTGCGCGGACGGCGGTGCCGCAATACTTTGCGCAGTTCGAAGCGACTATGCAGCTGCCCATCCTGCGGCCGGTGCAGGTGACCGAGGTGCGTCCAGCCGATGAGGATCCCGACGGCGACCTGCTGGTCACCACCGACGACGGCCAGTGGCGCACCCGGGCGATCATCAACGCCACCGGCACCTGGAACAACCCGCTACTGCCGGACTACCCGGGCAGTCAGACCTTCACCGGGACCCAGATGCACACCCGCGACTATGTGACGCATCGCGACTTCACCGGCCAGCGGGTAGCCGTCGTCGGCGGGGGAATCTCTGCGCTGCAGCATCTGGAGGAGATCTCCCGGGTGGCGACCACACTCTGGTACACCCGGCGGGAACCGGTCTTCGGGAAATTTGGCAGCAGCGGTGAAATCGATGGCCGGCGCGTGATCGAAGAAGTCACCGCCGCCGCCGAGGCCGGCAAGCCCACGTCCAGCGTGGTCTCCTACACCGGCCTGATCTGGAACCGCGAGGCCCAAGCAGCCCACGAGCGCGGTGCGTTGAACCACCGGCCGATGTTCACCGGCATCGAGCCCTACGGAGTGCGCGAGGCTGATGGCAGCTTCACCTCAGTGGACACCATCCTGTGGGCCACAGGCTTCCGCCCGGCCCTGAAACACCTGGATCCGCTGGGGCTGCAGAACTCCGAAGGCGGCATCCAGGTGTCCGGCACCGAAGTGGTCGCCGACCCGCGCGTGCACCTGATTGGGTTCGGGCCCTCGCAGTCGACTGTGGGCGCCAACCGGGCCGGCCGTGATGCGGTGCGTCGGCTCAGCCGAGCGCTCAGCCCAGTGGGGTAGGGCAGCAGACCGTCTGCGGCCCGATCGAGAGTCACTGTGGCCCCGCTGACCGAGGCTGACAGTGGTCCCGTAGAAACCCAAGGTTCGGCTTCCGGTCAGACTCAAGACCGTGTCACAGGATTGTCAGTAAGCTGGGCGAGGACGCGGTATTCGCCGACGCGGTACCGGAGGACTCGAACGTTGAGCCGATGAGCGAAACGTCGGGTGGTTCTGGTGCGCAGGGAGGACTCTGAATGTCGTGGGTTGAACGGCTTCAAAGTATCTTCGTGGCTGCAGCGGCGTTGGCCGGTCTAGGCATCGGCTTGATCAGTCCGCTGGGCGAGGTGGGTCAGTATGTAGTGATCCCAGCGCTGCTGGTGATGCTCACTGCCGTGTTCATGCAGATGGACGCCTCCCATGTCGGTGAGGTCCGCCGGGCTAGGGGCCTGGTAATGGTCAGCCTGATATTGAACTATGCCTTTACCCCTGCCCTGGCCTGGGCACTGGGATCCGGGCTGCTCGGTGACCAGCCGGACCTGCGCATCGGACTGCTGTTGCTGCTGGTGACACCATGTACCGACTGGTACCTGATCTTCACCGCCATGGCTCGTGGTCACACCGGAATCGCCGCCGCGCTGATGCCGGTCAATCTGCTGCTGCAACTGGTTCTGCTGCCGATCTATGTGCTGCTGCTCAGCGGTGAGGCGGCCATGGTTGATGCCGGCACTCTTGCCGAAGCGGTCCTGCTGATGCTGCTGACCCCACTGGTGGCGGCATTGGGACTGCGCTGGGCAGCGGTTCGTCTCAAGGGACCACGGTGGCGTGAGCAGCAGCTCAACCAGTGGGCGTCTCGGCTGGTGATCCCGTTGTTGTGCCTGGCGGTGCTGGCCATGTTCGCCTGGCAGGCCCCGGTAGTTGCTGAGAACGGACTAGAGATTCTGCTGCTGGTGCCGCCCCTGGCGATCTTCTTCATGGTCCTACCTGTGGTCTCTACTGCCGTCGCCTGGCTGCTGCGGCTTCCCGGCCCCCAGCGGGTGACCCTGACGATGGCAACTACGGCCCGAAACTCGCCCATTGCCTTGGGCATTGCGGTGGCGGCCTTTCCCGACCGGCCGCTGATCGCAGTGGCGCTGGTGGTGGGTCCGCTGATTGAGCTGCCGGTCCTGGCTGTCCTCAGCCAGATCATCCGATACCGTGGCCGACACCACACCACTGGCGGTGAGTCGACGCCGAGCAGCGCCCAGTGAGTTCAAGGGCCAATCGTCGATCGCAGCGATCACTGAGCTGCCTCATCGACGTCCCCGTATAGTCTGGTTCCGTTCCAGGGGAATCTTGAGTATGGTATTGGTGTGATCTCTTGAGTCGATTGCCGTGTCCTGCGTCTGAGGCTAGCGCCCCGCAGGACCCCGCCCTGGTCCTCGAGGTCATATATGTCGCACTCTGCTTTGCCGTCGCACCTTCGTGTCGATGGTGTCTCATTCAGCTATCCCGACCGACGGGTTCTTACCGACGTCTCTCTGACCGTCTCCGCCGGGGAACGGGTCGGCCTGATCGGCGAGAACGGATCTGGAAAGTCCACCCTGCTGAGGATCGCCGCCGACCTGCTCACCCCCGACGCTGGGACGGTGACCGCCCCCAGGACTCGTCGCGGAGCATCTGCGGTAGGCCTGCTGCACCAACAGCCCCCGTTCGACCCAGAAGGGAGACTCCACCATGTCATCGAGACCGCTGTCGCCCCAGCCCGCGCCGCCGCCCAAGCAGTAGCTTCGTCTGCCGAGAAACTGGGTACCACCCCGGAGAGCACGTCGGCGCAAGCAGGATATGCCGCCGCACTGGCCGAAGCTGAACGCCTCGATGCTTGGGAGACCGATTCCAAGATTGCCTCGATGCTCGCTGGGCTCGGTCTCGCCAATCTGAGCCACAGCACACCCGTTGGTGACCTGTCAGGAGGTCAACGAGCACGAGTCTCACTCGCCTGGCTGCTTCTTCACGGTCCCGACGTCCTTCTGCTCGACGAACCAACAAACCATCTCGACGACGCCGCGACAGCCCAGCTGCACCGGACGCTGCTGGGGTGGAACGGACCAGTACTGATAGCCAGTCATGACAGGGCCTTCCTGGACGAAACTGTCACCTCACTGGTCGACCTTGACCCAACGCCGACGCCTGAGACTGTCGTCTCCAGCGATGACCACGATGACACCGGATCAGGGCTAGGAATCACACGGTTCACCGGCGCCTACACCGACTATCTCGCCGAACGGGCAGGCGCTCGCCAGCGCTGGCAGCGTCAGTATCGCGAGGAACAGGCCCAGTTGCGGCGACTGCAAGCCGCAGTCGGTGAGAGCCACACTGTGGGCCATGCGCAGTGGCGGCCGCGCACAGAGGTCCGTGCTGCCGCGAAATACTTCGCCGACCGCAATGCTAGGGCGGTCTCTCGCAGGGTCAATGATGCAAAAGCCCGGCTGGAGACCCTTCAGCGCGACCAGCTCAGCAAGCCACCAGGAGAGCTTCGGTTCGCCGGGATTCCCGCGAGGCCGGACCGGGCGCCGACGCAGCAGCCGCCTGGCCCGGTTCTTCAAGCAGACAGCGCTTCGAGGACCGGTCGTCTGGCACCGGTCACCCTCACTGTGGGTCAGGGTGATAAGTGGCTGATCACAGGACCCAACGGCTCGGGCAAATCTACTCTGCTCCAGCTTCTCGCCGGCCTTCTCGAACCCAGCGCCGGGCAGATCCAGAGGAAGGAGAACCTGCGGTTCGGACTCCTTACCCAGAACACCGATCTGCCTGACCCGTACGAGAAAGGCCCGGGTCGTACTGCCCAGGACTGCTACATCGACGCCGTCGGTCGGGCCCGCGCTGAAGAGCACCCGCTGCGCGACTTCGGTCTTCTCGCCATCCGTGATGAGAACAGGCCCCTGCGGGCACTGAGTGTGGGACAGCAACGCCGACTCATGGTGGCTATCTTGTTGGCCGACCCGCCCGAGGTGCTGCTCCTCGATGAACCTACTAACCATCTCTCGCTGCTTGTGGCGACCGACTTGGAGGCCGCCATTGAAACCTTTCCCGGCGCCGTGGTGCTCGTATCCCACGACCGGTGGCTGCGCAGACGATGGGCCGGACAGCACCTGAATATCGAAGCGATCAACGACGACCACTCACGGAACCGGACACCAGAGGAAGGACCACTATGAACGTTCCTGACCCGAATAAGCTTCACCCCTCCACTCGCCCTGAACTGCGGAACGTGATCTTTCTGAAGAATCAGATCACCAGTCCGCTCATCGAGGTCGGTGATTACAGCTATTACGACGATGAAGGCACCCGCCCACCTTTCGAGCAGGCGAACGTCCACTACCTCTTCGGACCTCAGCGACTGATCATCGGGAAGTTCACTGCCATAGGCCCCGGGGCGACTTTCATCATGCCGGGAGGGTCACACCCGATGGTTGGGGTCTCAACATTCCCGTTCACGATGTTCGGTGGCGAATGGACTTCTCGCACGCTCGCGACGTTCCAGGGGATAGAGCAGCGCGGCGATACCACTATTGGTCATGATGTCTGGATCGGCCGAGAAGCAGTCATCATGCCTGGAGTCACCATCGGAGATGGGGCAGTTGTGGGAGCCCACGCTGTGGTCTCCAAGGATGTCGGCCCCTACGAGGTTGTCGTTGGCAACCCTGCCCGGGTGATCCGCTCCCGATTCAGCAGTGACGAGATTGAGGCTCTTCTCCGAATCCGATGGTGGGACTGGCCTATCGACACGATCACCGCTCACGCAGCGGAGTTGATGGGAGGACAACCCCAAGACATCGTCGAACTCCGCGACCAGTCATACCAGACTTCATAAACTCATGGGTGTCCTTGGTCGCTCAGTCGGTGGTGCCAATAGCCAGGTTTGCGGCGCTCGTGTGCATAGGCGAGGATCAGGAGCGCATCCGCTTCCACGGTGTAGATGACTCGGTACGGGTATCGACGAATGGCCTTGCTACGGAT
This sequence comes from Garicola koreensis, assembly GCF_014195445.1. GTDB lineage: Bacteria > Actinomycetota > Actinomycetes > Actinomycetales > Micrococcaceae > Nesterenkonia > Nesterenkonia koreensis. The sequence continues at coordinate 721,837 of NZ_JACIBT010000001.1, read as the reverse complement.
CACGGTTCCGTCATCAGCGGTGGTGAAAAGCGGGGCGGCGTTGGGCCAGTAGGAGATGTCGTCCCGGGCTTGCTGGGCGCGGTCGATCAGCGCCAGGCCGATTCCTGGTTCCTGGGTTTCGTACCAGCGCACGGCAGCGTCGAACTCCGCGACGGCCTCGGGATGCTCCCGCTGGACCAGGCTCATCCGGTCAGCGAGGCACGCAACCGGGCGTAGTGCTCGTCAGCATCGACCAACTCGACGGCCCCAGCACGGACCTCGGCCAGCCGTCGAGTGGCCTCAGCGCGCCACGCTGCGTCAACCTCGTCTGTATCGGCAGCATCGTGGAGGCTTTCGAGCAGAGCGTTGGCCACGACTGCACGCTCATCGGCATCGAGCGCGAGACCGTCCCGTATCAAACCTGTGGTATCAGGTGCCATGTCTTCCAGTTTACGCCGACCCACCGACAAACACCCGAAGCGTCTTTGTCAAAGTCCGCGTGCTGCTCCTGGCCGGCCTCGACGGTCCAGACCTGTGTGGTCCACCCGATCCGGGCTGCGATGCTCTATATCTCCTACGCCGACCGCAAGACAGTGGCTGCGGCTCTGCGACCGATCTACACCGCCCCCAGCGTCGGGGCCGCTGAGACCGAGCTGCTGAACTTCGCCGAGTCCGCGATGGGCCAGAAGTACCCAGTGTTGGTGGCAGTCTGGGAGAACACCTGGGAACGGTTCGTCCCATTCTTGGCCTTCCCCGAGCCGGTGCGCAAGATCATCTACACCACCAACTCGATCGAGTCGCTGAACTACCAGCTGCGAAAAATCATCAAGAACCGCGGGCATTTCCCCAGCGACTGATCATCGAGACGTTCACTGCCACAGGTCCCGGCCCGGGGCGACTTTCATCATGCCGGGAGTCACCATCGGAGATGGGGCAGTTGTGGGAGCGCAGCAAGGGCGCTGGGGCAGAGCCGTTCAGGCCAGCATGTGGGCCCGGTAGTGGCGCAGCTCGGCGATCGAGTCCTGAATGTCTCCCAGGGCTCGGTGGTTGCCGGTCTTCTCCGGGGCGGAATCTAACACGTCGGGGTACCAGCGCCGGGCCAGTTCCTTCAGTGTGGAGACGTCAATGAGCCGGTAGTGCAGGTGTCTGGTCAGCGCCGGCATGCCCAGCCGCAGAAATGCCTTATCGGCGTGCACCGAGTTGCCGGCCAGCGGAGCCGCCCCAGACTCGGGCACCCAGGCCTTCACATACTCCAGAACCCGCTGCTCGGCGGCCCGCAGGTCCAGCCCGTCATCCAGCTCGGCCAGCAGACCGGAGGAGGTGTGCATCTCACGCACAAACGTCGACATGGCCGCCAGCGCCTGCGGCTCGGGCCTGAGCACGACGTCGACCCCCTCACCGAGCACGTTGAGGTCCGCATCGGTGACCAGAGCCGCCACTTCGATCAGCACATCGGCGTCCGGGTTGAGCCCCGTCATCTCACAGTCGATCCACACCAGGCGCCCGGACCAGTCACCGCCGGGAGTCTGCCGCGGAGCGTCGGACGTCTCAGAGTTCTGCTTATCAGTCACGCAATCACCCTACCCGGCTGAGGAAGATGTCGCCGGGGCCGGTAAACTCTGCTCAATGACCACGCAGCGCACCCGGGCCACCGGCCCCATCGTCGAGGGCCTGATCGGATCACTGATGATCCTTCTGGGCTCCTTCGGCGTCGGCTGGTTGGTCTCCATCTCATCCATCGCCCGCTGGGAATGGGTGATCCGGCTGCGCACCGAAGCCGACGGGGTCATCTTCTCCACCATCGTGCTGACCCTGGGGTGCTGGGTCATGTTCCGCGCCTGGCTGCGGCTGGGTCGCCACCTGCGCGGCCCGGACAACGAGGGCCCGTGGTCGCAGGGGACCCTGCGCACGGTCAACATCGCCACGGCCGTCTGGGCGGCACCGCAGCTGCTGGTGGTCCCGATCTTCTCCCGCGACGTCTTCGCCTACCTCAACCAGGGTCGGCTGGTGCTGGCTGGTGAGGACCCCTACACCACCGGGGTCTCGGCCCTGGAGAACTGGTTCCACCTGGGAACCGACGTGGCCTGGGCCCAGGATGAGACCCCCTATGGGCCCCTGTTCCTCTGGCTGGAGGCCGCTGTCATGGGCGCCTCCGGAGACAATCCGGACCTGGCCATCTTCCTGTTCCGCCTGGCGTGCGTGGCGGGGGTGGTGATGATCATGTACTGGGTCCCCAAACTCGCCCGGCTGCACGGGGTCGACGGCGCCCGCGCCCAGTGGATCACCGTGGCCAACCCGCTGCTGATCATCAGCTTCATCTCCAGCGCCCACAATGACGCACTGATGGTCGGCTTCGCGCTGGCCGGCATCTGGTCAGCCGCCCACAGCAGGGGAGTCCTCGCCACCTTACTGGTGGTGATCTCCATCGGCATCAAACCCATCACCATGGTGATCCTGCCCTTCATCGCGCTGCTGTGGGCCGGGCCCGGCTCCTCGTGGGGACGAAAGTTCCAGTACTGGTTCTACACCGCCGCCATCGCCGGGGCGGTGCTGCTGGCCGTGGGTTTCATACAGGGCTACGGCTTCGGCTGGCTCTCGGTCATGGCCGGCACCGGCACCGGCGCGACCTTCTGGTCCCCGCTGGCCATCGTCAACGGCTGGCTCTCCACCGTTCTGGGCGCCTTCGGGGTCCCCACCTACTGGAGCTTGGACACGGTGCGGCTCATCGGTCGGATTCTCAGTGTGCTGGTGGTGATCTACCTGATGTTCCGCGGCCCCGACACGCGCATCGTCCGGCGCCTGATGTGGGCCTTCACCGCCCTGGTGGTGCTCTCGCCGATCATCCAACCCTGGTACCTGCTGTGGCTGCTGCCGCTGTTCGCGGTCACTGGGATCCGGCGTAACTGGGAGTTCAAATGGGTGGCCTTCACGGTCGCGTTCTTCCTCGCCTTCGGTGCCGCTGACCAGCTCTCCCTCCATCAGTTCCTGGAGCTGGAGGGGCAGATGGCGGCCCTGTCGATGACGGTCTCCTGGACCTGCATCGCTCTGCTGGCCCTGGTGGACCCCAGCACCCGCTGGGTGGTGTGGAATCGTTGGCAGCTGCCCCGGCTGAACCTGCGCTGGCCCTGGAGCTCCAAGGCTGCCGAACCAGAGCCGCCGCTGTCCACCTCCCAGTTGCATGCGGTCACCGGTGAGAACCACACCCCCCACCGCGACGACGACGCCGCACCTGACGACGACAGCCCAAGGCAGGCCCCCGGTGACTGAACCCATCCGGCCGACTGCCAGCAACCCCATCAGCGCCGCCGCAGAGTCGCTGCGTGAGTTCCTGGGTCGGTTCCGGGCCACCTCGTGGCTCATCGGTGGGCCCGAAGGGGCGGTTTCGCATACTCTGCGCCAGGGACTGCTGGCCTCCCTGATGATCATGGTCGGCTCCTGGGGTGTGGGATACCTGGTCATGGCCCCCAGTTCCTGGCTTGCGGTGAACCCGGCCCTGGTGCCGCTGCGCACCACCACCGGTGGCGTCGTCACCTGCGCAGTGCTGCTGGCGATCGGCGCGCTGCTGCTGCTGCGTTCCTGGCTGCGCCTGGCTCAGCGGGTGAGCAGCTGGGACGCCTCCAGTGTGTCGGTGATGCGCCGGGCGGTGTTCATGTGGGGCGCCCCGCTGCTGCTGTGCTTTCCGATCTTCTCCCAGGACGTCTTCTCCTACTGGGCTCAGGGCGGGCTGCTGCACGCTCAACAGAACCCCTACGAGGCCGGCGTCTCGGGGCTGCCGGGATGGTTCGCCGTCGGCGCCGACGAACAGTGGGCCGAATCCCCCTCACCCTACGGTCCGCTGTTTTTGGTCTTCGCCCAGGGAGTCTGGTTCCTCTCCCAAGGTATTCCAGAGGTTGCCGTTCTGGCCTTCCGCATGCTGGCCGTGCTGGGGGTTGCGCTGATGCTGGTGGTCATTCCGCTGCTGGCTCGGACCTTCGGGTCGCAGCCGGGCTGGGCGCTCTGGCTGTGTCTGCTCAACCCCCTGAGCCTGATCGTCTTCATCCCCGCTGCGCACAACGATGCGCTGATGATTGGTCTCATCCTGACCGGAGTCTGGTACGCGGTACGAGGGCGGCGACTGGCGGCGGTGCTGCTGCTGGTGGGCGCGGTGGCGATCAAACCCATCGCCATGGTGGTGCTTCCCTTCGTGGTGCTGCTGACCCTGAAAGACACCTCCAGCTACCTGCTGCGCCTGCGCGAATGGGCCTTCGCCACCCTGATCGCGGTGCTGCTGCTGGGCGGCGGGGGATGGCTGCTGGGCGTGGGGGTCGGGTGGTTCACCGCAGCGTTGGGGGCCGGCTCGGCGATTCTGCAGGGCGCCCCGATCGGGCTGGCCGGGCTGGGAATCGGCCACGCCGCTGAAGCGCTCTCCGGGGTCAACGCCGAGACGGTCGCCTCCTGGGTCTATGCCGCAGCACGCATCGGCTCCGCAGTGGTGCTGGGGGTGCTGCTGCTGTGGCCACGTTTGGGCAACCCTGTGCTGTGGGCCGGCTACGGGCTCACGGCAGTGGTGCTGGCCTCCTCCATCATCCAGCCGTGGTACCTGCTGTGGGTCCTTCCGCTGTTCGCGGTGGTCCATGTCTACCGCGGCCGTGCCCTGGTGGGGGTGATCCTGCTGCTGACCGTGCTGACGCTGCTGCCGATGATCGGTCAGCTCTCGGTGGCCCAGTGGATGGACACGCTGCTGGTCCAGGCCATCGTCATCGCGGTGGCCGCCCTCTATCTGATCTATATTATGTTCTTTGACCCCAACACCACCACCCTGTTCAGCGTCAAACGCGTTTCCCAGCGATGGAACGCCGCCCAGGGGTGGCAGAGCCTGAAAGAGCTGCCCAAGCCCCAGACCTCCTGGGCGGCGGAGAACATCTACCAGAAAGCCCGGTGAGCGTGAGCCCTCGAAACTCCCTGCGCCTGAGCCCCAAGCAGCTGGGCGTGCTGCTGGCAGCCACAGTGGTGGGTGCGCTGCTCTCACTGCTGGCGGTCCAATGGTGCCGCGTCAACGGGTGGACCGACCCTGGCCAGCACATCCACATGTGCTATTCGGACGTCTCCCTGCTGTTCGCCGAACGTGGCCTGGCTGAGGGTCTCTTCCCCTTTGTCGACGACGTCGCGCCCGACCAAGTCATGGAGTACCCGGTGCTGCTGGTCCTGGTCGCCGGCGCACTGGCCGCCCTGGTGCCCGGTGAGGGGTTGGACGCTGAACGGGTGCTGGCCTTCTACGACCTCAACCATCTGGCCGTGGTGGCCTGCTGGCTGGCAGTGGTGATCATCACCGCACTGTCCACCGCCGGATCCCGACGACGCGACGCGCTGCTGGTGGCCCTGGCTCCGGGCATCATCCTGACCATCTCCATCAACTGGGACATGTGGGCAGTGTTCCTGGGCGGATTCGCGCTCCTGCTGTGGGGCCGGGGCCGCAGCGTGTGGGCCGGCATCCTGCTGGGCCTGGGGGCGGCGATGAAGCTCTACCCGCTCTTCTTCCTGGGTGCGATCCTGGTGCTGTGCGTCCGCGCCGGGCGGCTGCGGTCCCTGGTCGCCGTCGTCGTCTCTGGGGCGGGGGCCTGGCTGGTGGTCAACCTGCCGTTCATGCTCACCCAGTTCGAGCAGTGGTCGACCTTCTACCGGTTCTCCTCCGAACGGGAGGTCAGCTTCTCCTCCATGTGGCTGGCCTTCCAGTGGCTGCCGCTGGACGGGGAAGGGTTCTCGCTGCTCTCCAACGGGCTGTTCCTGCTGTGCTGCTTAGGCATCGCCTACCTGGGATGGGCGGCCCCGCAGCGGCCACGGATGGCTCAGCTGTGCTTTTTGATCGTGGCCAGCTTCATCCTGCTGGGCAAGGTCTACTCCCCGCAGTTCGTCATTTGGCTGATCCCGCTGGTGGTGCTGGCCCACCCGAGGCTGCGAGTGTTCCTCATCTGGCAGGCCGCTGAGGTCTTCCACTGGGCCGCAGTGTGGATGATGAGCGCGAAGATCACTTCCGGTGGGACCTTCGGGGAGGGCCACTACGTCATCGAGGCCGCCTACGGTCTGGGCATCGTGGCCCACATGGCCGCGGTGATCTGGATCATGGTGCTGGTGGTCAGAGACATCCTGAACCCCCAGCACGACACCGTTCGTACCGCCCACATGCACGACGGCGGCAGCGGGGATCCGCTGGGCGGTCACCTCGGCCCACACCCGGACGCGTTCACGCTGCCGGGACTGGGGGCACGCCGCCGCACCTCCATCAGTTGGTAGGGGCGCACCCGCATGCTTGAGATGCTCAGCGTCGTCGCGCCGCTGTTTCTGATCATCCTGCTGGGGTTCGCCGCCGGCTTTGCCCGGCGCTTCCGCGAGGCGTCGCCGTATCTGAACGGTTTCGTCTTCTACTTCGCGCTGCCGACCTTCCTGTTCTCCGCGATGACCCAGGCCCCCGCCGTCGACTCCGTGCCGTGGGCGATGCCGCTGATCGTGCTCACGGTGACCCCGGCGCTGTCGATCGGACTGTACTACCTGTGCCGGGGGATCGGCGGGCCGACCCGAGCCGGTGCTGCGCCGACCTCGCTGGCGGGGACCTTCGGCAACGTCGGCTACTTCGGCATCCCCATCTCCATCGGGGTGCTGGGGCCCGAGGCCGGACTGGCGGCAGGGCTGGTGCATGTGGTGCACAACGTGTTCTACATGAACGGCTACCCGCTGGTGCGCACTGTGGTGAGCACCGGTGAGGAAGGCGGCCGCTCCCGCAGCGTCGCTGCGCTGTGGCGCACCCGCATCTGGCCGGTGCTGCGCCGCGGAGTGCTGATGAACCCGATGTTCGCCGCCATCGCCGTGGCGCTGGTGGTCGCCTTCGGAGACTTCAGCCTGCCGCCGCTGATCGAGGAGCCGGTCACCCTGATGGGGGACACTGCGGTGCCGCTGGCGCTGTTCTGCATCGGGCTGGCGCTGCACCCGGCGCTGGAGGGGGTGCGCAGCGGGGGAGTGACCCTCAGCCCGATCGCCCTGGGGACCACGGTGAAGCTGCTGGTGCTGCCGGTGCTCACCTGGGCCGCAACGTTGCTGTTCTACGATCAGCTGGGCCCGGTCTGGGCGGGCACGCTGATCATCATGGCGGCCACACCCTCATCCACGACCGCCTTCCTGTTCAGCTCGGAGTACGACGGCGACGGCCGGCTGGCCGCAGCCATTCTGGTGGCCAGCACCGGGCTGTCGCTCATTACCCTGCCGCTGGCGGCAGAAGTCCTGCTGTGAAGCGGACCCTTCTGTCCTTCACCCCTGGCGACTAGGCTCGGCATCAGAGCCTGGACGGTGTCCGGGGATACGGCAGCGACAGGAGGCAGTGAGCGATGAGTGAGAGATCCTCTGGCGAAGACTCTGAGATGACAGACTCTGGAATCACAGACTCTGGGGTCGCAGACTCACCCGGCGTCGTCGGTGCTAATGCTCTGGGTCATCTGCCCGACAGTGATCCGGAGGAGACCCAAGAGTGGGTGGAGTCGCTCGACGGGCTGGTTGAGAAGGACCGCGATCGGGCGCGGCTGACGCTGATGCGCCTGCTCGCCCGTGCCCGCAGCCACCAGTTGGAGGTCTCAGGACCGACGAGCACTGACTACGTCAACACCATCGCCCCCGACCAGGAGCCGCAGTTTCCCGGTGATGAGCACACTGAGCGGCGGATCCGTGCCTTCATCCGGTGGAACGCCGCGGTGATGGTCGCCCGCGCCAACCGCCCCGAGATCGGGGTCGGCGGACACATCGCCTCCTACGCTTCGGCGGCCAGCCTCTACGAAGTCGGCTTCAACCATTTCTTCGCAGGCCGGGACAACAACCGGTCCGGCGACCAGGTCTTCTTTCAGGGTCATGCCTCCCCGGGCATCTACGCCCGGGCCTATCTGGAAGGTCACCTCAGTCAGGAGCAGCTGGACGGCTTCCGCCAGGAGATCTCCCACCCCGGCGGCGGGCTGCCCTCCTATCCGCACCCGCGCATGATGCCCGACTTCTGGGAGTTTCCCAGCGTGGTGATGGGACTGAGCCCGCTGACATCGATCTACCAGGCGCGCTTCAACCGGTACCTGCGTGGTCGAGACATCGCCGACACCGGTGATTCCCATGTGTGGGCCTTCCTCGGCGACGGGGAGATGGCGGAGCCGGAGTCGACCGGTCAGATCGAGCTGGCCGGCCGTGAGGGCCTGGACAATCTGACCTTCGTCATCAACTGCAACCTGCAGCAGCTCGACGGGCCGGTGCGCGGCAACGGCAAGATCATCCAGGATCTGGAGGCCCAGTTCCGCGGTGCCGGATGGAACGTCATCAAGGTGGTCTGGGGTCGCGATTGGGACCCGCTCTTCGCCGAGGATGACGACGGAGTGCTCATCGACGCGATGAACGCGACCCCGGACGGGCAGTTTCAGACCTACTCCTCGGAATCCGGCGACTATATCCGCGAGCACTTCTTCGGCCGCGACTCCCGGCTGGCGGCCATGGTCGAGGACCTCTCCGACGAGGACCTGGAGCTGCTCTCCCGGGGCGGCCACGACTACCGCAAGGTCTATGCCGCCTTCCGCGCCGCCCGCGAACACGTGGGACAGCCCACGGTCATCCTGGCCCACACCGTCAAGGGATGGACGCTGGGCCCTGATTTCGAGGCCCGCAACGCGACCCACCAGATGAAGAGCCTCAGCGAGTCCGAGCTGAAGCGCTTCCGTGACCGGCTGCGGCTGCCGATCTCCGACGAGGCCCTGGAGGAGGAGCTGCCGCCCTACTATCACCCCGGCCACGATTCGGAGGAGATGGAATACCTGCACCGGCGCCGGCAGGAGCTGGGCGGTTATCTTCCGCGGCGACGCGTGGACCCACAACCGCTGACGCTGCCCGACGACGACGCCTACCAGGACCTGCGGGACGGGTCGGGATCCAACTCCATCGCCACGACGATGGCATTTGTGCGACTTCTGCAGACACTGCTGAAGGACGAGTCCATCGGCGAGCGCTTTGTGCCGATCATCCCCGACGAAGCGCGCACCTTCGGCATGGACTCCCTGTTTCCCAAGTCCAAGATCTACTCGCCGGCGGGGATGACCTATGAGGCGGTCGACCGGGACAAGCTGCTGTCCTGGCAGGAGTCAACCAGCGGCCAAATGCTGCACGAGGGCATCACGGAGGCTGGGTCGATGGGCTCGGCCATCGCAGCCGGCTCCTCCTACGCCACCCACGGGGAGCCGATGATCCCGGTCTATGTCTTCTATTCGATGTTCGGCTTCCAGCACACCGGCTCGCTGATGTGGGCGATGGCCGACCAGCTGGCCCGCGGCTTCCTCATCGGAGCCACCGCCGGCCGCACCTCGCTCAACGGTGAGGGGCTGCAGCACCAGGACGGACAGTCGCCACTGCTGGCCTCGGCCAATCCCGCCTGCGTGCACTACGACCCGGCCTTCGGCTTCGAGATCGCCCACATCGTCCGCGACGGGCTGCAGCGCATGTACGGCAGCACCGAGCAGCACCCGCAGGGGGAGGACGTCTTCTACTACCTCACCCTCTACAACGACCCCTACCCGCAGCCGCCCGAACCGCAGACCGACACGGCCCAGCTGAATGAGCAGATTCTGCGCGGACTCTACCGCTACCAGGACGCTCCGGCAGCCGATGAGGGCTCAAGCGACGGCGACCGGGCACGCCCCGGGGCACAGATCCTGGCATCGGGGGTTGCTATGCCCTGGGCTGCTGAGGCGCAGCGGCTGCTGGCCGAGGAGTGGGGCGTGGCCGCAGACCTCTGGTCGGCGACCTCCTGGAACGAGCTGCGCCGGGAGGCGATGGCCTGCGATGAGGCGAACAGGCTGCACCCCGGGTCAGAGCAGCGCGTCCCCTACGTGAGCCGCGCGCTGAGTGAGCGGGGCGGGCCCGTGGTCGCGGTCAGCGACTTCATGCGGGCCGTGCCGGATCAGATCGCACCCTGGGTCACCGAGGACTACACGTCGTTGGGCACCGACGGCTTCGGCCGGTCAGATACTCGCCCCACGCTGCGGCGGTACTACGGCGTGGATGCGCAGAGCATCGTGGTGGCAGTGCTGTCGCTGCTGGCCGACCGCGACGAGGTCGAGCAGGACACCGTCCAGCGCGCGATCGATCGGTACCAGCTGGGGGACTAGCACCTCACCATCCTCAGGCGGGGGCAGGGTATGTCACACCGCCGGAGCCGATCACAGCTCCTGGGCTCAGCTGCGCCGCACTGAGCTGACCGGGTCCCAGAATGTGCTGCACCGCTTCGTTGCGGGCCAGCAGATGATCGGCGATGATCCGCCTGTGGCACCGCCACCACACCGCCTCGGAACACATCAGGGCCACGCGCTGGGCCTGCCCCCACTCGCGCAGCCGGCCGAGATCACCGGCGAACTCATCGGAGAGCGCATGGTCGGCATAGTTGTGGAAGCTGCGGTTCTGCCACCATGCATTTGTCTCGAACGGCACGGTCCTGCTCACCCGGCGGCGCCCCGCCAGGCCTTCCGCGCGGCGATATCCCACCTCGGCCTCGGCAAGGGACCGGCAGAGCGCATCCTGATCGAAGTGCGGATACCGCCTCGATCCCGGAAGACGCCGAACATCAACGATCAGCTCGACACCGCTGCTGCCCAGCAGATCGAGGAACTCGACCAGCGATCGGGTCGAGTGCCCGATCGTCAAGAACGGCTCAGGCATTCAACGTCTGCTCTGACTCAGCGGACTGGTGCGGGTGAGCCTGCCGCAGCACCGCCACGAGAAAGTCTGCCTGCTCATCAAATGGCCGCAGGTCCCAGGTGGACAGCAGCAGGTCAGCCACCAGGCCCCCGGCGCGGGCATCGTCGAGGAAATCCTCCACGTCGTAGCCGCGTGCAGTGCCGAAGCCGATCGCGAGGCGCCCGGTCCCATTGAGGTGAGCAGCCATGCGCCGCAGCACCTCCCGACGCGTGCTGGGCGCGAGGAAGGTCATCACATTGCCGGCGCTGAGGATCACGTCAAACCCCTCGGTGATCCCGCGGGAGGGCAGGTCCAGCTCCGCAAGGTCCCCCACAAGCCATGTGGGGCCGGGAAAGTCCTCCTCAGCGGCAGCAATGAGCACCGGATCCACATCCACGCCGACCACATGGTGGCCCTGCCGTCCGAGGTAGCCGCCGTGGCGACCCGGCCCGCAGCCTGCGTCCAAGATCCGCGCGCCGCGCGGCGCCATAGCATCGACGAACCGGGCCTCACCGACCAGATCCGCGCCCTCGGCGGCCAGCCGCCGAAACCGCTGGATGTACCAGGTGGAATGATCAGGGTCCTTAGTGGTGATCTCCACCCACTTGCTCTGCTCTGGTCTGCTCTGCTCATCCGGCCTGCTCTGTTCAGTCATAGCCCCATCATGCCTGAGGGATGCGACGAGGTGGCTGTGCTAGATGTTCTGCCGGATCACCTGGGCCGGATTTCCCACCGCGACCACCTGGGCGGGGATGTCCTTGGTGACCACGGCCCCGGCACCGATGACTGAGTTCTTCCCGATGGTGACCCCGGGGCAGATGGTCACACCCCCGCCGAGCCACACGTTCTGCTCAAGGGTGATGGGTGCTGAGCCTTCGACCTTGTCCCGGCGGGCTGTGGGCTCCACCGGGTGGGTGGCGGTGAGCAGCTGCACACCCGGGCCGATCTGGCAGTCGTCGCCGATGCGGATGCGGGCGACGTCGACGGCGATCAGGCCCCAGTTGATGAACACCCGCTCACCCAAGCTGATGTGGAAGCCGTAGTCGGCCTGCACCGGGGCACGAACGTGGGTCTCGGCACCGAAGCTGCCGAAGACGTCTGCTGCCAGGGTCTGGCTGCCGTCGGGATCGGTCTGGTAGGCCTGGTTGAATGCGGCGGTGCGCTGGGCCGCCTCGGCTTGGGCGGCGGTGATCTGGGGATCATCGGAGATGTAGCCGTCGCCGGCGATCATCCGCTCATAGTTGGATCGCGGGTCACCAGCGAAGTAATCAGAACTCATGGGCTCCCAGCCTAATATCTAGCGGGGCACCACCGTCACCGGGCAGCTGATGCCGGGAGCGCGACTGATCCGCGCATCTGCCGTGACCAGCACGCAGTTGAGCTCTTCGGCAAGCGCGACGTATCCGGCGTCGTTGGCAGAGAGATTGTCCCGAAGTTCCCATACGCGTTCAAGGACGCCATGAGTGCCGTACCGAGTGATGCCCAGCCGACGCCAGGTATCCAACGTTGCCCAACCGCTGTCGGTGGACAAACGACCAGTGCTGACGAGTCGGCGCAGGCCACTGGTGACCTCTGAATCGATGAGATGAGGTGCGTGCAGCTGTTCGCGCGTCATGTGATCGCGAGCCGATCCGGCGTTCAGCAACGCCGACAGGGCTGCCGAGGCGTCCAGGACGATCACCTCTCGGCGCGCTCCTGCTCAACGGCCTCGACAATCACGGGAACCCCAATGTCCAGGTCCGGAAGTCTGCCCATCAGCGCAGGGTTGTCAGCCCGACGAGTTACCTCGGCAAGTTCACGAACAGCAACGCTGCTGACCGAGGCGCCGTAGTGATCGGCGAGGCGCTGAAGTCTCCGTGCCACATCATCAGGCACATTTCGCAGATACAGGGTCTTCATGTTTCATAATGCTAGCATCAGCGTGGCGTTGTGACCAGATTCCGAGCCGGTGTCGGGATGGCCCTTCTGCAAAGTCGCCAACCGTGCTGTGATGAGTGCATGAGCTCACCGACCCTGCCGTTCTTCGACGACACCGATGTGGAACGTGTGCTGTGCGTCGTCGCTCACCCCGATGATATGGAGTACGGGGCCTCAGCCGCCGTGGCCCGGTGGACCTCGCTGGGCGTGCGGGTCTCCTATCTGCTGCTCACGGCCGGGGAGGCGGGTATGCGCAGCCGCCCGCCGCAGGAGGTCGGCCCGCTGCGGGCAGCCGAGCAGCGTGCCGCCTGCGCCGCGGTCGGGGTGGAGGATCTGACCATTCTGGACCTGCCCGACGGCACCCTGGAAGCCTCGCTGCAGACCCGGAAGCACATCACCCGTCACATCCGCAGGACGAGGCCGGATGTGGTCATCACCCAGCCCTGGGAGCTGCAGGTCGATTGGGGGCTCAATCACGCTGACCACCGGGCGGCGGGCCTGGCCACAGTGGACGCGATGCGCGACGCCGACAACCCCTGGGTCTTCACCGACCTGCTCACCGAGGAGGGCCTGGATCCGTGGGGCGCACAGTGGCTGCTGGTGCCCGGCAGCCCAGCGCCGGATCAGCTCATCGACGTCTCCGGAAAGCCGCTGCAGCAGGCGGTGGAATCGTTGGAGGCCCACGCAGAGTACCTGGCTGAACTCGGCGGCGACTTCAGCCCGGCGGCCATGCTGGAGGAGATCACCGCCTCGGCCGCGCGGCAGAGCAGCCTGCCCCAAGTCAGTCACGCCCTGGCGGTCCAAGCCCACCGGATGTAACCCAAGCCGGCATGCGGTTCGAGGACAGTTTGCCAAACGTTCACGTGCGCGTGGTCTGATGGTGCATCGTGAGCCGCCCGACGCCGAACACCCATGATCAGCGCCCCGGAACCATCGCGGAGGTCTTCTGGATCTTTCTGCGCCTGGGCCTGACCAGCTTCGGCGGTCCCGTGGCCCACCTGGCCTACTTCCGTGAAGCCTTCGTCGAGCGCCGCCGATGGCTCACCGAGAAGGCCTATGCCGACCTGATCGCCCTGTGCCAGTTTCTGCCCGGTCCCGCCTCCTCGCAGGTGGGCATGGCACTGGGGCTGCAGCGCGCGGGTTTCGGCGGCATGCTGGCCGCCTGGTTCGCCTTCACCATGCCCTCGGTGATCCTGCTGGTGGGCTTCGCCTACAGCCTCACCTGGGCCGGTGACCTCTCCGAAGCCGGCTGGGTCCACGGGCTGAAGGCCGCCGCCGTCGCCGTGGTCGCCCACGCCGTGCTGGGGATGGCCCGGACTATGACCCCGGACGCGCCCCGGGCCACGATCGCCGCCGGCGCCGCCGTCGTCGTGCTGCTGGTGCCCCATCCCCTGGTGCTGGTGGCTGCCATTGCCGCCGCCGGACTCATCGGCCTGCTGTGGCTGCGCCCGGACACGGACCAGCCCGCACCCGAGGACGCCTTCACCGTGCCCATCCCCAAAGGGGTAGCCATCACCTGCGTGGCGCTCTTCTTCGCGCTGCTGGCGACTCTGCCCTTGTTGGCGGCGCTGACCGGCAGCACGGCGGCCTCCCTCGCCGACACGTTCTACCGCGCCGGAGCCCTGGTCTTCGGCGGCGGCCACGTGGTGCTGCCGCTGCTGGAGGCAGAGACTGTGCAGACCGGGCTGGTCGACGCCGACGTCTTCCTCGCCGGCTACGGCGCAGCCCAAGCCGTACCGGGTCCGCTGTTCACCTTCGCTGGGTTCCTGGGAGCATATCCGGGCGGTGCAGATCCCGCGGCAGCAGCCGCAGCCGGACCCGCATCACTGATGGGATTGGTCGGCGCAGTGATTGCCGTGCTGGCGATCTTCCTTCCCGGTGGGCTGCTGGTGGTGGGGTCCCTGCGCTTCTGGGAGTCGCTGCGCAGCAGCCCCACCGCGCGCCGGGCCATGTTGGGATTCAACGCCGCAGTGGTCGGCATCCTGGCGGCCGCGCTGTATGACCCGGTGTTCACCTCCGGGGTCATCGACGTCGGCGTCGAAGCCCTGGCAGTGGCCGTTGCGGCCTTCGTCGCACTGAACAAGTGGAGGGCGCCGGCCTGGGCGGTGGTCATCGCCGCCGGACTGGTGGGTTGGGTCATCCTCTGAGGCGGACTCTGGGAACGCCGCTCGGGGAATAAGTCTCTGACAATTACCGATATCTAACTGAGAGACTACTTCTGAGTATGGGAGACGCACTATGGAAATCGGCGCCTACAGCTTCGGCGACACTCCGCTGAACTCCGACGGCAGTCCACGGCCCACCGCTGAGGCGATCAGCAACCTGCATGAGGCGATCGTCCACGCCGACGCAGCAGGGTTGGACTACTTCGGCGTCGGCGAGCACCACACTCCCAGCATGCCGGCATCCTCGCCCGGTGCCACGATCGCCGCCGCGGCCGCCGCGACCAAGCAGATCACCCTGGGCAGCGCCTCGAGCATCATCAGCACCGATGACCCGGTACGGGTCTATCAGCAGTTCGCCACCGCTGACGCGATCTCCGGAGGCGGCCGTGTGGAGATCACCGCAGGCCGCGGCTCATCAGTGGAGACGTTTCCGCTGTTCGGCTACAGCCTGGAGGACTACGACCGGCTCTACGCAGAGAAGCTCGACCTGCTGATGGCGCTCAACGCAGCGGGAAACGAGTTCTTCAGCTGGTCGGGATCGGTGCGTCCGGACCTGGACAACCTGGCAGTGGTTCCCCGGCCTGTCGCCGGGACGCTGCCGATCTGGTTGGCCACCGGCGGCAACCCAGGCTCCTCAGCCCGCGCCGGAACGCTGGGACTGCCGGTCTCCTACGGCATCATCGGCGGAGCCCCACACCGGTTCGCCCCGCTGGCCGAGCTCTACCGGAAATCAGCCGCCCAGGCCGGCCACCGGCCGGACCAGGCAAAAGTATCAGTCGCCGCCATGGGCCTGGTGGCCCCCACTAAGGCCGAAGCCGTCGAACGCTTCTACCCCGGCTGGTACAACCTGAACGTGGAGATGGGCCAGCGCCGCGGGTGGCCGGAACCAGACCGCCGGGACTATCTGGCCCAGGCCGATGCCCCCGGCGCCTACTACATCGGGGACCCCGATGAGGTTGCGGAGCGCATCGTGGACCTGCACGGACACCTGGGTCACATGCGCCACTTCCTGCAGATGGACCTTGGCGGCCTTCCGCATGAGCATCTGATGGAATCGATCACCCTGCTGGCCACCGAAGTGAAACCCCGCGTCCAGCGCCTGCTGGAACGCAGCCGGTGAGCGCTGACCTGCAGCAGTGCCGCCGAGCGCGCACCCTGTTCAGCGAATCTCGGGATGAATTAGATACCATCTGCCTCTGATGGTCACAACGAAGCCCCGGGGGAGCGCGCGTCTGCACGCGCTCGACGTTGCCCGGGCGCTGGCGATCTTCGGCATGATCGTGGTGAACGTCGGCCCCTACACCACTGAGGGTCCGGCCTCGCTGATCATCCGGGCGCTCAATGGCCGGGCCTCGATCCTCTTCGTGGTGCTGGCCGGCATCGGGGTGACCTTTCTGGCCCGCCGTCCGTTCACCAAACGGGTCAGCCGCCGCTCCACGCTGCTCTGGCGCGGTCTGCTGCTGATGCTCATCGGTCTGGCGCTTCAGGTGTTCGATCACGGCGTCAACGTCATCCTGCCCACCTATGCCGCCCTGTTCATCCTGGCGGCCTTCGTGGTGCGACTGTCTATGCGGTGGCTCTTCTGGGCCGCAGTGGCCTCCACCTTCTTGGGCCCGGTCATCTGGATCCTGGTGCGCCAGCTCACCAACTTCCAGATAGACCCGGCCAGATTCGGCGACACCCCGCTGGAGCTGGTGACCGCCGTCGTGATCTCAGGGCCCTATCCGCTGGTGGTGTGGATAGCCCCCTTCATGCTGGGCGTCTGGGTCGGCAGGCAGCCGCTGGGAAACCCCACCGTGCAGCGGCGGCTGATCATCGGCGGCGCAGTGGCAAGTCTGGGTGCCTTCATCCTCTCCCGGATCCTGCTGGCGATCTTCGGCCACCCGGACCAGGGCGTGGTGGAGTGGGACAGGCTCTTCTCCAGCTTCGGTCACTCCCAGATGCCGCTGTGGGTGATCAGCGCATCCGGCACCGCGGCGCTGACCATCGGGGTGCTGCTGCGCCTGGTGCCCTCCGCCGGACGAGCGATCCGGCCGCTGATTGCTGTGGGGCAGATCCCGCTGACCGCCTACGCGGCGCATCTGATCATCATTGCGCTGCTGGTGCATCCGGGTCCCGAGACTCCGGCGATGGGCCTGCTGGTCAGCACGGTGATGATGGTGGCGATCGTGGCGTACTCTACCGTCTGGGTCGCCAATTTCCGCTATGGCCCGCTGGAGGCGCTGCTGCGCATGCCGCCCTCGTTCTTGAAGGTCTCCTACCAACCCCCGCAGCGGCACCGCCGCCGGCAGTACATCCGCCCCTACCCCCGCCACCCCAAGCGAGCGTGATCACTGATGCGAACCTCTCCACCCCCACGCACCACCCAGCTGGCTGCGGTGAGCCTCGCGGCCGCGCTGGCCCTGTCCTCCTGCGGCATCTTCGAGGAGCCGCCGCCACCGGCAGAGCCGGTTGAGGAGGGCGAGAGTGCCGCCCCGGGACAGGCGCAGCCCGAGGAGCCCAGCCCCGATGTGAGTGACTCGCAGAGCGCGACCTCCGAGGCTTCGGAGTCGGAACCGACCCTGGAGGGCCAGGGCATCAGCGCGGCACACCCCTTAGCGGTCGAGGCCGGCGAGCAGATCCTGGCGGACGGTGGCAACGCAGCCGACGCCGCGATCGCCACCGCCTTCGCCGTCTCGGTGGTGGAGCCGTTCGCCTCAGGCATCGGAGGCGGAGGCTCAGCCATCGTCGCCGGCTCTGACGGTGAACCGACCTTCTACGACTACCGGGAGGTGGTGAACAACGACGGCGAGATCCCCGAATCAGGCACCGGGATCCCCGGGTTCACCGCCGGCATGGGAAAGCTCCACGAAGACCACGGATCCATGGAGTGGGACCAGCTGCTGGCCCCGGCGAGGCAGCTGGCCGCCGGCGGGTTCAGCGTCAGTGAGTTCCTCGCCCTGCGGATGACCCAGCCCGGCGGTCCGGCAGCGGTCACCGAGCTGGATCACTACGCGCCCGGCGGGGAACCGTTGGGCGCAGGCGATCAGCTGGTGCAGCAGGAGCTGGCTGAGACCCTGCAGACTCTGCAGACCAACGGTGCTGAGGACTACTACACCGGAGAACTGTCCCAGAGCCTGGTCGAGACCGTCGAAGGAGTCGACGCCGAATCCTTAGCGGACTACGAGGTGATCGTCACCGACCCGGTCCGCGGGCAGTTCGGTGAGCGGGAGCTGATCGGCCCGCCGCCCTCGCTGCCCGGGGCGCCGACGATCCAGATGATGCAGATCGCCGAGGCCAACGGCATCGCAGATATGACACCGGGCTCCGCCGACTATGTGGACACCCTCTCCCAGGCCTGGCTGGTGGCCGAGGAGACGGTGATGACCGAGCTGGGCGACCCCAACTTCATTCAGGTTCCGGTCGATGAGATGACTGATGCTCAGCGCAATGCGGACATCGACCTCTCCGCCCACACTGCTGATCAGCCGGTGGCCGGCGACTCCAAGGCGCCCAACACCACGCACATCAGTGTGGTCGACGAGACCGGCATGGCGATCTCTATGACCAACACCATCATGTACTTCTGGGGCTCAGGAGAGAACGTCGACGGCTACTTTGTGAACAATCACCTCTCACGCTTCGACGCCATCGATTCTGCCGCCAATGAGCCCGAACCCGGCCGCCGCACTGTCACCTGGTCCAACCCGATGATGGTCTTCGACGCCGAAGGGCGTCCTGAACTGGTCATCGGCAGCCCCGGCGGCCACCAGATCCTCAACATCCTAGGAACAGTCTTCACCCAGTGGGGGCTGCAGGGTGCTGACCTGGAGTCCGCGGTGCAGTCCCCACGGTTCCGCGCTGAGGGCGAGACCCTCTACCTGGAGGCAAGCCACACGCCTGAGCAGGTCGCCTCGCTGCAGGATGCGGGGTGGAGCACCGAGATCTGGCCGAACGAGCAGTCCAGCTTCGGGTCGGTGCAGCCGATGGAGGTCGACTATGAGTCCGGTGAGCTGTACAGCGTCGACGATCACCGGCGCGACGGCGCCCACAGCATCCTGGACTGACCCGGCGTCGTCGAACGAGGCAGCACAGCGGTGATGCAGTAGCGTAGAGCCACAAGACGGGGTGCTTCAGCGCAGATCGCAGAGGCTGAGAACAGACCCGAAGAACCTGTGACGGTAATGCGTACGAAGGGACAGCAGTGACCACTGAGCGCACTATTGCGAACATTCTCTCCATCGCCGGAACCGACCCCACCGGCGGTGCTGGCATCCAGGCGGATCTGAAGAGCTTCTCCGCCCACGGCGGCTACGGCATGGCGGTGATCACCGCACTGGTGGCCCAGAACACCCTGGGGGTGCGCGAAATCCACGCCCCGCCCACAGACTTTCTGCGCGCTCAGCTGGAGGCCGTCACGGACGACGTCGCCGTCGACGCGGTGAAGGTCGGCATGCTGGGAAACGCCCAGATCGTTGAAACCGTGGCAGCCTGGTGGGATGAGACGTTCGGCCCCGGCGTCGACCAACCCGTCTCTAAGCGCGCGCCGGTGCTGGTGGTGGACCCGGTGATGGTGGCCACCAGTGGGGACCGACTGTTGGAGCGTGCCGCCGAGGACGCCCTGCAGGGGTTCCTGCACCGGGCTGACCTGCTGACTCCCAATGTGCCCGAACTGGCGCTGCTGGCCGGCGCCGAACCGGCGGCGACTCCCCAGGGGCTGATCACCCAGGCTGAGCTGGTCGCCGATGCTCATCAGGTGGTGATACTGGCCAAGGGTGGGCACCTGATCGCCGGTGACCGGGTCACCGACACCTTGGTCTTCCCCACCGCGCAGGGCCAGCGACCCCAGTCGGTGAGCGTCTCCTCACCGCGCATCCGGACGAAGAACACCCACGGCACCGGCTGCTCGGTCTCCGCGGCCCTGGCCACGCTGCGGGCCCAGGGGCGCAGCTGGGAATCCAGTCTGCGGATCGTCAAAGAGTGGATGACCCAGGCGCTGCGCGGGGCTGATCAGCTCCAGGTCGGCGCGGGGCAGGGTCCGGTGCACCACTTCGCGCAGATGTGGAGCAGCCCGGATCCAGACGGTGCAGCGCGCAGGCTCAGTTCAGCGGATGCCCTGAACGGTTGACGATCTCTTCCCAGCTGCTGGCCGGGGGGCGCTGGGAGGGCGTCGGACCGCTTCTTTCCGGGTCGGAGGAGGTGTCCTGTTTGCTCAGACCGGTGACTCGGTCACGGATTTCGGCCATCTGCTGGTCCAGGGCGTTGGCCTGGTCGGCGGCGTCGCGCAGGTCGTGGTGGATGTCTTCGGGAACTTCGCCCTGGTAGGTGTAGTAGATCTTGTGCTCCAGCGAGGCCCAGAAATCCATGGCGACAGTGCGGATCTGGGCCTCAACGAAGACGAACTCGGTCCGGTTGGACAGAAACACCGGCACCTGCAGGATCAGGTGCAGGCTTCGGTAGCCGTTGGGCTTGGGGGAGTGGATGTAGTCTTTGACCTCCACCACCTGAATATCGGGCTGGGAGGAGAGCATCTCGGCCACCCAGTAGGCATCGGAGACGAAGCTGGTGGTGACCCGCACCCCGGCGATGTCACGGATGGCTGAGCGGATCCCCTCCAGGGTGGGGTCGGAGCCATAGCGCTGGACCTTCTCCAGGATCCGCTCCAGGGGCTTCAACCGGTAGTTGACGTGCTCAATGGGGGAGTACTCACGAGTGTGCTCGAACTCCTCGCGCAGCACATTGATCTTGGTGAGCACCTCATCCATGCCGAACTTATAGTGCAGCTGAAACTCGGTGAGCTGGCGACGCATATCGATCAGCCGGTCCATATCAGAGGTGGAGCCGTTCTCATCGGCGCGGGTGTTCAGCTGGGCCAACAGTTGGCGATACAGGTCGCCGTCAGCCTGCTTCACAAGCTCGTCGGTTGGAATCTCCTCTGTTGGGCTGATCCCAGAGGCCATTGCTCTCTCCTACAGTCTCGTGCTTTCGCAGTGCGCCTGGGGCAGCGCACCAGCAGCGGTGCAGTGGTTCCCTACTGATTCTTCATTCTACCGGCTGGATCTGGGAAGACCCATGAGGTCGCCGTCGCACCACGTCAATCAGCAGAACAGACGCTGGAGGACAACACGCCGAGGCAGAACTGATTTTTCTGGGGATTGTCGCCCCCCGCCGGCTGTGGAGAACTGGCCGCGGATGCGCTGGTTCCGCGCGCTGATGCCGCTGTCGTCCTCCACAAGGGGTGTGCACATAAAGTGGAGAACTACATG
The DNA here is from genome assembly GCF_014195445.1 of Garicola koreensis. GTDB lineage: Bacteria > Actinomycetota > Actinomycetes > Actinomycetales > Micrococcaceae > Nesterenkonia > Nesterenkonia koreensis. Next base: position 700,812 of record NZ_JACIBT010000001.1, on the reverse strand, counting down.
GATGTCAGTACATCATCTTGTGGTTGGTGACTTGGCCGAACCCAAGATGTAGTATTGCTGTATCGGATCGGCCGCACCGAACAAGACGGCCACAGGGCCTTCATTCATCACGAGGCCACAGACACGATGTCAGTCGAAAGCAGACAACTCTTTAGGGGAGCAGCATGAGCGTCACCGTCTACACCAAGCCCGCCTGCGTGCAGTGCAACGCGACCTACCGCGCCCTGGACAAGAACGGGGTCACCTATAAGACCGTAGACATCTCTCAGGACGCCGAGGCCCTTGAGCGGGTCCGTGCGCTGGGCTACATGCAGGCCCCTGTGGTCATCACCGACTCCGAGCACTGGTCCGGCTTCCGCCCGGACAAGATCTCCGAGCTGGCCACAGGCGAGACAGCCCGCGCGGCTGTCGCCTGAACCACACCCATACCACCCATACTGCGCGGGAGCGGCGCAGCCGCCGCGCAACAGGAGAGTGAGCTGTGCAGACCTCCGCATCGCTGATCTACTTCTCCTCGGTGTCGAACTACACGCACCGATTCGTGGAGAAGCTGAAGCTTCCCGAAGGGCAGACGGCACGACTGCCGCTGCGCACCAACGAGGAGACCCTCTCAGCCGAAGAGCCATTCGTGCTGATGCTTCCCACCTACGGCGCCAACGGCGGCAAAGGGTCGGTGCCCAAGCAGGTGATCAAGTTCCTCAACGTGGAGTCCAACCGGAACCTGCTGCGCGGAGTCATCGGCTCGGGCAACACGAATTTTCACGACAGCTACTGCATAGCCGGCGACATCGTCGCCCAGAAGTGCGCCGTGCCGCACTTGTACAGGTTTGAATTGATGGGCACCGAGGACGACGTGTCCAAAGTCCACAAGGGATTGGAAGAGTTTTGGAAACAGCAGTCAAGTCTCTTAACCGTATAGATGAACCAGCCTTGGCCAAGGAGGTCCCCCCGCAGTGGGAGGGGCTGAGCTACCACGAGCTCAACGCCATGCTGAATCTCTACGGCCCTGACGGCGAGATTCAGTTTGAGGCTGACCAGCTGGCGGTGCGCAAGTACTTCCTCGAGCACGTCAACGTCAATACGGTCTTCTTCCACAACTTGGACGAGAAGCTGAACTACCTGGTGGAGAACGACTACTACGAGACCGAGACGCTGGACCAGTACAGCCGTGAGTTTCTGCACCAGCTCTGGGATGCGGCCTACGCGGCGAAGTTCCGCTTCCCGACCTTTTTGGGCGCCTTCAAGTTCTACACCTCCTATGCGCTGAAGACCTTCGACGGCCAGCGCTATCTGGAGCGCTTCGAGGACCGTGTCTGCATGGTCGCCCTGCACCTGGCCCGTGGCAGCGAGGACCACGCGATGCGGATCATGGATGAGATCGCCTCGGGCCGCTTCCAGCCGGCCACCCCCACCTTCCTCAACTCTGGCAAGAAGCAGCGCGGCGAACTGGTCTCCTGCTTCCTGCTGCGGGTGGAGGACAACATGGAGTCCATCGCCCGCGGCATCAACTCCTCGCTGCAGCTCTCCAAGCGCGGTGGAGGGGTGGCACTGTCACTGACCAACATCCGTGAGGCCGGTGCCCCGATCAAGCAGATCGAGAACCAGTCCTCCGGCGTCATCCCGGTGATGAAGCTGTTGGAGGACTCCTTCAGCTATGCCAATCAGCTGGGCGCCCGCCAGGGCGCCGGTGCGGTCTACCTCAACGCTCACCACCCGGACATCTACCGCTTCTTGGACACCAAGCGCGAGAACGCTGACGAGAAGGTCCGCATCAAGACGCTCTCCATGGGCGTGGTCATCCCAGACATCACCTTCGAGCTGGCGAAGAAGAACGAGGACATGTACCTCTTCAGCCCCTACGACGTGCAGCGCGTCTACGGCAAGCCGTTCAGTGAGATCTCGGTGACCGAGAAATACTACGAGATGCTCGATGACTCCCGCATCCGCAAGACCAAGGTCAACGCCCGGGACTTCTTCCAGACCCTGGCGGAGATCCAGTTTGAGTCCGGCTACCCCTACATCATGTTCGAAGACACGGTGAACCGGGCCAACCCGATCGCCGGACGGATCACCATGTCCAACCTGTGCTCGGAGATCCTGCAGGTCTCTGAGCCCAGCGAATACTCCGCTGATCTGGGCTACGCCGAGGTGGGCAAGGACATCTCCTGCAACCTGGGATCGCTGAACATCGCCAAGACGATGGACTCCCCAGACTTTGGCCAGACCATCGAGACCTCCATCCGTGCCCTGACCGCAGTCTCAGACATGTCCTACATCGACTCGGTGCCCTCCATCGCCGAGGGCAACAGGCGCAGCCGCGCCATCGGCCTGGGTCAGATGAACCTGCACGGCTACCTGGCGCGCGAGCGGGTCCACTACGGCTCCGAAGAGGGCCTGGACTTCACCAACATCTACTTCTACACGGTGCTCTACCACTGCCTGCGCGCCTCCAATCTCCTGGCCAAGGAGAACGGGTCGGCCTTCGACGGCTTCGAAAACTCCACCTACGCAAGCGGTGAGTTCTTCGACAAGTACATCGACCAGGTGTGGGAACCGGCCACCGAGAAGGTGCGTGAGCTCTTCGCCGGTGTCTCCATCCCGGATCAGGCCGATTGGCGCGAGCTGAAGGCCGAAATCATGAAGCACGGGATCTACAACCAGAACCTGCAGGCTGTGCCGCCGACCGGTTCGATCAGCTACATCAACAACTCGACCTCCTCGATCCACCCGGTGGCCTCCGCCATCGAGATCCGCAAGGAGGGCAAGCTGGGACGGGTCTACTACCCGGCGCCCTACCTGACCAATGAGAACCTGGAGTACTACCAGGACGCCTACGAGATCGGCTACGAGAAGATCATCGACACCTACGCGATGGCTACTCAGCACGTCGATCAGGGGCTGAGCCTGACCCTGTTCTTCAAGGACACGGCCAGCACTCGGGAGATCAACAAGGCCCAGATCTACGCGTGGAAGAAGGGCATCAAGACCATCTACTACATTCGGCTGCGTCAGTTGGCCCTGGAAGGCACTGAGGTCGAAGGCTGCGTCTCCTGCATGCTGTAAGGCGTCAGCCGCGGCACCGTTACCACCACCACTTCAGAACTAGGAGGGGGCCAGGCCCCGCATCAGCATGACGACCACGACGAGCAAGATTATTGATCCGATCCACGCGATCAACTGGAACCGCGTCGAGGACCCCAAGGACGCAGAGGTCTGGGACCGGCTGACCTCAAACTTCTGGCTGCCGGAGAAGGTTCCGCTCTCCAACGACATCCAGTCCTGGGCGCAGCTCAATGACGACGAAAAGCGGATGACGACTCGGGTGCTCACCGGCCTGACCCTGCTGGACAGCATCCAGGGCACCCGCGGTGCGGTCAGCCTCATCCCGGACGTGCTGACCATGCATGAGGAGGCAGTGCTGTCCAACTTGGTCTTCATGGAGCAGGTTCACGCCAAGTCCTACTCCTCGATCTTCTCCACGCTGCTATCCACTGCTGAGATCGATGAGGCCTTCGCCTGGTCGGTGGACAACGAGCCGCTGCAGCGCAAGGCGCGCACCATCGTGGACCACTACGAAGGTGACGATCCGCAGAAGCGCAAGATCGCCTCGGTGATGTTGGAGTCGTTCCTGTTCTACTCCGGCTTCTACGCGCCGATGTACTGGTCCTCCCGGGCCCAGCTGACGAACACCGCTGACCTGATCCGGCTCATCATTCGTGATGAGGCCATCCACGGCTACTACATCGGCTATAAGTACCAGCGGAACCTGGAGAACGATTCGCCGGAGCGCCGCGAGGAGCTGAAGAACTACACCTTCGAGCTGCTGCAGGACCTCTTCGACATTGAGGAGTCCTACACCCGCGACCTCTACGACCCTCTGGGCCTGACCGAGGACGTCATGGCCTTCCTGCGCTACAACGCCAATAAGACCCTGATGAACCTCGGCTATGAGGCGCTGTTCCCCAGTGAGATGGTCAGGGTCAACCCCGCCATCCTGGCGGCACTGACCCCGAACTCCGATGAGAACCACGACTTCTTCTCCGGCTCCGGCTCCAGCTACGTGATCGGCAAGGCCGTAGAGACCGAAGACGAAGACTGGGACTTCTGAGCTAGCACAGAAAGGTCATGTTCATGAACATCCAGGGAGCAGTCATCGTGGTTACCGGCGGTGGGGCCGGCATCGGAAGAGCAACAGTCCTTGAACTTCTCCGCCGCGGCGCCAACGTGGCTGCGGTGGATCTCAACGACGAGGGGCTCCAGCAGACCGCCGCACTTGCCGAAGCCGGCGACAGGCTGAGCCTGCACCAACTGAACATCACCAACCGTGAGGCTGTTGCGGCCCTGCCCGATGAGGTCGCCGCCCAACACGGCAAGGCCGATGGGCTGATCAACGTCGCCGGCATCATCCAGCCCTTTGTGAACATCGTGGATCTGGAGTTTGACCAGATCGAACGAGTGATGAGCGTCAACTTCTGGGGCACGCTCAATATGGTCAAAGCGTTCCTCCCTGCCCTGATGAAACGGCCCACGGCCAGCTTGGTCAACGTCTCCAGCATGGGCGCGCTGCTTCCGGTACCCGGGCAGAGCGCCTACGGGGCCTCCAAAGCAGCAGTCCGACTACTGACCGAGGGGCTCTACGCGGAGCTGCAGGGCACCAACGTGGCGGTCACCGAAGTGTTTCCTGGCGCTATCAGCACCGAGATCAGCAAAAACTCCGGTGTGGAGCGTGCCGCGGCCTCAGTAGACCCCGCCTCAGCGAAAACCACGACCCCGGAGGAAGCCGCACGCCAGATTGCTGAGGCAGTGGAGAAAAAGACCTTCCGGCTGCACATCGGCAGCGACGCGAAGCTCTTCGACAAGCTCAGCCGCATCATCCCGCAGCGAGCTATCGGCATGATTGCCAAGAGAATGAAAGACCTGGTATGAAGCCTAGTCAGCGCAGGGCTGCCGGTCTCTGAGCCGTGAACTGGGTGCGTTGCTCAAAGGCTGCGCCCCAGCCAAGCAGCTGAACATCCCGGTAATGGGCAGCGGCCATCTGGAACCCCACCGGAAGCCCCTCAGCAGTGAACCCGCCGGGCACACTGAGCACCGGCAGTGCGGTGGCAGACAGCACGGAGGCTGAGCGCATCCAGTCCAAATATGTTTCAGACTCAGTACCTGCCACTCGCTGCGGGTACCGCAGCGACGCGTTGAACGGCAACACTTGGGCCGCCGGGCTGAGGAACAGGTCGTAGGTGTCGAAGTAGGTGCGGACATGCTGCTGAAGCCGAGCGGAGGCAGCGGTGGTTTCGACCCGCTGCTCTGCTGAGAGCGACCAGCCTTCCTCGACGTTCCACACCACTTCAGGTTTGATGTCATCCCGATGGGTACGCACCAGCTCACCGTACTGCTCGGCGAAGGTCATCGCCCGGGTCGCATGAAAGACGGCATCAGCTTCGCTGAAGTCGATGGTGGCCTCCTCGACCACGGCACCCAATTCTTCGAACACGGACAGCTGGGCTTCTAGGGTCTCCACCACCTCCGGCTCCACAGGGATCCCTATGCCGAAGTCCGCAGACCACCCAATTCGCACCCCGCGCATATCGGTGTTCAGCGCCCCGGAGAACGAAGAACCGTTCAGCGGTGCCGCCGATGGAAGCTGCGGAACCGGCCCGGCAGCGGCGGACATGAACAGGGCAGCATCTTCCACAGATCTGGACATCGGCCCGGGGGTTGCCAGCCATTGCTCGTCGTTGGTCGGAGACGGTGCGGGAATCACTCCATAGGAAGGTCGGAACCCCACCACATTGCAGAACGACGCCGGAATACGAAGGGAACCACCCATGTCGCTGCCATCGCCCAGCGGCTGAATACGAGCAGCAACAGCGGCAGCGAGTCCACCGCTGGACCCGCCGGCGCTGCGGTCCGGGGCGTAGGGGTTGGTGGTGGTGCCGAGGACGCTGTTGAACGTATGCGAACCTGCCGCAAACTCTGGGACGTTGTTCTTGCCTGTGGAGATCACCCCGGCCTGACGCAGCCGAGCGATGATCAGATCATCCTGATCAGGTACATGGTCGGTGAAAACCGGCGAGCCCATCGTGGTCCTCATCCCGCGGGTTCGGTGGGTGTCCTTATGCGTCATCGGAAGCCCGTGCAGTGCTCCCACCGGCACACCGGAAGCCCTCGTCCGATCAGCCTCAGCGGCAGCTGCCAGGGCGCCATCGGCATCGACAGTGACCACAGCATTGATCACCGGGTTGACCTCCTCGATGCGCTGCAGGTGAGCTTCGACCAGCTCTCGGGAGGAGACCTCCTTGGTGCGCAGTCGCCTCAGCAGCTCCGTGGCGCTGCAGTCCAGCAGCTCATTCATCCGTCACCTCTGTCTCGGTCTCCGGCCCCGATACTGTCGGCAGCCCGGGTGTCGCGATGGTACCTGCGTCGGGCTGCGCTGGCCCAGGGCCACGTCATCAGCGCCCAGACCGCGCAGATGAGCACTGCTTCTGAGATCAGATAGAACGGCCAGGGTCCCAGAGCATCCAGCAGCGAAGGGCCGTCTGGGGCCCCGTTGAGATAGCCGTAGTTGGTTCCGGCCAGGGAATTGAGCGTGAAGGTCACCACGGCCCAGCCCACTGTGATCGCCAAGGTGATTCCATAGCCGCGCCATGTGGGCCGGTACCCCAACCCGACGATGAACACCAAAGGAGCGACGAAGACCGTGATGTGCAGCAGCCAGTACATGATGAACTCCAACACCGGGTAGTCGTAGAAGTTCAGATCAGCGGTGATGATCGACTGCACGTTCAGCGTCAGCCCCCAGTAGTAGATGACCGCCAGTGCCCACTGCGGACGCCAGATGAGCGCAATCGATGTCACCAGGCGCAGCACATCTGAGAGGTGCATGGGAAGGGACTCCTCCAACACCCAGTTCTGCGGCAACCAACCCCACGCCAACCACGCAGTGCTCAGCACAAGGAACGCCCAGCCGCAGGTGCGAATGATCCGGTGCTCAGCCCTGCTGCCGCGAATTGTGCGAGCCCCCCAGATCGCAAGCGCCGTGACGACGACGGTCAGCACCAGCATGGTCAGGTGGGCGGCACCGAAAAGGTCCATGCTTCCCGACTGCGAAGCGGGAGCCGCCTGTGGCGCAGATGAGGCGAGCAGGCCGAGGTTCCACACCGATGCTGAAGCCATGCCAGAAGTCTATAGACCTACTGGCCGGCTTCCAGCAGCTCACGGGGCATGGCCCCTGCTTTCACCCAACCACAGGGCATGCTCAAAGTGGCTGACGGACTCGGCGCCGCGATCATCCCTGCGATACGCGTTGGTCACCAGCTGGACCACATGCTGGGAGGTCAGCCTCAGCCTCTGATCACCATAGGCGTAGCGCGCCACGAAATTGGTCAGCTGGGAATCCACCTGCGCTCCCGGAACTCCCAGGTTCGTGGCGAAGTAGGTGAGCGCGACTCTGCCCAGGCCCTGCACACCGGCGAAGACCTGCCGCACGTCCCTGAGTCTCTCGCCGGTGACATCCCGGGCTTCAACAATGGGCGGGGTCAGGGTCAGCAGACCCCGTGCGACCTCCATGACGGCTTCGCTGCGCAGGTTCGCTCCGGTCTTCGCGTAGCCCATCAGCGCACGGACAACGCTTTCGTCCAGCTGGGTCAGGGAACGCAGGTTGTCCTCTGCCTCCGGGTGCTCCTGGGCGAAGGTGAAGACGCGGCCGGTGATGTCGCGTTCCGGATGGTGGGGTTCGTAGGTGGGATGCAGAAAGTAGATGGCGTCCAGCAGGGCAAGGCTGATGCTCTCCTGCCAGGCTCCGTGGTAGGTGCTGAACAGTTCATCGGGCAGGTGGTCTATGGCTTTCCTCAGGGCGGTTTCGTCAGCCCCATAGTCTTTTCTCCTCATATTCGGCAGACTATGGACAGCCGCGGACACGCCCGCTGTCCATCAATGACGGAACAACCGGATCTGAGGGTTTATACTGCGCGACCCTTACTGATGTTGAGGGTCCTGCGGGTTCGCGCTGCCCAGTGCGCTGTCGGCGGCGACCAGCAGGTGGTCGATGGTCGGCACGCCCTCTGCCCGCATCACCTCGGCACCTTCGGCGTCGCGCACGATGACCGTAGGGGTGGATTCGATCTGGTGCTCAGCGGCAAGCTCAGGCTGGTCAGCGACGTTGTGCTCGCGGATACTCGCCGTCGGCAGCACGCGCAGCGCCTGTTCCAGCAGGCCGCGGGTATGACGGCAGTCTCCGCAGAACGAGGAGGAGAACAGCTCGAATTCGACGGCGGGCATCGTCTGCTTCTGCGTGTCAGCGATGGCTTCAGACACATCGGCATCGCGTGCTGATTCGTCCATATCTGAGCCAACCACCGAGCGGGATGGCTTATTTCACGTCATTGGACGCTGAGGACCTTGCTGGGGTTCATGATCCCCTGCGGGTCCAAGGCGGACTTGATGGCGCGCATCGCCCCCAGTGCGGAGGCGTGCTCCTTCGCCAGAGCGTCCACTTTTCCGGTGCCGACCCCGTGCTCACCGGTGCAGGTGCCGCCCATCGCCAGGGCGCGGTCCACCAGCCGTGACGCCAGCTGCTCAGCCCGGGCTGCGGCGTCGTCGTCCTGCGGCGGCACCACGATGGCCACGTGGAAGTTGCCATCGCCGACGTGACCCACAATGGGGGCGACCAGACCAGAGGCCCGAACATCGGCCTGGGTCTGCACAATGGACTGCGGCAGCTGCGAGATCGGCACGCACACATCAGTGGGAATCGCCGCAGAACCGGGCACCAGCGCGAGTGCTGCCGGCAGCGCGTCATGGCGTGCCTGCCACAGCACCGCCGATTCCGCAGGGTCGCCGGAGGAGGCGAACTCCACGGCGTCAAATTTCTGCGCCAGCGCGCTGAACTGGGCATACTGGGCCGCAACGTCGGGGCCGTGACCGGTGAACTCCACCATCAGGGTGTCCGCCACCGGGGCCCGGTAGCCGCTGTATGAGGCCAGCGCCTCCACTGTGGCCTCGTCCAGGAGTTCCACACGCCCCAGCCGCAGCGCCGAACGCATACTGGCCACCACCAAATCCGCCGCCTCACCCAGTGAGGGCAGCGACCAGATGCCCATCATGGTGGCCGCCGGCACTGGGTGCAGGGTCACAGTGACCTCGGTGATGATCCCCAGGGTGCCTTCGGAGCCGACCAGCAAGTGGGTCAGGTCGTATCCGGCTGAGGTCTTCTTGGTGGTGGAGCCGGTGGTGATCACCGAGCCGTCGGCCAGCACGGCAGTGAGGCCGATGGTGTTCTCCTTCAGGGTTCCGTGGCTGACTGCCGTGGTGCCGCTGGCGGAGGTGGCGGCCATGCCGCCGAGGCTGGCGTCCACACCGGGGCCCACGGGAAAGTGCAGGTCATGCGGGGCCAGTGCGGTGTTCAGCGCGGACTTCATCACCCCGGCTTGGACGCGGGCGTACATATCGTCAGCGGCGATCTCGATGATCTGATCCATCGTGGACAGGTCCACGCTGACGCTGGCGGCGGTGGTGTTGGCCCCGCCCTCAAGCCCGGTGCCCGCACCCCGGGGCACCACGGGCACCGTATGCTCAGCGCAGATTCTCATGGCAGCGGCCACCTCGTCGGTGTTGCGCGGCCGCACCACGGCCAGGGCAGGCTCCCATCGGTGGGAGGAGCGGTCCTGGGCCGTCTGATCGAGCAGCTGCGGATCAGTGAAGACGACCTCGGATCCCAAGGCCCGGGTCAGTGCCGCGACGACGGGCGCGGTGGGACGATGGGCGGCTGTGGTGTCCATCAAGTCAGGATACTGCGGTGGGGCAGCAGCCGCAGCAGCGTCCATTAGACTCATATCCCATGTCATCAGTGGGGGAGCTTCTGGTCTACAGGCAGCGGCACAGCCGCGGCGCCGCTGAAGACCTGGACCTGGCCGTCACGCTGCTCAACGGCACTCGCAGATACGCCAAGGATCCCGGACACCCTGAGGCGACCGGGCCGATGATCCGCATCTACCGGCCCCAGCCCACTGTCGCCTTCGGTCAGCGTGACCGTCGGATGGTCGGATTCGACGACGCCCAGCAGGCCTGCTGGGAGCTGGGCTTCACCCCCGTGGTCCGCCGCGCCGGGGGACGGGCGGCCGCCTATCACCGCGGGTCCCTGGTCATCGACCACATCGAACCGGATCCGGACCCGATTCGGGCCTCCCGGGCCCGGTTCAGCGCCTTCGCCGACCTCTTCGCCGAAGCATTGCAGACCGCCGGCGTCGACGCTCGCACCGGGCCGATTCCGGGGGAGTACTGCTACGGGGAACACTCCGTCCACGGCGTCGACCCTGATCAGCTGGATGTGCGGATCAAACTGATCGGCACCGCCCAGCGCCAGATCGCCACCGGCTGGCTGTTCTCCTCGTCGATCATCATCGAGGACGGCGCACCGATCCGCAGGGTGCTTGTGGACACCTATGCGGCCATGGGGCTGGAGTGGGACCCGCTGAGCGCCGGAGCGGCGGAAGACCTGAACCCCGGGGTCAGCGTGGAGTCAGTGGAGGAGGCCATACTGAAAACCTACGCCCAGCACTGGAACCTGACAGCAGGCACCCCTGCTGCCCTGGCTGCCGGGGTTTGATCACCGCCCCGAGCTGATCACCGCCCGTAGGTGAAGGCTTCGGTGAAGTTCAGCACGATCGAGGCGAACACCAGCAGGTAGATCACCAGCACCACCACCCACCACCAGTCGGCGGCGATGCGCTTCAGCCTTGGCGAGGCTGGCAGCACCCCGTGGATCATATTGCGGGCGGTGACGACGACGAACAGCGGAATCACCGCAGCCCAGACGACCATGCAGTAGGGGCAGAGCACCCCGATGCTGTAGCTGGCGGAGTACCAGAGCCAGGTGATGAAGCCGAAGGCGAAGAGGACTCCGGCCTGCAGCCCGCCGTAGTACCAGGCCGGAATCCGCCCGCCGACGGCCAACAGGCTGATGGCCACCCCCACCAGCAGCGGGAAGCCGATCACACCCAGGAAGATGTTGGGGAAGCCGAAGGTGGAGGCCTGCCAGGACTGCATCACCTCACCGCAGGAGACCCACGGGTTCACATCACAGGCGGCGACGTGCTCCGGGTTGTTCCACAGCAGCACACGCTCATAGAGGAGCATCAGGCTGGCCGCTGCACCTACCAGCCCGGTGACCAGCAGCCAGAGCGCAAATCCGCGCGGCCGGGCGAAGGCGGGGACACGCCCGGGGCGCTGGTCAGCCTCTGCCGAGTCGGCGGCGTCCGTGGCCCCGGTGTTGGGGGCGGGATCGGTAGTTCGCATGGGCCAATCGTACGTGGGACCGGCGGTGATTATGGATGGTGTGCGATAATGAACACATCGGAGTCGCATGCCACACGTGCACTTCGAGAAGACTTTCACTGGCAGGAGCAAGCACAACTGAACACGTGGAGGCAGGCGCCCGTCGTGGACGACGAAGGTCCGCACGGAGTTACGAAGCAGATGCACGAAGCCGCCGCCCCACGAGTCAGCACATTGACTGTTCACCACCGCGAGTGATCGCTGTTGCAGACCGCGTAGAGCGCGCCGGCTCATCCAGAGTCCTGGCAGCGCCCGGTGGAGACGGCGAGAACAAGAGAATTTCATGACGAGAGCCGTCAGGTTCCGCTGAGTGTGGCAGCAGGTTCCCGACGGCGGAAAACGACCTAACCCAATGACCCAGACGCCGACTTCCAATAATGAACCGGACGAAATCTACAACCCGTTCAGCCCCGCGCCGAGCACCCCGGCACCAGGCACCGGTGATGATGACGCTGCGGCCAACACCGACCAGGGCCAGAGGAAACAGTACGGCAGCGGCCAGCCCAGCACCGACCAGCCAAGCAGCGATCAGGCCAGCGGTGACCAGTCCAGCAGCGACCAGAGCGCCGCAGATGTGATGTTCCAGGCGCCTGACCTCTCCAAGGTGGCGCCCAAGCAGCCCGCTCAGCAGGATCAGCACCACAGCACCGACGACGACGGCGGCCCCGGCGGGCGGAAGAACAGCCGCCGCAAGCGTCGTCGCGGAGGACGTCAGAAGGGCCGCGGCGAGAACGGCGAGCAGCAAAGCTCCGAGAGTTCCGACTCCTCGGCAGGCGACTCCGGTGATGGCCAGCAGAAGAGCGGACAGCAGAAGAACGCTCAGCAGAAGCAGGGATCCGGCCAGTCGAAGAAGTCCCGCGGCTCCTCAAACAAGGAGTCCTCGAACAAGGACTCCCCGCCCAGTTCCGGAAACGGCGGTGCCGAGTCGGCCGAGGAGGATGACGATAAGGTCATCCGCCGCACCCGACGTCGTCGTCGTGGGTCCTCTGATTTGGATATTGAGGAGACCGACGAGGACGGCCACACCGTCACCCGCATCCGTTCCGGCCGCGAAGCCGGGGAGAACGCCCCGGACAAGGTCACCGGCGTCAAAGGCTCCACCCGGCTTGAGGCCAAGCGACAGCGTCGTCGGGACTCCCGAAACGGGGGTCGGCGCCGCGGCATCATCACCGAGGCCGAATTCTTAGCCCGCCGGGAATCGGTGGACCGCAAGATGATCGTGCGCCAGCGCGGCGAACGCATCCAGATCGGGGTGCTGGAGGACGGGGTCCTCGCGGAGCACTACGTCTCCCACACCACCGCAGACTCGCTGATCGGCAACGTCTACCTGGGCAAAGTCCAGAACGTGCTGCCCTCGATGGAGGCCGCCTTCGTCGACATCGGCCGCGGCCGCAACGCGGTGCTCTACGCCGGCGAGGTCGACTGGTCCGCCTCCAACATCGGCAATGCCCCGCGCAAGATCGAAAACGCCCTGAAGTCCGGCGACTCGGTGCTGGTGCAGGTGACCAAGGATCCGGTGGGCCATAAGGGAGCGAGGCTGACCAGCCAGGTCTCCCTGCCCGGCCGGTACCTGGTCTATGTGCCCGGCGGCTCGATGACCGGTATTTCACGCAAACTGCCCGACACCGAGCGCGCCCGGCTGAAGAAGGTCCTGCGGGACCAGATGCCCGCCGACGCCGGGGTGATTGTGCGCACCGCCGCCGAGGGCGCCTCGGAGGAGGAGCTCACCAACGATGTGAACCGGCTGCGCGCGCTGTGGGAGAGCATCGAGACCCAGTCGAAGGACAAGAAGGTCCTCGCCCCCGAGATGCTCTACGCCGAACCGGACCTGACCATCAAAGTAGTCCGCGACGTGTTCAATGAGGACTTCTCCGCCATGGAAGTCCAGGGGGAGGAGACCTGGGACAGCGTGGAGGCCTACGTGACCTACGTGGCCCCCCACCTGCTGGACCGCTGCCGGCAGTGGAGCCCCGAAGAGGGCCAGACCCAGGACATCTTCGCCCACCACCGGATAGATGAGCAGCTGAACAAGGCACTGCAGCGCCACGTGAACCTGCCCTCCGGCGGGTCGCTGGTCTTCGACCGCACCGAGGCGATGACCGTGGTGGATGTGAACACCGGTAAGTTCACCGGCTCCGGGGGAAACCTGGAGGAGACGGTCACCAAGAACAACCTGGAGGCCGCCGAGGAGCTCGTCCGGCAGCTGCGGCTGCGCGACATCGGCGGGATCATCGTGGTGGACTTCATTGACATGGTCCTCGAGTCCAACCGGGACCTGGTGCTGCGCCGGATGGTGGAGTGCCTGGGCCGGGACCGCACCAAACACCAGGTGGCCGAGGTGACCAGCCTGGGGCTGGTGCAGATGACGCGCAAGCGTATGGGCACCGGGCTGCTGGAGGTCTTCTCCTCCGAGTGTGAGCACTGCGCCGGACTGGGCTACCACACCCACCCGGAGCCGGTGGAGAAGCAACCCTCCTACAACTCACACGGTGACACCCAGTCCTCACGGGGCTCCAAGAAGCGCCGCAATAAGCGCCGCCGCGACGACAACGACCGCGGATCCTCTGCACAGGAGCGCAATAAGCTCGAGCAGGCCTCCCAGGGGATGGCCAAGGTGGCTGCGGCCACCAACGGAAGCGGCAACGGCGGCTCCACCGACGGTGATTCGAACAAGGACAGCTCCACCGATGGAAGCGGCACAAAGCACGACGCCGATAAGGCGGTGCTGACTATCGGCGGCGAAGAGGTGGAGGTACCCCGCGGCAGCGCCGAGACCCAGAGCGGCGACAACCAGCCTGCTGCGCCGAAGGCGGACCAGCAGAAAACCGGCCAGAAATCAGGGCAGAAGACAGACCAGCAGTCAGCTCAGAAGTCGGGCCAGAAGCCTGAGGGCAAGGCTTCGCTGGACTCCGTCGACCAGGCGCTGGACTCCCGCAGTGCGACGGGCGGGCGCAGGCCGGCGCCGAAGCGGCGTCGTCGTGCTGCTGGGTCTGCCCAAGGTGCTTCCGGTGAGGTCTCCCAGGTGGACACCTCCGCCTCGGGGGCCGGATCGACGTTCGCGGCCTCTGCCGCAGAGACTGAACCAGGCCAGAGCAAGCCGGCGCAGGAGCCGGTCATGCTGGGTGTGGGAGTTTCTGCTGAGCAGATCAGCCGCGCCCAATAAGCGTTCAGTTGCTCACAGGCAGCGGTTCGCGTAATATAGACCCCTGGTGTCGAATGGCATCCACAGTCTTTTGGACGCTGAAATCACCGAGATCCTTTGGAAATCTTCAGGCTGATCACAGCGCCTCTATGTCCAATGTAAGTCAACGAGAGAAGTGAGTCCCAAGTGGTGTACGCGATTGTCCGCGCAGGCGGCCGCCAGGAGAAGGTTTCGGTAGGAGACCTCGTGACCCTTGACCGCGTCGACGCTGAGGCGGGCAGCACCATTGAGCTGCCGGCAGTGATGCTGGTGGACGGGGATAAGGTCACCACCTCCGCCGATGAGCTCTCCGGCGTCAAGGTCTCCGCCGAGGTTCAGGAGAACCTGCGGGGCAAGAAGATCGTCATTCATAAGTTCAAGAACAAGACCGGCTACCACAAGCGCCAGGGCCACCGCTCGGAGCTGACCCGGGTGAAGGTCACCGCAATCGCCTAGGCGAACACGGTAAACTGGCAGCAGATTTTCCATTCCTGAGAGGCAGGCAGACCTATGGCAAGCAAGAAGGGTGCGAGCTCAACTCGCAACGGCCGCGACTCCAACCCCCAGTTCCTGGGCGTGAAGCGCTTCGGCGGCCAGGACGTGACCGCCGGGTCGATCCTGGTGCGCCAGCGCGGCACCAAGTTCCACCCCGGAGCCAATGTGGGCCTGGGCAAGGACGACACGCTCTTTGCCCTGGCCACCGGTTCGGTGGAGTTCGGCAGCAAGCGCGGCCGCAAGGTCGTCAACATCGTGCCAGCGGCCAGCTGAACGCAGCCGCTTATGGGTCGGCCCACGCCGACCTCCCCCTGAAGGGCCCCGCAGCGGATTCGCTGGCGGGGCATTTCAGTATCCGCACCACTGATCGGAAGGAGATCAGCCATGGCCCACTTCGTTGACCGTGTGGTGCTGCACGCCGCGGCCGGCAACGGAGGCAACGGCTGCGTCTCGGTGCACCGGGAGAAGTTCAAACCCCTGGGAGGGCCCGACGGCGCCAACGGCGGCGACGGCGGCCACATCGAGCTGGTGGCCGATCCCAACACCACCACGCTGCTGGACTACCACCACCGGCCCCACCGCAGCGCTGAGAGCGGCGGCCCGGGCCAGGGCGGGCTGCGCCACGGGCACAAGGGCAAGACCCTGGAGCTTGCTGTGCCGGAGGGGACCGTAGTCAAGGACCGTGAAGGCACTGTGCTGGCTGATCTGGTCGGTGCCGGGGCCCGGATGCGCATCGCCACCGGCGGCCAGGGCGGTCTGGGCAACGCCGCACTGGCCTCGAAGAAGCGCAAGGCCCCCGGCTTCGCCCTGCTGGGCACCCCCGGGCAGAGCCGAGACATCGTCCTGGAGCTGAAGTCAGTGGCCGATATTGCCCTGGTCGGCTTCCCCTCCTCCGGCAAGTCCAGTCTGATTGCGGCCATATCGGCCGCCCGGCCGAAGATCGCCGACTACCCCTTCACCACGCTGGTGCCCAACCTGGGAGTGGTCGAAGCCGGCGAGACCCGGTTCACCGTCGCCGATGTGCCCGGGCTGATCCCCGGAGCCGCCGAGGGCAAAGGCTTGGGTCACGAGTTTCTGCGCCACGTGGAGCGCTGCGCAGCCATCGTCCACGTGCTCGACGCCGGGTCCCTGGAGACCGACCGGGACCCGCTGGGGGACCTGGAGGCCATCGAGGCCGAACTGGACGCCTACGCCCCCGACGCGGTGGGCTCCGTCGAGGGTGAGCAGCCCCAGGCCGCCGTGCCGCTGAACGAACGGCCCCGGCTGATCGCGCTGAACAAGACCGACCTGCCCGACGGCGAGGAGATGGCCGATATGGTCCGCGCCACCCTGCAGGAGCGCGGCTACCAGGTCTTCGACATCTCTGCGGTGGCCCGCAAGGGGCTGCGCGAGATCACCTTCGCCATGGCCGAACTGGTCAACCAGGCCCGCGCCGAGCGCGAGGTCGAAGCCGCCCCGGTGCCGGTGACCGTGCGGCCCAAGCCCATCAACGAGAAGGGCTTCACCATCACCGCCGAAGAGCGCGGGGTGCCCGGTGAGGGCGTGGTGCCGCTGTGGCGGGTGCGGGGCACCAAACCAGAACGCTGGATCCTGCAGACCGACTTCAGCAACGATGAGGCGGTGGGCTACCTGGCCGACCGGCTGCAGGCCATCGGCATTGAGGATGAGCTGTTCCGCATCGGGGCCAAACCCGGTGATGCGGTGCTCATCGGTGCGGACGAGGACGGCGTCGTCTTCGACTGGGAGCCCACGATGGCCGCCGGGGCAGAGCACCTCAGCGGCCCGCGCGGCTCCGATGTGCGCTTCGAGCAGCACCACCGGCCCACCCGGGGGGAGAAGAAGCAGGATCAGGCCGAGCGCCGCGCTGCCCGGCGCACCATGCGCGAAGAGATGGAAGAGATCTACCGCGCAGAGGACGACGGCGAGGTGGAGGTGGTCTTCACCCAGCAGGACCGCACACCGTGAGCGCCGGCTCGGTGATCACTTCGGCAGCCGACCTCACCAGCGCGAAGCGCGTGGTCATCAAGATCGGCTCCTCCTCGCTGACCACCGTGTCCGGGGGGATCAGCGTTGACGCGCTGAACTCGCTGGTGCATGCGGTCCAGCAGATGCGCAGCAACGGCACAGCAGTGGTGCTGGTCTCCTCTGGGGCGATCGCCGCCGGTCTGGCGCCGCTGGGGCTGGCCGCACGTCCACACGATCTGGCCACCCAGCAGGCCGCCGCCGCCGTCGGGCAGGGGGAGCTGCTGGCCCACTACTCGAGGGCCTTCGGCGAATACCGGGCCACCGTCGCCCAGCTGCTGCTGACCGTGGATGACCTGATCCGCCGTTCCACCTACACCAACGCGCTGCGTGCCCTGGAGAAGCTGCTTGCCCTGGGCACTGTGCCGATCATCAATGAGAACGACGCCGTGGCCACCGCAGAGATCCGGTTCGGCGACAACGACCGGCTTGCCGCAGTCACCGCCAACCTGCTGCACGCGGATGCTTTGGTGCTGTTCTCCGACGTCGACGCGCTCTACGACGGCCCACCGGCGCAGGGCGGCCAACCGGTGGCCCGGGTGCGCAGCCGCGAAGACCTCACCGGGGTCACCCTGGGGCCCCGCGGCCGCGCCGGTGTGGGCACCGGCGGCATGGTCACCAAGGTGGAGGCCGCCCAGATCGTCAACGACAACGGCACCCCCGCCGTGCTCACCTCTGCCGCCAATGCGGCCACCCTGCTGACCGGCGGGCAGGTCGGGACCTTCTTCGAAGCCCGGGGCAAACGCCGCGGCGCCCGCTCGGCCTGGCTGGCCCACCTGGCCCACACCGAGGGCAGCCTCTACATCGACGCCGGGGCGGTCACCGCCGTGGTCCAAGACCGCCGCTCGTTGCTGCCGGCCGGAATCACTGAGGTCGCCGGCACCTTCGACGCCGGCGACGTGGTGGAGGTGGCCGGGCCCGACGGGCTGGTCCGCGCCCGCGGGGTGTGCGCCTTCAGCTCCGCACAGCTTCCGCAGATGCTCAGACGCAGCACCGCCGAGCTGGGCGAAGAACTGGGCTCGGACTATCAGCGCCCGGTGATCCATACTGATGACATGGTCAGAGTGCAGGCTTGAAATGGAGGTACCCGCATGAGCGTAGAAGCCGCAGGTAAGGCCGGGGGATCGGTCGCACAGATCAGCCGCCGGGCACGGGAGGCGGCCCGGCCGCTGGCGGGCCTGGACCGCAGCCACAAGGATCAGGCCCTGGCGGCGGTGGCCGCCGGGCTGCGCGAATCCGGAGCCGACCTGATCGCAGCCAACGAGCAGGATCTCGCCCGGGCGCAGCAGAACGGGCTGCCCGCCTCCATGCAGGATCGGCTGCAGCTGTCCCAGCAGCGGATCGAGGAGCTGGCCGCCGCTGTGGAGGAGATCATGGGCTTGGAGGACCCGGTGGGACGGGTGCTGCAGGGCCGGACCCTTCCCAATGGGCTGCGGCTGAGCCAGGTCGCCGTGCCGCTGGGTGTGCTGGGTGCGATCTACGAGGCCCGGCCCAACGTGACCGTGGACATCGCCGCCCTGGCGATCAAATCCGGCAACGCGGCCATCCTGCGCGGCGGATCAGCCGCCCAGGCCACCAACGAGATGCTGCTGTCCATCATCGGCCGGGCCTTGGCCACCACCTCGGTGCCGGTGGACGCGGTCCAGTCCATCGACGCCTTCGGCCGCGAGGGTGCCACCGAGCTGATGACCACCCGCGGCAGCGTGGACGTGCTCATCCCGCGCGGCGGACGCGACCTCATCCAGCACGTAGTGCGCAACTCGGTGGTGCCGGTCATCGAAACCGGCGAGGGCAATGTGCACATCTTCATCGACGCCACCGCCAACCCGCAGCAGGCCGCCGAGATCGTGCTCAACGCGAAGATCCAACGCCCCAGCGTGTGCAACGCCGCCGAAACCCTGCTCATCCACGCAGGCGCCCAGGACGCCGGGCCCCAGGTGCTGACCACCCTGCACCAGGCCGGCGTCGTACTGCACTTAGATCCACGCGCGAAAGCCTGGTTCGGCGAGGCTGAGCACCAGGGGGCGGACGTCACCGAGGTCACCGGTGAGCACTACGCCACCGAGTTCAACGACCTGGAACTGGCCGTCGGGGTGGTCGACTCCTTGGATGAGGCGATTGAGCACATCCGCACGCACAGCACGGCGCACACCGAGGCGATCGTCACTGATTCGGTGGCCAATGCCGAGACGTTCATCGCCGAGGTGGATGCGGCCGCGGTCATCGTCAACGCCTCCACCCGGTTCGTCGACGGCGGCGAGTTCGGCCTGGGCGCTGAGGTGGGGATCTCCACCCAGAAGATGCACGCCCGCGGACCCATGGGCATGGCCGCACTGGCCACCACCAAATGGATCATCCGCGGTGAGGGCCAGATCCGCGAATAAGGTGCCCGGTGGTCTCCGAGCGTCACCTAGAGTCCGTCATCTGGACTGTATATTTCATTTAGTGGATACTGGAGTGACGAACTCACCGACAACACACGCAACCGTGGAGCGATTCCCGCTCCGAGCCAGGAGGATCAGAATATGAGCAAGTACGTCGACGTCGACGGTCTTTCGGTGGACTCGCAGCTGCATGAGTTCATCGGCAGCGAGGCACTTGAGCACGCAGACCTGTCAGTAGACGAGTTCTGGGCCGGTGTGAAGAAGATGATCACTGATCTGATGCCGCGCAACCGGGAGCTGCTGCAGCGCCGGGAGGAGCTGCAGACCCAGATCGATTCCTGGCACCGGCAGAACCCCGGGACCGTGGACCAGGGCGCCTATGAGGACTTCCTCACCCAGATTGGCTATCTGGTCGCTGAGCCGGATGATGTGCAGGTGAGCACTACTGGGGTGGATGCGGTGATCGCTGATATCGCCGGGCCTCAGCTGGTGGTGCCGGTGACCAATGCACGTTACGCGCTCAACGCTGCCAACGCGCGGTGGGGCTCGATGTATGACGCGCTCTACGGCACCGACGTGATCGAAGGTTCCCCGCAGCCGGGCGGCTATGACAAGGCTCGCGGGGCCAAAGTGGTGGCCTACACCCGGGCTCTGCTCGATGAGTTCGTCCCGTTGGCTCAGGGCAGCCACGCCGACTCCACTGGCTACGCCATCGAGTCTGGGCG
Organism: Garicola koreensis; assembly: GCF_014195445.1. Classification (GTDB taxonomy): domain Bacteria; phylum Actinomycetota; class Actinomycetes; order Actinomycetales; family Micrococcaceae; genus Nesterenkonia; species Nesterenkonia koreensis. The sequence goes on along the minus strand of NZ_JACIBT010000001.1, from coordinate 680,677 downwards.
GCTGGTCGTCACCCTGAAGCAGGGGGAGACGACGCCCTTGGCCGACGCTGAAGCGCTGGCCGGCTACACCGGCGATCCCGCGAATCCGGACGCGGTTCTGCTGCGTCACAACGGCCTGCACTTAGAGCTGCAGTTCGATTCCAGCACTGAGGTTGGAGCCGAGGACAGTGCGTCGATGAGCGATGTGGTCTTCGAATCGGCGCTGACCACGATCGTCGACTTCGAAGACTCGGTGGCCACTGTCGATGCCGCAGACAAGGTGGAGGCCTACCGGAACTGGTTGGGGCTGAACCGCGGTGACCTGGCCGAGACCTTCGAGAAGGACGGCAAGAGCCGCACCCGCCGGCTGGCCAAGGACCGTGAGTATGTCGGCCCCGAGGGCGGCAGCCTCACCGTTCAGGGCCGCTCCGTGCTGCTGGTGCGCAACGTGGGGCACCTGATGACCACCGACGCCGTACTGGACCCCTCCGGCCAGGAGATCGGTGAGGGCCTGCTGGATACGATTGTCACCACCCTGGGTGCACTTGACGGACGCAGAGAGTCCAACGAGTTCCGCAACGGCCGCACCGGCTCGATCTACATCGTCAAGCCGAAGATGCACGGCCCCGAAGAGGTGGCCTTCACCGTTGAGCTCTTCAGCCGGGTCGAGCAGCTGCTGGGCCTGCCGGCCGGGACCCTGAAGATGGGGCTGATGGATGAGGAGCGGCGCACCAGCGCGAACCTGAAGGCCTGCATCGCCGAGGCGAAGGACCGGATCGTGTTCATCAACACCGGGTTCCTGGACCGTTCCGGCGACGAGATCCACACCTCGGTGCAGGCCGGCCCGATGGTCCGCAAGGCCGATATGAAGTCCCAGCCCTGGATCGGCGCCTATGAGGACCAGAACGTCGACATCGGCCTGGAGGTCGATCTTCCCGGCCACGGCCAGATCGGCAAGGGCATGTGGGCGATGACGGAGCTGATGGCCGATATGGTCGCCCAGAAGAGCGGTCATCCCACCGCCGGAGCCTCGGCCGCATGGGTGCCCTCACCCACGGCCGCCACACTGCATGCGATGCACTACCACCGGGTCGACGTCGCCCAGCGGCAGAGCGAGCTGCGCGGCACCCGGCGCAGCACGCGCAGCGAACTGCTGACCATCCCGGTGGTCGCCACCCCGGACTGGACCGATCAGCAGCGCCGCGAAGAGGTGGACAACAACGTCCAGTCCCTTTTGGGGTATGTGGTGCGCTGGGTCGACCAGGGCGTGGGCTCCTCCAAGGTGCCCGACCTCTACGGGACCGCGCTGATGGAGGACCGCGCCACGCTGCGGATCTCCTCGCAGCTGCTGGCCAACTGGCTGCACCACGGGGTGGTCAGCGAAGAGCAGGTCAGCGAGTCCATGGAACGTATCGCAGCCGTGGTCGATGAGCAGAACGCCGACGATGATCAGTACCGGCCCATGGCGCCGAACTTCGAATCCAGCATCGCCTTCCAAGCTGCTCGTGAGCTGGTCTTCGACGGATTGGCCCAGCCCAACGGCTACACCGAGCCGATCCTGCACCGGCGTCGTCGTCAGGTCAAAGCAGCCCAGCGCTGAGGTCCCGCTGCGCCGAGGCTCATGCACGCCCGCCGGTGTCACCCAAGGGTTCCGTCATTCAGGACGGGGCCCTTCGGTGCGCCGGTGGGCGAATGGGCCCGGTATTCACGTAGACTTGATGTGTTATTTGTCGTCCGTTGAGGGAGAGGCATGCTGAACCTGCCGTTCGCTGCACAGATGTTGTCCGCTGAAGGGGCAGAGGAGTCCGCACTCTTTATGCCCAGCCACTGGTTCGGCATCATCATGTTCGCCATTCTGCTGTTTGCCCTGCTGATCACCCTGGGGTTCTCCAATAAGGGCAGAGAGCTGCCGGCGGAAGCCCACTCGGACCACTGAAACCCGGCAGCAGGACAGTTTGACGCCCCCAACCTCGCAGGCCACGGCCTCAGATCAGCCCCGGCGCCGCCGCCTGGGGATCATGGGCGGGACCTTTGACCCGATCCATCACGGCCACCTGGTGGCAGCCAGCGAAGTCGCCGCCGAGTTCGAGCTCGACGAGGTCGTGTTCGTGCCCACCGGCCAGCCGTGGCAGAAGGAGACCGGCGAAGTCACCGGCGCGGAGCACAGGTACCTGCTGACGGTGATCGCCACCGCATCCAACCCGCGGTTCACCGTCTCCCGGGTGGATATTGATCGTGGCGGCAAGACCTACACCATCGACACGCTGCGCGACTTTTCGCACCTGTACCCGGATGAGGAGCTGTTCTTCATCACCGGTGCTGATGCGATGGCCCAGATCATGTCCTGGAAAAACGTGGAGGAGCTCTGGGGCCTGGCCCACTTCGTCTCGGTGACCAGGCCCGGGTACCCGAGTGAGGATTTCGGCCGCAAGAACCAGATCTCGCTGATGGAGATCCCCGCCATGGCCATCAGCTCCACCGATCTGCGTGAACGGGCGGCGGGGGATAAGCCGGTCTGGTACTTGGTGCCCGACGGTGTGGTCCAGTACATCAATAAGCACCGGCTGTACCAGCCCGAATCCAGCACACGCCCGCTGGTGGACCATGTGCGGTCCCCGGCCGGGCTTACCATGGTGGGCAAAGACCAGGAGGCTTTCTAGATGAGCGCAGACACCACTGAGCAGGACAGGGCTGGAGACAACGAGAAGCGCGCCCGCTACCTGCCGGTCTCCCGCCGGGAGCTGCGCCGCCGTCGTGAGGAGGAGCTGGCCGCCCAGCGCGCCGCCCAGGAGGAGGCCGAGGCCACCGTCGATGAGTTGGCCCAGCCACCAGCAGAGGCGGGCACCGCGGATTCTGACGACGAGCTCTCCCGTGCGGTGGAGGACACGGAGGCCACCGAGGCCATCGAACTGCCTGCGCCGCCGCCGCGCGATGATTCTGAGGCTGAGATCTCGAAGGCAGAAGACGCTGCTGTTGAGAGTGCTGCGGATGATGAGTCTGAAGACGCTGAGGAAGAGCTTCCGGTGGAGGTCGCCGAGGCCGAGCTTCCCGAGCCCGCAGACGAAGAAGGCCCCGCCCGGCCCGAGGAGGAGCTCGCCGACGCCGAGGCCGAAGAGCCCGACGACGAGGACCTCAACCTCCCGGAGGCCGGCACAGACGAACCCGCTGAGCCCGCTGAAGCTGAGCTAGCTGATCCGACTGAACCTGCTGAACCCGACGTGGCGCTCTCACCCGAAGAGGTCGCCGCCCTGACGGCCGAGCAGGACGCCGAAGCAGCGGAGGACGCAGCCGCCGAGGACGAGCCTGCCGAAGGCGAGCACGACGACGACGCCGACGAAGTCGATGAGACTGAGGGTGACCCAGACGCCGACACTGAGGCCGAGGCCCCGGAGCTCATCGACTATCAGGATGCGCCCATTCCGGCGTCACGGCGTGCCCAACGGCTGCTGCGGGACACCGAATCGCTGCCCAGACTGGCCCCGGAGCTGATGGATGAGCTCAACGAGACCACAGGCCAGATCGCTAAGCATGATGACCCTGAGCGGGTGGACCCTGAGCTGCTGAAGAAGCAGCAGGCCTTGGCGGCCAAAGCCATGCAGGCCAACCAGGCGCGGATGCGTCAGCAGCAGGAAGAATCCGATCGTGAAGCCCAGCGACGCAGCCACCAGCGGCCCGACTCTGAGGTCATCACCGGCAAAACGGTGCGCGACGCCCGCGACGGCGACCACCAGGAGGAGATGTTCCTCACCGGCCACATCGAACCGGTCGACGCCCAGGGCGCCCACGGGCTGGAGCTCAACGAGATGCTCGATGCGAGCTCCAAGCAGGCCGGCAGGCAGAACATGATGATGTGGCTGCTGGTCGTGCTGGCGGTGCTGCTGCTGGTGGCGATCGGCGTCGTGATCTTCACGGTATTCCTCTAGAATGGGGGCCTCATGACTGTTCCTGACACTGTGCTCTCTGAACTGCGAACCGCGGCTGCCGCAGCGGCTGACAAACTCGCCACCAACATCTCCGGCTTCGACGTGGGGGAGCGGTTGGGCATCACCGATGCGTTCCTGGTCTGCTCTGCGCCCTCAGACCGGCAGCTGAAATCGATCTGCGACGAGATCGAATACCAGCTCAAGGAGCAGCACCAGTCCTCACCGGTGCGCCGTGAGGGCCGCGACTCTGACACCTGGGTGCTGCTGGACTACGGGCACATGGTCATCCACGTCCAGCACCAGGAGGATCGTGCGCTCTACGGTCTGGACCGGCTGTACGCTGACGTGCCGAAGGTCGATCTGGGACTGGCGGCAGAGTCCGACGACGCCGTCGCCTGAGCACGCGGGGGAGTGGCGTTGCGATTTGCTTAGGGCCCTTCACCCGCAGTAAAGTGTAAGGGTTGCCAACGCAGAGATGCGGTGGCGAGAACTAAATGAATACGGGGCATTGGCGCAGCTGGTAGCGCGTCTGTATGGCATACAGAAGGTCATCGGTTCGAGTCCGATATGCTCCACCACCACTCATCACGAATCGAGCTCCACCAACTGGTGGGGCTCGTTCCGTACGTGCTGGACGACTTGTCCTAGGAAACTACTCTCGAATGTGGCAGACGTTGTCGGCGTGCTACGGGCTCTTCGCGAGGCAGCAGGGACGAACAGCGGCGTGGCGTTGGCTGGATAGAGGTCGAGACCTTCCATGACAGTCAGTGGCCATGTCCGGCCCTACGGCTAGGCTGAATCAGATCAACACGTAATGTCCGCGCCGCGCGGAGGAGATGCCAACAATGCCTCAACAGTCCTCATTGACACCTAATACTGAGATTCTGCTCTACGCAGCAGAGGACGGTGCTACTCGAGTCGATGTGCGGCTTGAGGGCGAGACTGTGTGGCTGACTCAGCAGCAGCTAGCGGAGCTGTTCCAGAGCTCGCGCACCAACATCGTGGAGCATATTCAGCACGTCTATGACGAGGGTGAGCTGGACGAAACAGCAACCTGTCGGAATTTCCGACAGGTTCGGCAAGAGGGCTCTCGGCGGGTCGCCCGCCAAATTCCGCACTACAACCTCGACATGATCATTTCGGTGGGCTACCGCGTAAAGTCCGCCACCGCTACCAAGTTCCGCATCTGGGCAACCGAACGGCTCAAGGAGTACCTGGTACAGGGCGTGGCCATCAACAACCGCCGCCTGGAGCAGCTGGGTTCCATGGTAGAGATCCTGCAGCGCTCCAGTGATGAAGTGCTCGGTGGAGTGGCTGAGGTGCTGTCGCAGTATCTGCCGAGCCTGCAGTTACTCCAGCACTACGACGAAGGCGACCTGCCTACACCCGAGGGCACCGCCCCACGCTGGCAGCTCACCTACGATGAAGCCCGCGGGATTATTAATGAACTTGCCGCCCAGTTCCCCCAGAATACGTTGTTTGGCCAAGAACGTGGCGATGGCCTACGCGGCATCATAGAAGCGATCTACCAGAGTTTCGCCGGGCAGGAGCTCTACGCCTCAGCCGAGGAGAAGGCTGCGAACCTGCTGTACCTGATCATCAAGGACCACCCGTTGGCGGACGGCAACAAGCGCTCCGCTGCCGCACTGTTTGTGACGTTCCTGAGCAAAAACGGACTACTTCAGGACAGTTCTTCCCAGGTAGCCATCTCTAACAGCGCACTGGCGGCAATCACGCTGATGGTGGCGATGAGCAAGCCCCAAGAGAAAGAGCTGATGATCGCCCTGGTGATCAACATGCTCACTGCACCCAATGCAGCGTAATCGTTGACGGAGTGGACGAGATAGCAACCTGTAAGGATTTCTTACAGGTTGTGCAGTGGGCTTCAACCCCTCGGTGGCACACCTCGCCGCTTCAGGTTGTGGTGGACAGTCTTGCGGTGGATGTTTAACGTCTCCGCAATCTGCTGTAGAGGGAGACCCGCCTGATAGTCGCGGACAATGTTGTCCACCTGCTTGGAGGTCAGCTTGGCACGGCGGCGTACGCGGGCTGGGCCCTGTTGTGGCTCGTTGTGTATGTACCGGAGCCCTTGCGGGCACACAGAGGCATCAAAGTCCTCGTTCAGGCGCCTCTGATCTGCCATGTTTACGGTGGTGAGTATTCGAAGCTTTGGAGGCCACCCGATATTGCGTCCGGGGGCCAGCGATATTGTCTCTGGGGTCCAGCGGTGGTGTCCTTCGGGGCCACTACGCTCAATCGCGGGTCATTCGCGCTGCTGATCCAACACGCCTTTCTGCTCAGCGCGCCAGGTGGGCACCTGTGCAAGCCCTGTTGTAGCAATGCCGCTAGGTCCCCGCTCCAGCCGAAGCGGATTGCACCCGCGGCCTGCTGCAGAACCGTGCTGGGGGGCACATACTCAGAAGCCTCTGCTCCCTTCACGGCTTCGGACCGCGTGGGTCTTCTCCCCCCACGGACTGCTGCGCTTCTGCAGCGTATTCGTTCGCGCATAGGAATCGGCCGAAGGGCACTGGCCCCCACGCCAGCCATCATCGGCACCCATCACCTCGATTGCATCCTCAGCTTCCCGGCCCCCGAACACACGACCGGTGGACCCCAGTAAAGCGAATATTCAGTGGGGATTCTGACGAAAGGAGCCCTCATGACTGATCAGAATAGTTCGAGTAATTTCGATTTTCCATTGGGATGTCCAGACCCGTGCGGATAATGCCAGTTGCTAAAGTGCTGTACAGCAGAAGCACTCAGGAAGTGAGCATGATGACCGATCCACTGGCAGAAGATTCTGGGCTGATGGGTGAGCGCCTGTGGTCACGCGGCACTGATCACATCGACTGTGAGTTGCCGGAGCGCCGGTTGGAACCGCCGCGCGAACTCGATCTGCGGCGCACAGACGAACCTCATCAGTGACGCTCAACCGCGCTGCAGATTGAGACCGGTACTGTGGTGGCCATGGCTTCTATGGACTCGGCAGCGCAGGCAGAGATCGACGTCGTGGAGTTTTGCCGCGACCTGATTCGCATCGACACCACCAACTGGGGCGAAGGCAACGCCAAAGGCGAGCGCGAGGCGGCAGAATACTGCGCCGCGATCATGCGGGAGGCGGGCCTGGAGCCGCAGTTCTTCGAACCTCCTGACGGTGAGGCTCGCACCAGCGTGGTCGCCCGGATGGCCGGCACTGACCCCGACGCCGGCGCGCTGGTGGTCCACGGTCACCTCGACGTGGTCCCCGCCCAGGCCGAGGACTGGCAGGTCGACCCTTTCTCCGCCGAGCTGATCGACGGACTCATCTGGGGCCGCGGTGCGGTGGACATGAAGGACATGGACGCCATGATCCTTGCGGTGCTGCTGCAGATGGCACGCGAGGGCCACCAGCCCAAGCGCGACATCATCTTCGCCTTCTTCGCCGACGAGGAGGACAACGGCCGCTACGGTGCCGGCTGGCTCACCGACACCCACCCGGAACTCTTCGACGGCGCCACCGAGGCCATCAGCGAAGTCGGAGGCTTCTCCGCGGACATCGCCGGGCAGCGCGCCTACCTCATCCAGACCGGGGAGAAGGGCGTTCACTGGACCAAGATGATCGCCGAGGGCACCGCCGGCCACGGCTCCGCAGTCCACAGCGACAACCCCGTGGTGCACTTGGCCGAAGCGGCGGCAGCCATCGGCAACTACCAGTGGCCCATCGAATACACCAAGACTACTCGTGCGCTGTTCGAACAGCTCTCCGAGCTCACCGGCATTCCGTTCGACCCCGAAGACCCCAGCGCACTGATTGAAGCCACCGGCTCCACCGGAAAATTCATCGCCGCCACCCTGCGCAACACCTCCAACCCCACCAAGTTGGAGGCCGGTTATAAGCACAATGTGGTCCCCGGCACCGCCGAAGGACTCGTTGATGCCCGCACCCTGCCCGATCAGGACGCGAAGGTCGCAGCAAAACTGGCAGAACTCGCCGGTGAGAACATCCGCTTCGAGCTGCTCAACGAAGGCATCTCCCTGGAGGCGCCCTTCTCCGGGGCGCTGGTGGAACAGATGGTCTCCTCGCTGCGGGCCGAGGACCCCGACGCCGTCGTGCTGCCCTACATGCTCGGCGGCGGCACCGACAATAAGCACCTGGCCAAGCTGGGCGTGACCGGCTACGGCTTCGCGCCCCTGCGCCTGCCGGCCGAACTGGACTTCACCGGCATGTTCCACGGCGTGGACGAACGGGTCCCCGTTGACGCGCTGACCTTCGGCGTCCGGGTCATGCACCGGTTCCTCACCGCGCAGTAGTCCGACGACGAACCCGGCCTGAGCACATGCCTGAGAAGCGGAGACCACCTCAGACCCCACCGCTGAGAGTCGTCCTCAACCTGCAGCAGCGACTGCGGGAGAGCGACATTCCAAGCGCTGTGGGCGGCTCGGGGCTGCTGGCCTCCCTGGGGCTGATCGACCGGGTCAACGACTGGGACCTGTGCGTCGACGCCGAACCGGCAACGGTCCACGCACTCATCGAGGAGCTGGGACTCAGCTTCAGTCGCCGGAGTCGATCGGGGATATTCCGGACCGAAGCGCTCTTCACCGTCGACGCGGCCGACCATCAGATCGACGTGCTGGTGGGCTTCGCGCTGGCCTCACCCAGCGGCACAGTCACCATCCCGGCGCGGGTCAGCCACCGTTGGCGTGGTTTAGAGATGGCCCAGCCCGAGGACTGGCGACGTGCCTACCGCCTGATGGGCCGCCAGGACCGTGCCCAGCTGCTGGAAGACTATCTTCAGGCCGTGCGCTGAACGCGCATGATGCGCCGGCGCAGCCAGTACTTGCGCACTCCACCGATGTAGAGCCGGGTGCGGCGCAGCTCCCAGCGGCCGTATTCCGCGTGATCGACCACCTGGCGCCGGACCTCCTTCAACGACTCCTGCGGCTGACAGGTCAGCACCATATACTCCCAGCCGCGGCCATCCATGGTTTCGGTGACATAGCGGTCAGTGGCCAACATGCAGACCACCATAGGACACACGATCCACTCTGTGCAGTGGACCCGCCGGATGGGGGTCTTACCTCCGCTGGGAAGCGTTGATACTGTGATGGCTATGAACATGGATCCGCGCATCGCGCTCAGCGCCCTCACCAACGCGCTGGAGGAGCACCTCTCCACCGCGGTCAACCGCCGCAGCGACGACGACCCCGCCGTGGAATCGGCCTTCTACAGCGTGGCTGACGCCTTCGAGGCCTACGAGGATGCGCTCTTCGGCGCCACCGGGGAAGTCACCCCGCTGGACCTCTACGACGAGGACGACGACGATACGCTCGATGATGACGACCTCGACACTGACAGCGACGGCGCAGACACCGACGGCGCAGACAACTGATCCCTGCTGGAATCGGAACCCTGCTGGCAGCTGAACTCTGTTGGTAGCTGAACACTGGGCGCGCCGTTTACCCGCACTGACCCGACTGCACTAGGCTTCCTGCGTGCAGTGGATTGAAGCGATCATCCTTGGCCTGGTCCAAGGCATCACCGAGTTCCTCCCCATTTCCAGCTCTGCGCACCTGCGCATCGTCGGTGAGTTCCTCCCCGGAGCCGCCGACCCCGGGTCCGCCTTCACCGCGATCAGCCAGCTGGGCACCGAGGCCGCCGTCGTCGTCTACTTCTGGCGCGACATCGTACGCATCATCCGCGCCTGGTTCGCCGCCGTGGCCGGCAAACTGCCGCACAATGACCCGGATGTGCGCATGGGGTGGATGATCATCGTGGGCAGCATCCCCATTGTGATCCTCGGACTCGTGTTTGAGGACTACATCGACACCGTCTTCCGGACCCTGTGGCTGACCGCCACCATGCTGGTGGTCTTCGGCTTCTTCCTCGCGGTGGCCGATCACTACGGCAGACAGAAGAAGCCGCTGGAAGAGCTGAGCATCCGCGACGGCATCATCTACGGCTTCGCCCAAGCCATGGCGCTGATCCCCGGCGTCTCCCGCTCCGGGGGCACCATCACCGCCGGGCTGCTGATGGGCTACACCCGTGAGGCCGCGGCCCGCTACTCGTTTTTGCTGGCCATCCCCGCCGTCTTCGGCTCCGGCTTCTATAAGCTCATCGGCTCTGTGGAGGAGCCCAGCGGCCCCTACAACTTCGCCCAGACCATGCTGGCCACCGGTGTGGGGTTCGTCGTCGCCTACGTGATCATCGGTTGGTTCCTCAAGTACGTCTCCACCCACTCCTACACGGTCTTCGTCAACTACCGGATCCTGCTGGGCCTCTTCGTCTACATCTGCCTCGGGTTCGGAATTATCAACGCCTGAGCCGAGTTGCTCCCCATAAGAACTGTTGCCACTTTGAACCACCCCTGTGACTGTGAATCATCCTTGTGACCCCCTGCGAAAGGACCGTCTGCGTGAGATCGTGGAGTGCCCCTGATGTGCCCAGCCTGCCCCAGCTGGCAGAGAGCCTGAGGCTCTACGACACCCCCAACGCAGCCACGCTGCCCACCACCTCCGACGACGGACTGGCCTCGCTCTACGTCTGCGGCATCACCCCATACGACGCCACCCACCTGGGCCACGCCAACACCTACGTGCAGTTCGATCTGCTGGTGCGCTACTGGCGTGCCGCCGGCCTTCAGGTCAACTACGTCCAGAACGTCACCGACATCGATGACCCCCTGCTGGAGCGCGCAGAGGCCACCGGGGTGGACTGGCGTGAGCTGGCCGAGGAGCAGACCGAACTCTTCCGCCAGGACATGGACGCCCTGGACGTGATCCCACCGACCTCCTACATCGGGGCAGTGGAGATGATTCCGGAGGTGGTGGAGGATGTGGAGCGTCTGGCCGACCTGGGCATCGCCTACCAGGTGGAGACCGACGACGCCGCCGGGGCTGACTACTACTTCGACATCGCCGCCGCCGAATCCCGGTCCGACTGGCGGCTGGGCAGTGTGGGCGGCTACGACCGGCCCACCATGGAGGAGCTCTTTCCCGAACGTGGCGGAGACCCGCAGCGGTCGGGCAAACGCGACCCGCTGGACCCGCTGCTGTGGCGGGCCAGGCGCGCGGGCGAACCCTATTGGGACGGCGCCGGCCTGGGGGAGGGCAGGCCCGGCTGGCACATCGAGTGTTCGGTGATCGCCCGCCGCAGGCTGCCCGCACCCTTCACCGTTCAGGGCGGAGGCTCCGACCTGCGCTTCCCGCACCACGAATTCTCCGCCGCCCACGCCACCGCCGCCGACCAGGTCCCGCTGGCGCAGCGCTATATGCACACCGGAATGGTGGGGCTGCAGGGCGAGAAGATGTCCAAGTCACAGGGCAACCTGGTGCTCATCTCCAGGCTGCGCGAACGCGGGGAGGACCCCCAGGCGATGCGCACCCTGCTGCTGAGCAACCACTGGCGCAGCGACTGGAGCTACACCGACGCCGACCTCAGTCGCGCCGCAGAGCGCCTCACCGCCTGGAAGCAGGCACTGGCCGCGGCACCGCAGGCCCAGCACGACGACGCCGCTGCCGTCGACGCGGATGCGCCCGAGGAGCTGCAGCGGGCGCTGATGGCTGCTCTGGCGGATAACCTCGATGCTCCGGCGGCACTGGACCAGCTTGACCAGTGGGCCGCCGGCAACCTGGCCGCCACCACCAGTACCAAGCGTGTGGCCGAGGTAGTCCAAGCCCTGCTGGGCCTGGACCTGACCAGCTGAGCCTGGATCTGACCGGCTGAGAATCCGCTTGTGCAGGGGGCGGAGAACCTGGAAATGGTAGGTTCTTTCGTACCCGAGGAGAGCAGGAGAGTTGTGCCGCAGTTCCGCAAGCGATCGGCCCCAGGGGCCCTGAAGGAACGGCTGCGTCAGTGGGCGAGTCGCCCGGAAACGTTCACCGACGTTCTGCAGATCAGTAAGACCGTTGTGGCCGCCACGGCTGCCTGGGCGCTCTCCATCTACGTCCTGGGTTCCCAGATGCCCTTTCTGGCGCCGTGGACGGCGCTGCTGACCGTCCACGCCACGGTGTATCGCTCGTTCGCCCACGGTGCTCAGACCACCGTATCCTCGGCAGTCGGGGTGGGCCTGTCGTTCGTCGTCGGCCACTTCTTGGGGGTGAGCCTATGGACGTTCGCACTGGCGCTGCTGGTGGGAGTGGTGATCTCCCGTTTCCGCTGGGTCAGAGATGAAGGCGCAGCGATCGCGACCACGGCGATCTTCATACTCGGCAACGACTACTCCCAGCAAGAGTCACTGTTGGGCGAGCGAGTCCTGGAAGTGGGACTGGGGGTCGCACTGGGCGTGGCGGTGAACATGCTGGTGCTGCCGCCGGTGCGGGACCAGCAGGCCAGCCGCTACGTCGACAGCATCAACCGCCGGATGGGCGCAGTGCTGCTGAATATGGCCCACGAGTTTGACGAATCGTGGGACACCGACCAGGCAGAGTCCTGGCTGAAGGAGACCAATTCGATGACTGCGGAGCTGGGCTCCGCCTGGTCAGTGGTGCGCTTCGCCCGTGAAAGCAAAGTCGCCAACCCGCGCTTCGGAATGCGCGTGCAAAAGGCACAGCGCCGGCGGGCCACGCGGGAGGATCAGGTCAGCTATGAGGAGATCCTCGGCAGGATCGATGAGGGAATCTCCCACCTTCGCAACCTTACCCGCACTCTGCGTGAGGCCTCCTACGTCCAAGGCGGCTGGGACGCCCGATTCCGTGAGCAGTGGGTGGAGGTTGTCCGAGGCGTCGGTGAAGCAATCGCCGATCCGGATGCAGAAGTCGAGCAGTACTACGACCACCTGGACGAACTGGCCTCTGAACTCTCTGACGCGGACAGCCTGCCCGACAGCGCATGGCCGCTCTACGGGGCGCTGCTGACCAGTGTGCGCCACATCGTGATAGTGGTCGACGACGTGGGCTCAGCCCGCGAAGCACGCGAGGCCTCCGAGAAGACCGACCCCTGACTCGGTCCAGAGGAGGTTCTGCACGGTTGTCTGACAGCGATGGGACCTACTTCTCCGGGGGCTTGCGGCGCTTCAGATAGCGTTCGAACTCTTCGGCGATCGCCTCGCCTGAGGCTTCGGGGAGGTTGGTGGTGTCGGTGGCCTCCTCCAGGCGCTTGACGTAGTCGGCGATCTCCTCGTCGTCCTCGGCCAGATCGTCGACCCCACGCTCCCAGGCGGCGGCGTCCTCGGCGATCTCTTCGGCCTCGTGGGTGTCCAGGGAGAGCCCCAGCAGCTCCTCGAGCTTGCGGATCAGTGCCAGCTGCGCCTTCGGCGAGGGGGCCTGGCCCACGTAGTGCGGCACCGCCGCCCACAGCGAGACGGCCGGCACACCAGCCTGATGGGCAGTGTGGGAGAGCACCCCGACGATCCCGGTCGGACCCTCATAGGTGGGCTCATCAATGTCCAGCAGCGCACGCAGCTGGGAATCCTCACTGGAGAACGATGTGGGAATCGGCCGAGTGTGCGGCACATCGGCCAACAGCGCACCCATCAGCACCACAGCAGTGACCTCGTGTTCGGCGGCCTTGGTGAGCAGGTCTGCGGTGTAGGCCTGCCAGCGGAAGCTGGGCTCCACCCCGTGGACGAAGAGCACATCGAACTCACCACGTGGGGGCGTGGCGCGCAGGATGGTGGTCGCCGGCCAGATGATCTCGCGGTGGCCGGAATTGTTGACCACTTTGGGCCGGGAGAACTGAAAGTCGTAGTACTCCTCCTCGGTGAGCTTCTCCACCAGGTCCGCATCCAGGGCGTGGGCGACGCTGCGCACCGCGGCTGAGGCTGCCCCGCCGGCGTCGTTCCAGCCCTCGAAGGCCAGCACCATCACCGTGGGCCGGCCGGTCTCCTCGGCGGACTCGTCGGCGATGCTGCGCAGGTGGGCAGCCAGCAGCTTGGCCCTGTCCAGGCCACCGGCTGGGCCGTCAGGGTCCTCAGAGTCGGGTGGGCGATTCTCCTCAGTCACGTTCCTCACAGTAGTCCCAGTGCCTGCGCCGGGGAAGTACGATGGAGACCATGTCAGATTTGCAGGCCGTGTTCTGGGATATGGACGGCACACTGGTGGACACTGAGCCCTACTGGATCGCCGCTGAGCGCGAACTCGTGGAGTCCTACGGAGGCGCCTGGAGTCAGGAGCAGGCCCACCTGCTGGTCGGCCAAGCCCTGGAGTACTCCGCCTCCGTGCTGCAGGGAGCCGGTGTGGACATGGGAAACCGTGAGATCATCGACCACCTCACCGCCGACGTCGCCGCCCGCTGCGCTGAGCGCATCCCATGGCGCCCCGGCGCCCGTGAGCTGCTGCAGGCGCTCAACGACGAGGGCGTACGATGCGCGCTGGTGACCATGAGCTTCGCGCCGCTGGCCGAGGCCATCGTCTCCGCCCTGCCGGCCGGCAGCCTGGAGTGCGTGGTCACCGGGGACGTGGTCTCCGCCGGAAAACCTGACCCCGAGGCCTACCACTCAGCCTTCACGATGATGGCCGCCGACCACGCCCAGCGCACCGGCGAGGAGCTGGACCGTGCCCGCTGCATCGCCGTGGAAGACTCCATCCCGGGCACCGCCTCCGCCGTGGCCTCCGGCATGGTCACGGTGGCCGTGCCCCACTACGCGCAGCTGCCCGAGCACGGGGCCTGGCACCTGGTGGACAGCCTGGCCGGCCTCGGCGTCGATGACCTGCGGGCCCTGCTGCGCAGCCCGGTACCCGTCAGCGCCGCACCAGCCAGCGCATGAGCGATCACAGCACCACAGGCCGGGCGGTCGGCGCCCATATGCGCACCGGGGCGCTGAAGGCCGGCGAACGCGTGCAGCTCACCGACTACAAGGGCCGGCGATCCACCATCACCCTGGCCGAGGCCGGGCAGTGGCACACCCACCACGGGGTGCTGCACCACGACGCGCTCATCGGCCAGCCGGAGGGCATCGTGGTCACCAACGAGGGCGGGCACCAGTACCAGGTGCTGCGCCCGCTGCTGAACGACTTCGTGCTCTCCATGCCGCGCGGACCCACAGTGGTCTACCCGAAGGACTCCGCGCAGATCGTCCAACTCGCCGACGTCTTCCCCGGCGCCCACGTGCTGGAGGCCGGCGTCGGCTCCGGGGCACTGTCCATCTCGCTGCTGCGGGCGGTGGGCGAACACGGCACTCTGCACTCCTACGAGCTGCGCGAAGAGTTCGCCGAGATTGCCCGGGCCAATGTGGACGCCTTCTTCGGCGACGCCCACCCCGGCTGGCAGATCCACCAGGGCGACGCCGCCGTGGTGCCCACAGACATTGAGCGCCCCGGCAGCGTCGACCGGGTGGTGCTGGACATGCTCGCCCCCTGGGACTGTCTGGACATGGTCTCCACTGTGCTGGCGCCCGGCGGAGTCTGGGTCAGCTATGTGGCCTCAGTGACCCAGCTGTCCCGACTGGCCGAAGCCGTCCGCGACTCCGGAGGCTTCACCGAACCCGAGGCCCACGAGATCATGCTGCGCACCTGGCACCTGGACGGCCTGGCCGTGCGGCCCGACCACCGGATGGTCGCCCACACCGGGTTCCTGCTCTCCGTCCGGCGCTTAGCCGATGGCCAGCAGCCGCTGGCGCTGAAGAAGCGCGAGAAGGTCTCCGAGCCCGCCGCTGAGGACACCGCCGCCTGGGCCGGCACCAGTTGGCAGGCAGGTCAGGAAACAGCTGATCAGGGCCCGGTCTGGGATGAGGCTAACCTGGGAACACGGACGGTCTCCGGCAGGAAGGCCCGCCGAGTACGCAGCCACGCACAGTCCATCGCCGAGGCAGCACAGGAGGTGCCCGATGGCCGCTGACCACAATGACGCCGAACACCGCGACGCCGCACAGCAGGCCCAGCAGAAGCTGGAGCAGGCGCACCGGCAGATCGACAACCTGCGGCACCGCCAGCGCGACCTGGAGCAGCAGCTGCAGACCGCCGGGCGGCACAATGAGCGGATCACCGGCATGCTGGAGTCCACCCGCGGGCAGATCGAGCAGCTCAAGGAGGCCCTGGAGGCCGACGGGAACCCACCGTTCACCTACGCCTCGGTCATCCGCTACCACCCAGCCCGCGACGCCGCCGAGGGCCGCGAAATCGAGGCCGCCACCGCCGCCGGCTGCGATGTGCTGCACGCCGGACGCAAGATGCGGGTCTCCGTTTCCCCGCTGATCAGCACCGAGGAGCTGATTCCCGGAGCCGAAGTGCTGCTGAACGAGAACCTCAGCATCATCGCCGTCGGCGCCCCGGAGCGCACCGGCGAGGTCGCCCGCATCAAAGAGGTGCTTCCCGATGACCGGCTGGTGATCATCACCCGCGGTGAGGAAGAACGGGTGGTCCGCCTGACCCCGGTGACCGATAAGCCCGAAGGTCACCCGGTGCGCATCGGCGACGCGGTCATCGTGGACCTGCGCACCGGCACCGCCACCGAAGTCGTCGCGCTCTCCGAGGTCGAGGACGTGGTGCTGGAGGAGTCCCCCGACGTCTCCTACGCCGACATCGGCGGCCTGGCCGATCAGATCGAACAGATCCGCGACGCCGTCGAACTGCCCTTCCTGCACGCCGGCCTCTACGAGGAGCACGGCCTGCTCGCCCCCAAGGGCATCCTGCTCTACGGCCCGCCGGGCACCGGCAAGACCATGATCGCCAAGGCCGTGGCCTCCTCGCTGGCCGATGAGAACGGCGACGGCGCCTTCTTCCTGAACATCAAGGGCCCGGAGCTGCTGAACAAATACGTCGGTGAGACCGAACGCCATATCCGGGTGATCTTCTCCCGCGCCCGTGAGCGGGCCTCCGGGGGCCGGCCCGTCGTCGTCTTCTTCGACGAGATGGAAGCGCTGTTCCGCACCCGCGGCACCGGGGTCTCCTCCGACGCGGAGACCACGATCGTGCCGCAGCTGCTGGCCGAGATCGACGGGGTGGAGTCGCTGGACAATGTGATCGTCATCGGCGCCTCCAACCGTGAGGACATGATTGACCCGGCCATCCTGCGGCCGGGCCGGCTGGACGTGAAGATCCGGGTGCAGCGGCCCTCCGCCGATGGGGCGCGGGAGATCCTGCGCATCCACCTAGGCTCCGATGTGCCGCTGCGCGCCTCCCTGATGGCCGACCACGGCGGCGCCGTCGCTGCCCGCGAGGCGCTGATCAACACGGTGGTGACCCGGCTCTACCCGGAGCAGGCCGGGTTCATGTCCGGTGCGGTGCTCTCCAACGTGGTGGACCGGGCCAAGAAGGGCGCGATCAAGGAGTTCCTCAGCAATGAGCAGGACCCGGCGGCCAAGGGGCTCACCGCAGAGCACCTGGAGGCCGCGCTCGAAGCCGAGATGACCGAGCAGCGGGCCATGATCAGCGGAATGGGACTGAACCCATGAGCGTGCGCCGCCTCATCGGCATGGAGACCGAGTACGGGATCCACGCTCCGGCCAACCCGAAGGCCAACCACGTGGCGCTGTCCATCGAGCTGGTCAACGCCTACGCCGCCCACGTCACCGAAGCGGGCGGATCGGTGGCCGGCACCGAGTGGGACTACCAGTCAGAATCACCGCTGGTCGATGCCCGCGGCTGGGTGCTGCCCCGCTCAGCCGCCCACCCCACCCAGCTGACCGACAGTGATGAGGCGCTCAGTTACGCCGCCGAGCAGGAGGCCGGCTCTGGGTCGGTCCGCGATGCGCTGGGCAATGTCTCCGGAGGTGACCCCAGCCCGGCCGACACCGCCGAGCGCGGCGGGTTCAACGCCCCCGGCTCCGCCCACTGGCGCGGAGACTTCTTCCAGCTCAACGAGGACCAGCCGCAGCTGCTGATGAACCTGGTGCTGGGCAACGGCGCCCGGTTCTACGTGGACCACGCTCACCCCGAATACTCGGCGCCGGAGACGATCGGGGCCAAACGTGCGGTGCTCTACGACGTCGCCGGTGACGAGGTTGCCCGGGCCGCGGCGGCCAGGCTCAACCGGGAGCCGAACTCCCCAGAGGTGCTGCTGTATAAGAACAACACCGACAACAAATCGGTCTCCTACGGTGCTCATGAGAACTATCTGGTGCCGCGCAGCCTGGCCTTCGACCAGCTGGTCACCCACCTGCTGCCGTTCTTCGCGACCCGGCAGATCTTCTGCGGCGCCGGCCGGGTGGGCATCGGCCAGCTGGCGCAGCAGGCCGGCTTCCAGATCTCGCAGCGGGCCGACTTCTTCGAAGAGCCGGTGGGCCTGGAGACCACGGTGCGCCGACCCATGATCAATACCCGTGATGAGCCCCACGCGGACTTCGACTCGTGGCGGCGGCTGCACGTGATCATCGGCGACGCCAACATGAGCGAATACTCCGCCTGGCTGCGGGTGGGCACCACCGCCCTGGTGCTGGACATGATCGAAGCCGGCAGGGCCCCCGTGATCCGGCTCAGCGACCCGGTGGCGGCACTGAAGGCCGTCTCCCACGACCCGAGCCTGAAGACCACGGTGAGCACCGACCGCGGCCCCATGACGGCAGTGGAAATCCAGCGGCTGTACCTGCAGGCCGCAGTGGAGCACGCCGGTCAGGCCAGCAGCCCCGGCCTGCCGCACACGGTGCCGGACACCGAGACCGCCGAGGTGCTCGAAGCCTGGGAGGAGATCCTCACCGATCTGGAGGAGGACCCCGCCCGCGCCGCGGACCGGGTCGACTGGGTCGCGAAGCTGCAGATCTTAGAGTCCTACCGTCGCCGCGACGGGCTGGACTGGGACTCGGCGCGGCTGGGGATGATCGACCTGCAGTACCACGACCTGCGTGAGCAGAAGGGCCTCTACTACTGGCTGGTCCGCGCCGGGCGGATGCGTCGGCTGTTCAGCGACGAACAGGTCACCTGGGCCGCGACCCACCCTCCGGAGGAGACTCGGGCCTGGCTGCGCGGAAAGCTCATTTCCGACTACAGCCACCTGGTCGCCGGGGCTTCTTGGGACCAGATCCTGCTGCGCCCCGACGAGGCCTCTTCACCGGTGCGGCTGCGGCTGGCCGAACCGGAGGCCGGCCGGCGCACCGAGGCCGAACCCGTTCTGGAGTCGGCTGCGGATGCCCCCAGCATGATCTCGGCGCTGCAGAAGCTGCTCGGCAGCGGCCGATGAGGGAATAAGCACCCACGTTCATGACCTAATATGGGTAAGACGCCCTGAAGGAGGATCACCGATGGCATCCCAGCCCCAGAAGCAGCCCCGCCGTCCCGGCGGCGAAGACGATCAGAGCCCCGAAGCGGCAGCGCAGGCGAAGGCCAACCCGCAGGCGAGCCAGCAGGCCGAGGAGCTGGACAGCCTGCTCGATGAGATCGACACCGTCCTGGAGTCCAACGCTGAGGAGTTCGTCAGCAGCTTCGTGCAGAAGGGCGGACAGTAGCGCGTGGACCGCCGCATCTTCGGCGTCGAGACTGAGTTCGGCATCTCCCACCGGCCCGTGGAGGGCCGGGGTCTGCCGCCCGATGAGCTGGCCCGCTACCTGTTCCGGCCGGTTGTGGAGTTCGGCCGCAGCTCCAACATCTTCATCCCCAACGGGTCCCGGCTCTACTTGGACGTCGGCTCCCACCCCGAGTACGCCAGCGCCGAATGCGCCGACCTGATCGATCTGATCGCCAATGAGAACGCCGGGGACCGGATCATGCATGACCTGGCCGTCGCTGCGGAGAAGGCCATCCACCTAGACGGATTCAGCGGGCAGATCTACGTGCTGAAGAACAATGTGGACTCCGCGGGAAACTCCTACGGCAGCCACGAGAACTACCTCATCCCGCGCACCACCCACTTCCGCAGACTCTCCGGCATCCTGCTGCCGTTTTTGGTGACCCGTCAGATCATCAGCGGGGCAGGCCGGGTGGTGCCGGCAACGGATGAGACCGAGGCCCACTTCGCCTTCTCCCAGCGGGCCGATCACATGTGGGAGGGCATCTCTTCGGCGACCACCCGGGCACGGCCGATCATCAACACCCGCGACGAACCCCACTCCGACGCCGCAACCCACCGCCGGCTGCACGTGATCGTCGGCGACTCCAATATGTCCACCACCACCGCGCTGCTGCGCTACGGATCCACCGACCTGGTGCTGCGCATGATCGAAGCCGGTGTGCCGATCGGCGACTATGAGCTGGAGAACCCGATCAGCGCCATCCGCCACATCAGCCACGACATCACCGGCCACGCCGCAGTGCGCGTCCGCGGAGCCGAAGACCACACCGCAGTGCAGATCCAGCGCGGTCTGCTGCAGCGGGCCCAACGCTTTGTCGCAGAGCACGGCGCCCACCACGAGCACGTCGAGACCGTGCTGGAGCTCTGGGAGCGTGCTCTGGAGTCGGTGGAGACCGGGGACCACACGCTGATCGACCACGACATCGACTGGGCGATCAAGAAGCGCCTCGTCGAGGAGGTCGCTGATGCCCGCGGCCTTGAGATGGGCCACCGGCGCCTGGAGCAGGTGGATATGGCCTATCACGATGTCAACCCCGACCGGGGGCTCTTTCACATGCTGCGCCGGCGCGGCCGCGCCACCGATGTGCTGGACGCCGGCGCAGTGACCGAGGCGATGATCACCCCGCCGGCCACCCGGGCGGCGCTGCGCGGGCAGGTCGTCTCCACTGCTCGGGCCTATGGTGCGCAGAGCACGGTGGACTGGGTCCACCACAAGCTGACCGACCGGCCCCTGGACGCGGTGATGCTCAAAGACCCCTTCGCCGTCGTCGATTCACGCATTGATGCGCTGCTGGACAAACTCGGAGACCGCAGCAGTCAGCTGCGTGAACGCACCCTGGATGAGCGCCGGGGGAGCGGGGCCTCGTTGGCGCTGACTGACCGCTACGCACTGCTGGGCGAGCCCGAGCG
Source organism: Garicola koreensis (assembly GCF_014195445.1). Taxonomy (GTDB): domain Bacteria; phylum Actinomycetota; class Actinomycetes; order Actinomycetales; family Micrococcaceae; genus Nesterenkonia; species Nesterenkonia koreensis. The sequence continues at coordinate 660,010 of NZ_JACIBT010000001.1, read as the reverse complement.
CGACGAGCCCCCGCTGATCTGACGAATTCACCCACACCTAGTAAGGTTCCCCTGATGCGCACTAGAAATTTTGCCCTGCCGACTGCCGCCGTTTTATTGCTCACAGCATGCGGTCAAGATGATGAATCCTTTTTTGAACCGTCTGGAGCTGCCGGGTTGGGGGATTCTGATGCTCTTCTAGACGTTGACCTTCATGTTCGAGATGATAACCAGCCCGAGGTCGTTCTCTACTCCCCGGTCGACACCGACGAGGGTGCCTCCCGGGTGCTTCGTTCCGGCGACGGCGAGCAGGTCAAGGAAGACTCACTCCTTGAGGTTCGGCAGGTGGCGGCCTCACCGGAGAGCGGTGATGTGATGGGCCACAACTTCGACGCCGAGCTTCCGCAGATCGCCTGGCTTCCCAGCATGGAAGAGACCGGGATGGACATTGATCAGTTCTACTTCGATGCGCTGACTGCCGAGGGGGTGACGGTCGGCTCCGATGTGGCCATCTACTACCCGGCAGATGACGAGGGCGCCCACGATCAGCAGCTGGCCATCTTCCGACTGGAGGACCAGTACCCCGCCTACGCTGACGGCGAAGTCCAGGAGCCGTCCGGCGACCTGCCGGAGGTCACCAACGAGATCGGCGAAGCCCCAGAGCTGCAGAACCACGACTCCGAGGCTGAAGCACCCGAGGAGCTTGCCACCGAGGAGCTGATCGCTGGCGAGGGCCGTGAGATCGCCGAGGACGACCAGCTCTTCGTCCAGTACCGCGGCTGGCAGTGGCAGAACGGCGAGGAGTTCGACGGCTCCTGGACCGAGGACGGTGAAGCCGGCCAACCGTTCGGATTCTCACTGACCGGGGGTGTGATCGACGGTTGGATTGAAGGCATCCCCGGAAATAACGTCGGCGACCGGCTGATGCTGGTGATCCCGCCGGAACAAGCCTACGGCGAAGCCGCCGACGATGAAGGACTCACCGAAGGCGGCCAGCCCGGCGGACACCTGATCTTCGTCATCGACATCGTCCAGGCGATCAGCCCTGACGACCTTCCCGAGCCTCAGCAGCAGCCTCAGCAGCAGCCCATGCCGGAGGACATGTCCGAAGAGGAGCTGCAGGAGATGCTGGACCAGATGGAGCAAGGCGAAGATACCGACAAGTGAGTTTCTAAGTTTGTCGTGGATTCGAATGGAACGTCTTCGCAGGGTGTCGGCATGCGCACGTTGGGTGCGGAATCGTAATCGGTGTGCACGGCTAGATTTACAAGCCGTAGACTCTTGAAGGTGATATCCAGGAAAATTTCAGCGTTTGTAACTACTTGCATTGCCAGCGTGGTGTTGGTGGGGTGTGCCTCACAGTCGATGCCCGAAGCACCACTGACCGAGACTCAACTCACCGATAGAGTCCTGAGCGAAAGTCAGTTGCCGGCGGGATTCGAGAGTGACGGAGACCCGAGGGTTCTAGATATTGAAGAGTTCTCGCTGCGGGAAAAGTATCTCGGCGGGTTCTTCGCGCTTAATGCCCTCGAAAACGTTCAGGGTGATTGCCAGAACGTCCTCGATGATTTGTGGCGAAGCAGTGTGGATACTCACGCGGCCTTAGTTGCGTCGTACTCTGATTGGCAGGATGGTATTTTTGATGCGTATCTGCTGAGCACCGCCGCTGAGGGAGATGTAACGGGGGCGTTCGATGCTGTAGGGGGATCTTGTTCCGAAGAACAGAATCAGAATTCGTCTAATTCGGTTTATGAGTTTGACCAAATGTCTGGCGACCTGAGCGGTTTCGAAGTCGTGCTGAAGGGTGCGCGCGACGATTCTGAGGGGGAGGACGTACCGGATCCGAACTACCGAGTCGGTGCGATGAGTTACGGCAACAACCACATAGTCGTGGAAGCCGGTTTTATGAATCGGGAGAACTTTGACGAAATCTTAGAAGCGGCGTTGGAATCCTTTGAGAATCCGACATCCGTAGACGGCACCCACGACGGGTAGGAAGAGGACTGAATAGTATGAGTTTCGGACAGCGCAGTTATGACCGTACCCGGCCAGAGGTCGACTTCCCCGAAGGTCCGCTTCCGCAGGAGCTGGTTATTGAGGACATGATCCCCGGCTCCGGCGCTGAGGTGGTTCCCGGCGACGAGATCTCCTGCCACTACGTGGGTGTCTCCTGGTCCACCGGGGAGGAGTTCGACGCCTCCTGGAACCGCGGCAAGCCGCTGGACTTCACCGCCGGCATCGGCCAGGTCATCCAGGGCTGGGACCAGGGTCTGATCGGGATGAAGGAGGGCGGCCGCCGCCGCTTCGAGATTCCGCCGCACCTGGGCTACGGGGAGGCCGGCGCCGGAGCCGCGATCGGCCCCAACGAGACGCTGATCTTTGTGGTCGACCTGGTGAAGGTGCGCAAGGCCTGAACCGATGGCGCAGCAGGGGGAGCAGACAGTGCAGGCGGACCCGATGCTGGTCCGGTGCCTGACCCTGCACCAGAGCGTGCTGGAGCACAGCCCGCACGGGCTGACCAAGGAGCAGATCTACCAGCAGGTCGACGGCTACGCCGGCCGCTACCGCGAGGCCCAATTCCTGGACCAAGCCTCCCGGGAGCGGGAGCTCTCCGCCCTGGAGCGCCGGTTCAGCTCCGATAAGCAGTACCTGCGCTCAGCCGGGATCCCGATTCAGGAGTCTGAGGACCTCACCGGCGATCACCGCTACCGCATCCCCACTGAGGAGTACGGGCTTCCCGATCTTCAGCTCAGCCAGCAGGAGCGCCTAGCGCTGCATCAGGCCAGAATGCTGTTCTCCGCCAGCAGCGTCCGCGGCCTGCAGCACGCGATGTGGGCGCTCAGCGGCACCGCCGAGAACCCAGCTGCCGCCGAAGACCCTGGCGCACCGACCGTCCTGCAGGCCTCCCTCGGTTCGGCGACAGAGCTGGACCGGCTGCTGGAGATCAGCCTGATCGGTCTGCGGACGCCGATCACCTTCACCTACACCGGCCGCGGACCCAGCAGCACCCAGCGGCGACGTGCGGTGCCCCTGGCCCTGGGAGGCCGGGGCCACTGGTACTTAATCGGCCACGACCTGGACCGCCGGGCACAGCGGATCTTCAGGCTGGACCGGATCCAGGACGCCGTCGTCGAGCTGAAGACCAAGGACCTGGGCAGCGCCGAACGCGACGAGGTCGAGCAGCAGGCGAACGCACCGGACTTCGACGCCGGGCAGACGCAGACCATCCTGCGCCGCATGGCCGAATACCAAGAGCCGCGCGAAGCCCTGCAGGCCGTCATCGACGCCCATTCCGGCCAGGCACCGGAACCGGGCCGGCTGCGGCCGGTCGGCGCAGAGGTGCGCAAGGACAATATCGGGCTGAGCACCGACCGGGTCATCAATATGACCGCCTACCTGCTGGACAACGAAGGTGTGCCGCCCAGCCGGCTGCTTTCGGAATACCACATCACCGCCGAGCAGCTGCACCGGGACCTGCTGAGCATCGAGCAGTCGGGCCCCAATGTGGGCATGAGCCGCTACGTCAGCGTGGAGCCGGAGCTTCCCCTGGACCGGGCCAGCTTCGATGAGCACTACCTCGGCGCCGATGAGCCGATCATCCTCACCGTTCCCGACGGCACCTCGGCTGCGGCCATGCACCGGCCCGTCTCGCTGACCAAACCCGGGGCGCTGAGCCTGCTGATCGCGCTGAAGGCCCTGATCGAAGTCTCACCGGCGCAGCATCAGCACCTGACCGATGCGGCTCACAGTGTGCAGCAGAAGGTGATGGGCGTGGTGCCGGAGTCCATCGCCTCGGCAGCTGAGGCCATGACGCTGCAGCGCACTGATGCCGACTCCGAGGCGTTGGGGGTCATCGAAGCGGCCATCACCGGGGACTACGCGCTGCAGCTGCACTACACCGACGCCGCCGGAGGCTCCTCGCACCGCAGCGTGGAACCGGTGCATGTGATCTACGACGGCCCGCACATCTACCTGCGGGCCTGGTGCCGCAGCGCAGCCGGGGAGCGGCTCTTCCGGTTCGACCGCTTCCAGTCGCTGACCCCGCTGCCGGACTCGGCGCGCAGCGCCGAAGCCCACGCGCTGGAACGCACCGAGGCCGGGCCGGCCGCCGTGCAGAAGACAAGCGACTCACTCACCGGCGTCGTACTGCGCTTTGCGCCCTTCGCCGCCGCGGCCCCGCGATTCGCCCCCGAGCTGCAGCGCAGAGACTCCCGCGACGGCTCCGTGTTCATCCGCACCCACTTCGCCTCGCGCCGCACGGCGATCACCATCTGCTTGGAGGCCGGAGGCGACATTGAACTGGTCCACCCCGAAGACCTGCGCCACCAGGTGCTGCGCGCCGCCGAAGAGCGGCTCAGCGACCTGGATTCGCAGTCCAGGTGAGTCCGCTAAACTTGGACCATTGAGGAAAGGACACTCGTAATGGGAATTCAAGGCTGGCAGTGGCTGATCATCCTGGCCATCGTTCTGCTGCTCTTCGGCGCCACCCGGCTGCCGAAGCTGGCGAAATCCATGGGCCAGTCTGCGCGGATCTTCAAGTCAGAGATCAAGACCACCAATGAGGATCAGAGCTCCGGTGACCACACCGAGGGTGAGCCGCGCGCCGTCCAAGGCGAAGTCGTCGACCCCACCGCTGAGGCGCACAGAACGCGCAAGCCCAAAGACCACCGCTGACCCCGGATGACGCTCGCTGAACGCGGCCAGCCGGCTGAGGGGGCCACGAAGAAGCGCCGCAAGGGGCGTCGCCGCGACCCCGAGGCCCATATGTCGCTGCGCGAGCATCTCAAAGAGCTGCGCAAACGCCTCACCATCGCGGCAGTGGGCATTGTGGCCGGTTCGGTCGCAGGCTTCTTCCTCTACGACTGGATCTTCGAGCTGCTCTCCGACCCCGTTCAGGGCTACACAGACGCCGAGGGCAACCGGCTGACCCAGATCGCCTTCAACGCCGTCGGCCAGCCCCTTGACCTGCTGATCCGCATCTCACTGTTCGTCGGCGTCATCATCTCCTCACCGGTGTGGCTCTATCAGCTGTGGGCCTTCATCATGCCCGGGCTGCGCAAGGTCGAGAAGCGCTACGCGATCGCGTTCATCGGCGCCTCGGTTCCGCTGTTCGTCGCCGGGATCCTGATGGCCTACATTGTGCTGCCGCGGGCCATCGAGTTCTTCTTCAGCCTCAACCCCGAGGGCACGGCGAACATCATCGCCCCCGACATCTACTTCACCTTCGTGCTGCACCTCTTCCTGGCCTGCGGCGTCGCGATGGTTGTGCCGGTGGTCCTGGTGGGCATCAATATGATGGGCATCGTCAGCGGCAAGCAGATCCTGCACTCCTGGCGCTGGGTGGTGCTGCTGATCGCCGTCATCTCAGCCATGGCTGCCCCGGGAGGCGAGGCGATCACCATGTTCTTCCTCATGGGCCCGATCACCGCGCTCTTCGCCGTCGCGATCGGCCTGTGCCTGCTCCACGACAGACGCCGCGCTAAAGGTGAGGCCGTATCTGCTTGAATGGCAGGTATGCCTGATCTTCACGAAGAGAACCTCACCCGCGAGGAGGCCCGCGCCCGCTCAGCGGCCATCTCGGTCTCGCACTACCAGGTCCACGCTGACCTCTCCGACGCTGCCGGGGAGAATGCTGCCACCTATCCGGTCGAGACCCGCATCGACCTCACGTACACCCCCACCCACGACGACGCCGGCTTGTCGGACTACATCTTCCTGGACTACATCGGCGCCTCGGTGGAGTCGCTGAGCATCAATGGCGAACCCCGGCCCATCGACACCCATGTCGGCGGCGCACGGATCCTGCTCTCCGGGCTCAGCGAGGGGCAGAATGTGGTGGAGATCCGCTCGCACTCGCGTTTCAGCCGTTCCGGGGAGGGCATGCACCGGTTCGTGGACCCCAGCGACGGCCAGGTCTACCTCTACACCCAGTACGAGCCGGCCGACTGCCGCAGGGTGTTCCCGGTGTTCGAGCAGCCCGACATCAAGGCCCGATTCCGCTTCGCCGTCACCGGGCCGGTGACCTGGCAGCTGCGCTCCAACAGTCCCGAAGTCTCCCGCCAGACCGTCAGCGGCCACGCCGCAGGGCTGGAGGGGGTGGGCCTGGTGAAGGTCAGCTTCGCCGAAACCGAACCGATGAGCACCTACATCACCACCCTGCTGGCCGGGCCCTATCACTTGGTCAGCGACCAGTGGCGCGGGAGCGTGCCCGGCGGTGAGCCCTTCAGCATCGATCTGGCCCTGCTGTGCCGCAGATCACTGGCCGAACACCTCGACGCCGAGGAGCTCTTCACCGTCACCAAACAGGGTTTGGACTTCTTCCACGCCGAATTTGCCTACCCCTACCCCTGGGGAGCCGGTGCTCACGGCAGGCAGAAGTACGATCAGGTCTTCGTCCCGGAGTACAACCTGGGTGCGATGGAGAACCCCGGTCTGGTCACCTTCACCGAAGCCTATGTGTTCGACACTGCGGCGACGCAGGCCCAGCACGAGACCCGCGCCAACACCATCCTGCACGAGATGGCGCACATGTGGTTCGGCGACCTGGTCACCATGGGCTGGTGGGACGATCTGTGGCTGAAGGAGTCCTTCGCCGACTACATGGGCGCCTACGGGGTGGATTCGGCCACCGAGTTCACCACCGGATGGATCTCCTTCGCCAACTCGCGCAAGGGGTGGGCCTATGTACAGGACCAGCTGCCCACGACCCACCCCATCGTCGCCGACATCACCGATCTGGAGGCCGCCGACCAGAACTTCGACGGCATCACCTACGCCAAGGGGGCCGCAGTGCTGAAGCAGCTGGCCGCCTACGCCGGTCAGGACTCCTTCCGCACCGCAGCCCAGCGGTACTTCGCCCGCCATGCCTTCGGCAACGCCACTCTGCAGGACTTCCTCTCCGAGCTGGAGGCCACCACCGGAAAAGACATGCACACCTGGGCACAGGCGTGGCTGCAGACCGCCGGCATTCCGGTGCTGGCCGCAGAGATCGACGACGCCGGAACGCTGTCGGTCCGCCAGAGCGGGACCGATCCCACCACCGGTGATCCGGTTGCTCGGCCGCATGTGACCCGCGTGGGACTCTTCACCCTGGACGGCACAGGAGCGCTGACCCGGACGGCCTCAGTCCCAGTGGAGATCCCCCCCGATGCCCCCGACGGGCTCACGGAGGTGCCGGGCATCAACCTTCCCCAGGAGGAGGTGCCGCGGCTGATCCTGCCCAACGATGAGGACCTGACCTACGCCAAGCTGAGCCTGGACCCGGCCTCGGTCGCCGCGGCGCTGAGCTGCCCGGTGGGCGACCCGCTGGCCCGCGCTACGGTCTGGGCCGCACTGTGGTCCATGGTCCGTGACGCCGAGCTGACCGCTGCGCGGTTCGTGAACGCCGTCACCACCCTGGGGCTGCAGATCCCGGAAGTCTCGGTGGCCTCCACACTGCTGCGCCAGGCCGATGCGGCCACCGACCGCTTCGCCCCAGCCTCCCAGCGCGCCGAGCTGGAAGCCCAACTGACCTCCCGGCTGGCCGAATTCATCGCTGCCGCTGAGGGCTCAGACGTGCAGCGCGCGGCGGCGCGCACCCTGGCCAGCGTCTCTCGCCGCAGCCCCGAGCAGCTGGATCTCATCGCGGATCTGCTGGACGGAAACGCCGCCGACAACGGCATCAGCGGACTCGACGTCGATGAGGAGCTGCGCTGGGCCTTCCTGCAGGCCCTGGCGGCCCACGGCCGCGCCGACGCACAGATGCTCGACGCCGAGCTGAACAGCCGGACTACGGCGCGCTCGAGGATCGCCCACCGGCTGGCGCTGGCGGCCCGGCCGGACCGAAAAGTCAAGCAGGCGGCCTTCGATCAGGCGCTGACCGGCACCGACGCCGAGGGTGTGGAGCTCTCCAACGATCATCTCAGCGCCACGGTGGCCGGGTTCTGCGCTGACCCCCAGGGCCTGACGGCCGACTTCGCTGAGGCCTACTTCGAATCGCTGACGGGGGTGTGGGAGAAGATGACCCAGGGTCAGGCGACGCGGGTAATCCGTGGGCTCTTCCCCGGCAGCCAGAGCCTCAGCCCCGGCCAGCAGCCGCAGAAGCATCCGGTGGCTGTGCTGACCCGCGATTGGCTGGCCGAGCACACAGCGGCCCCGGCCGCGCTGCGCCGCATCCTCGTCGAGGAGCAGGATCACCTGCTGCGGGCGCTGAGCGCTCAGGCCGGGGCTGCCTAGTCGCTCTTACTTCTTTCTACTCTTGTTGGCGGCCCGCTTGCGGTCCACCAGCGTCTTCTCATCCACTGGTGCCTCGGAGGAGGCCCGCAGCCTGCGGTAGTAGTCCATGGCCTCATCCTGACGGGCCTTCTCCGCGCCGGAGGCGACCTCCATGCGCACATGCTCCGGGGCGAACCCGAAGCTGTCGACCAGATCCTGGGCGTGGGGCCGCACCCGTGCCACCAGACGGTTGATGTAGGGGGCCAGGGTCCTGGCCCGCTGTGAGGACATCCGCCCGTTGCTGAGGTACCAGCCCAGGGAGTCCTCGATCTGGCTCAGTGCAAAGATGTCGCGCAGCCAGGTGAGCACCTGTACAGTGCCGGGGTCCTTGATCCTCTCCAGGGCGTCGGTGAAGGACTCCCACAGCAGCAGGTCGGCGTGGGCCTTGGCGGCGCTGATGATCTCGTACTGGTGCTCGTTGAACTTATCGGCCTGCTGCTGCGGGGACAGCTTGGCCACGCTGCGCAGCTCAGTGGCCACATCGGCGACCAGCTGACGCACCCGGCCGGCCAGCAGCCCGTGCTGCACCTCAGGCTGCTTGAACCAGTTGGCGCTGCGTCGCTCGTTGCCGGTGTCGCGCACCTCCTGCAGCGCCCGGCGCAGGCCGAAGCGGTGCATCACCGTGTCTGAGGCCTGGTTGGCCACGTAGCTGGCCAGCGCCCCGACGTCGGCGTCCTTGAACTCGGCGGCGTAGTCGGCCAGCAGCCGCTTGGCGACCAGCTGCAGCAGCACGTTGTTGTCGCCTTCAAAGGTGACGTAGACGTCCAGGTCTGCGTGCAGGGAGGTGAACCGGTTCTCGGAGATGTAGCCGGCCCCGCCGCAGGCTTCACGGGCCTCCTGCAGCGCGTCGAGTGCGTGCCAGGTGGTGGTCGGTTTTATGGCCGCGGCCAACGTCTCAAGCTCCTGACGGTTCTCATCAGAGCCGTCGCGGCCGGAGAAGACCTCATCGAGTTTGGCCAGCAGCTTCTCGTGCGCGAAGGAGGCGGCGTAGGTGGTCGCCAGCCGCGGAATCAGCCGGCGCTGGTGCAGCTGATAGTCCAGCAGCACCTCCTCCTCAGTGGGGGAGGCGGCGTTGAACTGGCGGCGCTGATTGCCGTAGGTGATCGCCCCGACCAGGCCCAGCTTCGAGGCCGAGACGGCGGCACCGGTCAGCGAGACCCGGCCCTGCACCAGAGTGCCGAGCATGGTGAAGAACCGCCGGCCCGGCGATTCGATGGAGGAGTAATAGGTGCCCTCGGCGTCGACGTCGCCGTAGCGGTTGAGCAGATTGGTGCGCGGAATGCGGACCTGATCGAAGCTGACCTGGCCGTTGTCCACACCGTTGAGACCGCCCTTATGGCCGTCGTCGGTGATGGTGATTCCCTCCAGGGGCTCGCCGCTGTCATCACGGATGTCCATGTAGAAGCAGTGCACCCCGTGGTTGACCCCCTGGGTGATCAGCTGGGCGAAGACCACAGCGGCCTTGGCGTGCAGGGCCGCGTTGCCCAGGAAACGCTTGGTGGCGGCGGTGAAGGGTGTGTGGACCACGAATTCCTGGGTCTGCGGATCGTAGGTGGCAGTGGTTCCCAGGGCGGCGACATCCGAGCCGTGGCCGAATTCGGTCATCGCGTAGGCTCCGGGCACGGAGAGATCCATGATCCCGGGCAGGAAGCGTCCGTGATGCTCGTGGGAGCCCAGGTGCATCACCGCTGCGCCGAACAGGCCCCACTGCACACCTGCCTTGATCTGCAGGGAGGGATCAGCGGTGACCAGCTCCTCGAAGGAGGCGATGTTGGCCCCGTGGGCGTCCTGGCCGCCGAACTCGGCGGGGAACGCGCGGTGGACCGAGCCGCTCTCGGTCAGTGCGATGAGCTGCTTATAGGTCCGCTCGCGCTGGTCCTCGGTGCTGAGTCCCTCGATCTTGTGGAACTGCGGATCCTTCATCTGTTCCCGCGCATCGCGGCGCACATCCGGGAAGTCGCCCAGCAGCAGCTGTTCGACCTCTTCGACGTCAACGGACGCCATGGAGAACTCGTCGGTGGTGGCGTCGTCGTGAGCAGTGGTCATAGGGAACCTCCTGAGGGAGAATTTAGGCGTTGGTGATAGCCGACACCTGTAGTCTAAGATACTGATGAGTAATAAAGCCACACGGGAAGGTGAAACACCATGGCAGACATCCGCGACGCCGTCATCATCGGCGCAAACCGCATACCTTTTGCCCGCGCCCACGGCGCCTACGCCAAGGCCTCCAATCAGGACATGCTGACCTCCACGCTCAACGGCCTGGTTGCCCGCTACGGGCTGCAGGGCGCCCAGCTGGGAGCTGTGGCCGGCGGTGCGGTGATGAAGCACTCCAAGAACTTCAACCTGGTGCGCGAATCCGTGCTGGGCACCCCGATCGCTTCCAACACCCCGGCCTACGACGTGCAGATGGCCTGCGCCACCGGGATGGAGGCCATCGGCTCGCTGGCCAATAAGATCAAGCTGGGCCAGATCGACTCCGCCATCGGCGGCGGGGTGGACTCGATCTCCGATGCCCCCATCGTGGTCACCGATGCGCTGCGCGGCATCATCATGGAAGCCAACCGGGCCAAGACCACCGGGCAGCGGCTGAAGGCGCTGGCGAAGATCCGGCCCGGCCACCTGGCCCCGCAGGCTCCGGGGGTCAACGAACCGCGCACCGGGCTGTCGATGGGCGAGCACATGGCCATCACCGCAGACCAGTGGGGGATCTCCCGCGAAGAGCAGGACGAACTGGCCCTGGCCTCCCACAAGAACTTGGCGAAAGCCTACGACGACGGCTTCTTCGACGACCTGGTCACCCCGTTCAAGGGGGTGGACCGGGACAACAATATGCGCGCCGACTCCACCATGGAGAAGCTGGGCAAGCTCTCCCCGGCGTTCGGCAAGGACCTGGGCGATCAGGCCACGATGACGGCGGCCAACTCCACTGCCCTGACTGACGGCGCCTCGGCGGTGCTGCTGGGCTCGGAAGAGTGGGCCGATGAGCGTGACCTGCCGAAGCTGGCCAACTTCATCGACTACGAAGAGGGCGCAGTGGACTTCGTCGACGGTGCGGAGGGGCTGCTGATGGCGCCCACCTACGCCGCGGCACGGATGCTGAAGCGCAACAACCTCAGCTTCGAGGACTTCGAGTACTTCGAGATCCACGAGGCCTTCGCCTCCACCGTGCTGGCACAGATGAAGGCCTGGGAGTCTGCGGAGTTCTGCCGCGAGAAGCTGGGTCTGGACAAGCCGCTGGGCACCATCGACCGCAGCCGACTCAATGTGAACGGATCCTCCCTGGCTGCCGGGCACCCGTTCGCCGCCACCGGCGGACGCATCGTGGCCACCCTGTCCAAGCTGCTGCACGGCAAGCCGGGCAAGCTGGGCTTCATCTCAGTCTGCGCCGCAGGCGGCCAAGGAATCACTGCGATCATCGAAGGACGGTGAGACTGACTTCATGGCAACTGATACCTACACCGAATTCGTCAACAGCGGCCTGGGCCGGAAGATCACCAAGAGCCTGGGGCTGCCGCAGCCGGCCAAGCTGCGCCGCTACCGGCCGGAGGCACCGCTGATCGAAGGCCCCGTCGTCGTGGTGGGTGCATCAGAGGTGGCGGACAATATTGCCGCCCGGCTGCTCACCTGGGATCTGGACGTGCGACGCCACATCGGCCCTAAGGAGAAGGTCGCCGCCGTCGTCGCCGTCTTCGACACAGCGGCCACCCCGGCTGATCTCAGCAGAAACGTGCTGGAGCTGGGCGGGATGCTCAAACAGCTCAAGCCCTCCGGGCGGGTGATCACGGTCTTCCGCGACCCCGAGTCCACAGACGACCCGACCGCCCGCGCTGCGCGCAAGGGCGCAGAGGGTATGACCCGGTCGCTGGCGCACGAGATGCGCGCCGGTGCTACGGCCAACGGCATCGTGCTGCACGAACAGCTGGACGCGACTGCCCCCGGGGTGGCCGGTGCGCTGCGTTACCTGCTCTCGGGCCGCTCCGCCTTCGTCTCCGGACAGTTTGTCAGCGTCAACAGCGTCAACGGCCAGCTTCCCCATGACTGGGCCGCCCCACTTCAGGACCAGGTCGCGGTGGTCACCGGTGCTGCCCGCGGGATTGGGGCCTCCATCGCCAAGGTGCTGCGTCGCGACGGTGCCCAGGTGATCCTGGTCGACGTCCCGGCCGCCGGGGAGGCGCTGGCAGCTGCGGCCAATGAGGTCGAAGGCACCGCCCTGCAGCTGGACATCACCAGAGACGACGCCGCCGAGCGCATTCTGGATCATGCCCAGCAGCACTACGGCCGCTTGGACATTGTGGTGCACAATGCCGGCATCACCCGCGATAAGCTGCTGGCCAATATGGACGCCCCGCGCTGGGATTCGGTGATCGCGGTGAACATTGAGTCACAGCTGCGAATGAACCGGACGCTGCTGGGCTCGGAGCTCTTCAGCCGTGTCGAGAACGGTGTGGGCCCGCGCATCGTCTCGCTGGCTTCGACCTCAGGCATCGCCGGAAACCGCGGACAGACCAACTACGCGGCCTCCAAGTCCGCGGTGATGGGCATGGTCTCGGCAGGTTCGGCTCAGCTGGAGGCCCGCCACGGCACGATCAACGCCGTGGCACCGGGCTTCATCGAGACCGAAATGACCGCGAAGATGCCGCTGGGCACCCGCGAGGTGGCCCGCCGGCTGAACTCCCTGAGCCAGGGCGGGCTGCCGGTCGACGTCGCCGAGACGGTGGCGTTCCTCGCCTCGCCCTCGGCGGCAGGCACCTCAGGGCTGACCCTGCGGGTCTGCGGCCAGAACCTGGTAGGAGCGTGATCGCATGACGCGGACCATCGACCTTCCGAACCTGAGTTCGCTCTACCGCCGCGCGGCACTGGGTGCGCTGAAGTCGAAGCTCTCCTCCAACGGCTCACTGCGCGGGCTGACTGTGGAGCCGGTGGTGGCCCGGCATCCGGGCATCAGCGAGCAGCAGGTGGAGGACTACCGGCGGCTGTTCGCCGGGGAGGCCTTCGACGGCGCCCACCGCGGCGCGCTGCCCTCAGTGCTGATCCACATCGCCGCGTTTCCAGTGCAGATGGGCCTGATGAGCAGCAAGGACTTCCCGCTGCCGCTTTTGGGCATGGTGCACCTGGCCAACACGGTGGAGCACCACCAGCCGGTCATGCCGAACACATCGCTGCAGATCCTGGTGAAGGCGCAGAACTTCCGTGCCCACCGCAAGGGGACCCAGGTGGACATTACGGTGGACGTCTACCCGCAGGGCGTCGACGTCGACTCCGCTGACCAGAGTGAGCTGCTGTGGAGCGGGGTCTCCACCTATTTGGGGATTGGCACCTTTGTAGCGGGCAAGCCGGAGGGCGAGCAGTCCCGGCGCGGCCAGGGCGGCTTCACGCCCCCGAGGAAGACCGCGCAGTGGAATCTGGGTGCCGGTGCCGGTCGCGACTATGCCGCCGTCTCGGGTGACTATAACCCCATACACGTCTCCAACCTGGCGGCCAAAGCCCTGGGTCAGCGCGGGATGATCGCCCACGGCATGTATTCGGCCGCCCGGATGCTCGAGGGCCGAGAGCCGGAATCGGCCGGGCACCGGTGGAGCATTGAGTTCGAAGCGCCGGTGGCGCTGCCAGGGACGGTCAACTTCGCTGTGGAAGACATCTCCGACGGCACCCAGCGCTTCACCGGATGGAACGCACGGAAGAACCGGCGCCACTTCACCGGTGAGCTGATCCTTCCCTGACGGCTGCGTAGACGGCCATGGCGGCAGTGAGGGTGCAATGACCCCTATCACCACTTATGGTGCACCAACGGCCTGATGCGCCGCCCGTAGAGCTCTTGGACCGCGGCCATAAACTCAGCGGGCAGCGGGTCCGTCTCTGCAGCCGCCGCATTGCCGCGGGCCTGCTCGGGGCTGCGGGCACCGGGTATCACGGTGCTGACTCCGGGCTGCTGCACTGCCCATGCCAGGGCGGCTGCTGAAGGCTTCAGTCGGAAGTCGCGCGCCAGTTCGGAGAATTCGGCAGCCGCATCAACGCCGGTTTCGAAGTCGACTCCGGCGAAAGTCTCTCCGATGTCGAAAGCCTCACCGTGCCGGTTGAAGCTGCGATGGTCGGTATCCGCGAAGGTCGTCTCCTTGGTGTAACGACCGGTGAGCAGACCGCTGGCCAGTGGCACACGGGCGATGATTGCCGTCCCGGCCTGCCGGGCCGCAGGAATGACTTCCTCCAGCGGCTTCTGCCGAAAGGCGTTGAGGACGATCTGCACGCTGGCGACGTTCGGCCTGGCTATGGCACGCAGCGCCTGCTCGCAGGTCTCGACACTGACCCCGTATGCGGTAATGGTTGCGTCCTCAACCAGGGAGTCGAGAGTGTCGAAGACGAGGTCTGAGCCATACACATCGTCGGTGGGGCAGTGCAGCTGCACCAGGTCCAGCGTGTCGACGCCCAGATTGGCGCGTGAGCGGTCGGTCCATGCCCGGAAGTTCGCGGCCGTGGCGTGCTCCAGCGTCGGTTCCGGCGCCCGACGGATCATCTTCGTGGCAACGGTGCCGCCCCACGTGGGGTTCTTTGCGAGCCAGCGGCCGATCAGCTGCTCGCTGCGCCCGTCACCGTAAACATCGGCAGTGTCGAAGAGGGTCACCCCAGATTCGACGGCGGCATCCAACACCGCCAGGGCATCGGCCTCAGCCACGTCTCCCCATTCGGTGCCCAGTTGCCAGGTGCCCAATCCGATGCTGGAGACCCTGCGACCAGTAGGTCCAAAAGTCCTATGCTGCATTTTGATCCTCCGCCTCAGCTCATCGATACCAAGATTTTCACTTCTGAGTCCTTGTTCTCGATGAGCCGGTTGAATCCCTGCTCAACGATGTCGTCGGCGAGGATGCGACTGGTGATGAACGGCTCCAGGTTCACCTTGCCGCTCCGCACCAGCTCGATCGCCTCGGCGTGGTCATGGGCGTAGCCGATTGTGCTGCCCATCTCACGATCCTGCATGGTCAGCTGCGCGGTGATGTCGAGTTCGACCGGACTCGAGTGGAGCGCGACGACCTCCAGCCGTCCTGCGGGGGCCAGCACGTCCAGAAGCTGCCCGACGACGGGGCCCGCGCCGGCGGCGTCGAATGCCACTTCGGCGCCTGCTTGATCAGTATGGGATGCCACTGCCTTGCTGAGGTCTTCATTGACCGGGTCCACCACGAAGTCGGCGACATCGGACTGTTGCGCCACCTGGCGACGGGTCTGGGAGGGTTCGCTGATAATGGTTGTGACGTTGTATGCCTTCAGCACTGAGGCGACCATCAGACCAATGGGTCCCGCTCCACCGACGACGGCAGTCTGTCCGCTCTTCACCCGGGAGTGCTGGACGGAGTGGACGGCGACTGCCAGCGGTTCGATCATGGCCGCGTGGTCCAGCGGCATCTCGCCGACGGGGTGCACCCATTCCTTGTCGACGACGATGTGCTCGCTGAGTCCACCGCCTCTACCTGAGATGCCGATGAACCCCATTTTCTCGCAGAGGTTGTAGGCTCCCTGGCGGCAGGCCGGGCAGGTGCCATCGACCATAAGCGGTTCGACCACCACGGAGGCGCCGACGGAGAGGCCGGTCACGCCTTCGCCGACTTCTTCCACCACACCGGAGAACTCATGGCCGAGAACTACCGGCAAGGTCTCACCGGAGAGCGGGTGCGGCTCCTGCTCAGTAGGCGCGGGCGGGATCGGACCATCGTGGTAAAGATGCAGGTCACTTCCGCAGATGCCGTTGTAGGCTGGCGCGATCTTCACCGCTCCGGAGCGTAGCTGGGGTTCCTCCACATCTTCGATGCGCAGGTCTTCCTTGCCGTAGTAGAGAACTGCCTTCATGTTCCTGCTCCTTTCGATGTATGGATACTGTGCTCTGAGGCTACCCACATGGGCCTGCGGAGGCTATGGAAGAGCGGTGTGACATTATCGACCCGCACGCAGCCGCGTCTGCCGCGCCGGTAGGCATCTGGTCATACGGCGTAGGTGATGGGGTGTGCGGCGGTGTGGATGAGGTCTGCCGGTGGGCACTGTGGTCGTCTTCGGGGTCTGTCTCGGGGGCTGTCTCGTCCGGTGGCCTCCGGTGGTGCTGGTGGGTGGAGGAATCCGTGGGATTTCAGCCGGTGGTGCCGGCGGCACAGGCTGGATAGGTTCGCTGCGTTGGTGGGGCCGCCGGCGTCGAAGGGTGTGTGGTGGTCGATGTCGGATCGTTCTGCGGCGATGGTGCAGCCCTGTGTGGTGCATACCCCGTCGCGGAAGAGCAGTGCGTCGCGCAGCCGCTGTGGCGGGTAGCGGCCGGCATAGGTCACCGAGAGCACGTCCACATCAGCACCGGCCCGGTTGGGGCGGGTGCGCCCGTGGTACCAGTGGTGCTCAGCGTCTGGGTGCCCGGCGAGGGTGCGGGCCTGGTCGGCGGCGAGCATCCAGGACCGGTCAGCGGCCATGGCGGGCTGGTTGCTCCCCCCGGTCAGGGTGGTTTCGGGGATCATGATCATGATCTTCGCCTCCACCGGCCGGGCACCGTCTTCTGGGGTGTCGCCGGTGCGCAGCCACGCGGAGAACAGATCAGCCTCCCGCTGAGCCAAAGTCGGCATCTGGGCCTGATGGCCCGTTGCTGAGCCATTGTCGGCGCCAGCCTGGTGCTGCGGGGCGCCTGTGTCCCCAGTGTCTTGGGCCGCCGTGTCTTGGGCCGCCGTGTCTTGGGCGGCACGGTGGTGGCGGCGGGCGGTGAGGCTCAGGCGTTTCTGGATCGCGGCGGCCTCCACGGTGGGGATCCGGGCCTCGATGAAGCTCATCCCATCGGTGCCGTGGCTGAACCCGACGTACCGCTGGGCACGGTTCCTCGCGCACTGGGCGGTGTAGGCGTCATAGTCCAGGTGGGCGATGAACCGGTGCAGCCAGTTCTGAAAGTCCCCCAGGCTGCGGTCAATGGCCTCCAACGCTGCGGCAGGATCCAGACGCTGCACATCGGCGCCCGCGAGGTTCAGGCCCGTCAGGTTTTGGGCGGCGGTGCTGATCTTGCGCAGTCGCAGCGTATCGATCAGGCCCCGGCAGAAGGCCTCCCAGCTCCAGGGCAGGTGCTCACGGGCGTACTCGGCCACGTTGAGGGTGATCGCAGTGCTCTGATCACTGAACCCCAACAGCAGAGCCGCCTGATGCACCGCGGCCCGCTCGGCAGCATCCTGGATGAAGTCGTACTCGTCGCAGTGCTCGTCCCGGCAGGCGGCCACATGATCCACCAGGACCCTGATTTTGGCCGCTTCGGCTTGCCGCGCGGAGACTTGATGCTCCCACGCTTGGGCCAGGGCAGGCTCATCCATCAGATGCCGCAGCTTCGGCGGCACCGGTGGGGTAAGCAGCTGCTGATCATCCATACCCACCACACTAGATGTGAGGTAGGACACGACCACTGTCACCAACAAGAGGACCGAGCAGACCTCAGCGCGGCGTCGTCCAGAGCGTCCAGCGGTCAGATTCCCGGATGCCGGTCTGCCGGAGAGGCGGCGGCGATTCCCTGGGCACTGAAGTCCATCGCCATGACCGCAGACTACACGCGAGAGAAGTTGATAAGTTCGTGCGCATGGCCAATCCACAGCATCCCAGCGTGTCCCATGTCATCGCCGACCTGCAGCGGCACGGGCTTCACCCGGAGGTGACCTGGTTCGACGACGCCACCACCACTGCGGCTGCTGCGGCCGAAGCGTTGGGCATTTACGTGGGGCAGATCGCCAACTCCTTGGTGTTCACCCTGGATGAGGAGCCGATCCTGGTGCTGACCTCCGGAGCCCACCGGGTGGATACCGACTGGCTCGGGCCCCACCTGGGCGGGACGATCGGCAGGGCGAGCAAGGACGTCGTCAAAGCCGCGACCGGCCAAGTCATCGGGGGAGTGGCGCCGGTCGGGCACCCGCACCCCGTCCGAACGTTTGTGGACACAGCCCTGCGCGGTTACAGCGAAGTGTGGGCGGCCGCCGGTCATCCAAAGACGGTGTTTCCGACGACGTACGAGCAGATGCTGACCATCACCGCCGGGACGCCGACCGCCGTGAGACCATGACCGCTGTGCGACCCTGACCACTGCGCGACCATGAGAGCCGCAGCGGGGGCTGTCAGCCGCGGAGAATCTTCTCCATGGCTTTACCGCGGGCGAGCTCGTCGATGAGCTTGTCCAGGTAGCGGATCTGCTGCATCGTGGGCTCTTTGATGTCTTCGACGCGCACCCCGCAGATGACTCCGGTGATCAGACTGCGGGAGGGGTTCAGCTCCGGTGCCTGGGCGAAGAACGTCTTGAAGTCGGTCTCAGCCTCCAGCTGCTGCTCAAGCTGCTTCTGGGTGTAGCCGGTCAGCCAGCGGGTGATCTCATCGACCTCTGCCTGGGTGCGGCCCTTCTTCTCCGCCTTCCTCACATAGTGGGGATACACGTTGGAGAAGCTCATGGAGTAGATCTTGTGCTCAGCCATCCCTCTATTATGCTCAGGCAAGCACCCGATCACCACCGGGAAGCTGGGTGCGCCGAGAGGGACTCGAACCCCCGACACCTGCGGTGTAAACGCAGTGCTCTAACCAACTGAGCTATCGGCGCAAAGCGTGCTGGCAGGATCGGCCAGCACAAGGGGAAAGTCTAGCAAACCGACGACGGCGGCAGAGAACCGCTATCCGCGCAGGTCGGTCAGCGCGGCCTGCTCCGTCGCAAACAGGGCCGCACCGACGATTCCGGCGTTGTTCACCAGTGCTGCCGGGACCACCTCGGCGCGCAGTCCGGTCACGTAGGGCAGAAAATCGTCGCTGCGTTTGGAGACGCCGCCGCCGATGATGAACTGATTCACCGCCTGAATCCGTTCCACGTGGGTCAGGTACCGGCGCAGCACCTCACCGTACTCGTCCCAGGGCTGATCGGCCCGCTGCCGGGCGGCGGCTGAGACTTTGGTCTCGGCGACCACGCCCTCGAACTCCAGGTGCCCCAGCTCAGAGTTGGGGACCAGGACGCCGTCGTGCACCAGTGCCGAACCGACCCCGGTGCCCAGGGTCACCGTCATCACGGTGCCGGTGCGTCCGGCTCCGGCGCCGTAGCGGGCCTCTGCCAGCCCGGCGGCGTCGGCGTCGTTGAGTGTGAAGGTGCGGCCCGGCAGGTGACCCAGCAGCAGACCAGTGTCGCAGTTGAGCCAGGACTGATCGATGTTGGAGGCCGACAGCACCACATTGTCGATCACGATCGCGGGGAAGGTCACGCCCACGCTCAGATCAGTCTGTGCAGGCGCGCCGTTGCGGCTGAGCAGCTCGTCGAGAATCTGGCCGATCACCTCGGCCACCGCCTCAGGGGTGGCCGGCTGGGGCGTGGGAATCCGGAAGCGCTTTCCCACCAGGGTGCCGTCGGTGAGATCGACGATGCCGCCTTTGGTGCCGGTGCCGCCGACGTCGATCCCCACCGCGAGCTGGGGCAGGTCAGTCAGCGCCGCAGCCGCGGTTGGGGGCACGGCAGCGGTGGGCGGCTTGGGCGCAGGGTTCGGCATAGCTCTCCACAGAAATCACACGTTGGGACGGACGCAGTAATTGATGGCGACGCGACGCTGCGTCAAGGGATCCATGTCAGGGGATCTGTGCAACAGGATAGCGTGTCCTCAGTCTGCGGAGGGGAGGGTGAGGATCTCGGCGCCGTCGTCGGTGACCACCAGGGTGTGCTCGAACTGGGCGGTGCGGCGCTGATCGCGGGTGACTGCGGTCCACTGGTCCTCCCACAGGTACCAGTGGCGGGTGCCCAGGGTGAGCATCGGTTCGATGGTGAAGACCATGCCCGGCTCCATGGGCTGGGAGTACTCCGGGGCGGCGTCGTAGTGGGGAATCACCAGGCCGGTGTGGAAGGCCTCGCCGACGCCGTGGCCGATGAACTCGCGCACCACCCCGTAGTTGAACCGCTTGGCGTAGGACTCGATGGCCCGGCCGATGACGTTGATCGGGCGCCCGGGCTTCACAGCACGGATGGCGCGCATCATCGCCTCGTGGGTGCGCTGGACCAGCAGCGTGGACTCCTCATCCACCTCGCCGACCAAGAACGTGACGTTGTGGTCGCCGTGGACGCCGTCCAGATAGGCGGTGATGTCCAGGTTCACAATGTCGCCGTCGTTGAGGACGGTGGAGTCGGGGATGCCGTGGCAGATGACCTCATTGACCGAGGTGCAGATGGACTTGGGGAACCCCCGGTAGAGCAGGCAGCTGGGATAGGCGCCGCGCTCGATGAGGTAGTTGTGGGCGAAGGCGTCGAGTTCGTCGGTGGTGACTCCTGGTCTGATGAGCTCGCCGGTGGCCACCATGCAGTCGGCTGCCAGCTGGCCGGCACGCCGGATCCGCTGCACCGTGTCCGGGTCGTAGGCGTCGGGACCGGTGTACTTGGGCGGCTCCGACAGCCCCACGTAGTTGGGCCTGTCGATGTGGGCAGGCACCGAGCGTTCGGGGGAGACCGTGCCGGGGGTCAGAGTACCTACAGGGGCAGTGGAGGTTGCAGAAGCCATGGGTGTCAGTCTATCTGCCGTGCCGGCCGGACAACTCCTGCTGCCGCTGCCCCGCTCTGGGCTCTGGTGGGCGATAAGTGCCGCTTCGTTGGCAGCTCACCGCGCTATTGCGGCGCAAAACGCCCACCAGACGGTGCGGTGGGCGGTGCGGTGGGCGGTGCGGTGGGCTGGGCCCTTGGGTGGGCACTGGAGGTGACGCTGGGCGTAGGCTGGGTGTATGGCTGATTACTGGTACAACATCAACACCGGGCAGGTGGAAGAGGGCGCGAAATCTAGCTGGAAACACCTGCTGGGCCCCTATACGACGCATGCGGAGGCCAGCCGAGCCTTGGACCGGGTCCACCGGAACAACCAGCGTTGGGAAGAGGGCGGCGTCGACGACGACGGGGATGCTGACGTGCAGGACGACGACGCCCAGACCTCCTGAAGCTGTCTGTTCCAGGCAGCGAACGCAGGATTCATGCCAGCGCCGGTGTCCCGGCCGTTGGGTAGAGTGGAAATCGCTGGAGCATCCCACATTCTCAGGAGGCCGGGTACACCATGGACCGTCAGCAGGAATTCGTGCTGCGAACCATTGAGGAGCGCGATGTGCGCTTCGTGCGGCTGTGGTTCACCGACGTCGTCGGCACCCTGAAGTCAGTGGCTCTGGCCCCGGCGGAGGTGGAGGGTGCCTTCACCGAGGGCTTGGGCTTCGACGGCTCCTCCATTGAGGGGCTCTCCAGGGTTTTCGAATCGGACATGCTGCTGAAGCCTGACCCCTCCAGCTTCCAGATTCTGCCCTGGCGCGGTGAGGACGAGCCCACCTCGCGCATGTTCTGCGACATCCTCACCCCCGACCAGGAACCGGCGGCGGCCGACCCGCGCTTTGTGCTGCGCCGCCAGCTCGACGAGGCCGCAGAGATGGGCTTCACCTGCTACACCCACCCGGAGATCGAGTTCTATCTGCTGAAGTCGGAGGAGCTCGACGAACAGGGACAGCCCGTGCCGGCCGACAGAGCCGGCTACTTCGACCACAGTGCGGGGATCGTCGCCCAGGACCTGCGCCGGCAGACGGTCAACATGCTGGAATCGGTGGGCATCTCTGTGGAGTTCAGCCACAGTGAGGCCGGACCCGGCCAGAACGAGATCGACCTGCGCTACGCCGACGCGCTGACCACTGCGGACAACATCATGACCTTCCGCACCATCGTCAAAGAGGTCGCACTGGCCCACGGCAAGTACGCGACCTTCATGCCCAAACCCTTCGGCGAGCATCCCGGCTCCGGTATGCACACCCACTTCAGCATGTTCGAAGGCGACACCAACGTGTTCTTCGACCCCAGTGCGGAGTTCAACCTCTCCACCACGGCACGGCAGTTCATCGCCGGAGTGCTGACCCATGCCCCGGAGTTCACCGCCATCACTAATCAGTTCGTCAACTCCTATAAGCGGCTCTGGGGCGGGGGAGAGGCACCCAGCCACATCTCGTGGGGGCACAACAACCGCTCGGCCCTGATGCGGGTTCCGCTGTACAAGCCCACCAAAGGAGGCTCCGCCAGGGTCGAGTTCCGCGGCAGCGACGCCTCCACCAACCCGTATCTGGGCTACGCGGTGATCATCGGCGCGGGGCTGAAGGGCATCCAGGAGGGCTATGACCTCTCAGAGCACGTCACCGAGGACGTCTGGTCCCTGACCACCGCAGAGCGCAAGGCACTGGGGCTCAACCCGCTGCCGAGCACCCTGCACGACGCGATCCGCAAGATGGAGGAGTCCGAGCTGGTCGCCGGAATCCTCGGTGAGCAGGTCTTCGAGAACCTGCTGCGCAATAAGCAGGACGAGTGGGACGAGTACCGCATCAACGTCTCACCCTTTGAAGTCAACAAGTACCTGGGCATGGTCTGACCCATGGGCTCGACGTCGCAGACCGAAGACGGCGCATGAGCGAAGTCGCATCCCGGGACCTCATAGCCGCAGGCTTCCAGGAGCTGCAGCGGGCGGAGACTTTTCTCGCCGATGACGAGCTGGCCGACCTCGACCCCGCGTCCCTGGTCCGCACCCTGGCGGAGGCGCCCAACGCCGATGAGGCCCTGCTGCTGCTGATCCGCCTGGCCGAACGGGCCCCAGACGTCCACGACCTCTTCCGCCAGGGGGATCGGCACTACCCCGCGGCTGTCCCGCTGATTCGCCTGCTGGGCGCCTCCCCGCCGCTGGGCGAGTTCCTGATCCGGCACCCCGAACACACCGACATCCTTACCGAGCCCTGCGGACCGCAGCCTCATGTGGTCGGCGCCGATGATCTGCTGCGCACCATGATGAGCGCAGTGCGGGCCGACGCCGACGCTGAGCTTCCCGCCGCCCGGCTCAATGAGGACTTCACCGCCAAGGACGCTGGTCGGGCCCTGCGGATCGCCTATCGGCGCGAAGTGGCCCGACTGGCCCTGCGTGACCTCTGCGCCGACGATCCGGCCGGCTATGTGCCACAGGCCTCGCGTCAGCTTGCCGACGCGGCTGCCGCCGCCGTCGAAGGGGCACTGGCCGTGGCCCGGGCCGAGGAGGAGAGCCGCAGCCAACAGGCGTCCAGGGTGGAGCTGGCCGTCATCGGTATGGGCAAAACGGGGGCACGGGAACTGAACTATGTCTCGGACGTGGACGTCCTCTTCGTCCACCGTGCCCCAGATGACGTCGACGAGGACACCGCCCAGCGAATCGCCGCTGCGCTCTCCGGGGGGATCGCCAAAGTGCTCAACGCCTCCGAAGGTGAACCCGCACTCTGGGAGGTAGATGCCAACCTGCGGCCCGAGGGTCGGGACGGGCCGCTGTCCCGCACGGTGGCGTCGCACCAGCAGTACTATCGGCGGTGGGCCAGCGGGTGGGAGTTTCAGGCCCTGCTCAAGGCCCGTCCCATCGCCGGCAGCCGCAGCCTCGGTGAGGCTTACATGGAGGCCATCTGGCCGCTGGTGTGGCAGTCCTCGGCCCGGGAAGGCTTCGTGGAGAACGTGCAGGCGATGCGCCGCCGGGTCTTCGCCAACATCCCCTCCGAGCAGACCGACCGGGAGCTGAAGCTGGGACACGGCGGGCTGCGTGACATCGAGTTCACCGTCCAGCTGCTGCAGCTGGTCCACGGCAGGGTGGACCCCAGCATCCGAGTCCGGGACACATTGTCAGCCATTGCGGCCCTGGGAACCGGCGAGTACGTCTCCAGCCGCGACCAAGCGGCCATGATCCGCTGCTACCAGCAACTTCGGCTCTACGAGCACCGGATCCAGATGCGCCAGCTGCGGCGCACCCATCTGATGCCGGAGGATGAGACTCAGCTGCGCGCCCTTGCTCAGGCCACCCGGCCGCCGGGCCAGACTCGACGCCATGCGCCCGAGGGTTTCCTCAAGGCGTGGCGAGCCACCCGCCGTGAAGTCTCCACCTTCCACCAGAAGATCTTCTACCGGCCGCTGCTGTCGACCACTGCTGTGCTGGCCGACGACGAGGTCAGGCTCTCCGCAGAGGCGGTGCGGGACCGGCTGAGCGCGCTGGGCTACAGCGACACCGCCGGCGCCCTGCGACACATCGAGACGCTGACCTCCGGGGTATCACGCAAGGCGACCCTGCAGCGGCGCATCCTGCCGGCCATGCTGGGCTGGCTGGCCGAGGGCGTCGACCCCGATCACGGCCTGCTGGCCTTCCGACGCATCAGCGAGTCCCTGGGTGCCAGTCCCTGGTACCTGACCATGCTGCGGGACTCGTCGATGGCCGCGGAACGACTTTCGCATATGCTCACCAGCTCCAAGCTGATCTCCGAGATGCTGGAGCATATGCCGGAGTCTGCCCGGTGGCTGGGGGAGGATGACCTGCTGGTCACCCACAGCTTCGAGACCCTCTGGGCAGAAGTGCGCAGCGCCATCGCTCGTCACAACGGGCAGCTCAGCTCTGCAGTCCGCCCGGCACGCATGATCAGACAGCGCGAAACGCTGCGGATCGCCATTGCCGAAGCATGTGGGCTGCTCTCGGTGGAGGAGGCCGGCCGGGCGCTGTCAGCCGCCGACCGGGCGGCCGCCGTCGGGGCCCTGCGGGTGGCGGAGAACGAGATCCGCCGAGAGGGAGACTTGGCGGTGGAGTTCCTGATGGTCGCCATGGGCCGCCAGGGCGGCCAAGAGATCAGCTACGGCTCAGATATGGACGCGATGTTCGTCCACCGTGCCCTTCCCGGGGCGAAGAAGGCCGAGGCGGACTCCCAGGCGCAGAAGATCGCCCTGCGCATGACCCAGCTGCTCTCCAAACCGGTCAGACCGGCAGTGCGCGGCGAGTTTCCGCTGCAGGTTGATGCCGACCTGCGCCCGGAGGGAAAGAAAGGCCCGCTCTCCCGGTCCCTGGACTCCTACCGAGAGTACTACCAGCGGTGGATGGCCACCTGGGAGCGGCAGGCGCTGCTGCGCGCCCGACCAGCCGCCGGCTCTGATGAGCTCGCCCACGATTTCACCGAACTCATCGACTCGGTCCGCTACGATCAGCCTCTCCAAGAATCCGAGGTGCGCGAAATCCGCCGCCTCAAGGCCCGGGTGGAGGGCGAGCGGCTGCCACGCGGGGCCGACCCGGCGCGGCAGGTCAAACTGGGCCGCGGAGGGCTCACCGACGTCGAGTGGGTGGTGCAGCTGCTTCAGCTCCAGCATGCCCACCACAAACCGGTGCTGCGCACCACCGGCACTCTTCAGGTGCTCAACTCCCTGGTCGATGAGGAGCTGCTGGCCCCCGACGACGCCGCCGCACTGGCCGATGCGTGGCTGCTGTGCACCAGGGTGCGCAGCGGAATCGTGATCTGGAGCGGCAAACTCTCTGACGTGCTGCCCTCATCGCGATTGGAGTTGGAGGCCATCTCTCGCTGGTGCGGGTTCGACAAAGGACGCGCCGCCGCCTTCGAAGAGCACTACCTGCGCACAACCCGGCGCGCCCGGCAGGTCTTCGAGAAGCTGTTCTACGACAGTTAGGCTTGCGCCTCGACAGCTAGGACTGTGCCGGCGACGGTGCCAACAGCTCGACGGCGCGATGCTGGACCTGCTCGTCAGGGGCAAGATTGACCAGCATCAGCTCATCAGCCTGCACCTGATCGGCGAAGCTCTCCAGCCAGGCAGTCACCTCGTCCGGGCCCCCGGAGGCCGTGCGGGACAGCATACCCAGCACCTGCTGGCCTGCCGGGTGGTCGCGCAGCTGCTCCACGTCGTCCTCGGCCAGTGACCGGTTGCGGCCCAGCATCATCTTGATCCAGCTGTTCTCAGCTCGGTGCCGCTGGTCCCGGGCGGTGTCGGCGTCGTCGTGAACCACCACATTGGCTGCTGCGATGAAGTGCGGCTGCGCGTCGGGGCCCAGCAGCGACCCGGAGGCGCTGAAGTTCTCCCGGTAGGTCTGCGCAGCCTGCTCGAGCATCTGCGGGGCAAAGTGTGAGGCGAAGGCATAGGGCAGCCCCAGGGTGGCCGCCAGCTGGGCGCCGTAGAGAGATGACCCCAGAATGTAGAGCGGCACATCGGTGCCGTGACCGGGGAAGGCGTTGACCTCTGGGATGCGGGTGTGTCCGGTCAGATAGCCGGAGAGTTCCATGACATCGGCGTGGAACCGGTCAGATTCGGTGCCGTCACGCCGCAGGGCGCGCATGGTCTGCCCGTCGGTTCCGGGGGCGCGGCCCAGCCCCAGGTCGATGCGGCCGGGGTAGAGGGTCCCCAGTGTGCCGAACTGCTCGGCGATCACCAGCGGGGAGTGGTTGGGCAGCATGATGCCCCCGGCCCCGACGCGCAGGTGCTCGGTGTTCGCGGCAATGTGCTGGATCAGTAGGGAGGTCGCCGAGGATGCGATGTGAGGCATGTTGTGGTGCTCGGCGAACCAGATGCGGGTATAGCCGCTGCGGTCAGCAGTCTGCGCCAGGCGCACGGACCGGTTGATCGCATCGGCCATGGGTTCGCCCTGACGGACGCGAGCGAGGTCTAGCCAGGACAGGGGGCGGGATACAGGTGAGCTCATATACATCCCAACTCACCGAGCCGGTCAGAACATTCCGGGACCTGATGAGGGGTTCCCATATAAGTGAATCAGCGGCAGAATCGGCACCCCGGCCTGATCAGCTCGGGTCGCGCCTGGTCTGAGGAGTCAACGTAATGCTGACCCGATTGCACGATCTGCTGCGGCTGCGCACCTCGCCGCCGATATTCTTCAGCGCGGCCGCGCTGATGATCCTGTTCGTGATTACCACCATCGTCTTCACCGAACCCCTCGATGCAGCCGTCACCGCCGCCTCAGACTGGCTCTACACCAACCTGGGCTGGTTCTATATCCTCGGTCTCACCCTGTTTCTGATCTTTCTGGTCCTCGTCGCGATCAGCCGGTTCGGCCGTGTCACATTGGGCCCCGATGACTAAGCTCCCGAGCACTCCGGTTTTGCGTGGTGCGGCATGCTGTTCGCCGCCGGCATCGGCAGCATTCTGATGTTCTGGGGCGTGGCCGAACCGGTCAGCCATTTCGGCGATCCGCCGCGCGGGCCTGAGCTGGGGATAGAACCCGGAACCACCGAGGCTGCAGCAGATGCGATGAACTTCACCTTCTACCACTTCACCCTGCACACCTGGGCCATCTTCACGCTGCCGGCACTGTGCTTCGCCTACTTCATCCACAAGCGCAACCTGCCGCCCCGGGTCAGCTCGATCTTCCAGCCCATCCTGGGCGAGCGGATTCATGGGCCGATCGGCAAGGTCATCGACGTGGTCGCCATCATCGGCACCGTCTTCGGCGTCGCGGTGTCCCTGGGGTTGGGCGCCCTGCAGATCAACGGCGGAATCTCTCGTGTGTTCGGCATCCCCGAGAATGCCGTGTGGCAGCTGGTCATCATCGGCGTCGTCGGCGGGGCGGCAATGATCTCGGTCGCGTTGGGTTTGGACCGTGGCATCAAAGTGCTTTCCAACGTCAACATCTGGGTGGCAATCGGGCTGCTGGTGTTCATTCTGGTGACCGGCTCCACCCTCTTCGTCCTGCAGGGCACCATCGAGGCAGCGGGCAGCTACCTGATAAATCTGCCCGAGTTGGCGCTGTGGAACGACGCCTTCGCTGACTCTGGCTGGCAGGACTCCTGGACCGTCTTCTATTGGGCCTGGACGATCAGCTGGTCACCTTTCGTGGGCATCTTCATCGCTCGGATCTCCAAAGGCCGCACGGTCCGGCAGTTCGTTGCCGGGGTGCTTGGGGTCCCTGCGGGCTTCTCGGTGCTGTGGTTCGGCATCTTTGGCCATGCTGCTTTCGACATTGAGCTCAACGGTGAGGGCGGTCTGGTCCAAACGGTTGTCGAGGACGAGGACATCCCCGGCGCGCTGTTCGCCTTCTTAGCGAACTACCCTGCCTCCACGTTCGTCTCGGTGATCGCGATCATGGTGATCGTGATCTTCTTCATCACCTCGGTAGACTCTGCGGCTCTGGTCACCGACACGATGGCCAATGGGCACGAAGACTTCAACCCCCTGGGCCAGCGCATCTTCTGGGCCGTCGCTATTGCTGTGATCACCGCCGCTCTGCTGGTCTTCTCCGGCAGCGGGGGCCTGGAGGCGCTGGAGAAGACCATTGTTCTGGTCGGCCTGCCGTTCTTCGTGATGGGGTACTTCCAAATGTATGCCCTGTATCGCGGTCTGCGAGAAGATGCCAGCGAGCTGCCTCCGATGCGAACACGCACCTGGAAAAAGGTACTGCCCCCCGAAGAGCATGATCGGCGCCAGGACGAGCGCGAGTTCGACACCTCCGAAATCGTCGTCGAACCTGAGGCTGTTGATGAGCCGCCGGTGATGCGTGACCCCTACGTTGATAAGGACCGCCCGGCCGGACCGCGAGGCACGATCGCGGCGAGGACAGGTTCGGCAAGAATCGGCAGGCAGGCGCGCAGTCAGAAGCCGACGGACTCCGAATAGGAGAAGGCCACGCAGTCCGCTCCCATACTCTGGCCTTTGCCGTGCGGAGGACCCTAGACTCAACGCACAGGAAGCTATACCGGCCGGCACCCCCGACCGAAAACTATTGGGAGGACCAACGTGGCCACAGTTGCCCGCAATATTGTCGACACCCTGCACGCCAGTGGTGTGAAGCGCGTCTATGGGATTCCCGGAGATTCGCTGAACGGGATCACCGATGCGCTGCGGGCCGCCGGAACGCTGGATTGGATCCAGACCCGGCATGAAGAGGCTGCCGCATTCGCCGCGAGTGCCGAAGCCCAGCTGACCGGCGAGTTGGCCGTATGCGCCGGCAGCTGCGGGCCGGGGAACCTGCATCTGATCAATGGGCTCTATGACGCTCAGCGCTCACGCACCCCAGTGCTGGCAATTGCCGCGCACATCCCCAGCGAGGAGATCGGGTCGGGATACTTCCAGGAGACCCACCCCCAGGAGCTCTTCAGAGAATGCAGCGTCTACGTCGAACAGGTCGCCCACCCGGAACAGATGCCGCGGCTGCTGCGAATCGCAATGCGCGAAGCGCTGCAGAAGCGCGGGGTGGCCGTGCTGGTGATCCCCGGCGACGTCGCCCTGGCAGACATCAAGGCCGAAGCGGAGACCATCACTGCGGCCCGCTCCCACGTCACCCCTGCCGAGGATCAGCTCGACCGTGCCGCTGAGGCACTCAACACGTGTGAGAAGGTCACCATACTGGCCGGTGCCGGGGTCGAGGGTGCCCACACGCAGCTGCTGCAGGCCGCCGAGCGGCTTCAGGCTCCCATCGTCCACGCACTGCGGGGCAAGGAGCACGTCGAATACGACAATCCCTACGACGTCGGGATGACCGGTCTGTTGGGCTTCTCCTCCGGATATAAGGCCATGGAGGCGGCCGAGACCCTGGTGGTGCTGGGCTCAGACCTTCCCTACCAGCAGTTCTATCCGGATGCGACCATCGTCCAAGTCGACATCCGAGGCGAGCAGATCGGGCGCAGGGCAGCGGTAGACGTCGGACTCGTCGGGGGTGTGAAGGAGACCCTGGAGCAGCTGCTGCCCCGGCTGGAGGCCCACCGGGACGCTAAGCATCTGGACACCATGACCAAGCACTACCAGAAGACGCGCAAGGGTTTGGACTCTCTGGCCAGCCCCTCGAAGCGGACCATCCACCCGCAGTACGTGGCCCGGCTGGTGGACGAAGCAGCCGACGACGACGCAGTGTTCATCCCAGACGTGGGCAGTCCGGTGATCTGGGCCTGCCGCTACCTGAGCATGAACGGGCGGCGCCGACTCATCGGGTCCTTCGCCCACGGTTCGATGGCCAATGCTGTCTCCCAAGGCATCGGGGCTCAGCTGGCCTATCCGGATCGGCAGATCGTTGCCCTGGCCGGTGACGGGGGACTGGCGATGCTCATGGGTGAGCTGCTGACCATCGCCCAATATGATCTGCCCCTGAAGATCGTGACCTTCAACAACTCCTCGCTGAACTTCGTGGAGGTGGAGATGAAGGCCGACGGCTTCGTCAATTACGGCACCGGGCTGAAGAATCCCAACTTCGCAGACATGGTGGAGACTATGGGGATTCGGGGAATCCGTGCGGAGACCTCCAAGGAACTTCCCTCAGCGATGCAGGACTTCATGGCCCATGACGGGCCTGCGCTGCTGGACGTCACCACGGAACGCCAGGAGCTGTCTATGCCGCCGGCGGTGACCGCAGCCCAGGCCAAGGGATTCACCCTGTACGCCATCCGCACCGTTCTCAGCGGCAAGGGTGATCAGCTGCTGGACCTGGCCAGGACGAACCTGCGCCAACTCTTCTGAGGCCCGGTGCGCCTGACCCCTCCGCCTCAGACGGAGAAGTAGAGCTCGAACTCATAGGGGTTCGGGCGCAGGCTCAGCGGGAGGATCTCCTCTTCACGCTTATAGTCGATCCAAGTCTGGAGGAGCTCCTCGGTGAAGACCCCGCCTTCGAGCAGGAACTCCTGATCCTGCTCCAGGGCTGCCAGCGCCTCGTCCAAGGAGGCGGGTGCCTGCGGGATGTCCTTCAGCTCTTCGGGGGGAAGCTCGTAGAGGTCCTTGTCGACCGGCTCGTGGGGCTCAATACGGTTCTTAATACCGTCCAGTCCGGCCATCAGCATGGCCGCGAAGCCCAGGTAGGGGTTTCCCGAAGCGTCGGGGGCGCGGAACTCAATGCGCTTGGCCTTCGGGTTTGAGCCGGTGACCGGGATCCGGATGGCCGCTGAGCGGTTGCCCTGGGAGTACACCAGCGAAACCGGTGCCTCGTAGCCTTTGACCAGGCGTCGGTAGGAGTTGACCGTCGGGTTGGTGAACGCCAGCAGCGCGTGGGCGTGCTGCAGGATGCCGCCGATGTACCAGCGCGCAGTGTCTGAGAGGTTGGCGTAGCCCTTCTCGTCGTAGAAGAGCGGCTCACCCTCGGTCCAGAGTGACTGGTGGACATGCATGCCCGAACCGTTGTCCTCGAACACCGGCTTGGGCATAAAGGTTGCGGTGAACCCATAGGTGGCCGCAGTGTTCTTCACGACGTACTTGAACTTCTGGATGTCGTCGGCGGAGTGGGTCAGCGTGTTGAATTTGTAGTTGATCTCCTGCTGGCCGGGGGCACCGACCTCGTGGTGGGCCCGCTCGACCGAGAGGCCGGCACGCTCCAGGGCCAGCACAATCTCATCACGGACCTCAGCGGTCTGGTCCTGCGGCGAGACCGGATAGTATCCGCCCCTATTGGCCATCCAGTGACCGCCCGGCACATCCTTCGCCTCGCCGGAGGACCAGGAAGCCTCCCGGGAACCGATGGAGTAGAAGGACTCCTGCGGTGTGGACCTGAACGAGACCGAGTCGAAGAGGAAGAACTCCGCCTCGGGACCGAAGAGGGCCGTATCAGCGATGCCGGTGGACGCCAGGTACTCCTCGGCCTTCTGCGCCACCCCGCGCGGGTCGCGCCCATAGGGCTCTCCGGTGAGCGGACTGACGATCGAGAACGTCATCATTAGGGTTTTGGCGTCGCGGTACTCATCCACATAGGCGGTGCTGGGATCGGGGATCAGCTGCATGTCTGAATCCTGGATGCCCGCGAACCCGCGGATGGAGGAGGCGTCGAACAGCTGACCGTTCTCGAAGAAATCCAGGTCCACCGTGTGGGCGGGGACGTTGAAGTGGTGCTGCAGGCCGGGAAGATCGGTGAAGCGGACATCGACGAACTTCACACCCTCGTCCTCAATGAACTTCAGGATTTCCTCTGGGCTGGAAAACATGCGTGCAACGCTCCTCGACAGGTGAGTTTCAGTACCGACCCCTCCAGAATAGTCGCCGAAGAGGGCTGATGATTGTCACGCCAACGCTTGCGGCATGTTTCCGAGTGCGCAGTCTGCTCGGAACCGGGTGCTGGATTAGACTGACATGGTGCCCACTGACGATTCCCCCGCTTCCCGCTGGCCCGGCGACGAGCTGGGCCTGCCCGCATTCGGCCCCGGGTCCTTGGCCCCCTGGAGCCGCCGGATCCTGGCGCTGTTCATCGACTGGGGCATCGCCACTGTCATCTCCGCCACCTGGTTCGATTTGGACCCGTGGGTGACCCTGGGCATTTTTGTCCTGATGCATGTGGGCCTGGTGGGCATGCTGGGGGTCAGCATCGGCAAGCGCCTGGTGCGCATTCAGGTGGTGCGCGGCCAGCGGATCCCCGGGCCCATATGGGCGCTGGCGCGCGTTGCCCTGCTGCTGCTGGTGATCCCCGCCGTCGTGGTCGGTCCGGACGGACAGCCGTTGCATGACAGAATTGCAGGAACCGTTCAGCTGCGCATGTGAGGTAAGAGGACCGTGAATACCCTGGCACAACACTCCACCACCCGACGTCGTACGTCTTGGCCCATCGCCTCGCTGGCGGTGCTGCTCGCCGTCAGCGCCTGCGGCGCGGACCCGGTGCCCGAGGATGCCGGTCAGGGCACCGAAAGCGGCACCATCCCCGGCCCCACCCTGGATGAGCAGGACCCCGACGGTGAGACTGCGGCTGAGGATCCGGGCGATGAATCTGCGGAGACTGAGAGCACGGACCAGCCAGATGAGGCAGCCGAGTCTGATGACGCGCAGCCCGAGTGGCCGGCGGCGAACACCACCACGATGACCCCGGAGACCACGATCTCCGAGCCGGCGATTTCACCGAAATCCATCGTCTCCAACGGCCACGGTCTGGCGATCGCCAACAACATGATGTACCAGAACACGGTCACGCTCTACGACACCGAGTCTCAGGAACTGGTCCAGGAGCTTCCCGATACGATCAGTCCCGAGGAGTTCGGCGTCGAGGGCTACCCGCAGACGGTCTCCGGAGCGCCGGTGGAGGCGGTGTGGACTGAGGACGGCGAATACGCCTATGTCTCCCAGTACCGCCTGGAGGATATGGGCGCCGAGGCGTTCGACGACTGCCGCAACGGCGACGCGATGGCGCCCAGTGCGGTCTACCGGTACAGCGCCGAGGCCCAGGACTGGGACCAGTTCATCGAGGTCGGCCGGGTGCCGAAGTTTGTGGCGCTGACCCCGGATGAGTCGCGGCTGCTGGTGACCAACTGGTGCGACTTTGACCTCTCGGTGATCGACACCGAGACCGGCGAGGAGGAGATGCGGGTGCCGCTGAGCTCTCAGCCGCGCGGAATCGCTGCTATGCCGGACAACGAGACCGTCTACGTGACCGCAATGTATGCCAATGAGCTGTGGGAGGTGGATCTCGAGTCCGGTGAGGGAGAGGTCATCTACAGCGCCGGTGAGTTCCCCCGGCACCTGGTGCTCTCCCCGGACTCCGAGGTCCTCTACGTGACGTTCGCCTGGTCTGACCTGCTGGTGGCCTTCGACACCGAGACCAATGAGGTGATCGACTCAACCAGCACCGGCCGGGAGCCGCGCACTATGGACATCTCCGCCGACGGCACGGCGCTGTATGTGGTCAACTACCACGAGGACACGGTCTCCAAGTTCGACGCCGAAACGCTGGAGGAGATCGACCGGCAGGCCACTGACCCCCAGCCGATCGGAGTGACCTACGATGAGCCCACCGGCTCAGTGTGGGTCGCCAGCTATGCGGGGTCGCTGAACATCTACGACGACCACACGGCGCAGCGTTAGACCGTGGCGCGGGGCTCGGTTGTGCGCGGCTGAGCCAGACCAGATTCAGTGGTGAGCCCGCGGGTGGTGTAGCGGCTGCGGTAGCGATCATGGACGCCGATGCTGGCGACGATCGTCAGAGCTGCGCCGAGCATGTGCAGGCCCACCAGCAGAATCGGAAGACCGGTCAGGTGCTGGACGTAGCCTAGGGCTGCCTGGAACACGATCACCGTCACTAAGAACCAGCCGGCCCGCTGCTGCGCGGGTGAGGCGGCGAGTCTGCGCTGGCGGATCACGATGACGATGGCAGCCGCGCAGAGAATGTAGACCGGCACTACGTGCAGCCGGGTGACCAGCTCGGGGGTGAACTCATGCCGCGGTGAGCCCGGGTCTCCAGCGTGGGGGCCGGTGCCGGTGACGATGGTTCCCAGGACCACGGCGGCCCATCCGGCCAGGAGGATGATGGGGGTCAAACCGGTCGTCACGGCATCGCGTTCGCCGTCGACCAGGGGTTTGCCTGGGGTTCCCTGGTGCTTCAGCTCCAGGGCGACGCGGTTGCGCAGCATCGTCGCGACCATGACCAGCCCCGCGGAGAGGATGAAGTGCAGCCCGACCACCCACGGGTTCAGATCGGTCCAGACGGTGATGCCGCCGATGACACCCTGCAGCGGGATGCCGAACCCGATGACGAGGGAGTAGATCACCAGCGACCGGTGGGTGCGCCACAGCCGCACCACCGCCAGGAACATCGCCACACTGATGGCGATCAGCACATAGGTCAGCAGTCGGTTTCCGAACTCAATGACCCCGTGGACCCCCATCTCGGGTGTATTCACCCAGGACTCAGCGGTGCATCGCGGCCACTCGGGGCAGCCCAGCCCGGAGGCCGTCAGCCGCACCGCACCGCCGGTGAGGATGATGCCGATATTGGAGATCAGCGTCGCCCAGGCAAGCACCTTGGTGGCGGTGGTAATGCGGGTGGGAAGCTTCGAAATCATCAGGTCACCTATCTCCACCGGAACCAGCGGCGGGCAGCTAGCAGCGCGAGCACGGCCCAGCTCGCGAGAATAAGAACGGGCACGACGGCGAAGACCCCGTCAGCGGCGGCAGCGCGGGCGGCCTCACCCAGGGCCGCTGAGGGCAGCAGCAGAAGCAGCACCCCGGGGCCCTGATGATCCAGTGCGAAGATCGTGCCGCCGGCGGCACCCAGCAGCACCCAGGCCACATTGGTGACCGCCAGGGTGGCCTCTGCCCGTACGGTGCCCGCCAGCAGCAGGCCCAGTGCGGTGAAGGCCGCAGCTCCCAGCACCAGGACGGCCAGCAGCCAGACCAGGCCCAGCGGGTCCGGCGACCAGCCCAGGGTGAGGCCGGCGGCGCCGAGCACCACCAGCTGCACCATGATGACGCTGAGCACGGCCACGGCTTTGCCGAGGATCAGGCCGGTGGGGCCCAGGGGAGTGGTGGCCAGGTAGGCCAGCACCCCGTACTGGCGGTCGAAGCCGGTGGCGATTCCCTGACCGGTGAAGGCCGAGGCCATCACCGCCAGTGCCAGTACGCCGGGGACCAGGGCGTCGATGCCTCCGGTGGCACTGCTGATCAGGTCCAGTCGGTGCACCCCGATCAGCACCAGCAGCGGCAGGATGAGGGTGACCAGCAGCTGCTCGCCGTTGCGCAGCGTATTGCGGGTCTCGTAGCGGCCGTGGGCCAGTACCCGCTGCAGCGCAGGCGCTGGTCGGGAGCGGGGTCGGGGACTGGCCGAGGTCAGCTCGCTCACGGTGCGGACACCTCCCAAAAGACGTCCTCAAGGGTGCGGGACTCGAAGGTGATCTCTGAGGGCATCAGCCCGATGTGCTGCCACCAGGAGCTGAGGCTGCCGAAGTCGGCCGGATCAGCAATGTCGCTGACCGCCCACCGGGCGCCGGCCTGATTGGCGCCTGCCCCGTCAAGCTGCACGGGCAGCGGCGCGGCGTGCAGCTCCTCAGGGGTGAGCCTGCGCGGGGAGACGAACACCAGCCTGCGCGCCGGGCCGTCTGCGCGCTGCCCCGTAGTGCCGTTCTGGGCGTCGTCGTGTGCGCCGTCGTGTGCTGCGGTGAGTTCGGCCACGGTGCCGTGACGGACCACGAGGCCGTCTTTGAGGATGAAGACGGTGTCGGCCAAGCGTTGGGCTTCCTCCAGCAGATGGGTGGTGAGCACAATGCCGCGGCCCTGGTCGCGCAGCTGCTCGATCAGGTCGAAGACCACCTGCCGCGACTGGGGGTCCAGGCCGGCGGAGGGCTCGTCGAGGAAGACGACCTCCGGATCGCCGATCAGTGCGGCGGCCAGGGCGACGCGCTGCTTCTGCCCTCCGGAGAGCCGGCGGATTCCAGTGGTGAGGAAATCGGACATGTCCAGGCGGTCGACCAGGTCATCCAGCGGCCACGGGTTCTGATGGAGCCTCGAGACGTGCTTGAGCAGAACGGCCGGCGGCACGGCCTGGGGCAGCCCGCCGTCCTGCAGCATCACCCCGACCCGGGCACGCAGGTCGGCTCCGGCTCGGTAGGGGTCCTCGCCCAGCAGCTCAACAGTGCCGGCTGAGGGGCGCAGGAGTCCCTGGGCGCAGTTGAGCGTGGTGGTCTTACCGGCACCGTTGGGCCCGATGATCACCGTCACCTGGCCCGGTTGGGCGGTGACGTCCACGCCGGAGAGGATCTCGGTGACACCGCCGGCGCTGCGCGCCGAACCGACGGCGTAGCGCACCTGGCGCAGACTGAGACACAGGGGTTGCTGGGACACCCGACCAGTCTACCGTTTTCTACACAGCGTAGAAGTAGCGGCGACCCAAGCCTCCAGCATCTGCTGATCAGGGCTGCTTCCACCCCCAGCGCGGTAGGCGTGCACATCTGTTACTCTCAGGTAACTGAGTACGCCGACGCCCGACCCCGAACGGCGATGATTGATATGTCCGACTCACCTCGCTGCGATGTGCTGATCATCGGTGCTGGCCTCGCCGGGCTCGTTGCCGCCCACGAACTCACCACCGCCGGCAAACGGGTTGCCATCCTGGACCAGGAGAATGCACACAACATCGGCGGTCAGGCCTTCTGGTCCTTCGGCGGCCTGTTCCTGGTCAACAGCCCCGAACAGCGACGCCTGCGCATCCGCGACTCTGCGGAACTGGCGTGGAACGACTGGCAGGCCAGTGCAGCATTCGACCGTCTGGATGATGAGGATTCTTGGGCGGTGCGGTGGGCGCGGGCCTACGTCGACTTCGCGGCCGGTGAGAAGCGCTCCTGGCTGGCCTCCCACGGCATCAGTTTTCTGCCGACCGTCGGCTGGGCGGAGCGCGGCAGTTTCAGCGCTGAGGGCCACGGCAATTCCGTTCCGCGTTTCCACGTGGCGTGGGGGACCGGCACCGGTGTGGTTGGTCCTTTCGTCGAATCTGCCCATCGAGCCGTGGACGCGGGCCTCCTGGACTTCTACCACCGGCATCGGGTCGATGAGCTGGTCATCAGTGCGGGCCGGGTCCAAGGGGTGCGCGGCAGTGTGCTGGCTGAGGATGACGCATCCCGTGGGGCGGCCTCCAGCCGTGAAGTGACGGGCCAGTTCGACTTCGAAGTCTCGGCGGTGATCGTGACCACCGGCGGGATCGGAGGCGATCACCAGATGGTGCGCAGACACTGGCCCGCCCGCCTGGGAAGACCGCCGCGCAGTATGCTCACCGGCGTCCCCGAGCACGTGGACGGACGCATGCTGGACATCGCCGGCGACGCTGGTGCCCGGCTGGTGAACCGGGACCGCATGTGGCACTACGTGGAAGGGGTGAAGAACTGGGATCCGGTGTGGCCGGAGCACGCCGTGCGCATCCTCCCCGGGCCCTCCTCCATGTGGTTCGACGCCCTCGGTCGGCGGCTGCCCGAGCCCTATCTGCCCGGTTTCGACACGATGGGAACGCTGAAGCATCTGCGCACCAGTGCGGAGATCGCTGAGTATGACCATTCCTGGTTCATCGCCACCCAGTCCATAGCGCGCAAGGAGTTTGCGCTCTCGGGCTCAGAGCAGAACCCCGACATCACCGAACGCAGCAAGCGCGAGTTCATCCGCCAGCGGCTCTTGGGCCGTGACGCCACCGATCCTGTGGAGGCCTTCAAGACCCACGGAGCCGATTTCGTCGTCGCCAACACCCTGGAGGAGCTGGTTGAGGGGATGAACAGCCTGGCCGATGAGGCACCTCCGCTTGATCCGGCAACGATCCGGGCCCAGATCCGTGCCCGCGACCTGCAGATGGACAATCCCTACGCCAAGGATGCGCAGGTGATGGCCATCCACAACGCACGCAGGTCCCTGGGCGAACGGCTGGGCCGCACTGCCGCACCGCATAAGATTCTGGACCCGGCACACGGGCCGCTGATCGGGGTGAAGCTCCACGTCCTGACCCGCAAGAGCCTCGGCGGTATCCAGACCGACTTAGATTCCAGGGTGCTCGACGACGACGGCGAAGCCATCGACGGCCTCTATGCAGCCGGTGAGGTCGCTGGATTCGGCGGCGGCGGAGTGCACGGCTACAACGCACTGGAGGGTACGTTCCTGGGCGGGTGCATGTTCTCCGGCCGCGCCGCCGGGCGCCACGCCGCAGCAACCGCCGGATGACTCAGGTTCTCACTGCCAGCTCCTCACCAGCACTCAGAGAAGGGCATCCATCATGGATTCAGCATTGACCACCTTCGGGCTGCCCATTGCGTTGGGAATCATCATGTTCGGCTAGGGCTGAGCCTGACCGTCAGCGATTTCACGCGAGTGGGCAAGCACCCCAAGGCGGTTCTGGTTGCGCTGGGGGCTCAGCTGATCGTGCTGCCCATGGTCTGTTTCGGGCTCGTGCTGCTCTTCGACCTGTCACCGGTGCTGGCGGTGGGGATGATGATGCTCGCAGCATCACCCGGTGGCAGCTCGGCGAACCTGTTCAGTCACCTCTTCGGCGGCGACGTGGCGCTGAACATTTCGCTCACTGCCATCAACTCAGTCATCGCGGTGGTGACCCTGCCGCTGATCACGAACCTGGCGATCTGGGTCTTCGACCCCTTCGACGACCAGCTGGGCCTGCAATGGGCGAAGACCATTGAGGTGTTCGCCATCGTGCTGCTGCCGGTGCTGGCCGGCATGCTGATCCGCCGCACCTGGCGCCAGTTCGCCGCAGCGATGGACCGACCAGTGCGGATCGCCTCCGTCATTGTGCTGGCAGTGGTCATCGCGGGTGCGGTGGTCACG
This sequence comes from Garicola koreensis, assembly GCF_014195445.1. Taxonomy (GTDB): domain Bacteria; phylum Actinomycetota; class Actinomycetes; order Actinomycetales; family Micrococcaceae; genus Nesterenkonia; species Nesterenkonia koreensis. The sequence goes on along the minus strand of NZ_JACIBT010000001.1, from coordinate 621,009 downwards.
AACTGGGACATTCTCGTGGAGGACGGGCCGCGTCTGATCGCCATCACTGTGCTGTTCTGTCTTCTCAGCCTTGCAGTGGGCTTTTGGGCCCCCAGAGGGTTCGGGATCGAACCGCGACAGGCCCTCGCGTCTTCCTTCGAGATCGGCATCCACAATGCGACGCTGGCGATCGTGATCGCTCAGACGGTGATGGGCTCGGTCGAGCTGAGCCTGCCGGCGGCGGTGTACGGGGTGCTGATGTTTTTTATCGCCCTGGGCTTCGGGTACCTGGTACGTGGGCGTGCTGCCGCTGCTCAGCCGGTGCAAGCCGGCGAGCACTGAGACTCCGGCGAAAGCGGGCGCCGTCCACGTGTCACCACCAGTGGTGGGCCGGCCGCGTCGACGTCGTCACTGCTGTGCCGATTCCGGCAGTCCGACATTCTGCAGCCGCAGCTGACCGCGCGCCAGCACTTTGGCTGTTTCGTCGTCGGTGATGACCACCAGCCACAGCTGCTGGGTGCGCCCCTGCTGGAGGGCTTCTGCAGTGACGGATGCTTGCCCGCCGGTGGAGGCTCGCAGGAAGTCGGTGGCGTTGTGCACGCCCATGGCGAACTGGTTGCGCGCCTGGACGGCGTGGCTGGCGGCGACACTGCCCGCTGTTTCAACAATGGTGGTATAGACCCCGCCATGGACCACGCCCCACGGGGTGAAGTGTTCTTCGCCGAGCTCCACATGACCGCTCAGGCGCGTCTCGCTGACCTCGTCGATGACGAATCCTGAGGCGGCGACGAAGGTGCTGACGCTCTCTGATGACGCGTCCGAACCGTTCGTGGCACTCTGTGTGGTCGTACTCTGTGGGGTCGCACTGTCTGGCATCGCAACTCTCCTCTGCCCTCGCTTCTCGTTCTGATGGCACACTACCGCTGGTTGGGCTGCGTCCGCGGCCACACCGCAGTCAGCGGCGTCGTCCGCGTGCGCGTTCATTGGAGCGCAGCCGCTTGGTCAGGGGCCGCATCGTCACATCACCCAGCACGATCCCGGCGGCGATCGCGGTGATGATGATCAGCGCGTCGAACAGCAGATAGAGCCCGGTGCTGCGCAGCCCGGCGGCGTCACTGATGGCGATCTGGTACATGCCCCGGAACATGACCAGGCCCGGGAGCATGAACATCATCGCCGGGACCGCGACCACCAGCTGCGGAGCGCCCAGCCACAGTGCAGTCACCCGCGCCAGCGCGCCGATCACGATCGCGCCGAGCAGAGGTGTGAACCAATCGCCGAAGCCCAGCAGCTCGCCGGTGTAGAAACCCATGAAGCCGCAGGCGGCGATCGCGCCGGTGGGAAGCAGCAGGCGGTACGGGGCCTGCTGCACCACAGCAGCGGTCACCGCAGTCAGAAACACCAGGCACACCAGAACCACCGGATGGTAGATGCGGGTGATGCCCTCTGCGACTTCCACCTGGGGCGCTCCGACGCGGTCGGCCAGCACCACAGCCACCATGATGCCGGCGGTCATTCCTGCGAATGCCACCAGGGACGAGACCAGCCGGCCGGCCGCAGTGATGGGGAAGGCGTTGATCGCATCCTGCAGCGCGGAGACGATCCGCACGCTGGGAAGCAGAATCATCAGGCCTCCGGCGACCACCATGGAGGGGGTGATATCGGCTCCGAGAGTCAGCGCACACAGAGCCACCAGGGTGGCCAGCATCCCGCCGGCGGCCAGGGCGAAGATCTCTGGCACCCGCTTCAGCGTGAGCCGTCGCGTCACTGCCAGCACCAGCAGTGCGGCGGCAAAGCCCAGGGCCGCATCCAGCGGCGGGGCGCCGGTGTAGCTGGCGAACAGTCCGGCGAAGACCGCCCCTGCCAGTGTGACGGCCCACCGTGGATAGGGTTTGGGTTCGCTGGTGATCTCTGCCAGCTCCCGCTGGGCTTCAGCTCGGGTGTAGCGGCCTGCGGCAATATCGGTGACCAGCCCATGCACCTCGCTGAGGGCCCGGAAATTGGCGGACCAGGACCGGACCACGCGCACCCGTGAATAGGGAACTTTCCCGTCGGGGGCCCAGTTGAGGATGATCGACTGGTTGGTGATGTCAGCATCAGTGTTCTTCATGCCGAAGGCCGCGCTGGTGGCGATGATGGAGGTTTCGACCTCCAGTGCCCCGGCTCCGTAGCGAAAGAGCGCCTCTCCGAGGTCGAGCACGAAGCTGAGGGCTTCCAGCTCCTCAGCTTCGCAGGGTTCCTCCACCTCCTGCGGGTTCTCATACAGGCTGCCGCTCAGGTAGTCGATCATCGGCATCTGCCCGGTGGCCGGCGCGGGCTGCTGAATCACTCGGCGGAGGATGAGCCGGGCGCCGGAACTCTGAACCGAGGGGTCTCGGGAACTGCGACACGGTGTGCCCAGCCAGCCGCGTGGTGTTTTCTGACTAGGTTCGGCGGGGGTGGCCGCATGGGAGGCCGGCGCCTCAGGATCTGCGCTCAGCGGCTGGATCTGTGTGATGGGCGCGGTGCGGCTGTCGAATTCGAACCTGAGGGCCTCGGTCGCAGTCTCCTCCGCCTCCTCCTCGAGGGGGTGGGGGTCAGCCTCGAACTCGGCCCAATCTGCCGCCGCGTCCTCCCCGGCCGAGGTCTGCCATGAGTGCCTCAGGGATTCAGCAAGGTGCCGGACGAATCCCGACTCCTCGGAGGAGTCTTCACTCTCGCCGGCGGAGGGTCGGATCACCGGCACCAAGGTGGCATGGGTGTCGCCGCTCCAAATGACCGGATCAACCGGGGTACTCGCCGCCAACGGGACGGGTTCCGGGGCGGATTCTGCGGGGTCGGAAACGTGGTCTGCACCCACGACGTCGTCGTGGTCACGGTTGGAGTCGACTGAAGAGTGGGGCATGGCGGGCCCTCCGAAACTCTGGAGATAATGAGAACCCTCACAGAGGGCAGATCATAATAATCCCACGGCCGCAACCGCCGCGACAAGAGGCTGTTTCGCGGCTGCAGATTGGTCGAACTGTAAGGTGATTCGCAGGATGCCTGAAGGAGAATCACTGACGCGGCTCTATGGGTGCACCAATTAGCGACGCAGCCCGCTCTGAGCCGATGCCGAGGGCGGCGATCATCGTCGCCCTGGTGCTGATGGCTGCCTTCGGGCTGCTGGCACTGGCGGTGCACCACCAATGGGGCCCCGTTGAGTCCGCGGACCAGGCGGTTTCCCACGGGCTGGAGGAAGCCCGCAGCTGGTGGCCGCAGGTGGTCGCTGCGATGCACGCGGTGACCCACCTGGGCGCCCCTGAGCTGTGGCGGACGATCCACATCGTCATCGTGGCGGTGCTGCTGATCTCTCGCAGGATTCGCTCAGCGCTCTTCGTGGCGGTCACCGCTGGGGTCGGAGGCGCCGCGACCACCGGCCTGAAACACGTGGTGGGCCGTGAGCGGCCGGACTGGCCGGACCCGGTCGCCCTTGCAGACGGGTTCGCGTTCCCCAGCGGTCACACCACCGGCACTGCCATCGGCATCAGCGTGCTGCTGACGCTGCTGCTGCCGCGATTAGGCGGTGGGTGGCGACGGCTCCTGCTGGTCCTGGGCGTCGTCGTCATCCTCGCTGTGGCCAGCAGCCGAGTCATCATAGGCGTGCACTGGACCAGCGATGTGCTGGGCGGTCTGGTGTTCTCAGCGGCCTGGGTGCTGCTGATGTGGACGCTCTTCTTTCCGGGCAGACAGGCAGCACGCAGACGGCATGCATGAGTGTTTCGCTTCAGATGCGCCACGTTGGCGAAGCTGTGGAAGCAGTCTGCGCGGCGGAAGCAGAGTCAGTGGCCAAACTCGTCGGCGTCCAGCCGGGCACCGGCTCCGGTGTCGACGGCGTCGACAGCGGTCATCTCATCGGCGCTGAGCTCGAAGGAGAGCACGTCCAGGTTCTGTCGCTCTCGGGTGGGGTCACCGGATCGCGGAATCGCCACCCGGCCCTGCTGCAGGTGCCAGCGCAGCACGATCTGAGCCGGGGTCCGGTTCAGCCGCTCAGCGGGTCCCCGGACTGCAGGGTCTTCCAGGACGGCACCACCGCGGCCGAGCGGACTGTAGGCAGCGGTGAGCACACCGGCACCGGTGTTGGCCCGCTCGATGCTGCGCTGGGCGTGGTGGGGGTCGACTTGGATCTGGTTGACCGGCGGGACCAGCCCCGCCTCGAGCACCTTCTCCAGGTGATGGGGCTTGAAGTTGGACACCCCCCATGAGCGCACCAGGCCGGTTTCGACCAGGGCCGCCAATGACTCGCAGCTGCGCACGTAGCGGTCCTGATCCGGGTTGGGCCAGTGCACCAGGAGCAAGTCAAGGTAGTCCAGCCCCAGACGCTGCAGGGCACGCTCCGCGGCGGACCGGACAGTGGCGACGTCGCCATGTGAGTCTCTGTTGAACTTGGTGGTGACAAACACCTCACTCCGCCGGAGCCCGGACTCGGCGACCGCTTGTCCGACAGCGTCCTCGTTCGCGTAGTTCTCGGCGGTATCAATGTGTCGATACCCACTGTCCAGGGCTTGGCCGACGGCTTCTCGGCATTGGCCCCCAGTTAAGGGCGAGGTGCCCAGCCCGATCCTGGGAATCTGCACCTCAGTTACGCTGGTGCCGTTCAGTACGGCGTTGTCGCTCATCACGGGATCTCCTTACCTGTTCTGCGGCTTTGGTTCTGCGGCTGAGCATGTCAGTCTCTCAGCACGAAACCAAGCTCCACCGGCTCGTCCCAGCAGTCCGACTGTACGGTGACCGAACACCGGCGATAGGGCTCTTAAGGGTCACCTTGCTAGACCTGCTTTTTTGAATAGGTCATAATAGTGTCATGCAATTCGACGTTGAGACTGCGGCGCACTCGGAGGATCCCAGTGTGCTCGAGTCCGACAGCTCAACACGCGACCGCGTGCTGCAGCTGGTGGTGGCCGAAGGCCCCATCAGCGCTGCCCAGCTGGGCCGCAAGCTGAGCCTCACGGCGGCAGCGGTGCGCCGTCACCTCGACACGATGACCGAGCAGGGAATCGTCGAGGTCAAGAACATCTCCAGCCGCAGCAGAGGCGCGGGCCGGCCCTCCCGCCGGTACGTCATCTCTTCGGCGGGCCAGCAGGTGCTCGGCAATGATTACCTGAATCTGGTGCACACCGCCCTGGAAGTCATCGACAGCCGCACCGCAGCGCCGTCCGAACACCCCAAGGACATGGGCGAGGACCAGGCGGCGGCGCCGGAGCGCTCCCCAGCGGCCCGGGAGGTGGCCCGCGAGTACTTTTCCCAGTTCGAAGAGCGCTACGCCGCCGAACTGCAGGCAACGGAGAACCTCGACGAACGCACCGAGAAGCTGGCAGGATTCTTCAACGATCACGGTTTCGCCGGCTTCACCCGACTGGTGGGCCGGGACAATCCGCTGCTGGCGATGCAGTCGACCCAGCTGTGCCAAGGTCACTGCCCGATCCGGGAAATAGCAGCCGCCCATCCGGTGTTCTGTGAGGAGGAGACAAAGATGATCGGTCGCCTCCTGGACGTCGACGTCCGTCGGCTGTCCACCCAGGCTGCAGGCGCACATGTCTGCACCACCCATGTACCCGTCGGCCGGGAGAAGCTCGCTGAAGAGCGCAGAGCTCGAGCCGAACAAGGAGACCAGACCAGCGCGACCGCAGCAATGAGCGGCCGCAAGCGCATCGTCATCTCACCACGTCAACAAGAGAGGTTGTCATGACCGAGCAGATCAGCAAAACGCAGGAGACTCTGCAGAGCACCGAGGACCCTGGTGTGATCCAGGAGGTTCTGGACAACAACCCAGAGATCAAGAGCCTCGGGAACTACGAGTACGGCTGGTCCGACTCTGACGACGCCGGCGCCAGCGCCAAGCGCGGGGTAGACCAGGCCGTCGTTGAGGACATCTCCGGCAAGAAGGACGAGCCCGAGTGGATGCTCAAGATGCGCAAGAAGGGCCTGAAGTACTTCCAGCGCAAGCCCACACCCACCTGGGGCGCCGACGTCTCGGACATCGACTTCGACAACATCAAATACTTCGTCCGCTCCACTGAGGGCCAGGCCCAGACCTGGGAGGACCTGCCGGAGGACATCCGCAACACCTACGAGCGTCTGGGCATCCCGGAGGCTGAGCGTGACCGTCTGGTCGCCGGTGTGGCCGCCCAGTACGAATCCGAGGTGGTCTACCACCAGATCCGTGAGGACCTGGAGGAGCAGGGCGTCATCTTCATGGACACCGACACTGCGCTGAAGGAGCACCCGGAGTTCTTCGAGGAGTACTTCGGCTCAGTGATCCCCGTCGGTGACAATAAGTTCGCCGCCCTCAACACCGCCGTCTGGTCCGGAGGCTCCTTCGTCTACGTGCCGAAGGGCGTCCACGTGGAGATTCCGCTGCAGGCCTACTTCCGCATCAACACCGAGAACATGGGCCAGTTCGAGCGGACCCTGATCATCGCCGATGAGGACTCCTACGTCCACTACATCGAAGGCTGCACCGCACCCATCTACAACACCGACTCCCTGCACTCCGCTGTGGTGGAGATCGTGGCGAAGAAGAACGCCCGGGTGCGCTACACGACCATTCAGAACTGGTCCAACAACGTGTACAACCTGGTCACCAAGCGTGCAGTGGTCGAAGAGGGCGGCACGATGGAGTGGATCGACGGCAACATCGGTTCCAAGGTGACCATGAAGTACCCGGCGGTCTACCTGACCGGTGAGCACGCCCGCGGCGAGACCCTTTCGGTCGCCTTCGCCGGTGAGGGCCAGCACCAGGACACCGGCTCCAAGATGGTCCACATGGCGCCCAACACCTCCAGCTCCATCGTCTCCAAGTCGGTGGCGCGCTCCGGGGGCCGGGCCTCCTACCGAGGGCTGGTGCAGATCAATGAGAACGCGCACAACTCCGCCAACTCGGTGATCTGTGATGCGCTGCTGGTGGACACCATCTCCAAGACGGACACCTACCCGTACATCGACATCCGGGAGGACGACGTCACCCTGGGTCACGAGGCCACAGTCTCCAAGGTCTCAGAGGACCAGCTCTTCTACCTGATGAGCCGCGGACTCTCCGAGACCGAGGCGATGGCCATGATCGTGCGCGGCTTCATCGAGCCGATCGCACGTGAGCTGCCCATGGAGTACGCCCTGGAGCTCAACAGCCTCATTGAGCTGCAGATGGAAGGCTCCGTCGGCTAGTTCCCACCCGCCACCACGTTGTGCGCAGTCCGGCTCCGGGCTGCGCACAACGTGCGAGATCAGACCACCAGATGCGCAACTGACCAAGAACAGGGAAGAGTACACACGATGACCAATACTCCTTCAAAGGAGGACGTGGCCGGAGTCGATGTCGGCGAACGCCGCATCTCCATCCCCGGATTCACCGAGGAGGGCGAGAACCTCTCCAAAGAGACCAACGCTGCCGATGAGCACAGCCACGGCGGTGTGGGTGAGTCCGAGGAAGTCACATCGGGCGCCGGATCACGCGCCAAGCGCCACACCGGATACGACCCGGCAGGATTCCCTGAGCCCAGCGGGACTGAGGAGGAGTGGCGATTCACTCCGCTGAAGAAGCTCGCCGGGGTGCTCAGCGACCAGCCCACGCACGGTGCCGGCACCGATCAGGAGTCCGTTGACTACCAGGTCAGCGAAGGCCAGCAGGGCGTTGAGATCTCCACACTGACTGATGGTCAGAGCCCGCGCGGCAGTGTGCTGCAGCCGGCCGACCGTGCCGCCGTCCTCGGGTACAAGAACACCGAGCAGGCGCTCTACGTCAAGATCACCGAAGGCGCTGAAGTCACCGAACCGGTGCGCATCACCATCACCGGCACTGCGGCAGGCGCCCGGGCCAACAGCCACATCGTGCTGGAGACCGAGCCCAACGCCAAGGCAGTCTTCGTCATCGACCACCGCGGAAGCGCGGACTTCAACGGCAACCTGGAGGTCAAGGTCGGCGAAGGCTCCACCGTCAACGTGGTCTCCCTGCAGCGGTGGAACGACGACGCCGTCCATGTCGGCCAGCACGACGCCGAGGTCGGCAAGGACGCCAGCTACAAGCACGTGGCCGTGAGCCTGGGCGGTGAGGTGGTTCGGCTGAACACCAACTTCCGCTACGCCGCCGAAGGCGCAGAGGCCGAAATGTACGGCCTGTACTTCGCCGACGCCGGTCAGCACATCGAGCACCGCACCTTCGTGGACCACAACAGCCCGCGCAACACCTCCAACGTGCTCTACAAGGGCGCACTGCAGGGCAGCTCCGCACGCACTGTGTGGATCGGTGATGTGCTCATCCGCAAGGCGGCCGAGGGGACCGACTCCTACGAGAAGAACCAGAACCTGGTGCTCACTGACGGCGCCCGTGCCGACTCGGTGCCGAACCTTGAGATCGAGACCGGCGTCATCGAGGGTGCCGGGCACGCCTCCTCAACCGGCCGGTTCGACGACGAGCACCTTTTCTACCTGATGTCGCGCGGCATCCCGGAGAAGATCGCCCGCCAGCTGGTGGTGCGCGGCTTCCTCAACGAGGTCGTCCAGAAGATTCAGGTGCCCAGCATCGAGGAGTCGATCTCCGAGGAGCTGGAGCGCGAGCTGGAGATCTCCGGCAACTGAGCACCGTCGTCGTCGTTCGTTCACAACACTTTTAGGAAAAGGAACCAAGCAGATATGTCTACTCTCGAGATCAAAGACCTGCACGTCTCCATCGAGACGGAGCAGGGCACCAAGGAGATCCTCAAGGGCGTCACCGTGACCATCTCCTCCGGTGAGATCCACGCCGTCATGGGGCCCAACGGCTCCGGCAAGTCCACCCTGGCCTCCACCATCGCCGGGCACCCGCGCTACGAGGTCACCAGCGGCTCCATCACCCTGGACGGGCAGGACGTGCTGGAGATGGACCCCGACGAGCGTGCTCAGGCGGGGATGTTCCTGGCCATGCAGTACCCGGTGGAAGTCCCCGGTGTGACCATGACCAACTTCCTGCGCACCGCCAAGACCGCCATCGACGGCGAAGCGCCGAAGCTGCGCACCTGGACCAAAGAGGTCCGCGAGGCCATGGAGAAGCTGAAGATCGACGCCGACTTCGCCAGCCGCAACGTCAACGAAGGCTTCTCCGGCGGTGAGAAGAAGCGCGTGGAGATCCTGCAGCTGGAACTGTTCAAGCCGAAGTTCGCGGTGCTGGACGAGACCGACTCCGGCCTGGACATCGACGCGCTGCGCGTGGTCTCCGAAGGTGTGAACCGAGCCCAGAGCGAGAACAACATGGGCACCCTGCTGATCACCCACTACACGCGGATCCTCAACTACATCAAGCCCGACTACGTCCACGTGTTCGTCGACGGCCGGGTCGCCGAGCAGGGCGGCCCGCAGCTGGCCGACGAGCTGGAGGAAAACGGCTACGACCGGTTCCTGGCCGCGGTCTGAGACCCACAGTGTCTGAGCTGCTCGACGTATCCGGAGACTTCCCGCTCCTGGGCCGCACGGTCCGGGAGGGGAAGCGGCTGGTGTACCTGGACACCGGTGCAACGGCGCAGAAGCCCACTGCGGTGCTCGACGCCGAACGTGGTTTCAATGAGCGCCACAATGCCGCCGTCCACCGTGGGGCACATCAGGTCGCCGAGGAGGCAACGGAGGCCTACGAGTCGGCCCGGGCCGCGCTTGCTCAGTTCGTCGGTGCCGACTTCGGCGAGATCGTCTGGACCAAGAACGCCACCGAAGCGCTGAACCTGGTCGCCTACGCGTTCCTCAACGCCACCCTCGGGCTCGGCGGTGCCGAAGCGAACGGGTTCCGGCTGCGCGAGGGTGACGAAATCGTGGTCACCGAACTGGAGCATCACGCAAACCTGGTGCCCTGGCAGCAGCTGGCAGCCAAGACGGGGGCGGTCCTGCGGTGGATCCCCGCCACAGCTGATGGGCGGCTGGACACCGAGCAGCTGGACGTGATCGGGGAGAAGACCCGCATCGTGGCCTTCACCCACGCCTCCAACGTCACCGGCGCCATCACCGATGTGGCCCCCATCGTGGAGCGGGCGAAGAGAAACGGGGCGATGACCGTGCTGGACGCCTGCCAGTCGGCCGCCCACCTTCCGGTGGACTTCCACGCCCTGGGACTCGACTTCGCCGCCTTCTCCGGGCACAAGATGCTCGGGCCCACCGGCGTCGGCGCGCTCTACGGCCGCGCAGCACTGCTGGAGCAGATGCCGCCGTTCATCACCGGCGGTTCGATGGTTGAGATCGTCACCATGGAGGAGACCACCTTCCTACCGCCGCCGCAGCGGTTCGAGGCCGGCACCCAGATGGTCGCCCAGACCGTGGGGCTGCACGCCGCGCTCGACTATCTCAGCGACATCGGCATGGAGCGGCTCGCCGCCCATGAGGACCAACTCACCGCCCTGCTGCTGGAGGGCATCGCCTCCGTGCCGCAGGTGCGCGTGCTGGGACCCACGGACACCCGAGACCGGCTGGCCGTGGTCGCGTTCGAGGTCGACGGCGTCCACCCCCACGATGTGGGACAGGTCCTCGATGACCAGGGGCTGGCGGTGCGCGTGGGTCACCACTGCGCCCAGCCGACGCACCGCAGCTTCGGGGTGCACGCCTCCACCCGCGCCTCCGCCGGCGTCTACACCGGTGCAGCCGATGTGGAGGCCTTCATTGCCGGGCTGCACCGGGTAATCGACTTCTTCGGGGTGGGTGCCTGATGGCCTCAGCAATGGAGCAGCTCTACCAGCAGGTCATCCTGGACCATTCCCGCCTGCGCAGCGGAGAGCGCAGCCTGGAGCACCCGCACGGGGAGTCCTTTCAGGTCAACCCCACCTGCGGAGACGAATGCCGGGTGCAGGTGAGAGTCACCGAGCGTCGGCTGACCGAACTGGGATGGACCGGCAAGGGCTGCTCGATCTCCCAGGCGTCGCTGTCGGTGATGCATGAGATGCTCGAGGGTGAGAGCTTCGACGATGCCGAGGAGCTCGGCGAGCTGTTCCGCGAGCTGATGCGCAGCCGCGGGGCGGAGCTGGAGCCTGCCGATCAGCAGCAGCTGGAGGATCTCAGCGCCTTCACCGGTGTGGCCAAGTACCCCGCGCGCATCAAATGCGCACTGCTGGGCTGGATGGCGCTGCGTGACGCGATGCTGCAGGCCCAGCACGACTGACCCCTAGCCACAGTCCGCACCGCTCGGGCATAGTTGAAGACTAGGATGCGTTGCACCTAGCAGAACCACCACAGAAGAGGAGAGCCGCATGAGCGAGACAGCTACTGCACAGACTCCACTGGAAGACATCGAAGAGGCCCTCAAAGAGGTCATCGACCCTGAACTGGGCATCAACATCGTCGATCTCGGGTTGCTCTACGGCCTGAACTACGCCGAAGACGGCGCCCTGATCATCGATATGACCCTCACCACCGCCGCCTGCCCCCTGACTGACGTGCTGGAGGAGCAGGTCAGCCAGAACATCGGCACCATGGTCGATGAGTGGAGGCTCAACTGGGTCTGGATGCCGCCATGGGGACCGGAGAAGATCACCGATGACGGCAAGGAGCAGATGCGGGCCCTGGGCTTCAACATCTGATCACCAGCCTCATCGGCGGTGGTGCTGTCCCAGCGCCAACTGCCTGTAGAACGTCAGCGCAGGGGCGGGCTCGTCATCGGCGACCAACCGGCCGCCCTCAAAGACGAGCACCCGCTCCGCCTGCGCGGCCAGTTCAAGATCATGGGTGGCCACCACCACCGGCACCTCCATGTTCAGCAGCCGGTGCTGAAACTCCTGGGCATTGGCCAGATCCAACAGGGTGGTCGGCTCATCGGCAAGCACCAGCTCGGGGCGCACTGCGAGCACCCCGGCAAGAGCCACCTTCTGGCGCTCACCGGAGGAAAGCTCGTAGACGCTAGAGTCGGCACGCTCACCCAACCCCATATCCTCCAGGATCTCCAGGGCCGCTGCCCTGCGCTGTCGGCGGGCCAGACCAGCCTGCTTCAGCGAGAACTCAATATCCTCAGCCACCACCGGCATCACGATCTGCGCCTGCGGATTGGCGAAGACGAAGCCCGTCCGCGGCGGCCCCGGCGCAAACGTGACAGTGCCCGAGCTGGGTTCGACCAGACCGGCGATCAAGCGCAGCAGCGAGGACTTCCCCGAGCCGTTGGCACCGACGACGGCGACCGTGCCCTGAGTGATTTCCAGGGTGAGCGGATGCAGAATACGGCGCGCGCCTCCCTGCGGGTCCACTGCGTCCAGGCACACCGAATCCAGCAGGGTCGTTAGACTGTCCAGGTTGCCCACACAACACCTCCGATCTGAACTATAGAAGGACTATTACCGTTGATCAGCGTATCCAACCTTGAGCTGCGCGCCGGAGCGCGTCTGCTGATGGACGACGTGTCATTCCGCATCGACTCCGGCGACAAGATCGGACTGGTCGGCCGCAACGGAGCCGGAAAGACGACCATGACCAAAGTGCTCGCCGGTCAGGCCCAGCCCACCGGCGGGCATGTGGAGCGCCGCGGATCCATCGGCTACCTTCCGCAGGACCCCAAAGTTGAGGATATGGAGCAGCTGGCACGCGACCGGATCCTCTCCGCCCGCTCCCTCGATGTGGTCTCAGCCAAGCTGAAGCAGGCCGAAGAGGAGATGGCCGGTGACGACCCGGCCGCCCAGCAGAAGGCCATGAACGCCTACGACCGGCTGCAGGCCCGCTTCGACGCCGCCGGCGGCTACTCAGCAGAGGCCGAAGCGGCCACCATCTGCAACAACCTGGATCTTCCCGAACGGGTGCTGAGCCAGCCGCTGCGCACTCTCTCCGGCGGACAGCGCCGGCGTCTGGAATTAGCCCGGATCCTCTTCAGCGACGCCGACACGCTGCTGCTGGACGAGCCGACCAACCACCTCGACGCCGACTCCATCGTCTGGCTGCGCGAGCACCTGAAGCACTTCTCCGGCGGCGTGCTGATCATCAGCCACGATGTGGAGCTGGTGGAGTCCACGGTGAACCGTGTGCTCTACCTGGACGCCAACCGCATCACCGTCGACATCTACAACATGGGGTGGAAGAAGTACCTGGCCCAGCGCGACCAGGATGAGGCGCGCCGCAAGCGGGAGTTCGCCAACGCGTCCAAGAAGGCCTCCTCGCTGCGCGCACAGGCGGAGAAGATGCGCGCCAAAGCTACCAAGGCTCAGGCGGCCCAATCCATGCTCAAACGCGCCGACCGCATGATGTCTGGGGTCGAAGGAGCCCGGCAGGCGGAGAAGGTCGCCAACATCCGGTTCCCCGCACCCGCCTCCTGCGGCAAGACCCCGCTGATGGCTCACGGGCTGAGCAAGTCCTACGGCTCCCTGGAGATCTTCACCGGACTCGACCTGGCCGTGGACCGCGGCTCACGCGTCGTCGTGCTGGGGTACAACGGCGCCGGCAAAACCACCCTGATGCGGCTGCTGGCCGGTGTGGACACCCCCGACTCCGGAATCGTAGAGAGCGGCCACGGTCTGAAGCTGGGCTACTTCGCCCAGGAGCACGACACCCTGGACACCCAGCGCTCAGTGCTGCAGAACATGAAGACCGCCGCACCCTTCCTCAACGACACTGAGCAGCGCAAGATCCTCGGGTCCTTCCTGTTCAGCGGCGATGACACCGCCAAGCCCGCCAGTGTGCTCTCCGGCGGTGAGAAAACCCGGCTCGCCCTGGCCACACTGGTGGCCTCCAGCGCCAACGTGCTGCTGCTGGACGAGCCGACCAACAACCTGGATCCCGCCTCACGCGAAGAGATTCTGGCCGCCCTGCGCACCTACGAGGGCGCCATCGTACTGATCTCCCATGACCCCGGTGCCGTGGAAGCGCTGAACCCCGAGCGGGTCGTGCTGCTGCCCGACGGTGTGGAGGACCTCTACACCAACGACTACGCGGACCTGGTCACTCTGGCCTGAGGCGGTCCTCCACCCAGGCGTCTTCGACGTCCTCATCGCTGTACTGGCCGTTCTGCTTCCTGCGCTGCCGCTTGGCCTCGCGCATGCGCTCCTGACGCACCACTTGAGCGGTGCCCGCCTCCATGGGCGCCCCGCCGGCCAGCTCCTCCATGTCGCGGTTGCGCGCATGGATCCGGGCGGCATACCCCCAACCGACGAAGCTCATCAGCCCGAAGGCGCCCCACTGCATCGAATAGCTCAGGTGCGGTCCCTCGTCCAGCTGCGGCCGCGCCAACTGCTGCGGCTGCTGGGCAGGCTGGGGCGACTCCTGCGCCATCAGCCCATAGGCGCCGGTGGCCATCGGGTAGTCGAGGTGCTGCTGATACTCATCCAACGAGATGGAGGCCAGCTGCCCTTCGGGTGCGCCGCGGGAGATGTCCTCCTCACCCGGCTTCAGCCGCACCGTGACTTCGACCTGGCCCTGGGGCGGTTCGGGGTTGTACTGGGGAAGGCTGCCGTCCTCGCTGGCGGTGGGCAGCCACCCGCGAGAAACGATCACCGTCTCCCCGGTGCTTGAATCACGGAAGGGCACCAGCTGCTCGTAGCCGACCTGCCCGCCGTGGCCGCGGTTGCGCACCAGCATGAAGTCCTCATCCTGGTATTCGCCGCGCATCCGAGTCACGGTCCACTCGTCGTTGGCAGCGGGGGAGTGGAACAGGTCACGGACCTCAGAATAGGGGACCGGGGCCTCGTCGTAGTTCTCCACCACCCGGTTGTTCTCCTCTACGGCTGCGTCCCTGCGATCCAACTGCCACTGGCCCAGGAAGTAGCAGGAGACGGCGAACACGGCGCAGATTGCCAGCCAGCCCAACCAGGTGGGGCTGAGCAGGAAGGCGTACCGGTTCTTCATTCGCGCGCCCGGCTCTGCTCGTCGGCCTCCAGCGGGTCGGTGCTGCGCCAGAACAGCCGCTGACGCAGAAAGCCCTCCAGCCACTCGCGGTGCTCATCACAGGCCAGCCAGATTTTGCGGCGTTCGGGGTCGTGGATCTTGGGATTGTTCCACCGGATCTGCCAGACGGCTGCGGCCCGGCAGCTCTTGCGTGAGCATTGGGGCTCCTCGGGTCCGGCCTGTTGCGAACCCAGTGATCCAAGAAGGTCCATCAGGCTCCGTCCTCCGGTTCGGTACGATTGGGCTTCGATTCGGTGCGGCTGGGCTTCGGCTCGGCCTCCACTTCGCCGTCGATGACCGCGGAGGTATCGGGGGCCTGCTGCTCGTCCGGTTCGTTCTGCTCCCACCACTGCCTGGGTTCGGGCTCCTCATGACCGGTGCCCAGCTGCCGCTGCGGCGCCTCATCAGCCCGCTGAGCGGCGTAGCGGTCCCCCCCGGCGTTGGCGTTGACCACCGCAATATAGGGCAGCACTGTTGCGGCCAGCGCCGGCACCAACGCCCACCAGGTCTCCCAGACGACTGCGACCACGGCGGCTGCGACGAAGCACACCAGCCGGAGCGACATCGCGATCGTGTAGCGCACCATGCGTGAGCGCTGCTCAACACTGTGCCGCACCGGCGCGTCAGTGATGGAGTGGACAGGCTGGCTCATCTGCCTCATTCTACTCCTCCGCCGATCTTTACTACAGCCGGTAGAAGTCGTCGTCGGGCGTTGTGACACGCTGAAGAGCATCGTGTTCCCGTAGGGTGTAGGTCGACGGCAGGGGCCACGGAGAGCACCGGCGGAGCAGAACTGATGATCAGGAG
This sequence comes from Garicola koreensis, assembly GCF_014195445.1. Lineage (GTDB taxonomy): Bacteria > Actinomycetota > Actinomycetes > Actinomycetales > Micrococcaceae > Nesterenkonia > Nesterenkonia koreensis. The sequence continues at coordinate 605,403 of NZ_JACIBT010000001.1, read as the reverse complement.
GAGCATGAGTCCACGAAGCGTACTCATCACGGGAGGCAATCGCGGTATCGGCCGCGCGATCGCTGAGGAGTTCATCGCAGCCGGAGACCATGTGGCGGTGACCACTCGCAGCGGCGAGGCACCTGAAGGTGCGCTCGGGGTGGCAGCTGATGTGACGGACACCGCCAGCGTCGAGGCTGCCTTCACGACTGTCGAGGAGGCCCACGGCCCGGTCGAGGTGCTGGTGGCCAACGCCGGCATCAACCGCGACACGCTGCTGATGCGGATGAGCGAAGAGGACTTCTCTGCGGTGCTGGACACCAATCTCACCGGCGCCTTCCGTGTGCTGAAGCGGGCCTCGAAGGGAATGCTTCGGATGAAGCGGGGCCGGGTGGTGCTGATCGGCTCGGTGGTGGGTCTGTACGGATCTCCCGGGCAGATCAACTACGCCGCCTCCAAATCTGGGCTGGTCGGCATGGCACGCTCGCTGACGCGTGAGCTGGGGAGCCGAGGCATCACCGCCAATGTGGTGGCCCCAGGGTTCGTCCGCTCAGATATGACCGATGAGCTCGACGAAGCCACGCAGAAGTCGTACTTGGCCAATATCCCCGCCGGCCGGTTCGCCGAGGCCGACGAGGTGGCACGGGTCGTACGCTGGGTCTCCAGTGCGGAGGCGGCGTACATCTCCGGGGCTGTGATCCCGGTGGACGGCGGACTGGGAATGGGACATTAGAAAGGACACTCATGGCACAGGATCTTCAGGGCAGAGGCGCGATCGTCACCGGATCCTCTCGCGGGATCGGCGCAGCCACCGCCGCGCTGATCGCTCAGCGCGGCGCCGGAGTGGTGATCAACTATCGGGCAAAGGCACCGCGGGCTAATAAGGTGGTCAAAGGCATAGAATCCTCCGGCGGCTCGGCGGTGGCAGTCCAGGCTGACCTCACCGAGGCTGCCGGGGCACAGCAGCTGGTGGATGCGGCCGTGCAGAACTTCGGCGGACTCCACATTCTGGTGCTCAACGCCTCCGGCGGCATGGAGGCCGACCGTGGTGAGGACTATGCGCTGAAGCTCAACCGCGACGCCCAGGTGAACATGGTCACCACCGCCGTGGAGACTATGCCGGCTGGCTCGCAGATCATCTTCGTCACCAGTCACCAGGCGCACTTCATCCACGAGACGGCCACCATGGACGCCTATGAGCCGGTAGCCCGCTCCAAGCGAGCCGGTGAGGATGCGCTGCGGGAGCTGCTGCCCACACTTGATGACAAGGGCATCACGCTGACCGTCATCTCCGGTGACATGATCGAGGGCACCATCACCGCCACGCTGCTGGACCGCGCGCAGCCCGGGGCCATCGATGCTCGTCGCGAAGCCGCCGGGCGGCTCTACAGCGTCGACGAGTTCGCCGCGGAGATCGTGCAGCTGGTCGGTCGTGAGGACCTGCCCCAGGCCCATACGGAGCTTGTCGGCGGCGCCGAGGACTTCCTGCGCGCCAACTCGTAGACCTCGGGAGGAGCCACTGCCCCGACCGAGGAGCCAGGGTCGCCGCTCTTGTCGGCTTCCGCAGCCCACCATAGAGTCGGGACCATGAATGCCGACTCCGCCGATCCTCAGTTCCCCCGCAGCAGGACCAGCCTGAACCCGGCCTTGATGTGAGAACTGAGCCAGTCCCAGACATCGGGATTGACTCCTACCGCGGGCTGGGCCGCCTGCAGGGCCGCAAGGCTCTGGTGACCGGCGGCGATTCGGGCATCGGTGCCGCCGTTGCCATCGCCTTCGCCCGCGAAGGCGCCGATGTGGCCATCGCGTACCTGCCTGCCGAAGACACCGACGCCGAACGGGTGCTCAGAGCCGTCGAGGAGGCCGGCCGCACTGGAATCGCCCTGCCCGGAGACCTGATGGACCAGCAGTATCGCGCCAGCGTAGTCGATTCGGCCGCAGAGCAGCTGGGCGGTCTAGATATTCTGGTCAACAACGCCGGCAAGCAGGTGGTCAACAGTTCGCTGGAGGAACTGAGCGACCAGCAGGTGAACGACGCCTTCCAGATCAACATCACATCGATGTACACGCTCAGCCGTGCGGCGCTGAAACACATGGGGCCAGGTTCAACGATTGTGAATTCGACGTCGGTCCAGGCCTATGAGCCCAACCCGATGCTGCTGGACTACGCGGCCACCAAAGCTGCGATCAACAACTTCACCAAGGGCTTGGCCCAGTCACTGGCTCCGCGCGGAATCCGGGTCAACGCCGTGGCCCCGGGCCCCATATGGACGGTCATCCAGCCCAGCGATGGTCAGCCCAAGCAGGCACTGCCGAAGTTTGGCCACAACACCCCGTTGGGCCGAGCCGGGCAGCCGGTGGAGATGGCCCCGGCCTACGTTTTCCTCGCCTCAACCGAGTCGAGCTTCGTCGTCGGCGAAACCCTCAATGCCAATGGCGGCACCCCCACCCCGTAATCACGCCAGCGGCATTGGGCCCTCAGGACCAGAGCAGCAGCAAGACTGTCGGCACGGCCAGCAGAGCCGCTGATGCCGCCGCTGCAGCTGCGATCGCCGGCCTGGCGAGGGGCTCTGGCGGGATCAGCAGCCGCTGCAGCCGGGCACCGGTGATGTGGGTGGTGTGGGTGCCGGCGGCTTGGGACGGCTGGTGCTCTGTCTCGGACTCCGGCGAACTCAGCGCCAGCGCCCGCAGCAGGTCCTCGCGCGAGTGGTGGCTCAGGGCGCCGTCGTCGGCGAGCATCTCGGTCAGCTCCAGCACCGCATCACGCCCGTACCGTGTGGTCGGCAGCCACGGCAGGGCCCGGTACCAGGATTCGAAGGCCACCGTCAGCAGGTGGTGACGCTGAGCCAGGTGCGTGTTCTCATGCGCGACGACGGCGGCAACCTCATCCCCGGTGAGCTGCTCCAGCAGACCCCTGGACAGCACGGTGACTGACCGCGCATTGGTGCGGCCGGGCAGGCAGTAGGCCAGGGGAGCCTCAGACTCGATGACATGCGCCTCATGGTGGCCCCGCCCCGCGTGCAGCGCCGGGTTCTTCTCGGCCTGCAGCGGGGTGGAGAGCAGATCAACCAGCTGGCGGTGCCGCCGCCGGGCGCTGCGAACCCGCAGGTAGGTGCGGATCAGCGTCAGCAGCAGATGTCCGCCCAGCAGCAGACCCAGACAGAGCGCAAAGATGTGAACCGGGTGCACTTCAAGATCACCCAGAGCGGCATAGTCCTCCGCCGCCGCCAGCATGAACGCCCTGGTCACCGCTTCCGGCAGCGACGCGCCGAACGGAGACAGTCCAAAGGCGATCGGCGCGCCGACCAGGGAGAGCCCCCCGGCCAGCGCGATCGCCTGCCAGACCAGCATGGCGGCCCGGGGCGAGCGTGCGCTGAAGCGTGCTCGGTGCAGCAGCTTGGGCACGGGCACGGCCAGAACGGCGGCCAACAGAGCCAGAAACAGGGCGATAGGTTCCACTGGCGCACCAGTCTACGCCGCTGCGGGCTGGTCGCTACCGGGAGAGGATCCTGCGCAGGGAAGCGGCCTCAGACTCGGAGACGCCGCCGATGAACCGGGCCAGCACGGCCTCCCGGTCCGAGGCGGTGCCCAACACCTCATTGAGCATCTCCACCGTGTGCTCCTCGCGGGAGGCAATGGCAGCGTAGCGGTGGGGCCGGGTGGTGCGCTCACGCTGCACTAAGTTCTTCTTCTCCAGGCGGGAGAGCACAGTCAGCACCGTGGTGACAGCCAGATCCTCCTCCAACTGGTCACAGACTTCATTGGCGCTCAAACGCTGCCCTGAGTCCCACAGCAGGGTCATGACGGAACGCTCCAGTTCGCCGAGGCTGGCCATGGGGTTCTCCTTTCACCGGTGCACCACCAGAATACGCCGCAGCGCCCGATTTTTCTACACGCTGTAGAAGTGTTTCGCCAGCGCCTCCGGACTGGAGGACACGGCGTCGATCGCCTGCTCCAGCGGAACCCCTGTCCCGTCACGTCGGCCCATCTCCACCGGCAGGGTCCGCGCCACCCCGCTTCTGGCGGCAGCCATCGCCGGAGACATGGCGGCAGCGCCCAGGGTCAGGTGGTCCTCGCCGCGCAGGAACCGGTGAGCACGCACACCTCCGGTCGCCCGTCCCTTGGCCGGGAACTCATGGAGTGCGGTGACTTTGACGCTCTGGGCGCCCAGACCATCCAGGGTCCCTCCGCCGGCGGCACAGGTGACTACCACCGCCGCGTCTTCGGCAGCATCGGCGGCAATGACGTTGAAGCCGATGACCGTGTCCCCGGCGCCGAGCTTCATGCCCGCCACACCCGTACCGGTCCGACCCTGGGGCCGCACCAGGGACGCGTCACAGCGCAGCAGCTGGGCTCCGGAGGAGATGAAGATCAGCTGATCCTCCTCGGCTGCGGAGACGGCAGCACCGACGACGACGTCGCCGTCCTTCAGCCCCATGACCTCCCACTCATCTCGGTTGAGCGGATAGTCGGGGTTGACCCGCTTCACCCGGCCAGCGGCGGTGCCCAAGGCGATCACCGCGTCCAGCGGCACGAAGCCCAGCAGCTCTTCACCGCGGCCCAGCGCCAGGAAGTCCTTCACCTTGGCGCCCTGATTGAGGTTGAGGGTGCCGCCGGCAATCTCCAGCGTGGGCATATCCACCACCGGCACGCGGATCATCCGTCCCGCCGAGGTCACCGCCCCCACTTCGCCACGGGCAGTAGTGGCCACCAGGGAGCGCAGCACATCGTGTTTGCGGCGACGGCCCGGGTGCACCAGCTGGGACCGGTCGGTGGTGCGCGCCAGCATCCCGGAGGCCGAGAGCACCGCCCAGCAGGCGGAGTCGGGGATCTGCAGCGAGCCTGCGGCGTCGTCGTCCTGCTTCTCAACCGGGGCGGCACGCAGAGGTTCAGCCTCGGCGTCGACCAGTTCGGTGCGCCGCTGCTGGCCGTAGGACTCGGCCACCTCGGCCAGCTCGTCGGAGACCGTCTTGCGCAGCAGCTGCTCGGACTCCAGGATGGCGGTGAGCTGGCTGATCTCATCCTCCAGGCGCTGCTTCTCATCCTCCAGCTCGATCGTGGAGAAGCGGGTCAGCTGCCGCAGCCGCAGCTCCAGAATGTGATCGGCCTGGGGGTGGCTGAGATCGAACACCGTCATCAGCCGTTTCCGGGCGGTGCCGGTGTCCTCCGCCGCGCGGATGATCTGGATGACCTCGTCGATGTCGACGATGGCGATGAGCAGACCCTCCACCAGGTGGAGCCGGTCTTTGCGCCTGCCCAACCGGTGGGCGGTGCGGCGGCGGACCACATTGATGCGGTGATCGACGTAGACCTGCAGCAGCTGCAGCAGGCCCATCGTATGGGGCTGTCCGTCCACCAGGGCCACGTTGTTGATCGCGAAGCTGGTCTCCAGCGGGGTGTGCTTATAGAGCTGGGCGAGCACCGCCTGCGGGTTGAACCCCGCCTTGAGCTCGATGACCATGCGGGTGCCGTGTGTGCGGTCGGTCAGATCCAGCACATCCGAGACGCCGACGAGCTTCTTGGACTGAACGGCGTCCTTGGCCTTCTCGATGACCGACTCCGGCCCGATCATATACGGCAGCTCGGTGACCACGATCCCGGTCCTGCGCGCCGAGACCTGCTCGATGCTGACCTTCGCGCGCGTCTTGAACCGGCCCCGGCCGGTGCGGTAGGCCTCCCGGACGCCGTCGAGCCCCACAATCCGTCCCCCACCGGGAAGGTCGGGACCCGGGATGTGGACCATCAGGTCCTCCAGGCTGGCGTCCGGGTGCAGGATCAGGTGCTGGGCGCCGGCGATGACCTCGCCGATGTTGTGCGGGGCCATATTGGTGGCCATACCCACCGCAATGCCTGAGGTGCCGTTGACCAGCAGATTGGGGAAGGCGGCCGGCAGCACGCTGGGCTGGGTGAACTGGTTGTCGTAGTTGGGCTCAAAGTCGACCACGTCCTCATCGAGGTCAGCGGTCATCGCGATCGCCGCCGGCGCCATCTTCGCCTCGGTGTAGCGGGCGGCGGCCGGGCCGTCGTCCAGTGAGCCGAAGTTTCCGTGCCCGTCCACCAGCGGCAGGCGCAGCGACCAGGACTGCGCCAGGCGCACCAGGGCGTCGTAGATCGCGGAGTCTCCGTGCGGGTGCAGCTTGCCCATCACTTCGCCCACCACCCGGGCCGACTTCACATGGCCCTTCTCCGGGCGCAGCCCCATTTGGGCCATCATGTAGAGGATCCGGCGCTGCACCGGCTTCAGCCCGTCGCGGGCATCGGGCAGCGCCCGCGAGTAGATGACCGAATAGGCATACTCCAGGAAGGAGGTCTCCATCTCCGAGGAGACATCGATATCCATGATGTTGGTCTCAGGAGTCACCGGGGCAGTGGTGGAGCCATGGTGAGCGGCGGGTCGGCGGGCCATAGAAGAGAAAACGGTCCTTGTCTCGTGCAGTGGTCACAGATGTGGTTAGTCTTGATCCTATGGGTGACCACGCACAAGTCAGCGGATATCCGTCCCATTGGGAGGCCGATGTCGTGCTTCGCGACGGCGCAGCCGCCCATCTGAGACCGGTGTCTCCCGAGGACGCCGACCGGATGGCGCGCATGCATGCCGCACAGTCGGACTCCTCCATCTACCTGCGATATTTTACGTTCAAGTCCACCCTCACCGACAAAGAGCTGCGGCGGTTCACCCAGGTCGACCACGTTGATCGGGTCTCCCTAGTGGTGCTGCTGGATGAGGAGATCATCGGGGTGGGCGGCTACGACCGGATCGACGGCGCCGAAGCCGAGGTCTCCTTCAACATCTCTGACGCCCATCAGGGCCGCGGCATCGGTTCGATCCTGCTGGAGCACCTGGCAGCCGCCGGCCGGGAGCACGGTCTGGAGGAGTTCTCCGCAGAGGTGCTGCCGGAGAACCGCAAGATGCTCGCCGTCTTCTCCGAGGCTGGCTATGCGGTCCAGCGCCGGTTCGAGGACGGGGTGGCGCTGCTGAGCTTCTCCATCGACCCCACCGACCGGTCCCGGGCGGTCATGGAGTCCCGGGAGCACCGCGCGGAGTCCCGCAGCGTCGGCGAGCTGCTGGCGCCTGAGCATATCGCCGTGATCGGCGCCTCACGCGAGTACGGGTCGGTGGGCTACCACCTGCTGCACAACATCGTGGAGGGCATGTTCACCGGGGCGGTGCACTCGGTCAATCCCCAGGCTCTGGAGATCGGCGGCGCCCTGGCCTACGAGTCCCTGGAAGAGATCAAGCACGACGTCGACCTGGCCGTGGTCTGTGTGCCCGCTGAGCAGCTTGAGGAGGTAGTGGCCGACTGTGGCCGCAACGGCGTCAAGGGGCTGCTGCTGATCACTGACGGGGTGCCCACCGGTAATCGTGCCGAGCGCGGGCGTCACGGGGTGCTGGACCAGCGTGAGCTGGTCCAGCTGGCCCGCCGCTGGGGCATGCGGCTCATCGGACCGGCCTCAGTGGGCCTGATCAACACTGACGCCGACGTCTCGCTCAACGCCTCGCTGTCTCCGACGATGCCGATCCCAGGTCGGGTGGCGCTGTTCACCCAGTCCGCCTCCATCGGCGTCTCCCTGTACGCGCAGGCCCACCGGCGCCAGCTGGGCCTCTCTGCGGCCATCTCGGCCGGAAATCGGGCCGATCTCTCCGGCAATGACGCCATGCAGTACTTCGAAGACCACGACCCCACCGGGGCAGTGGGCATCTATCTGGAGTCCTTCGGCAACCCGCGCAAGTTTTCCCGTATCGCCCGGCGGCTGGCCCTGACCAAGCCCGTGGTGGTCGCCACCGGAGATCTCACCGGCCACCGGCTGCCCCCGGGTCACCAGGTGCGCACCTCCCGGGCGCCGCAGGGTGCGGTGGACGCGATGCTGGACAACTCCGGGGTGATCAAAGTCGGCAACCACGACTCCCTGATGGATGTGCTGCAGGTGCTCGCCACCCAGCCGCTGCCGGCCGGGGATAACGTGGGGGTGCTCTCCAACTCCGGTTCCATGGGGCGGCTGCTGGCCGATGCCGCGGAGTCCTACGGGCTCAGCGCCACGACGGTCATCGGTGACCTGGACTTAGAAGGCACCCGGGCCGCTGCCGAGCAGAACCTGCGCACCCAGCTTGCCGCGCTGTTCGAAGACGACAGCGTCGATGCTGTGGCAATCTGCCTGCAGCCCACGGTGACCGGTCACCACCACAACTTCTTCCGCGCCATCTCCCAGACCGGGGCCGAATACGCCAAACCCATGGTGATGTCGCTGATCGGGACCCTGGACACCGATGTGGCGCTGAACCGCATCGGCGACGCCGGACCCGTGCTGGAGGCCTCGGCCCTGCAGCAGGGAGTGCCCGTGTTCTCCTCGCCGGCCCGGTCAGTCTCCGCGCTGGCCAAGACCGCCCGCTACCAGCGGTGGCGCGCCCAGGGGGTGGGCGCCAGCTACGTCCCGCAGGGCCTGGAGGGCACCCAGGTATCCCGGCAGGCCGATGCGCTGCTGAACGAATGGTTGACCAGAGTCGACGGCGCCTCCGAGGGCCGACTCTCCCAGCAGCAGACCACGCAGCTGCTGGACCTCTACGGGCTGAATGTGTATCCCTCCATCGGTTTCGACACCATCGACGACGCCGTCCAGGCGGCCCAACGCGTGGGGTATCCGGTGGCGGTGAAGTCCACCAACGCGTATCTGCGTCACCGGCTGGACCTGGGCGGGGTGCAGCTGAACATCGATTCGGAGTCCATGCTGCGCCGCGTGATCGAGGATATGCGTCGCCAGCACGCCAAGTACGGCAGCCCCGGACTGGAAATCCAGGCGATGGGCCCCACGGGACAGGGCTGCATTGTGCGCGCCATCGAAGACCCGCTGATGGGCCCGGTGCTCTCCTTCGGCCTCTCCGGAGACGCCGTGGACCTGCTCGATGACTGGGGGCACGCCGTGCCGCCGCTGACCGACCAGGACGTCAAACGGCTGGTCAGCACCCCCAAGGCGGCGCAGAAGCTCTTCGGCTACCGAGGCATCCCCGCCGTGGACGCAGCGGCCCTGGAGGAGACGGTGCAGCGGGTGGCGATGCTGAAGGACAACCACCCGCAGGTCGCCAATCTGCAGCTCAGCCCGCTGCTCGCCTCGCCGGAGGGAATCAGCATCCTGCACGCCAGTGTGGACATCGCCAACCCCGAACAGCGCACAGACTCCGCACGCCGGGCCATCTCACGGTACTGAGTTCCGCGCCCGTTCCGGTTCTCCCAGCAGTATTCGGATCACCCAGCCTGAGGAGACGCAGTTCCTTCACAGCGCTGGGAAGACTGCCGCTGTGACGAGAGCGCTGCAGCGCCCTGGGGGCTCAGCTGAGCACCATCGCCGGCGGTGAAGGAGTACTCCTGCAGGTTGGACACGGTCCCGGTCACCAGCTCCTCGATGCCGGCCCGCGTCTCGACCGTCTGCAGGGTGGCCGCATCGGAGTAGGTCGCCGGCCGGGGAGGAGCCAGCATGGTGCAGCAGTCCTGGTCCGGCAGCATGGATATCTCGGCGGTGCCGATGCGGCGCGCCTCGGCGATGATCTCTTCCTTGTCCCAGCCGATCAGCGGGCGCAGCACCGGCCGTGTGACGGCGTCGTCGACGGTGTGCAGGTTGCTGATCGTTTGGCTGGCCACCTGCCCCAGGCTGTCCCCGGTCACCAACGCATCAGCCTTTTGGCGTCCGGCCAGCTCCTCTGCGATGCGCAGCATCAGCCGACGCTGGGCCACCGTGCGCAGCCCCGGCGCCGACGAGGAGGCCAGGGTGCGCTGTGCGCTGCCGAGCTGGGCCACCCACAGTCGCGAGCGCGGCTGGTACCTGCTGAGCTGACGCACCAGCGCATAGGCCTTATAGATGGAGGAGGGATCGGTGTAGGGCGCCCCGGAGAAGTGCACGAAGTCGCACGCCAGCCCACGCTTCATCATGCGCATCGCCGCAACCGGTGAGTCGAATCCTCCCGAGAGCAGCACCATGGCCCGGCCGCTGGAGCCCACCGGCAGCCCGCCCACCCCACGCAGCCGCTGCACGGAGACGAAGGCGTCGCCGAAGTTGACGTCGACTCTGATGGTCACCTCTGGGTGGCTGAGGTTCACCGGCCAGCCGGTGGCTCGCTGAATCTCGGCCCCCAGGTACCGGTTCAGATCCGCCGAGGTGTGTTCGAAGCGCTTATCGCGGCGCTGCGCAATCACGGCGAAGGCCCGCGGCCGCTGCTGCAGCTCATCGCCGAACCGTTCCCGCAGCTGATCCAGAGCCGCATCCAGGAACGCCTCAGGTGCCTTCTGCGTGCACTTCGCCGGGTCCACGACGTTGATGCCGGGCACCTCAGTCATGCGTTGGGCCAGCTGGGCACTGTGGTCGCTGGGGAAGAGCACAAACATGCCCCCACGAGGCTGAATCGCCACTGACCCGCTCTCCGCAGGCAGCGCTGCGATGATATTGCGGCGCAGCGCTCGGGTGAACAAGGCGCGGTTCTCGCCTTTGAGGAAGGCCTCTCCCAGTTTCACCAATACGCAGTGCTGCATCGTCACAGTCTTTCGCCTTTCCGCCCCTGGTGCCAGCTCTTCCCAGGGGTTTTCAGATATCACAGCCTGAGGAGGCGCAGTTCCTTCACAGCGCTGGGAAGATCGGGCTCAGAGCACTGTTCTCAGAGCACTCCGCCGGTGCGGCGAACGTGGCGACCCAGCTTCTGCAGCCCCTGCTCGATCGATGTCCGCGGACTCCAGTCCAGCACCTCACGGGTGTGCCGCTGGTCGAACCAGTGGGCGGTGGAGAGCTGCTCCGCCAAGAACTTCGTCATCGGAGGCTCGTCCGCGTGGGGCCCGGTGGCCGCCCAGAGCTTCTCAATCGCCAGTCCGGCGGTTTTGGCCACCGCAGCAGGCACGCGCAGTGTGGGCTGCCGGGCCCCTCCGGCCGCCGCGATGCCGGCAATCAGCTCCCCGATGGGGCGGGGCTCACCGTTGGTGACCATCAGTCTGCGGCCGGACAACGGCTGCTCGGCGGCGATGATGGGCAGCTGGCGCAGCCCGGCGACGAACGCGTCCACCGCGTTGTCGATGAACAGCGTGTCCACCAGCGGCGCCCCGGTCCCCAGGATGGGCAGCCGTCCGGACCGGGCGCGGTCGATGATGCGTTTGGTCAGCTGCCCGTCGCCGGGGCCCCACACCAGGTGCGGACGCATAATGAGCACATTGGTGCCCGCCGAGCCGCGCGTCTGCGCAATGAGCTCGGCTTCGGCCTTGGTCCGCGCATAGTGGCCCTCCGCGCGCTGGGGATCGGCCGGACCGGCCGAGGCCCCCACCAGGGAGGAACCCGCATGCGCCACGGAGGGCGATGACACATAGAGGACGTTCTCCACCCCAGCGCCCCAGGCGGCGTCGAAGAGCTGCTCGGTGCCCACAATGTTGATCCGCTCGAAGTCTTCCCGCCGTCCGGACACCGACACCTTGGCGGCCATGTGCAGGATCGCGTCCTGGCCCGCTACCGCACGCTCCACGGCCTGCGGGTCGGTCAGCGAGCCGCGCACCTCATGCACGGTGTCCAGGCCCGAGGAGCTGCGCTGGAAGGTGGTGACGGTGTATCCCAGATCGGCCAGTCGGGCTGCCACACTGCGGCCCAGCAGTCCGGAGGCGCCGGTGACCAGCACGCGGGCGGGGGGAAGGATCTCTTGGCTCATGGGGCGGACACCTTCTGCCCGGCCAGCACCTGTTCGGCCCAGGCGGCCAGCGCGGTGCGCTCAATCTTGGAGTTGTGCCGAATGTCGGTCGGCAGCCGCTCCACCACCAGCACCGCAGAGACCGCCGCCTGCCTCGATGCTGCGCGCACCGCTCGGCTGACCTCAGGTTGGGCCAGGGGAGAGGAGCCCAGGCTGAGCCGCTGCCCCGGTGCGGGCTCGACGACGACGACGATCGCCTGAGTGCCCGCCGGGCCGACGCCCACTGCGGCGCTGCGGGCGACCGCATCCAGGGCGTCCACCGGAGTCTCCACCACACCGGGGCCCACCGGGCCCTCGGCGGTGGTGATCACATGCTGCAGCCGGCCCTGAATCCACACTCGTCCGGCCTCGTCGATATGACCGACGTCGCCGGTGCGGTGCCAGAGCAGATCGTCCTTCTCGTCGCGACGCGACTGCCGGTCGGTCAGCCAGAGCCGGTCGTAGCCGGCCTTGAGGTGGGCCGCTGAGACCACCAGCTCGCTCAGTGTTCCCTGCGCCCGCTCGGGGTCCAGCAGCTGCTGGGCCGGCCGGCCGAGTCCGTCCAGCGGGGCCAGTGCGAAGCGCACCCCGGCCACGGCCCGGCCCACACAGACACCGGGCTGGCCGGTGGCCATGGCGCGGTGGACCTCTTTGCGCTCAATATCGGCCTGCAGCAGGCCCTCAGTCATGCCGTAGGGCGTGTGGATCTCTGCCTGCGGGAACAGCTGGGCCACCTGGTCCAGCAGGTCCGGATGCACCGGCGCGCCGGCGGAGAGCACCAGACGTATCCTGCCCAGTGCGGTCCGCTGCTGCTCAGTCAGCTCCGCCGAGGTGGCCACCACGTTGCGCAGGGCCGCCGGGGAGCCGAAGAACATGGTCGCCTCACCGGTCAGCGCAGCCTCAGCCACGGCCCGTGCGGTCAGTGTGGCGGGTTTGGTCACCGACATATCGGCAGTGACTGAGGTCGCCCCGATGGCAGGGCCCAGCAGGGCGAACGGGGCGAAGCCGGCGATGAGCGAGGATCCGGGCTTCACCTGAAGGTGGTGGCGGAGCAGTGCCACCAGGGCTCCCAGCCGCTGGTGGGTGTAGATCACGCCCTTTGCCGGTCCGGTGGATCCGGAGGTGAACAGAATCGCCGCCGGATCATCGGCCTCCGGGTGCGCCAGCTCCTTCAGCGCAGGGGTCTCGTCGCCGCGCAGCAGCCGCTGCACCGAGGCGACGGTGCCCAGTGCGCGGGCTGCCCGCGGTGAGAGCGGGTCCATGCTGATCCGGGTGCCGGGCCAGCCCATGGCCCGGGCCAGGACCAGACCGGGCCGCTGACCGATGACCCAGTTGGGCCGAGCGCTGCGCACCGCGCGGGTCATGCCCCTGATGCCCAGGCCGGCGTCGGCGACGACGGCGACCGCCCCCAACCGCAGGCACGCGTAGAGGACCACGGTCAGCGAGTTTCCGGGCTGGACCAACAGGCTCACCCGGTGTCCGCGCCGGACTCCGAGCCGGTGCAGCCCGGCGGCGAGCGTGTCCACCTGGGTGTTCAGCTGCTGCCAGCTCAGAGTCGCGCCTTCCGGGCCTGCGGTCATATCGACCACTGCGGGGGAGTCGCGGCGCCAGGAGAGGCTCATCGCCTCCAGCTGCTCGTGCAGCCGGGTGGGGGGCTCCGCCGGCGGCGGGGAGGTCCCGTCCGGGGGCCCGGTCATGCCGAACTGGTCCTGAAGCCAGGTGAAGAGCACCTCAGCGATGTCCCGGTCCTCGGAGACCAGGTGGCCGGCCCCTTCGAAGCGGTGCAGATCCGCGTGGGGCACCCGCTCCAGCAGGTCGTTGAGGTAGCGGTCGCGGAAGACCGGGTCCTTGGGGCCCCAGACCAGCAGGGTCGGCTTCTCCCACTGCTGCAGGCCCGAGGAGGCCCGCTCCAGGGCCTCGCGGGAGGGGTGCTCAGCCGCTGCGGGGATATCGGCGACGAAGCCGCCGATGCCTCCGCGGCCCAGCCGAGAGACGTAGGGGGCACGGTAAGCGGCCGCCACCTCCGGCTCCAGGCCGCCCTCGGCCAGGGAGAGCGTCACGCGCAGGAAAGCGTCGGTGAGCACAGTGGAGCCGGCCAGCACCCCAGGGGTCATGGCGGCCCGCAGCGCGGTGGGCACCGGTTCGGCGTGCGGATGATCAACGGCCGTGTTGAGGCTCATCGCAGCCTGGACCAGGTTGCGGTGGCGCACCGCCCACGCCAGCGAGATGACTCCGCCCCAGTCGTGGCCGAGGGTCACCAGGGGCTTGTCGATCTCGACGTCAAGGGCGTCCATGAGACCGTCCAGGTCATTGAGCCGCTGCTCCATGCCCCGATAGCTGGTGGCGTGCGGCCCGGGCGGATCCGGGTGGGCCAGCCGCTCGGAGAAGCCCATGTCCAGCTGGTCCGGTGCGATGACCCGCCAGGCCTGGCCGGGCCGGGCCTGCTCCACGGAGGAGCGCAGCACGTGGCGCCACATATAGGACCAGGTGGGGTTTCCGTGCAGCGCGAGGATGGTGCCGGTGGGGGTGATCCCCCGGGCCTGCAGGGCCGGGCCGGTGTCCAGCACGTGAAAGCCGCGGTCGCCGTCGTCGGTGCGGGCGCTCACCAGCTGCGACCACTCAGGGTCCAGGCCGGGCAGCGGGGTGTGCCGCAGAGCTGCGAAGGGCGAGCGGGCCGCGGCTGCGGGGATCGGCTTCCAGAGGGTCAGCGGCGAGGGCCAGCTCACCATTGGATCTCCACCATGGCAGTGTTGAGCCCCGATCCCACGCCCATGCACAGCACCCGGGACCCGCGATCGAGCTTGGGCGCCTCCCGGGCGAGGGTGATGGGCAGCGATGCCGGGCCCACGTTGCCCAGTTCGGGGTAGGTGACCGGCACCCGCTTCTTGTCCAGCTTGGCGGCTTTGATGATGGATGAGGTGTGCAGGGAGGACACCTGGTGGGTGACGTAGGAGTCCATCTGCTGCCATTCGAAGTGCTCCTTGGCGTCCTTCCACGCGTCCATGACCAGTTCGAGTCCGCCTTCGAGCAGACCGCGCGCGTCGGTGAACATGCCGTTGTGGTCGCCTACGCACAGGTTGTGGTGCTGGGTGGCCGCCCGGGTGACCCCGCCGATGATGCGGTGACCCTCGGGGTGGTCATCGGCCGGGCCGATCACGGCAGCAGCGGCCCCGCACCCCAGGGTCAGCGAGGCGAACTCGCTCATAAAGTCGTCGCGGGAGACCTCCTGCTCCAGGGAGTTGATCCGCTCCACCGTCGCCTCCTGAACCCACCGTGGGTCCTCGCCGTTGACGATGAGCACATACTTCACCTGGCCGGCGTCGATCAGTGAGCTGGCCAGGGTCATGGCGTTGACGAAGCCCAGGCAGGCGTTGGTGATGTCGAAGTTCATCGCCGAGCTGGGCAGCCCCAGGTCGCTGTGCACCCCGACGGCCACCGAGGGCTCCAGGTGCACCCGGGAGACCGAGGTGTTGATCATCATCGACACCTCCGAGCCGTCGATCCCCGCCTGACGCAGGGCCCGCCGCCCGGCTTCGACCGTGGCGGTGCGGACCTCGCCGTCGGCGCTCCAGTTGCGCCGAGCCTTGACGCCGGCGACTCGCTGCAGCAGACCGTGGGGCAGCTTCAGCCGCTTCAGCGCGTCGGCCAGCCGGCCGTCCAGCTCGCGGGAGGTCAGCACCTCCGGAGCCTCCACCTCGGCCACGGACAGCAGCGCGGCATTCTGATGGTGAAAGGTCGAATTTCCCTGAGCTTGGTATTGCGGCACCTGGCCATTATCCAGAATGGAGCGCGTGCAATGCCAATCGGGACCGGGGATACCATGTCATCTATGGGCATATCCACCATCACGCTGAAGGAAGCCATTGACCGCGGCGGCTTCTATCCCTCCCTGGTGCACCACACGGTCACCGAGGCGCTGGACGGCCGCGAGGCTGAGCACCAGATCGTCCACGTGGACACCCACTTCGACATGGAGGAGGTCCACCGGCACATCACCGTGCTGGTCCTGGCCGGTGAGGTGGTCGTCGTCGCGCATCTGGATGATCACCCGGCCGAGCACGACGACGCCGCAGCCGAGGGCAGCGGTGAGGTGGTGGCGCGGATCTCCACCGAGGTGGTGCCGGTCTCGCGCATCCGCTCCCTGATCCTCTCCGAGGTCCACCGGCATCCGGAGCAGTTCCGTGCCGACCGTGCGCTGGCGGAGGTAAGCCTGAACCTCAACTGGACCGGCGGGGCCCGATTCGACTCCATGCCGGCGGACTGCGGCAACCCCGAATGTATGGCCGATCACGGCGACACCGGCACCTGGGTGCCCGAGGACATCACCCTGCGCATCGCCGCCACCGCTGAGGGAGACTCCGCAGTGGATGAGGCGCGCAGCTTTGTGCGCGCGCTTCGCCGGGCCAGCGTCGATCACGCGCGCTGAACCGGTGGGGACGCCTTCCGCCCCCGACTATGACGGGGCGCACCTTCGACACGTGCTCACCTCTGCGGCAGCCGCACTGGGTGTGGGCGGATTCAGCAACCAGCTGAACCTGCCGGAGTCCAGCATCACAGTGGTCATTCTCGCTGACGGGCTGGGGGATCAGAATCTCGCCGGGCACACCGGCCACGCGCGGTTCCTGTCGCGTCCCTGGCGCAGCGCCCAGCAGGGGCGCAGCCTGGACACCGGGGCGCCCACCACCACCGCCGCGTCACTGACGTCATTGGGGACCGGGCTGACGCCGGGGGAGCACGGCATGGTCGGCTACGACGTCTTCGCCCCGCACCTGGGACGGGTGGTCAACATGCTCGGCAGCTGGGACGCCGAGGTGGATCCGATCAGCTGGCAGCCCGAGCCCACGGTGCTGGGCGCCGCAGAGGCCTCCGGGACCGAAGTGCTGACCGTCTCCCGGCCCCAGTTCCGCGACTCGCCGCTGACCCGGGCCGCGCTGCGCGGAGGCCAGTTCGCCGGATCCAGCACCATCGCCGGGCGCTTCGGGCTGGCGGCCGACTGGATCGCCGGCCACCGGCCGCGCACGGCAACTCTGCGCCGGGGGCCGATGCCGAAGCTGCTGGTCTACCTCTACATCGATGAGTTGGACAAGACCGGCCACAACCTCGGCGTCGGCTCAGCGAAATGGGTGACCATGCTGGAGAACGTCGACGCCGCCGCCGCACAGTTCAGTCGGCAGCTGAAGGAGCGCTTCGGCGCCCAGGCCAGCGTGCTGCTCACCGCCGATCACGGCATGATCAATGTGGCCCAGCAGAACCGGATCGATATCAGCGAACGTGCTGACCTGCTGCGCTCGGTGCGGCACACCGGCGGTGAGCCGCGGATGGTGCAGCTCTACACCGAGCCCGGGGCCGCTGAGCAGGTCCGTTCAGTCTGGCAGCAGGAGTTCGGGGACCTGGTGTGGGCGGTGACCGCCGAGGAGGCGCTGGCCGCCGGCTGGTTCGGCCCGGTGCGGGCGGGGGTGCGTCCGCGCATCGGGGACGTGCTGATCGCCGCCCGTCAGGAAGCGGCCATCTTCCACACCGACCGGACCGGGACCCAGCCGCTGTCCATGGTCGGTCAGCACGGATCGCTCACCGAGGCGGAGCGGCGGGTGCCGCTGCTGGAACTGACCGGCCGCGGCTTCGCGGACTGAGGCTGCTCACCTGAGGCTGTCCACCCCGGGCTGCCTTCAGGTCGGGGTGCAGGCGTTCGTGGATGCGCTCAGTCGTCCTTGGTGCCGAAGAGAATGTCGTCCCAGCGCGGCATAGCGGGCCGCCGCGATGAGGAGCGCTTCCGGCGCGGTGGCCTCTCCGCCGTCGGCTGCGCATCATCGCCTGCCCGCTGCGGCTCCTCGGCGGTCGGGGCGGCGTCGTCCTCGCCCGGATCCTCATAGCTGAAGCCCCACGCGTCGGTGCTGCCGGACTCCGCAGCGGGCTGCTCACCCGACTGCTGCGCATCAGCCGACCCAGGGGAGTCCGACTCAGGGGAGTCCGACTCAGGGGAGTCCTGCCCTGGGGCGTCCTGTTCGCGGGAGTCCTGCACAGCCCGCAGGGGAGTCGGTGCGGATTCGGCCGCTGGGTCGTCCTTGGTGAGCAGCGTGGCCAGCTTGTCATCGCCGGACTCGTCGGACCCCAGCCGCTGTCCGCGCCGGGCACGCAGAATATCCAGCAGGTCCTCGTGGTCGGTGCCGTCCTCATCTGCGGATGCCGCCGGCACATCGGCGGACCTCACGCTGCTGCGGGCGGCCATCGTGCGCTGGTCCACGTCGAAGGGCTCCTCCACTGCTTCGAGACGGCGTCCGCTGCCGCGCGCCGAAGAAGCCGGGGGCAGGCTGATGAGCGACTCGGCCCATTTGTTCACCGCACGCACGGCCTTCGATGAGGCGTCGTAGACCCACTCTGCCGGGGGCCGCTGGCCGATCGCCTCCGCATGGGCCTGCGAGCTTTCGGCATCAAAGTCGGCGACGACGGCCCACAGCCCGTCCTCCCGGCGCCACGCGTCCCAGGTCAGCGTGCTCAGCTGCACCCCGATCGCGCGCAGCCGGACCTTGACCATGTCTTCCAACGTGGCCGGCGCGTCGCCGAAGGCCATGCGGTGATTCTCGGCAGTCGAGGCCCGGGCCACCATGGTGTCGCGCGCTCGGGATGCGTAGAACGCCCGCTCGTCGGCCACCGGGCCCGCGTAGCGCAGCACCTGCGCCTCGGAGAGGCCGGAGGCCTCGATCACTTCGGCCACGGTGGCGCCGGTGCGCAGCCGGGCCTGAATTTCGCGTGGAGAGAACGAGGTGGGCTTACCGGCTGCACGCTGCTGAGTGGCTGAGGCGGGGCGGGCCACCGCAGACTTCAGCGCCTGGTCAATGGGCAGGGCGAACTCTGCCCCGGCGTCGTCGGAGAGCAGCAGCTGGGGCTCCTCACCCTCAGCCTGGATCCCCACGATCCGCAGATTCTGCATCGGTGGATTCCTCCCGATTGCCTCAAGCTGGTGTTGTCCTGTGACGCAAACTGTATCGCGGGCAGAGGGTACGTCCACAGGTCGTCTCAACCCGACATAGAAGGATTGCCGCCCCTGCGGACCACCCGCGCCGGCACCCCGATTTGTCAGGGCAGGTCGGATGCGACACAATCTGTGCGACCTTACTCATTATCTGCTGCGCACCAACGCTGACAGATGATGGCAGAACCACCATTGGAGCACCTGTTATGGCAACTGATTACGATGCCCCGCGGAAGAACGAGGAAGATGCCAGCGAAGACTCCATTGAGGAGCTGAAGAACCGCCAGACCAACCGTCAGGCACCGGTGGTCGACGAGGACGAGACGGAGACGGCTGAAGGGTTCGAGCTGCCCGGCGCGGACCTCTCCGACGAGGAGCTGCAGGTCCGGGTGCTTCCCGCCCAATCAGACGAGTTCACCTGCGCCTCCTGCTTCCTGGTGCGGCACCGCTCCCAAGTGGCCCGCGAAGAGGGCGGACAGCTCTTCTGCACCGACTGCGAGGGCTGACTCACCCCTGACCGGCTTCACCAGCTGGGGGCTGCACTAGTTCTGGCTGATGGAGACGCCGGCCTCGTGCACCGGCTCCTGTGATCCCAGGGCCGCCAGCAGCGTCTGCGGGTGGCGGGTGGAGAACAGCCAATAGGGGGTGGGGTCCTGCGGGTCGCTGACCTCCACGGTGATCACCGCATCGATCCACCCCCGGATGCACTGGTAGCTGCGTGCGTCGAATCCCGGGCCCAGCTGCTCGCGGGCCGCGTCGCCGCGATGAGCCGCCGCACGGCCCAGATCCTGATGCGCGATGCGCGCCCGGCCGACTCGCAGCTCCTCATCGCTGACCTCAACGGTGGGGGTGGTCGCCAGCAGGGCGGCAACGCACAGCGCGATCCCGACCACCAGGGCAATCACGCCGTAGAGGACACCGACCGGGAAGAACGCGATGGAGACCGAGGCGCCGATGCCCACGGCGACCACCCACAGCCACCAGCCCGGCCACAGCTTCTCCCGGTAGCGAAGGCCCGGGCGCAGAGAGTCGTCAGAGTTCATACTCTCTATGATCGCACGGCTCACCGGGTACCTGCAGGCGAGCGCGGCCACCCAGGCTGACTCTGTAGACTCGGTGGTGTGCACAGAATCCACCTCCCGGTCCAGCAGCTGGACCCTGAGCTGCCGCTTCCGCGGTACGCCCACCACGACGACGCCGGCGCCGACCTGCTCTGCGCTGAGAATCTGACCCTGCAGCCGGGGGAGCGCCGTCTGGTGCCCACTGGTCTGGCGGTCGCCATCCCCGAAGGATGGGTGGGGCTGGTCCACCCGCGCAGCGGTCTGGCCGTCAAGCACGGTGTCACCGTGGGCAACGCTCCCGGCACGATTGACCCGGGGTACCGCGGGGAGGTCAAAGTGCTGCTGGTCAATACCGACCGTACCGAAGCCGTCACTTTCAGCAGGGGGGACCGGATCGCTCAGCTGCTGCTGCAGGAAGTGGCCCAGGCTGAGTTCAGCCCCGTCGATGAGCTCCCCGAGACGGTCCGCGGAGCAGGCGGCTTCGGCTCCAGCGGAGTCAAGACCTCCGCCTGAACAGAATTCCTACGCTGAGCAACCGCCGCTGACGCAGAGGGTCACCGGCAGAGAAGGAGAGGCATGCTCTTCGGAAAGAAGAAGAAGGACCAGGCCAAGCGCCCCTCCACCATCAGAGAGGCGATGGCCGAGGAGTCCGAGGATCAGGTGGAGATCACCGAGGCCGAGGCGGGCCAGAACGACGACGCCGTCGTCGCCTCCGAGGATGCCGCTGGGGAGGACGTCCCCGCGGCCCAGGATTCCGCCGAGGAGCCGGCAGCTCCTGAGACCACTCCGCAGGACGTCAGCGAGATCACCTCCAAGAAGGGCTACGTCGACTTCGGTGCCCTGCTGGTCCCGGCCGCCAAGGACCAGAAGGTCCGGCTGGACATTGATCAGAAGTCCAAGCGTGTGGTGTCGCTGACCATTGCCGTGGGAGCGTCCAGCATTCAGCTGCAGGCCTTCTCCGCACCCAAATCCGGCGGCATCTGGCAGGACGTGCGCCAACAGATCGAAGAGTCGGTGGTCAAGCAGAAGGGCCGGGTCAAACAGGTCGACGGGCCCTTCGGCCGGGAGCTTCATGCCCGGGTGCCCACTGTGCTGAAGGACGGGCGCAAAGGCTGGCGTGCCGCCCGGTTCATCGGCTTCGAAGGCAGCCGCTGGTTCCTGCGCGGGGTCATCGGTGGACGCGGCGCCATCGACCGTCAGGCCGCCCAGGGAGTTGAGGAGCTGTTCTCCAAGCTGGTGGTGGTCCGCGGCGATGAGCCGCTGCCTCCGCGTGAGCTGCTGAAGCTCAGCCCCCCGGCAGGGGCAAAACGAGTGGTGGCCCCACGGCGCAGTCCCCAGAGTGCCCAAGGCAGCGCCCAGAGCACCCAAGCCGGTTCCGGCGCCTCCACCCAGCAGACGACGGGGTCGAACCGGACCAGCAATCGAACCAACGGGGTGCCGCAGCAGGCGCAGGGCCCGGGGCAGCAGTAGCCCATCATGACCGATAACGACAGCGCGGGGCAGGTCGGCCGGCAGCTCTCCGGAGCGGCGGCCGGTCGTGTCCGGGCTCGTGAGGACGGGTCCTTGGATGTGATGGCCTCCATCGGCGGTTGGCGCGGCCTGGCCGAGGCGAGCCTGCCGGCCGCCGGCTTCCTGATCGCCTATCTCCTCACCGAAGAGCTGGTGCCGGCGATCCTGCTGGCAGTGGGCCTGGGGGCGGTTTTTACCGTCGTGCGGCTGCTGCAGCGCGGAAGCCTCATCCAGTCCTTCTCCGGACTGGTGGGCGTGGGGATCTGCGCGGCCTTCGCCTACTTCTCCGGAGACGCCCGCGGCTACTACGAACCCGGCTTCGTCATCAATGTCGCCTATCTGATCGGCTTCGGCGTCTCGGTGCTGGTGAAGTGGCCCTTCATGGGGATCCTCTTCGGACTGATCCGCGGGGAGGGCTTCGACTGGAGGTACGACGCCGTTCGCCGTCGTCGCTACGCGCTGGCCACCTGGCTCATCGCCGCGGTGCTGGCGGCCCGGCTGGTGGTGCAGTTTCCGCTGTACCTGGCCGACAACGTCGCAGCGCTGGGGGTGACCCGCCTGGTGATGGGCGTACCGCTGTACGCGCTGGCGCTGTGGCTGGGTTGGATGCTGACCCGTCCGGGGCCGCAGGGGATCGTTGCCGACTCCGAGGCGGAGGACGCCTCCCCATGACCGGAAACCGGGTGCTGACCCTGACGGTGGGGCCGATGTCCCACGGCGGCCACTGCGTAGCACGCCATGAGGGCCGCGTGGTCTTCGTCCGCCACGCCGTACCGGGGGAGCGGGTCCGGGCAGTGCTCACTGAGGCGGCTGAGTCGGCCAAGTTCTGGAGGGCTGACACCGTCGATGTGCTCGAACCCTCTGACCACCGCCGCAGGCACCCGTGGAAGCAGGCCGACGCGCTGCGTGCCTACGACCAGAACCAGGTGCCGGTGGGCGGCGCCGACTTCGGCCACATCAGCGATTCGCACCAGCGCCGGCTCAAGTCCCAGGTCTTCCGCGACACGCTGGCGCGCATCGGCGGCATCGAGCTGAGCGACCTGGAACTTCCCGATGCGGCAGCGGACGGCGAGCCCTCGGTGCAGGCCCTCTCCGGGGCGACCGGCAGCGGACTGCACTGGCGCACCCGGGTGAGCTTTGCAGTCCGTGAGGGATCCTTGGCGATGAAGCCGCACCGGTCCCACGAGCTGATTCCGCTGCGGTCCATGCCGCTTGCCGTCGAAGCGGTGTCAGCCTCGCACATCTTCTCCTGGGACTTCAGCGGGGCCGACACCGTCGACGTCGTCGCCCCCGGCGGCGAAGCACCCCTGACCCTGGTGGTCCACGCCTTCGAAGAATCAGCTGAGGCGGTCAGTGGGCGGCTGGCCGAGCAGGCGCAGCAGGACCCGGGGGTGGGCAGTGTGATCCTGGCCGTGACATCGCCACAGCCCCAGCGGCGCGCCAACCGTGGGCCCAAGGGGGCTCGGCGTCGGCGCTTCGATCAGCTGGGCCCTGCGGCGGTGGAGCACCGTGTGCTCACCGGAGAGCGCACCGTGGAGGAGCCGCTGCCGGTGGCCGCGGCAGGATCAGCTGGTCCCGGGGCTGCGGTGCGGCTGCCGGCAGAGGGCTTCTGGCAGGTTCACCGCTCGGCTCCCCAGGCGCTGGTGGAGACGGTGGACAGGATGGCCAGACTGCCCAGAGGCGGCTCAGCGGCTGACCTCTACGCCGGGGCCGGACTCTTCAGCGCCTGGGCGGCGGACACCGTGGGCCCAACGGGTCAGGTGCTTTCGGTGGAGGCGGCAGAGGCCACCAGCGGCGCCGCCCAACGGCTCTTCGCATCCCAGCCGCATGTGGAGGTGGTCACCGCACCGGTGGAGCGGCTCGCCCACCGGCTGCAGCCTGCCGACGTGGTGCTCCTGGACCCGCCGCGGGCCGGGGCGGACAAGCGTGTGCTCAGCGGGATCAGCGCATCCTCTCCGGGGCAGATCATCTATGTCTCCTGCGACCCCGCGTCCTTCGCCCGTGATGCCAAACGGCTCCTCGAGCTGGGGTGGCGGCTGAAGGACGTGGCCCTGCTGGATATGTACCCCAACACCCACCACATGGAATCGGTGGCACTGTTCGAAGCCTGAGCCTGCGCGACTTCAGGAGTGCGTCCGCCGGTGACGTGCGATATGAGTAGGATAGTCAGTGGAGAAACAAGGCAGTCAGTCGCCTTCCCAACGGCTGAGGCCGTGTCAATGCAGACAGACAAGGAGCTCCTCGTGAGTACAGTGGACAGCTTCGGAGCAAAGGGCGTTCTCAACGTCAACGGCGCCGACTATGAAATCTTCCGCCTCAACCAGGTCAAGGGGTACCAGTCCCTGCCGTACAGCCTGAAGGTTCTGCTGGAGAACCTGCTGCGCCATGAGGACGGAGAGAACGTCACCGCAGAGCACATCACGGCACTGGGCAGCTGGGACGAGACCGCCCAGCCGACCACCGAGATTCAGTTCACCCCCGGCCGGGTGCTGATGCAGGACTTCACCGGCGTGCCCTGCGTCGTCGACCTGGCCACGATGCGTGAGGCGGTGGAGGACCTCGGCGGTGACCCCAATAAGATCAACCCGCTGGCTCCTGCTGAGATGGTCATCGACCACTCTGTCCAGATCGACGCGTTCGGCAGCGCTGACGCGATTGAGCGCAACATGGACATCGAGTACCAGCGCAACGGGGAGCGCTACCAGTTCCTGCGCTGGGGCCAGACGGCGTTCGAGAACTTCAAGGTAGTGCCCCCAGGCATGGGCATCGTCCACCAGGTCAACATCGAGTCCCTGGCACGGGTGGTCATGACCCGGGCCAGCGGCGGCGCGCTACAGGCCTACCCGGACACCTGTGTCGGCACTGACTCGCACACCACCATGGAGAACGGCCTGGGCGTGCTGGGCTGGGGCGTGGGCGGCATTGAGGCCGAGGCGGCGATGCTGGGCCAGCCGATCTCCATGCTGATCCCGCGTGTGGTGGGATTTAAGCTCACCGGCGAGATTCCTGCCGGGGCCACTGCCACCGATGTGGTGCTGACGATCACCGAGAAGCTGCGCCAGCACGGAGTGGTGGGCAAGTTCGTGGAGTTCTACGGCCAGGGTGTGGCCAAGGTGCCGCTGGCCAACCGTGCCACCATCGGCAACATGAGTCCGGAGTTCGGCTCCACCGCCGCGATGTTCCCCGTCGACGAGGTGACCACCGAATACATGCGCCTGACCGGCCGCACCGAGGAGGAGATCGCCCTGGTGGAGGCCTATGCCAAGGAGCAGGGCATGTGGCACGATCCGGACCGTGAGCTGCGCTTCTCCGAGCAGCTGGAGCTGGACCTCTCCACAGTGGTGCCCTCCATCTCGGGGCCGAAGCGCCCGCAGGACCGCATTGAGCTCACCGACGCCAAGGAGCAGTTCCGCAAGGACATCCACAACTACGTCGACGAGACCGCCGCTGCGCTCGGGGACGGAACCAACGGCCGCGTCGACCATTCGGTCGATGAGACGTTCCCCGGCTCCGATGCGCCGGCGCACACCCCCGACGAAGCGCAGGACCCGGCGGACAAGCCGCGGCCGGCAGACCCGTCCGCCACGCCCGCAGAGGGCCGACCATCACAGCCGGTGCCGGTCACGATGCCCGACGGCCGTGAGTTCCACCTGGACCACGGTGCGGTCTCCATCGCGTCCATCACCTCCTGCACCAACACCTCCAACCCCAATGTGATGCTGGCAGCCGGTGTCCTGGCCCGCAACGCAGTTGCCAAGGGACTGGATCAGAAGCCCTGGGTCAAGACCTCCATCGCACCCGGATCCAAGGTCGTCACCGACTACTACGAGAAGTCCGGGCTCATCGAGTACCTGGAGAAGATCGGCTTCTACGTGGTCGGCTACGGCTGCACCACCTGCATCGGCAACTCCGGCCCGTTGGAGGAGGAGATCGCCCAGACGGTGCAGGAGCAGGACCTGGCGGTGACCTCCGTGCTCTCGGGAAACCGAAACTTCGAAGGACGCATCAACCCCGATGTGAAGATGAACTACCTGGCCTCCCCACCGCTGGTGGTCGCCTACGCCTTGGCGGGGACCATGGACTTCGACTTCGAGAATGACCCACTGGGCCAGGACTCCGAGGGCGCAGACGTCTTTCTGCGCGACATTTGGCCCGATCCCGCTGAGGTGCAGCAGATCATCGATGAGTCCATCGACACCGACATGTTCACCTCCAAGTACTCCACTATCTTCGACGGTGACCACCGGTGGCAGAACCTGAAGACCCCCGAAGGTGCGACCTTCACCTGGGAGCCGGACTCCACCTATGTGCGTAAGGCTCCCTTCTTCGAAGGCATGGAGATGGAGCCCGCCCCGGTCTCCGACATCGAGGGCGCACGTGTGCTGCTGAAGTTGGGCGATTCGGTGACCACCGACCACATCTCACCGGCCGGCTCGTTCAAGTCGGACACTCCTGCAGGCCGCTACCTGCTGGAGAACGGCGTGGCTCGCAAGGACTTCAACTCCTACGGCTCCCGCCGCGGCAACCACGAGGTGATGATCCGCGGCACCTTCGCCAACATCCGCATCAAAAATGAGCTGCTCGACGGTGTCGAAGGCGGCTTCACCCGCGACTTCACCCAGCCGGACGCGCCGCAGGCCGCGGTCTACGACGCGGCGCAGAACTACCAGCAGCAGGGCACCCCGCTGGTGGTCCTCGGAGGCAAGGAGTACGGCTCCGGCTCCTCGCGCGACTGGGCCGCCAAGGGCACCCGGCTGCTGGGTGTGGGAGCCGTCATCACCGAGTCCTTCGAACGCATCCACCGCTCCAACCTCATCGGCATGGGCGTGCTGCCCCTGCAGTTCCCCGAGGGTGAGTCGGCCAACACGCTGGGGCTGACCGGCTTTGAGACCTACAGCATCTCCGGAATCACTGCCCTGAACGAGGGTGAGATCCCCGACACGCTGAAGGTCACCGCAACGGCCGAGGACGGCTCCACGACCGAGTTCGACGCTGATGTGCGCATCGATACTCCCGGGGAGGCCAACTACTATCGCCACGGTGGCATTCTGCAGTATGTCCTGCGCCAGCTGGTGAAGTAGAGCTTCGCCCGCAGCATCTGCGGTGCGCCCGTCCTGACCCACTGTGTCGGGGCGGGCGCACCGCTGTCTCGTCCGGTTCTGGCCTGTTGTATTACTCACCGGTAGGCTGTGTGGCAGAACACTGCTCTTCGCTCAACTCAGGAGGCTGCTTCCCATGACCCAAGACTTTTCCGCCTACGCCCACCTGCCCCAGGAGTTCGACGCTGAGGTGGTCACCCACAGCCGCATCGAAGATGTACAGCTGCCCGCAGGCGCTGGAACATTGGCGCTGATCCGCCTGGACAACGACTCCGAGAAGCGCCCCAGCACCCTGGGTCCCGCCTCGCTGATCGAGTTCGGCGAGGCGGTGGCGTCCCAGTACTCCCGGGCCGAGTCGGGAGAGATCGTGGGTCTGGGCATCATCGGCAAGCCCGGAGTGCTGGTGGCCGGTGCCGACATTGTGGGGGCTCAGCAGCTGAAGGAGACCGCCCATGGCATCGCCCTGGCCGAACTGGGCCATCAGGCCTATGACCTGGTGGAGGACTTCCCAGCTCCAACCTTCGTCTTCATCAACGGCACAGCCCTGGGCGGAGGCCTGGAGATTGCGCTGCCGGCCGACTACCGCACCATCTCCACCGCTGCTGCGGCGATCGGTCTGCCGGAGGCGTTCCTCGGCCTGGTGCCCGGCTGGGGCGGAATCTACCGGCTGCCCCAGATCATCGGGCCACAGGCGGCACGCAAGATCATCTTCGACAACGCGATGAACAACAATAGGTCGCTGAAGGGGCCGCAGGCCTACGAAGCTGGCATCGCCGATGCCCTGCTGGAGGCCGAGAGCTTCGAGCAGGATTCCCTGGAGTTCGCCGCCCGAGTCCTCTCCGGTGACACGCAGACCCTGGAGACGGTGCAGGCGCACCGCGTCGCTGATCGCAGCACCGACGCCTGGGACGATGCTGTGGCGAAGGCTGAGCAGCTGGTGGCGTCCAAGACCGGTGACACTGCACCCGGACCGCTGTGGGCCCTGCAGATCTTCAAGCAGGTGCGCCACCGCAGCCGTGAGGAGAGCCGGGCCGATGAGGTCCAGGCCTTGGGCGAGCTGCTGGTCTCCGCCGAGTTCCACAATGTGGTCTACGCATTCATGGAACTGGTGCAGAAGCGGGCCAAGAAGCCCGCCGGTGTGCCCGAGGCCGCGCCGAAGCCCATCGGTCAGGTCGGCGTCGTCGGCGCTGGTCTGATGGCCTCCCAGCTGGCCCTGGTCTTCGCCCAGCACCTGCAGGTGCCGGTGGTGCTCACTGACATTGAGCAGCAGCGTGTGGACAAGGGGCTCTCCTACATTGAGCAGCAGGTGAGCAAGCAGGTGGACAAGGGTCGGATGACTGCTGAGCAGGGCCAGGCACTGACCGGGTTGATCTCCGGCTCCACCGACAAATCGGTCTACGCGGAGGCCGACTTTGTGATCGAGGCGGTCTTCGAAGAGATCAGCGTCAAGAAGCAGGTCTTCGCCGAGCTGGAGGAGATCATCTCCCCGGAGGCGATTCTGGCCACCAACACCTCGTCACTGTCCGTCACCGAGATGGCAGCCGACCTGAAGCACCCTGAGCGGGTGATCGGCTTCCACTTCTTCAACCCGGTGGCCGTCATGCCGCTGGTGGAGATCGCGCGGACCCCACAGACGGCGCAGACACCTATCGCCACCGCCTTCGACCTGGCGGCCACACTGCGCAAGACCCCGGTGCTGACCAAGGACTCCACCGCCTTCGTGGTCAACCGGGTGCTGTTGCGGATGATGGCTGAGATCCAGAAGGCGTTCGACGACGGCACGGATGCCGCTGTGGCCGATGAGGCGCTGAAGCCCCTGGGTCTGCCCATGTCGCCCTTCGACCTGCTGGCCATGGTGGGCATACCGGTGGCCCAGCACGTCACCGAGTCCCTGCGGTCCAGCTTCGGGGAGCGGTTCTACGTCTCCAAGAACCTGCAGGCGCTCATCGACGCCGGCGTCACCAAGATCTGGAGCACCGATGACAGCGGCAATAAGTACATCAGCCAGTCGACCCAGCAGCTGATGGAGTTCGGGGAATCCCCGCAGTCCAGCGATGAGGTCTTCACCACGGTGACTGAGGCCCTGGCCGAAGAGATCGGCCTGATGCTCGACGAAGAGGTGGTCGCCTCGGTGAAGGACATCGATCTGTGCCTCATCCTGGGGACCGGCTGGCCCTTCCACCGCGGCGGCATCAGCCCCTACCTGGACCAGATCGGGGTCAGCCAGAGGGTCAACGGCAAGCTGTTCCATCCATGATCAGCTGCTGCAGCCGCCGCACGTTCTTGGGTGCCGGCACGGCCGGCGCCTCCGTGGTGGTGCTTGCTTCCTGCGGCGGCGGGGATGAGGAGGAGCAGTCCCGCCGCTGGGTGAGCATCGAGCTGGATCAGGAGCTGGATGTGGGCCAGTCCCGCAGCGTGGCCCACCAGGATCAGCAGCTGCTGCTGCACCGTCCCACTGAGGAGGAGGTGCTGGCGTTCTCGGCGGTGTGTCCCCATCAGGGCTGCACTGTGGGCATCGCAGAGGAGCACTTTGAGTGTCCCTGCCACGGTTCCCGGTTCGAGCTGACCGGCCAGTGGCAGTCCGGACCGGCTGAGCAGCCCCTGCGGCGGCTTGAGGCGCAGTTGGAGGGCACCTCACTGCGGGTGCTGCTGTAAGTTCAGTCAGCGGCGTATGGTGCCGAACACCGGAATATCACCGGTGGGCGTGTCCTCACCGGGAAGCCTGCGGGCAAAGGGCACCTTGGTGCCCAGCACCTGAGCGACCGTGTCTTGGGCGATCCGGGAGGCGGTGAGCCCCACCCGCTCCAGGACTTGGCTGCGGGAACCGTGGGCGAGGAACTCCACGGGCAGCCCCACTTCGTTGAGCGCGGTGTCCACGCCGGCTTCGCGCATGACCTGACGGATTCGTGACCCGACGCCGCCGGCCTTCACCCCGTCCTCGATGCAGACCACGATCCGGTGGCGGGCCGCCAGCGACACGACCGAATCGGGTACCGGCAGGACCCACCGGGGGTCCACCACCGTGGCGGTGATTCCCTGGTCCTGGAGCCGGCGGGCCAGATCCAGGGAGAGCTCTCCCATGGCACCCACTGAGACGATCAGCACATCGTTGCCGTGGGGACCCTCAGCTGAGTCGCTGGCGTGCAGAACATCGACGCCGTCGTCCAATCGGTGCACCGCGTCGATCTCGTCGTTGACCGATCCCTTGGAGTAGCGCACCACAGTCGGTGCGTCGTCCACGGAGACTGCTTCGCGCAGCTCTTCGCGCAGCCGCGTCGAATCCCGCGGTGCCGACAGGCGCAGACCTGGGACCATCTGCAGCAGGGACAGATCCCACATGCCGTGGTGGCTGGGCCCGTCGGGGCCGGTGACTCCTGCGCGGTCCAGCACGAAGGTCACACCTGCCCGGTGCAGGGCCACATCCATCAGCAACTGGTCGAAGGCGCGATTGAGGAACGTCGCATAGAGCGCGACCACCGGGTGCATCCCGCCATAGGCGAGCCCGGCTGCCGAGGCCACTGCATGCTGCTCAGCGATGCCGACGTCGACCACGCGCTGGGGGTGGTTGCGGGCCATAGTGCGCAGACCCACCGGGTTGACCATGGCGCCGGTGAGCGCGACGATGTCCGAGCGCTCGTCAGCGATCGTGGCGATCTCCTCTTCAAACACTGAGGTCCAGGAGCGTGCTGAACCGCGGCTGACCGCTTCGCCGGTCTCCGGGTCGATCACACCGACGGCGTGGAACTGGTCGGTCTCATCAGCGCGCGCCGGTGCGTAGCCCCGACCCTTCTCGGTGATCGCGTGGACGATCACCGGTCCCTCATAGTTGCGCGCGTCGGTCAGGGCTTCCTCCATGGAGCGCTGGTCGTGGCCGTCCACCGGACCGATGTACTTCATCCCTAAGTCTTCGAAGAGGCCCTGGGGGGACCAGAAGTCTTTGGCGCCCTTCTTCGCAGCGTGCAGGCTGCGGTAGACGACCTGGCTCACCGGCCCGCCCTGCTGCAGACGCTGCTTGGTGCCGTCCATGACCGTCTCATAGGCACGGTGGGTGCGGACTTTGTCCAGCACGCCGCGACGCAGCTTGGAGAGCTGATTGGCTATTCCGCCCACAGTGGGGGAGTAGGAGCGGCCGTTGTCGTTGACCACAATGACCACCCGCCGGTCATTATCAGCGGCAATATTGTTCAGCGCCTCCCAGGCCATGCCTCCGGTGAGCGCACCGTCGCCGATGATCGGCACCACATACCGATCGCCCTCGGAGTTCAGGGACCGGGCGCGGGAGATCCCGTCGGCCCAGGCCAGTGAGCTGGAGGCGTGCGAGGACTCGACGATGTCGTGCACCGACTCCGCGCGCTCCGGGTAACCGGAGAGCCCGTCCTGCTGGCGCAGTGTGGAGAAGTCCTGGCGGCCGGTGAGAAGCTTGT
Source organism: Garicola koreensis (assembly GCF_014195445.1). Taxonomy (GTDB): domain Bacteria; phylum Actinomycetota; class Actinomycetes; order Actinomycetales; family Micrococcaceae; genus Nesterenkonia; species Nesterenkonia koreensis. The sequence continues at coordinate 574,675 of NZ_JACIBT010000001.1, read as the reverse complement.
GCACGTAGGACTGGTGGCCGGTGTCGAAGATGATGGAGTCACGGGGGGAGTCGAAGACTCGGTGCACTGCCAGCGTCAGCTCGACCACCCCGAGGTTGGGCCCCAAGTGGCCACCGGTGGCGGAGACGTTGCTGATCAGGAACTGCCGCAGCTCCTCGCCCAGGCGAGTCATCTGCTCGCTGCTGAGTTTGGAGAGGTCCTGCGGAGTCTGGATCGTGTGCAGAATGGTCATTCCCATATTCTACCGAGCCGGTCCAGCTCAACGAAGCCCCCGGGCTGAAGCGGGACGCTCACAGCTCCTCCAGCGGATCCGGTTCCAACAGCGCCACAGTGATGATGGCGGCAGTCTGCTGGATCTGCCACTGACGGGCCTGCAGCTGCCGCAGTCGCTGCGTGACGGTGTCCAGGTTTATGGGCGCCGGCTGCTCCCAGCACAGCTGCTTGAGCACCGCTGGAGCCAGCAGGGTCTCCGGCATGACGTGCAGCGCCTCAGCGTGCGCTGCCAGCCGCGCTTTGGCGGTGCGGAACTGCCGGAAGGCCAGCGGGCTGCGTTCCTTCCAGCTGCGTGGCGACGGCGGGGCGTTGCTGGACACCCGGCGCACCGGCAGATCCTCGGCGGCTGCTCCGGTCTGCACGGTGCGGACCCAGCGCGGAGCCTCACGTTTGGCGGCGCGGCCGTGGAACCCGGGCACGGCCAGCAGCTGGGGCACAGTGCGCGGCTGAGCATCAGCCGCAGCCACCAGCGCTGAGTCCGGCAGCAGACGCCCGGGGGCGATGTCCTTCTTCTCCGCCAGCGATTCGCGGGCCGACCACAGTTCTCGCAGCACCGCCAGCTTCTGCGGCGACTTCAGCCTGCTCAGACCGTTGGTGCGTCGCCACCGCTCAGCCTTGGGAGTCCGAGCCGGTCTGAGCGTGCGCAGATGCTCGAACTCCTCGGCGGCCCATTCACTCTTGCCCTGCTCATCCAGCAGGTCCTTCAGCTGCGCGCGCAGTTCGATCAGCAGCTCCACATCGAGGGAGGCGTAGCGCAGCCAGTCCTGAGGAAGCGGGCGCCGGGACCAGTCTGCGGCGGAATGCTCTTTGGCCAGGCGTACGCCCAACAGGTGCTCCACGACCGCGCCGAGGCCCACTCGCGGCAGCCCCGTCATACGGGCAGCCAGTTCTGTGTCGAAGAGGTGGTGGGGGTGCATCCCCAGTTCGGCCAAGCACGGCAGGTCCTGGCTGGCGGCGTGCAGAATCCACTCTGCCTCGCCCAGGGCCCGCTGGATCGGGATCAGCGTGTCGAAGGGTTCGGGGTCTATGAGCCATATGCCGGCACCTGCCCGCTTGAGCTGCACCAGGAAGGCGCGCTGGCCGTACCGAAAGCCGGAGGCGCGCTCGGCGTCGACGGCCACCGGCCCGGTGCCGGCTGCCAGGGCTTCGGCGGCGCGCTGCAGCCCACGGTCGGTCTCAATGACCGGCGGCACGCCCTGGTCGGGTTCGGTGAGCAGCCGCAGCTGACTCTCTGGGGGCGTCTGGTCCGTCTGTTCCGCCATGATCAGCCCCTCCGAATGTGGGGCAGGGTGAGCACTCCGTCGGGCACCGGCGGCAGACCTGCGAAGGAGCAGACCATATCGGCCCACGCCTCCATGTGTGGGGCGAACGAGGTGTCAGCCGGGGTCCAGGAGGCGCGCAGCTCCACATCGTTGCTGGCCTGGCGGCTCTGCAGGGAGCCGAAGGATTCGGACAGGATGCGGGTCGCCGTGCCACCGGCGTGGGAGTACTCCACCCCGTACTGGGCCAGCGAATCGCACAGCCACGTCCAGGCCACCGAGGCCAACAGCGGGTCGTTTCCCATTTCGGGCTCCAGGGCGGCACGAATGTAGATGACCATCCGGAACGTTCCGCCCCAGGCCTGCTGGCCGGCCGGGTCGTGCAGCAGGATCATCCGACCGGTGGCCAGGTTCTCCTGCCCTTCAGCGCTCCGGCGCAGACGGGTCACCGGGTGTGCGCCGGAGCTGGCGGCCTCGCTGGTGATTTCGGCGCGCAGCGCCACCGCATACGGGGCAAGCTTGCGCGGGGCGGGGACCTCTTGGACCAGGGCCTCAGGGCGCGGGGCGGCGCGGCGCAGCTGGGTGAGCGCACTGCGGAACGACTCCGGCAGCTGGTCGATGCCGGGCCCAGCCGCCGCGCGCGCGGCGGAGTCGCCCAAGGGTCCGAAAAGGGTCACCTGCTCAGACTAGAGATCAGTGCGTTGCAGGTGAGTCAGGCACGCCGCACACCGGCTCATTCCCCGGCGGCGGTGGCGACCAGCTGCCGGATCTGCTCGTCGGTGGTCTGCCAGGAGCACATCAGCCGCAGCACCGGGTTTCCGGTGGGGGCGGTGTCCCACACGTGGGCCAGGTATCGGCTCTGTATACGCGCTGCCACGTCCTGCGGAACTTCCGGGAAAACCGCGTTGACGGCCGGGGAGCCGGCCAGTCGCACCCCGGGGATCTGGGCCAGCTGCTCACCCAGGGAAGCCGCCTGCGCGTTGGCGTGTTTCGCATTGTCGCGCCACAGCTCAGATCCGAAGAGTCGGAGCAGCTGGGCGGAGATGAAGCGCTGCTTGCTGGCCAGCTGCATCGAGAACTTGCGAATGTAGTCGGCTCCGCGGCTGCGCTCGGGGTTAATCACCACCACCGCCTCAGCTGACATGGCCCCGTTCTTGGTGCCGCCCAGGGACAGCACATCGACGCCGACATCAGCGCTCGCCTCGCCCAGCGAGACCCCCAGCGCCGCGGCCGCGTTGGCGATCCGGGCGCCGTCGACGTGGACGCCCATACCGTGGGCGTGTGCAGTCTCGGCAAGCGCCGCCGTCTCCTCCAAGGTATAGAGCGACCCCAGCTCAGTGGACTGGGTGAGGCTCACCGCCAAGGGCTGAGCGGCGTGGACGAATCCCACCGCCGAGGTCTCGGCGAGGATGTCCTCACCGGTGAGCTTTCCATCGGCAGTGTGGCGGGGGAGCAGCTTCATCGCGCCCACTCGTTCGGGGGCCGCACCCTCGTCGTTGTTCACGTGGGCCTGCTGGGCACAGATGACCCCGCCCCACCGGGGAAGCAGCGCCTGCAAGGCCACCACATTGCCGCCGGTTCCGTTGAAGACCGGCAGGATCTGCGCCTGGGCGCCGAACTCCGCCTTGGCCCACTGGGTCAGCTGCTCGCTGCTGGCATCCGCCCCGTAGGGCAGGGCCGAATCCGCATTGGCGTCACTGAGCGCTTCCAGCACTTCGGCGCTGACTCCCGCGGTGTTGTCTGAGGCGAAGGTGGGATCAAGTTCGGCTGAGCCGCGGGCGCGCTGGCTGCCCACTATCAGCCCTGCCCGGCCTGTGCGTTCTCTTCGAACCGCATGGAGATGGAGTTGACGCAGTAGCGCAGGTCGGTCGGCGTTTCGAAGCCCTCACCCTGGAACACGTGTCCCAGGTGCGACTCGCAGGAGCCGCAGCGCACCTCGATGCGCTCCATACCCAAGGAGGTGTCCTTAATATAGGTAACGTTGGCGTCTTCGCTGGGCTGATAGAAGCTGGGCCAGCCGCAGCGGGCGTCGAACTTTGTGTCTGATTCGAAAAGCTTCGCGCCGCAGGCCCGGCAAGTGTAGACCCCAGTCTGCTCGTTGTCCCAGTACTCACCGGTATAGGGGCGCTCCGTTCCGCCCTGGCGCAGCACGTGGTATTCGAAGTCGGAGAGCTGCTCACGGTACTGATCATTACTCATTCCTCCATTCTACTGATAGCGCGAGAGTGCTCCCGCCTTCAGGTTGGAGGTGAATCGCGCGCTCACTCTGGGCGCTGCTGGCCTCTGATGAACTCCTCGACCTTCTCGATGGTGGGGCCACCCACAGTGCCGACGTAGTACGACCGTGACCACAGATGCCCACCCCAGAGGTACCGGCGAAGGTGTTTCATGTGGTCCCGCCGCAAGATGCGGGAGGAGACGCCCTTCAGCGAGTTCACCAGCTTCGAGAGCTGGACTGTGGCGGGAAAGCGTACCAGCAGGTGGACATGGTCTTCCTCGCCGTTGAACTCCGCCAGTTCGCAGCCGAAGTCATCACAGACCTTAGACATCACCTTCCGGCAGTGCTGAAGTATCTCGTGGGCTCACCCCACCGGGGACCAGCAGCGGATGCTGGCGAAGTCATTGGGGTGTGCTCGCGCGGTGTTCAACGACTTCGTCGCAGAGCGAGGCCGGCTGTATCAGGCCGGGTTCCATAGGGAGGTCAGCTTCGCTGAGACCTCCCGGAGAGTGTTGATCGAGGCCAAGGCACCTGGTGGTGCTCGTCCGTATCTGGCGGAGGTCTCCTCGGCGATGCTTCAGCAGTCCGTCCGCGATGCCGAAGCTGGGTACCGAAACTTCTTCGCCAGCCTCTCGGGCACCCGGAAGGGGCCGAGGATCGGCCGACCCAGGTTGAAGTCGAAGCATCAGCACACTCATCGGATGAGGTTCGCCCGCAATGCCGGGTTCAAGGTGGAGGACCAGTCCCATCAGGGCCATGGTTTCCTCACCCTGCCGAAGATCGGCAGGCTGCCTCTGGTGCTGTCCCGGCCTCTGCCCTCTGCTCCATCGTCGGTGACGGTGACCGCTCATGCTGATGGCACCTATGAGGTCAGCTTCGTGGTGGAGGTCGAACCACGCAAGGCCCTGGAGCCCGCCCATGCTGCGGCAGGTGTTGATGTAGGCATCACCAGCTTAGCTGCTGTCGCCTACGAGGATGGCACCAGTCACAAGATCGTCAACCCCCGGCATCTGAAGGCCCGTGAGCGGAAGCTGGCCCGTGCCCAACGCAAGCTCTCCCGGTGCCAGAAAGGATCGAAGAACCGGCAGAAGACACGAACCCAGGTCGCCAAGCAGCACCGGAAGGTGCGGCAAGCCCGGTTGGATCATCACCACAAGCAGGCCCGAGCACTGGTGGACAATACCCACGCCATCGGACTCGAAGAACTCAACGTGGCAGGCATGATCCGCAACCACCGGCTGGCCAAAGCGCTCTCCGACACTGGCATGTCGCAGTTCCTGCGCCTGATCCGCGAGAAGGCGGAGGAGACTGGGCGCACGGTGGTCACGGTGGACCAGTGGTTCCCATCCTCGCAGTTGTGCTCCGAGTGCGGATGTTCCGGTGGGAAGAAGGGGCTGGGTATCCGGCAGTGGTCTTGCTCCTGTTGCGGCGCGGTGCTGGACCGGGACATCAATGCCGCTGTGAATGTGATGATCGCCGCCGGACTGGCGGAGATCGAAAACGCCTGTGGAGGCAGCGTAAGACCAGCACCCGTGCTGGCAGAGCCGATGAAGCAGGAACCCGCCGAACAGACCCCGACCCTCCTCGGGGCTGTGTAGGAATCCCCCACCTTCAGGCGGGGGAGGAAGTCAAGTGTGCCCGTAGAGTGGGGCAGAGGTGTCACGATCAGGGAGGGATATGAACCGGGATCTGAAGCGCGCACTGCGGCGAGCCAGAGACTCTTCCGAATGGGCTCAGGCCAGGGGGGAGCGACAGGTCAAGGCCCTGCTTGGGCGCATGCGCGGGGAATCCGAACCGACCCCATGGGTTCGTGCTGCAGCCCTGGGTGCCGGCACCGGCCTGGCTGCGGGTATGACGCTGACTGCTGCGGCCTCGGCTGTGGCCGGCTACTTCGCCCACCGGGTGGTCACCCCCGTCAAGGAGCGTGTGGAGGACCTGGAGGTTCTGGCCGTGGTCAGCGGGCGCGACGGCGACGAGGTCATTCTGCCGGCCACTCCGGAGACCATGGTCGACGGAGTCTACGGACTCTACTTCGACGGCGGACAGTCCTTCGCCCGCATCGGCGAGATCACCAGCTTCACTCCCCGCGACGGCACGCTGGCCAGGCGTGTGGAGTCGGTCAGCAGCGGGGATCTGCGCACCGCAGTGCGTGGGTGGTGGTCCTCCGTGGTGTACCTCAACCCAAAGGAGGCGGGATTCGACGCCGACGACGTGCTCGTCGATCTGCCCGGTGGGCGGGCTCCGGCCTGGTACGTGCCCGCCAAAGGCTCAGCGGGCCGACTGGCGGGCAAGAACATCTGGGCGGTGATGGTCCACGGTCGCGGAGGCCGGCGCACCGAATGCATCAAGGCCCTGCCGGTGGCGGCGGCGCTGGGAATCGACTCGCTGCTGATGTCCTACCGCAATGACGGTGAGGCGCCGGCCGCTCCCGACGGCAAGTACGGCCTGGGCATCACCGAGTGGGAGGACGTGGAGGCCGGGGTCCGCTATGCCTTGGACCACGGGGCAGAGGAGGTCGTCCTCTTCGGCTGGTCGATGGGCGGAGCGATCTGTCTGCAGGCGGCCGACCTGTCCCCGCTGGCCACCCGCGTGCGCGGACTGGTGCTCACCGGCCCGGTCATCGACTGGATCGACGTGCTCGCCTCCCAGGCTCGGGCGCTGAACATCCCTGAACCGGTCGGGCGACTGACCCGCTGGTTCATCTCCAACAGGGCCGGCCGCCGGGTCACCGGTCTGGCCTCCCCATTGGACCTGAAGGTGCTCAACTGGATCGACCGTGCCGATCAGCTGCATATGCGCACCCAGATCCTGCACAGCATCGACGACAACGTGGTCCCCTACGGCCCCAGCCGGGACTTGGCCCAGAAGAACTCCATGGTCTCGTTCGTGCCGTTCACCAACGCCCGTCACGTCAAGGAATGGAATCACAATCCCGACCGGTGGAACGAGCACGTCCATAGTTGGCTGATGGACCTGTTCACCCGGCCTGAGCCGGGCCAGCGCCCGTTGGAGGAGGAGCCGGCCGACGAGCAGGCCGGGGCTTAGCCGAACGAGGTCAGCCGGCCCGCTGGCCCTGGTGCTGGCGAATATTGTGCTTCACGCGGCCGAGCATCGCGCTCATTCCACGTAGGCGCAGCGGCGTGATCGCCTTGGCAAGTCCCATCCGCTGGTGCAGGTCATCGGGGACGTCCAAGATCTGCTGGTAGGTCAGCCCCGAAAGGCCCTGCTGCAGGATGGAGGCGAAGCCCCGGGTGGTGGGTGCTTCTGCTGGAGCGGAGAAGATCAGCTGGGCGGTGTTGGCGTCGTCGTCGTACTCAACTGCCAAGAACAGCGGCGACTGGCACTCCACCACCTGTTCCATCTGCTCGTGGTAGTTGCCCCCGTAGGTCTCGGGCAGCTCCGGCAGTTCGCGGGAGAGCTCCAGCAGCAGCTCGAGCCGCTCCCGCTCGGAGACGGCGTGGAAGTCCTCCACAATCTCGGTCAGCGTCTGCGGAAGATCAGCGGTTTCGGTCATGTCTCCATGCTACCGGCGGGGAGCCTCCCCCGGCTCTTCGCCCACAGCGATAGGCAGCCGCACAGCGTTGCCCCATTCGGTCCAGGAACCGTCGTAGTTGCGCACGTTGGGGTAGCCCAACAGGTGCTGGAGCACGAACCAGGTGTGGGATGAGCGCTCCCCGATGCGGCAGTAGGCGATCACCTCATCGGCCTGGCCGACTCCCGCCTGCTGAGTGTAGATCTCCTCCAGCTCGGCGCGAGATTTGAAGGTGCCGTCCTCGTTGGCTGCGCTGCCCCACGGAACGCTGGCGGCGGTGGGGATGTGGCCTCCGCGCAGGGCGCCCTCACCCTCCATGCCGGCGGCCACGGTGACCTCACCGGTGTACTCGGGGCCGGAGCGGACATCGATCATGGGCTTGCCGAAGTGATCCATCACGTCCTCGCGGAACGCGCGGAAGGTCTGGTCATCGCGCTGGGCCGGGACGGGGTACTGGGTCCGCTGCGGTGTGCGAACCTCCGTGGTGACCTCCCGGCCCTCATCGATCCACTTGGCGCGGCCGCCGTCCAGCAGCCGCAGGTCCTGGTGACCGAAGAGGGTGAACACCCAGAGCGCATAGGCAGCCCACCAGTTGGACTTGTCGCCGTAGAACACCAGCGTGGAGTCCGGGCTGATCCCCTTGGAGGAGGCGAACTCGGCGAACGCCTCAGCGTCGAGGAAGTCCCGGGTGACCGGGTCGTTGAGGTCGGTGTGCCAGTCGATCTTCACCGCTGAGGGGATGTGGCCGGTCTCAAAGAGCAGCACATCCTCGTTGGACTCAAGAACCACCACGTTGGGGTCGTTGAGATGCTCTGCGAGCCAGTCGGTGCTGACCAGCGCCTCGGGGTTGGCGTACTGGGAGAGGTCCTTCTCAGTCATGGGCCACCTTTCATAGGGCTCACGGAATCGTGGTCACTTATGCCTTCAGCTTACGCCGGGCGTCCACCGGCTCACAGGCTGTTGTCATCTGGGGCAACGTCAGGACGGCGCGATTATTTCAGTAGAGTGGAGACCATGGCCTCCACCATCGAAACTGCCACGCCCCTCTCGCAGCGCACACCCCAGGTGAGCGTCGATGATCTGCTGGCCGGCTTGGAACCCTCGTTCCGCTTTGCTGAGGTCTCCTTCGACTCCTACATCCCTGACCAGGCGCACCCCTCGCAGGCGGAGGCAGTCGAGGCGCTGCGCGGCTTCACCCAGACGATCGGCGCCAAACCTGCTGGCTCGCTGCTCGGCAGGCTGTTCGGCGGCAAGTCCAAGCCTGCCGGTGCGGCAGGAATCTACCTCGACGGCGGTTTCGGCGTCGGCAAGACTCACCTTTTGGCCTCGCTGTACCACGCCGCCGGTGAGCGCGGGGTCCCCGGTGACCGGCGGGCCTTCGGCACCTTCGTGGAGTACACCAACTTGGTCGGCGCCCTCTCCTTCCGCAGAACAGTGGAGGTGCTCAGCAGCTACCAGCTGGTGTGCATCGATGAGTTCGAGCTGGACGACGCTGGCGACACCACCCTGATGTCACGGCTGCTGCGCGAGCTGGCCGATGCAGGGGTCAAACTGGCCGCGACGTCCAATACCCTGCCGGGCGCGCTGGGGGACGGGCGCTTCGCCGCCGATGACTTCAAACGGGAGATCCAGGTGCTGGCCGATCAGTTCCGGGTGGTCCGCGTCGACGGTGAGGATTACCGCCACCGCGGGCTGGCAGAAGCTCCGCCGCCGCTGGCAGACTCAGCGGTGGAAGAGTTCGCCGCAGAGCACTTCAGCGACCAGCAGGTGGTGGTCGATGACTTCACCGCTCTGTGTGAGCACCTCTCCACCGTCCATCCCAGCCGCTACCGACAGCTGCTCACCGACGTCGATGTGCTGGTACTCAAAGACGTGGAGACCATCACGGCGCAGGCGTTGGCGCTGCGCTTCGTGGTGCTGGCCGATCGGCTCTATGACCAGGACGTGAAGGTCGTCGCCTCGGGCGTGCCCTTCGACCAGCTCTTCACCGCGGAGATGATGAGCGGCGGCTACATGAAGAAGTACCACCGTGCCGTCTCACGGCTCACCGCACTGGTCCGAAGCGGACAGATGGGGGAGCAGGCGTTGTAGTGTACCTAGTCCCACGTTCATCAGCCGTTCACTGCTCAGTGCTTCTATGGCGACGTCGTCATCACTCACGGAAAGGGGTCTGAACCGATGGTCAAACAATCTTGGGAAGGATTGGAGTCAGAACCCCGGCAGAATCTGCGCGAGTTCATTGACCAGCTGCGCGAGGGCGGCTACAAGGTCACCGACGGCCACACCCCGGATCCGGACCTGATCGACCCGCACGGCAACGCTGTGGAGACCTGGCACGAGAACTACCCCTACGACGAGCGTCTGGACCGGGAGTTCTACGAGCTGGAGAAGTATCACCTGCAGGTGGAGCTGCTGAAGTTCCAGTACTGGGCCGAGGACTACGGCCTCAAGCACGTCATCGTGTTCGAAGGCCGCGACGCCGCCGGCAAGGGCGGCACCATCAAACGTTTCACCGAGCATCTCAACCCGCGCACGGCCCGGGTGGTGGCCCTGTCCAAGCCCAGTGACCGTGAACAGGGTCAGTGGTACTTCCAGCGCTACATCTATCATCTGCCGACCGCCGGGGAGATGGTCCTCTTTGACCGCTCCTGGTACAACCGGGCCGGTGTGGAGCGAGTGATGGGCTTCGCCTCCGACGAGGAGTACGAGACCTTCATGCAGCAGGCTCCGGTCTTCGAACAGATGCTCATCGACGCCGGAATCCACCTGACGAAGTTCTGGTTCTCGGTGACGCGCAAGGAACAGCGCACCAGATTCGCCATCCGACAGATCGATCCGGTGCGGCAGTGGAAGCTCTCGCCCATGGACCTGGAGTCCCTGGACCGCTGGGAGGCCTACACCGAGGCCAAGGAGGAGATGTTCCGGCGCACCGACACCGATCACGCGCCGTGGATCACGATCAAGTCCAATGATAAGAAGCGTGCGCGGCTGAACGCGATGCGCTATTTCCTCTCCCAGTTCGAGTATGAGGGCAAGGATCACGAGATCGTCGGCGAGCCTGACCCGCTGCTGGTCCGGCGCGGCCGCAACGCGGTGGGCGACTGAGCCGCCGCATCTGCCCCCGGGTAGGATCGTGGAGGCAGTGACCGACTCAACACCGACTCTGCACAAACCGACTCTGTATGAGGGAGACGCAACACATGGGCGCTGATATTGGAGTGACCGGCCTGGCGGTGATGGGGGCCAATCTGGCCCGGAACCTTGCTCGCAACGGTTATACCGTCGCTCTGCACAACCGCACCGTGGCCCGCACGGATGCGCTGATCAACTCCTACTCAGCTGAAGGGGCCTTCGTCCGTACCGAGTCACTGACCCAGCTGGTTGAGGCTTTGGAACCTCCGCGGCGGGTCTTGGTCATGGTCAAGGCTGGTGCCCCTGTGGATGCGGTGATCGATGAGCTGGTGCCGCTGCTGGATGCCGGCGACATCGTCATTGATGCGGGCAACTCCTTCTATGAGGAGACCCGGCGTCGGGAGGAGGCTCTGCGCCAGAAGGGCCTGCACTTTGTGGGTGTGGGCGTCTCCGGCGGTGAGGAGGGTGCTCTGCACGGGCCTTCGATCATGCCCGGCGGCTCTGCGGAGTCGTATCAGACCTTGGGCCCGATGCTGGAGAGCATCGCAGCTGAGTATCACGGTGAGCCCTGCTGCGCATGGGTGGGCACCGACGGGGCCGGGCACTACGTGAAGATGGTGCACAACGGCATCGAGTACGCCGATATGCAGGTCATCGGTGAGGCCTATGACCTGATGCGCTCCTTGGCCGGGCTCGAGCCGGGGCAGCAGGCGCAGGTGTTCCGCGATTGGAACACCACTGATCTTGCCTCCTACCTGATCGAGATCAGCTCCGAGGTCCTGGAGCAGGAGGATGAGCTCACCGGACGGCCGCTGGTGGATGTGATCACCGACTCTGCCGGGCAGAAGGGCACCGGCCGGTGGACGGCGATCTCAGGTTTGGAGGTCGGCTCTCCGGTGAGTACCATCGCCGAGTCGGTCTTCGCCCGCTCGATCTCTTCGCAGCGCACGCTGCGTCAGCAGGCTCAGCAGGTGTTCACCGCTGGGGTCAGCACCAGTGTGGCAGCAACGGACCTCTACGCCTCCGAGGACGCCCAGCAGGACTTCGTTGAGGATGTGCGCAAGGCGCTCTATGCCTCCAAACTGGTCTCCTACGCCCAGGGCTTCGATATGCTCACCGCCGCCGGCGAGGAGTACGGCTGGGACCTGGATATGCGCACGATCGCCTCACTGTGGCGGGCCGGGTGCATCATCCGCGCGGATCTGCTGGACACCATCATGAAGGCCTATGAAGCCCCGGCTGGTCAGCGGCCGGCGAACCTTTTGTTTGCTGAGGAGTTCACCGAAGCGATCAATGAGTGCCTGCCGGCCTGGCGCCGGGTGGTTGCCGCGGCGGCCACCTACGGGGTGCCGGCACCGGTGTTCAGCTCCTCGCTGGCCTATTACGATGCGCTGCGCGCCGAGCGGCTTCCGGCCAGCCTCACCCAGGGGCTGCGTGACTACTTCGGCGCCCACACCTACCAGCGCATCGACAAGCCCGGCACGTTCCACACCCGGTGGAGCGAAGACCGCTCCGAAACCGAAGTGTGACCCCTGGGCCCGGTGGGGGCCTCAGATGAACAGGGCAGGGTCCAAAGCATAGGCCGAGGGATCAACCAGCGGCTCATGCTCCTCCTGGCGGCGCTTGCGGTTCTGGGCTGGCACTCCCACCAGCACTGAGTCGTCCGGGGCGGACTTCACCACCACAGCGTTGGCTCCCACGGCGGACTCCGGGCCGATCTCCACCGGTCCGATCACCTTGGCGCCGGCTCCGACGATGACCCCGTCGCGCAGTGTGGGGTGCCGCTTGGTCTGCTCCAGGGAGCTGCCCCCCAGGGTCACCCCCTGGTAGAGCATGCAGTCGTCGCCGATCTCTGTGGTCTCACCGATGACGACACCCATACCGTGGTCGATGACGAAGCGTCGCCCAATCGTCGCACCAGGGTGGATCTCGATGCCGGTGAGGCCTCGGGTGACCTGCGAGATCACCCGGGCCGGGGTCTTCATCGGCCTGATGCGCCAGAGCCGATTGGCCACACGGTGGGCCCAGATGGCGTGCAGGCCGGAGTAGACCAGCACGATCTCGGCTGTGCCGCGTGCGGCGGGATCGTGTTCGCGTGTGGCGGTGATGTCCTCACGCAGTCGGGAGAGAAAGCCCACAGTGGGTTCTACCTTTCGCAGGATTCAGCGGTGGCCTCGGCGGCGGTCTCAGCCGCGAATGTCTTCATAGAGGAGAGTGGAGATGTAGCGCTCACCGAAGTCGGCAGCGACGGTGACGATCAGCTTGTCCTTCATCTCTTCGCGGGCAGCGACCTCCAGGGCGGCTGCCACCATTGATCCTGTGGAGATTCCGCCCAGGATGCCTTCTTTGGTTCCCAGGTCGCGGGCGGTAGCGATGGAGGTCTCCAGATTGGCGGTGAGGACCTCGTTGTAGATGTCGGTGTCCAGCACCTCAGGCACGAAGTTCGGTCCGAGACCCTGCAGCTTGTGGGGGCCGGGCTGCCCACCGGAGAGGATGGGGGAGTCTTCCGGCTCCACGGCGACGATGTGCACATCTGACTTGTTCTCACGCAGTTTGCGACCGGCACCGGTGATGGTGCCTCCGGTGCCGATGCCCGAGACCAGCACATCGACCTGACCATCAGTATCGCGCCAGATCTCTTCGCCGGTGGTGGTGTAGTGAATCTCGGCGTTGGCCTCGTTGGCGAACTGCCGGGCCCAGATGGCGTTGTCGCTCTCCTCCACAACTGCCTTGGCATGTTCGACCGCGCCGCGCATCCCCTCAGCACCGGGGGTCAGCACGATCTCTGCGCCGTAGGCGCGCAGCATGACCCTGCGCTCAGTGGACATCGTCTCGGGCATGGTGAGCACCACGCGGTAGCCACGGGCGGCACCGACCATGGCCAGGGCGATGCCGGTGTTTCCGGAGGTCCCCTCCACGATGGTGCCGCCGGGTTTGAGGACCCCGGCCTTCTCGGCGGCGTCGACGATGGCGGTGCCGATCCGGTCCTTCACCGAGGATGCGGGGGAGTAGAACTCCAGCTTCACCGCCACGTTGCCCGGTAAGTCGGCGTCGAGCTGGTTCAGCCGGACCAGCGGAGTGTTGCCGACGGCCTCAGTGATGTTGTTGAGCATGCCCATGAAGATGAAACCTTTCGTTGAGTACTGCTGGGGTAAAAGAGGTGTTACCCAAAGCCTACCTAGGCGAGGATCTCCTCGCGGATCCACTCTGACCAGTGCTGGCGCAGCAGATTGACCTTGGGGTCGATGATGAAGTGACAGTAGCCGGCTTCGGGGCGGCGGACGTGAAAGTTCTGGTGCTCGGCCTCGGCCTCATAGACCTCACCCAGCGGCTCCAGTGCCGTGACGATGGGGCGGTCGAAATGCTGCTGTGCGCCGTCTATCACCGCCTGGAACTCCGCCTGTTCAGCCGCGGTGGTGTAGAACATCGCCGAGCGGTACTGGGGGCCGACGTCGTGTCCCTGACGGTTCAGGGAGGTCGGGTCGTGGGTGGAGAAAAAGACCTCGTACAGCACGCTGGCAGGCAGCTCGTTGGGGTCGAAGGTGATCTCCACGGCTTCGGCGTGGTCAGTGGTCCCACTACACACGGCGTAATAGTTCGCGGTCTCGGCCGACCCGCCGGTGTAGACACTGCGCACTCGGGTGACGCCGCGCAGGCGGCGGGCGATGGAGTCTAAGCACCAGAAGCATCCGGCTGCCAATACAAGGGTCTGTTGAGTCATATCGGTGCAAACTCAGCCGCACTGCGGTTCATTCCTGGCCGCCGTCAGCGCAGCAGGGTAGAAATGGACCATGGAGACTCCAACTCTGCAGCAGGTGCTTGAGGTGGCCGAGGAGCTGTGGCCCACCTCACTGGCCGAATCGTGGGACGCCGTCGGGCTGGTCGCCGGACGCCGGGACCGGCCGGTGCACACCATCCATTTTGCGGTGGACCCGGTGGCGGCGGTGGTCAACGAGGCCTGCGAGGCCGAGGCCGACCTGCTGATCACCCACCATCCGCTGCTGCTGCGGGGGGTCACCACAGTCGAGGCGGGCACGTTCAAAGGTGAGGTCATCCACCGCCTCATCGAATCAGGCTGTGCGCTGCTCACCGCTCACACCAACGGCGACTCGGCCGTGGGCGGAGTCAATGATGTGCTCGCTGAGATTCTGGGTCTGCAGGACGCGCAGCCGCTGAAGCCCGATGCGGATGGGCTGCCTGAAGAGGGGCTGGGCCGCATCGGCACCCTGCCGCAGGGCACCACATTCGGCGAGTTCGCCGCCACCGTGTTCGGCGTCCTTCCCGCTGTGGCGCAGGGAGTGCGCGCCGCCGGGGACCGGGATGCCTTCATCCAGCGGGTCGCACTGTGCGGGGGATCTGGAGACTCGCTGCTCGCCGCCGCCAGGGAGGCCGACGCCGATGTCTACATCACCGCAGACCTGCGCCACCACCCGGCATCGGAGGCGCGGGAGGCGGTGGGCGATCAACGCCCGTTCCTGTTGGACGTCTCACACTTCGCCAGCGAATGGCTGTGGCTGCCGGCAGCCGCACAGAGCCTGGACCGCAGGCTCAACGACGCCGGCTTCGAGGTCGAGATCGCCGTCTCCGGGATCAACACGGATCCGTGGGACTTTGTCATCACCCCGGGCCAGTAGCTGCGCCAGTGCCGCTGATCGACGCGGTGGGGGATAGGCTGGTCGCTCGTGAGTGACTTGATCGTTGAGGCAGACGGCGGCAGCCGTGGAAACCCTGGAATCGCCGGTGCCGGAGCCCTGGTGCGCAACCAGCAGGGCAGTGTGCTGGCAGCTGTGGCGATCCCGCTGGGACGGGCCAGCAACAACGTTGCCGAGTACACCGGTCTGGTCGAAGGGCTCAAGCTGGTCCGCAGCCTCGACGCTGAGGCCCGGGTGGAGGTCCGTATGGACTCCAAACTGGTGGTTGAGCAGATGAGCGGGCGGTGGAAGATCAAACACGCCGACATGCGGCGCTTGGCCGCTGAGGCCGCTGGTGTGCTGCCCGGTGCACAGATCACCTACACCTGGATCCCGCGCGGGCAGAACGGCGACGCCGATGCGCTCAGCAATGAGGCGATGGACGCCTGCGCTGCAGGCACCGAGTGGGATGCCTCAGCCAGCGCTATTCAGCCCGTGCGATGAGGTCCAGCTGGTGCGGCCGCTTTCCCGCTGCCTCGCGCAGCTCAACCTCCCAGTGGGCTGAGGCGATCTCCGCGACCTCGTCTGGGCGGCTGGGCAGCTGAGGCTGACGCAGCAGCATCCCAGCCAACAGCCCCCGGGCGTGCTTGGCGAAGTGCGTCACCACTCTGCGCTGACCGTGCTTTTGGGTGAAACTGTTGACCACCAGAGTCTGCTGCGCACCCGGTCTGAATGCCGGCACGTATGTGGAGGAGCGGCAGTCGATCACCAGCTGGTCACCCACCACGCTGGACAGGTGCGTCTCCAACGCCGAGCGCCAGAAGCTTGCCAAGCGTCCTGGGTCCCGGTGGTCGCCGAAGGGGGAGAGGGTCACGCCCATCGACAGCCGGTGGGCCGGAATCATATCGGTGAAATTTGTCACACCGAAGAGTCCGGAGAAGATCAGCACCTGATCGGCGGCACGCTGCATCTCGACGGCGCTCAGCGAGTCGGCGTCGAGCGCTTCGAACAGCACTCCGGTGTAGATCTGGTGCGCCGGTGCCGCCGCGGCGGTGAGCAGGCTGCGGTTCGCCTCAACCTCCGCCATCACCGTGGACCCGACCTTCAGCACCTGCTGAGCGTCCTGGCGCCCACTGGCTTCGATCAGCGCCTCCAGCACCTGCATGCGCTGCTCACGCACCTGCGGCAGGGCCAGCGCATCCAGGTCCAGCCGACTCTGGGACGTATCGGGCGGGGCGGCTTTTCCCTCACTGGGAGGCAGGAAGACAAACACTCCAGAACACTAACAGCGCCCTGCGGGGCGTAGACTCTTAGCTGCAGGACGGGTCGGCCAGGCCATCGCGGTGCACTGATGAGGTGCATCGAGGAAAGTCCGGGCTCCGCAGGGCAGGATGGTGGGTAACGCCCACTCGGGGTGACCCGCAGGCCAGTGCCACAGAAAACAGACCGCCCCGGCACGCCGGGGTAAGGGTGAAACGGCGGTGTAAGAGACCACCAGTGCACCGGGTGACCGGTGCGGCTCGGCAAACCCCATCCGGAGCAAGGTCGAACAGGATGCGCGGAGCCTCACGGCTCCTGCAGGGCTGCCCGCCCGAGCATCCGGGTTGACTGCTTGAGGCCCGTGGCAACACGGCGCCCAGATGGATGATGGTCCACGACAGAACCCGGCTTATCGGCCGACCCGTCCCCTCGACTAGACTCTGTCCGAGACAACGACGTCTTCACCAGGAGGAACTAACCCCGTGTCTGCACCTGTGAGCGAACACCTCAACGAATGGATCGACCGCGAGGCTCAGGCTGAAGCCATGATCCCGCTGATCGGCCGCCTGTACCGGGAAAATAATGTAGTGACCGGCATCTACGGCCGTCAGCTGGTCAACCAATCCGCCATCGACATTCTCAAAGCTCACCGGTTCGCCCGGCAGGTCGACGAAGTCGAACTTCCCATCAGGGACACGCTGCCGCTGGTGCAGACGCTGACCACCCTGGACCTGGGTGCAGCCAGCATCGATCTGGCCCGGCTGCACAATAAGTTCAAGGCCTCCGGCACCAGTGATGTGGAGGCCTTCCTGCGCGAGGAGCTCAGCGACGTGGTCGGCCAGAAGGGCCAGGGGCGAGCTGAGCCTCGCGACGTGGTCCTCTACGGGTTCGGGCGCATCGGACGACTGATCGCCAGGATCCTGGTCGGCCATGCCTCCTCCGCCTCCGGACTGCGGCTGCGGGCCATCGTGGTGCGCAAGGCCAAGGGCGAAGACCTCGCCAAGCGCGCCTCGCTGCTGCGCCGCGACTCAGTTCACGGGCCCTTCGCGGGATCCATCCGGGTGGACGAGGAGAAGCAGGCCATCATCGCCAATGGCACCTACATTCAGGTGATCTACGCTGACAGCCCCGAAGAGGTCGACTACACCGCCCATGGGATCGATGATGCCGTGGTGGTCGACAACACCGGCATCTGGCGCGATGAAGAGGGTATGGCCAAGCACCTGCAGTCCAAGGGCGCCTCACGGGTGCTGCTGACCGCCCCCGGCAAGGGCGGCATCAAGAACATCGTCTTCGGGGTCAATGAGCGCACCATCACTCAGGAGGACACCCGGGTATCGGCGGCGTCCTGCACCACCAATGCCATCACCCCGGTGGCCAAGCTGATGCAGGATGAGTACGGCATTCATCACGGGCACGTCGAAACCGTCCACGCCTACACCAATGATCAGAACCTCATTGACAACTACCACAAGGGCGAACGGCGCGGACGCTCCGCGGCGCTGAATATGGTGCTCACCGAGACCGGTGCCGCCCAGGCAGTCGCCAAAGCGCTGCCGGAGCTTCAGGGCAAGCTCTCCGGCAATGCGATCCGTGTTCCCACCCCCGATGTGTCCATGGCGATCCTCAATCTGGAGCTGGAGCGCGAAACCACCAAGGCAGAGCTCAACCGGTTTCTGCGCAGCCAATCGCTGGAGGGCCCGCTGGCCCAGCAGGTGGACTACATCGACTCCGCTGAAGTGGTCTCCACTGACTTTGTCGGCTCAACCGCGGCCGGCGTCGTCGATGGCCTGGCCACCATTGTCAACGGCACCCAGGCCATTCTGTATGTCTGGTACGACAATGAGTTCGGCTACTCGGCTCAGGTGGTGCGCGTCCTGGAGCACATGACGCAGTCGGAGCCGGCCAAATACCCTCTGGACGGCTGATGCGACTAGGCTGAGTGCCATGGCAGAGTTCATTTACAACATGGTCAGAGCCCGCAAAAAGGTGGGCGACAAAGTCATCCTCGATGACGTCACGATGTCCTTCTACCCGGGTGCCAAAATTGGCGTGCTCGGCCCCAACGGCGCGGGCAAGTCTACGATCCTGAAGATCATGGCCGGCCTCGACGAGCCTTCCAACGGTGAGGCCCGGCTCAGCGCAGGCTACTCAGTAGGGATCCTGCTGCAGGAACCTCCGCTGAACGAGGAGAAGACGGTGCTGGGCAACGTCCAGGAGGGCGTGGGCGAGATCTACCAGAAGGTGGTCCGCTTCAACGAGATCAGCGAGGAGATGGCCAGCCCGGATGCCGACTTCGAGGCACTGATGGAGGAGATGGGCACGCTTCAGGCAGAGATCGATGCCGCCAATGCCTGGGACATCGACTCACAGCTGGAGCAGGCCATGGATGCGCTGCGCTGCCCCCCAGGCGATGAGCCGGTCACCCACCTCTCCGGTGGTGAGCGCCGCCGCGTGGCACTGTGCAAGCTGCTGCTGTCCAAGCCGGATCTGCTGCTGCTCGATGAGCCCAC
The DNA here is from genome assembly GCF_014195445.1 of Garicola koreensis. Taxonomy (GTDB): domain Bacteria; phylum Actinomycetota; class Actinomycetes; order Actinomycetales; family Micrococcaceae; genus Nesterenkonia; species Nesterenkonia koreensis. The sequence continues at coordinate 555,857 of NZ_JACIBT010000001.1, read as the reverse complement.
CAACCACCTCGACGCCGAATCGGTACTCTGGCTCGAGCAGCACCTGGCCTCCTATGAGGGCGCTGTGCTGGCCGTCACCCACGACCGCTACTTCTTGGACCATGTGGCCGAATGGATCTGCGAGGTCGACCGCGGCCGGCTCTACCCCTACGAGGGCAACTACTCGACCTACCTGGAGAAGAAGCGCGCTCGCCTGGAGGTCCAGGGCAAGAAGGACGCCAAGCTCGCCAAGCGGCTGGCCGAGGAGCTGGAGTGGGTCCGTTCCAATGCCAAGGGCCGTCAGTCGAAGTCCAAGGCTCGTCTGGCCCGCTACGAGGAGATGGCCGATGAGGCAGAGAGGACGAAGAAGCTGGACTTCGAAGAGATCCAGATTCCGCCCGGTCCCCGCCTGGGCACCCAGGTCATCGAGGCCGAGAACCTGCAGAAGGGCTTCGGTGACCGTCAGCTCGTCGACGGGCTTTCGTTCTCGCTGCCGCGCAACGGCATCGTCGGTGTGATCGGCCCCAACGGAGTGGGCAAGACCACCCTGTTCAACAGTATCGTGGGCATGGAGGACCTCGACGACGGCAAGCTGACCATCGGTGACTCGGTGAAGATCTCCCACGTTGACCAGTCTCGTGCCGGCATCGACCCGGACAAGAGTTTGTGGGAGGTGGTCTCCGACGGTTTGGACTTCATCCAGGTCGGCAAGGTCGAGATTCCCTCCCGCGCCTATGTCTCCCAGTTCGGGTTCAAGGGCCCGGACCAGCAGAAGAAGGCCGGGGTGCTCTCCGGCGGTGAGCGAAACCGGCTCAACCTTGCGCTGACCCTGAAACAGGGCGGAAACCTGCTGCTGCTCGATGAGCCCACCAACGACCTGGACGTAGAGACCCTGGGTTCACTGGAGAACGCGCTGCTGGAGTTCCCCGGCTGTGCCGTGGTCATCTCCCACGACCGGTGGTTCCTCGACCGAGTGGCCACCCATATTCTGGCCTGGGAGGGCACCGAGGATGAGCCCGGGCGGTGGTACTGGTTCGAGGGCAACTTCGAGTCCTATGAGAAGAACAAGGTGGAGCGCCTCGGCGCCGATGCGGCTCGCCCCAGCCGTGTGACCCACCGCCGACTCACCCGCGGCTGAGCTGAGGTCTCAGCCAGCCCGCTGCAGCTGCGGCTCCCCCTCCCACGGAGGAGCCTGTGGGTCAGCGGGCTGGTCCTGAGCCGGTTCGGCCGCCGGGCCGGGGGACTCGCCGGGGTCAGCGGATTCGCTGGGGTCGGCTGATTCTGGTGACTCGGCTGACTGCTGCGGATGCGGCTGATCCTGCTCGGCGGGCTCCTGGTGGCCTTCGGACCGGAAGCTGCCGTTGGTGACCTTGGAGAACTCGGTCCGCCCGAAGCTCAGATCATGGCCCACACTCTGGGCACTGATCTCCACGTCTGTGCCGCGGACGCCGTCGTCGTTCTCCCATTGGCGGACTTTGGGACGGCCCACCACGACGATCGGGTCTCCTTTGCTGATGGATTCAGCCACGTTGCCGGCCAGTCGCCCGAAGGCTGCCACGGTGTACCAGTTGGTGCTTCCGGAGGCCCATTCTCCAGTGTGGGAGTTGCGCCAACGCGGGGTGGAACCGAGCCTCACGGTGGTCACCTCAGTGCCTGAGGGCGGGGTTCTGCGCTCCGGGTCGGTGCCGGCGAAGCCTCGTACTGTGATTGTGTCGGACATGATTTTCCTGACTCCACGGCCTTCGGATCACTTCTCCGCTGAGGGCCGGCCGTGAACTGGTCGCCGCCAGCGGCTGCTACCAGTGTTGAACGCCGGGTGACTGTTCGCACCGCCCGCTGCCTGCTGTGTGCAGCGCTCGGTGTGTCTCCGGATCCCTGTTGGGATGTGGACAACTACGGCCCCCAACGCAGTCGCCAGCTGCCCTCCGTCTGAGATCACGACGAACTGGCTACGCTCACAGGGCGCGCAGATGCGCCAGGACCAGGCCGATGGGAATACTGATCAGGGTTATTGTGAGCAGTATCCGGTAGGTCCACAGAGCCCACGCAGGTCCTTGGCGACTGCCTCGGACTGTGCGGATCATCAGCACCAGCGTGACCACCAGCAGCAGACCACCGGCGTCGACGAGCAGCGGCATGGTCAGCAGAGTTCCCCCGATGACGGCCGCACTGCCCATGTTCCATGCCGCCAGCTGCGCCACCAGCATGGGGACGCCGGGTCGTTGAGCTGCCAGTGCGTGCTGGGCGGCGCCCAGCCCCGCTTGAACAACTCCGCCGACCAGCACTTGATAGGCCGCAGACCACGACCCGTGCTCTAAGTCCAATGGCCCGGTGACCGCAGCGACCAGCCCACCGCTGATGATCCAGATCAAGCTGAGACCGCCGAAGAGCAACGGAGCACGCTCCTCAACCCATGGGCGGGGAGTCTCAGTCATGAATTCGCCTCAGTCATGGACGCGCCTCAGCTGACGCGGCAGAGGATGAAGCCTCCGGTGCAGCTGATGCGCAGCCATTTGCCCAGCGAATAGACGTCACTGACTCCGCCCTGGGCCGAGAGGAAGCCGAGCGAGAACGCGCCGAAGGCCGCCCCGGCCGGTATGGGGGTGCCTGCCACCACGTCGTCGGAGGGCGCCGGCTCTACGGCCCGGCCCCAGACACGTTCGCGAACCTGCTCCACCACGTGTGCGCCGGCCGTCTCGGGCACCACATCGGCGACTTCGGCGATGCCGTCCTCGGCGGTCTTGCGCAGGGTGGCGTCCGAGAGCCGGCCGCGCGGTTCCCAGCCTGAGCGCGGAGGAGTGACGGCCGTCCAGGGCGCGTTGATGCTTGCCGGCGGAAGCGGCAGCTCCATCGATGCCGGGTTCAGCCGGGCCAGCCGCTCACTGATGGAGCCCAGCTCCACGGTCACATCTGCGTGGCTCGACTCTGCCAGCGCCATGGTGCGCAGGCCCAGGACGGCGGGGATCGTGGAGTTCAACGATCCCGGGGTCATCACCGGCAGCCACGCTGCCAGGACGGTCCCGACCGCCTGCAGTCGGATACCCTGTTCGTTGATGCGGCGTCCTCGTTTGACGAACGTCCCTAGGTCCTGGAGCGATGCGGCCTCGGCGAAGCGGAGCAGCTGAGTCATAGGATGATTGTGTCAGAAATCAACGCTTAAGGAGCCTTCAATGCCGGAGATTGAGCACTCGGGACGTGAGCCCCGGGAGGCCGCGAAGCAGCTGGTGGACATGCTGGAGCTGCAGCTCGTGGCGTCCGACGCCGAGTCCGGTCAGCGGCGCTTTATGGCACCGGTGTTTCCGCAGGCGTTCTGGCGGGTCTTCGGCGGTCAGGTGCTGGCGCAGTCGACTGCTGCGGCCATGGCCACGGTGCAGAGCGATCGGGTGGTTCACTCGGTGCACGGCTACTTTCTGCGACCCGGGGATGCGAAAAAGCCGATTGAGGTGGTGGTCGATGAGCTGCGCGACGGCGGCTCATTCTCTGCCCGACGGTCCCAGGCCTATCAGGACGGCAAGCCGATCCTGTCGATGATCGCCAGCTTTCAGAAGCCCTCTGCGGGCCTGACCCACCAGCAGCAGATGCCGGAGAACATCCCCCAACCGGAGGATTTGGCGGCCCCGGAGGAGCTAGTGAGTCATGTGAAGCATCCGGTGGCCCAGGAGTGGGGCCACGGCAGGCCCTTTGAGATTCGCCACATCGACCGTCCCATCTATCTCGACGCGGACCGAGACCTGCGAGCAACCAACGCGGTGTGGATGAAGACGCGCGAACTGCTGCCGGATGACCCCAATATCCACCGGGCGGCGATCCTTTTCGCCTCCGACTACACGCTGTTAGAACCGGTGCTGCGTGCTCACGGCTACTACTGGGCCAAGCCGAGCCTGAAGGTCGCCTCATTGGACCACGCCTTCTGGTGGCACCGCGACGCCCGGGCTGATCAGTGGCTGCTCTATCTGCAGGAATCACCCAGCGCCCAGGGTTCGCGCGGACTGGGCACCGGTTCGATCTACACCCGCGATGGTCAGCTGGTCGCCACCGTCGCTCAGGAGGGGATGATTCGCCCTCCCCAGGGCATTCGGCCCAAGATCCGTGAAACGCTGCAGCGCAGAGCTGTCAGCGGAAGCCGCACGCAGCGGCAGCTGAATCAGAAGTACAGCTCAACCTGGCGTTCCCGCTACCTGGACTGAGGCCGCTCGGTAGGCGCTCAGTGTCTGCCGGGCGGTCGACTCCCAGGAGTACTGTTCAGCCAGTGCCGCCGCCGCTTCGCTGCAGCGCCGCCATTGGTTGTGGTCGGTGGCCAGGCTGCTGATCTGCCGGGCCCACTGCTGCGGGTCCAAGGAGTCGATGAGCTTTCCGCTGCCGCCGTGCTGGATCAGTTCGATCAGTCCTCCCACTCGGTGCGCCAGCACCGGTGTGCCGCAGGCCATGGCCTCCAGCGCGACCAGACCGAAGGATTCGCTGTAGGAGGGGACCAGCACCGCGTCGGAGGCGCGGAACAGGTCGGCAAGCTCGGGATGGGGCAGCGGCTCGGTGAGGACGACGACGTCGGAGACCCCGGCCTGGTGGGCCAGGTCAGCGATATCCACCTCATCTGCTCCGGACTGTCGGCCCGCTACGGTGAGCTGCACGGTGATCTGCGGCAGCAGCTCGCGCAGCCGTCCCACGGCCGCAACAGCGACCTGCGGCCCCTTGTGCGGCTGCAGACGCCCGGCGAAGGTCAGCCGCAGCGGACGCTGACCCACCGGCTGAAGCCGCGGGTCCGCACCGCTGGGCGGGTGGAATACGGACAGGTCCGTGCCGGGGGAGACCAGGGTGATCCGCTCGGCCGGCACCGCAAAGATCCGCTGCAGGTCAGCAACCTCGTCGTAGGTGTTGGCGGTCAGCTGCGCCGCAGCGGCGACGATCCGCTCTTCGGCCTGATGCCGTCGCGGATCCTCCTGCGCATCGGGGTCACGTTCGAGTTTGACCGCACCGATGGTATGCATAGTGTGCACCAGTTCGCAGCCCAGCTGCTCAGCCAGCGTCAGACCGGCCAGACCTGAGATCCAATAGTGGGAGTGCAGCACGTCCACCGGCTGCGGGGAGGCTTGCAGCAGGCTCTGCTGAGCGCGATGCCCCAGTTCGTCGAGACACTGCAGCAGCTGGCTCTTGTCCTCTCTGCACTTGGTGCAGACACGCAGCACGTGGACGCGTCGTCCGTCGTCGAGGGTGCGCCAGGAGTCACCTGCGGTGCCGTCGTCGTAGGTGCCGTCGAGGTCTGTGGTGACGATGTCGACCGCATAGCCCTGCGCGGCCAAGGCCCTGGAGAGCGCGTTGACGTAGACGTTGAGGCCACCAGCATCACCGCGGCCGGCCTGGGCCAACGGGGAGGTGTGGAGGCTCAGCATGACAATCCGCCGCTGAGGCCGGGTGAGCTGCTCAGCGGTCACGGAGTCATCGGTCATGCTTTCTCCGGTTGGCCGGTGATAGGTGGTACTCATGCTACAGCGTGGCCCTCAGCGCAGGTATTCCGCGCACTTGTCCGCCTGCTCAATGTCACGGTGCAGCACCCAGAGCCCGTGGTCGTCCTCGGTGACCGTGTCAAAGCCGAGCCTCTCGGCGCGCGCGAACGCCTCATCCGGGGTCAGCGGAGTGTTGCCGCCGAGCTCCTCGACCTGCTCATCGATGATCAGCCACTGCAGGTCCTCCTCGGCGGTGGTTCCGTTCAGGCCCACATACGTTCGGTCCACCAGGTGCGGCACTGCGGTGTCGGCGGCCTCGACGCACACGTCGTCGGGGATCTGCTCCACCGCTCGGGCGTGGGCCTCAGCTCGTTCGCTCATCGACCAGTTCGCCGCGGTCAGCGTGCGCTGATAGGGGAACACCTGGGGGAAGAGCATCGACCCGATGGCGCCCGCGATGAGCACCGTGGCCGGAAGCGCGGTCGCCAGACGCCGGGTCAGCGGCCGCTTCAGGGAAATCCGCGGCACCACCAGTCCGCTGTGGGTCAGCCGACGCACCACATCCATAGCGGCCAGCAGCAGCACCGGGGCGATGATGGCGTCGTACTGGTACACCGGCGCCCACACATTGAGCCGGTCGTTCCACAGCCTGGACAGCACGATGGGCCCGGCCAGCAGCACGTAGGGTGAGAGCAGCGGTGCCAGCCACAGCGGCACCAGGTGCAGCAGCCACAGCCCGACTTTCAGCGGGTGGTCGAACAGTGCGACGACGGCGTTCCACGGTTGGGTGAAGATGGTGACGATGGCCGCACTGGCCGAGGCCCCCAGAGCGGTGTACTCCCAGTACTGGAAGTCTGCGCCTGCTGAGAAGTGGGGGATCACCACGCCGATGGCGAACCATAGGCCGCCAAGCCCCAGCAGCGCCGTCACCACCGCGGGCCACCACTGCCTGCGCACTGCCAGCACCATGGCCACCGCCAGCACGGTGGCCCCCATATCTTCGCGCACGCTCAGCATTGCGGCAGCCAGGGCCACTGCCAGCCACATCCGACGTCGTTCGATGGCCCAGATGATCCAGGCGATCAGGGGCACGCCGAAGGCGACCTCGTGAAAGTCCCAGTTGACGATGGCCTGGAACGGCCACCACAGCAGCAGTGCGGCCGCACTCAGCAGAGCCGGGCGATGGCTGAACCAGGACCGAACCACCAGGTAGACCGGGATCGCGGTGGAGACCAGCAGTCCGATCATGCCGATGTTGAGCATCCGCGGGTCATCCCAGATCCAGTAGAGCGGTGCGAACAGGGCTATGACCGGATGAAAATGATCACCGAGCAGGTGGAAGTCCTCGCCCTTGATCGGCACGATCGGCGGTTTGAACAGCGCATACTGGCGCACCGCCTGATCGAAGATGCCCAGGTCATAGCCTTTGGCCTCGAAGTTGCGGAAGCGCAGCAGCGAGTGGATCAGAGCCAGCAGCCCGCCGGCAAGCATGACCAGTCCCAGCTGGACCTTATGACGCAGGGGCAAGCGGCTTCCTTCAGTGACGAGCGGTGAGCTGTGCCCGAGGAGGGATTCGAACTCTCCGGGCCGGATCGAGTCTAACACCCCTCGATGTCGCACGAATAAAGGGATGCAGGCCGATTCATGGCCCATGTATAGACCTTACGTTTACGGCGGTATTGGTGGTCTCAGGCGGCATGTTGTCCCCTGAATGGCGAGGCCCTGGTCATCGCACTAATGGTCGGACTTATTTGCGCCCTACCTGGTGGTTCACGACCTCGACCTGATGAACCGCAACTTCATCACCGCCGAACCCGAAGCACTGGCGCCCCTTGCCGGTGGTCTGCTCCGGGGTCCACACCGCCGCCTCCTCGTCTATGTGCGACACCAGTGCTCGCGCCGTCGTGTTCGCGGCCTGGCAGAGGTAGTGAACATGACGCACCGCTGGGGCAGTGGGAGCACCGCCGGGCGCATCGAAGCAAGTCGGTCCGGCGTCAGCCCCTGGACCATACGTCGCATTACCCTCAGGGGCCGACTGTAGTGCAAGGGCATCGACGTCTTCCCATTCCGTGACGCAGTCGACTGCGCTCATCTCTCGATCCGGGGTCGCCGGGGCGCGTTCCTCCACGAGGACGTCGAGGTCGTAGAACACATCGACATCCCAGAGTTCACTATTCGGGGCCGTCGCCCAATCGGCGGCTCCGGGCAGCTCGATGATGCCGTTGCCGTCCGGTGAGTATCCCATATCGAGCACGGCTTCATACGCTGCGGCGGGTCCGGTATCGTCGTCGATCCATAGCTCGAAGAGATCGTCGTGCGGCTCCCATTCTTCAGGCTCCGCGGCTTCGGTCTCGGCAGGCTCGGAGGACTCCGACGGCGGTGCCGACGATGGCTCGACGTCAGCGCACCCAGCGGCCAACAGGCCGACGAGAGCGAGCGCAGCGGCGAAGGTGGTGCGGTCGGTTTTCTTCATGGTGATCTCCTTGTCGCGCAGGTGCACCTAGATGTGTAGGTACCCATGAGGCGAGGACTAGGGTCGAGACCCCAGTCCTCGCACTGGTCCTGCGCCCTATCACCCCTCGTGGCCGTAGCAGTCCTCACCCTCAGCGGGGGGTGTCCACCAGCTGCGCATCTGGGAGGCTTCCCACGCAAAGGACCGGTATTCTTCCTCGGAGGCAGTGCTCTGTGGGTGCTCCGGCGGCAGTGCTGTCCCGTGAGCAATCGGATCCATGCAGGTGCTGTGGTAGTGCTCCCACGTAGGGAGCTCGATGAAGTCCGGGTGGCACTCGGGGTCGGGCAGTTCCTCGCCTTCGGCGACCCCGGCGGGCCACCCGGCAGGCTCGTGGCCTTCGTTCGCCTCTATTGCCTCCGGGTCGGTGCAAGTGTTTGGGGTCACCGGCTCCGGAACTTCCATGTGCTTTTCAGCAGAGAACGAGCCTTCTGTGATCGGTAAGTCATCCTCAGCTATATCTTCAACAGGCGTGGAGTCAAAGGTCGGCTCTGGATCCTCCCGCTTGGCCTTCATCTCAGCGTGGGTGTAGGTGGTGCCGTCTGCCAGATGGTAAGTGTCGCCGGCCTTCGCGGATTCGGGCCTATTCTCATCCCATTCTGCGTTCCAGTCTCCGTCTTTGTCCCACTCACCGGAGGATTCGGCCTCAGCTTTCGTGGTCTCGGTCTCAGCGGAGGCTTCTGCGGAAGCCGTTTGTGTCGGCTCAGTAGGCTCCGACTGCGGCCCCGGATCCTCGGCACTGCACCCAGCGGCCAGCATCCCAACGACGGCGAGCGCGGCGGCGGCGAGCGTAGTGCGGAGATTTCGGTTACTCATGGTGGAGCCCCCCTTTATGGTTTTGCACCTAGGTCGTCCAGGTTGCCATAAGGCGCGGATTCGGGTCGAGACAGGTGGCCGTGGAGGACGACCACCAGCCGGTCGATTCATGCGTAGTCGTGGACGATCTCCAGTGCTTCGACCAGGTCGGCCTGGGCGCTCGTTCCGTGGTTCCGAGTGGAGGTCTGCATGGTTTCTAACCTTCGTAACCAGTCTTCGGAGTGATTTCTGACAGCAGTGTTCTCACAATTTTGCGGACGGACTGCTACGAGATTCCGAACCATGCCGCTATGCGATACATGGTCACGCCGGCGGGGTGGCGGCGCCGTATTTCGGCGTCACGATTCTGCCGTGCTGCGTTGAGGACGGACTATGCAGTCAACTCCGCGTAGCGGGTGAACAGGACCTCTTGCCGCTCCTTCTCAGAACTACAGGTGCTCTTCGCACCGAATGCCCGGTCTACCACGGCATCCAGTGCATCGTGTGCTTTTAAGAGGGCTGGGTCCATGGCGAGCGGAGTGTAGTGGTCGGCGAGCGAACGTTCGGGGTGTTGCTCGCGAGCCCGTAGCACCCCTTTGCCCGCCGTAATGATCCGTTCCCGCAGATCATCGCTGGTGGGCGGGAGAGGAAGCGTGTACCACGACAGAGTTGAGCCGAACCGCAGATCTGACTTGAGGCGTCCCCACAGTCTTTTGCCAGGTAATGAACATCGATGATGACAGCACCGCAAATTGGAACCCATCAGGGTCAGCCGCTTGGAAAGCGGAATCGAGGGGACAATCTCAGATCTACCGGCTCTGCATCCCTGCTATATCAACGATCTTATTGTGCCCGAGGAGGGATTCGAACCCCCGACCAGCGGATTAGAAGGCCGCTGCTCTATCCCCTGAGCTACTCGGGCGTGGGTCTGTGCGACCCGGCACAACAGTCTACCGGTTCTGCCCAGCGACTCAGCTGTTCACCATGGCGTGGGCGGCACGGTCCAGGTAGTCCCACAGGACCTCCTGGTGCATCGGCGAGAGGTCAGCGGACTCCACGGCGACCCTCATGTACTTCAACCAGGTGTCGCGAGCCTCGGCGTCGACCCGGAAGGGCATGTGCCGCATCCGCAGCCGAGGGTGTCCGCGCCGCTGCTGGTACGTCTTGGGTCCGCCCCAGTACTGCTCCAGGAACATCAGCAGCCGCTCCCGCGCCGGACCGAGATCCGCTTCGGGGTAGTGGGCCCGGAAATGCGGGTCCTCTGCGACCTGGTCGTAGAAGACGTCGACGATCCGCTGAAACGTCTCCCGGCCACCGACCTGAGCGTAGAAACTGTTGGGATCGACCTCATCAGCAGCGTCCTCACCGGCCACCGGTTGACCGTCGGGCCCCGGCAACACACCCAAGTTTGCCGACTGGCCCTGCTGAGGGGACTGCGCCTGAGGAGCCTGCTCCTGCTGAGCGGACTGCGGTCTTCCGGTCACCTGGGAAGGAGGCTTGCCCACCGGGGTGACAGTCTGGATGGGGGCGCCGAGCCGGCGGGAGAATTTCGGCCGCTCCGACGCCGGGGAGTCACGCTGGTCGCCGTCGTCGTCGGGGGTGTGGTTCTGCTTGTCCATGATGAGGGCAACGATACCGGCGTCGTGACTGTTCCCAGATACGCTGGGCGGGTCCGCTGCAGAGTCGCCCGACGACGAAAGGTCCTTAAGTTACTGATGCGCGTCCACATCGCCACTGATCATGCCGGCATGGAACTCTCCGCACACCTGGTGAAGCACCTCGGATCGCTGGGGTATGAGGTCATCGACCATGGTCCGCAGACCTATGACGCGCAGGATGACTATCCCGGGTTCTGCCTGCATGCGGCTGAGGCGGTAGCGGCAGAGCTCACCGCCGGTCAGGACGCCCTGGGCGTGGTGCTGGGAGGCTCCGGCAACGGCGAGCAGATCGCCGCCAATAAGGTCACCGGCATTCGCGCCGCCCTGGCCTGGAACCTGGAGACCGCACGGCTGGCCCGCGAGCACAACAACGCCAATGTGGTGGCTCTGGGAGGACGCCAGCACAGCCTGGCCGAGGCCACTGAGATCGTCGAGGCCTTCCTGAGCGCTCAGTGGAGCGGCGAGGAGCGCCATACGCGCCGGATCGGCAAGATCAGCCACTATGAGCAGACCGGCGAGATCCTCGACTGAGACTGCTGACTCCTGGTGCCTGAAGGACACACACTCCACCGCCTGGCCGACCAGTTCCAGCGGCTCTTCATCGGCCGAAGCTGGCGCGTGACCTCACCGCAGGGGCGCTTCACCGCCGGTGCGGCACAGCTGAGCGGCCGTGCCCCCGAACGCGCAGAGGCCTGGGGAAAGCAGCTGCTGGTGCATGTGGGTGCCGACATCTGGCAGGTGCATCTGGGGCTCTACGGGGCCTTCAGCTTCCGCGGCGACACCAGCTTTGACGCCGCCGAAACGCTCGGGGCTCCGCGAACGGCCGCGGCGCAGCTGAAACCTGAGTACGCCGACGACGGCTGGATCATCCCGGTGGCCGCCGTGGGTGCGGTTCGCGCACGGATCCACGTGCCCAACGGGTGGGCGGACCTGCGGGGCCCCGCCCGGTGCCGGGTGCTCAATCCGATGCAGTACGAGGCGCTGATCGCCCGCCTCGGCCCTGACCCGCTGCGTCAGCCTCCCGGGGAGATCCGGGAGCCTCTGCTGGAGCAGTTCCGAGTGAACCTCGCCCGGCGCCGGGTCAGCATCGCCGCCGCGGTGATGGACCAGGCGGTCATCGCAGGGGTCGGCAACATCTACCGGGCTGAATCGCTCTTTGTGGCGGGCATCGACCCGCACACCCCAGCGAACGAGCTGCCGGGGGCCCGCGTCGATGCCCTCTGGCAGACGCTGACTGATCAGCTGCGCACCGGGGCGGCAGAAGGCATCATCCGCACGCTGCGTGAAAACGACCCATACCTGGGTCTGCGCGGGGCCGATGTGCACGACTACCGGGCTGGCGCGGCCGTTCGCTCCGGGGCAGCTGTGCGGCGTCATTGGGTGTATCAGCATCAGGGCACCCCGTGTCTGCGCTGCGGTGAGACGGTGCAGATGCGCCAGCTGCAGGGCAGGCGGCTGTACTGGTGCCCCGGCTGCCAGGTTCGGTGACTGCCCAGTTCTCGGTTCGCCGGCGGCTGCGGCAGGCGGGCACAGCTGGTGTCCCGTAGAATCACGACGTCAGAGGTTCATCAGGGCTCGCGCGGTCCTGGACAATCGATCAGGAGAGCATAGGCGAAGTGTCCGAACACATCAGCATCACACTCAACGGCGCACCCACGACCCTTGAGGCGGGCACCACTGGAACTGCACTGTTCGCCGACTCTGCCTCCACTGTGGTGATGCGGGTGGACGGCGAGCTCTGGGACCTCGCCCGTCAGATCCCCGCCGACGCCGAGGTCCAACCGGTCTCAATCTCCGAGCCCGAGGGCCTGGATGTGCTGCGCCACTCGACTGCCCATGTGATGGCCCAGGCCGTCCAGCAGCTCTTCCCGGACGCCAAGCTGGGGATCGGCCCCTACATCACCGACGGGTTCTACTTCGACTTCGACGTCGAGAGTCCCTTCACGCCTGATGATCTGAAGAAGATCGAGAAGGCCATGCAGAAGATCATCAACCAGAACCAGACCTTCGAACGTGAAGTGGTCGACCTTCAGGAGGCCACCCGACAGATGGCCGACGAGCCCTATAAACTCGAGCTGCTGGGGCACGGCCAGGGTGCCGACTCGATGGCGGAGGGCGCCGGCGTGGAGGTCGGCGGCGACGTCATCACCGTCTATCACAACGTGGACCGCACCGGCGAACGCGTGTGGAGCGACCTGTGCCGCGGACCCCACCTGCCCAACGCCAAGCTGATCACCAATGCCTTCGCGGTGATGCGCGCCGCCGGCGCCTACTGGCGGGGCCAGGAGTCCAACCCCCAGCTGCAGCGGCTCTACGGCACCGCCTGGCCCACCAAGGACGACCTCAAAGCGTATAAGGAGCGGCTGGCGGAGGCTGAGCGGCGCGATCATCGCCGCCTGGGCAAGGAGCTGGACCTGTTCAGCTTCCCCGAAGAGGTCGGCTCCGGGCTCTCGGTGTGGCACCCCAAAGGTGCGGTGGTGCGCGGTGAGATGGAGCAGCACGCACGACGCCGCCACCTGGAGGCGGGCTACAGCTACGTCTACACCCCGCACATCTCCAAGAGCGACCTCTTCGCGACCTCCGGGCACCTGGGCACCTACGCCGAGGACATGTGGCCGCCCATCCATATGGACGAAGAGCGCGACGAACAGGGCCAGGTCACCAAGCAGGGTCAGGACTACTACCTGAAACCCATGAACTGCCCCATGCACATCCTGATCTACGCCGAGCGCGGCCGCAGCTACCGCGAGCTGCCCATGCGGCTGGCGGAGAACGGCACGGTCTACCGCAACGAGCGCTCCGGAACTCTGCACGGGCTCACGCGGGTCCGCGGCTTCACCCAGGACGACGCCCACCTGTTCGTCCGTGAGGATCAGCTGGAGGAGGAGATCACCAAAGTGGTGGACTTCGTGCTCTCGCTGCTGCGCGACTTCGGCTTAGAGGACTTCGAGCTGGAGCTCTCCCTGCGTGATGAGCAGCAGGAGAAGTGGATCGGCTCGGAGCAGTACTGGGAGTCTGCCACCCAGGCGCTGCGCAACGTGGCAGTCGCCTCGGGGCTGAAGTACACCGAGATTCCCGGTGAGGCCGCGTTCTACGGGCCGAAGATCGACCTGAAGATCACCGACGCGATCGGTCGCAAATGGCAGCTCTCCACGGTGCAGGTGGATCCGAACCTGCCGGAGCGCTTCGACCTGGAGTACACCGCCGCCGACGGGTCCCGGCAGCGGCCCATCATGATCCACCGGGCGCTCTTCGGTTCCATCGAGCGCTTTGCCGCCATCCTGGTGGAGCACTACGCCGGGGCGTTCCCCGCCTGGCTGGCCCCAGTGCAGGTGCGCGGCATCCCGGTGGCCGAACCCTTCAACGACTACCTCGCCGAGGTGATCGAGAAGCTGAAGCGCCGCGGAGTCCGGGCCGAGTTGGAGGACGGCACCGACCGGTTCCCCAAGAAGATCCGCACCGCCTCCAAGGAGAAGATTCCCTTCGTGCTCATCGCCGGGGGCGACGACGCCGAGTCCGACGCCGTCTCCTTCCGGTTCCGGGACGGCAGCCAGGAGAACCAGGTGCCGGTGGATGAGGCGGTTGAGCGCATCGTCCGGACGATCGAGGACCGCGAGGTTTAAGCGATGCAGCCCCACAGCGTCGACGACTTTGAGCTGGCCGGTGTCCCCGACGCCTTCCAAAGGCTGTGGAGCCCCCATCGAGCCGCCTACCACTCCCGGGGACAGAACCAGGTCACCGGGGAGGGCGACTGTCCGTTCTGCCTAGCTCCTCAGCGCAGCGACGAGGAGTCGCTCATCGTCCACCGCGGTCGCAGCTGCTTCGTTCTGCTGAACCTGTATCCGTACAACCCGGGGCACCTGTTGGTGTGCCCCTACCGCCACGTGCCCGATCTCACCGACCTCAGCGATCAGGAGTCAGCGGAGTTCATGCGGCTGAGCCAGCAGGCGATGGGGGTGCTGCGCGAGGTGGCCAAGCCCTCTGGCATCAATCTGGGCATCAACCAGGGCAAGGTCGGCGGCGCGGGCATCGCCGCCCACCTGCATCAGCACCTGGTGCCGCGCTGGGCAGGCGACACCAACTTCATGCCGATCATCGCCCAGACCAAGAACCTCTCAGCCACCCTGGGGGAGACTCAGCAGCTGTTGGCTGAAGCCTGGGCTCGCGCCAGCAAAACCGAGACCCACGCCTGATGCTGAAGTACGCTCGGCGTTTCTTCCACGCGATCTTCACGCCCCTGGCCAAGACTCTGCTGCGGATGGGGCTGACCCCCAATGCGGTGACTGTCATCGGCACGCTCGGGGTGAGCCTGGGTGCGTTGGTCATCTATCCCATGGGTCACCTGTTCTGGGGCACCGTAGTGATCACCTTGTTCGTCTTCAGCGATCTGATCGACGGGCTGATGGCCACTTTGGGTGATCAGCACAGTGAAGTCGGTGGATTCCTGGACTCAGTCTGTGACCGCTTTCAGGACAGCGCAGTCTTCCTGGGGCTGATGCTGTGGTTCTTCGGGTCGGGGCAGAACTACTGGATCGGGGTGGCCGCTGCGGTCTGCCTCATTCTGGGGCTGATGGTCTCCTACATCCGTGCCCGCGCCGAATCGCTGGACTATGACGCGAACACCGGCATCGCCGAACGGCCCGAGCGGATGGTGGCCACCCTGGTGTTCACCGGCTTTGTGGGGCTGGGACTGCCCGAGGTGGTGCTGCTGGCAGTGCTGACCCTGTTGGCGGCAGCCTCGCTGATCACCGTGATCCAGCGGATGATCACTGTGGTCCGCCAGTCCCAGCAGCGCTGATCATTTGCCCATAAACCACTGTGTCCCCGCACGCTAGTAAACTGGCTGCAGAGTATCGAACTGTTGCCACCTGCAACGAAGCCGTTTCACACAATCCACGAGGAGAACCATGGCCGGCCACTCAAAATGGGCCAACACCAAGCACCGCAAGGCTGCCGTGGACGCCAAGCGGGCGAAGATCAACGCACGCTACATCAAACAGATCGAAGTTGCCGCACGCAACGGCGGCCCCGATGTTGACGGGAATCCAGGGCTGGACCTTGCGGTGTCCAAGGCGAAGAAAGAGTCGGTTCCCAACGACAACATCGACCGGGCGATCAAGCGCGGCGCCGGGCTGAGCGGAGAGGCCGTCGACTACGAGGAGGTCACCTACGAGGTGCGCGGTCCCGCCGGGTCAGCCCTGCTGGTGGAGTGCCTGACGGACAACCGCAACCGGGCCGCCTCAGACGTGCGGGTTGCGGTGTCCCGCTCAGGCGGCACCGTGGCAGACCCCGGGTCGGTCGCCTACATGTTCCAGCGCAAGGGCGTGGTCACCGTGCCCAAGACTCAGGGACTGAGCGAAGATGATGTGCTGGATGCCGTGCTGGAGGCGGGAGTCGAGGACGTCGTCGAGCAGGAGACCCACTTCCACATCCGGTCGGAGCCCACTGACTTCTCCGAGGTGCTCAATGGGCTGCAGGCCGCCGAGATCCACTACGACTCCGACGAGGTGGCGTTCCTCTCCGACATCAAGGTCGATCTTGAGCTGGAGGACGCCAAGAAGTTCCTGCGGCTGCATGACGCGCTGGACGACGTGGACGATGTGCAGAGCATTCACACCAACGCCGACCTCAGCGAAGAGACCCTGGCCGCACTCGACGCCGAGAGCTGATCGGTGGTCTCGACCCGCGCACTCAGCGGCACAGCCGGCACCTCCCGGGTGGCTCAGCGCATCCTGGGGGTGGACCCCGGCCTAACCCGGTGCGGCTTCGCGGTGGTGGAGATGCTGCCCAACCGTCGGGGTGATTCCCTGCACGTGGAGGTCAAAGGCACCCGCAGCGATCAGGACTTGGCTGAGCGGATACTGGCCATCCAGCGGGCCGCTGAGACGGTTCTGGAGCGCTATCTGCCCGATGTGCTGGCCATCGAGCGGGTCTTCGCCTCCAATAACGCGCCCACCGCGATCGCCACGGCGCAGGCCTCGGGCGTCATCATCGCCGCTGCGGCGGCACGCGGTGTGCCGGTCGCCTGGCACACCCCCTCTGAGGTGAAGGCCGCGGTGACCGACGACGGCCGGGCGAACAAGGACGCCGTGGCCCGGATGGTTCAGCGCATCCTGGGACTGCCCAGACTGCCCAAACCAGTCGATGCCACCGACGCCTATGCGGTGGCGATCTGTCACGGCTGGCGCTCCGGAGTCGGAGCGAAGTTCAGCGCCACTGCCGCCACGCAGACCCACCAGGGAGCGCGCACCGCACTGCAGCGGGCTGCCGAAGAACGTACCGCTGGGCTGACCCGAGCCCAGCAGGCCTGGGCGGAAGCCGAGAAGCGAGCCGGCAGGCCCTCCGGCCGCAGCTGAGCAACCCGGGGGAGCAGGACACGCGCCGCTCGGTCAGCCCTGCTGTCACCCTCGAGGGATAGGGTAGTCGAAGATAGATTCTAATCTGATGGTATTCTGCTCTGTCGTATTCTGGGCGGACCCAGCGAAGGGAAGGTTCTATGATTTCCAGCATCCGTGGTGAGGTGCTCCAGCTGGGGCTGGACCATGCCGTGGTGGAAGTCTCCGGCTTCGGCCTGAGCGTCCACGCCACCCCGCAGACGCTGAGCACCCTGCGCGCAGGCACCACGGCGCTGCTGCAGACCGCATTCGTTCCCCGCCAGGACGACGCTCCGCTGCTGTTCGGCTTCGCCGACGCCGACGAGCGGGAGATCTTCACAACGCTGCTGGCCATCTCAGGCATCGGACCGCGGCTGGCGCTGGCGGTGCTCAGCGTCCACCCGCCCGACGATGTGCGCACCGCCATCCGGAACTCCGATACGGCCGCCTTCACCAAGGTCCCCGGAATCGGGAAGAAGACTGCCCAGCGGATCCTGCTGGAGCTGGCCGGCAAGCTCGTCATCGAACCTCAGGAGGACGCTGCCGGGACGGCCGAGACCGGCGCGGGGGGTGCGGCCACCGCCTCGGCGACTGTGGCCGAGGTCCGGGCCGCGCTGGCCTCGCTGGGCTGGACGGAGAAGGACGCCTCGGCAGCAGTTGATGCCACCCTGCGGGCCGAACCTGAGCTGGCCGATGCCGACACCTCAACTGTGCTGCGCAGCACGCTGCGCTCCCTGGGTGCGGCCAAGGCCGGGGGCAGTCGATGAGCGAGACCGAGCACCACGACGCTGCAGCAGAGCAGGCGGCGCCCCGCGAGCTGGTCAACACCGCACCTGCAGCGGAGGAGAAGACCATGGAGGCCGCACTGCGGCCCAAGGCGCTGGAAGACTTCGTGGGCCAGTCCACGGTGCGCGGACAGCTCTCCCTGGTGCTGCAGTCCTCGGCGATGCGTGGTGCCGCAGCTGATCACGTGCTGCTCTCGGGTCCGCCGGGACTGGGAAAGACCACGTTAGCGATGATCATTGCCGCCGAAATGGGGGCCGCGCTGCGCATCACCTCGGGTCCGGCCATCCAGCATGCCGGAGACTTAGCCGCGATCCTCTCCTCACTCACCGACGGAGAGGTGCTCTTCATCGACGAGATCCACCGCATGTCCAGACCCGCCGAAGAGATGCTCTACATGGCTATGGAGGACTTCCGCGTCGACATCATCGTCGGCAAAGGAGCCGGGGCCACCTCGATTCCGCTGGAGCTGCCCTCATTCACACTGGTCGGTGCCACCACTCGTGCTGGGCTGCTGCCGGGTCCGCTGCGTGACCGGTTCGGCTTCACCGCCCATCTGGAGTTCTACAGCGTCGATGAGCTGCACCAGGTGCTGCGCCGTTCGGCGAGCATGCTCAACATCAGCGTCACCGAGGACGGCTTCGCCGAGATCGCCTCACGCTCACGCGGCACGCCGCGCATATCCAACCGCCTGCTTCGCCGGGTCCGCGACTGGGCGCTGGTGCACGGCATCGACCAGGTGGACCAGCAGGCCGCCTCGGAGGCGCTGAACACCTATGAGGTGGACTCCCTGGGGCTGGACCGCTTGGACCGGGCCGTATTGGATGCCCTGTGCACCAAGTTCCGCGGAGGCCCGGTCGGGCTCTCCACGCTGGCGATCCTGGTGGGGGAGGAGACTGAGACGGTGGAGTCGGTGGCGGAGCCCTTCCTGGTCCGGGAGGGGCTGCTGGCCCGCACTCCGCGCGGACGCATCGCCACCGACGCCGCCTGGGAGCACCTGGGCCTGGAGGCGCCGAAGCCCACCACCACTGACGAGGGACCGGCCGCCCCTAAGCTCTGGGACGAATAGTTCCGCTCCCGGCCGCGCCCAGGCACAGAAATTCACCCCGACCTGCTAGTCTTGCCCGTTGTGATTGACACCTTTCTGACCCAAATCCAGGCCGGCGATGCTGCGGGCGAGCCAGCAGGCGGCGGCATCCTGATGTTCGTCATGCTGGGCATGCTTGCCCTGCTCATCTTCATGACCTTCCGTCGCAGCCGCAAGGCCCGCCAGTCCCAGCAGCAGGCCCACGCCGGTGCCGTGGTCGGCGCCGAAGTGGTGACCGCCGGGGGCATGGTCGGCACCATCGTCTCCCGCGATGAGGAGTCCCAGCGCATCGTCCTCGAGTTCTCCAACGGCGACCGCGTCGACTTCCTGCTTGTTGCCGTCCAGCAGATTCTCACTCCTGCTCCCGGACAGCAGCCCAGCGACGAAACCAGCTGAGGCAGCTCTGAATGGCTGCACCGAAGCCCGTCCGTGCCGCCCGCGGGGCCCTGGTCGCCCTCTTTCTGATCCTGGTCACCATGGGCGGGCTGCTGGCCTACGGCGTCCAGGAGGGCCGCGCCCAGTGGGCTCCGCTGCTAGCACTTGACCTGGAGGGCGGCACCCAGATGGTGCTCTCGCCGCAGACTGAACCCGGTGAGCAGGTCGACGACGAACAGCTGCAGCAGGCCGTAGAGATCATTCGTCAGCGCGTTGACGGCACTGGCGTCGCCGAAGCCGACATCGCCGTTCAGGGCTCGGAGAACATCGTCGTCAGCCTGCCGGGCACACCGGATGAGGAGACCCGCGAGCTGATCCAGGCTCCGGCAGACATGGAGTTCCGGCCCGTGCTGCGCGCTGAGACCGACCCTGAGTTCCTCGATGATGTCATTCTGGACGCCCAGCGTGAGGAGCTCAGCGACGAGGAGCTTGAAGAGCTCGAAGCCGAACTGGAAGCCCAACGCGAATCCCAGGACGACTCCGAGACTCAGGAGGAGGCGGTGCCGGAGGACTTTGAGGAGCCCGACGGCGAGCCGCAGAACAACTCCGACCTGAACTGGATCACCCCCGAGCTGGCCGCTGAGTTCGCCAACTATGAGTGCCAACGCGACATCTCGCTGGAGCAGCGTCAGGCTCAGGAGCCGGACGAGCCGCTGATCACCTGTGACCCCGAGCGCGGGGAGAAGTTCCTGCTGGGCCCCGTCGACGTCGACGGAGAGCATATCGACGACGCCAGCTGGGGCGCCGAGCAGACACCCGGCGGCCAGTCCTCGGGCTTCTACCAGGTGACCGTGCACTTCGACAGCACCGGCACCGAAGAGTTCCGCGAATCCTCCACCCGCCTCTACGGCTTCGGCCAGAATGAGGCCCAGAACAGGTTCGGGATTGTCTTGGACGGACATGTGGTGGTTGCTCCCAGCATGAACGCCCCCATCACCGACGGCAACGCCAGCATCACCGGTGACTACTCCGAGGAGGAGGCCGAACAGCTGGCTGAGCAGCTGCGCTACGGCTCCCTGCCGATCTCCTTCTCCATCGAATCCGAGCAGCAGATTTCAGCGACCCTGGGTGCTGACCAGCTGCGCATGGGTCTGCTGGCCGGCATCATCGGTCTGCTGCTCACCGCCGGCTACGCCATCTTCCAGTACCGGTCCCTGGCGCTGGCAGTGACCATCCCCTCGCTGGTGGTCAACGCCGCACTGACCTGGTGGGCCATCTCACTGCTGGGCTGGACCGACGGGTATCGGCTGTCCTTGGCCGGCATCGCCGGGCTCATCCTGTCCATCGGGCTGACGGCCGACTCGTTCGTGGTCTACTTCGAACGCGTCAAGGACGAACTGCGCGAAGGCCGTTCGCTGGCCGGATCGGTGGAGGCTGGCTGGTCCCGGGCCAGACGGACGATTCTGGCCTCGAAGGCCGTCAACATCCTCGCCGCCGTCGTGCTCTACCTGGTGGCTGTGGGCAATGTGCGAGGGTTCGCCTTCACCTTGGGGCTCACGGCGCTGATCGATGTGATCCTGGTCTTCCTGTTCACCCATCCGATGATGCAGCTCTTGGCGCGGCGCACCTTCTTCGCAGCTGGCAAGCGGTTCTCCGGGCTCAGCGCCAAAGCGCTGGGCGTGGACGTGCTCTACCGCGGGGCGGGGCGGTTCGCCCGACGACGATTCCACGCCCAACAGGCCGAGGGTGCCGACCTCGCCGAGTCGCAGTCGGCCGCGGGCGACCGTGCCGAGGAGGTGCCTGACATTTCGGAGCAGCAATGGGCACAGATGACCATCGCCGAACGTCGCGAAGCCCGCAGCGCCGCGGCCCGCAGCCGAGAGCGGCAGCATCAGGAGTCCGCCGTGGGCTCCTCGTCCGGCGCCGCCCCGGAGGTACCACCGGACACTGTAGGAGGTGATCGCTGATGGCTGCAGGATTCGCCAAGGCCGGCAACCAGCTCTACACCGGTGAGCGCGCCTATCCGTTCATCCAGCGCTCCCACCTGTGGTTCCTCATCGCAGCGGCTGTGGTGGTCATCTCCATCGCCATTCCGTTCCTGCGGGGCGGCTTCAACCTGGGCATCGAGTTCACCGGCGGCAGCGAGTTCACCATCTCGCAGACCGACCAGGCCGATGTCAGCATCGGTGAGGAGGCGGTGCAGGAGTCCTCCGGCCAGGGGGCCACCGTCACCAACATCTCCGGTGACACCATCCGGGTGCAGACGGAGCAGCTCGACGACGAAGAGACGCTGCAGGTCGCCGAATCACTGCAGCAGGGCTACGGTGTCAGCGCCGACCAGGTCTCCTCCACGTTCATCGGCCCGGTCTGGGGTGAGCACGTCTCCCAGCAGATGCTGATCGGCCTGGTCATCTTCCTGGGGCTGGTGACCATGTATATGGCCGTCTACTTCCGCACCTGGAAGATGTCGGTAGCTGCCATGGCCGGACTCGGCTTCGTGGTGGTCACCACTGTGGGCATCTACGCGCTCACCGGCTTCGAGGTCACCCCTAGCGCCATCATTGGGTTCTTGACCATCCTCTCCTATGCGCTCTACGACACGATGGTGGTCTTCGACAAGATCCGCGAAAACGTGAACAGCCTGCACGCTCAGAAGGACCAGACCTTCACTGAGCGGGTCAATCTGGCGATCAACCAGACTCTGGTTCGGTCGGTCAACACCTCGGTGGTCGGCATTCTGCCGGTGGGCTCCATCCTGTTCATCGGTTCCTGGCTCCTGGGGGCCGGCACGCTGCGCGACATTGCCCTGGCACTGTTCACCGGCATCATTGTCGGCACGATCGCCACCATCTTCATCCAGGCTCCGCTGTTCGCGCGGATGCGCCGCAGCGATGCTGATGTGGTCGAACACACCCGGCAAGTGCTGGCCCTGCGTGAGGAGCGCGGTGTCGGAACGGTCACCCACTCCGGCACCCCGTTGGACGCCGAGGGCCGGCCGACTGCGTTCCCCGCGCTGCCCGAACCTGAGCCCAGCGACGACGAGGACGAGGATCTCGGCTATGAGATCGTCATCTCCGACGACGGGTCCCCTTCTGCCCCCAGCGGGGGAAACCGGTAGACTGGTGTGCACTGTCTAGACGGAACTGCTGAGACGGATGTTGGTCGGAGGAGAGTAGGCACTGAGCAAGTGAACGACGACGGCACACGGCCCACGGACCAGGCGGCAGCTGGGTCTGCAACAGGTGTGCCTTCGCCCACTGGCTCCGCCTACGGCAATCAGCTGGCGGAGACCGCCAGCAGCCGCTCCACCGGTGACAGCTCGTCCGGGTCGGCGGCACCGGCCGCAGCCCAGCGCCGCAGCCGCAGTGTGGGTGCGTTGAACAGTTCGGAGGACTCGCCGCTGCTGGAGCCGCTGCTGCGCGCGATGCGGGCCAATGATGCGCAGGCTGACCTGCCGCTGATCCGCAGGGCGTTCGACGTCGCTCACCATCACCATCAGGATCAGAAGCGCAAATCCGGTGACCCCTACATCACCCATCCGGTCGCCGTCGCTACGATCCTTGCGGAGCTGGGGCTGAACGGATCCACCCTGGCTGCGGCGCTGCTGCACGACACGGTGGAAGACACCGACTATTCGCTGGAGCGCCTCACCGAGGACTTCGGTGACGAGATCGCCCTGCTGGTCGATGGTGTCACCAAACTGGACAAGCTGAAGTTCGGCGACGCCGCACAGGCCGAGACCGTGCGCAAAATGGTCCTCGCGATGGCCAAGGACATCCGGGTGCTGATGATCAAACTCGGCGACCGGCTCCACAATGCGCGCACCTGGCGCTACGTCGCTGCCGAGTCCAGCGCGCGCAAGGCGAAGGAGACCCTGGAGATATTCTCCCCGCTGGCTCACCGGTTGGGCATGAACACGATCAAGTGGGAGTTGGAGGATCTCTCCTTCGCCGCCCTGTACCCGAAGGTCTATGAAGAGATCGTCCGGCTGGTCGGCGACCGCACTCCGCAGCGGGAGAAGTTCCTCTCCGAAGTGCGCACCACGATCGCCGATGACCTCAACGCCTCCAACATCGCAGCAACAATCACCGGTCGCCCCAAGCACTACTACTCCATCTATCAGAAGATGATCGTCCGCGGCCGCGAGTTCGACGATATTCATGACCTGATGGGTGTGCGCATGCTGGTGGACTCGGTGCGCGACTGCTATGCGGCACTGGGGACCCTGCATGCACGCTGGAGTCCGCTGCCGGGGCGGTTCAAGGACTACATCGCCATGCCCAAGTTCAATATGTATCAGTCCCTGCACACCACGGTGCTGGGCCCCCAGGGCAAACCGGTGGAGGTGCAGATCCGCACCTATGAGATGCACCGCCGAGCCGAGTACGGTGTGGCCGCCCACTGGAAGTACAAGCAGACTCAGCGCGATGGGTCGAAGCCGCCGGCCACCGACAGCGCCACAGCGGCTGCTGCCACCGGCACCGCGCAGTCGCCGCAGGCAACCCAGCAGAACCAGGCCACTGCAGACATCAGCTGGCTGCGGTCCCTGGTGGATTGGCAGTCTGAGACCACCGACCCCGACGAGTTCCTGGAGTCGCTGCGCTACGAGATCAACGCCCGCGAAGTCTTCGTCTATACCCCCAAGGGTGAAGTCATCTCGCTGCCGGCCGGTGCCACACCTGTGGACTTCGCCTACGTGATTCACACCGACGTGGGCCATAAGACCATCGGCGCCCGCGTCAATGGAAAGCTTGTGCCGCTGACCTCTGAGCTGCAGCACGGTGATTGGGTGGAGATCTTCACCTCGAAGGCCGAGGGTGCCGGCCCGTCCCAGGACTGGCTGATGTTCGTTAAGTCGGCGCGGGCCAGGAACAAGATTCGGCACTGGTTCTCCAAGGAGCGCCGCGAAGAGTCGATCGAACGTGGCAAGGAGTCGCTGACCAAGGCGATTCGCCGGTCGAATCTACCGCTGCAGAAGGTGCTGAGCCCCGATGTGCTGCTCACCGTCGCCGAGGAACTGCACTACACCGACATTTCCGGACTCTACGCCGGTGTGGGGGAGGACCACGTCTCCACGCAGAATGTGATGGAGCACCTCACCGCACTCTTCGAGCCCGACGACGAAGAGTCCGAGGAGCACGACACCACCCCCATCACCTCACCGCCGCTGCGCACCAGTGAGTACGCCGACGCCGGGGTGATCGTCCGCGGAGCAGGAAACGTGCTGGCCAAACTGGCGCGCTGCTGCACGCCGGTGCCCCCGGACGAGATCGAAGGGTTCGTCACCCGGGGTCATGGTGTGTCGGTGCACCGGGCAGACTGCCGCAACGTCCAACAGCTGCGCCAGGAGCCGGGCCGTCTGGTGGAGGTAGACTGGGCCCCCACCAAGAGCTCCGTCTTCCTGGTGGAGATCCAGGTCGAGGCCCTGGACCGCAAGTCGCTTCTCTCCGATGTCACACGCACCTTGGCGGAGTCCCAGGTCAATATTCTCTCCGCATCCGTGCAGACCTCGACCGACCGGGTGGCGATCTCGCGCTTCAGCTTCGAGATGGGCGATCCGCGCTACCTGAATCACGTGCTGAACTCGGTGCGCCGCATCGATGGGGTCTATGACGTCTATCGCACAGTGGGCAAGCGCCGCGAGGCGCACTGATCCACCAGCTGCTCCGCACGGACTGCGCGCCTGCTGCGAGGTCCAGGCAGCCCGAGAATCCGCACCACGGCTGCCAGCACGTCGTCGCGGACGCCCGGGGCGTACCGCAGCAGCTCACCGATCAGGTCCATCCGATGTGCCGTACCCTGCTCGTCCTCCGGTGAGGGGCTCAGCACGCTGTGGTCGCGCTCATGCAGCGGCTCGCTGCTGCGCGGCCAGTAGTGCAGCTGGTCGCTGAGCCCCTCCCCGTCGAGCAGCTGATCCAGGCTGCGGCGACTACCCGCTGCCCCGATGCCGCAGTAGATGTCTGCGGCGGTGCGCGTGGGATTGGTGATGGTCATACGCCCGATGCGCTGCGTCTCCTGCGCAGACAGTGGCACCTGATAGACCCGCCAGGCGCCGTCGGTGGGGCGCCGGTAGACGCCCTGAGTGATCACCTGCGCCCGGTGCGGCGGGTCCAGGCCCAGGTGCACCCATGCGGCGGTCTCACCGCAGAGCACCCCGCAGCTGCGAAGTGCCGTGCTCAGCAGCGCCGCGGCAGCCGCTGAGCGGACCGTGGCGGTGGCCGAGAGCTGGCGCTCGGCGTAGACATCGGCGAGCATATGGCGCAGCACACCCTGGGCGACCATGGTCTGCAGCTCCGCTGCGGTGAAGGGGTAGCCGGGGCGGTAGATGCCCGTCAGTGGGGCTGCTGCTGTTTCCATGGCTCAACAATGCTCGCTGAGCTGAGCCGACACAAGAGGGGTCACTTCAGCTGTGGATAAGACCGGCCGGCCTCTTCCACAGCGCAGCGTCAGTCCGCTGGGCTGGTCACCGGTTCACCCGGTTCCGATCCCAGAGATGCTCGCATGTCCAGGGCGTGGGTGAGGATCTCCACGGCCGCCGCCTGGTCAATGCTGCCGCGCTGATGCTTAGCCTCCACGCCTGCCGCGCGCATCTTTTCGGCCGCCGAGACGGTGGAGAGGCGCTCATCCACCAGGCGCACCTGCACCTGCTGCTCCGCCCGGCTCAGCCGCACAGCCAGTTCGGCGGCGTAGTCGCGGGCCTTCTGCGTCGACGCAGTCTCCGCCGCCGAGAGTGACAGGGGCAGGCCCACGTATATCACCTGCGCGTCGCGGTCCCGGGCGATCCTGACCAGCATCCGCTGGTCCGAGCAGCGCTTCGGGTCGCGCCGAAGCGTCATCACTGGTGTGGCCAGCAGCGCATCGGGGTCGGAGGCGGCAAGTCCCACTCTGGCCTCGCCCACGTCGACGGCGAGCCGCACGCCGGGCCGCTGAGCGCTCATTCAGCCGCGGCTGCGCACGTCGGCGACCACGAGGTCCAGTGCCTGGGAGATCTTTGAGACGTCCTGTCCGCCGCCCTGGGCCAGGTCGGGCTTTCCGCCGCCTCCGCCGCCGAGCACCCCGCAGGCCCGCTTCACCAGGTCGCCTGCGGCGATTCCCTCGGCACGCGCTGCCTCCGTGGTGGCGATGACGATGACGGGCCGGCCCTTGGACTCTGCGGCGGCTGCGATCACCGCTGGGTGGCTGCCGAAGCGTCCGCGCAGGTCCAGCACCAGCTGACGCAGGTCGTCACCGCCGGCCTCACCTGCATGATGGGCCACGACGGCGACACCGTCGGCGTCCACCGCGCTCTGCACGAGCTGGCCCGCCTGGGCGCGCAGCTGTTCGGAGCGCAGCCGCTCCACCTCACGCTCAGTGTCCTTCAGCTTCTGCAATGTTGCTGAGATCCGGTCAGGGACCTGGTCGGCAGGAACTTTGAGCATCTCCGTCAGCTGATTGACCAGAGTGCGTTCAGCGGCGAAGTGGCGGAACGCGTCCAGGCCGACCAGTGCCTCCACCCGGCGGTTGCCCGAGCCCACTGAGGCCTCCGACATCAGTGCCAGGGTGCCGATCTCAGCGGTGGTGTCCACGTGCGTGCCCCCGCACAGCTCGCGGGACCAGGGGCCGTTGAGCTCCACGACTCGAACCTGGTCTCCGTACTTCTCGCCGAAGAGCATCATCGCACCCATCGCCTGGGCCTCCTCGAAGGGCACGACCTTGGTCTGCACCGGGTGATTATCGCGCACTGCCAAGTTGGCGACCTCCTCCAGCTCCTGGCGGGCGGAGGGTGACATGGCGTCGTCGTGGGTGAAGTCGAAGCGCAGGTAGCCCTCCTTGTTGAAGGAGCCTGCTTGGACGGCCTCCGGACCGAGCACATCGTGCAGGGCGGCGTGGATGATGTGGGTGGCCGTGTGCGCCTTCTCCGCATCGAGACGACGCCGCACATCGATCGCGCCCACCGCTTGGGCGCCGACGGCCACTTCGCCCTCAGCAACTGTGGCCCGGTGCACGGAGAGCCCCTTGATGGGGGACTGCACGTCGCGGACTTCAAGGGTGAAGCCGTCGCCGGTGATACGTCCGGTGTCGGCGGCCTGGCCGCCAGCCTCCGCGTAGAACGGGGTGGCATCCAGGACGATCTCGATCTCCTCGCCGGCTGCGGCGCTGGTGCGATATTCGCCGTTGACCAGGATGCCGCGGATATGGGACTCAGTGGCCTCTTCGGTGTATCCGGTGAAGGCGGTGGGGGAGTCGGCCAGCAGCTGGTGGTACATCTCGGTGTTGGCGTGTCCGGACCGCTTGGCCTTGGCATCGGCCTGGGCGCGGTTGCGCTGCTCGGTCATCAGCTGGGTGAAGGTGGCCTGGTCCACGCTGACCCCGGCCTCCTCGGCCATCTCCAGGGTGAGGTCGATGGGGAAGCCGTAGGTGTCGTGCAGCGCGAACGCGTCGTCTCCGGTCAGTGGGGAGCCAGACTGCTTCGCCTGTGCCACGGCGCTCTCCAGGCGGGTGGTGCCGGCGGAGATGGTCCGCAGGAAGGCCTGCTCCTCCCGGACTGCGGTGGCTCTGAAGGCGTCGAATCGTTCTTCGACCACCGGGTAGACGGCCTTCATCGCGTCCTTGGAGGCTGCGATGAGGTCTGCGAAGACCGCGTCCTCCACGCCCAGCAGCCGCATGCCGAGGATCACCCGGCGGATCAGGCGCCGGAGAATATAGCCGCCGCCCTCGTTGGAGGGGCGCACACCGTCGGAGATCAGCATCAGCGCGCTGCGGGTGTGATCAGCGATCATGCGCAGCCGAACGTCGACGGCGTGGTTGGGATCCTGCGGGTCTTCGGTGGAGGTGTAGCTCACCCCGGCCAACTCAGCGGCCCGGTCCAGCACCGGGCGCACCTGGTCGGTCTCGTAGATGCTGTCCACGCCCTGAAGCACCATGGCCAGCCGCTCCAGCCCCAGCCCGGTGTCGATGCTCTTGGACTTCAGCGGCCCGGCGACGTCGAAGTCGGTCTGCGAGCGGACCTCAGAGAGCCGGTACTGCATGAACACCAGGTTCCAGATCTCCACGTAGCGCGTCTCATCGGCGGCCGGACCGCCCTCGACGCCGTAGCTGGGGCCGCGGTCGTAGTAGATCTCCGAGCACGGGCCCCCGGGGCCCGGCTGGTGGGTGTGCCAGTAGTTGTCCTCAGCGTCGAAGCGCTGAATCCGCTCCTCGGGCACCCCCACGGAGTCGCGCCAGATCTCGTAGGCTTCGTCGTCGTGCTCATAGACCGTCACCCACAGCCGTTCCGGGTCCAGGCCGTAGCCGCGCAGCCCGGTGGCTGGGTCGCCCTGCACCGATGTGGTCAGCAGCTCCCATGCCATGGGGATGGCCTGCTCCTTGAAGTAGTCGCCGAAGGAGAAGTTGCCGCACATCTGGAAGAAGGTGCCGTGCCGTGCGGTCTTGCCGACCTCTTCGATGTCTTCGGTGCGGATGCACTTCTGCACTGAGGCCGCCCGGGGGTAGGGAGGTGTCTCAGCGCCGGTGAAATAGGGGATGAAGGGCACCATTCCCGCGATGGTGAACAGCAGCGAGGGTTCCGGCGAGACCAGCGAGGCTGAGGGGACCTTGGTATGACCCTTGGCGCTGAAGTAGTCATGCCAGGTGCTCGTGATGTCCTGCGACTTCATCGGTGTGCAGTGTCCTTATCGTTGAGGCGCGGGTTCAGGTGACTGGATAAGTTTACGCCGAACGCACAGAGCCCGCCGTCTCCGAAGCGGATGCGGCGGGCCCTGAGCGGATAAAGTGTGTGCGAATCAGCGCGCGTAGTACTCGACCACGAGCTGCTCCTCGCAGGTCACGGGAACTTCTGCGCGAGTCGGCTTGCGGGTCAGAGTGGCCTGCAGCTTCTCGATCTCCACAGTCAGGTAGCCCGGGACCGCCGGCAGAACTTCCTGGTGGGCGCCGGCGGCGGCGACCTGGAAAGGCTCGAACTTATCGCTGCGCTCGTGCACGTGAATCATCTGGCCGGGCTTGACGCGGAATGACGGGCGGTCGACGCGCTTGCCGTTGACGACGATGTGGCGGTGCACCACGAACTGGCGAGCCTGAGCAATGGTGCGGGCGAAGCCTGCACGCAGCACCAGTGCGTCCAGCCGGGACTCCAGCAGCTCGATGAGCGTCTCACCGGTCAGGCCCTCCTGGCGGCGGGCCTCTTCGTAGTAGCGCAGCATCTGTGCTTCGCGGATGCCGTACTGGGCGCGGAGCCGCTGCTTCTCGCGCTTACGCACCGAGTAGTCGGAATCGGCCTTGCGGCGGGTACGGCCGTGCTGGCCGGGGCCGTAGGGGCGACGATCCAGGTATTTCTGGGCCTTGGGCGTCAGCGCGACGCCGAGGGCGCGGCTGGCCTTCACAGTACGACGACTGCGCAGGGGACTGGTAGGCATAGGTGTCTCTTTCTGCTCTTCGTGGACGGCATCGTGTTTATCCGCTGCTCATGGCAGTGTCATGAGCAGCTCCTGGCCTCCGTCAGATCAGTCAGTGGGAGAGCTCGAGCTGCCGATTGCTCGATGACTACGACGAAAGACGTGCTTTCGCCTGCCAGACAACGCTCTAGTCTATCAGAGGAGCGCCCTCAGCCGCGCAGTGCCTTGCGGTCAGGCCGTGAGCGGAAGGGGTCCACGCCCTTGGGGATGGGCGGCTGAGAGATCGGCAGGGCCGAGAGGCGGCGCTCAATCTCGTGGACCTCGTGCTTGGTGAGCTTCTTGTCCAGCTTCTTGAGGTGTTTGGTGAGCTTGGGCAGCGGCACCTGATGGTTGCCTGCGCGTCCGGACTGCACCACCACGATGGGGACCTCGTTG
This sequence comes from Garicola koreensis, assembly GCF_014195445.1. Lineage (GTDB taxonomy): Bacteria > Actinomycetota > Actinomycetes > Actinomycetales > Micrococcaceae > Nesterenkonia > Nesterenkonia koreensis. Next base: position 526,051 of record NZ_JACIBT010000001.1, on the reverse strand, counting down.
CGCAGCACCGGCCGCAGGCGCTTGCGCGTCTTCTCCACCATCTTCTTCACCCGGGCCGGGGGGCCTTCGGTGACCAAGATGACGCCCGGCTTGCCGACCACACGAAAGACGGCGTCCTGAGTCTTGGCGTCCATGGCGATCGGCTCTTCGGAGACCACCCAGCCCCGGCGCAGGGTGTTGAGCGCGGCCGCCGCAGCTCCGGGACGGCCCTCGATGCGCGCAAACGCAGCCTTCTCTGCACGACGGTTCATCACGATCATGGCCGCCAGCAGGGCGAAGGGCGTGGCGACCAGCAGGCCGGTGATCCAATTGAGCAGCAGGGTGACCAGGACGAAGGCGACGGCGAAGGTCACCAGCGCGGCAAGCAGCATCCACCAGACAATGTTCGGGTCGTGGGCCCGTGTCATGGTGAAGACCTGCTTGATGCGGGCGAAGAACCCTTCACCCTTGGCCTTCTTATTGGTCTTGCGCTTCTTCTTATCGACCTTCTGCTGCTCGCGCAGCTTCTTCAGCTCAGCCTTGGCTGCCTGCTTGGAGGTGGGCTCGGTAACGGAGGATTTGTCTGCCATGATGTCCTCCATCGTATCCGATGGGCCTGCATAATCCCCAGACGCAGCTGGGCCTCAGAAGCCTGCCGCAACCAGCGTGGAAGCCTCCTGCTTGGTCTGTCCGGAGGGCTGAATGTGGGAGAGCTCCTCAGGGATCTCCCACCCCTTCTTCTGCATGGCTTTGGCCCACAGGGACCCGGCCCGGTAGGAGGAGCGGACCAGGGGCCCGGACATCACACCCAGGAAGCCGATCTCCTCGGCCTCCTGAGAGATCTCCATGAACTCCTGGGGCTTCACCCACCGGTCCACCGGCAGGTGCCGGGGCGTGGGACGCAGATACTGGGTGATGGTGAGCAGATCACAACCGGCGTCGTGGTGGTCCTGCAGCGCTTCGCTGATCTCTTCGCGCGTCTCGCCCATACCCAGGATGAGATTGGACTTGGTGATCATTCCGCGCTTGCGGCCCTGGCTCAGCACATCCAGGGACCGCTCGTAGCGGAACGCCGGCCGGATCCTGCGGAAGATGCGCGGCACAGTCTCCACATTGTGGGCGAAGACCTCAGGTTTGGCCTCAGTGATCGCGGCGATGTTCTCCTCATGGCCGTTGAAGTCGGGGATGAGGATCTCTACCCCGGTGCCCGGATTCAGCTGGTGAATCGTGCGGATGGTCTCCGCGTACAGCCAGGCTCCGCCATCGGGCAGGTCATCGCGTGCTACACCGGTGACGGTCGCGTAGCGCAGCTCCATCTCCCGGACCGACTCAGCCACCTGCAGCGGCTCACTCTCATCCAGGGCGGCGGGTCGGCCGGTGTCGATCTCGCAGAAGTCGCAGCGTCGGGTGCATGCGGACCCGCCGATGAGGAAGGTGGCTTCGCGGTCTTCCCAACATTCAAAGATGTTCGGACAGCCAGCCTCTTCGCACACCGTGTGCAGGCCCTTGCCTCCCACGCGCCGCTTCATCTCGGCGAACTCGGGACCCATCGTGACTTTGGTCCGCATCCATTCTGGTTTCCGCTCCACCGGGGTCGCGGCGTTCTTCGCCTCAACGCGCAGCATCCGGCGACCTTCAGGGGCCAGCGCTCCGGTTGAGGCAGTGGAGGTGGGTGCACATCCGCTCACGAGGGGATTCCTTCCTTCGGCTGCGAGGTTGAACAGGCAGAGCGCTCCTCAGCGTGCTGACCTGAGGGGGCGCTCTCCTCTGATGAGGTGTAGCGCGGCAGAGTACGACCCAATTCCGCCGCCATGCGCTCGGAGATCTCGGCCGGGGTCACGGTGCGGCCCAGCTCAGCGCTGACCGTTGTGGTGCCGGCGTCGGAGATGCCGCAGGGCACAATATTGCTGAACGGGGAGAGGTCGTTGGAACAGTTCAGGGCGAATCCGTGGGTCGTCACGGATTGGTGGACACGGATGCCGACTGCGGCGATCTTCTTGTCCGCGGGGCCGCCGGTGATCCATACCCCCGAACGCCCTTCGACCCGCTCGCCCCGGATCCCGTAGTCCGCAGCCAAGACGCTGATGATGGCCTGCTCCAAGGCACACACATAGTCCTTGACCAGTGCTCGGTTCCGGAGTTTGAGGATCGGATAGCCGACCAGCTGACCGCGGCCGTGCCAGGTGATCTTCCCACCCCGGTCGACGTCGACCACCGGTGTGCCGTCCTTGGGCCGATCCTGGGGTTCGGTGCGTCTGCCTGCGGTGTAGACGTCGGCATGCTCCAGCAGCAGCAGAGTCGAGGGGGCCTGCCCGTCAAGCACCTGCGCGTGCAGGCTGCGCTGCAGGTCCAGGGCCTCGGCATAGTCGACCAGTTTCGGATCGAAGCCGAGATTGCGGGTCGGTAGTTCCATGCTCTTACCCTACGCCTTGTGCCGGAGTCGATGACGCCGTAAGTCATCGCCATGCGAACGTGTCAGATCCCGCCTGATCAGCAGATTCTCCATGGGGGACGCCCAGCCTGTGGATAACTTCTGCAGAGTTCGGCGATTCTCGGCAGTCTGGGACCATGAGTCAGCACCAGAATCCTCATCCAGCCCCTGCCGCAGCGTCCCGGAGCATCGCCGGTCTCGCGTCGCCTCCCCAGGTGCCGGGACTGAGTGTGGGACGCCTGTTGGGCCTCGGTGGTCGCGCCGCCGTATGGCTGGTGCATCCCCGGCCGGGGGCCGAGCCCCGCTCGAACGCCGAGGTCGTGTGGGTCAGCGGCGGGTCCGAGATTCCGCAGCAGCTGGCGCTGAAGGTTCCGCTGGCGAAGCCGCAGGCAGTGATGAGCCTGCGCAGCGGCCGCGAGGAGCTGGACGCGATGCTTCCGCTGCACCACGACCATCTGGTGCGTGCCTGGGGGCTGACACGCACCCAGGGTGTGCCGGGCGTGCTCATGGACGCCTACCCGGCCGGCTCATTGGCCCAGCTGCTGCGCTCCGCCGGCCGCCTGTCGGCTGGTGCGGTGGTGACCGCACTGACACCGGTGGCCTCAGCCCTGGAGCATCTGCACCGGTTGGGCGCCTGCCACGCAGATGTCAGCACAGCCAATATTCTGCTCAGCTATGAGGGTCGGCCCGCCCTGGCGGACCTGGGGGAGGCAGCACTCTTGGGCATGGGGTCCGTGGACGGCTCGCCCGAGGACGACGTCGCCGCCCTGGCCGCTGCGGCATGGGAGCTGCTCACCGCCCGGCGTCCGGATCAGAGTCCGCACCGGGCGCCGCTCGGCGCGCTGCGGCCGGAGCTTCCACTGGCACTGGTGTCGCTGCTGGAGGAGTGTTTGGGCGCGCCGCCGGGGCAGCGCCCCAGTGCGGAGGAGTTCGCCGCAGAGCTCTACGACTGCGCAGAGCCCACCGCCCTGCGGCTGGCCGCTCACGTCGATGATGAGGCCCTGGCAGAGCTTCCCACACAGCTTCCAGTGCGCCAGGAGCCCGGCCCATCGAAATGGACCGGGCTCCTGAGGCGCTTCGGGTTCAGATCGCGTGGGACTCAGAGGCCCAGCTGGGCCTCGAAGTTCCCCTCCTCCAAGCGCGCCTTCAGCGTCTGGAGGAAACGGCCGGCGTCGGCGCCGTCGACGATCCGGTGATCGTAGGTCAGCGAGAGGTACATCAGGTGGCGGATGCCGATGGTGTCATTGCCATCGGCGTCGGCGACCACTTTGGGCCGCTTCTCGATGATGCCGGTGCCCAGGATGCCCACCTGCGGCTGATTGATGATCGGAGTGTCGAACAGCGCCCCCACCGACCCGATGTTGGTGATGGTGAAGGTCCCTCCGGAGAGTTCGTTGGGGCCGATCTTGCCGTCGCGGGTGCGCTCACCCACATCGGAGATCCGCTTGGCCAGGCCCGCGATGGACAGGTCTCCGGCGTCGTTGACCACCGGTACCAGCAGCCCCTTCTCGGTGTCGACTGCGATGGCCAGGTGCTCAGCGTCGTGGTAGGTGATCTGCTGCTCGTCCTGGTTGTACTCCGCGTTGAGCTTGGGGTGCTGCTTCAGGCCCTCCGTCACGGCCGTGGCGATGAACGGCAGGTAGGTCAGCTTCACACCGTTGGCCTGCTGGAAGCTCTGCTTGGCCTTGGCCCGCAGGTTGACGACGCGGGTCATGTCCACCTCTTGGACCTGGGTCAGCTGCGCGGAGACGTCCAGGGATTCCTTCATGCGCTGGGCGATGACCTGGCGGATGCGTGGCGCCTTCTCGGTGGTGCCGCGCTTGGTGGTGTCCACCTGGACCTGAGGCGCCGGCTTTGCCTCTGTTTCGCCGCCGTCGGCCTCAGCCGAGCTCTTCTTGGACTCCACGGCGTCCAGCACGTCCTGCTTGCGGATGCGTCCGCCAACTCCGGTCCCTGTGACCTGGGAGAGGTCCACGTCTTCCTTCTTGGCCAGTCGGCGCACCAGCGGAGTGACGTATCCCTCGGCCGAGCTGTCCGAGGAGCTGTTCGCCGGGGCCGGAGTGGAGGTCTTCTGCGAGTCCTGCTTCGGCTCCTCCTTGGGCGGCTTCTGCTCCTGCTTCGGCTCCTCAGCAGGCTCAGGCTCGGGCTTCTCCTCCTTCTCCTGGGAGACTTCGGCGGCCTCCTCAGTGGGCTCTTCAGACTTCGGAGCAGATTCGCCGGAGCCGGAGCCCACAAGTGCCAGCACGGCACCGACTTCGACTTCCTCGTCCTCGCTGACCTTCAGCTCCTGCACCGTGCCGGCCACGGGGGAGGGGACCTCGGTGTCGACCTTATCGGTGGAGACTTCCAGCAGCGGCTGGTCGACCTCCACCTCGTCACCGACGTCGACGAGCCAACGGGTCACGGTGCCCTCGGTGACGGACTCGCCCAGGGCAGGCAGGGTGACCTCTTCGGAGTCGCCGGAGGTGTCCTCGGCCGGGCTGTCCTCCTCGGTGGTGGCCTCGCCGCCGCCGGACTCACCGGCCGCTGGGGTGGGGGCCTCCTCCTCGGCGGCCTCTTGCGTGGACTCCGAGGACTCGGCCGACTCTGACTCCGCAGGCGCTTCTTCGGACTCTGCTTCGTCCTCGCCGCCTTCTTCTGACCCTTCGTCCTTTGAGCCTTCATCCTCGGAGCCGCCGCCTGCGCCGGAGCCGTCGCCGATCTTCACCAGGGGTGCGCCGACTTCGATCTCTTCGTCCTCAGCGACCAGCTGCTCCTCAACGACGCCGGCAACAGTGGAGGGAACTTCGGTGTCGACCTTATCGGTGGAAATTTCCAGCAGCGGCTGGTCGACCTCGACCTCCTCTCCGACCTCGACGAGCCAGCGGGTGACAGTGCCTTCGGTGACGGATTCACCGAGTTCGGGAAGGTTGACAGTCTCAGACATGATGTCCGTCTCCTACTCGTGGTTCTTAGGTGCCTGGTCGTTGGTGGCCTGTGCTCTAGCCGTGCAGGGGGTGACCGAAGAGCGCCATGGCGGCTTCCCCCATGGCCTCGTTCTGTGTGGGGTGGGCGTGGACCAGCGTGGCGACGTCCTCCGGGTAGGCTTCCCAGTTGACGATGAGCTGAGCCTCACCGATCTGCTCGCTGATACGGGAGCCGATGCCGTGGACCCCGACGATGGGTCCGTCCTTGACCCCGATCATTTTGATGATGCCGCCGGTGCCCAGGATCGAGGATTTACCGTTCCCGGCCAGGTTGTACTCGGTGATCTGCAGGTTGTCCTTGCCGAACTCCTCCTCAGCCTTGGGCTGGGTGTAGCCCACCGACATGATCTCCGGCTCGCAGAAGGTGACCTTCGGAATGTTGATGTCCTCCACCACCAGGGGGCTGTTGCCAGCGATCTCCTCGGCGACGAAGATGCCCTGCTGGTAGCCCCGGTGGGCCAGCTGCAGCCCCGGCACGATGTCCCCGATGGCGTAGATGCTGCCGACCCCGGTGTGCAGACGCTCATCGGTGATCACGAACCCGCGGTCCAGAGTGACGCCCTGATCTTCGAAGCCCAGGCCCTCGGTGACTGGTCCGCGGCCCACGGCCACCAGACAGATCTCCGCCTCAAAGGTCTTGCCGTCCTCCAGGGTCACCTTGACGCCGTCGGAGGTTTCCTCCACGTCTTTGAAGAAGGTGCCGGTGTTGGCGGTGATGCCGCGCTTCTTGAAGCTGCGCTCCAGCTGCTTGATGATCGCAGGGTCCTCATTGGGGACCAGGCTGGGCAGCCCCTCGATGATGGTCACCTCGGTGCCGTAGCTGGTCCAGGCGGAGGCGAACTCGCTGCCGATGACCCCGCCGCCGAGCACGATGGCGGACTTGGGCGTGTAGTCCAGCTCCAGCGCCTCGGTGGAGGTCATGATCCGGTCGCTCACCGGCAGTCCGAAGGTCTTGGCGGTGGAGCCGGTCGCCAGCACGATGTGCTTGGCCTGGTATGTGGTGCCCTCGACGTCGACCTCGTTCTCCGAGACGAGCTTTCCCTCACCTTCGATGACCTGGACCTTGCGCATCTTCAGCAGTCCGGTGAGCCCCTTGTGCTTTCCGGCGACGATGTCGTCCTTATATTCGCGGACCTTCGCCATGTCGATGCCCTCGAAGGTGGTCTTCACACCGTACTTCTCGGACGAACGAGCATCGTCTGCCAGCTCTGCGGCGTGCAGGTAGGCCTTGGTGGGGATGCAGCCGGTGTGCAGGCAGGTGCCGCCGAGCTTGGACTTCTCCACCAGGGCGACGCTGAAACCATGCTGGACGCTGCGCAGTGCCGCGGCATATCCTGCGCTGCCGCCTCCGAGGACCAGTACGTCGAATTCTTCGGCCACGTGTCAGGCTCCTTTGGTGTGTGGAATTCTCAAATTACAATCCTGCTCATCAGACTATCAGCGGCCCAGACCCTGCAGATAGCTCATCAGCGTGCGCACAGTCACCCCCGTGCCGCCCTTGGGCGTGTACCCGTAGGCACCCTTCTCGTTGAAGGCCGGACCGGCAATATCAATGTGAGCCCACGGGATGCGTGAGGCCTCCTTGTCCAACGCTTTGGGGTCGGCGTCGGGCCGCTCGGCGACGAACTCGCGCAGGAAGGCTGCCGCGTTGAGCATGCCGCCGAATCGGTCTCCGGTGTTGGTCAGGTCCGCCACCTGAGACTCGAAGCCGCTGAGGGCCTCCTCCGGGATCGGCATGCCCCAGTGCGACTCCCCGGCACCCTCTGATGCGCCCACCAGAGTGCCGCGCAGCTCCTCGCTGCCCATCACCCCGACAGTGCGTGCACCCAGGGCGACCATCTGTGCCCCGGTCAGGGTGGCGACGTCGATGATTGCGTCGGGGTGCTCCTCACCGGCGGCTACGATCCCGTCGGCGAGCACCAGTCGACCCTCTGCGTCGGTGTTGAGGACCTCCACCGTCTTGCCGCCGTAGATGGTGATGACGTCCTCGGGCCGCTGGGCGGTGTCTGAGGGCATGTTTTCCGCCAGGCAGAGCCAGCCGGTGACCTTGACCGGCAGGTCCAGGTCGGCGGCCGCCCGCACCACTGCGGCCACTGTGGCGGCACCGGCCATATCCAGCTTCATGGTCGTCATGGCATTGGCAGGCTTCAGCGACAGCCCTCCGGAGTCGAAGGTGATGCCTTTGCCCACCAGGGCAATATGGGCCACCGGTTTCGCGGGGGAGTGCTCCATGCGCACCAGTCGGGGCTTGCGGGAGGATCCGACGCCGACCCCGAGCAGTCCGCCGAAATGCTCCTTCTGGAGCTGGTTCTCGTCCCAGACTTTGACCTTGAGCTTGGTGCCCTTGGCCTGGGTCTTCACGATGTCTGCGAAGGACTCCGGATAGAGGTGGCTCGGGGGCGTGTTGACCAGGTCCCGCGCAGCTCGCACCGCCGATCCGACCACGGATGCGCGGGCGACGGCGGCTTTGGTGTGCTTGTCCTTCAGCGGGGTCAGCACCACGATCTCGGAGACCGGGGTCTTCTGCCGGGCCTCCTGGCTGCCCTTGAAATGCAGAAAGTTGTAGGCCCCCATGGCCGCACCCTCGGCCACCGCGGAGACCTGCTCGACGGTCGCGCACGGCAGCGCCAAGGCTGCTGAGGTGGCAGAGGCGAGCTGGCGCACTGCAGAGCCGGCAGCCCGACGCAGTGCCTCTGTCGAGACGCCGCCGTCGGGCTCACCGGTGAGTGGGCCCACACCGATCAGGACCAGGGTCTCGGACTTGAATCCATCAACTCCCGGCAGCCGCAGCAGCTGGTCAGCGGCGCCGGTGGCGCCCAGGGCGGCCAGCGAACCACCCACGCCTGTGGCGGCCTTCTCGGCCAGCGGGTTCGGCAGCAGCACCGGGCCGTCGGGGCCCTTGGCCACACCGAGCACCAGGGCGTCGGCGTCGACCTTCTCAACTGCGGAGGATACGGCGGTCACTGAGGGAGAGAATTCATTAATCACGCTCCTGATCCTATCCAAATACGCGCCGGGAATGTGTGGATCAGGCAGACTGTTGTCGCTATCGACTGTCAGCAGCCCACGTCACCGTGAAGGGAGAGCAGCTGATGAGAGATCCATTCGACCTTCTGCATGTGCATGCTGAAGCTGCGCAGGAGAACCCCGAGGACCCCGCCGCGATCAGCACCGAACTGGTGCTTCATGCCCAGTCCAGCCCCTGGAGCACGGCCCCGGCCCCCAGAATGCCGCTGGTGGTGTCCCTGGCCGGTCACACCGATGCGGGCACGCTGAGCGAACAGCTGGCTGAGTCGCTGCTGGGCACGCTGCCGCACAAGCAGCTGGCCAGCTTCGACGTCGACGCGCTCTATGACTACCGCTCCCGCCGTCCGCACATCACCTTCACCGACAACCGCTTCACCGACTATCAGGGCCTGCAGCTGAACCTCTACGAGGTGCGTGACGCGATGGACAGGCCGTTCTTGCTCCTCAGCGGCGACGAGCCGGACTTTCAGTGGGAGCGGGTCACCGACACCGTCCTGGAGCTCGTGGACCGTCTTGATGTCTCCCTGATGGTGCTGGTCGACTCCCTCGGACTGCCCACCCCGCACACCCGTCCGCTGGGCGTGACGGCGCACGGCAACCGTCAGGATCTCATCGACGGGATCTCCACCTGGTCGCCGGACGCTCAGTTGGAGGCTGGCCTGAGCCAGATGCTGGAGATGCGCGCCGATGCCTCCGACCACGAGGTGGTCGGCTACACGATCCATGTGCCGCACTACCTGGCCGGCGGCAAATATCCTCAGGTGGCTGTCGCGGCCCTGGAGTACGCCGGCGCGGCCTGTGAGCTGATGCTGCCCACCGATGAGCTGCGTGAGGCCGCCCGCACCGTCGACGTCGACATCTCCCGCCAGGTGGAGCGCAGCCCGGAGATCACCCAGCTGGTGGAGCGTCTGGAGACCAACTTCGACGAGTACGCGACTCCTGCGCAGCGGTCGCTGCTGCTGACCGATGACAACGATGTGCCCGATGCCGAAGAGCTGGGCGCTGCGGTGGAGGAGTATCTGCGCAGCCGCCCCGACGACGTCATCTTCGGTGGCGCATCGTCTGCGGAGAAGGCAGGGTCTGCGGAAGCCCAGGACGACCACCACGGCGAGCCGCAGTCCGGTGACCAGCCGGACACCAATGGCTCCGACGACAATCAATCCGAGGACGAGGGCCCTTCCGGGTCCTGACGTCTTCCCACCGGAACGTGTCCCCGCTGGGACTTTTCCCCACCCGGGGTGGGCTGTTGGCGACACGCTGAGCACTCACCAGCGCCGGCGGCCACGGTAGCTGCCACCCCAGGGGCCGGTGACGCTGGGTCCATGACGATTCAGCAGAACCGCAACCCAGACCCTGACCCTTCTCACCACCGACGCCGGGAGGGCGGCGCACCGCTCATCATTGACCGGGCTGGTGACGCGCTGGCCCTGGTGCGGCACAGCTTCGGCGAACTGCCCAGAGAGTCGCTGGTGCTGATCGGACTGTACAACGGCACCAGCGGCGGGCATCTGCGCATGGATCTCGCCCCGGCCCTGCAGCAGCCGCGCAGCTGTGCGCAGAGGGCCGCAGCATGGCTGGCCGGCCCAGAGGCTGATCCCGTCCCCGATGCCGTGGTGGCGGCCGTGCTCACCGAGTCCGCCCCGCACCCCGAGCAGCACCACGGCCGCGCCGTCATCGATGAGCTGTCAGAGATCCTTCAGCACCAGTACCAGTGTGAGCTGCTGAGGACCTGGTATGTCGGCGCAGGCTCCGTCCGGGACTTCGACTGCACCGATGCCCGGTGCTGCCCCTACCCGGGACTCATTGTCGACGACGAACTGGCCGCCGCGCTGACCCGCTCTCCCCAGCTGGAGATCCTGACCCGACCCACCCCGCCGGAAGAGACCATCGAGACATTCCTCAGGGTCCCGCTGTCGCCCTCAGCGCCGAGCCCCCAGCAGGTGGCCGCGCTGCGCGAGTGCGCTGCGTTCCACCATGACATCAACGCAGCCCTGCACCTGTGGGAGCACTCCATCACCGAGATCACCACCACCGGCGGCTGTGAGTCTGTCCAGCGGCCGGAGCACGCCGCACAGCTGCTGCACAGCGCTGAGGATTCGCTGCTGGTCCAATCCCTGGCTCCGCTGGCGGCAGTGAGCATCGAGGCGGCCAGCATCCGGAGCCCTGCTGAGCCGGACCGGGGCAGCTGGCCGGCGCAGCCGAGACCGCCGGTGACCGAACAGTGCCATCAGCAGTATCTCGCTGCACTGACCGGTCAGACCGACTACGCCCCGCAGTGGGCCCGCGTAGATGCTTTGGACGCCCTGCTGCACCTGCTGGTCCCGTACCCCGGGCCCCAGCAAGTGAACCTGGTCGCTCTGAAAGGGTGGATAGAATGGGCCAAAGGCTGCGGCAGCAGTGCCACCCTTGCCGTCAACACCTGTCTCGCAGACCAGCCGGACCATCAGCTGGCAGGTATTCTCGCCGAACTCTTCGACGTCAGCGGCCCCTGCCAGTGGGCTCGGGTCAAACAGCACAGCCACGGCTGGTGGCGGAGCAGGCAGTCTGTCTAGCTCTGTATAGAGCAGTCGGCTCACACTTTTCCACCCGTCGCTGCGGATTATCTCGGCAGGGCGGGAATGACTCGGCCACTTATGGTGTTAGCATCCCCATATAGGACCCTGCAGCCCTGGTCGGAGTGCGTTCTCCCCAGCGGACTTGACAGGGTCATTGGCGCGTTGGCCACCGGGGACGCATTCCCACGCGGCCTCTGGTCGGCGCGCAGCATCTACGTAACGAGTCGGAAGGTCACCGTGCCCACTACTGCGTCGAAGTCCACAGAAGAGACTGCCGCCGAAGCGGAGGAGAAGCAGCCTACATCAACACGCGCCAAGACCACCCGCGCCAAGTCCAACAAGAGCTCCGCCTCAACCGCTAAGAAGTCTTCAACCGCCAAGAAGTCCTCATCAGCGAAGAGCACCAAGAGCGGGACCACCAAAACGGCCGAACCGGCCGAGGCCGAGACCTCGGAGCCCACGGCGACGAAGAAGACAGGTGGCCGCAAGAAGGCGCCCGACGCCGTCGACGAGATTCTGGCCGAGGTCGACGAGGCCTCACCCACGGAGGCGCTGGAGAGCGCCGTGGCCAAGGCCGAGGACGAGGGTGAAGACGCTGCGGACCTGGTCACCGCCAAGTCGGGGGCATTGGATGAGGACGAAGCTGGCTCTGGCCGCGGGTTCGTCATCTCCAACGCCGATGATGATGACGCACCTGCTGTGCAGGTCGTCTCCGCCGGCGCCACCGCCGATCCGGTCAAGGACTACCTCAAACAGATCGGCAAAGTGGCGCTGCTCAACGCCGAACAGGAAGTTGACCTGGCCCTGCGCATCGAGGCGGGTCTCTACGCAGCCCACAAATTGGCCAATGAGGCTCGCAAGGACAAGCGCCTCAAGCGCGACCTGGAGTTGGTTGTGGCCGATGGGCGGCGCGCGAAGAATCACCTGCTGGAGGCGAACCTGCGTCTGGTGGTCTCGCTGGCCAAGCGCTACACCGGACGCGGCATGCTGTTCCTGGACCTCATCCAGGAGGGCAACCTGGGACTGATCCGCGCGGTGGAGAAGTTCGACTACACCAAGGGATTCAAATTCTCCACCTATGCCACCTGGTGGATCCGCCAGGCCATCACTCGAGCAATGGCCGACCAGGCGCGCACCATCCGTATCCCGGTGCACATGGTCGAAGTCATCAACAAGCTCGCCCGAGTGCAGCGGCAGATGCTGCAGGATCTGGGACGCGAACCCGCTCCGGAGGAACTGGCCGCAGAGCTGGACATGACCCCGGAGAAGGTCGTCGAGGTCCAGAAGTACGGCCGCGAACCCATTTCCCTGCACACGCCCCTGGGGGAGGACGGCGACTCAGAGTTCGGTGACCTCATCGAGGACTCCGAGGCGGTCGTTCCCTCCGACGCTGTCAGCTTCACCCTTCTGCAGGAGCAGCTGCACTCGGTACTGGACACCCTGGCCGAACGGGAAGCTGGCGTGGTCGCCATGCGCTTCGGCCTCACCGATGGTCAGCCCAAGACCCTTGACGAGATCGGCAAGGTTTATGGGGTGACCCGTGAGCGTATAAGGCAGATAGAGTCCAAGACCATGTCCAAGCTGCGCCACCCGAGCCGCTCTCAGGTGCTGCGCGACTACCTGGACTGAGACGAGGTCTTTTTTACGGACTAGCGGGATACGGTTCCCGACACAAAGATGCCCCGGAGAGGATTCTCCGGGGCATCTTTGGTGCGTGACCAGCGTCCCTCAGGAAATGCGGGCCGACTCGTCAGTCCACGTCGCAGTCTTGGGCCGCAGGGTGGACTCCACCTCACGTCCGTGGTGGTTGCAGAACAGCAGCGCGCCGCCGGAAGCGAGCTCAGCGCGGATGTAGGCCTGTGCGCCGCAGCGATCACAGCGGTCCAGGGCCGTCAGGGTCGGTCGTTCTTCCAGAGTGCCAGTAGTCCCGGTCATCTCGCCTCCTAGCGTCAAACTTGATGTGTCACCCATACAACCACGCAATGCCCCGGCTCATTCGCGAAAAGCCCGCGATCGGCGCGCCTTTCGCCACCGGCGAATACGCGCGGCCGGCACCGGCGCTCCTGCCGGCAATCGCACCCCAGGCGTCGTAGGCTGTAGGGAAGCCCTGCCCAAAACAACCCCACGGAGGCTCCTGTTGGCCCAGCGTGATGAGTACAACGCACGGCACCTTTCGGTCCTGGAGGGCCTTGAGGCTGTGCGCAAGCGCCCCGGCATGTACATCGGCTCCACCGACTCCCGCGGGCTGATGCACTGCCTGTGGGAAATCATCGACAACTCCGTCGACGAGGCCCTGGCCGGCTACGCGTCCTCCATCTCCATCACCCTGCACAAAGATGACTCTGTGGAAGTCACCGACGACGGTCGCGGCATTCCTGTCGACATCGAGCCTCGCACCGGGCTCTCCGGACTGGAGGTGGTCTTCACCAAACTCCACGCCGGCGGCAAGTTCGGCGGCAGGTCCTACAACGCAGTCGGGGGCCTGCACGGAGTCGGCGCCTCAGTGGTCAATGCGCTCTCCGGGCGGCTGGACGCCACAGTGACCCGCGGCGGCAAAGTTCACCAGCTCTCCTTCCGCCGCGGCGAACCTGGCACCTTCGCCGGAAACGGGCCCAACGACTCCTTCACCCCCGCGGAGGAAGGGTCACCGCTTCAGGTCTCGGGAAAGGCCAAACGCGGAGTTACCGGCACCACTATCCGATACTGGGCCGACCGAGAGATCTTCACCCCCGATGCACACTTCCTCGAAGACGAGTTGGTGAACCGTGCCCGGCAGACCGCGTTCCTGGTCCCCGGGCTGCGCTTGAGCATCCGAGACGAGCGCGGCGGCGAGTCCAGCGAACAGGTCTTCCAGTATGACGGCGGCATCAGCGAATTCGTCGATCACCTCAGCCCCGACTCCGCGGTGACTGGAATCTGGAGGATCCAGGGCCACGGAAAGTTCACCGAGCGCATCCCCGTCGACGGCCGCATGCAGGATATTGAGCGTGACTGTGAAGTCGATATCGCCATGCGCTGGGGCGTGGGATATGACACCGCGGTGAAGTCGTTCGTCAACATCATCGCCACCCCCAAGGGCGGCACCCATATGGCCGGATTCGAGCAGGCCCTGGTCAAGGTGTTCCGCAAAGTGGTGGAGGCCAACGCCCGCCGGCTCAAAGCTGGTAGGGACAAGCTGGACAAGGACGATGTGCTCGCCGGTCTGACCGCTGTGGTCACCGTGCGCATCGCAGAGCCGCAGTTCGAGGGCCAGACCAAGGAGGTGCTCGGCACTCCCGCGGCCCGACAGATCGTCACCAAGGTCGTCTCTGACCAGCTGGAGGCCAGGCTGAACTCCACCAAGCGGACCGAAAAGCAGGAAGCGACCTCTGTGCTGGAGAAGGTCGTCTCGGAGATGAAGGCTCGGATCGCCGCACGGCAGCACAAGGAGACTCAGCGGCGCAAGAACGCCCTGGAGAACTCCTCGATGCCGGCCAAGCTGGTCGAATGCCGCTCCAAGGACGTCGAGTCCTCCGAGCTCTTCGTCGTCGAGGGCGATTCAGCACTGGGTACGGCCAAACTGGCTCGTTCCTCAGAGTTCCAGGCGCTGCTTCCCATCCGCGGCAAGATCCTCAATGTTCAGAAGGCCTCAGTGGCCGATATGCTCTCCAACTCCGAATGCGCCGCTCTGCTGCAGGTGATCGGTGCCGGGTCAGGGCGCAACTTCGACCTGGATGCGGCCCGCTACGGAAAAGTGGTGCTGATGACCGACGCCGACGTCGACGGCGCCCATATCCGCACTCTTCTGCTGACCCTCTTCTTCCGCTATATGCGGCCGCTGATCGAAGCTGGCCGCGTCTTCGCGGCGGTGCCTCCGCTGCACCGGGTGGAGATCATCAATTCCGGCTCCCGGCCCAATGAGGTCCGCTACACCTATTCGGAGTCGGAGCTGGTCACGCTGCTGGCTGACTTGGAGAAGCAGTCCAAGAAGTACAAGGAGCCCATCCAGCGCTATAAGGGCCTGGGGGAGATGGACGCCGATCAACTCTCAGAAACCACGATGGACCCCGCCCACCGGTCCCTGCGCCGAATCCGGGTCGAGGACGCCGAAGCGGCCGAGCGGGTCTTCGACCTGCTGATGGGCTCCGTGGTGGCACCGCGCAAAGACTTCATCATCGCTGGTGCCCACGCGTTGGACAAGGGCATGATCGATGCGTAGCAATTGTTCTACGAGATGTAGAAGTCAGTCGCGGACAGTTACACTGGATAGGTGACCGAACTGACTGCTCGCACCGCTGAAGGGGATACCGCACCCGCCTCCGCCGAACGCACTCCGCTGCGACGCAAGGTCGGCGCCTACATCTCGCTGACGAAGCCGCGGGTCATGGAGCTGCTGCTGGTCACGACCCTGCCCACGATGTTCTTCGCCCAGGGCGGCCTTCCCGATTTCTGGACCGCACTGGCCACTATGTTCGGTGGGGCCTTCGCCGCCGGATCAGCCTCGGCGTTCAACTGTTACTTCGACCGTGACATGGACCGGCTGATGAACCGCACCAAAAAGCGGCCGCTGGTCACCGGAGAGCTCAGCCCCACCGAAGCGCTCATCTTCGCGTCCCTGCTGGGGATTGCCGCACTTGCCGTCCTCTGGTTCGGCACCAACCCGCTGGCGGCCGGTCTGGGCGCGCTGGCGATATTCTTCTACGTCGTCATCTACACCCTGCTCCTGAAGCGGCGCACCAAGCAGAACATCATCTGGGGCGGACTGGCCGGGTGCTTCCCGGTGCTCATCGCCTGGGCCGCGGTCACCGGAACGCTGGAACCTTCAGCCTTCGTGCTGTTCTTCATCGTCTTCCTCTGGACACCGCCGCACTACTGGCCGCTGTCGATGAAGTACCGCAGCGACTACCAGAACGCCGACGTTCCAATGCTGGGGGCCATTGCCACCGCGAAGACCGTCTCCGTGCAGGTGGTGCTCTACACCTGGGCCACTGTGGTGTGCTCGCTGCTGCTGATCCCGCTGGGCTCGGCCGGCATCACCTACACCGCCTTCGCACTGGTGGCCGGGGGCTGGTTCCTCTACGAGGCCCACGTCCTCTACCGTCAAGCCCAAGACGAGTCACTCACAGACAAGAAGGCCATGAAGGTCTTCCACCTCTCCATTCTCTACCTCACCCTGCTGTTCGTCGGACTGTGGATCGACCCATTCATCGGCAGCCCCCTCTTGGGCTGACCCGCTGCGATGAGTGTGCGCGTGGAGTGCCGGGACCTCAGCGTCGTCGTCGAGGACACCGCGCTGCTGGCTCCGACCAGCTTCTGCCACCAGGCTCCGGGTCTCATCGCACTCACCGGACCCAACGGGTCGGGTAAGACCACGCTGCTGAAGACCTTGGCGGGCCGTCAGCTGCCCACCTCGGGTCAGTGCCTCATCGATGGCCAGACGCCCTACGAGTTCGACCCGGGATTCCGCGCGACAGTGGCCTCGCTGATCGACACTCCGCCGATCGCCCGGGATATGACGCTGCTGGAGCAGCTGGCCCTGGTGCGGGTCTCCTGGGGGCACGACGACGACGCCTTCGGCGCTGCCCAGCAGTTCCTGGACCGGCTGACCATCGCACAGCTGGCGGAGCGCTTCCCGTTCGAGCTCTCGGCCGGTCAGCTGCAGCTGTTCGCCGTGGCGCTGACGCTCAGCCGGCCATCGAGCCTGCTGCTTCTGGACGAACCCGAACGGCACCTGGACGGCGAAAGAGTGCACGCGCTGCTGGGGGTGGTCCAGGAGCGGGTGCAGGCCGGTGCTCTGGTGATCACTGCGACCCACCGTGCTGAGCTGATAGCGCACACCGACTCTCAGATCGAGCTCGAGCACAGCGTCTCTGCCGTATGAGGACCCAGGCCGTATGAGCAGCCGTCCCGTATGAGCAGCGAGTCGCTGCGACTGCGCGCCGCCCGCAGCATCTACCGGGACCGGGTCGGGGCGCCCACAGCCGGTGACCGGTGGTTCTCGCTGTATCTCATCGCTTTCCTCACCGGCTGGTATGTGCTGCCGGTGGCCTACGTGATCGGGGACTATCTGGATCCTGAGTTCGCCCGATCGCTGACCGACGCCGAGACCGCCCCCTATGTGGCGTCCGCGGTGGTGCTCCTGGGCGTCGTCGCCCTGTGGTTGGGCAGAGCGCAGGGTCCAGCTGTGCTCAGCCCGTTCTTAGCTCATACGCTGCTGGGCACCGATATCTCCCGACGGCGCATCCTGCTGCGACCGACCCTGACTGCGCTGCTGATAGCCGCAGCGGTGCTCTGCCTGCCCGCAGTGATCACCATGTTCGCCTTCACCCAGGCCGGGGCCTGGGGCTGGGGGAGGTTCGGCGAACTGGTGATCGCAGCCTTCCTCGGCGGACTGCTCCTGGGACTGCTGGCATTTGTGGGTCAGCGCATGCGGCTGGCGTGGGTCGTGCTGCTCACCACCGCAGCTGTGCCGCTCGGGGCCGCGCACCTGTTCTCACCTGCGAGCATCACACTTTCTCCGGCCGGCTGGTTCACCGCACTCTGGTCCGCACCTGCAGCCGGGGTGGGCACCGAGCGCTGGTCGCTTCTGCTGCTGGGCACGGCGGCACTGCTGGGCCTGGCGGCCTTGGCGGTGATGCCTGCGCTGCTGGGGCGTCTGCCTGCCCACCGGGTCCTGGAGCAGAGCCGCCGGATATCCGATGCCCGGCTGTTCACCTCCGTGGGCAGCGTCGGCGACGCCGCGGACCTGTTCCGCGCCAAGCCTCGGCGTCGACTCTCTGGCCACGCCGTCGCTTCCCGCACGGGCCCATTCGCAGCTCTGCTCCTGGGACTGCGCCAGGATGTGGTCACTACTGTGCGATCCCCACTGTCCGCGGTGGCGGCCCTGACTCTCATGCCCACCGGTGCGGCCCTGCTGACCCTGGCAGCCGCGGCAGTCGGGGCGGACTTCTCCGACAGCGCGCTGATCGTCACCGTCCCCACAGCTCTGCTCGGGGGCCTGCTGATGTTCATCGGCACCGGCAGTCTCACCGAGGGATGGCGGCAGCTGAAGCGCGAACTCGACGCGGCTGCCCTCTTCGGATGGTCAGCCCGTGCCGCACTGGGCCGGCGTCTGCTGTGGCCGGTGACCGCCACCGCGGTGCTGACAACCCTGGGCACGACTCCTGTGCTGATACTCACCGCATCCGAGGGCACAGCCGGGGCGTGGACCGCCGGGCTGGCCCTGCTGATCCTCAGTGCCCGCTACTTTCAGTCGATGCGGCCCAGAGACATTCCGGTGGAGTTTTTGGCACCCACGCTGCTGCCCGGGGGCATGGACCTCTCCGCGGTGAAGATTGTGGCCTGGTTGGGTGATGGTGTCATTCTGGTCACCACCGGGGTGCTGGCCGTCGTCGTTCTTCCGTGGTCGCCGCAGACGCTGGCAGCGGTCCTTCTGGTGCTGGTGCTGATCGGCATGCTCTGGGGGTGGGGGCGCACCGGCCACAGTTTCTTCGCCGCAGCGCCCAGGCGCAGGCTCTAAGCTTCTGCGCTCAGCCGCCGGCTGCCGCACCCTCCATCGTCAGGACCAGCTTTCCGGTGGTGCGATTGGTCTCTCCGGCTTCGTGGGCACGGGCGGCCTGGGTCAGCGGAAAGGTCTCGGCAATCGTGGCCCGCAGCAGGTCCGCCTCCATGAGATCTGTGATTGCTCGCATGCCCGCCTGGTCGGCTTCCACCAGGATGAGCTCGGCGCGAACGCCGCGCCGTTGGGCCTCATGATGCAGCCCCTGGGCCGGGACCGGAACGGTGGAGACTAAGGTGCCGCCCGCCCGCAGGGTTCCCAGCGAGCGCAGCTGATTGTCACCGCCGATAGTGTCCAGAACGACGTCGACACTGCTCACCGCATCAGCGAAGTCGACGGTGCGGTAGTCGATGACCTCATCAGCGCCCAGCCCGCGGACGAACTCATGCTTGGGCGCACTGGCTGTGGCGATGACGTAGGCCCCGCGCGCCTTGGCGATCTGGACCGCAGCATGACCCACGCCGCCGGCCCCAGCGTGGATCAGCACGCGATCTCCGGCGCCTATGCCTGCGGTGTCGACCAGAGACTGCCAGGCAGTCAGCCCCACCAGCGGAATCGCCCCCGCCTGCACGTGGCTGATCGCTGCCGGCTTGTGCACGAACGCCCGAGCCGGGCCGAGAGCGAACTCGGCGTGGGAGCCGGCCCCGTGCGGATAGGGGAGCATGCCGAAGACCTCATCACCGGGTTTGAACAGGGTGACTCCCAGCCCCACCTGTTCCACCACACCGGAGACGTCCCAGCCCAGGGTGTAGGGCGGGTCGCCGAGGAACCGTCGACCCGAGCGGTGCTTCCAGTCAGTGGGGTTCACGCCCGCCGCCCGCAGCCGCACCAGCACCTGGCTGATGCCCGGCTTCGGGCGCGGCACTTGGGTTTCGTACAGGACCTCCGGGCCGCCGAAGGCGTTCTGGCGCATCGCTTGCATCATGGCAGGTGCGCTCTGGCTGTGTGTGCTGGCTGAATCGCTCATGGCCCCATCCTCCGCCCGGAGTCGCCCGGCGGCAAAGCCGGCACCACGACCGGGCGGCGCGGACCAGCACTGAGCAGCCCCCGCCACAGGACTGCGCCGTCACAGCACAGCCCCCTACGGAGCATCGACCCAGTCGACGCCGGCTGCGGTGAGTTCTGCGCCGCCTGAGCTCAGCGAGGCGGTGCGTTCCTGCAGGGTCAGGATCGGTTCTTCCTCATCGGCGACCGCCAGGTTCAGCACTGCGTGGCCGGGGCTGCTCGCATAGTCAGTGCCCAGGACTGTGATGTCCAGGCTGCGCAGTTCGTTCTCCCAGCGCCCGGCTTCGGCGATCGGCGCAGGAAGGGAGAACACAGCCATCCGCTGTCGGGTCAGGAATGCCTTCTGCTGCCGAGCGTGGTCCAGCCCGGCCACTACGGAGTCGGAGTAGGCACTGACCAGTCCGCCGGCCCCCAGCAGTGTTCCACCGAACCAACGCACCACCACAGCCGCCACATCGCTGAGGTCCTCCGCGCCGGCCGGCATCTGGGCTTTGGTCAACGCCTCCAGCATGGGGGCGCCGGCGGTCCCTGATGGTTCGCCGTCGTCGTTGGCTCGCTGGATCCGCCGGTCGTGCCCGAGCACCCACGCGCTACAGTGGTGGCGAGCGGTGTGGTGCTGCCTGCGCAGGTGGTCCAGGAAGCCCTGCGCGTCATCGGTGGAATCGGCCCGCCGCATGAGGACCAGGAACCGAGATTTCTTCCGCTCCACCTCGGCCCGGATCTCCACACCTGGGGTCAAGACGGTGTAACGGGAGGAGAACGCAGTCATGGGGGTAAGCCTATGTGCTGTATTGTCATCCCGTACTGCGAGTTTCAGCGGAAGGACGTGAATGAGTCTGAGCAGCCAACGCATCGCTGATGTGTATCAAGAGGTCATTAACCGCAACCCAGGCGAAGCTGAGTTCCACCAGGCTGTGCGGGAAGTGTTTGACTCCCTGCACCGCGTTCTCGCCAAGCACCCCGAATACGTAGAGGCCTCCACGTTGGAGCGGATCTGCGAACCGGAGCGGCAGATCATCTTCCGCATTCCATGGACCGACGACAACGGCGGGGTGCACATCAACCGCGGGTTCCGCGTCCAGTACAACTCTGCGCTGGGCCCCTATAAGGGTGGGCTGCGCTTCCACCCTGACGTGCTGTTGGGCACTGTGAAGTTCCTCGGCTTCGAGCAGGTGTTCAAGAACGCGCTCACCGGACTGCCGCTGGGCGGCGGCAAGGGCGGCACCGACTTCGACCCCAAGGGCCGCAGCGACGGCGAAATCATGCGCTTCTGCCAGTCGTTCATGACTGAGGCATACCGCCACCTGGGGGACCGGGTTGACATTCCGGCCGGGGACATCGGCGTCGGGCCCCGCGAAATCGGTTACCTCTTCGGCCAGTACAAGCGCATCAGCAACCGCTACGAGTCCGGGGTCATCACCGGCAAAGGCATCACCTGGGGCGGGTCACTGGTGCGCACTGAAGCCACCGGCTACGGCACCGTCTATTTCACCGAGCACATGCTGCGCACCCGGGGACAGTCCTTCGACGGCACCACTGCGCTGGTCTCCGGATCCGGCAACGTAGCCATCTATGCCGTCGAAAAGGTCCATGAGCTCGGCGGAACCGTGGTGGGTGCCTCTGACTCGTCCGGATCGGTCTATGACCCCGACGGCATTGATCGGGAGCTGCTGCGCGACGTCAAGGAAGTCCGGCGCGGCCGCATCAGTGACTATGCCCAGGAGCGCCCCCGGGCCGAGTTCATCCCCGGCCGCGGGGTGTGGGCTGTGGCAGAGAAGACCAACATCGACGTCGCCCTGCCCTGTGCCACCCAGAACGAGCTTCATGAGAAGGACGCACACACACTCATCAAGGCTGGGGTATCCGCCGTCGCCGAAGGTGCCAATATGCCGACCACACCGGAGGCGATCCGCGTGCTGCGTGAGGCCGGGGTGCTCTTCGGCCCCGGAAAGGCCGCCAACGCCGGGGGAGTGGCAACATCTGCCCTGGAGATGCAGCAGAACGCCAGTCGTGACTCGTGGTCCTTCGAGTACACCGAACAGCGACTGTCAGAGATCATGGAGAACATTCACATCCGGTGTGCTGAAACCGCCGATGAGTACGGCATTCCTGGTGACTATGTCGCCGGGGCCAACATCGCCGGGTTCACCCAGGTCGCTGATGCGATGATCGCCCAAGGAGTGATCTGAGCTCACCTCGATACTGCCAGGGGCGTTCACTTCCGTGGCGCTGCCCCTGGGCCACCAGGGGACGAGGTGCTCACAAGGCTCCACTCAGCGTGGCACTGTCAAATATGTATGGGCACCGAAGTGGCCCGCCACGAAGGGCGGGCCACTTCGGTGTGCCTTCACTGGCTGTAGTCAATGACCACGCGACCGTCGATCTTTCCATGCTCCATCTCATCTAAGACCGCGTTGATGTCAGACAGCGGCCGTTTGGTGAACGTCGGGCGAATGAGCCCCCGTGCGTAGAAGTCCAAGGCCTCGACCATATCCTGACGAGTGCCCACGATGGAGCCCCGGATAGTCAGCCCCTTGAGCACGATGTCGAAGATTGGTGCGGGGAACTCGCCTGGCGGAAGCCCATTGAAGACGATGATCCCGCCGCGTCGGGTCATGCTGATGGCTTGACCGAAAGCACTGGGGTGGACCGCAGTCACCAGCACGCCATGGGCACCACCAATCTGCTTTTCGATCTCGGCAGCTGGGTCCGCGCCCAGCGCATTCAGCGCTATCTCGGCGCCGTGCCGCTTAGCCAGGGCGAGCTTGTCATCGGCTATATCGACTGCGATGACACGCATTCCCATGGCCACTGCGTATTGAACGGCAACATGACCGAGTCCCCCAATTCCAGAAATCACGACCCACTGCCCCGGCCGCACCTCTGTCCTCTTCAAAGCCTTATAGACAGTGACACCCGCGCACAGCAGCGGGGCAATTTCGTGGGGGTCAGCACCATCTGGAATGACGGCGGCATAGGCTGCGTCGACCAACATATACTCGCCGAATGAACCGTCGGTGGTGTAGCCACCGTTCACCTGCTGCTCACAGAGGGTCTCCCACCCGGTCCGGCAATATTCGCAGGTGCCGCAAGCACCCCATAGCCAGGCGTTTCCTACCATCTGCCCCACCTTCAGATTCTGGACGCCGTCGCCCAGCTTCTCGACCACGCCCACCCCCTCGTGTCCGGGGACGAATGGAGGTGAAGGTTTTATGGGCCAGTCACCGTGGGCGGCGTGCAAGTCGGTATGGCATACACCCGATGCAATCACTTTCACCAGGGCTTGCCCTGGACCCGGATCTGGCACCGAATAGTCGGTGACATTCAGATCCTTGCCGAACTCTTCGACTACGGCGGCTGTCATCGTAGACATAGCATCTCCTTCGTCACATTCGCTTGCGGCATCAACATTCTGTGATGCCTATTACGGTTGTGACTCTAATCTCGACAAAGTTGCATCAGCGTTGCATCCGTGCCACCAGGACAGCTCGCTGAGGAGAATCTGCGGGAAGTATGCGAAGGGCCGTGTAGAGGGCGTGCTCGTCATCAGTTGCCTCTGGCAGCTGCAAGTACCGCCAGAGATCCTCGGCGGATCCATCAGCAATAATGGCTTCGCGCAGGGTCAGAGCCAACGACCTTCGCAACTGCACGATTCCTGGGGCCTCGGAGCTGGGCAACAGTGGCCCGTCATACACATCTAGAGCGGCTCGCCGGTCACCGGCGGTGACTGCGTTCAGCGCAGTGATGCCATCGAACTCCAGCGAGGCGGACAGCCGGTACGGCTTGGACTCGAGCCGGACGCCCCCCGATGCAGGTGTTGATTCCAACACTCTGCGCAATCGCACGATCTCTGCGCGAAGAGCCACTTCGTGTCCTGGTTCGCCAAAGAGCATTTCAGCCAGCTCTGAAGCGGTCATTCCCCCGTTGCCAGTTTCAGCATGCCAGCTCAGCAGAGCCAGGATTTCCGCGTGCCGCAGAGTGAGGCTCACCTGGTCAGCCCCAGCGCGCAGCTGCGGGTTCAGCGTTCCCAGGCTGGCCAGCTGTGGGACGGGTGAGACCAGGGGCATGGCCCGCAGCTCACTTTCTGCCGCTCCGATGGCGGCGTAGATCAGCGGCAGCGAATGGGTGGCGATGGCCTCCTCACCGCCGGTGAGGTCAACAACTCCCAGCAGCGCACCACTGTGCGGGTCCCGGATCGGGGCCGCCGAGCAGGAGAAGGCATGGGCAGAGAACGCGTAGTGCTCCTCCTGATGGACCTGGGCACCATTGCCGGTGAACAGCGCCGTTCCGGGGGCATTGGTGCCGATCGCCGCCTCCGACCAGTTCGCACCGGGCTGAAATGCCCCGGCCTCGGCCCGGCGCAGCATCCGATGGTCACCATCCACCCACAGCAGGCACCCCTGCGCGTCACCGATGGCCACGATGAGCCCTGCCGCGGCGGCGGGCCCCATCAGGAGCCGCTGAAATATCGGCAGCACCGGCGCCAACGGGTGCTCTCGACGGTAGGCGCTCAGATCGGCGTCGTCGAGCTGAATCGGAGCCACTGCATCAGTGGGGTCGGTCAGACTGACGGCGGAACGGCCCCAGGATTCGCGCAGCATCGGGTGCAGCCGTGCCCAAGTCCCCGGCTCATCCGGCAGTGCCTTCACCACATGCACCTTTCAGCCGACGTGTCGTACTTCACAGTGTAGGCGTTGAATCGGCCACTGGGACAGCCGCTGCATGCGTGACGCAACGTTCGTGCAACCTGACAGCGGCTAGACTCTAAAAACCTACGTGATGTCCCTCACATTACGTGGGGGAGTACGCACTGACAGCACAGGAAGAAGGAGTCACCATGACCGTCTATTCACAGCCGGGCACTGCGGGAAGCGTCGTCGAATATAAGGCCCGCTACGACAACTTCATCGGCGGCGACTGGGTTGCCCCGGTGAAGGGCCAGTACTTCGAGAACCCCTCACCGGTCAACGGAAAACCGTTCACCGAAGTGGCACGATCCACCGCCGAAGATATTGAACTGGCCCTGGACGCCGCCCATAAGGCGGCCCCGGCGTGGGGGAAGACCCCCGTTGCCGAACGCGCGGTGATCCTGAACAAGATCGCCGACCGTATTGAGGAGAACCTGGAGAAGCTCGCCGTCGCTGAGACCTGGGACAACGGCAAGCCGGTGCGCGAATGCCTGGCCGCCGACCTTCCGCTGGTGGTCGATCACTACCGCTACTTCGCCGGCACCATTCGAGCCCAGGACGGTGGGGTCAGCGAGATCGACGCCTCCACTGTGGCCTATCACTTCCAGGAACCGCTGGGCGTGGTCGGTCAGATCATCCCGTGGAACTTCCCGCTGCTGATGGCCACCTGGAAACTTGCTCCGGCGCTGGCGGCTGGCAACGCGGTCGTCCTCAAGCCAGCCGAACAGACCCCTGCCTCCATTCTGGTACTGATGGAACTGATCGGTGATCTGATTCCCGACGGTGTGCTCAATGTCGTCAACGGCTTCGGCGCCGAGGCCGGCGCCCCGTTGGCGTCCAACCCGCGCATCGCCAAGATCGCCTTCACCGGTGAGACCACCACCGGCCGTCTGATCATGCAGTATGCGTCCCAGAACCTGATTCCGGTCACCCTGGAGCTGGGTGGCAAGAGCCCCAACCTCTTCTTCGAGGACGTCGCCTCCCGCGACGACGCCTTCTACGACAAGGCCCTGGAGGGCTTCGCCATGTTCGCGCTGAATCAGGGCGAGGTGTGCACCTGTCCCTCCCGAGCGCTGATCCAGTCGAGCATCATCGATGACTTTCTGCCCGCGGCGGTGGAACGCACCAAAGCGGTCAAGCAGGGCAACCCGTTGGACACCGAGACGCAGGTGGGCGCGCAGGCCAGCAACGACCAGCTGGAGAAGATCCTCAGCTACCTGGACATCGGCAAGCAGGAGGGCGCTGAGGTCCTCACCGGTGGCGGACGCGTGGACCTTGGCGGGGACCTGAGCGGCGGCTACTATGTGGAGCCCACCATCTTCCGCGGTGACAACTCCATGCGCATCTTCCAGGAGGAGATCTTCGGTCCCGTGGTCTCCGTGACAGACTTCTCCGACTATGACGAGGCCATCTCAGTCGCCAACGACACCCTCTACGGTCTGGGTGCCGGAGTGTGGTCCCGGGAGCAGAACATCGCCTACAACGCCGGCCGTGACATCCAGGCCGGCCGCATATGGACCAACTGCTACCACCAGTACCCGGCACATGCGGCCTTCGGCGGGTATAAGAACTCCGGATTCGGCCGCGAGAACCACAAGATGATGCTGGACCACTACCAGCAGACGAAGAACCTGCTGGTCAGCTACAGCGAGGACAAGCTCGGCTTCTTCTAAGCCGAACCGGAAGGAGGCGGCCATGGCTGCTCAGCGCATTGATGTGACTGCGGAGGCAGCGGCTCTGCTGCGGCAGCTGCGGGATGAGCACGGTGCGGCACTGATGTTCCACCAGTCCGGCGGGTGCTGCGACGGCTCGGCACCTATGTGCTTCACGCAGGGCACGTTCATGACCGGCCCGGCCGATGTGCTGCTGGGCCACTTGGAGCCGGGCACCCCCGAACCGGTGCCGGTCTGGATTTCGGCCGCCCAGTTCGAGTACTGGTCCCACACTCACATCACCATTGATGTGACCCCGGGCCGCGGGGCAGGGTTCAGCATCGAAGGGCCCACCGGCAACCGGTTCATCATCCACTCCCGGCTCTTCACGCAACAGGAGCAGGCCGATCTGGAACCGGTCACCACCGGCTAGCGGCGGTGCGGCGTCGTCGTCCCGGGCTGAGGCCCTCCTAAAATGGGGCTCGACGACGACGCCGGGCAGCCGCCGGGCGCGAATGCTCCCAGATAGGGTGAGGCGATGAGCACTGCGCATGAGCGCCTCCCGGGGCCCTCCGCTGATTCGACCACGGTCCCATGGTGGCGCACCGCGGTGATCTATCAGATCTACCCGCGGTCCTTCGCCGACGCCGACGGAGACGGCGTCGGCGACCTGAAGGGGGTGACCGGAAGGCTCCAGGAGCTGGCAGACCTCGGCGTTGACGCCGTCTGGCTCAGCCCCTTCATGACCTCCCCGCAGAAGGACGGCGGCTATGATGTGGCCGACTTCTGCGACGTGGACCCTCTTTTCGGCACGTTGGAAGACTTCGATGAGATGCTCGCGGCCGCTCATGCCCGCAGCCTGCGGGTGATCGTGGATCTGGTGCCCAACCATTCCTCGGATCAGCACCGGTGGTTCCAGCAGGCGTTGGCCGCCGTCCCGGGAAGCCGAGAGCGCGCCCGCTACATCTTCCGCGACGGCACCGGCGAGCGTGGGGAGCGGCCTCCCAATAATTGGACCTCAGTATTCGGCGGGCCGGCCTGGACCCGGGTCACTGAGGCCGACGGGAGCCCGGGTCAGTGGTACCTGCACCTGTTCGACTCCAGTCAGCCCGATTTTGACTGGGCCAATGAGGAGGTCTGGGCTGAGTTCCGCCGGATTCTTCGCTTCTGGCTCGACAGGGGAGTGGACGGCTTCCGGGTCGACGTCGCTCATGGGCTGGTCAAGGATCAGGACTTCCCGGACTACGCCCCCGATCCGGACGCCGCCTCCATGGGAGGCGAGGAGACTCCGGCCCCCTACTTTGAGCAGCCCGGCGTTCATGAGATCTACCGGGATTGGCACCAGGTGCTGGCCGAGTACAGCGGCGACCGCGCACTGTGCGGGGAGGCCTGGGTCTCCTCAGTGGAGAAGATGGCGCTGTGGGTGCGGCCTGGGGAGATGCACCAGACGTTCAACTTCGAGTTCCTCATGGCCGCCTGGGATGCCGTTGAGGTGAAGGACATCATCGACCGGTCGCTGAGCGCGTTCGGCAGTGTGGGTGCACCGGCGACCTGGGTGCTGTCGAATCACGACGTCGTGCGCCACGCCACGCGCCTGGCGCTGACCGAGGAGAACCCGCAGGGGACCGGCATCGGCCCGAACTTTGCCGGGCTCGGGGATCCTGCCGAGGGCCTGCGGCGAGCGCAGGCGGCTACGGCTCTGATGCTGGCTCTGCCCGGGTCCGCCTATCTCTATCAGGGCGAGGAGCTGGGTCTGGATGAAGTGCACGACCTTCCCGATGAGTTTCGGCAGGACCCCACGTGGTTCCGCACCGGCGGCGACCGCTACGGCCGGGACGGTTGTCGGGTCCCGATTCCGTGGCGGAGCGGCGCGCCGGCGCTGGGATTCAGCCCCACCGGCAAGTCCTGGCTTCCGCAGCCGCGGCGCTGGAAACCGCTGGCACGCGAGAAGCAGCGGAGCAATCCGCAGTCCACGCTGAACCTCTACCGGGGCCTGCTGAGACTGCGCAGAGACCACCAGCTGGGCGCCGGAGAGCTGCAGTGGCTCAGCGGCTACCCGCAGGATGTTCTCGCTTTCCGGAACCTCGGCGTCGTCGTCATCGTCAATCTCAGCTCAGTTCCGGTGGCGTTCGACTCTGAGGCAGCCGTGCTGGCCGCCAGCGGTCCGCTGCACGACGGGCTCATCCCCACCGACACGACAGCATGGTTTGCGGCGGGATCTCCCACATAGGGTCGGGCGGGGATGGGGCGGTCAGTCGATCAGTCCGGCGGCACGGCGAGTGGTCTGATTCGCGTGAGCTGAGTAGCGCGGCAACCACTTCTGCATGCCGGCTGCGGCCAGCGGGCCCATAAGTGACGCCGCCCAGATCCCTGCCGCCAACGATCCCAGGGCCGCTCCGGCAGAGAGGATCAGCGGCCCGGCCCCGAGCCCAATGTCGGTCAGCAGTCGCCACGCCCCCAGGAACTGGGGCCGCCCGTGGCTGGGGGAGATGTCTGAGGAGATGGTCATCATGATCCCCGAACCCAGGCCGTTGGCGAAGCCCAGCAGCATGGCCACGATCGCCAGGCCAGCAGTGGTGGAGGTGAGCGGGAAGGTGGCCATGGCCACCCCGAGCAGGACCATGGCCGGCACGCCCAGCCAGAGTCGGCCGAAAGTATCCATGACCTTTCCGGCCGGGTAGAAGAGCAGCATGTCGATTCCGCCGGCCAGTCCGAAGAGCAGCGAGATGGTCGTCGGGTCCACACCGACGAATTCGCCCCACAGCGGGATCACCTGTTGGCGGGCGCCACGGGCTGCGCCCACCAGCATGCCCACAGCACCCATGGTGGCCAGCATTCTGCGATGGGCAGAGAGCACCTGCCAGAAACGTGGCTTATCGGCCACCTCCGCGGTCTGAGTGGAATCAGTCTGCGACCGGTGCTTCCGCGTCGGTCGGGCCAGCCAGACGGTGACCGAGGCCGCCGCAGCAGTGATGACCGCCAGGATGAACACTGCGCGCATATCCGAAAAGTGGGTGATCCCGGCACCTAGGAATGGACCTGCAAACTGTCCGATCCGGTGCACACCGCCCAGCGTGGAGAGCACGCGTGCTCGCTTCAGCGGTGGTGTGATCTCGGTGAGGTAGGAGTGGCGGGCCAGGTGGAAGACGGCATTGGCAGCACCGACCAGCAGCACCGCTGCCCCCAAGATGATCAGCGACGGCGCCGCAGCAGCACCGAGGAATGCCAGCGCAGCCAGAGATCCGGCCAGGACCATCGCCGCACGGTCGCCGATCTTTGATGCCAGGGCACCTGCGGGCAGATCGGCGAGGATCTGGCCGAGCGGAAGCATGGCGGCGATGACGCCGGCCGCCGCCAGCGTGGCGCCCTGTCCCACAGCGAAGGGGGCGACGATCGGCAGAATCGCCCCATTACCGACGCTGAAGATGAAGGCGGGTATCAGTGCCCCGACCACAACGTCCCGTTTGGGGAACAGGGGAGCAGCAGCTGATGGGCGATCGGACACGGAGACACAGCATAGTCACCAAACCTGGATCCAGACGGTTTCCCCACAGCGGGGGAGACCTCCCGGGGGAGGACCGCCCTCGGGGCGAACAGCGCGAGCGTAGACCGCTAATGTAATCTTTGGTACATTCCGGGCCATGGTGACCTCGATCGCATCCGTCTGCCTGTCGGGCAGCCTCACAGAGAAACTGCACGCCTGCGCGAAAGCAGGTTTCGACGGCGTCGAGATCATGGATGCAGACCTCACAGTCGCTTACGAATCCCCCGAAGAGATCCGCGCCCTGTGTCAGCGACTGGGTCTGAGGATCGACATGTTTCAGCCTTTCCGTGACGCAGAGGGCGTGGAGGATGAGGTCTTCGAGGAGAACCTCAGGCGCGCTCGGGAGAAATTCCGCACCATGAACCGTCTCGGCGCTGACCTGATGCTGGTCTGCAGCAATGCTGGCACCGCGAGCATCGATGACGACCAGGTGGCGGCCCGGCAGCTGGGAGAGCTTGCCGACGCTGCGGCTGAGTACGGGGTTCGCATCGCCTATGAGGCGCTGGCCTGGGGCCGGTACGTCAGTGACTACAGGCACGCCTGGCGCCTGGTCCAGGCGGCAGACCGCCCCAACCTCGGCACCTGCCTCGACAGCTTTCACATCCTCTCCCGCGGGCACGACCCGGCAGGCATCGAACAGATCGAGGGGGAGAAGATCTTCTTCCTCCAACTGGCCGATGCCCCCCAACTGGATATGGACCTGCTGTCCTGGAGTCGGCACCACCGACTGTTCCCGGGGGAGGGTGCCTTCGACCTTGCCCAGTTCCTGTTCCATGTTCTGCGCGCGGGCTACCGCGGTCCGCTGTCGCTGGAGGTCTTCAACGACACCTTCCGGCAGACCGACGTCTACCGCACGGCGGCCCACGCTCAGCGTTCGCTCACGTGGTTGGCGGACCAGGCTGCTGCCCTGGATCACCGCCGCCAGAGCATCCTGCCTGCGGCGCAGCCCCCGCGGGCCATCGATTTCGTCGAGATCGCCGGAGTCGACTTGGCTGAGGTGGATCATCTGATGGACCAGCTCGGGTTTGCCTTCCGCGGCCGACATCGGCGTAAGCCCGTCCGCCTCTGGTCCTACGGCGAGGCGCGGATCATCCTCAACGAGCAGCCCAAGCTGCAAACCCCCAAGATCGCCGGGCTGGGCCTGGAGGTCGCAGACAGCGCTCCGGCCGCTGAGCGGGCCGAAGCCTTGGGAGCCCCACCGGTCTTCCGCAATACCTCCACCGGCGAGCAGAATCTACGGGGGGTCTCTTCGCCGGACGGCACGGAGATCTTCTGGAATGATCAGATCGGCCCGGACGGCTGGATCTCGGAGTTTGAAGGCGGCTTGGCGCCCAACGGTGACTCCGGCACCATCGACCACGTCAATCTCTCCTATCCTTGGCAGGACTTCGAAGAAGCTGTGCTCTTCGCGACCAGCGTGCTGGGCTTGGAGGCCACCCCGGCCGCCGAAGTCCCCGGGCCGCTGGGACTGGTCAGGAGCCAGGTGATGCATACCGCCGACCGCATTGTGCGGCTGCCGCTCAACCTCGCTCCACCCACTGCACCGGTACCGCCGCGGCACATCGCCCTGGCCTGTGACGACATCATCGCGGTGGCCGCCGACGCGCGCTCCCGAGGCCTGCAGTTCCTGGCCGTGCCGGACAACTACTACGACGACTTGGCCGCTCGGTTCCCGCTGGCCCCAGACTTCATTCATCGGCTGAAGGATCTCGACCTGCTCTACGATCAGGACGATGCCGGCGAGTTCATCCACTTCTACACCCCCACCATCGGTGACTTCTTCCTGGAGATGGTGGAACGCCGCGGCCAGTATGACGGATACGGCGCCCCAAATGCGCCTGTGCGTCTGGCCGCTCAGCGCTCCCTCCTCAGCTGAGCAAGCCGCCGGCACAGATTCGCAGCGAAATATTGACGTCTAATGTAATACCCGGTACGTTCATACCGACACCATGGTGACCCAGCTCACCCACTGCTGACCAGAGAATCAAGGAGTCGCATGAGTTCTCCGCTCCGCACCGTGCTGCGGCGAGCCGGCAAAGTCCTCACGGCCGCAGAAATCAGTCTGGGCGCTCTGATGCTGCTCACCATCTTCGTACTGATCGGCATCCAGGCCGCCCAGCGCCACCTGCCGGGAGAAAGCATCGCCTGGACCGGGGAAGTCTCACGGTTCGCGCTCCTCTGGCTCACCTTCTCGGTGGCCGGGGTGCTGATCACCCACCGCGGCCACATCACCCTGGAGGTCGTGGACATTCTTCCGCGTCCACAGCTGGTGCGCACCGTGCAGATCTTTGCTCTGCTCGTTGTGGCAGCAGTTGCAACCGGTCTGGCCGTGGAAGCCTTGACCCTAGTCCAGACCCAGGGAATCCTGCGCTCCCCAGTACTGGGCATGTCCATGGCACTGGTCTACATCCCCGTGCTGGTGGGCATGATCAGCACCGTGCTGCGTTCGCTGCTCAGCGCCGCAGACATCACTCTGCACGGCCCGGTGCTGCCCTCAGACCCCACACATCCCTCGGAGGTGCAGACCCAGTGACCCTCCTGCTGCTGGCGGCAAGCATCGCCATTCTGCTTCTCCTTCGGGTGCCTGTGGCATTCGCCTTCCTCGGACCCTCCCTGGTGTACATGCTCATCGACGGACAGTCCTCCGGGATGAGCCTGCGACAGGTCGCCGCCGCGGCGCAGAGCTTCCCGCTGCTGGCGGTTCCGCTGTTCATCTTCCTGGGAGCGCTGGCCAATCACGCCGGGATCGCAGACCGGCTCTTCAACTTCGCCATGGCGCTGCTTGCCCGGGTGCGGGGGAGCCTGGGATATGTCACCGTCGGGGTCAGCGTCGGCTTCTCCTGGATGAGCGGATCAGCAGTCGCCGATTCAGCCGCCCTGGGCAAGGTCCAGATCCCTACGATGGTGCGCAACGGCTACAGTCGCCGGTTCGCCACCGGCATCTCCTCCACCTCCTCGCTGATCGCGCCGGTGATGCCGCCCAGCATTCCCGCAGTCATCTTCGCCGGCCTGGCGGCAACCTCCACCGGTGCGCTCTTCGCCGCAGCTGTCGTTCCGGCTCTGCTGGTGGCCGTAGGCCTGTGCGTCGTCGTCTGGCTGATGCTCAAGCGCGAGCCCAACGTCTCTCGAGAGACGTTCGACCTCGCCACACTGATCTCCACCTCCAAGGGCATCCTGCTGCCGATCCTGACCCCCGTGATCATCCTCGGAGGAATCCTCGGCGGACTCTTCACACCGACCGAAGCGGCCGGCGTCGCAGTCGCCTATGTGCTGCTGATCGCGCTCATTGGGCGGTCACTGACATGGCGCGGACTGCTTTCGGCCATCCGCGAGACCGTCATGACCACCGGTGCCATCATGATCATCGTTGCCGCAGCAGCACTGCTGGGCTACATCCTCGCCCGGGAACGTCTTCCACAGATGCTGACGGAGCAGCTGCTGTCGCTCACCGAAAGCCCCACCGTCTTCCTGCTTCTGGTGATGCTGCTGATGCTGGTGCTCGGCACTGTCATCGACGCGACCGCAGTTCTGGTGCTCGTGGTTCCCGTGCTGCTGCCGATCGCGCAGCAGTACGGCATCGACCCGATCGCGTTGGGCGTGGTACTCATTCTTTCGCTGATGATCGGCCTGCTGACCCCTCCGGTGGGCACGGTGCTCTTCGTCACCGCGGCCGTCTCTGACACCAAGGTCGGCGAGGTCTTCAAAGGGGCCTTGCCCTTCCTGGCACCAATCGTGATCGTCACTGTCCTAGCCGTCCTCTTCCCGGATGCGGTCCTCTACCTGCCGGAGGTGCTGGGACTGTGACCACCACGCTGAACCGTTCAGTTCTGATCGGACTCATCGGCCACGGGGTAGGCCCCTCACTGACTCCGCCGATGCATGAGATGGAAGGGGCCCGCCAGGGTCTGCGGTACCTGTACCGCACCATTGAGTTCAGTCCGGACAATGATCCGCGGCAAAGACTGATGGAACTGATCCGCAGCGCACGCGCCTTCGGCTTCGACGGACTGAACCTGACCTATCCGGTCAAGCAGACCGCCCTTTCACTGTTGGACGAGATGTCGACGAGCGCGCACATGGTGGGTGCCGTCAATACTGTGCGCTGGCAGAACGGCCGGCTGATCGGCCATAACACCGACGTCTCCGGCTTCCGGGCTGCCCTGGACGACGCGCTGGGAAGCGAACCACTGGGTCGGATCGTGCTGATCGGCGCCGGGGGTGCCGGATCCGCCGTATCCCATGCTGTGGCTATGCGAGGGGCCGAACACCTCACCATCGTCGACGCCGATCCCCACCGGGCCCGGGACCTGGCCAACAACATTTCTGCACTGCATCACCAAGCTGTGGATGCCGCTTCCGTCGACGCGCTGCCCAGCCTGCTGCCACTGGCCCAGGGCCTGATCAACGCCACCCCGATCGGCATGGCCGACCACCCCGGCTCCGCCGTGGATGCGAACCTGCTGCGGCCCCCGCTGTGGGTCTGCGACGTCGTCTATCGGCCCGTGGAGACCGAGCTGCTGCTGACTGCCCGGCACCGGGGATGCCGCACGATCTCGGGCCTGGGTATGGCGATGCACCAGGCAGCCGATGCCTTTGAACTCTTCACCGGCAAAATCGCGGACCGCTCTGCCATGCTTACTCACCTGAAGCACCTTGTAGCTGCTGAGAACTCCTCACAGCCTGTTCACTAATGAAAGGAATCACCATGTCACACGCACCCCGAAACGGCACTCGCTGGGCGGCGCTGCTCACCTTGCCGGCCCTGGCCCTGGTCGCCTGCGGCGGCAACGACGACGGCGCAGACGACGGCGGCGGCGACGGCGGCGGCGACGGCGGCGGCGACGGCGGCGACGGCGGCGGCGACGGCGGCGGCGACGGCGGCGGCGACGGCGGCGGCGAGCAGACCAACGGAGCCACATCGCTGACCTTGGCCCACAGCTACAACGACGACCAGCCCCAAGCACGGTGCGGTGCCGACGTCATCCAGGAAGAGGTCGCTGCCGCCGACGTCGGCCTAGACATCGAGATCTACGGCGCCAGCCAGCTGGGCGGCGATGCCGACCGCATTGCTTCGGTTGCTTCCGGCGACATCGATATCGACATTCAGGGCGCCTCCGCGCTCGGGGCAGTCTATGAGCCCGTCAGCGTGCTGGACGCGGCCTACGCATTCGACGGCCCGGACCATCTGGCCAACTACATGGCCAGCCCCGAGGCCGAACAGATGATTGAGGACTTCGCGGCGGAGACCGGCGTGCGCGCCCTGGGCACCTGGTCTGCCGGGGCCCGGCACTTCACGTCGAACCAGCCTATCCGCACCCCTGAGGACCTGGAGGGTCTGCGGATCCGCTTCCCCGGATCTCCGCAGTACCTGATGAACGCCGAAGCGCTCGGGGCTGACGCCACCGAAGTCGCCTATGAGGAGCTCTACCTCTCACTGCAGCAGGGGGCAGTGGACGGTCAGGAGAACCCGCTGACGAACATCGAGTCGGAGAGCCTGGCTGAGGTGCAGGATTACCTGAACCTCAGCGCCCACCAGCTCAACACCAATTTGGTGATTATCTCGGAGGTGTGGGATGACCTCAATGAGGAGCAGCAGGAGGCTCTGAACGCAGCGGTGGAGACGGCTGTGACTGAGGTCACCAACTGTGTCGCCGAGGATGAGGAGGCCACTCTGCAGGAGTGGGAGTCCGGCGATGAGTGGGAAATCATCGATGATGTAGACGTTGACGCATTCCAGGAGCAGGCCGTCAGCCACCTGCAGGACACATTGGAGGGTGACTCGCTGCAGGTCTTCGAAGACATCCGCAGCACCTCAGAGTGAGCAGGTGACCTCGCTCGTCGAGTCAGTGACCGGGGTGGTGCCGGCGGATCAGCTCGGCACCACCCTGATCCACGAACACCTGATCGTCAGCGACCCCGAGTTGGACCTGAACCTTCCGCACCCGGAGTGGGACGAAGACCGGGTGGGAAGCAGGCTCCGCGCACAGCTGGACCAGCTCTCCGCCCTGGGCGTGGAGACCATCGTGGATCTCACCGTCCCCGGGCTCGGCCGCGATGTGGGGCGGATTGCTCAGCTGGTCCACGACTCTGCGGTGCAGATCGTGGTCTCCACCGGCTACTACACCAGTGATGTCCTGCCCCCCTTCTTCCGGCTCAACGGGCCGGGCCGTTTGGTCACCGGCCCCGATCCGCTGACCGAGATGTTTCTGAATGACATCACAGCTGAGATCGCCGGCACATCAGTCCGGGCGGGCATGATCAAGGTCGCCTCCGATGACCGGGGGATCACCGAGGACGTCGCCCGCGTCTTCCGCGCCGCGGCCGCGGCTCAGCGTCAGACCGGTGTGCCGATCACAACACACTCTGACCCTACGACCCGCAGCGGTCTGGAGCAGCAGCAGCTCCTCGGCCAGTTCGGGGTGCCTCTGGGCAGGGTTGTCATAGGCCACAGCGGCGACTCGACCGATATTGGCTACCTGCGCGAACTGGCTGAGGCTGGCTCGTTCATTGGGTTTGACCGGTTCGGCATGACCCATATGGGTCGGGACGCCGATCGGCTCAGGACGCTGCAGACCCTGCTGGAGCTGGGATACCAGGACCACATCGTGCTCTCCCAGGATGCGGCGGTGTTCAGCCGCATGACACCACCCACGTGGAGAGCCAGGCATGCTCCGCAGTGGCGAATGGACCATCTGCACACCACGATCCTGCCGCAGCTGCGCGCCGCCGGAATCGACAGCCGCCTGGAGCGCCAGCTGCTCGTGGACAACCCGCGCCGCGTGCTGGTGGGAGAGTGAGCTCGCTGACTGGGGGAGCCAGGGTCGAGGTTCTGGTAGCCTTCGAGGCGACAAACGGAGGTTCACATTGACAGAGCGACGCATCCGCCAGCGCGACGCTGTTCGCACTCGGGCTGAACTGCTGGAGGTTGCCACCGGGGTCTTCGCCGATGCCGGATACTCTGGTGCGCGGATCGATGAGATCGCTCGCCGCACCCGCACGACCAAGCGGATGATCTACTACTACTTCGGAGGCAAGGAGCAGCTTTACCTTGCCGTCCTGGAGAACGTCTACCGTGGTATCCGTGACAAGGAGCAGACCCTGCACGTCGATGAGCTGGCTCCGGCCGACTCACTGCGCCAGTTGGCCGAGCTCACCTACGACCACCACCTGGCCAATGACGAGTTCATCCGGCTGGTAGCGATTGAGAACATCCACCGCGGTCGCTACATCCGTCAGATCGAAGCGCTTCGAGATCTGAGCAAACCCGCGGTTGGAGTGCTGGACATGATCCTTTCCCGGGGGCGGGCTGAGGGCCATTTCCGCAGCGACGTCGACGCCGTCGACGTGCATCTGCTCATCAGCTCCTACTGCGTATTCCAGGTCGCCAATAAGTACACCTTCGGGTACCTCTTTGACCGCGACCTCGGCGCGGATGCTCACCGTGACCATCTGCGCTCCATGATTGGTGACGTCGTCGTCGCCTGGCTCACCGACCGGTGAACCGGATCCCGCCCTCGGGCCTCAGCTGCGGCCTGCAGCAGCTGGACGCCAATTTCAGCCCAGCTCGGTAGGGTGGAGGGCATGACTTCACCGGCCGAGCGCTATGCCCAGTGGCGACAACGAGCAGCCGAGGCGAAGACGCAGCTTGGTGCCTTCCGCGCCGAGCAGACTTTCGACTTAGACGAGTTCCAGCTTCAGGCCTGCCGACATCTGGAATCCGGTCAGGCCGTGCTGGTGGCTGCCCCCACTGGAGCCGGCAAGACCATCGTCGGGGAGTTCGCGGTCCACCTGGCCCTGGCCCAAGGCAAGAAGGCCTTCTACACCACTCCCATCAAGGCGCTGAGCAATCAAAAGTTCCGCGACCTACGCACAGAGTACGGCTCAGACCGGGTCGGCCTGCTCACCGGTGACATTTCCATCAACTCCGAGGCAGACGTGGTGGTCATGACCACTGAGGTCCTGCGCAACATGCTCTATCAGGACTCCAGCACGTTGGGGGACTTGGGACATGTGGTGATGGATGAGGTCCACTATTTGGCCGACCGGTTCCGTGGGGCGGTGTGGGAAGAAGTCATCATTCACCTGCCGGAGTCGGTGCAGCTGACGGCACTGTCGGCCACCGTCTCCAATGCCGAGGAGTTCGGCGCCTGGCTGGACACCGTCCGCGGCGAGACTGCTGTGGTCGTCTCAGAGCACCGTCCGGTGCCGCTGTCGCAGCACATGATGGTCGACTACGAGCTGCTTGACCTCTTCGTCGAGTCGGCAGGCAAAGACAACCAGGTCAAACAGCTGGTCAACCCCGAGCTGCAGCAGCTGGCCCACTATTCACAGGCCCCGTCCTCACGTCGCTCCGGCGGGCACCGGGGGCGGGGCAGAGGCCGCCGCGACAGTCGCCGTGACCTGGGCCGCTCAGCTCACCCCTCCAAGCAGGGGGTCTCCACACTCTCCGGCTCTCCGGTCGGCAGGCCTCGGCTGAGTCGGCCCAAGATGATCCGCACCCTGGATCGGGAGGGGCTGCTGCCGTGCATCGCCTTCATCTTCTCCCGCGCCGGGTGCGAAGCCGCTGTCGAGCAGTGCCTGCACCACGGGATCCAACTGACCAACAAGGCTGAGGCCGTGGAGATCAACTCCCGGGTGGAGAAGATGGGCTGGGAGCTGCCCGCCGAGGACCTGGCGGTCCTGGGGTTCGACAGCTTCCGTGAGGCTCTGATCAACGGTATTGCCGCCCATCACGCCGGTATGCTGCCTCCGTTCAAAGAGCTGGTCGAGAACCTCTACGCTGAGGGTCTGCTCAAAGTGGTGTTCGCCACTGAGACCCTCGCCCTGGGCATCAACATGCCCGCACGCACGGTGGTGTTGGAGAAGCTGGACAAGTTCAACGGCGAGTCCCACCAGGACATCACCCCGGGGGAGTACACCCAGCTGACCGGTCGGGCGGGTCGTCGCGGCATCGACGTGGAGGGCCATGCCGTCGCCATCTGGCAGCCGGGCATGGACCCGCGTCAGGTGGCCGGATTGGCATCGAAGCGCACCTATCCGCTGAATTCGTCCTTCACCCCCAGCTACAACATGGCGGTCAATCTGACGGCACGGTTCGGCCGGCGCCGCGCACGCACCATTCTGGAGTCCTCGTTCGCGCAGTTCCAGGCTGATCGTGCCGTGGTCGGTTTGGCCCGCGACGTCGCCAAGCGTGAATCCTCCCTGAACGGCTATGAAGAAGCCATGCAGTGCCATCTGGGTGATTTCGGCGAGTACGCGCGGCTGCGGCGCGAACTCAATGAGCGGCAGAAGGATCAGGCCAAGTCCCGCAACCGGCAGCAGCGCCGCGAGATCATTCGTGTGCTCAGCGCTCTGGAACCCGGCGACGTCATTGATGTCCCCGGCAAACGCCGACTGGGGGCCAGCCTGGTGGTCCATTCAGCACCTGAGCACGACCCCCGCCCGGGGGTGATCACCGAGGACGCCAAGCTGCGCAACGTGACCATCGAAGACTTCCCGCAGCCACCAGAGGTGATCTCCAGTGTGCGCCTGCCCCGCAAACCACAGGTGAAGGTGCCGAAGATCCGCCGTGACCTCGCCTCCACCATGCGCAGTGCGCTGAAGGAGCGGACACCAGCACGCCGCAACGCGCCGCAGCCGGGTTTCGGGTTCGTCGAGGACGCCCTCACCGACGACGCCGAGACTGTTCAGCAGCTTCAGTCGGCGCTGCAGCGTCACCCGTGCCACTCCTGCAGCGACCGCGAAGACCATGCCCGATGGGCTGAACGCTGGTGGAAGCTCAAACGAGAGACTGACCAGCTGCAGGCCAAGATCGACCGGCGCACCGGATCCATCGCCAAGACCTTCGACCGGGTGTGCGGAGTGCTGTTCGAACTGGGACATCTGCAGCCCGCCGATGACGAGCTGCTGCCCAGCATCGAGCCGATCGAGGAGGAGTTCCACGCAGAGGAGTTTTTGGTCACCGAGCGCGGGCAGCGGCTGCGACGCATCTACGGAGAGCGCGACCTCTTCACCGAGATGCTCATGGATCGCGGAGCGCTGGCTCAGCTGAGCGCCGAGGAGATCGCTGCCTTCTCCACGCTTTTGGTCTACCAGGCCAAGCGCGAGGACGAGGGCGCGACTCCGCAGATGCCCACCAAGGGGCTGTCCCACGCTGTACGCACCGGCCTTGAAGTTCATGCTGAACTTGAAGCTTTGGAGAAGCGGCATCATCTGCAGCCCACCGATGTCCCAGAGATGGGCTTGGCGATTCCGATGTACTCCTGGGCCTCCGGGGCCAGCCTGCGCGTTGCGCTGGAGGATTCACCCCTGGCGGCCGGGGACTTCGTGCGGTGGGCGAAGCAGTGCATCGACGTACTGGACCAGCTCTCCGCCGTGCCCACCGCGACGGCGAAGTTTGCCTCCAGGTGCCAGGAGGCCGTTGACCTCATCGCCAGGGGAGTAGTGGCCTACTCCTCGGTCGCCTACGAAGATTTGGAAGAAGACTTGGAGGAAGATATTGACCGTGACGAACCCGACGACCACTGAGACGAGTACGGGCAGGACTCCTGTGATGCTGCACAACGGGACCGTACATTCCACGGATGAGCCCTACGCCGAAGCCATGCTCGTCGAAAATGGCCAGGTGGCGTGGCTGGGTTCCGATGAGACGGCGCAGCGCTTGGCCGATGAACGCATGCTTCACCAGGACCTGGATCGTGGGTTGGTGACCCCGGCCTTCGTCGGCTCGGCAGCGGTGACGCTCGAACAGCTCGAGGCCGGCACGCTGACCGAGATCCTTGACGGGGCAGCCACCAGCTTCGGCTGCTCGACGCTGCGGCTGCGCGTCCCGGTGGAGGCCCAGAAGCTCACCGGCGATACGCGGGATTCCCTGGCAGAATCCCTGCGCAGTGCACTCACCACGGCGGGGGAGCATCCTGTGGCGGTGTACCCCGTGGTCGAGCTGACCGGGGTCCGCGCCGATGGTGGGGCTCCCTCGATTGCTCCGGTGAACACGATGCTGGACCTGCTGGGGGAGTTGGACCCCGTGGCTGAGAACCCGATCGCAGTGCAGCTGCGCTTCGCAGAAGTGATGCCGAACCTTCTGGGTGTGCGTTCCTGGTGCACCGAAGCCGGCCGTCAGCTGTTCCTGGAGTGCACCGAAGCCGAGGCCGCCGAAGTGGTTGATGCGGTGGTGACCTCTCATCAGCACCTGCGTGAGCTGAAGCAGACGCCCTCACCGGTGACGCCCACTGTGCTGGTGGGCTTTGACTCCGCTGCCTCCGAGCACTGGGAGACGCTGCTGAACACGGGCGTGCATGTGCTGCTTAATCGCCCCGGCCATTTGGCCACCGCCCTGCGAGCTGGAGTCCCCACGGCCGCCGCGCCGCCGGAGGGCCAGAATCCCTGGCAGCTGGTCTCCGAGCACGTGCACTTCGACGACGACCCCGTCTCAGTGCGCGCCGGCTTCAACGCGCAGACTCGTGGGGCCTATCGTTCCCTGGTCGGAGCCGCCCCGGAGTCGGCTCAGCTGAATCCCGGTTCTGCCGCGACCTACACGGTCTGGGAGGTGGACCAGCTGGCGGTTCAGACTCCCAACTCCACGGCCGCGGCCTGGAGCACCGACACTCGTGCGCGCACCCCACTGCTGCCCTTCCTGGACGGAGTGGAGCTGCCACGGTTAGTCGGCACGGTCGTCGCCGGTGAGACCCTGTAGGTTGGGATCCATGAAGACCCTGACCATCATCCCCACCTTTAACGAGATCGATGCGCTGCCGACCACTATCGATCGGCTCCGGGCCGCAGTGCCTGAGTCTGATGTGCTGATCGTCGACGACAACAGTCCTGACGGCACCGGCGACCTTGCCGAGGAGATGCGCGACCACGACGAGCAGATCCACGTGCTTCACCGCACGCAGAAGAACGGCCTGGGTGGCGCCTACATCGCTGGTTTTCACTGGGGTTTGGCCCGTGACTACCAGGCGCTGGTGGAGCTGGACGCCGACGGCTCTCATCAGCCCGAGCAGCTGCCGGCGCTGCTGGCCGCCCTGGACCAGGCTGATCTGGTGATCGGGTCCCGCTGGGTCCCGGGCGGATCTGTGGTGAATTGGCCGCTGCACCGGGAACTCATCTCCCGCTGTGGAAGCTACTACTCACGCGCGATGCTGGGGCTGAAGGTTCGCGACATCACTGCAGGCTTCCGGGTGTTCCGGCGCTCCACGCTGGAGGAGGTGGACCTGGATGCCATCGAGTCTGTCGGCTACGGCTTTCAGGTGGATATGACTTTCCGCGTAGCGCGTCAGGGAAAGACGATCCGGGAAGTGCCGATCACGTTTGTTGAGCGCACACTGGGGGAGTCAAAGATGAGTTCGGGCATCGTCCTGGAGGCCATAGGCAATGTGACCAAATGGGGTCTCAGCGCGCGGGCCGAGACGCTGGCCCGAAAGGTGCGATCCTTCAGCCAATGACCGCCCTGGAATACAGGGTGGTGAGAAGGTCTCTAGACCTTTTCGCCGCGGCGCTCGCGCAGAATCTTCAGCCGATCTTTGAGGATGTCTTCAAGGTCCTCCTGGGACCGGCGCTC
The DNA here is from genome assembly GCF_014195445.1 of Garicola koreensis. Classification (GTDB taxonomy): domain Bacteria; phylum Actinomycetota; class Actinomycetes; order Actinomycetales; family Micrococcaceae; genus Nesterenkonia; species Nesterenkonia koreensis. The sequence goes on along the minus strand of NZ_JACIBT010000001.1, from coordinate 484,105 downwards.
CAAGAGCATGTCCCAGTGGGTCCGCACCGGCTTCTCCGCTGGTGCCTCTGGTGCGTCGCCCTCTGCCAGCACACCGACTTTGCCGGAGGGGGTGGTCCAGGTGCCGGGGATCTCAGCCTCGGAGGAGAAGGTGACCGAGATCCGCTCTCCGTCGTCGCAGACATATTCGATGTTCTGCCGGGGGGCCGGCTCTACGCCCTGCTCAGTCTCCATGGACTGGGCGCCAAGACGCATGCCGCGCAGGCTGCGATCGCTCATCGTTCTTCCTCCAAAAGCAGTTCTACACACAGTTTGATTCGGACACCATAACGGGGCCGCCCCACAGTTTATTCCACGGACCGGCCCCGGTGGGTGCAGGGATGCTATTGCTTCTCAGGGTCCTGCGGCTGCTCCGGCTCCGGCTCGTCCGGGGGCCCCTCAGCCTGCGGGGGAGCGGCCTCAGCGTCGTCGCTGCGGGTTTGGGCGGCCTCTTCGGCCTCTTCTTCCTGGCGCAGAGCCTCCGGGTTGCCCTTCTCCGCGCGGCGGGCCTCCTTCTCCAGTTCCTTGGTGCTCAGGTAGCGCGTGTCGTCGTCGGTCACTGACGTCGAGCGCGCAGATTCGGCCAGGTCGGCGATGGCGCTGGAGATTCCTGGACGTCCCTTTCGGCCGGCACCCTCGACCTCCTGGGAGCGGCGCTCTCGCAGTCTTCTGGCGCGGGCCTCCAGGGATTTCTCCCGGTCCTCGTAGGACATGTTCTCACTGCCGGCCGTTTCGCCGCTGAAGGCTCCTGAGAGGCTCTTCAGTGCCTCGCCGAACTCTCCGGGGATGACGAACATGGTGTTGGACTCGCTCTTGGCCATCTCTGGGAGAGTCTGCAGGTACTGGTAGGAGAGCAGCTCAGGGCTGGGCTCTGAGGCGTGAACCGCACTGAAGACGGTCTCGATGGCTTGAGCCTCGGCGTTGGCGGAGAGAATGCGGGACTGCGCCTCACCCTCAGCCTGCAGGATCGCTGACTGGCGCTCACCTTCGGCATTGAGAATCGCAGACTGCTTGGTCCCCTCCGCGGTGAGAATCGCGGCGCGGCGACTGCGTTCGGCACGCATCTGCTGCTCCATGGAGTCCTGAATGCTGTGCGGGGGATCAATGGCCTTCAGCTCCACCCGGGCCACCCGAATGCCCCAGCGGCCGGTGACCTTGTCCAGTTCTCCGCGCAGCATCGAGTTGATCTGATCACGGGAGGTCAGCGCCTCTTCAAGGTTCATTCCACCCACCACGTTACGCAGGGTGGTGGTAGTCAGCTGCTCCACAGCCACGATGTAGTTCTGGATCTCATAGCTGGCAGCTTTGGGGTCAGTGATCTGGAAGTAGACCACAGTGTCAATGGAGACCACCAGGTTGTCCTCGGTGATGACCGGCTGGGGCGGGAAAGAAACGACCTGCTCGCGCATATCCAGCAGCGGCAGCAGCCGGTCGATGAAGGGCACCAGCAAGGTCAGTCCGGGGCCCTGGGTTCGCTGGTACTTGCCCAGGCGTTCCACAATTCCGGCGCGCGCCTGGGGGATGATCCGTACGCTCTGCGCCAAGATCACGACCACGAAGGCGACCAGCGCCAGAAGTACGACGATTAGGACGAAATCAGGCATTGTCTGCAGCTTCCATTCATGTGGGGTGTGATCATTGTGTTCTCAGGCCTGGGGGGAGTGCGGGTCAGGCCAATCGATGCGTGAGGTCGGCTTGAGATAGACAGTGGCTCCGTCGACGGACTCGACCACCGCCGAGGTGCCTGCTTCGATGGTGTGCCCGCCGACCACGCGGGCCGTCCACGTACCTCCGTCAACTTCTGCCAGCCCTTCAGTGTCGGTCACCGACTCGAGGGCATGGGCCTCCATGCCCTGCATCCGGTCAATATTGGTCAGTTGGTCCGGCGAACCCTTCTTCAGATGCTTCAGAGCCACCGGCCGCACCGCACCGAGCATCAGCAGCGCGGTGATCGCTGCCACGACTACCTGGATCCATCCGTCGCCGCCGGCCAAGGAGACGGTCATCGCCGCCAATGCGCCGGCGGAGAGCATCAGGAAAAGCATGTCCAGGGTGAAGACTTCCAGGACCAAAAGCACGAACGTCAACGACAGCCAAGCAGCCCAGAGGTTCTCGCCGAACCATTCGATCATGAGAGCCTCCTTGATCTGCTCGGTCTGTGACGGGCCTACAGCATGGTGATCTGCATCAACATCTGAACTCTCAGCTTAATCGACTCGCAGAAACCCCGTCGAGATGATCTCCGGCTGACGCCGTACTGAGCCGGGAGCACCCCCGCTGTCATGGCCGTCGAGACCAGCGACGTCGAGTGGCTCAGTGGCAGCGCGGCAGGGCGTGCGGGTCGATATCCTGAACCGTGACATCTCGTAGTGTTATGTAGTAGTATGTAGGTGTGAGCATCCGGGTGGATTGGCATAAGCGTGCTGCCTACATCCGGCTACGTCACGCTATAGAGCCGAGTTGGGCTGATGAGGCGGTCGACGATGATTACGCGGTCTGGCTTGTGCCCGATCCAGCCAGCCGTTCGGGCTATGCGGTCCGAGTCATTGGCTACTCACCCAGCGTGGGCACGGTCCTGACGGTGATTCTTGTAGACGCGGCCGCAGACCCACGCGAGCAGCCAGACGGGCAGTGGGGGGGAGAAACGCATGGATAGCAAACCAGCGCGACCAGCGCAACTACGAGGAAGTGGAACCATGAGTAGAATCGACAACCTCCTCGCCAAGGAAGGCGCGGCGGCAGAGAACTATGAAATGCCCGAGCAGTTGCCCGATCATGTGCAGGTGAGTCGTCGCAGCCGCGCGAAGCCCACCGTAATCTCGGTGCGGTTGTCGCCAGAAGAGAACAGCGAGCTTCAGCGCGCAGCCCAGGAGGCCAACCTGCCGGTCTCGACGCTGGTCAGGCTCTGGGCACTTGAGAGGCTGCGGGAAGAGGAACAAGACAGCAGCAGTGTTGCGGCACGCCTTACGCGGTTGGAACAGGAAGTTTTTCAACAGAACGCTTGAGGGCAGCGCTCGCCGGGCTGATCAAATCGAACGATACCGTTCGGACAAGTCGGGACAACTCTGTGCTGTTTCGAGTCGATCTCGTGGCTTTACTGGCAGGGACAGGAGCTGAGGAGCCGGGAGCACCCCTTCTCATGGCCCTCGAGACCAGCGACGTCGAGTGACTCAGTGGCTCACCGGCCAGCGGACACCATCTATGACGAGCGAGGTGGGCTTAGGTCCTGGACCTCGAGGTAGTGGGCCAGCGCGAGCTCGACCTCTCCAAGTTGGTCCCGGGCGAGGTAGTCGACGGGGTCACCGACGACGGAGTCCACGTCGATCGAACGAATCTGGTCGACCAGTAAGCGCGTCAGCCGACCAGCGACTTCAAGCTCGGGACGATGCACCGATGGTCCGGCCGAAGTGGACGTAGGAACCACGGTGACAACAGACAAGGGTGAATCCGACGGGGAGAGGACCAACCCCAATCGCTTGCCACCCTGCTCGTGGCTTCGCGAGCGACCCAGGTCGATCCGATAGACGGCCCCCCGGATCACCAGGCCTCAGGCTCCGTGTTGAGGTCCTCGCTCTTCAGCGCCTCAGCGTCTGCGCGGAACTGGGCCAACCAGCGTTCATGATCCAGCAGCCTTAGCGCTCGGCGCAGCGTCTCCGAGGTGCTCTCGCCGGGTTGGCCGGCCTCGCGCAGGATGCGCTCGTCGTCCGGCGTCGGGCGGAAACCGATCGATGCAGGCATAGCACCCATCGTACCGCAGGTTTAACAAATGTTGAACACCCGCAGCCCGCAGGCGGATCGTCAGACCAAGCAAGTCGATGAGTTTGACACGTTTCTGCCAGCACTGGCGGGGCCGACGTGGTCGCCGGCAGGGGAGTTGATGAGGCGAGAGTTGGGGGATCGGCGTTCGACTCATGACCAGGTGTAGCACTTGCCGTCAAAAGGTGCCACACCTGGTCGCATGGCAGTGCGCGAATTCGGCATCAGGGACCTGAGGAATCACACCACAAGGGTCCTGGACGCAGTGCGTGCCGGCGAGGTCGTGTATCTGATGAACCGAGGAGACCGCGTCGCGGAGATTCGCGCCGTCGACCGCCGCCGTCCTGTCGAAGCGCTGGTCAAGAAGGCCAAGGAGGTCTCGACCGGCGACACCGGTGCCTTCGATGAACTCATGGACGCCAAGCGAGCCGACACCGCCGTCCAGGCTGCGAAGGACGAGGCTCTGTGGGGCTGATCCTAAACACCTCGGCGATCATCGGTTGGGTCGAGCTGCAAGATGCGAACCTGATCGAGTGGCTGCTCGAGAACGCCGGCGAGGACATCCCCAACGTCCATATAGTCACCCTTGCCGAGCTGGAACGCGGCGTCCTCGAAGCACCTGATGAGGCAGCCAGGTCCCGGCGCGCCGACACGCTGAACTTCGGTCGAGATGAGCTGCGTCAGGCGTCGTTCTCAGACACTGTCAAGCAGGCGCACCTCTTCGGGATCGTGAGCTCGGTCGTAAGTCGGAAGGTGTCTCACAACGCCTGCTGGATCACCGCCGCAGCACTCGGCGCCAACGACACCCTCGTCACGATGGATCAGCAGCTTGCCGATCAGCTCCGCGCAGCATCGCAGGTTGCCAACCACCTGTCCCGATGGCTCCGCAAGCGCCAACGGCAGCTCAAGGTCAAACACTTCAGCCGGTAACGACTGCCGCCGTCGTGATTATTAGTCCGATAATCTACATTATGTCAACTTAAAGCGAGACGGCGGGCAGGATTACAGAACGGCGACGATCATCCGCCTCTCCCCAACTGCGCCGTAGAGCTCTGCCGGACTCCCGGGAGCCGAGACGTTTCCCACATGCACAGCGTGGGACACACTGGAGGCATGCCCGATTCAGATGAGGTCACCACGCAGAATTCGACGCTTGAGCAGTGGACGCGCGCTTTGAGCGAGTCCGTCGGCTCCCCCGGCGGCGGCGCCGGAGCCGGGGTGATGCTTGCCATGGCAGCATCACTGACCTCCATGGTTGCCGGCTACAGCCACGCGCAGCCGCACCAGCGGGATACGCTCCACGAGGTTCGTGCCAGAGCGCACGAGCTGCGGCGCACTGCCCTGCAGCTGGCTGACGAAGACGCTGAAGCCTCGCACGCTTTCGGCGCGGCGTTCAAACTGCAGCGCGGACCCCAGCGTGACGATGCCATACGCGGGGCCTCACTTGATGCGGCGGCGACCTCCTCTGCCGTCGGCGAGCGCGCCACAGAAGCAATTGATGACCTGAGCTGGTTGTCAACGCACGGAAACCCAGCGCTGATCGCCGACGTCGTCGTCGCCTTCGGCGCACTCAGAGCAGCCGTGACCGGTGCGCGCACTAACGTCAGCTTCGATCTGGCCACGCTTCGGTCCTCCGGCGCCACCCTGGACCAGATTCACCGGCAGCATCCCAGACTCTGGACAAGGGTCGAAACGTTCGATGCGGCCATCTCACGCATCGATGTGTGCGTCGCGGAGGTCGATCATCGTGCCGCCCCGACAGACTCGCACTGACCCCTCCCCCTCCCCCAGAGTGAGAATCGGCTGGGCTGTGTTGCAATGGATTCATGGCCGAACCATCCCCCCACGACGACGCAGCCCTCACCACGCACACGTCGGTGCGCCCGGCACGTTCGGCGATCGGGTTCGGTGCCGATGCCGTGCTGGTCGTGCTGTTCGCAGTCGTGGGCAACAGATCCCACGCCTCCGGGCTCAGTGCTGCCGAGGTGTGGTCGACGGCATGGCCGTTTCTGATGGGCTTAGCGCTGGGCTGGTTGATCACCGTGTCCTGGCGGCACCCCAGCAGCATCTGGCCCAGCGGCGTCGTCGTGGTGATCGTCACCGTGGCCTCGGGCATGGTGATGCGGCAGCTGTTCACCGACGGTGGCGTCCAGCTGTCATTCGTCATGGTGGCCACCCTCACCCTGGCGGTGTTCATGCTGGGCCGGCGCCTGGTGACCAGGCTGCTGTTCCGGCGCCGCTGAGCTTCAACCTGGGCACCGGGTGATGACCAGCAAATACTCAGGTCAGTATCGGTGCGGTGGGCCCTGTCAGCGCCCGGTGAACAGTCCACGCTCGACGAACAGCCCATCGGGCCAGCGCTAACCGACTCTCTTAGGAGGGCGCCGCAATGAAAGCAGTCACATGGCAAGGTCCGCGCAACGTTTCCGTGGAGACGGTCCCCGACCCGGTGCTGCAGCAGTCCAATGACGCGATCATCGAGGTCTCCTCTGCTGCGATCTGTGGCTCTGATCTGCATCTCTATGAGGTTCTGGGACCGTTCATGACAGCCGGCGACATCATCGGTCATGAGTCGATGGGCCGGGTGGTCGAAGCGGGCTCGGAATCTCATCTCTCCACCGGCGACCGGGTCGTGGTCCCCTTCCAGATCGCCTGCGGCGACTGCTTCTACTGCCGCAAGGGGCTGCAGACCCAGTGCGAGACCACACAGGTCACCGAACAGAGATCCGGCTCCCAACTCTTCGGCTACTCTCAGCTCTACGGCGCGGTTCCCGGCGGCCAAGCAGAGTACCTGCGGGTCCCCCACGCCGACTACGGACCCATCAAGGTCGGCGAGGAGCTGGAGGATCACCGCTACCTCTTCCTCTCCGATGTGCTGCCCACCGCTTGGCAGGCGGTCGCCTACACCCACTGTGAGGCAGGCGATTCGGTGGCCGTCGTCGGGCTGGGTCCCATTGGTCAGTTCGCCGCTCGCATTGCCAAGCATCTTGGCATGACGGTCTATGCCATGGACCCTGTCGCTGAGCGTCGCGAAATGGCAGCACGCCACGGTGTGCACGTCTTTGACAGCGGTGACGAGTCAGTCTCCGCGATCCGGGAGGCCACCTCAGGTCGAGGCCCTGATGCGGTGATCGACGCCGTCGGCATGGAGGCTCACGGCGATGCCCAGTCGGCTCTGGCGAAGTTCGCCCAGCGCTCCGTCCAGTTCCTTCCCGATAAGGTGGGGCAGCCGGTCATGGCCAAAGCTGGCGTGGACCGGCTCGCCGCGCTCTACACCTCCATCGACCTGGTGCGCCGCGGCGGCACCATCAGCCTGTCCGGGGTCTACGGGGGCCAAGCCTCTCCGCTGCCGATGCTGACCCTGTTCGATAAGCAGATTCAGGTCACTATGGGCCAGGCCAACGTGAGGAACTGGGTGGATGGGATCATCCCCCTGGTGGAGGACCACTCAGATCCGCTGGGCATCGACGATTTCGTCACCCACCGGATGCCGCTTGAGAAGGCTCCAGAGGCGTACAGCATGTTCCAGAAGAAGGAGGACGGCTGCATCAAAGTCGTCCTCAACCCGTGAATCGTTCGTCCTGACTGCCGACCCCTACCCGAAGGAGTGTCATGACGCAGAAGGCACAGCAGGATCCACACAGCAAACATTACGACGACGATATGCCCGCGCACGCAGATGTCGGTCAGCCTGGTCATACTTCGCAGACTGACCCCACCCCGGACCATGGGGAGGACAGCTATGTGGGTGCAGCTCGGCTGCAGGGCAAGAAGGCCCTGATCACCGGCGGTGACTCTGGTATCGGTCGCGCAGTGGCAGTTGCCTACGCCCGTGAGGGTGCAGACGTGGCTATTGTGCATCTGCCCCAGGAACACCAGGACGCGCAGACCACCTTGGGCCTCATCCGCGAGAGCGGACAGCAGGCGGTGGCCTATCCTCAGGACCTCACTGCCGACGGTGCCGCCGAAGAGGTGGTCAACGCCGCTGTCTCTGACCTGGGCGGGCTCGACGTCGTCGTACTCAATGCCGCCGTCCAGCGGGCGCGATCCCGCTTCGAAGACACCCCCATGTCTGAGATCAGAAAAGTCATCGACACCAATCTGGTCTCCCACATTGCTGTGGCCCAGGCGGCGGTTCCGCATCTGGGGCCGGGCTGTTCCATCATCACCACCACTTCCATCCAGGCGGCAGGCCCCGCTCCCCCGCTGTTCGACTATGCGATGACGAAGGCCGCGCAGGTCTCCTTCATCGAAGTTCTCGGTATGGAGCTGGGTGAGAGGGGAATCCGCGTCAACGGAGTCGCCCCAGGACCCGTCTGGACTCCGCTGATCCCCGGCACTAACTTTCCTCAGGGCAAGGTGCAGCACTTTGGGCAGGACACACCCCTGGGCCGTGCGGGTCAGCCGGCCGAATTGGCCGGGGCCTACGTCTACCTGGCCTCGGAGGAGGCCAGCTACACAGCCGGAGCCGTCATTCCAGTCACCGGAGGAAAACCATTCACAGGAGGATGATCCACCATGGCTGAGCAGAAGAACCGGTCACCGGTCAAAGATGAAGAACTGTACGAGACGCTGCGCGAAGAGCAGGGGTACTCCAAGGAGAAGTCCGCCCGCATCGCCAACGCAGCCAGCAACGAGGGCCGCGATACCCAGGGCGAGAAGGGAGGCACCTCCCCCAGCTACGAAAAGTGGACGGTTGATGAACTCAAAGATCGCGCCAAAGAGCTGAACCTCAGCGGATACTCGGATATGAACAAGGATCAGCTCATCGACAAGCTGCGCAACCACTGAGATCGCAGCGGACCGCTGACAGTGGTGCTGACCTGTTCCTTTCGGGACACGATGCAGAGACAACAAGACCCCCGCCTGAGCTGTTCTGCTTCAGACAGGGGGTCTTGCAACGTGGTCGGCCTAATCAGACGAAGGTTCCGTCTGACTGTGACCGGTGCGCGGAGGGGGACTTGAACCCCCACCCTCTTATACGAGGACTAGCACCTCAAGCTAGCGCGTCTACCTATTCCGCCACCCGCGCAGGGGGCCTGCTGCCACACTGAATTCTCCAGGTGAAGCCAGGAGAGCTTAGCACGGCAACAGTCCGGCGACCCAATCGGAGAGGGTCGCCGGAAAAGTGCTGCTACTTCTTGCCGCCGAAGCCCTTGAAGCGCTGGTTGAAGCGCTCCACGCGTCCTGCGGAGTCCAAGATGCGCTGCTTGCCGGTGTAGAAGGGGTGCGAAGCAGCTGAAACTTCGACGTCGATCACCGGGTAGGTGTTGCCGTCTTCCCATTCCATGGTCTTCTCGGAGCTCACCGTGGAGCGGGTGAGGATCTTCTCGCCGGAGGACAGATCGTTGAAGATCACCGGCTGATACTTCGGGTGAATGTCAGTCTTCATATGTGTGGTGTCCTTTTCGTACGCCGCTGGATTTTGCCAGAAGCCTCAGGGATTATAGGGCGCGGAAACACAGGCCCGAGCCTGGTGGCCAATGAACTACCCTACCGCACCGGCCGGTGAGTCTCCAACGCTATCCCACGATCAGATCTCGAATCATCACTGTCAGCGCCACCAGCCCCAGGGTAATGATCACGCTGCGCAGCACCACCGGGCTGAGCCGGCGTCCGACCCAGGCGCCGATGAGCCCACCAAAGGTGGAACCCACCGCAATAATCGCCACCACACCCCAGAGGATCATCCTCTCGTCCGGTTCCCGGAGCAGGTAGTCCACGATGAGGTAGTTGATTCCCGCCACCAGGTTCACCACTGCCACCAGCAGGTTCTTCACCCCGTTGGCCTGCTGAATGGTCGATGCGAGAAAGATCCCCAGCACCCCCATGAGGAGGATGCCTTGGGCTGCCACGAAGTAGCCGCCGTAGACTCCGGCGAGGAAGACCAGCAGAATCAGCGGCCACTTCACGGACCGGGCGGCCTTGGCCGCTGCCGCCTCCGGAGCATCCCCCGGCGAGGGTGTCTGCGGATCAGCGGCCTGCTCTGCCGCGCGGCCCTTCACCCAGGCAGAGAGCTTCGGCTGTGCCAGGACCATCGCCAGGGACAGCACGATCAGCGCGGGAGCGACACGACCGAAGATCTCCTCCGGCAGCGTGACCAGCAGCGTGGCGCCGACCACTCCCCCAAGAAATGACGCCGGCACCAGCTTGGCCAGCACCGGCTTCACCTTCACGATCTCACGCCGATACCCCCAGGCGCCGGTAAAGCCGCCTGCGATCAGCCCCATAGCGTTGGAGATGGTCGCTGACACCGGAGGGACCCCCATGGCCACCAGCACCGGGAACGTCACCAGCGTGCCGGAACCCACCACTGTGTTGATGGCACCGGCCCAGATTCCTGCCAGCAGGATCAGCAGCAGAAATCCGACGCCGAGCCCGTGCAGCTCGAAGTCGAGCAGAGCTTCCATGCGCTACTGCGCCATGAATGCGGAGTAGCGGCCGCCTCGCTCTGCCAGCTCCAACGGCACATCGAACGTGGCGCTCAGATTCTGCGACGTCAGGGTCTGCTCCATCGGCCCGGCCGCGACGGCCTCCCCATCACGCAGCAGCAGCACATGGGTGAACCCCGGCGGGATCTCTTCCAGGTGGTGGGTCACCAGGACCGTGGCCGGGGCGGTCTCGTCGCTGACCAGCTCGGCGGTGCGGGCCACCAGCGCCTCGCGGCCGGCTAGGTCCAGGCCGGCGCCCGGCTCATCCAGCAGCAGCAGCTCCGGGTCGGTCATCAGAGCCCGGGCGATCTGCACCCGCTTGCGCTCGCCCTCACTCAGCGTTCCGAAGGGCCGGTCAAAGACGGTCCCCACGCCCCAGGCGTTGAGCAGGTTGAATGCGCGCCGTTCATCGAAGCGTTCGTACTCCTCCCGCCAACGGCCCGTCACCCCGTAGGCGGCAGTGACAACGGCGTTGAGCGCGGTCTCCCGGGCGGGCAGGGCGTTGGCCACAGCGTTGGAGCACAGCCCGATCAGTGGGCGCAGATCAAAGACGTCGACCTGGCCCAGAGTTTCGTCCAAGATCTGCACGGAGCCGGAGCTGGGAAACATTCGTGCCGCAGCGATCTGCAGCAGCGTCGTCTTTCCGGCCCCATTGGGCCCCAGGATCACCCACCGCTCATCCTCATTGACGTGGAAGCTCACATCGTTGAGCAGCAGCTTGCGGCCACGGCGCACGCTCACGCCGTCGAGGTTCAGGACTGGACTCATGAGCACAACACTATCTAATGAGCACGTCCGGACAGGATAAGGTGAATCCGCTATGACTGATGCTTCTGCCGGGGCCGTTGCCATGATCGCCGCCGATCAGCTCGACGGTGCTCTCATCCGCTCACTGACCGCAGAGTTCGACCGCCGCGGCGTCGTCCACCATGCGGAAGCGGCGAGCTTCAGCTCAGCGACCGGCCCGGTCCGCGCGGTGCGCTGGTGGCTCTCGCTGGCCGACTCCGACGACGACTACGGCACCCAGCTCATCCATTCACTGTTGGAGGACGCTGCGGAGCAGCTGGGCGGTGTGGAACGGACCACCACCACGGTGCTTCCGAGACAGCTGGACAGCAGCGGCACCAGGATGCTGATCATGGACGTCGACTCCACGCTGATCGATCAGGAAGTCATTGACCTCCTCGCCGATCATGCCGGACGCGCCGCAGAGGTCGCCGCAGTCACTGAGAGGGCCATGCGCGGGGAGTTGGACTTCGCGGAATCTCTGCACGCGCGAGTGCAGACTCTTGCCGGGCTGCCGTCCTCGGTGCTCACCGAGACCTTCGCCCGTGTCTCTGCCACCGCCGGTGCTGCGGAACTGATCGCAGCCTTCAGCCGGGACGGGCACCCGGTCTTCGCCGTCTCCGGGGGGTTCACCCAGATTCTTGCGCCGCTGGCCCAGCAGCTGGGCCTGACCGACTTCGCCGCCAACCACCTGCAGCTCGCCGACGATCAGCTGACCGGACGCGTCGAGGGCGAAGTGGTCGACCGGACGGTCAAGCGCCGACGGATGCAGCAGTGGGCCGCTGAGTATGCCGCAGATGCTCAGAATGTGGTCGCAGTCGGCGACGGCGCCAACGATCTGGATATGGTGACCTCAGCAGGTGTGGGGGTGGCCTTCTGCGCAAAACCAGCTCTGGCCGAGCATGCCGACCTGGTCATCAGGCACCGGAACCTTGAGCTGGTGGGCTACGCCCTGGGTCTGAGCCGGAAGGACGCAGACGAATACTGACTCCGCCGGTAGGCTGGAGTGAGAACCGGCACAACGATGTGCCTCCACTTACCCCTGATGGAAACGAACCGCCCTTTGGAGGACACTGAAGTGACCGAAACCGCCGTCAACGCCTTGCCTGACCTCACCGATCTGGACCGTCGTGCCGTGGATACCCTGCGGGTGCTGGCCGCCGACGCTGTGGAGAAGGTCGGATCCGGCCATCCTGGAACGGCGATGTCCTTGGCTCCGGCCGCCTACATCCTCTTCCAGCAGGTTATGCGCCATGACCCCGCAGATCCGCGCTGGATCGGTCGCGACCGGTTCATCCTCTCGCCGGGCCACAGCAGTCTGACGCTGTACCTGCAGCTGTTCTTCTCCGGCTACGGCCTGGAGCTGGAGGACATCCAGCAGCTGCGCACCTGGGGGTCGAAGACCCCCGGGCACCCCGAATTCGGGCACACTGACGGAGTCGAGATCACCACCGGGCCGCTGGGCCAGGGGCTGGCATCAGGGGTCGGCTTCGCCTATGGGCAGCGGCGGATGCGCGGACTGCTGGATCCCGACGCCGCACCGGGCACCTCACCCTTCGACCACAGAGTATGGGTCATCGCCTCAGACGGCGATCTGCAGGAGGGCGTCACCTCTGAGGCCTCGTCCCTGGCCGGTCACCAGCAGCTGGGCAGCCTCAACGTGATCTGGGACGACAACGAGATCTCGATTGAGGATGACACCAACATCGCGTTCACCGAAGACGTGATGGCCCGCTACGAAGCCTACGGCTGGCACGTCCAGCGGGTGAACTGGCTGAAGACCGGTGACTACGCCGAAGACATCGCCGAGCTGCAGCGAGCACTGAGCGCCGCGCAGCAGGAGACCTCCAAACCATCCCTGATCGCGCTTCGCACGGTGATCGGCTGGCCCTCCCCCAAGAAGCAGAACACCGGCGCCATCCACGGCGCCAAGCTCGGCGATGAGGAACTCACCGGCCTCAAGGAGTTCCTCGGATTCGACCCGCAGCAGCACTTCCACGTCGATGAGGAGGTGCTCGCCCACGCCCGGCAGATCACCGCCCGCGGCACCGAGGCCCGGGCAGAGTGGGAGAAGTCCTACCACGAGTGGCGCAGCCGCAACGCCGAGGGGGCGGCGCTGCTTGATCGGCTCACCGCCGCGGAGCTGCCGCAGGACTGGGAGAAGAGCCTGCCGGAGTTTCCCGCCGGAGACGCCCTGGCCACCCGCGCCGCCTCCGGCAAGGTCATCAATGCCCTGGCACCAGTGCTGCCGGAGCTCTGGGGAGGCTCGGCCGATCTTGCCGGCTCGAACAACACGCTCATCGCCGCCGACCCCAGCTTTGTGCCGGAAGGTCACTCCACGGAGAAGTTCGCCGGACACCCCTACGGGCGCAATCTGCACTTCGGGGTGCGCGAGCACGCCGCCGCAGCGATCACCAACGGGATCCAGCTCTCCACACCGCTGCGCACCTACGCCGGCACCTTTCTGATCTTCTCCGACTACCAGCGCCCGGCCGTTCGGCTCGCGGCGCTGATGGGAATCGGGTCCATCTTCGTGTGGACCCACGATTCCATCGGGCTGGGCGAAGACGGCCCCACCCACCAGCCGGTGGAGCAGCTGGCCAGCCTGCGCGCGATCCCTGGGCTGGACGTGGTCCGGCCCGCTGACGCCAATGAGGTGGCCGTCGCCTGGCGCGAGGTGATCAGCCGCGCTGACCGTCCGGCCGGCATCGCACTGACGCGTCAGGGGGTGCCGACCTTCGCCCGCGGTGCGGCAGGGGCCACCGCCGAGGAGTTCGGCTCGGTGGAGGGTGTAGCCAAGGGCGCCTATGTGCTCGCCGAAGCTGTCCGGGACGGCGTCGTGGTGGGCCCCGATGTGATCCTCATCGGCACCGGATCGGAGGTCGACTTGGCGGTCCAGGCGCGCACGGCCTTGGCCGCCGAGGGGGTGGCTGCCCGCGTCGTCTCAGCCCCCTGCCTGGAGTGGTTCGACGAGCAGGAGGCGACCTACCGCGAATCCGTGCTGCCTCCGGCCGTCAGAGCGCGCGTGGCCGTTGAGGCCGCCCACCCGATGACCTGGTACCCCTATGTCGGCGATGCCGGCCGCATCGTAGGCTTGGACCACTTCGGCGGCTCCGCGGACTACAAGGACCTCTACGAACAGTTCGGCATCACTGCCGACGCCGTCGCGGCCGCGGCCAAAGACTCTGTGCGCGCAGCCGCCTGATCACGACCTCGTCCCAAGGAGAATCATGACCGCAGAAGACACCGGAAACCGGCACACCAAAGAACTCTCCGACCTCGGCGTCTCCATCTGGTTGGACGACATGTCACGGGAGCGGCTGAACTCCGGGTCCCTGGCCAAGCTGATCGACAGCCACCATGTGGTCGGGGTCACCACCAACCCCACGATCTTCGAAGCGGCCGTGAACTCCGGCGATGCTTATGAGCAGGCGCTCAGCCAGCTGGCCTCCCGGGGCGCCGACGCCGAGCAGGCCGTCTTCGAGATCACCACCTCGGACGTGCGCGATGCCTGCGACCTGTTCGCCGGGGTCTACTCGGCCACCAACGGCGTCGACGGCAGGGTCTCCATCGAGGTCGACCCTCGGCTCGCCCGCGATGCTGAGGCAACCATCGAAGAGGCCAAGCGACTCTACAAAGCGGTGGACCGCGAGAACGTGATGATCAAGATTCCTGCCACCGTTGAGGGAATCGAGGCCATCGCCGCGGTGCTGGCCGAGGGCATCAGCGTCAACGTGACCCTGGTGTTCTCCCTGGAGCGCTACCGGGCTGTGATCAACGCGTTCATGCTGGGTCTGGAGAAGGCCCACGCGGACGGCCTGGACATCTCCAAGATTCACTCGGTGGCCAGCTTCTTCGTCTCGCGGGTGGACACTGAGGTGGACCATCGCCTCGAGCTTGCCGCTGAAGAGGGCAGGCCCAGCACGGAGAAGCTGAAGTCCCGGGCGGCCATCGCCAACGCACGCCTGGCCCACCAGATCGCCACGGAGTCCTTCAGCTCCGAACGGTGGCTCCTGCTGGCCGAGCGCGGCGGTCAGCCGCAGCGGCTGCTGCTGGCCTCCACCGGCACCAAGGACCCGAACCTCTCCGACACCCTCTACGTCACTGAGCTGGCCGCCGCCGGTGTGGTCAACACGATGCCGGAGAAGACGCTCAATTCGCTGGCCGAGCAGGGCGAGGTCGAAGGCGACACGATGACGGACACCTACGTGGACTCCAACCGGGTGCTCGACGGTGTCTCCGCCGCCGGCATCGACTACCGCGACGTCGTCGAGACACTGGAGCGCGAGGGCCTGGAGAAGTTCGACAAGTCCTGGCAGGGGCTGCTGAGCACCATCGATGAGGGGCTGAAGCGCAACTCCTGAGTCTTCAGGACTGCGCAGTCGCCGCCGTCGTATTACCTGACTGAAAAGGAAGTCTGACTATGAGTTCGCTGTCGCTGTCACTGTTGGGCGCCGCCCGCGCCGGTGCCGAGGCGCAGGTCCCCGGCCTGCTCGATCACGAGTTTGCCTCCCGGCTGGCGGCCAAGGACCACACGCTGTGGGGCCCGGCTGCGGAGAGTGAGGCGGCTGAACGACTCGGATGGGTCTCCCCCTTCGAGTCCGCGCAAGCACTGCTGAGCCAAATCGGTCAGCTGCGGGAGAATCTGGCCGCAGAGGGCGTCACCCGCGTGCTGCTGGCCGGTATGGGCGGCTCATCCTTGGCGCCGGAGGTGATCTGCGCCAGCGACGACGTCGACCTGGTGGTGCTGGACTCCACCGACCCGCAGCAGGTCGCAGCGACGCTGACGGATCTGGACCGCACCGTGTTGGTGGTCTCATCCAAATCCGGCTCCACAGTGGAGACCGACTCGCAGCGACGGATCGTACAGCGAGCCTTCGCCGACGCCGGCATCGACCCCCAGTCACGCACAGTGGTGGTGACTGATCCGGGCTCACCGTTGGCCCAGCAGTCTGAGCAGGACGGTGTGCGGGCACTGTTCACCGCGGACCCTACGGTGGGCGGCCGGTACTCGGCGCTCACTGCCTTCGGCCTCGTCCCCTCTGGGCTGGCCGGAGCCGACGTGGAGACGCTGCTGGAAGACGCTGAGGATGCCGCTGAGGTTCTCTTCGCCGACGACGCGGCCAACCCCGGCCTGCAGCTGGGGGCGGCCATCTCGGCCACCTCCCCGCTGCGCGACAAGCTGGTGATCGTCGACGCCGGCTCGACGCTGGTGGGGCTGGGCGCCTGGATCGAGCAGCTGATCGCCGAGTCCACCGGCAAGGACGGCACCGGGGTGCTGCCGGTGATCGTCGCCGACGGTGAACCGGAGCTGACCCGCGAGGCCGGTGATGTCCTGGTGGTGGAGATCGTAGACGTCGAGGCTGAGGACGGTGCCTCCGTCGATGCCGATCCGGAGGAGACGGTCGTGACCCCCCATGTGGTGCGCACCGGCGGAAGCCTGGGCGCCCAGTTCATGCTGTGGGAGACCGCCACGGCAGTCGCCGGAGCCGTGCTGGGCGTCAACCCCTTCGATCAGCCGGATGTGGAGTCGGCCAAGGCCGCTGCGCGTGGGCTGCTTGACTCCCCCGCCCCTGCCGCCGGGGAACCGATCCGAGACGGCGCCGTGGAGATCCGCACCCGTGGTGATCAGGTGCTGCTGACCTCCGGGCAGGCAACTGTGGCCGAATCCGTGCAGGCGCTGCTGGCTCGGGTGCCGGACAACGGCTATGTGGCGGTGATGGCGTATCTGGACCGGATCGCAGAGTCCCAGCTCGGCGACCTCAGACCTCAGTTGGCCGCGCAGTCCGGCCGGCCGACCACTTTCGGCTGGGGCCCCCGGTTCCTGCACTCCACGGGGCAGTTTCACAAGGGTGGGCCCGCCGTCGGCGTCTTTCTGCAGATCACTGCCGCCGCTGACCATGACCTGCAGGTCCCGGACCGGCCCTTCACCCTGGGCAGTCTGATCTCCGCCCAGGCTGACGGTGATGCCCAGGTGCTCGCCGATCACGGCCGACCGGTGCTCCAGCTGCACCTGAGCGACCGAGGTGCCGGCATCTCCCAACTTCTCGAGGTCGTAGGCGAACTGGGCTGATGCGGTCCACGTCCTCACCCCACGGTGATCCCCTGGCGCAGGCACTGCGGCCCAGCTCCGCCGCACAGCAGGGCAGCGCCTCCTCACGGCCGGCGGGGCCCTGCGCCCTGGTGATGTTCGGCGTCACCGGTGACCTGGCGCGCAAGAAGCTGCTGCCGGCCCTCTACGATCTGGCCAACCGCAGGCTGCTGCCGGATAGCTTCTGCGTCGTCGGGTTCGGCCGCCGCGACTGGAGCGACGCTGATTTCGCCGCTGAGGTGGAGAGCTACGTCCGAGCCGGCGCCCGCACACCCTTCAACGCGGAGACTTGGCAGCGGCTCGCCGCCGGGCTGCGGTTCGTCCCGGCCCAGGGATTCGACGACGACGATGCCTTCGCCCGCTTGGGCCAGACCCTGGTGGAGCTGGAGGACTCCCGCGGAACGGGAGGAAACCATGCCTTCTACCTCTCGATCCCGCCCAATTCCTTCGAGACGGTCTGCGAGAAGCTCTCTGCCCATGGGCTGGCACGCCGCTCCCAGTCGGCAGTGGATTCCTGGTCCCGGGTCATCATTGAGAAGCCCTTCGGCCACGACGAGGCCAGCGCACACGAGCTCAACCAGGTGGTGGAGTCGGTGTTCGCCTCCAACGAGGTGTTCCGTATCGACCACTATCTGGGCAAAGAGACGGTCCAGAACCTCTTAGCGCTGCGCTTCGCCAATCGGCTCTTCGAACCGCTGTGGAACAACCAGCATGTTGATCATGTCCAGATCACCATGGCTGAGGAGATCGGCATCGAAGGCCGTGCCAGCTACTACGACGGCGTCGGCGCCGCTCGAGACGTCATCCAGAACCATCTGCTGCAGCTGCTGGCGCTGACCGCCATGGAGGAGCCCATCAACTTCGACGCCGATCACCTGCGGCGGGAGAAGGAGAAGGTGCTGGAGGCCGTGCAGGTCCCCGAGGACCTCGATGCGGCCAGCGCCCGAGGTCAGTACAGCTCCGGTGAGCAGAACGGGCAGAGCATCGCAGGCTTCCTCAATGAGGAGGGCTTCGACCCGGAGTCGATCACCGAAACGTTTGCGGCGTTCAAACTGGGTGTGCGCACCCGGCGCTGGGCCGGAGTCCCCTTCTACCTGCGCAGCGGCAAGCGGCTGGCCACCCGGGTCACGGAGATTGCGGTGATGTTCCGCCGGGCCCCGAACCTGCTGTTCACCAGTGCCGACGAGGATCAGTTCGGGCAGAATGCGCTGATCATCCGGATCCAGCCGAACGAGGGTGCCACGCTGCGCCTGGCCTCCAAAGTGCCCGGAACCCAGATGGACATTCGCGACGTCGACATGGACTTCAGCTACGGAAGCACTTTCACGGAGCAGTCCCCCGAGGCCTATGAGCGCCTGATCCTCGATGTGCTGCTGGGAGACCCTCCCCTGTTCCCCCGCCACCGTGAGGTGGAGCTCTCCTGGCAGATTCTTGACCCGTTCCTCAAGCACTGGGAGTCACAGACGCAGCAGCCGATGCCCTATGCCCCAGGCTCCTGGGGCCCCGAGTCCTCGAACGACCTGCTACGCCGCGACGGGCGCCAGTGGAGGCTGCGTTAGCGGAGGTCGTCGAAGCCTGTGAAGCGGCTGGTCTACCAGCCTGAGTTGACTTGGATGAGCAGCGCCAGGCTGACGATGATCAGCCCCCAGACGATGCCCAGGACCACGGTGAGTCGGGTGAGGTTGCGTTCGGCGACCCCGGATGAGCCCAGCGAGCTGGTCACCCCGCCGCCGAACATATCCGACATGCCGCCGCCGCGTCCCTTATGCAGCAGGATGAGGAGGATCAGCAGCACGCTGATCAGCAGCAGCAGGACTTGGAGTCCAATCGTCAGGAGAGACACTGAGACCTTTCAAAGTATGAGGGCGACTTCACGCGCCTAACAGGATACAGCTTTTAGTCGGTGATGTGTTTTTCGAACCGGGCGATCTTGGCGAACTCCTCCGCGTCCAGGGAGGCTCCACCGACCAGCGCCCCGTCCACATCGGAGCCTTGGAGGATGTGGGCGACGTTGCCGGACTTCACAGAGCCGCCGTAGATGACCCGGATCGTGTCAGCGAATCCGCCGCTGTAGAGCTCGGCGAGTTTGGCGCGGATGGCCGCGCTCATCTGCTGGGCGTCCTCGGGCCCGGCCACTTTGCCGGTTCCGATGGCCCACACGGGCTCATAGGCGACGACCAGCTCCCCCAGCTCTTCGGCGGTGATGCCCTGCAGCGCTGCCTGAAGCTGGGCCAGCGTGTGCTGCACATGTTCGCCGGCTTCACGGACTTCCAGCCCCTCTCCGATGCACAGCACCGGGGCCAGTTCGTGGCGCAGTGCGGCGTGGATCTTCGAGCGCACAGTCTCGTCGTCCTCGCTGTGGTTCTCACGGCGTTCGGAGTGGCCGATGAGGACCTGCGCGCACCCCAGCTTCTGCAGAAACGCTCCGGAGACGTCACCGGTGTGGGCCCCCGAGTCGTGGGCGGAGAGGTCCTGGGCGCCGTAGTCCAGGTCGAGTTTGTCACCCCTCACCAGAGTCTGCACCCCGCGCAGGTCGGTGAAGGGCGGGAAGACCGAGACCTGTACCCGCCGGTAGTCGTGGTCGGCGTCGTCCAGGGTCCACGCCAGCTTTTGGACCAGGGCGATCGCCTGCATATGATCCATGTTCATCTTCCAGTTGCCGGCGATGAGCGGGCGGCGGGTGAACGTGCCGTCCTTCTGTGCAGTCATCGTATAACTCCCTTTCGTCGGGGGGGGGTGGGCGCGGCCGTGGGTGGCAGCTGCGGTTCAGGCGCCGAGGGCCTCGATGCCGGGCAGCCGCTTACCCTCCAGGTATTCCAGGCTGGCGCCGCCGCCGGTGGAGATATGGCCGAAGGCGGAGTCGGCGAAGCCCAGGGCACGCACTGCGGCTGCCGAGTCGCCGCCGCCGACCACCGAGAGCCCGTCGGTCTCGGATAGCGCCTCGGCTACGGCCATGGTGCCTCCGGCGAAGGCTTCCATCTCAAAGACTCCCATGGGGCCGTTCCAGAAGACGGTGTTGGATGAGCTGATCTCGGTGGCGAACGCCTCTGCGGATTCGGGTCCGATGTCCAGCCCCAGGGCGTCGGCGCCGTGGCGGCCGCTCTCCAGCGCCTCCAGCGGGAGCACCTCGTGCTCTGCATCGGGCGCGAAGGAGGCGGCCATGACGATGTCGGTGGGCAGCACCAGTCTGCAGTCCTGCTGTGCGGCCCGGTCGATGAAGTCTTTGACGGTGTCCAGTTTGTCGTCCTCCACCAGGGAGGCGCCGATGCCGTGGCCCAGTGCTTTGGCGAAGGTGAAGACCATGCCCCCGCCGATGAGCAGCGTGTCGGCCCTGGGGATCAGGTTCTCGATCACGGCCAGCTTGTCGGAGACCTTGGAGCCGCCGAGCACCACAGTGTAGGGCCGGTTCGGGTTCGCCGTGAGCCTGTTCAGCACCTCCAGCTCCGCGGCGACCAGGTCTCCCTGGTAGGCGGGCAGTATGTCCGCGATGTCGAAGACGGAGGCGTGTTTGCGGTGCACCGCACCGAAGGCGTCGTTGACGTAGGCGCCGCGCTCACCGGTCAGCGCAGCCAGTTCCTGGGCCAGCTGCGCACGTTCGGCAGATTCCTTGGACGTTTCTCGGGGGTCGAATCTGACGTTCTCCAGTAGCAGGATCTCGCCGTCGTCCAGCTCGGCCGCCGCGGTGCGGGCGCCGGGGCCGACCAGGTCTTCGGCACGCTTCACCGGCACGTGGGCCAGCTCCTCCATGCGCTCTGCCACCGGGGCCAGCGAGTACTGCGGATCGGGTGCCCCCTTCGGCCGACCCAGGTGGGCGGTGACGATGACTCGGGCTCCTGCTCCGGCCAGCTTCTCCAGCACCGGCAGGGAGGCACGGATTCTGCCATCATCGGTGACCCGGCCCTCGGCGAGCGGCACGTTCAGGTCTGAGCGGACCAGCACGATGCGGCCGGTCAGACCTTCGGCCATCAGGGTGCTGAGTGTGGCTGCGGTCATCGTCTGCAAGCTTCCCTTCTCATCGTGCGGCGCTCAAGCCGGGGCCCGGCTCTCAGTGCTCAGATTACCAATCTCTGGATGCGTCGGCGCCCCGGTCCCCCGCTGTTTGGGGAACTGGGACCTCCCAGCGTGGTATCGGGCCCGGCGCGGGCCGCTGCCGTCGCAAGTGGGCGATATGCGCCGCAATAATCCGACCACGCTGGTGTTTTCCGGCACGTAACGCCCACTACAGGTTCACGACAGGCTCAGGGATGCGCAGCGTGCCGCTGCCGGGCCCGCTGTCAGAGCCGCTGTCCGATGTAGTGTGCCATTTCGACCAGGCGGGAGGTGTAGCCGTATTCGTTGTCGTACCAGGAGAAGACCTTGACCGTGTTGCCGATGACTTTGGTCAGCGGAGCGTCGAAGATCGAGGCGTGGGGGTCACCGATGATGTCGGTGGAGACGATCGGGTCCTCGTTGTAGGCCAGAGCACCGGCCAAGGAGCCTTCGGACGCCTTTTTGAAGGCGGCGTTGACGTCCTCGGAGGTGACCCCGTTCTTGTCGATGGTCACCGTCAGGTCGGTTCCTGAGCCGGTGATGGTGGGGACCCGAACTGCGAAGCCGTCGAGTTTGCCGTCCACCTCGGGGATGACCTCGCCGATGGCTGCCGCAGCCCCGGTGGAGGTCGGGACCATGTTCACCCCCGCAGCACGGGCGCGGCGAGCATCCGAGTGTGGGGCGTCGTGCAGACGCTGGTCTCCGGTGTAGGAGTGGATGGTGGTCATCAGGCCCTCAACGATGCCGAACTCGTCGTTGAGCACCTTCACCAGCGGCGCCAGGCAGTTGGTGGTGCAGGAGGCGTTGGAGACCACCGTGTGCCGCTGGGCGTCGTAGGTGTCTTCGTTGATGCCCAAAATCAGGGTGGCGTCGGAGTCCTTGGACGGAGCCGAGATGAGGACCTTCTTCGCTCCGGCGTCCAAGTGTTTGGAGGCCGAGGCCTTGGTGGTGAAGATTCCGGTCGCCTCGATGACGATATCGACGCCCAGCTCACCCCAGGGCAGGTTGGCCGGGTCCCGGTCGGAGAGCAGCCTGATGCGGCGGTCCCCGGCGACCAGATGATCATCCTGCAGTGTCACCTCTTGGGGAAAACGGCCCAGCACCGAGTCGTACTTGGTCAGATTCACCAGCGATTGCGGATCTGTGAGGTCGTTGACGGCCACGAGCTCAAGGTCCTGACCCTGGTCCTCCAGGACGCGCAGGACGTTGCGTCCGATCCGTCCGAAACCGTTGATTGCGATCTTCGTCGCCATAGTGTGGGGGCTTCCTTCCGTCTCCGGCTGCAGTTGAGGGGATAACTGCCCTCAGACACGCGTTGGGGACCGGCAGACTGAATAGGCTTCAGCCCGCCGACCCCCAATAACGTCGTTGTCCTCAGGTGATCTGCAGAACGTGTTCAATTGTCTCTGACTATTGTCTCACAGTCGCACTAAATCCTGTGAGGTGCACCATACTGGTGTATCAGGGGGTGACCAGCTTCGCGGCGCCTGCACGGGCGGCGGCCAGTCGCGAGGCGACGTCGTCCCAGTTGACGACGTTCCAGAACGCCTTCACGTAGTCGGGCTTCACGTTCTGGTAGTCCAGGTAGAAGGCGTGCTCCCACATGTCCAGCATGAGCAGCGGAGTAGTGGCCACCGGCACACCGTTCTGCTGATCGTAGAACTGCTCGATCACCAGGTTTCCGCCGATGGGCTCGTAGGCCAGGATGGCCCAGCCGGAGCCCTGAATGGTCAGCGCAGCCTGGGTGAACTGGTCGCGGAACTTCTCGAAACCGCCGAAGTACTCGTCGATGGCAGCTGCCAGCTCACCCTCGGGGCGGCCCTGGCCGTTGGGGGTCATGTTCTTCCAGAAAATGGAGTGGTTGGTGTGGCCACCCAGGTTGAACTGCAGATCCTTCAGCAGCTTCGGAGTGGTGGAGTAGTCCTCCTTCTCCCGGGCCTCGGCCAGCTTCTCCAGGGCGGTGTTCGCCCCGCCCACATAGGTGTTGTGGTGCTTGGAGTGGTGCAGTTCCATGATGCGTCCGGAGATGTGCGGCTCCAGGGCGCCATAGTCGTAGTCAAGCTCAGGAAGGGTGTATTCAGCCATGCGTTCCTCCTAATGACGGTTTTGTCGAGGTCAGCGCCTCGCTGGCTTCAATCCTATGCACCTGCGCGCAGACCTGAAAGGGGGTGAAGCACTGTGACGTGCCGATTTCACCACTGGTGGAACCCTCAGCTGTCCAGCATCTCCTCGGTGACGTTCTTCTCGGTGCCGGCGACGCCCTGATCCCCGGCGCGCTTATCGGCCATTGCCAGCAGCCTGCGGATCCGTCCTGCGATGGCGTCCTTAGTCATGGGCGGATCAGCGAGGCGGCCGAGCTCATCGAGGGAGGCGTGCTTATGCTGCAGGCGCAGCCGGCCCGCGTACTCCAGGTGTTCGGGCACGTCTTCGCCGAGGATCTCCAGGGCCCGCTCCACCCGGGCCCCGGCGGCCACAGCGGCCTGTGCGGAGCGGCGCAGGTTGGCGTCGTCGAAGTTGGCCAGCCGGTTGGCTGATGCACGGTGCTCGCGCCGCTGACGCCGCTGCTGCCATACCCCCAGGGTCCTGCGGGCTCCCATGTGGGTGAGCAGCTGGGCGATGGAGTCGGCGTCGCGGATCACCACACGATCTGCGCTGCGCACTTCGCGGGCCTTGGCAGTGATTCCCAGCCGGCGGGCAGCGCCGACCAGCGCCAGGGCGGCTTCCGGGCCGGGGCAGGTGACTTCCAGGGAGCAGGACCGGCCGGGTTCCGTCAGGGACCCGTGGGAGAGGAAGGCTCCGCGCCACACGGCGACGGCATCTGCGGCCGAACCGTTGACGATGACGGCGGGCAGGCCCCGAACGGGCCGGCCGCGCGCGTCGACCAGACCGGTCTGGCGTGCCAGCGCATCGGCCTCCCGCACGACCCGCACCACGTAGCGGGCCCCGCGCTTCAGCCCGTTTCCGGAGACGACGATGATCTCGCAGCTGTGCCCATAGATCTCCCCCAGGTGGGCGCGCAGCCGGCGTGCAGTGACCGCGTGGTCGAGTTCGGCCTCGATGACGATTCGTCGGGAGACCACGTGCAGGCCGCTGGCGAAGCGCAGCATCGCCGAGACCTCGGCCTTGCGCTCGGAGGTGGTGGAAACCTCGACTCTGGAGAGTTCGTCCTTGACCGACTCGGTCAGCGCCATAGCTATCGGGTCCTTGCAGGTGTCGTCGTCGTGGTGGTCGGTGGCCTTCTCAGCGAGGGCCATCGTACTGAAGTTTCGTCTGAGTCAGGCAAACTGCCTCATCAGCTCCGGTGAACGGCGCTCACCCATGGAACACCTCGTTGAATGCGATGGCCAGGCGCAGCGGGTCGTGGACGTCGGGCCGGTCCTTGCTGCGGACCCGGGCGTAGGTGATCTCCGCTCCCAGCCGCTCTGCCGCTGCGGCGAACTCTTCCTGCTCCGCCTCGCTGACGCTGCCCAGATCCGCAACGACGGCGTCGATGCGCAGGCCCGGGGCGTAGTGGGCGATGACATCCAGGTGCTCCGCCGGGCTCATGCCGCGGGTCTCGCCGGTGTCAGCATTGAGGTTCATCACCACACAGCGCTTGGCTTCGGTCTCGTTGAGGGCGCTGCGCAGATCCTCCAGCAGCAGGTGCGGCAGCACGGAGGTGTACCAGGAGCCGGGGCCGAACACGATCCAGTCGCTGAGCTCGATGGCGGTGACCGCCTCAGCGCACGCTTCAGCTTCGGCCGGGTGAATCTGGACGTCGGTGAGCCGTCCGAGCTTGCCGGCGTGGGCCAGCTCCGCCTGCGATGAGATGCGCCCCTGCTGCTTCTCGGCCTGCTCAGGCTGGACCAGTCCGGACATGGTCAGCGGGGTCCGAGACATCGGCAGCACCTGTCCGCGGGCTCCGAGCAGCGCCCCGGCCCAGCGCAGCCCGTCCACGGGATCGCCCAGCAGCTCCCACAGGGCGACGATGAGCAGGTTGCCCATGGCGTGGCCATCGAGGCTGCCGGTCACTCCGGCCTTGGAGGTGAACCGGTGCTGCATCACATCGGCCCAGGTCCTGCCCCAGTCGGTGTCGTCGCAGAGCGCGGTCAGCGCCATGCGCAGATCCCCTGGGGGGATGATGTCCATGTCCTGGCGCAGCCGGCCGGAGGAGCCGCCGTCGTCGGCTACGGTGCACACGGCCGTCAGGTGCTCGGCGGCGATGATGCGCAGCGCTGCGAGGGTGGCTTTGAGCCCATGGCCCCCGCCGAGGGCGGAGACGCGGAACGAGGGACCCCCGGGCAGGTTCCGGAGGTTCTGGGTGGTGGTCAGCGGCGGCGACCCGGGGATGGGCTGACTCATGGCAGTCGGCCCTACTCCCGGCCCAGGTCGCGGTGCACGGTGTTCACGGTGACGTTGGGCAGCTGCGCCAGACGACGTGCCAGTTCGTCGCCGATCGCCACGGAGCGATGCTTGCCGCCGGTGCAGCCGACCGCCAGTGTGGCGTAGTGCTTGTTCTCCTGACGGTAGCCCTCCAGCACCGGCATCAGGGCCTCCACATAGCGGTCCACGAACTCACCGGCGCCCTTGTTCACGAGGACGTAGTCACGGACCTGCTCGTCCTGGCCGGTCAGCGCGCGAAGTTCCGGCACCCAGTGCGGATTGGGGATGAAGCGCACATCGGCCAAGTAGTTGGCATCGGCCGGCACCCCGTACTTGAAGCCGAAGCTCATCACGTTCAGTCGCAGAGTGATGGGGCCGTCGTCGTTGAAGAGCTCGTTGACGGAGTTTGCCAGGGTGTGCACGTTCAAGTCCGTGGTGTCCAGCACGATGTCGGCCTGCTCCTTGACCGCGGCCAGCATCTCACGTTCGGCCCGCAGCCCGTCCAGTATGCGCCCGGAGCCCTGCAGCGGGTGGGGCCGCCGGCCCTGTTCGAACCGGCGCACCAGCAGCTCGTCGGAGGCCTCCAGGAACAGCACCCGGTAGGTGATGCCGGCTGCGGCGATCTGGGCGAGGCTCTCCTGCATCGAAGAGTAGAGTCCGCGGCTTCGCGCGTCGAGGACCACGGCCATCTTCTCCACGGAGCCGGGGTTGCGCGCCACCAGGTCCATCATGGTGGCGATGAGCTCCGGCGGCAGTCCCTCCACCACGTACCAGCCCATGTCTTCCAGCGCGTGGGAGGCGGTGGTGCGCCCGGCCCCGGACATGCCGGTGATGATCAGCAGCTCCTTCTCCGGGGGCTTGACCGATTCCAGACTGGGCTGCTGCGCGGGCTGCTGTGCGGGGTTCGCCGCAGCCGGTGCGGCGCCTGCGGCGGCGTCGTGCTCCCCGTGTGCGGACTGGTGGCTCATGGTCACGACTCTACCCCGTGGAGCGGTCGCCGTCAGCCGGATTCCGGGCCGCTGCCCCGCAGGTGCTCCAGGATGCTCTGGGCGGTCTGCGCCCCGATGCCGGGGACCTCTGCGACCTGTTCCGCAGTGGCTTTGGTGAGGTTCGCCACCGAGCCGAAGTGGGCCACCACCGCTGCCCGGCGCTTGGGTCCCAGACCTGCCACCTCGTCCAGGGCGGAGGCGGTCATCTGCTTCGACCGTGCCGAACGGTGGTGCTGGATGGCGAACCGGTGGGCCTCATCGCGAATCCGCTGCAGCATGAAGAGTGCCTCGGAGGTGCGCGGCAGCACCAGCGGAAAATCGTCCTGAGGCAGCCAGACCTCTTCCAACCGCTTGGCGAGGCCGACCACAGCCATCTCCTGCAGGCCCAGTTCGTCCAGTGCCCAGCGGGCGGCGTTGACCTGGGGCTGACCCCCGTCGACGACGACCAGGCTGGGCGGGTAGGCGAACTTCTGCTCATCGCGCCCGGTAGCCTCGGAGATCTCACCAGACTCCAGCGGGCCCTGCTCGGCGATCTCCTTCAAGTACCTGCTGAAGCGCCGGGTGATCACATCGTGCATCGCAGCAGTGTCATCGACGGCGACGTCACCGCGTATGGAGAACCGGCGGTAGTCGCGCTTCTTGGGCAGACCGTCCTCAAGCACCACCATGGAGGCCACCACATTGGTCCCGGAGGTGTGGGAGACGTCGAAGCATTCGATGCGCATCAGCGGCTCGGCGAGATCCAGGGCACCCTGCAGCTCGCGCAGCGCGGCCGAACGGGTGGTGATGTCGCTGGAGCGCCGTGCCTTGTGCAGCTTCAGCGCCTGTTCGGCGTTCTCCGCCACGGTGCCCAGCAGCGCCGCCTTGTCCCCGCGGCGCGGCACCCGCAGGCTCACCCGTGCTCCGCGGCGTTCTGAGAGCCATTCGGTCAGTTCGGCGTGGTTCTCCGGCAGCGCAGGGACCAGGACTTCGCGGGGGATCCGTTCGGCGTCGGGCATATCGCCGTAGATCTGCAGCACCAGCTGCTCAGCGAGGCGGGCGTCGTCGATCTCTTCGACCTTCTCTGAGATCCAGCCGCGCTGACCGCGGATCCGGCCCTGCCGCACGTGGAAGACCTGGGCGCTGGCCTCCAGCTCGTCCTGGGCGAAGGCGAAGATGTCGGCTTCGGTAGCTTCGGGCAGGACCACGGCGTTGCGTTCGAACACCCGGCGCAGCGCCTCCAGCTCGTCGCGGTGGCGGGCGGCGTCCTCGTAGCGCAGCTCGGTGACGGCCTGCTTCATCTGGCCTTCGATGCGGCGCATATGGGGTCCGGGCCGGCCCGCCATGACGTCGACGAACTCCTCGGCGAGCTCGCGATGGTCCTCCACGGAGATGTTCCCCACGCAGGGGGCGGCGCATTTGTCGATGTAGCCCAGCAGACAGGGCCTGCCGGAGGCGGCGGCACGCTTATAGACCCCGGCCGAGCAGGAGCGCACGGGGAAGACCCGCAGCATCGTGTCCACGGTTTCGCGGATGGCCTTGGCCGGGTGGAAGGGACCGAAGTATCGGACGCCGGGCTTCTTGTCTCCGCGCATCACTTGGACCCGCGGGACCTTCTCATTCATGGTCACCGCGAGGTACGGGTAGGACTTGTCGTCGCGGTACATGATGTTGAACCGCGGGGTGTGCTGCTTGATCCAGGTGTACTCCAGCTGGATGGCCTCCAGCTCCGAACCCACCACCGTCCATTCCACCGAGGCTGCGGCGTGGACCATGGCGAAGGTTTTGGGCGGCAGCTGCTTCACCGAGGTGAAGTAGGAGTTCAGCCGGGACCGCAGGCTCTTGGCCTTGCCCACGTAGACGACCCGACCGTGGGGGTCCAGGAACCGATACACCCCGGGATGGGTGGGGATCTCGCCGGGTTGGGGGCGGTACGACGCCGGTTCAGCCATCGGCTCCACTGCTTGGGTCGCGTGGGGTGCTTGGGTCGCTCGGACTTGGATCGCTGGGGGGTGCGTTGTAGGCGTGCACCCGCTGCTGGCCGGAGAGTTCGGCGATGGCGTCCATGATCTGGCCGGTGGCCTGCCGGCGCACCGGCAGCGGGTGCTTCTCCCCCAGGTGTTCGAACTGCAGCGGCTCACCGATGTGCATCTGAAACTTGGCCGGCCGGATCATGGTCCGGCCCGGCGGCTGCAGCCGCTGGGTGCCGATGAGCCCGACGGGGACGACGGGGGCGCCGGTGGCCAGGGCCAACCAGCCGACTCCGTTCTTTCCCCGGTACAGCCTGCCGTCACGGCTGCGGGTGCCCTCCGGGTAGATGCCGATGCCGTAGCCGGCTCTGATCATGGTGGTGAGGTCGAACAGCGCCTCCACGGCACCGGACTGTTTGGTGCGGTCCACCGGCACTGAGCCGAAGGATTCGAAGAAGAACTTCTTGCCCCGGCCACGCAGACCGGGTTGGGTGAAGTACTCGGCTTTGGCGATGAAGCTCACTGGTCGGGGGAAGATCCCTTGGATCAGCACGGAGTCCAGGAAGCTTAAGTGATTGCTGGCGACGATGAAGCCGCCGTCGTCGGGCACGTTCTCGAGTCCGGTGACCACCGGTCGGCAGAGCAGACGCGTCAGTGATCCGCCGGCGCTGCGGATGCGCTCTTGGCCTTTGGTGCGTCCTTCCAGGACGGCGGTGGTCTCAGGTGTCCCCGGTGCAGTGCTCACTTGGTGGAGTCTAACAATTCCGGCACATTCCTCAGCTGAGCGCCGGCGCCAGGAACCGGCCGGTGTGCGAACCGGTGCTCTGGTGCTCGGCGGCCACCTGCTCGGGAGTGCCCTGGGCGACGACCAGTCCCCCGCCGGATCCGCCCTCGGGCCCCAGATCCAGCAGCCAGTCGGAGGACTTGATGACATCCAGGTTGTGTTCGATGGTGACCACGGTGTTGCCCTTGTCCACCAGACCCTGCAGCACGGCCAGGAGCTTGCGGATGTCTTCGAAGTGCAGCCCGGTGGTCGGCTCGTCCAAGACGTAGATGGAGCGGCCGTTGGAGCGCTTCTGCAGCTCGGAGGCGAGCTTCACCCGCTGCGCCTCACCGCCGGAGAGCGTGGTGGCGGCCTGACCGAGCCGCACGTAGCCCAGCCCGACCTCGACCAGGGTGTTCAGGTGCCGGGCGATGGGTGCGAAGGCGGCGAAGAAGTCTGCCGCCTGCTCGATGGGCATGTTGAGCACTTCGGCGATGTTCTTGCCCTTGTAGCGGATCTCCAGGGTCTCGCGGTTGTAGCGATCCCCTTGGCAGACCTCGCAGGGCACGTAGACATCGGGCAGGAAGTTCATTTCGATCTTCAGGGTGCCGTCGCCGGTGCATGCTTCGCAGCGTCCGCCCTTGATGTTGAAGCTGAACCGTCCGGGCTGGTAGCCGCGCGCCTTGGATTCGTTGGTGGAGGCGAAGAGCTTACGAATGTGGTCGAACACCCCGGTGTAGGTGGCCGGGTTGGACCGTGGGGTGCGGCCGATGGGGCTCTGGTCGACTTGGATGATTTTGTCCAGGTGATCTTCGACGCCGTCGATCCGGCGGTGGCGGCCGGGCACCTGGCGGGCGTTGTTGAGCTTATTCGCCAGGGCCTTGGCCATGATTTCGTTGATCAGCGTGGACTTTCCCGAACCCGAGACCCCGGTGACGGTGAGGAACACCCCCAGCGGGACGTCGACGCTGACGTTGTCTAAGTTGTTCTCCTCGGCCTCCACGATGCGCAGCATGCGATCAGCGTCGACGGCGCGGCGCTGCTGCGGCACGGCGATGACTCTGCGGTTGGCCAGGTAGTCGCCGGTGATGGAGTTCTGGTTCTCGTACAGACCCGCGACGGAGCCGGAGTGGACGATGTGTCCGCCGCGCTCCCCCGCCCCGGGCCCGATGTCTACGATCCAGTCAGCCTTGGCGATGGTCTCCTCATCGTGCTCAACGACGATGAGCGTGTTGCCCAGATCCCGCAGCCGGGTCAGGGTCTTGATGAGCCGGGCGTTGTCTCGCTGGTGCAGTCCGATGGAGGGCTCGTCGAGCACGTAGAGCACCCCCACCAGTCCGGAGCCGATCTGGGTGGCCAGCCGGATGCGCTGGGCCTCTCCGCCGGAGAGCGTGCCCGCGGCCCGCTCCAGGGTGAGGTAGGTCAGGCCGACGTCGAGCAAAAACTGCAGCCGGGCGTCGATCTCCTTCAGCACCTGATCAGCGATCTTGGCATCACGGCCGCTCAGCTGCAGTGCGGCGAAGAACGCTGCGCAGTCCTCCAGGGACAGCCGGGCCACATCGGCGATGGAGCGGCCGTTGACCAGCACGGACAGCACCGCCGGGTTCAGCCGCTGACCGTCGCACCCCGGGCAGGGGATCTGGCGCATGTACTGTGCGTAGCGGTCGCGGGCGTTGTCCGACTCGACCTCTGAGTGCTTGTGCTCAATGTGGGAGAGCACACCTTCGAACCCGCTGGTGTAGCGGCGCTCGCGGCCCCACCGGTTGCGGTAGGAGACTTTGACCTTGAAGTTGCGCCCGTGCAGAAGCGCCTTCTTGGCTTTGGCGGGCAGGTCCTTCCACGGGGTGGTCATTGAGAAGTCGAGCTCCTCGGTGAGCCCGCTCATCAGCCGCAGCCAGTATTTCTTCGTCTCCACCCCCATGGCCCAGGGAGCAATGGCGCCCTCGTTGAGGGAGAGCGTGTCATCGGGGACCACCAGGTCCGGATCGACCTCCAGCCGCGATCCGATCCCGGAGCAGACCTCGCAGGCGCCGAAGGGCGAGTTGAAGCTGAAGGTGCGCGGTTCGATCTCGTCAATGGGCAGCGGGTGCTCATTGGGGCAGGCGAGGTTCTCGGAGAAGCTGCGGTACTTGGGGCCGGTCAGCCCCTCCGGCACACGGTCGGGATTCGCGGGCTCGCCCGCCTCGTCGAAGTCGACCAGGTCGATGAGCACCCGACCATCGGCCTGCTTCAGCGCCGTCTCCACGGAGTCGGTGAGCCGCTGCTGGATGCCCTCGCGGATGACCAGGCGGTCGATGACCACTTCGATGGAGTGCTTGTACTGCTTCTCCAGAGTGGGCGGGTCGTTGAGCTGAATGAGTTCGCCGTCGACCAGCGCGCGGGAGAACCCTGAGCCGGCCAGCTCCCGGAAGAGGTCCTTGAACTCCCCCTTGCGGTCACGGACCACCGGGGCCAGCACCTGGAACCGGGTCTTCTCCGGGAAGGCGAGGACCTGGTCGACGATCTGCTGAGGGGTCTGCCGGTCGATCACCTCACCGCACTGCGGGCAGTGCGGCACACCGATGCGCGCCCAGAGCAGGCGCAGGTAGTCGTGGATCTCCGTGACGGTGCCCACGGTGGAGCGCGGGTTGCGGCTGGTGGACTTCTGGTCGATGGAGACCGCTGGGGAGAGTCCTTCGATGAAGTCGATGTCCGGCTTGTCCACCCGGCCCAAGAATTGGCGGGCGTAGGCGGAGAGCGACTCCACGTACCGGCGTTGGCCCTCGGCGAAGATGGTGTCGAAGGCCAGCGAGGACTTCCCGGACCCCGAGAGGCCGGTGAACACGATGAACGCATTGCGCGGCAGCTCGACGCCGACGTTCTTCAGGTTGTGCTCGCGGGCGCCCTGGACCACGATGCGGTCCGCCTCTGCCAGGCCGACGGCGGCGGCACCGTTCTTACCGGGCTCCTCCGCGGACCCGGCGCGGTAGTAGTCGTCGACAGATTCGATCACGGGGGCAGACGTCTCAGGCACGCGCCTCATTCTACGACCGAACCCTGACTCGAACAAGTGTTCGAGGTCACGATCGAGGGGCACATTCACCGCTTCGTGGCCTATGAGTGAGTCCGCGCCTCGGCATACACTGGAACCCATGGCCCCGGAAACATCCTTGATCTACGACCTGCCCGCAGTCACCGTACGGCGCATCGCAGTGAGCGAGATGAGCAACAACGTCTACCTGCTCACCGCCAAGAAGTCGGGGGTCCAGGTGCTCATCGACGCCGCCGATCAGCCTGACACCGTGGAGGCGATGCTGACCGCCGCCACCGAAGACACCCCCTGCTCCCCCGGTCTGCGCGCCGTGCTCACCACCCATCAGCATTGGGACCATATTCGCGCCCTGCCGCAGCTGGCGAGCACGCGGGGGGTGGACACGCAGGGGGTGGAGCTGGCCGCCGGCGCCGAGGACGCCGCAGCGATCGAATCGGCCCAGGGGGTGAGCATCCACCGACGGCTGCAGCACGGTGAGACCCTCCAGTACGACGGGATCTCTCTGGATGTGATCCACCTGCGTGGTCACACCCCCGGCTCAGTCGCCTTCGTCTACCCGGTGGAGGACGGCCCAGCCCACATCTTCACCGGGGACGCGCTCTTCCCCGGCGGAGTGGGCAAAACCTGGAGCAGCGAGGACTTCTCCTCACTGATTGACGATGTGGAGACCCGGATCTTCGACGAGTACGACGACGACACCATCATCCACCCCGGTCACGGGGCGCCGACCACTCTGGGTGAGGAACGGCCGCAGCTGAGCCAGTGGCGCGAGCGCGGCTGGTGAGCCCCAGCACGGCAGTCGCTGCCCCCATACTTGAGGTCCCCGAGACGGCCGCGTGGCGGCCGCTGGCCCCGGAAGAGCTCTTCGAGGCGTTCAACGCCTGGGTCAACGCCCGCGGTCTGCAGCTCTACCCGGCGCAGGAGGACGCGGTTGCCGAGCTGGCCGACGGGCATCACGTGATCATGTCCACCCCCACCGGTTCGGGGAAGTCCATGGTGGCGCTGGCCGCTCACTTCTTCGCCCTGACCCGCGGTGAGCGCAGCGTCTACACCGCCCCCATCAAAGCGCTGGTCTCCGAAAAGTTCTTCTCCCTGGTCGAGGTCTTCGGCGCAGCGAATGTGGGCATGGTGACCGGGGACTCGTCGGTCAACGCTGAGGCGCCCATCATCTGCTGCACCGCGGAGATCCTGGCTAATGAGGCGCTGCGTGAGGGCGCAGACGCTGATGTGGGCCCGGTGATCATGGATGAGTTCCACTTCTACGCCGACCCGCACCGCGGCTGGGCCTGGCAGGTGCCGCTGATCGAGCTTCCGCAGGCGCAGTTCCTGCTGATGTCAGCCACCCTGGGCGACACCAGCTCGTTCCAGCGCCAGATCGCCGAGCGAACCGGCCGCGACGTCGTCGTCGTCTCGTCGGCGTCTCGTCCGGTGCCGTTGAGCTACCAGTATTCCACCACGACCCTGGTGGACACGTTGGAAGAGCTGGCCGAGACCCAGCAGGCACCGGTGTATGTGGTCCACTTCTCCCAGCGGGCCGCGGCAGAGAGTGCGGCGGGGCTGATGAGCCTGAAGCTGCTCTCCAAGGCGGAGCGTGAGCTGCTGGGTGAGCAGCTGAAGACCTTCCGCTTCGCCAAGGGGTACGGTCAGACGCTCTCGCGGCTGCTGAAGTCCGGCGTCGGAGTCCACCACGCGGGCATGCTGCCCAAATATCGCAGGCTGGTGGAGCAGCTGTCCCAGCAGGGGCTGCTGAAAGTCATCTCCGGAACCGACACGCTCGGGGTGGGCATCAACGTGCCCATCCGCACAGTGCTGCTGACCGGACTGTCCAAGTATGACGGGATCCGGGTGCGCCAGCTCAATGCGCGCGAGTTTCACCAAATCGCCGGACGCGCCGGACGCGCCGGCTTCGACACCGAGGGCACTGTGGTGGTCCAGGCGCCCGAGCATGTCATTGAGAACGAGTCCGCGGCCCGCAAGCTAGCCGCCAAGCACGCCGGTGACGAGGCCAAACTGGCCCAGGCGATGAAGACCAAGCCCAAGAAGAAGCCGCCCGAAGGGTTCGTCTCCTGGAGCGAGAAGACCTTTGAGCGGATCATCGACGCCTCCCCCGAGCCAATGGTGTCGCGGATGCAGGTCACCTACGCCATGGTGCTGCACCTGCTCAACCGCCCGGACAACACGATTCTGGCGGCGCGGCGGCTGATCACCAGCTCCGATGAGACCCCGGCCCGCCAGGCCCAGCTGCAGCGCCGGGCGCTGCAGATTCTGCGTGAGCTGCTGGCCGCCGGTGTGCTGGAGCGGCTGGATGAGCCCGACGCCGATGGCCGCACCGTGGATCTGCAGGTCGAGCTGCAGGACGACTTCGCCCTGAACCAGCCGCTGGCGCCCTTCGCGGTGGCCGCCCTGGACCTGCTGGACCCGGAGTCCGAAACCTACGCGCTGGATGTGATCAGCGTCATCGAATCGATCCTGGAGACCCCGCACCAGGTCACCGGGGCGCAGGTGAGGAAGCTCAAGGGCGAGCGGATCGCTGAGTTGAAGGCCGAGGGGGTCGACTACACCGAGCGGATGCGGATCCTCGACGAGATGACCCACCCGCAGCCGTTGGCCGAACTGCTTCAGCAGCAGTTTGAGGTCTACCGGGCCGCGGCCCCCTGGGCCGGAGACCACGAGCTGGCGCCCAAATCGGTGGTGCGCGACATGATCGAACGCGCCTTCACCTTCGTCGACGCGGTAAACTTCTACGGCCTGGCCCGCAGTGAAGGGGTGCTGCTGCGCTACCTCTCCGACGCGTACCGCACACTGAGCCGGACCGTGCCCGCCACACAGGTCAGCGAGGAGCTGGAGGACCTGATTGAGTGGCTCGGCGAGGTCATCCGGCAGACCGACTCCTCGCTGCTGGAGGAGTGGGAACGCCTGGCGGCCGCTGATGACCCGCAGAAGCTCGCCGAACTGCAGCGCGAGCAGAACGAGGCCGCACCGCAGGCTCCGCCCACCGGCATCAGCGGCAATGAGCGCGCGTTTGGGGTGCTGATCCGCAATGCCATGTTCCGCCGCGCTGAGCTCTTCGCCAATGAGCGGGAGGAGGCGCTGGCGGCGTTGGAGCGGGAGCACTCCCCCACCTCGGAGTTCGCTTCGCCGGACCGCTGGGCCCAGGCCCTGGATACGTTCTTTGACGAGTACGACGACGTCTACACCGACGCGAAGGCACGCAGCGCCGAACACTTCCGGTTGGACAAGAACCCGACCGACCGGCCGGACTTCTGGCACGCAGTCCAGGTGCTCGACGACGACCAGGGAAACCACGACTGGGTGATCAGTGCCTGGGTCGACCTTGCCGCCTCCGACGAGGCCGAGGCTGCTGTGATCGCTGTCGACCACGTAGGAGAGCTGAAGGCTCTATGACTGCCTCACGTCAGCTGATCGACGGCACCCGCATCACCGATCACCGCGTCAGCGTTCCGCTGAACTGGGCAGAGCCCGAGGGTGAACAGATCACTGTTTACGCCCGGGAGTTCGTCGCCGCTGAGGCGCTTGCTGAGGGCGAGCCCCACGTGCAGCAGCTGCCGTACCTGCTGTTTCTGCAGGGCGGCCCGGGTGGGAAGGGCAACCGTCCGCCGAAGCTTTCCGGCTGGATGGCCGAGCTGGGCAAAGACTTTCGGATCATCATGCTGGACCAGCGCGGCACCGGCCTCTCCACCCCGCTCAATCGGCAGTCCCTGACATCGCGCGGCTCGGCTGCTCATCAGGCCGCCCACCTGCGCCGCTTCCGGGCCGATTCCATCGTCGAGGATGCCGAGGCGCTGCGCGCCCAGTTGGGCATCGCGTCCTGGACCGTATTCGGGCAGAGCTTCGGTGGGTTCTGCACCTTGACCTACCTGTCCTTCCGCCCCCAGGGGATGAACCGTGCGCTGATCACCGGTGGTCTGACGCAGCTGACCGGGCACGCGGACCGCGTCTATCAGCACACGTATCAGAAGGTCGCCGCCCGCAATGCGGAGCACTTCACTCGGTTTCCCGAGGACCGGGACACGCTCGACGCGGTCGTCGCCCACCTGCGGGAGAACGACGTGCGGCTGCTGGACGGCTCTGCGCTGACCGTGGCCCGCCTGCAGCTGCTGGGTCTGCTGCTGGGCGGAAATGCGAAGGCCGATACGCTGCACTACCTGTTGGAGGAGGCCTTCATGGGTCCGGAGAGGACCCAACTGTCGGACACGTTCCTCGCCGCGGTGGGCCAGCACATCTCCTTCGCTTCCAACCCGCTGTATGCGGTGATGCATGAGTCCATCTATGGTCAGCCTGCCGAGCTCGCTGGCGGCCGCGGAAGCACTGATTGGGCTGCCCAGCGGGTCCGCGACGAGTTCGCCGAGTTCTCTCCCGAGGCGGCATCGCCGCTGCTGCTCGGCGAGATGATCCTCCGTGAGCACGTGCAGCTGGACCCAGTGCTGGAGCCGCTCTTCGAAACGGCCAATGAAGTGGCCGCCATCGATGACTGGGCCCCGCTCTATGACCTGGACCAGCTAGCGCGCAACACGGTGCCCGCGGCCGCTGCGGTCTATACCGACGACGTCTTCGTCCCCCGTGAGCTGGCCCTGGAAACTGCTGAGCGAGTGCGCGGACTCAGCGTCTATGAGACCGATCAGTTCCACCACGACGGCATCAGCGACGACGGCCCCGCCATCCTGCGCGAGCTGCTCTCCCGCACTGAGTTCTGATCGATCAGGCCGTGGTCTGAAGTCACCAGTGTCCTATGGCTGCGGCACGTCCTCATCTGCGGTGCGCGGTCGAGCGTCCGTGCACGTCTGACAACTGTCGCCTACTGCGCCGCCTGGATTGCCCGCAGCTCGCGTTTGAGGTCGCCGAGCTCGTCACGCAGCCGGGCGGCCAACTCGAAGTTCAGCTCCTCTGCGGCCCGGTGCATCTGTTCGGTGAGCTGGGCGATCAGATCCTCAGTGCTGGCCGCAGGGGTCTGCGCCGCCAGGCTCTCCTGGCCGGCGTCCGGGTCCGTGGCCTCGGCGTCGTCGTCCTTCTGCAGCGCGGTGAGACCGCGGTGGCCCTTGCCGTATTGGAACCCGGTAGCAAGACCGCCCATCCCCTGCAGCAGGTCGGCGGTGTCAGCGTCCTCGCGGGCCAGCTGGTCGGTGATGTCGGCGATGCGCTTCACCAGCGGGGTCGGGTCGATGCCGTGCGCCTCGTTGTAGGCGATCTGCTTCTCCCGGCGCCGGTTCGTCTCATCGATGGCCCGCCGCATGGAATCGGTGACCTTATCGGCATACATGTGCACCTGCCCGTACAGGTTGCGCGCGGCACGGCCGATGGTCTGGATCAGTGAGGTGGTCGAGCGCAGGAAACCTTCCTTATCGGCGTCGAGGATCGCCACCAGGGAGACCTCGGGCAGATCCAGGCCCTCACGCAGCAGGTTGATGCCGACCACCACGTCGAAGGTTCCCTGGCGCAGTTCGCGCAGAATCTCGATGCGCCGCAGCGTATCCACATCGGAGTGCAGGTACTCCACCTTGACCCGGTGCTCCAACAGGTACTCGGTGAGGTCCTCCGCCATGCGTTTGGTCAGCGTGGTCACCAGCACCCGCTCCCCGCGCTCACTGCGGGCGCGGATCTCCTCCAACAGGTCATCGATCTGGCCCTTAGTGGGTTTGACCACCACTTCAGGGTCCACCAGCCCGGTGGGGCGGATGATCTGCTCCACCGCGCCGTCGGCCTGCCCGAGCTCGTAGCTGCCGGGAGTGGCGGACATGTAGACGGTCTGGCCGATGCGGTCCAGGAACTCATCCCACTTCAGCGGCCGGTTGTCCATGGCCGAGGGCAGCCGGAACCCGTGGTCCACCAGCGTGCGTTTGCGCGACATATCGCCTTCATACATACCGCCGATCTGCGGGATGGACACGTGCGATTCGTCCACGATCAGCAGAAAATCGTCTGGGAAGTAGTCCAGCAGGCAGTGTGGGGCGGAGCCGGCTTCGCGGCCGTCGATGTGCCGGGAGTAGTTCTCGATGCCGTTGCAGAAACCCATCTGCTGCATCATTTCCAGGTCGTAGGTGGTGCGCATGCGCAGCCGCTGAGCTTCCAACAGCTTGTCCTGGGACTCCAGCTCCTGCAGCCGCTCGCGCAGCTCGTCCTCAATGGTGGTGATCGCCTTGGCCATACGGTCGTCGCCAGCCACATAGTGGCTGGCGGGGAAGATGTACATCTCATCCTCCTCACGCACCACGGTGCCGGTGAGCGGGTGCAGCGTTTGGATCGATTCGATCTCGTCGCCGAAGAGCTCGATGCGCACCGCGAGCTCCTCATACATGGGGATGATCTCCACGGTGTCCCCGCGCACCCGGAAGGTGCCGCGGTGAAAGTCGGTGTCGTTGCGCACGTACTGCATGGCCACGAAGCGGCGCAGCAGCTCATCGCGGTCAATCGTCTCTCCGCGCTTGACCGGCACCATCTGGGCGATGTACTCCTCCGGGGTGCCCAGACCGTAGATGCAGGAGACCGTGGCCACCACCACCACGTCGCGGCGGGTCAGCAGTGCGTTGGTGGCCGAGTGCCGCAGCCGTTCCACCTCGTCGTTGACCGAGGAGTCCTTCTCAATGAAGGTGTCCGTCTGCGGGACGTAGGCCTCCGGCTGGTAGTAGTCGTAGTAGGAGACGAAGTACTCCACGGCGTTGTTGGGCAGCAGTTCGCGGAACTCGTTGGCCAGCTGCGCGGCCAGCGTCTTGTTCTGGACCATCACCAGTGTGGGACGCTGAACCCGTTCGATCAGCCAGGTCGCCGTCGCGGATTTGCCGGTGCCGGTGGCGCCCATGAGCACCACGTCCTTCTCTCCGCCCTCGATCCGTTCGGCGAGCTCCTCGATCGCTTGGGGCTGGTCGCCGGAGGGGCTGAACGGGCTCTCGACCCTGAAGGGTGCGACCGTCCGCGAAATCTTCGGCGCAAGACTCATCGTTGGCTCACTTCCCGTCTGCTTGGTGTGGGTCGGGTCCCCGGCTCACTGACCTGCCAGTCTACGCGCTCGCCTTCGAAGCTCTGTTCGACAGTGTGCTCCACAGCCGGTCCACCTGCTCGTGCAGTTCCTCCAGGGTGCCGGAGTTGTCCAGCACGACGTCGGCTGCCGCGGACCGCTGTTCGTCGCTGGCCTGGGCGCTGATGCGGGATTCGGCATCGGCCCGGCTCATGCCGCGGTTCTCTGCCATGCGGCGCACCCGCTGCTCGTGGGGCGCCTGAACCACGACGACGACGTCGAACCTCTCCTGCTGACCAGTCTCGACCAGCAGCGGAATGTCTTCGACCACGATGCGTCCCTCACCGGCGGCTTCACGCAGCTGCGTCGCCGCTGCCCGCACCCGGGGGTGGATGATGGAGTTGAGCGCCGCCCGGGCGTCGTCGTCGTTGAACACCTGCTCCCCCAGGGCCGGGCGGTCCAGGGCACCCTCCTCGGTGATGACGTCCTGGCCGAACTCGGTGTGGATCTCGGCCAGTCCTTCGGTGCCCGGTGCCACGACCTCACGGGACAGCTCGTCGGCGTCGATCACGATCGCGCCGTGCTCAGCCAACCGCTGCGAGACTGCGGATTTCCCTGAAGCGATGCCGCCGGTCAGCCCGACACTGAGAATTCGGCTCATTCTTCGATCCTATGTCCGAAGATGCCCGCGCCGAAACTGACAATCGGGAGCGGGT
The DNA here is from genome assembly GCF_014195445.1 of Garicola koreensis. GTDB lineage: Bacteria > Actinomycetota > Actinomycetes > Actinomycetales > Micrococcaceae > Nesterenkonia > Nesterenkonia koreensis. The sequence continues at coordinate 444,214 of NZ_JACIBT010000001.1, read as the reverse complement.
TTCCCACTCCTGCTGACGGTTTCGGCGCGGGCATCCGCGCAGCGTGGCCTCAGTCAGGTGCGCGGTGGGTCGTCCCGGTGGGGGTTGGCCTGATCCACCACGGGAATCTCACCGGTGCGGATGCGGTACTCAGTGACCACTTCCGGCTGTTCGACGTGCTCCACCTCCGGGGCGTTCTCCGGTTGGGAGCCCTCGGCGTAGTCAGGCGCCACCACTGCCGTGGCCAGCGTGTCGTCGTTCTCATACATTCGCCGCTCGTACTCCTCCGGCGGCAGGGTCTGCAGCCAGCGGCGCGTGCGCAGGCTGCCGAGTTCTCCGGCGTCCTCGCGCATCGCTCGGGACAGGTTGAACATGATGAAGTACCCGAGGATGAAGAACGGCAGGCCGAAGACCAGGGCCACGTTCTGCAGGGCCGTCAGTCCGCCCTCGCCCGTGGCGGTCAGCAGCAGTGCCGCGATCAGGCCGATGGACACCGACCAGAACGCACGCTGATGCAGCGGGGCGAATCCTTCAAACCCGTTGCACATGTCATCGAGGACCAGCGAACAGGAGTCCATGGAGGTGACGAAGAAGATGCCGACCAGCATGACCGCAATGGAGGAGGTCAGAGTCGCCAGCGGGAATTCCGCGAGGAAGGCGAACAGTGCGGTCTCCACGCCGTCGTCGATCACCGTGTCCACCAGGCCGCCGTCGCCGTTGAGTTCGATGTCGAAGACGCCGGTGCCCCAGACGCCGAACCACACGATCGTAAACAGCGTGGGAAGACCCAGGACCCCGGTGACGAACTGACGCACTGTGCGCCCGCGGGAGATCCGGGCGATGAAGATGCCGACGAAGGGTGCCCAGGCAATGGTCCACGCCCAGTAGAAGATGGTCCAGCCTTCCTGCCAGCCGGTGGATTCCAAGGTGTCGTTCCAGAACCCCAGCTCCGGCAGCATGGTCAAGTAGACGCCGGCCCACTCGAACATGCCGCGCAGCAGGTACACCGTGGGACCGGTGACCAGGATGAAGAGCAGCAGTGCCATGGCCGTCCAAATGTTGAAGTTCGACAGCCGCTTAATGCCCTTCTCCACCCCGAGCACCGAGGAGATGGTCGCAATCAACGTGACCACAGCGATGATGATGATGAAGGACCAGGCACTGTCGGGCACGCCGAGCAGCTGCGCCAAACCGGCGTGGATCTGCATGGTCCCCAGGCCGATGGACACTGCCACACCGAAGATCGTGCCCACGATCGCGAACACGTCGATCGCTTTGCCGATGGGGCCGTGGATGCGGTCGCCGATCAGCGGCTGGAAGAGGGAGGACACCCGCGGGGGAAGCTTGCGCTTGTAGATGAAGTAGGCGAAAGCCAGACCCGGCAGGGCAAAGATGGTCCAGGTGTGCAGCCCGAAGTGGAAGAGCGTGAAGCCCATGGCTTCACTGGCCGCCTCCGTGGTGCCGCCCTCGATCCCTTCCTGGGCGCCGCGCGGTGGATTCGCAAAGTGGTTGGCCGGTTCCGCCACGGCCCAGAACATCAGAATGGTGCCGATGCCGGCGGCGAAGAGCATGCCGAACCAGGTGATGTCACTGTGCTCGGGCTTCTCCTCGTCATCTCCGAGCTTCATTCGGCCGAAGCGTCCCACCGCCATCCAGATCAGGAAGAGCAGAAAGATGGTCACCCCGGAGGTGTAGAACCAGCCCATATTGTCGTAGAGCCAGCCCGAACCCGCTCCCCAGAAGTTGCCCATTTGGGTCGGGATGACCAGTGTGACGATGACGAAAACGGCGATGATGGCCGCTGAGACGAAGAATACGACCGGACTCGTGCGCAGCCGGAACAGGTCGTGGACCTTATGGAGCATGAGATTCCTCTCGGTGTCGGCACGGGCCGGATTCCGACCCTCAACGGTGCTTTACCGTAAGCATGATCACACCCCAAATGCAACAGAAACCGCCGATCAACGTAGGATCAGGCGGTTTCTGCTGGATTTTTTCAGTTATTCATCACACGAGGCGGGGCAATTCCCCGCGGTCGGAGTCGGAATCTACTTGCCTCCGGTGAGCTTCTCCCGCAGAGCGGCCAGCGCCTCGTCGGAGGCCAGCGTTCCGCCGTCCTCCTCCGCAGCCGGAGTGGAGGAGTAGTTGGAGGGGGCAGCCTCAGCCGGCTTGCGGGCGGGGCTGCTGCTGGAGGATGAGCCGCCGGAGACGGACGCCTCGGCAGCGGCCTCAGCATCAGCTTCCACAGCCTTGCGGACCTGCTCCTTGTGCGCCTCCCAGCGCTCCTGAGCGGCGGCGTACTGGGCCTCCCAGGCAGCGCGCTGGTCCTCGTAGCCTTCCATCCACTCGTTGGTCTCCGGGTCGAAGCCCTCGGGGTACTTGTAGTTGCCCTCGTCGTCGTACTCGGCGTCCATGCCGTAGAGCGCGGGGTCGAAGTCCTCAGCGTCGGGGTCGACACCCTCATTGGCCTGCTTCAGCGACAGGCTGATCCGGCGGCGCTCCAGGTCGATGTCGATGACCTTGACGAAGACGCCGTCGTTGACGGAGACGACCTGTTCGGCCAGGTCCACGTGGCGCACTGCCAGCTCGGAGATGTGCACCAGCCCCTCGATGCCGTCCTCGACGCGCACGAATGCGCCGAAGGGCACCAGCTTGGTGACCTTGCCGGGCACGATCTGGCCCAGCGCGTGGGTGCGGGCGAAGGTCTGCCACGGGTCTTCCTGAGTGGCCTTCAGGGACAGCGAGACGCGCTCACGGTCCATGTCCACCTCAAGCACCTCGACGGTGACCTCCTGGCCGACGTCGACGACCTCGTTCGGGTGGTCGATGTGCTTCCAGGACAGCTCGGAGACGTGGACCAGACCGTCGACGCCGCCGAGGTCCACGAAGGCACCGAAGTTGACGATGGAGGAGACCACACCGGTGCGCACCTGACCGCGCTCGAGCTTGTTGAGGAAGCTGGAGCGGACCTCGGACTGAGTCTGCTCCAACCATGCGCGGCGGGAGAGGACCACGTTGTTGCGGTTCTTATCCAGTTCGATGATCTTAGCTTCGAGCTCCTGGCCGATGTAGGGCGCCAGGTCGCGGACCCGACGCATCTCCACCAGGGAGGCGGGCAGGAACCCGCGCAGGCCGATGTCCAGGATGAGGCCGCCCTTGACGACCTCGATGACGGTGCCGGTGACCACACCCTCTTCGTCCTTGACGCGCTCGATGTCGCCCCAGGCGCGCTCGTACTGGGCGCGCTTCTTGGACAGAATCAGCCGGCCTTCCTTGTCCTCCTTCTGGAGGACCAGGGCCTCGACTTGATCGCCGACGGCGACGACTTCGTCCGGGTCCACATCGTGCTTGATGGACAGTTCGCGGGACGGGATGACGCCTTCGGTCTTGTACCCGATGTCCAGGAGGACCTCGTCACGGTCGACCTTGACGATGCTGCCTTCAACCATGTCGCCGTCTTCGAAGTACTTCATCGTCTCATCGACGGCTGCCATGAACTCTTCTGCGGTTCCGATGTCGTTGACGGCAACCTGAGGGGCACCGGGTGCTGTTGCGGTGGTGGTCATGTAGTAGGGGCTCCGATATGGATAGTTTTCGTTGGGTCAGTGCACGATTGGTTGAGCACTGAGCGATGGACAAACGTACAGCGCTTGAGCGCACACGAGGTGTTCGCGTACATTCGAGCGGGATCTGTAGCAGACGTCAGGTTCAGCACCCGTAGGCACTGGAACCCGCTCTGTGCGCAGAACGCGCCGTTTCAGTCTATACTGCCGGGCCAACGTGATTCAACTGCGCACACGTGGCTCAGCCCGCTCAGCCGGTGCTGCACCCCCCCTCAGAAGTGAGTGGCGCAGAAGGGGGCTGTGGCCAGGTCGAAGGTGGCGGCGAAGGCGCCCCAGTCGGCGTGGTCGCCGGCGGTGATCCGGCCTGCGTCGCGCATAGTCAGCACCGAGACGTCGCCGAGGTAGAGCGATCCCAGGGTTTCCACATCGAGGGTGAAGTGCTGCGGCGTCGTCGCGCTCTGTGTGCTGGTGACTTGGGCGATGCCTCCCGATACGGAGACCGTGAAGGTGCCTGCGGCGATGCCCAGCGGATCGGTGAGGCTCAGGCTGAACTCGCCGTCGGAGCTCCACGCCCGGGCCTCCAGTGCCGCGACCGGGTTGAGAATGCGCACCCAGAGCATGTCCTCCACACCGGTAATGCTCCAGGCGCGAGCATTGGTCAGCGCGTGCGGGGTCGGGTCCTGCACCGGTGCGCGCAGCGTGGCCCGCTCGACAGTGTCCAGTCCGCCCAAATAGCGCCACAGCTCCCGGCGGCTGATCTCGCTGCGAACGATGAGGTCGCCCACGGCGATCGTGCTGGGTTCGGTCTCCCACCCCCGATGGGAGTAGGTGACATAGCCGCCGATGGTGCCGTCCTCCAGCACGTGCACGGCCGCTCGCAGGTTGCGGTTCCAGCCGCCGCGCTCCTGCGGGTCCCACTGTGCGGAGCGGGACTTCCAGTACCAGGCCTGGCGTCCCAGGGAGCCGCGGGTTGAGGTGTGAAAGTCTGCGAACACCTCTTTGATCGTGGACTCAAGTTTGGTGGGGTCAACCATCAGCACCTGACCTTCGGCGCCGGCGCGCAGCTGCAGCCGGTCTGCGGCACTCTGCCCCAGATCCACCTGAACTTTGGCGTCACGGGTGGCGACGCCGAACCCGAAGCGACCGTAGATGCTGCCCTCGCTGGCTGTGAGCACCGTGACAGCAAGGCCCTCGGCCACCGCCCGGTGCAGCGAATCAGTCATCATGTGCTTCAGGATCCCGCGCCGTCGGAAGCTGGGGGTCACGGTGACTCCGGTGATCAGCCGGGCCGGCAGCGGCTCGGCCCCGCCGGCGTTGAGCGTCTTGTCGTAGTCGACGAAGGTGCCCACCGGATGCTCGTAGCTGAAGCCGACCTGCTCCAACGCCTCACCCCACGGTTCCAGGGCGGCGAAGCCGGGGGCGAGGTAGACGCCGTACATGCGCTGCTGATCCTGCATGAACAGCTGTGCCTCGCGGGCCGTCTGCTGCTCAGTCAGCCACTTTTCGTAGAAGTTGAACTCCACGGTGCGGGTGAAGGCCGCCGTGGCGGCATCAGCCCGCTCGGCCTCCATCCCTGGGGAGAAGCTGCGGCTGGCCAGCCCCTCGGCCAGAGGGGCGACGTCGGGCATCTGGGGCGCGTAGTCAGAACTCACCCGTTCAGCCTAAACCGTCGGCGAGGTCATGGCCCACAGTCCCGTCTCCTGCAATCGCAGCGCTTCTGCCCGATCGTGGGGCTCCAGCTCCACGATCAGGCAGAAGCTCGACGATTCGGCGGAGGGTGATCCAACGGAGCCCGGGGCAGAACCCCAGCGGGGGCCGGCGCCCGCGAACTCAGTGGGCGGCGTCGTGCCAGGATTCGCCGACGCCCACGTGCACATCCAGCGGGACGGTGAGATCTGCGGCCGCACCCATCTTCTCCACCAGCATGGCCTCGACCTGCTGCTGCTCCCCCGGGGCGACTTCCAGCACCAGCTCATCGTGGACCTGCAGCAGCATCCGCGAGCGCAGTCCGGCTTCCCGCAGGCCCGCGTCGACGTCGATCATCGCGCGTTTGATGATGTCGGCCGCCGAGCCTTGGATCGGCGCGTTGAGGGCGGCCCGCTCAGCCATCTGACGCAGCTGGCGGTTGTCGCTGACCAGGTCGGGCAGGTAGCGCCGACGACCGTAGATGGTGGAGGTGTAGCCGTCCTGCTTGGCCTGGGCGACGATGTCGCGCAGGTAGTCGCGTACGGCGCCGAAGCGTTCGAAGTACTCGTTCATCAGTTCACGGGCCTCGTCGACGCCGATGCCCAGCTGCTTGGAGAGCCCGAAGCTGGAGAGCCCGTAGACCAGCCCGTAGCTCATGGCTTTCACCTTGGAGCGCTGCTCGGCCGTGACCTCATCGGTGCCGACTCCGAACACCCGAGACCCCACGAAGCTGTGCAGGTCCTCGCCTTCGAGGAATGCGCTGATCAGCTCCTGGTCCCCGGAGAGGTGAGCCATGATGCGCATCTCGATCTGTGAATAGTCCGCAGTCAGCAGCGTCTGGAAGCCCCGGTCGACGACGAAGGCGTCGCGGATCTTGCGACCGGCGGCGGTGCGCACCGGAATGTTCTGCAGATTCGGGTGCAGCGAGCTCAGCCGCCCAGTGGCGGCCACCGTCTGCGCGTAGGTGGTGTGGATGCGGCCGTCGTCGCCGATCGCCTCGATCAGCCCGGTGACGGTTTGGCGCAGCTTGCTGGCGTCGCGGTGGTTCATCAGGTGCACCAGGAACTCGTGCTGTGTTTTGGTCAGCAGCTCCTGCAGCGTCTCCACGTCGGTGGAGTATCCGGTCTTGTTCTTCTTCACGCCCTGGGTCGGTAGCTGCAGCTCATCGAAGAGCACCGCCTGCAGCTGCTTGGGTGAGCCCAGGTTCACCTCACGGCCGGCGGCGGCGTAGGCGGCCTCCGCGGATTCGGTGATGGAGCGTTCGAACTCGGCGTCCAGCGCCTCCAGGCGCTCTCGGCTGACTGCAATGCCGGTCAGCTCCATCTGCAGCAGAATCTCGGCCAGCGGGATCTCCAGCTGGTGCAGCAGGTGCTCAGCCTTGCGGTCGATCAGCTCGGCGTGAAGCGTGGTGGAGAGAGTGTGCAGCAGCGTGCCCTGCAGCGCGGCGCGGGCCAGGTCCTCCTCGGTGACACCGGGGGTCACATCGTGGCCGTTGAACAGGTCCAGCTGGCCGCCGTCGGCGTCGTTGCCCTCGCGGAACTTCTCACCGCCGATGTAGTCGCCGGGATTGGTGGAATGGCCCAAGTACTGGGTCGCCAGGTCGGCGAAGGCGAAGTTCCGGCGGTCCGGCTGCACCAGGTAGCCGGAGATCAGGGTGTCCTCCGCCGCTCCGCGCAGGCTCAGGCCCCGCCAGGTGAGACGCTTGCCGCCGTCCTTATAGTCGTGGACCAGCTTGGCCGCGTCCGGATCGGCCAACCACTGCGCCAATGCGGCCTCCACCTGCGCATCGGCATCGGCCAGAGCGACAGCCAGCGCGGTGACCGTCTGCTCGTCGTCACTGCCCGGTGGGGTCAGGACGACGGCGAGCGCTTCGGCCACTCGGCCGGCGTCGTCGCGCTTGGCTTTGGTGGACAGCGATTCGTAGGCGCGGTCCAGGCACAGGGTCACGCTGATGGGCGCGTCCTGGTGGGCAGCGAAGAACTCGGTGAGCTGCCGGGACTCCGCGACCAGGCGCACCTGCGGAAGGGTCTCGGTGGGCTCGGCTGCCAGGTCGGCGTCGGGGAAGCGTGCGGAGAACGTGTCGAAGAGTCGGTCGCGGATCTGGTTGAACTGCAGCGCGTCGAACAGCGGCTCCACGGCCTCGCGATCCGGCGCGGTGAGCACGCACTCGTCGATGTCGGTAGGCAGGTCGAGGTCTGTGACCAACCAGTTGAGCTCCAGATTGCGCTGCACGTTCTCAAGCGCGGCCCGCAGGTTCTCTCCGACCTTGCCCTTGATCTGATCGGCGTGCTCGATGATTCCGTGGGCGGATCCGTACTGCGCGATCCATTTCGCCGCCGTCTTGGGCCCGACCTTCGAGACTCCGGGCAGATTGTCGGCGGATTCGCCCACCAGTGCCGCCAGGTCCCGGTACTTCTCCGGCGGGACCAGGTATTTCTCCTCCACGCCGGCCGGGTCGAGGCGGACGGTCTTGGTGATGCCGGTGGTGGGGTAGTCCAGGTGGGTGTTCTCGCTGACCAGCTGCAGGGCATCGCGGTCACCGGAGACGATCAGCGTCTGCCACCCCGCCGCAGCGGCGCGGGTGACATAGGTGGCCACGATGTCATCAGCCTCGTAGCCCTCCATTGTCACCGCGGGGATGTTCATGGCGGCGGCGACTTCTTTGATCAGGTCGATCTGTCCGGAGAACTCCGGCGGCGTTTTGTCCCGGCCGCCCTTGTACTCGTCATACGCCTGATGCCGGAAGGTGGGGGTGTCCAGGTCGAAGGCCAGCGCAACATGGGTGGGCTGCTCTTCGCGGATGAGCTTGAGCAGCATGTTCGTGAAGCCGTGCACCGCGTTGGTGTACTGGCCGGAGGTGGTTTGGAAGCTCTCCGTCGGCAGCGCGTAGAACGCGCGGAACGCCATGGAGTGGCCGTCGATCACCAGCAGCTTATTGCCCTCAGTAGTCACCCACACACCTTATCGCCTTCAGCCGGGCGACCATGGATAAGCTGTTGCGCATGAGCAACGACGCCGCCCTCGCCGCCACCGATGACACTGCCCGACCCGATGACACCGGCCCATCCGATCACACTGGCCGGACCGACGACGCCGACCGGACTGAAGGTGCTGCCCGAGCCGATGAGCCCTCCCCTCCCCTGGGCCCGGTGGGGGTGCCCAGCCCGCTTCCCGATGAGCACCAGCGCCAGGCACGCATGGCCGCCATGGGAGTGCCCGAAGAGTACTGGGACTGGATGGGGCCTCATGGTGTGCCGCCCATGGGGGTGCGACTGGGCCTCAGGTTCCAGCGGATGAGTCCGGAGAAGCTGGTCGCCACGATGCCGGTGGGCGGCAATGAGCAGAACGTGGGTCTCTTCCACGGCGGCGCGCATATGGTGCTGGCCGAGACTCTGGGCTCCTTCGCCGCGATCCTTCACACCCGGGTGAACCTGGGGGTGGAACGCATGGTGGTGGGCACGGAGCTGGGCGCCACCCACCACCGATCGGCCACCCAGGGGTTGGTCTGGGCGACCTGCACGCCGCTCAACCTGGGCAGGCAGCTGGCAGTCCACGAGATCGTGATGCACGACGACGAGGGGCGCCGGCTCTCCACCGCCCGCATGACGAACATGATTCTGGCCCCGCGGGACTGACCGTTTCCGCCCCTGCCGACGTCGGCCCCTCCCTTGCCGGCGTTGAGTGTGTCGGAACCTGCAGAATACGGCGGAGACGCTGGCTATTCGCGAAGTTCCGACACACTCAACGCGTCAGTCAGCGAGGAAGTGGTGCAGGGCCGCTTCGATGGCTGCGGCGTGGCGCTCGGCGGTATAGCGCCGACGCACCAGGTCAAGACCTGCCTGGCCCATGTGTTCGATCTGCTGCGGGGCATCCAGCGTCTCCAGCAGCACAGCCCGCAGGCTCGCAGCGCTTCCGACCTGGTAGTAGCGACCGGTCTGGCCCTCGATGACCGCCTCCACCTCGGGGCTGGAGTCACGGTGACCCGCCTCGGCCACCACCGGCACGCCGAATCCCAGCGCCTGGATGACGTTGAGCCCGGCTCCGCCGATCGACAGTGCCAGATCGGCTCCGGCATAGAGCTCCTTCAGCACGGCCAGGTCATAGACGGCGCCCAAAAACTGCGCATCAACACCCGAATCGGCGAAGACGCGTTCCAACCGGGCACGCTCGGCACCGTCGCCGACGATCATCACCCGGGGGCGCATGTGCTGCTGGGGCCAGTCGCGCAGGGCCTCGGCGAGGGTGTCGAGCCGGTGGCGGGTGGTCAGCCGCGAGGAGTAGACCAGCGTGGGCCGCTCATCAGTAGCCTGGTCGTCAGGATCCCGGCCCTCAAGATCCTGGGCCTGCAGCGGCTGCTCGGGCAGCTGCTCTTCTGAGTAGAGGCTGTTATAGACCACCTGAATCTTCGACTCCGCGACGCCGTAGGAGACGCCCAACTCCTTGGCCTTTTCGCCGTAGACCATCACCCCGTCCACCAGGTGGTAGAAGGGCAGTCGCAGACGCCGCTTCAGTCCATCCTCAGGGCGCTTCCACCCGTGGCCCCACAGCAGCACCCGACGACCACGGATCCGGCCGGCGGCCGCCGCCACCCAGGTGGAGACCGTGTGAATCCGGCCCTCCAGCACAAAAGCGTCGAAGCCACCGCGCCAGACGGCGGCCACCTGGCCCTTCTCCCACCACAGCCCACCGGCGGAGAGCGTCTCCAGGGGCTGAACTGCCCGCAGTGTCTCCTCCGAGGCGGAACGGATGCGCTCAGCCTCGGTGGACTCAGCGTTCTTGAAGCGTCCCACCAGCTTCAGGGCGAAGGACGACGTCTGCTGCAGCCGACGCACCAGCGGCTCGCGGTAGTGCGAAACCGTGGGTTGGATCTGCAGCCGTATGCGGGGGGCGCTCATTCCTTCAGCCTAGTTTCTCGGCGGTGAAAAGCCCGCCAGGCCAGCGGCGTGACGGGCGGTGATGAGACGATGGAGGGGATGACGGGAATCGAACCCGCGTAGCCAGCTTGGAAGGCTGGGGCTTTACCATTAAGCTACATCCCCGCTCGCTGAAGAGCGCTCAGCTACCTTACCAAGCACCGGGGTCAGGGCAAAACTGCCGGGGCTCTGCCGCACCGCGGCCCTGCGACATGCGGCCGCTGTGCGCAACATCGAGTGGGCGATCCTGCGGGCAGGTGCGGACATCCCCGGCTGTGTTGCGCTGGGGGCCGTGTGCAGCCACGCCGCGCAACATCGATCGGGATCTCAGGTGCGCAGTGAGCAGCGCGGCGCGGCGGGATGACCGCACACCGGTAGAGTCGAGGCGTGGGAACTTCTGCCGACCTCAACAATCACCTGGCCACCGTTCAGGCTCAGGCGCGCCGGACCGCTTCCGAGCAGAATCTGCAGCTGGCGGTCATCGTTGCGGTCTTCAACAACGGTGAGCACCTGCGCACCACCGCCTTCCCCTCCCTGGTGGCCTCGGCACACTTCCACAGGATGCACGTGCTGCTGATCGACGACGGCTCTACCTACCAGCACACTCTCGACGCCGTGGCTGAACTGGCCGCCGGCCACCCCAACGTCACCGCGTTCTACCGCCCCACCGGCGGCTCCGGCTCAGCCTCACTGGCGCGCAACGCCGGCCTCGCCCTGGCGTTCACCGACTATGTGGGCTATCTAGACCCCGACGACGAGCTGCTGGAGGGGCACTGGGCGCTGGTGGAGGCCCTGGAGGAGCATCAGGACGCCGAACTTGCGATCGGCAATCAGGTCCGGGTCTTCAACGAGGAGGCCCAGCCGGTGAACAACCTTCGCCACTACCTGCACCGTCAGGTGCGCCCGGGGGTCGCCGCCGCCGGTCCGGAGGTGCTGGCGGAGGCGGAGTTCCGCACCACCAATCTGAGCTCGTGGGTGGCCCGCACCCAGTGGCTGAAGTCCACCGGGCTGGAACAGGTTGCCGGTGCGGCTGGGCAGGATTCGCTGTTCTTCATGCAGGTCTTCGCCGCCGCCTCACGCTTCGCCGCTGTGCAGCAGCCGACCTACCGGTATCACATGCAGGTCTCCGGCTCGATGGTCAACACCATCACCACCGGCTATTTCCGCAAGGCGCTGCTGCGCGAGCGTGCCCAGCGGGACTGGCTGGAGGAGGTGGGGCTGTTGGAGGTGTTCCGTCAGCACCGCTTTGAGCCCTTCTTCGTCACCTGGTACTTGGCGAAGTTTCAGGCGGTGCCGTGGCCGCAGCGCGAGGAGTCGGTGGCGCTGCTGACCGAGATCGCGGCCCTGTACGTCGGCGACCCCTCGACCCATCGGTGGCGGTTCCCGCAGACCATGCAGTTCTTCGGCAGGTGGTCCCTCCCCTCGGTGCAGGGGCTGCGCCCCTGGGCGGGGAGCCTGAAGCGCGCAGCGCAGAAGACCCGCGCCGGTGCTGCCGACCGGGCGTCGCGGGCAGCGCACCGGATCAGGCAGAACGCGCGTACTCGTGGCGGGAGCGACCCGTCAGACTGAGCAGCATGCCTGCTCCCTCACACAGGTAGTAGTCATCGGTGTATGTCACCGGCAGCCTGCGCAGCCGCTTTCCGGCTCGCCGCAGAGACCCATACCCGGCGCGCGCCAGGCCCTCGGCGACAATCTGAACGGTCACGGCCGCTGGACCCGCATGAGCCCGACGACGACGTTTCATCGCGCGCACCTGCCCCCCGCGCACCGCCCGACGACGCAGCCATTCGCGGCTGGCGCGGGCTGCCGGCACATCTTCGGTGACCACTGCCTCCGCGCACCACCAGTACTGCGCCCCGGCCATCATCATCCGCTCGAAGAGGTCGGAGTCTGATCCGCCGGTGAAGTTGAACCCCTCATCGAAGCGGAAGTCGGCAGCGGTGAACCAGTGGGCCCGCACCAGCGTGTTGTTGGTGGCCAGCCTGCGCGGGTGCGGTCCGGTGGAGAAGTCTGTGCGCCTCACGAACCCGTAGGCGGCCAGCCACTCGGGCTCACCGGCGGCGAAGACCGGCAGCACCGGTCCGGCTACCGCGTCTGCTCCCGAAGAGTTGGCGCAGTCCAGCAGGGCAGTGAACCAGTGCGGGTCCACTCGTTCGTCGTCGTCGATGAATATCACTGCGGCCGCATCCGCCGGCGCTGCGCGCACCGAGGCGTTGCGTGCTGTGGCGATCCCCGGGGTCGGTTCGTGGAGGTAGACGGCGTCGGGGTACTGCTGCTGGACCAGCGTCTGCGCGCGGGCCTCTTCGGAGTTGTCGACCACGATCACGTGGGGGTGGACAAGCGTGGAGCCGACGGGCATCTGCACCGCCCGCAGGGAGGTCAGCAGATCAGCCAGCAGGTCATTGCGATCATAGGTGCAGATCAGCACCCAGGTGTTCTGTGGGTTCAGGTTCTGCAGGCTCAGGTCCGGCTGCTCAGGGCTCATCAGTGGCTTCCTCGGCCGCATCGCCGGGGACTTCTTCGGTGACGCCGGCGTCCTCGTCGACCTCCTCGGTCTTCTCCAGGTAGTCGACGAAGCCGTCCATGTTCTCGTTCTGCAGGGAAAGCTGCAGCACCTGCATCAGGTCGTCGTCGGGCATAATCACCTGCGCCCCGCCGGTGGTGACGGTGTTCTCGCCGGTGGGCATGGTGAACATGTGGATATCGTCGGCGCGCAGGTTGCGCATATCCATGGCGTAGCCCACCAACGTGTCCGAATCCACCCCGGAGTCCATCTCCATGTGGGGCAGGATCGCTTCCAGCACATCGATGATCCGTTCGGGGTTGCCCAGCGTGTCCCCGGAGAGGAAGCGCTCAACAATGCTGCGCAGCATCAGCTGCTGGTTCTGGACTCGCACATGGTCGCCCTGGGGGAAGGATTTGCGTTCGCGCACGAACCGCAGCGCATCGGAGCCGTCGAGCCTGATATTGCCCTGCGGGTAGAACGCCGGGTTGCGCTGGCCGGCAGAGAAGGCGCGCGGGTTGTCCACATACACGCCGCTCAGTGCTGTGGTCAGATCGGAGAACCCTTCGAAATCGATGCTGACCACATGGTCAATATGGGTGTAGAGCATCTCTTCGACAGTGTCGACCACCAGCGAACGTCCTCCCGCGGCAAGTGCGGAATTGACCCGGCCCATTCCCTGTCCGGGCACCTCGACCCAGAGGTCACGCATGATCGACATGACATAGGCACCGGAGCGGTCCTCCGGGATGTGGAGCAGCATCAGCACATCCGAGCGCTCTCCGCCCTCACCGGTGCGGCTGCGGTACTCCTCCTCAGACTCACCGCGGCTGTCCGAGCCCATCAGCAGAATGTTGAGGGTGCCCTCCGACGTGCGGTAGGAGCTCTCGTCGTCGAGGTCATCAAGATCCTCGATCACGTTGCGGTTGTCTTCGAAGGCGCTCTGCAGCCGGCCGGCATAGAGGAGGGCGACGACGACCGCGGCGATCAGCAGAAGGGCGAGGACGGAGAGGACGATCGCTGTGACGCGCCTCCGGCGGCTCTTCGGCTTCTTTGTGGTCTCAGGATCCGGTTCAGCGCTTGCGACGCCGCCTTTGGCCCGGCGAGGACGGTGCGAATCAGGGGGGTGCACTGTCCTCCTCTCAGCTGGGCCCGAGGGTGTAGTGATCCAGCACGAGAGTCAGGATATCCGACTGACCTTCCCCGGCTGTGAGCTCCTCCACTGTGACTCGGGCCGCCTCCCGTTCGGCGTCCTTCTTTGATGAGCCGGTTCCGGAGCCGTAAGGGGTCTCAGCGATGGTGAGCACCGCGGAGAACGTCTTGCTGTGATCGGGGCCCGATTCGGTGATGGCATAGCTGATCTCACCCAGGGCTCGCGCCGCGGCGATCTCCTGGACGGTGGTCTTCCAGTCCTTGCCGACCGTCATCGCTTCCTTGTCGCTGAGCAGCGGGATCACCAGCCGAAGCACCAGCTGGCGTCCGGCTTCGATGCTCGTGCTCAGATAGGCGGCACCGATGAGGGCCTCCATCGTGTCGGCGAGGATGGAGTCCTTATCGGCGCCCTGGGTGCGCAGCTCCCCCTCACCGAGACGGATATGGGGGCCCACCCCTAGGCCGCGGGCGATGCGGGCCAGTGCTCGGGTGGAGACCAACGCGGCGCGCAGCTTGGCGAGGTCGCCCTCGGGCAACTCGGCGAAGGTGCGGTAGAGGTAGTCGGTGACCGCGAAGCCGAGCACTGAATCGCCGAGGAACTCAAGTCGCTCGTTGGTGGGGATCCCGTGATTCTCGTAGGCGTAGGAGCGGTGCGTCAGGGCAAGACGAAGAGTCTCGGGGGCGATATGCACCCCGAGACTCTTCAGTAGCTCGTCTGAGTCTGCCAATCCCTTATCCTGCGGGACGTGACGGCTCAGGCGTCTGCGACTTTGCGGCCCTTGTACTCGTAGAACAGCGGCGTGTCGGCAGAGTCAGTGACCAGCTTTGCCTGGTGCGGACGACTGTAGACGACACGGCCGTTCTCCACGCTCTTGACCAGCGTGGGCGCCTCGGCCTTCCACTGGGAGCGCCGGTGACGGGTGTTTGCACGGGACTTTTTCCGCTTTGGAACAGCCACGGTGTCTCTCTTCTCTCTCGTTGACGGTCAGTGTCTGGGGTCTAGTCTCTCACGGGGACGGCGATTTTCTGCCCTCTTCGGGCAGGTCGCCGTCGTCTTGGGCGTTGTTCAGCTCTGCTGCCAGGCCGGACAGTGCCGCCCATCGGGGGTCAAGCTGCTCGTGAGCATGCTCCGGGTCGTCCTCCATGCGGAATCCGCACTGGGAGCACAGCCCGGGGCAGTTCTCGCGGCAGACCGGCTGGAACGGCAGCGCCGATACCATCAGGTCCCGAAGCACCGGTTCGACATCCACAGTGAGGTCATCGGAGACGACACTGGTGTCATCGCCCTCGTCCTCACCGGGATTCGCGTCCCAGGTGAACAGCTGCATCACGTCCACTGTCAGCGGGTAGCTGAGCGGATCGAGGCAGCGTCCACACTCTCCGACGACCTCCGCAGAGGCGGTCCCGGAAAGCAGCACACCCTCATGCACGGATTCCAGGCGCAGATCCAGATCCAGGTCGCTGGCTTCTGGAACGCCGACCAGCACAGTGGCGAAGTCCGCCGGGGCCGGGACCGTGCGCGAGAGTGTGTCCTGAGCTCCGGGTTTGCCCTTAAGCTCCTTGACGTCCACCTGCAGCAGAGTCTTCTGCTGTGGATGTATCACAGCGCAACAGTCTACAGACCATCACGCCAATGGCCTAACTGTCTGCGCTGCAGACGCTCAGAGACCGGCGGAGAATTCCTTCAGCCAGCTGCGCAGGCCGGGGCCGAGATCCTCACGGTCCACCGCAAGAGTCACCACAGCCTTGATGTAGCTGAGTTTGTCCCCGGTGTCGTAGCGGCGACCGCGGAAGATCACCGCGTGCACTCCCCCGCCCTCCTGGGCGGGCTTTGCCGCCATGGCCTGCAGCGCATCAGTCAGCTGGATCTCGCCACCGCGGCCCGGAGGGGTCTGCTCCAGCTGGGCGAAGATGGCCGGATGCAGGATATAGCGGCCGATGATCGCTAAGTTGCTGGGCGCCTCCTCCACCGGTGGCTTCTCCACCAGCCGGGAGACCGGAACCACGCTGACCGGCTCACCGTTTCCATCGGTCTGCAGGTGTGTGCCCGCAGCGTCGACGACGCCGTAGGCGGAGACTTCGTCCTGGGGGACCTCCATGACGGCGATGACTGAGCCGCCCAGCTCCTGCTGGGTCTCCATCATCAGGGTCAGCAGCTCGTCGCGGGGGTCGATCAGGTCATCGCCGAGCAGCACGGCGAAGGGCTCATGGCCGACGTGGTACTTGCCGCAGAGCACGGCATGGCCCAGGCCCTTGGCCTCGCCCTGGCGCACGTAGTGGGTCCCCTCCACCCGGGTGGCCCCTCGAACTTTGTCGAGCTTCTCGGTGTCACCCTTGGCCTCCAGGGTGGCCTCGAGGTAGGGGGCCCGGTCGAAGTGGTCCTCCATGGACCGCTTGTTCTTGCCGGTGACCATGAGGATGTCCTCCAGCCCGGCCTTCGTCGCCTCGGAGACGACGTACTGGATGGCCGGCTCGTCCACCACCGGAAGCATCTCCTTGGGCATGGCTTTGGTCGCCGGCAGGAAGCGGGTTCCCAGCCCAGCGGCAGGAATCACTGCTTTGCGGATCGGCGTCCCTTGGCTCATAGGCTCCCCTTCATAGTAGTTACTGCGAGTGTCTGTGTTCGGTCAGGCGCCGGTGCACCGAGTGCGGCACGAATTCGCTGACGTCTCCGCCCAGCGAATGAACCTCTTTGACCAGTGTCGATGAGAGGTGGGAGTGGCGGCCGTCGGCGGTGAGGAAGACGGTCTCCACACCTGCAAGGTGTCGGTTCATGGTGGACATCGAGACCTCGTAGGGCACGTCATGGGCACCGCGCAGCCCCTTCAGCACCGCTGAGGCGCCGACCTCCTTGCAGAAGTCGGTCAGCAGCCGGCCGGTGTCCAGCGGCTTGACACTCACCCCGCGCAGGTAGGAGAAGGTCTCCCGCGCCATGGCCATGCGCTCCTCCAGCGGGAACAGCGGAGTCTTATGCATGTTGGCGGAGACGGCGACGACGACCTCGTCGAAGAGGTTGGCCGCTCGCGCAATGACCTCCACGTGGCCATTGTGCAGAGGGTCATAGGATCCAGGGCACACTGCAAGCTGCATAGGTTCAGCCTACAGGCTCAGAGCGCGCCGACGGCGAAGCTGCCGAGGCGGGCACCACCGACTCCAGCACCCTCAGAAGGCGCCGAAAGAGCAGGTCCCGGTCGAAGGCCGTCTCGGCGAGGTCCAGCGCGGCAGCCGAGGCCTTGTGCCAGTCGATCTCTCCGGAGTCGATCTTGGAGATCAGCTGGCCGGCGGCCTCCTCCGGGCTGCGGGAGAGCTGCCAGCCGGCCCCGTGCTCGGCGAGCATCTCGGGAAGCCAGCCTGCGTGATTGAAGAGCACCGGGCGCGCGGCCGCCAGCGCGTCGAAGACTTTGTTGAGGGAGTTGATCTCCAGGGCCGGGCTGTCCACCAGGGTCGACACCGCGAAGTCCGCGGCCGGAAGCATGCGTTCGATCTGGGTGCGCGGGATCTTGCCGGGCAGCACCTGCTGGGGGGCGAGCCCATACCGGACGGCGATGCGGCGGCACTTCTGCGAGTCGGAGCCCTCGCCGAAGGCGACGACGCGGACCTTCTGGCCGCGGTTCTTCAGCTGACCGGCCAGGTGGATGAGCCACGGGAGGTCGTAGGTCACTCCGAAGCTTCCGGCGTAGAAGAGCACCGTCTCCTCGGGGGCCCAGCCCAGCTCCGCACGGATCTCACTGCGCTGGCGCCGGCCGGCGGCGAAGTTCTCCACATCGGAGGCGTTGGGGACCACGGTGGTCCGCGCCTGCGGCCGCACCCGCCGGATCCCGGCCTCCATCCCCGGAGAGAGCGCAATGATGTGGTCTGCTGAGCGGTAGGCAAGCTTCTCCAGCTGCTCGGCGACGCGGATCGTCAGCGGGTTCTTCAAAAAGCCCAGCGCCACCGGCGCCTCAGGCCACAGGTCCCGGACTTCGAAGACGAAGGGGACCCGACGAAGCCTGGAGGCGATCATGCCCGGCACCGCAGTGGTCAGCGGAGTCGAGGAGGCGAAGACGACGTCGGCCCGCACCCGGGCGGCGTGATAGCAGGCCTGGGTCATGAAGGAGATGAAGGACCGCACTCGCTGCTGGAAGATCATCGAATTCTCGTACGGTGCGGCGAGCCGGCGAATCGTCACGCCTTCCAGCTCCTGATGCATCTTCTCGCGGCCACCACAGATCACGGTCACCTCGTGGCCGGCGCGCGCCAGCCGGCGCGCGAACTGCCAGGGCCGCTGCCAGCCGGACTCCCAGGGGAAGTTGAAGTGCTGGTGGATGTAGACGATACGCACCCGCCCAGTCTACGATGACCCGGCCCCTCAGCCGTACTCCTGCCTCGCCGGCTCGGCCAACCAGATCTGCGTGGAACCGTAGGTCTTCTGGTGGAAGCACCGCAGAGTCGGCGGCCACGCCGGCTCGGTCGCCCGCGCGTCGCGTTCGACCACCACGGTGGCGGCTTCGTGCAGCTGCTCACCGGCGGCAGCCAGCAGCGTGGCCAGCTCCGCCTCGGAGAACTGGTAGGGCGGGTCGAGGAACAGCAGTTCGATCGGCTCGCCCTGCCGCGCATTCAGATGCTTCAGGGCCGTATTCTTGCTCACCCGCACCGCCGGGCCGAAGGCGGCGGCGTTCTTCGTCAGAGTTTTGAAGGCGGCCTCGGCGCGGTCCACCGCCTCCAGGGTGCGCGCCCCACGGCTGAGCGCCTCCAGCCCCAGCGCCCCGGATCCGGCGAACAGGTCGACGACGACGGCGTCCTGGATCGCGTCATATCCCTCCAGCCGGGAGAACAGCGACTCCTTCACCCGGTCGCTGGTGGGCCGGGTGCCGTTGGAGGGCACCGGCGCAAGCCGGCGGCCCTTGTGCTCACCGGCGATGATGCGTGCCATCGTGATCTCCCTTCCTCGGGTTGCGGCTGACGCTGAGGTCAGGCTAACTCTGGTGCACGTAGTCCTCTGCGCGCTCGTGCTGCAGCCGCCAGTCTTCCACCGCTCGCCACAGCGACGGCGAGGACCGCCATTCAGGGTCTTCGACGCTGAGCTGGCGAATGTGCGTCGCGGCCGCGTCGATCAGTTCGGCGTCGGTGACGATGCGCAGCCGTTTGAGCGTGGAGACGCCGCCGGACTGGGAGACGCCGAGCACATCGCCTTCCCGACGGCGCTGCAGGTCCAGCATCGCCAGCGCCATGCCGTCGGTGTGTTCGGCCACCTCCTGCAGGCGCTGAACGGAGGGGTGTTCGGTGGGCATCCGCGTCACCAGCAGGCACTGATTGTTCTGCGTCTGCCCGCGGCCGATCCGCCCGCGCAGCTGGTGCAGGGTGGAGACGCCGAAAGCATCGGCGTCGAGGATGACCATCAGGGTGGCCTCGGGAACGTCCACGCCGACTTCGATGACTGTGGTGGCGATGAGCACCTGCAGCCGACCTGATTCGAACTGGCCCATCACCTCAGCAGACTCGGCAGCGGGCAGCTGGCCGTGCAGCGTGCCGCTGCGCAGGCCTCGCAGGTTCGGGTGTGCGGCGAACCGCTGCTCGACGACGTCGACCGAGGCGTCCTTGCTGATGTGTTCGAGGGCCTGACTGCGGGAGAAGTCGATGTGGATCACGGTGCCGTCGGGCCGTGCAGTGGGGAAGCTGACGTGCTCGTCGTCCTTCTCCATGCCGAACCGGTGCAGCAGCTGACGGTCGAGCTGCTCCTGGGTGCGCTGACGGGCGCTGATCTTGGGGCAGACCACATACACCTGGTGGCCGGCTTGGGCCTCCTCGCCGATGCGTTCCCACACGCGCTCATCCCAGCGTGGGCCCAGCATAGTGGGCACCACATGGGTGTCGATGGGGCTGCGCCCGGAGGGCATTCCGGTCAGCACGGTCAGCTCCAGGTCCCCGAAGGCGGTCATGGCTACTGAGCGTGGGATCGGGGTCGCTGACATCACCAGCATGTGGGGGGTGGGGCTGTAGCGTTCACGCAGCGCATTGCGCTGGGCGACGCCGAAGCGGTGCTGCTCGTCGACCACCGCCAGGCCCAACTGGGCGAACTGCACCGTCTCCCCCAGCACCGAATGGGTTCCGATGACAATGTCTGCTGCCCCGGATGCGATGTCCAGCAGAGCTTCTCTGCGCTCTGCGGCGGCCTGTGACCCGGTGAGCATCACGATCTTCAGCGGCGGCGCCTGATCATCGGCCAGCAGCCCGGTGCGGGTCTCATCGGCCAGTCCGCCGAGCATGCGGCGCAGTGATCGCAGGTGCTGGCGGGCGAGCACCTCCGTGGGGGCGACCAGTGCCGCCTGTGCTCGGCTGTCGACGACCTGCAGCATGGCGCGCAGCGCCACCAGCGTCTTGCCGGAGCCGACCTCGCCCTGCAGCAGCCGGTTCATCGGGCTGGCGCGGGTGAGGTCGCTGCTGATCAGCTCTCCGCATTCGCGCTGGCCTTCGGTCAGCTCAAACGGAAGCTGCGCGTCGAACGCGGTCAGCCGTGCTCCGGCTGTGCCGGGGGCGGGTACGGCCTGCTGCTGACCGGCGAGCCGACGGCGGCGATCCATCAGCCCCTGAAGCAGCAGCGCCTCGGTGAACCGGAACCGGTGCCATCCCTGCGTGGGGGCCCCGGGACCGCTGGGCCGATGGACCATCTCATAGGCTCCGCGCAGATCCGGCAGCCGCTCGGCCTCGACGATGTGCTCCGGGATCGGGTCCAGCCACGTCGAGAAGTCGGTCTGATCCAGCACGACGTGCACTGCGCGCATAATTGCCAGGCTGGAGATCCCGGAGGTGGCCGGGTAGATCGGCAGCACCTCGCCGATGTCGGTGTGAAAGCTCTGACCGGCATGCCCCGGCTGTGCCTGCGGTCCGGCCAGCACGTCGAAGCTGGGGTTGGTCAGGGTCGGCCGGCTGCGGAAGATGCGGACCTTTCCCTGAAACATCGCCACAGTTGCGACCTTGAGCCTGCGCATGGCCTCAGCGCCGCCGAAGAACCCCAGCGTCAGCGTCTCGTCCTCATCCCCCTGCACGACGACGTCGACGACCCTGCGGGGGTTGGACCTGCGGGGGTTGGGCCTGCGGGGATCGGAGTGCAGCTTGCGCTCGCTCAGGCTGACCACCCGGGCAACGAACGTGGCGTAGTCCCCCTCTCGCAGCTGGGAGAACTTCGAGAGTTCGTTGTGCGGCATGTACTGCCGGGGGAAGTGGTCCAGCAGGTCAGCGACTGTGGTGTACCCGAAGCCCTTCTGCAGCTTCTGCGCGGTCTTCGGCTCCAGCAGCCGACTCAGGGGACTCGCCGCACGCACCGGCTCACTCATTGACGGGACCTCTCAGCTGACTTCCCTGGTGCCGCCGAGCGGTGTCAGCGTGCTGGACTCCAGCGGACCAGCATCGCGCACTGCGCTCAGCGTGGCCTCCGACTCCGTGGTGTGCACGTGGATTCGCCACCGGTAGGTGCCGTCCGCCGCTGCTTCGGCGGCCGGTCCGATGGGCGTGATGATGACCGATTCGCCCAGCTCGTCGAGCTGATGCCGCAGCGAGGCGGCGCCGAGCGGGTCCAGACGCACGGTGCACATCAGTTCCATCGCCTCCGGATCCGCCGCCGGTGCGCTGGTGCCGGCCCCCTCGGGGGCGGGGTCCCAGCCGGAGAGCCCGTCGGGGAGGCTGAGGTCCAGCTGTGAGCCGCTGACCGTGGCGCGCAGGGCGTCGAAGATCAGCAGCAGCCCGAGCCCTCCGGCGTCGACGACTTTGGCCTCGGTCAGCGGTGCCAGCTGCTTCTCCGTCTGCTCCAGGGCGTCCCGGGCAGTGGCCAGAAGGGGTCCCATCGCATCCTCCAGCGCCGCGCGCGAGTTCGGTTCGCCGGCTTGGGCGGCACCGTGTCTGGCCTGATCCCGGATGGCGTCCAGCACAGACAGCATTGTGCCCTCCACCGGTTGGGACAGGGCCGACCAGGCACGCAGGCTGGCCCGCTGCAGCCCTTGGCTCAGGCCGTCTACGGTGAGACGCTGGCGACCGTGCAGGGGCTCTGCGAAGCCGGAGATGAGCACAGCCAACAGGGTGCCCGAGTTGCCGCAGGCCTGACCCATGGCCTCCGCCCCGGCGACGGAGAGCAGCTCCCCGAGGTCCTCACTGGTGGCCTCATCGGCGGCGCGGCGGCAGGCTCGCACAGTGGTCAGCATGTTCGCCCCGGTGTCGGAGTCGGCCACCGGAAACACATTGAGCCGGTTGAGGCGCCCAGAGTGGGTCTGCAGCGCTTCCTCCGCCAGGGCGAACCACCGGCGGACAGCGGCGGTGCCCTTCACCTTGCCCTTCACAGACGTCAACCCCTCACGTCCTTGCTCTTGCCATGTCTGCTGGTGCTCTTATTCTCGCCCACGAGGGCCGCTCAGTCGCTGAGGTACTCGTCCAACCTATCCTCATCCAGCGCCTGGGAGATCTCCTCCATTGCCTGTTCGTCCTGGTAGAAGATCCACTGACCATCGTCACTGTAGCCGTTTCCGCCGGTGGGAAGAGTGGAGAACTGCATATTGTCCGCGGCCCCACGAGCGTCCCACGCCAGGGATGCGGCCCTTGAGGCGCTCAGATCCTCGTCGGTGATCAGGTGATCGGAGAAGGTGGAGACCATGTCGTTGACGCGCAGCGGGTTCGCCAGGGTGGCCGGCGAGGCGGCCTCGTCAACGACGGCCCGGATGAGGGCCTGCTGGTTGCGGATGCGCTGCAGGTCGCCGTCGGGGAAGCTGCTGCGGTGGCGCACGAAGCTCAGTGCCTCATCGGCATTCATCTCTTGGGAGCCGGGGTTGAACGTGTACCCGTCGTTGGTGGTGAAGGATTCGGGGTAGCTGGATTCTACGGTGACTCCTCCCAGAGCTTCCACCAGCCCGACGAAGCCCAGCAGGTCCACTGCCGTGATGTGATCGATCCGCACATCGAACAGCTGCTCGACAGTCGCCCGCGTCAGCCAGGGCCCTTGGTCCCCGCCCAGGCTCAGGCCGGCGTTGACCTTGTGCCACCCATAGCCGCCGGGGATCTCCACCCAGAGATCCCGCGGGATCGAGACCACCTGCACCGAGTCCTGGCCGGCGGGAATGTGAATGAACATCATCGTGTCGCTTCGCCCCCCGCCGGGTACCCGCGGCAGGTCCTCGTCCGCTCCGGATCCGCCGTTGGAGTCAGAGCCCAGCAGCAGAATATTCGTCGCGTCGGTCGCCTCGGGGCGGTCCTCGCCCAGCGGGTTCGTCGGGTCCTCTCCGGAACCATCCGAGTCTGCTTGGGGAAAATGTGTGACGTTGGAGCTGTAGGAGCGCTGCAGCACCAGAAGATAGGCGCCAGCGAGGATCAGGGCAATCAGCACCACAACTGCTGTGCCGCCGAGCACCCAGCGTCCGCGGCGCTTACGGGTGCGGCGGTCCTGATCCTCCGGGTCGTAGACAGAGTGAAGGGACGCACCCTGGTGGGAGGGGTCGCCTGCGGTCATCGGTCAGCTCCTCAGTAGCCTGCACGCGACGCTGATGGCGCGCAGAAGAAGTTTACTCCACAATATGTCACGTGACTGATTCCGCTTTCCGCACCCGGTCCGCCCGCCAGAGACTCGGCGCACTCAGTGGTGCCGGTGCGCTGCTGGCGCTGACCGCCTGCGCCCCTGTCGCCAGTGTGGAGCCGGGGCCCCAGGCCCAGGATCCAGCCTGTGCGGACGTGATGCTCACGCTTCCGGAGGAGATCGGCGACTATTCGCAGCGTCCGACCACCTCGCAGGCCACCTCCGTGTGGGGGGACCCTTCTGCTGTGGTGCTGCGCTGCGGGGTGGAGCCCATCGGGCCCACTGAGCACCCCTGTGTGGCACCGGCCGGCGTGGATTGGGTGTGGATTGATCATCAGGACCATGTGCAGCTGATCAGTTACGGCCGTGAGCCCAGTGTGGAGGTGCTGCTGGACGGCGATCAGCTCTCTGAGGACACCACCATGAACGCGCAGTTCGCACTGTCCGAGCCCGTGAGCCGCATAGAGCAGACCCGTCAGTGCACCGACCTGCTGGACTCGGGTCAGCCGGACGAGGGCTGAGCGGTTGGGATCAGAGCTGAGCCGGTGGGCTCAGAAGAGTGCGTTGGCCAGTTTGCGGCGCGAAGCCGCCACACGGGGGTCATGGTCCCCGACGATGCTGTACAGCTCCACCAGATGCTTGCGCGCCGTCTCCCGATCGTCTCCCGGGTGGCTCTGGATGAAGCGGACCAGTCGTGCGAAGGCGTCCTCGACATGGCCGCCGAAGACGTCGACGTCTGCCACCGCAGTCTGGGCTGCCACGTCGTCGGGGGCGTCTGCGGCACGCTGGCGCACGGCCGCGACATCCGCATCCTGGGTACGCCGGATCAGCTGCACCTGAGCGAGGCCCAGCTTGGCATCACTGTCTGCGGGATTCTCCTTCAGCGCCTCCTGGTAGGCAACGACGGCGCCGTCGTAGTCTCCCTCCTCCAAACAGTCCCGAGCTTTCTGGTGCAGCGGCGGGAGCTCTTCCTCCTGCTCTTCCTCAGACCCTTCCCTGGTGCCCTGGGCAGGCAGCGTGCCGGTGACCCCGTGCTGGGTTCCCAGCTGCAGGATCTGGGTCACCAGCTGCGGCAGCTGCTCGGCCGGCGCCTGGGAGTCGAATTCACCGATGGGCTTTCCGGAGAGGAACGCGGTGACCACGGGAAGTTGGCCGGCCTGTTCGGCGATCTCCGGTGAACTGGCGGCATCCAGTGTGGCCAGCAGAATCCGCCCGCCCTGAGCATCGACGGCATCGGAGAGCACGGTCCTGAACCGCTGGGAGGTTTCGTCGCCTCCGTGCATGAGCACCAGCGCGGGCGCCTGGGAGGAGAGCTGGACGATCTGTTGGAGCTGTTGGGGCTGGATCGCCACGACCCACGAGTCGCGGCCACCGGCTGGCTGTCCGACTTGGGGAGAGCTCTGCTGGGCTCCGCCCTGGTCGGCCAGGGAGGAGAGGTCGACCGCTCCCCGGCTGTTTACGGATGGCGCGTTGTCAGAAGGCTGTTCAGTCATCACTCATCATCGTACCCATCGAACCACTCCGGGGTCTCGATCGTTGCGTCAAGAATGATGTCATCCACCCCGAGCAGCACTGCGTCCTCCTCTGAGTCCGGGGCCGGCAGGTGAACCACCACCGACTCCAGTGTGGTGATTTCCGTGGGGAAGGTGGTCCAGTCGGTGCCCAGCATGTCGACGATGAGCTCGTCCTCCAAGAAGATGGTGTCGCCGTCCTCCAACGGTGCCATCTGCATCCTCATCTCGAAGGAGCCGGCCACCACAGTGGAGCCGTCTGGCAGCTGCAGCGCTGTGGTGCCTTCCCGGCCCTCTGGGTCCGGGAAGTTGAGCTCTGTGTCGTCGGCCGCTTCGGCAAGGTCCTGGTGGTACTGGTGCAGGCTGTCGATGTATGTGCTCTCAGCCACCCTGCTGCCGAAGTCGTGATCGGCGTCGGTGAAGTACTCCGCCATGCCGGAGAGGGCTTCCACCGGAGCGGTCCCGTCCACCTCTGCCTGGGGATCCACCATCTCGGTGCCTCCCTGCTCGGTGGAGAGTGAGGGGAACTCGGTGCCCGGGGCCATCATCGCAGTATGCACCAGCTGATAGTTCTCCCGGGCGCTCTGCTGCTGAAGAACCAGAACCTGCGGGACCTCGGTGTCAGGGTGTTCAGTGATCACCATGGCCTGGCGCGGAAATTCCTGGTTGCTGGAGACTGCGGCGGAGAGCACTTCGGTGCCCACCGGCGCTGGGGCATCGTCCTGGGCCGCGTCCTGGTTGCGGTAGGCCGTCTGCCGGGCCGTCAGAGCCGCGCCTGCCACGCGTTCCTCCAGCATCTCACTGTCCTGCTCAGCGTCGGCGGCTTCGACGACGTCAGAGATGTCAGTCAGGATGCGGTCCAGCTGAGAGCTCAGCAGCATCGAGTAACCCTCCGCAGACATCTCTTCGTCGACGTCGACGTCTTCATCCGTCTCGGTCTCCAGATCCTCTGCGTCGGGCTCCTCGGCCGGCTCTGACGGCTGCCCCGTCTCCTCTGACAGGCCCGTCTCTTCCGACTGATCTGTCTCTTCGGGCTGGTCTGTCTCCTCCGACTGGCCCGTCTCCTGCGGCTGATCCGTCGGCTCGTTCTCTGCGTGGGCCGGTCCGGCCAGTCCGAGGGCAGCTCCGGCTGCCAAGGCGATGCTGGTCAGCGCCGAGGTCAGTGACCGAGCACTTCTGGTGAAGTCGCTGCGTTGGGAATGCTCGGTGTCAGCGGCGTCGGCGTCCTTCGATGCGGGCGCGTCAGCTTCTGCCGGCGCCGCCTGCCCGTCGCCCGGCTGGTCATCCTCAGGCGTGTCCCCGTCCGAGTCGCGGGGCCTGCGGCGTGAGGTGCTCGCCCAGTAGAACAGGCCCAGGGATATCAGCAGCACCAGAGATCCTCCGATCACCAAAGCGATCCCACCAGCCTGGGACTGCGGCTGGACCTGCTCGATGGTGATCGCTGCCGGGGCCGGCTGTTCTCCGTCGCGGAAGATCAGCAGTGACCAGTCACCGGAATCATCCGGAGTGCTCCACCGGTAGAGCAGGTCGCCCTCGGCGGTCTCGGTGGCTGCCCACAGATCCGAACCGCTCGGGTTGGGAGCCTGGGTCTCGCCGTCGACGTACTCGGCATCAATGTGTCCGGCATCGTCACCCTCCGCCTCGGTGAGGCCGGTCACCCGATTGTGCGCGGCATCACCGATCCATGCCTCCACGTCAAAGGTCCGTCCCACAGCCAGGCTGTACTCGCCCTCGGCCTCGATGGTGAACTCCTCGAAACCCTCTTCAGCGTCGACCAGGTCGTCGGTGACCACGGTGAACGGGGCGTCCTCAGTTCCCTGAGTCTGGACAGTACGGGTCTCCTCGCTCTCGGCGCTGAGCTGGCCGATGCCCAGTCCCAGCAGGAGAAGACCGAGTAGAAGAGTGATGGCGGCGTAGATATAGCGCACGTGCGGGAATCCTTCGGAGGATGGCGACAGGTCGATGTTCAGCGCCCTATCATATCGAAGATAACGATCTGATCACAATTCAGGTTTCGTCCAGGCACAATCCTTCCCCTCACGGCTGATGCCTGGCCCGGATGCGCGCGATTCCGCACAGGGTGCGACAATGCTCAGGTGGCAAAGGGTAAGCGCCGTGGTGGCAAGAACTCGAAGTGGCAGCGTGAGCACAGGCCCCTGTCCACCTCGTTCCTGGCCCCTGGAGGGATCTCTGCCGGGCGTGCCAGCCGTCGCGACGGCGAATACCACCTGCGGCACATCTCCGGCGCCGCTGCGCGGAAGGCCTACACCTGTCCCGGCTGTGGGCTGCAGATTCCGCCGGGGACTGCCCACGTGGTGGCCTGGCCGGCCGATTCGATCCTCGGCGACGAGTTCGCTGCATCGCAGCGCAGGCACTGGCACCAGCACTGCTGGAGGATCGGCGGCTGAATCGGCGCTCAGAACAGGCGCGGCGCCTGATCGTCCTCGCCCTTCATGTCCTCATAGTCGAGCACCACACAGCGGATCCCCCGATCCTCAGCGAGTGTGCGGGCCTGTGGTCTGATCTGCTGGGCGGCGAAGACCCCCGCCACCGGTGCCAGCAGCGGGTCCCGATTGAGCAGCTCCAGGTATCGAGTCAGCTGCTCCACCCCGTCGATGTCTCCGCGGCGCTTCAGCTCCACCGCCACGGTGCCCTCGGGCCCCTTGGCCAACAGGTCCACCGGCCCGATGGGGGTGGGGTGTTCGCGCCGGATGAGACTGTGCCCTGCCCCCAGCCGCTCAATCTGTTCGGCCAACAGGCGCTGCAGGTCCGATTCGACGCCGTCCTTGACCAGACCGGGGTCCCGGCCCAGCTGGTGGGATGAGTCGTGATGGATCTCGGAGATCAGGATGGTCAATATGTCATCAGACTTCTCAGCCGCCACGGTCCAGACCTGTTCGATGCCGGCCTGGACCTGCTCAGCGTCCGGGTCGCGCACCCGCATCGAAGCTGGCGGGGACATCCAGTTCAGCGGCTTATAGGAGCCGCCGTCGGAATGGATCAGCACCGCACCGTCCGCCTTCACCATCAGCAGTCGCGTCGCCAGGGCGAGGTGGGCGTTGAGCCGGCCCGAGTATGTCACCGAGCAGGTGGCAATCACTAATCGCACAATGAATCATCCTCGTAGGGAACAGTTGAGCCTGGGGTCCCCGCTCCGGACGGCAGGGGGACCCCAGGCTCAACAGCGGCAGACTCAGCGGCCGCTACGTTCCGTTGGTCAGGTCTGCATCATCGGCGACGACGGTGACCTTGTCCGAATCGACGGAGAAGAAGCCGCCGGAGACGGTGGCAGTCAGCGCAGGGCCCTCGACAGGTTCGATGACCAGTTCGCCTTCGACGAGCACTGCGAGCACCGGAGTATGTCCGGGCAGGATGCCAATATCACCCTCCTTGGTGCGTCCGCGGATGGACTTCGCCTCACCCGTCCAGACCGCGTGGTCGGTGGCGACGACCTGAACGTCCAGCACTGCCATGGAGATCAGCCCTTCTTCTGCATCTCGGAGTACTTCTGCTCAACGTCCTCCAGACCGCCGACGTTGTAGAACGCCTGCTCGGGAACGTGGTCGAGGTCGCCGTTGGCGATAGCGTTGAAGCCCTCGATAGTGTCCTTGATCGGCACCGTCGAGCCTTCCACACCGGTGAACTGAATAGCAGTGTAGGTGTTCTGGGACAGGAACTGCTCAATCCGTCGAGCGCGGTTTACGGTGACCTTGTCCTCTTCGCCCAGCTCGTCGATGCCGAGAATGGCGATGATGTCCTGCAGCTCCTTATTCTTCTGCAAGATCTGGGTCACCCGGGTTGCGGCGTCGTAGTGCTCCTGACCAACGTACTGCGGATCCAGGATGCGGCTGGTGGAGGCCAGCGGATCCACTGCCGGGTACAGACCACGGGAAGCAATCGCGCGCGAGAGCTCGGTGGTGGCGTCCAAGTGCGCGAACACATTGGCCGGCGCAGGGTCGGTGTAGTCATCGGCGGGCACATAGACCGCCTGCATGGAGGTGATGGACCGGCCCCGGGTGGAGGTGATCCGCTCCTGCAGCACACCCATCTCGTCGGCCAGGTTGGGCTGGTAGCCCACGGCTGAGGGCATCCGGCCCAGCAGCGTGGAAACCTCCATGCCCGCCTGGGAGAAGCGGAAGATGTTGTCGATGAAGAGCAGGACGTCCTGGTCCTCCACGTCACGGAAGTACTCCGCCATGGTCAGACCGGACAGTGCCACACGCAGACGGGTGCCTGGCGGCTCATCCATCTGACCGAACACCAGTGCGGTGTCCTTCAGGACCCCGGCCTCCTCCATCTCCACCCAGAGGTCGTTGCCCTCACGGGTGCGCTCGCCGACGCCGGCGAAGACCGAGGTGCCGCCGAAGTTTCGGGCGACACGGGTGATCATCTCCTGGATGAGCACGGTCTTGCCCACACCAGCACCACCGAAGAGACCGATCTTTCCGCCCTGAATGTAGGGGGTCAGCAGATCGATCACTTTGATGCCGGTCTCCAGCATCTCGGTGGAGCCCTCGAGCGAGGCGAAGTTCGGGGGCTCGCGGTGGATCGGCCAGCGCTCCTTGACCTCCAGCTGTTCAGTGGGCATGTCCAGGGTCTCCCCCAGGACGTTGAAGATGTGGCCCTTGACGCTGGCGCCGACCGGCACGCTGATCGGAGCACCGGTGTCCTGCACCGGGGCGCCGCGGACCAGGCCGTCGGCACCCTTCAATGCGATCGCCCGCACCAGGTTGTTGCCCAGGTGCTGGGCCGTCTCGAAGGTGATGGTGCTCGTCTCGCCGCCGAGGGTCAGCTCAGCAGTCAGAGCGTTGTAGATCCCGGGGATGGCGTCTGCGGGGAATTCAATGTCCACAACCGGGCCGATGACCCGGGAGATTCGGCCGGTGGCACCCGGCTGCACGGCCCCGCTGGGCTGTTCTGCAGTAGTGGCAGTCATCTCTCTCACTTCGCTTGATTCTTCGATGATGTCAAAGGGTTCTAGGACGCCAATGCGTCGGCTCCGGCGATGAGCTCGGTGAGCTCCTGGGTAATCTCAGCCTGGCGGGCGTTGTTCCGCAGCAGCGTGTACTCGCGAATCAGCTCATCAGCGTTGTCCGCAGCAGACTTCATGGCCTTCTGGCGCGAGGCCAGCTCAGAGGCCGAGGCCTCCAAGGTGGCCGTGAAGATGCGCGACTCGATGTATCGGGGAAGCAGTGCGTCCAGCACCTCTTCCGCAGAGGGCTCAAATTCGTAGAGCGGCAGCTGCCCAGCCTCGGAGTCCTCGTCCTCCACCACCGACAGCGGAAGCAGCCGACGTACCGTGGGCTCCTGCGTCATCATGGACTTGAACTGTGTGTAGACCAGGTAGAGCTCGTCGACGCCGCCCTCGTCGACCGGCTGCACGAAGCGATCCACCAGCTTCTGGGCGATGTCGCGCGCCTGATCGCTGTCTGGGGATTCGGTGCTTCCGGTCCATACCCCGTCGTACTCACGGCTGCGGAAGTCATAGAAAGCTTTGGCCTTCCGCCCGTAGAGGTAGGGCCGGACTTCGACTCCCTGACCCTGCAGCCGGGCCACCAGGGACTCGGAGTGCTTCAGCGCGTTGACGGAGTAGGCACCGGCCAGACCACGGTCGCTGGTCATGATCAGCACCGCGGCCCGCTTGGGCTCAGTGACCTGGTCAGTCAGGACGTGTTCGACCTCCTGATGCGAAGCCACTGCCGAGACCGCACGGGTGATGGCCTCAGCGTAGGGCGTAGCCCCCTGGGCACGGACCCGCGCCTTGCCGACACGTGACGTCGCGATCAGTTCCATCGCCTTGAAGATCTTCTTCATCGAGCTGGTCGATGCGATCTTCTGGCGATAGACCCGAATCTGGGCACCCATGCTTGTCCTTCCCTAGTCAGTCGAAAGATCTGTCCTCAGCGAGCCGGGGCTCACTTATTGGTACGGATCTCTTCCTGTTCGATGTCGTTGTCCGAGAGTTCCTCGGCAGGCTCCTGCCCCACAGAGGGCGCCTCCGCCTCGGACTGGAAGCTCTTCTTGAACTCCGTGATCTGCGTGTTCAGTGTGTTGGAGGTGTCGTCCTCCAGCTTGCCGGTGGACACGATGGCGTCAAGCACATCTGTCTTGCGCCTGAGGTGATCGATCCATTCGACTTCGAAGCGGCTGACATCGCCGAGGGCAACATCATCCAGGTGGCCCTGGGAGCCTGCCCAGATGGAGACGACCTGCTCCTCGAACGAATACGGCGTGTACTGCGGCTGCTTCAGCAGCTCCATCTGACGCGCACCGCGGGTCAGCTGCTGCTGGGAGGCCGCATCCAGGTCCGAGGCGAACATGGCGAAGGCCTGCATGTCCCGGTACTGCGCCAGGTCCAGCTTCAACGTGCCGGAGACCTTCTTCAGCGCCTTGGTCTGCGCGGCACCGCCGACGCGGGAGACGGAAATGCCCACGTCGACCGCCGGACGCTGGTTGGCGTTGAACAGATCGGACTGCAGGAAGATCTGGCCGTCGGTGATGGAGATGACGTTGGTCGGGATGTAGGCCGAGACGTCATTGGCCTTGGTCTCCACCAGCGGCAGTCCGGTCATCGATCCGCCGCCCATGTCGTCGGAGAGCTTCGCGCAGCGCTCCAGCAGACGGGAGTGCAGGTAGAACACATCTCCGGGGAATGCCTCACGGCCCGGCGGGCGCCGCAGCAGCAGCGAGACCGCACGATAGGCCTCGGCCTGCTTGGAGAGGTCATCAAAGATGATCAGCACGTGCTTGCCGCCGTACATCCAGTGCTGGCCGATGGCCGAGCCGGCGAAGGGCGCCAAATACTTGAAGCCTGCCGGGTCAGAGGCTGGTGAGGCCACGATCGTGGTGTATTCCAGCGCCCCGTTCTCCTCCAGGGTCTGCCGGACCGAGGCGATGGTGGAGGCCTTCTGGCCAACCGCGACGTAGATGCAGCGGACCTGCTTCTCCTCGTCGCCGGACTCCCAGTTGGACTTCTGGTTCAGGATCGCGTCAATGCCCAGCGCGGTCTTGCCGGTCTGCCGGTCGCCAATGATCAGCTGACGCTGGCCGCGGCCGATCGGAATCATCGCGTCAATGGCCTTGATACCGGTCTGCAGCGGCTGATCGACGGACTTGCGCTGCACCACCGAGGGTGCCTGCAGCTCCAGGGCTCGGCGGCCTTCGTCCTCGATCTCGCCCAGGTCGTCGATGGGTGCCCCCAGCGGGTCCACCACGCGGCCCAGGAACTTATCGCCCACCGGCACGGAGAGGACCTCTCCGGTGCGGGTGACTTCCTGGCCCTCTTCGATGCCGGAGAACTCACCGAGCACCACAACACCGATCTCTCGGGTGTCGAGGTTCTGGGCCAGGCCCAGGGTGCCGTCCTCAAAACGAAGAAGTTCGTTCGCCATGGCCGAGGGCAGTCCCTCGACTCGTGCGATGCCGTCACCTGCGGAGATCACGCGGCCGACCTCGGTGCGCTCGGCGCTGCCGGGGTCGTATGACGCGGCGAACTCGTTCAAGGCACTACGGACGTCGTCGGCGTTGATGGTCAAGTCGGCCATCTGCTGTCCCTGCTCTCCTCTGTCAGCGGCCGCGGATGCTGCTGCGGCCTATTTGGTTCAACGTTCAGGTAAATGGGCTAGCGCTCAGCTAGCGGGAAATCTTCCGCTGCAGACTGTTCAGCCGGGCGGCCACGGTGCTGTCGACCACTTCGTCTCCGACCTGCGCACGGATTCCGCCGACCACTGTGGGATCGACGACGACGTCGAGCCTCAGCTCCCGACCGAAGTACCGGTCCAGGCTGCTGGACAGCTTCTCCAGGTAGGCGCCGCCGAGGTCCTTGGCTACAGTGACCTGGGCGATCCAGCGCTGTTGGCGGGCGGCAACAGTCGATGCGAACTCCCCGACCAGTGCGGTGGGGCGCATCCCCCGGGGGGCGGTGACAGCCCGGTCGATGAGCAGCCGTGCCTCGGCAGAGGCGGCGGGGCTGAGCCGGGCGGCCAACTTCTGCTTCGCCGATGCCGGGGCCTGGTGGTCGGTCAGGGCATGCTGCACCTCATGGGAGCCGGCAACGGTGTGCCGAAAGCCCAGCAGTGCGCCTTCGAGCTCCTCCAGCCCCTGAAGGCCGGTGCGCTCAGCCTGGGCGGCCACCACAGTCACCGCGAGATTCTCAATGGCCTCACCCAGGTCACGGTCAGCGCCCCAGCGGCGAGAGACGACCGCTTCGAGCATAGTGACCGTCTTCTGCTGTGCCTGGGCGCCGAACAGTGAGCGGACCACGGCGGCCCGCTCCTGCGGCTCACGCGAGGGGTCAGTCAGGGCCCGGCGCAGTGCAGCAGAGTGATCCATCACATCCAGTGCGGAGAACAGCTCGTCAGCAACTGTCAGCTCCGAGGCGGAGATCGTCTCCGCCAGCTCGCTGGCCAGCGCGGCCTGAGATTCGCTGGTGACGGTTGCCATTAGTGTGCTGCTCCCTGGGCCTGCTCAGATTCCAGGTCGGTCAGGAACCGGTCCACCACCCGCTGGGAGCGGGCGTCGTCCTCAAGTGCTTCACCGACAATCTTTGAGGCCAAGTCGGTGGCCAAGGTCCCGACATCAGCCTTCAGCGCAGCTGCCGCACTGGCGCGCTCCGCTGCAATCTGAGCATTCGCCTGCTCACGAATGCGCGAGGCTTCTGCTGCGGCCTTCTCCTGCGCCTCAGCAACAATCTGGCCGGCCTCGGACCGTGCCTCATCGCGGATGCTGGAGGCCTCGGCCCGGGAATCAGCGAGCTGCTGCTCATACTGAGCCTTCAGCTCAGCTGCTTCAGCCTGAGCCTCCTCGGCCTGGTTGATGCCGCCCTCAATCGCTTCAATACGGTTCTGGTAGGCCGCCTCGAAGCGTGGCACGATCACCTTGATCACAAGGACAAGCAGCACCGCGAAGCCGATGAGGACCACGAGGAGTTCCCAGACATTGGGGACAAGCGGGTTTGCGTCCTCGGATTCCGCTGCCTGGATCAGGGATGCACTGATCATGTGTTCACCCATCTTTTCTAGTCTGACGTTCTGCGTGGGTCACCAGCAACTGGCGCACCCGGCGATGTTGGATTGCCGTACGTCAGAGCACAAAGGCGAAGACGATGGCCAGAATGAACACTGCCTCAGCCAGTGCGAAGCCCAGCAGGGCAATCGGCTGCAGCACCCGCTGTGCCTCGGGCTGGCGGGCCACACCGTTGACGTATGCGGCGAAGATCAGGCCGATCCCGATGGCCGCACCGGTACCGGCGAGGCCCATACCGATCATGTTCAGAGTGCCTTCCATGTACTTCTCTCTTTCTGTCCAGCTCCCGGCGACTCTCACCGGGAAGTTTCTTTCGGGAAATCTTTTACGTTCTAGTGCGCGTCTGCCTCGACGGAGCTTTGGATGTATATGGCGGTCAGCAGCGCGAAGACGAATGCCTGCAGGACCATCATGATCAGCTCCAGGAAGTACAGCGGTATTGACCCCAGCAGGACCAGTACGCCCATAGCGGTGCTTCCCAGACCCTCCTGCTGCACCATGAGGAACTCAGCTCCGGAGCCTGCCAGCATCACAATGATGTGTCCGGAGAGCATCACTGCCATCAGTCGCAGCGAGTGGGTCAGCGGCCTGATCAGGAAGTTAGAGAGGAACTCCAACGGGGTCAGGATGATCAGCAGCGGCTTGGGCACCCCTGAGGGCACGGTCATCAGCTTCATGAACCTGCCGCCGTGCAGCTTGAATCCCAGCACGACCCAGACGAACCATACGACCCCGGCCAAGGCGTAGGCCGGACCGGCGTGGGAGAAGGTCGGCAGCTGCAGGAACGGGATCGCTCCGAAGAGGTTGTTGAACAGCACGAAGAAGAAGACGGTGAACAGCAGCGGGACCCACGGCTTGAAGTGCTTCTCCCCCAGGATGTCGCGGCCCAATGTGTTGCGGACGAAGCCGTAGGCCGATTCAGCCACGTACTGGCCGCGCGATGGGACCAGAGCATTCTTCCGGATGCTCCACGTGAACAGCACATAGATCAGCAGCACCGAGAGCAGGGCCAGGAGCATGTTCTTGCCGAAGCCGGTGCCCCATTCGGCCATCCACGGCAGGATCTCCGGAAGATGGGTCTCACTGATGGTGGGCGGCTGGAAGCCGCCCTCTTCGGCGGCTCTCGGGGCAAGCGATGACAACGCTGGTCCTCTCATCGGTCGTCGAACGAGCGAGACATAGACATCTCAGCATCGGGCGAAGGAAGTCGGCGCAGAAGTAACACGACCACAATCCCGGGCAATCCTACCAAAGCGCTTGAGGCTCCGATCGGCGTGTGTACCTGCTGCGACAACACTACTACAAACGGTAGAAAAGTCTTGCATCTAATCATCCGGCTGCACCGAGATTCGCATCTGAGAGAAGCTGAGGATCTCAGCTGCCTGCCACACCAGGACCACGACGACGCCCGCGCCGAGGGCCCAGCCCGAATCCAGCCAGTCGCCGGGCCGGACCAGGAGCACCACCACGGCCAGGACGGCGACTTTGATGCCGAATCCGATCATGAACAGCGGGATCGCCAGGTGCGGGGCATGACGGTCGGCCCAGTCAATGAGGGCGAGGGAGAGGAAGGAGAACGCCAGAGTTCCGCCGCCGCCGGCTCCTGCTGAGGCGGCGGCCAGTGAACCGCTCACCAGGGTGCCGAGTCCCACGGCGATCAGGACCGTGACGACTCCTGCCGTGGTGGTGACCAGCAGCACCCGGCGCCAGCCGGTGGCGTTGGGAAAGAGCGTGGGCGCTCCCATCATGTCCTCTCCGGATCCGGTTCGGCATCCTGGGACTGTGGGGCTGCCCGCGTCTGTGGGACTGCCCGCGTCTGTGCGGCTGCCTCGGCGTCGGTGGGGTCAGCTGGGTCGGGCTGCTGCAGTGCCCGGCGCAGCCAGGACCCCTTGGACAGCACGATGGCCGCGCCCAGGGCGAGCAGCATGAGAACCAGCACCAGCTGCCAGGGAAGGAAGTTGAAGGACACGGAGCCGAATGCGAAGAGTCCGGCCCAGAGGTAGAGCAGCAGCACCGCCTGCGGGTGGGTGAAGCCGGAGTCGATGAGTTTGTGGTGCAGGTGCCCACGGTCTGGGCTGAACGGCGAGGATCGTCGCGCCGTGCGCCGGATGACGGCCAGGATCAGGTCCAGCAGCGGAAGGATCATCACCGCCAGGGGCAGCAGCATCGGCATATAGGCCGGAATGTTGCGGAAGCGGAACGTCTCCTCGTGCAGATCCAGGGAGCCGGTGACGATCAGCGCCCCGGAGACCATGACCAGGCCCAGCAGCATCGCGCCGGTATCTCCCATGAATACTTTTGACGGATGGAAGTTGTGCGGCAGGAATCCCAGACAGGATCCGATCAGCACCGCCATCAGCAGCGTGACCAGATTCGAGGCGTCGAACTCGTTGATGGACAGGGTCAGCAGATAGCTGTAGAAGAAGAAGGCGGAGCCGCCGATGGCCGCGACCCCGGCGACCAGCCCGTCCAGGCCGTCGATGAAGTTGAAGGCGTTGATCGTCATCACCACCAGGAAGACGGTCAGCGCCCCCTGCAGCGCCGGTCCCCCGACCCCAAGCCAGCCCACGGGCATGACCTCCAGGCGTATGTCGTGCAGCACCAGGATCAGCCCGCAGGCGATTTGAGCCGCCAGCTTCAGCACCCAGTGGATGTCCCAGGCGTCGTCGGCCATACCGGTGACCAGCACCAGGGTCATCGCTGCCAGCAGGCCGATCACCGGGGTGAGGTCGCTGAAGAGGCCCGACAGGTACGGGATCGTCGCTGCGGCGATGAGTCCGGCCACCATGCCCAGGTAGATCGCGACCCCGCCCCAGCGCGGCTTGACCTCAGTGTGAATGTCACGGGAGCGGATCGGGGTATAAATGCCCAGCCGCAGCCCCAGACGACGCACCGGCGGGGTCAGCACGTAGGTGACCAGCCCGGAGACGCTGAGCACGATGAGGAAGTAGACCATGTCTGCCCTAGGTCTGAGCCTCTGAGTCGTCTGCCTGCGTTGGTGACGGCTCTGGCTGCATCGGCCGGACCTGCGGAACTGCTGCCTGCAGCTCGTGCAGCGGGATCGACCCTGCGCGCACTGTCTGGGGCGGCTCAACAGTGCAGTCGACGATGGTCGAGGGCGCTGCAGTGTCCCGGGCACCGGCGTCGAGGTAGACGCCGACCGACTCGGCGAGCATCTCTCGGGCCGCAGCGGCTGTGGTGGCCGCTGGCTGCCCGGTGCGATTGGCAGAGGAGACGGCCATCGGCCCCACTGTGCCCAGCAGCTCCAGGGCGACTTCGTCGGCCGGCATTCGCAGGGCGACCGTGCCGCGGGTCTGACCCAGATCCCAGGCCAGGGAGGGCTGAGCCTGCAGAATCAGGGTCAGTCCACCGGGCCAGAACGTCTCGGCCAACTGGCGGGCAGCGTCTGGAATCTCGGTGGCCAGCGCGTCCATGACCGCGTGCCGGGCGATGAGCACCGGCGGCGGCATGGCCCGGCTGCGGCCCTTGGCGGCCAGCAGCACTGCTACTGCGGTGGTGCTGAACGCGTCCACGCCGATCCCGTAGACCGTATCTGTGGGCAGCACGACCGGCTGCCCGCTGTGGACGGCCTGCAGAGCGGCTGCTAAGCCTTCGGGTCGGGTGTGCGGATCGGCCACATCATAGGTCTCACTCACGCGCTGTATTCTTTCACATGCCCAGCTCGGCCTCGGCAGCTGCCCACCGCGAAACCCGCACCCTTCGGGGCCGCAGGGTCAGTCTTCGGCGGCACGGTGGGCCGCAAGGGCTTCTCTGCGGCTCTGCTGCTCCACAGGATCCGGCACCGGGACCGAGGCCAGCAGCCGCTGGGTGTAGGGGTGCTGGGGGTCGGTGAGCACCTGCTGGCCGGCGCCGTACTCGACCAGCTCTCCGCGGTACAGCACTCCGATCCGATCAGCGAGCATGCCCACCACCGCCAGGTCGTGGCTGATGAACAGGGTCGCGAAGCCCAGGCGCTGCTGCAGCTCGCTGAAGACTTCCAGCACCCGTGCCTGCACGGACACGTCCAAGGCGGAGGTCGGCTCGTCGGCGACCAGCAGCTCCGGCTCCAGGGCAAGCGCACGGGCGAGACTGACACGCTGCCGCTGTCCGCCGGAGAGCTCGTGCGGGTAGCGATGGGCGTAGTGGGTCGGCAGATGGACTGCGTCCAGAAGCTGGCGCACCGAGGCGGCGGCCTCGCGAGCGTCTGCCGCCCGACCGTGGATCAGCAGGGGCTCGGCAACGGCTTCACCCACTGACAACAGGGGGTTGAAGGATGTCGCCGGGTCCTGGAACACGAACCCCACCCGGGAGCGCAGCGGTCGGAAGGAGCGCTCCCTGAAGCCGACCATCTCGTGGCCGAGCACGCTCAGTGAGCCTCCCGTGGCGCGGGTCAGTCCGACGATCGCCCGGCCGATGGTCGTCTTGCCGGAGCCGGACTCGCCGACCAGCCCGAGCACCTCCCCCGGGGCGAGGGTGAAGTTGACCCCATCGACCGCCCGGAACCCGGGGCGGCCCAGCCGGCCGGGGTAGACGATCTCCAAGTCCCGCGCATCCACCAGCGGAGCTGCGGTTTCGTCCTGCTGCTGCGCTGAGTGTGCTGGCTCCGAGTCCGACGCCGCGGTAGTGAGCCGAGGCACTGCACTGAGCAGGTGCTGGGTGTACTCGTGGCGCGGATCGGCGAAGAGCTCCCGGACGCCGGCCTCCTCCACCACTTCCCCCTGGTACATCACTGCCACCCGGTCGGCGAGGTCAGCCACCACTCCCATGTTGTGGGTGATGAGCACGATGGCTCCTCCGAAGTCGTCCCGCACGCGACGCAGCAGGTCCAGGATCTCCGCCTGCACAGTGACGTCCAGGGCGGTGGTGGGTTCGTCGGCCACGATCACCTTCGGCCCCAGGGCCAGCGCCATGGCAATGACGATGCGCTGCTTCTGGCCGCCGGAGAACTGGTGCGGATAGTGATCCACTCGCTCCTGCGGATCGGGAATGCCGACCGTGCCGAGGATCTCCACCGCCCGTGCCCGAGCCTGCTTGCGGGAGTGCTGGCCGTGGGCGCGCAGCCCCTCGGCGATCTGCCAGCCCACGGTGTACACCGGGTTCAGCGCAGTGGCGGGCTCCTGGAAGACCATAGCCACGTCGCGGCCGCGCACCTGGCGCAGCTGGTCCGGGGAGAGCTGGACGACGTCGTTGCCCGCCAGCACCACGGCGCCGGATGCGCTGGCGCTCTCCGGCAGCAGGCCCAAGATGCTCTTGGCGGTGACCGTCTTGCCCGAGCCGGACTCACCGACCACAGCCAGCACTTCGTTGGGCCGCACATGAAGCGAGACCCCCTCCACGGCGTGCACGGGCTCACCATCGGTGGCGAAGCTGATGCGAAGGTCCCGGATGTCGACGGCGACGTCGGGGGCTTCCTCGGTGGTCCTGCGGTTCTGAGCAGCTGCCATTACGCGGCTCCCTTCATGGCTGTTGCCGTGCGCCGAGGCTGTCGCCTGGGCCGACGACGTATTCGCAGGCGTGGGTCGGAGAGGTCGTTGACCGATTCGCCGACCAGCGTGATGCCCAGCACCAGCAGCACGATGGCGGCTCCGGGGAAGATACCGGTCCACCAGATTCCGCTGGATACGTCTGCGATGGCGCGGTTGAGGTCGTAGCCCCACTCGGCGGCAGCTGTGGGATTGATGCCGAAGCCCAGAAAGCCCAGTCCGGCCAGCGTCAGGATCGCCTCAGAGGCGTTGAGAGTGATGATCAGCGGCAGCGAGCGTGTCGCGTTGCGCAGCACGTGACGGGAGAGGATTCTGGGTGTGGAGGCGCCCAGCACTCGGGCGGACTCCACGAAGGGCTCGGCCTTCAGACGCACCGTCTCTGCGCGGATCACCCGGAAGTACTGCGGCACGAAGACCACGGTGATCGAGATCGCCGCGGCGAGGATGCCGCTGAGGAACCCGGATTCCCCGCCCGAGATGACGATGGAGACCACAATGGCCAGCAGCAGCGAGGGGAATGCGTAGATGGCGTCGGCCAGCGTGACCAGCACCCGGTCCAGCCAGCCGCCCAGGTAGCCGGAGATCAGCCCCAGGGCGATACCCAGGAATATGGACAGGATGACGGCGAGGATCACCGTCAGCACCGCGGTCTGGGCGCCCCAGATCACCCGGGAGAACACATCGTAGCCGCCCACGGTGGTCCCCCACCAGAACTCGGCTGAGGGCGGCGCCTGCCGGGGAAAGGACCCGTCCGGGCCGGAGAGCTGGTTGAAGCTGTAGGGAGCGATGAGCGGGGCCAACAGGGCCATCAGCACGAACAGTGCGCTCAGCACCAGTCCGGCGACCAGCATGCCCCGCTGCAGCCCCACGCTTCGGCGCAGGTGCCACACCAGGGGCAGCCGCTTCCACCGCGGCTCGCGGCCGGCGGTCTCGCCGTGGGCCACCGGGTCTGTGGGGGTCTCTTCGGTGCTCGCGGATGTCATCAGTACCTCACTCTCGGGTCGATGAGCGCGGCGACGACGTCGACGATGAAGTTGGTCACGGCGACGATCACAGCCAACAGCGCCACAATCCCCTGGACGGCCACAAAGTCCCGCGCACCGAGGTACTGGGCAAGCTGGAAGCCCAGCCCACGCCACCCGAACGCCGTCTCGGTGAGGATCGCACCGCCGAGCATCAGGGCGATCTGCATGCCCATAACGGTGATGATGGGGATCAGCGCAGGCTTAAAGGCATGCTTGCGCAGCAGCCGCGACTCCCGCACGCCGCGGGACCGGGCGGCGTCGACGAAGCCCATGGACAGCGTGCCGATCATGTTGGTTCGTACCAGTCGCAGGAACACCCCGGCGGTGAGCAGACCCAGCGCCACCGCGGGAAGCACCGCGTGGGCCAAGACATCTGAGATGAGGTCCCAGCGCCCGGTGCGCAGCGCATCGATGATGTTGATGCCCGAGGAGCCGGAGATCCGGTCCAGGATCAGCTGGGTCGACGGACTGGCCCGGCCTGATAGGGGAAACCATCCCAGCCAGACCGAGAAGACCAGCTGGAGCAGCAGCGCTGCGAAGAACACCGGGGTGGCGTAGCACAGGATGGCGAAGATGCGCAGCACTGCGTCCGGGAGCCTGTCACGGTGGAAGGCGGCGAGGCGGCCCAGCGGCACGCCCACCACCAGCGCCACCAGCAGGGAGAAGAAGACCAGCTCCAGGGTGCCGGTGCCGTAGGTGATCAGGATGTCGCTGATCTCTCGGTTGTCTGTAATGGTGCGGCCGAAGTCCCCGGTGAAGATCTGCCCGATGTACTCGAAGTACTGCACCATGATCGGGCGATCATAGCCAGCCTCTGCCAGACGCTCGGCCAGCTGCTCGGGAGTCAGCCGTCCGCCCACTGATGCGGAGATGGGGTCTCCCACCACTCGCATCAGGAAGAAGACCATCGTCACCAGGATGAAGACGGTGGGGATGATCAGCAGAAAACGTACTAATATGTAGCGCCCCAGGCCGCCGCCGCCGGATTCCTTCTTTCCGGCGGCGGCGGTCGGCGCAGCCTGTTCGTCAGCGACGCTCACGCTGCTCCTCTTCCAGCACTGAGGCTTCGTTCACTGTTCAGCGGCTCAGCGGGGCGTAGCGGAACTTGAAGGACGCGTCCAGCGTCACGCCGCTGATGTCGTTGGCCGCCACTGCCACCTGTGCGCCCTGAAGGTAGGGAAGCGTGGAGAGGTCCTCGGCCACCAGCCTCTGGGTCTCCTCGATCAGCGCGGCACGCTCGTCCTCGTCCGGGGTGGTCGCCTGAGCCTGGACCGTCTCCTGCACCTCTTCGTCGGAGTAGCCGTTGGCCAGGAAGTTGTCCTCACCGAAGAACGGAGAGAGGAAGTTGCCCGCATCGGAGTAGTCGGGGAACCAGCCGAGCTGGTACGCGGGGTAGACGCCCTCAACGCGCTCGCTGTTGTAGGTGTCCCACAGGGTGGACTGCAGACTGACGTCGAAGAGGCCGTCGGTCTCCAGCTGGCTCTGGATCATGGCGTACTCCTCGTCGGAGGAGTTGCCGTAGTGATCGGGGCTGTACTGCAGGTTGATCTCTACCGGAGTTTCGACCCCAGCCTCCTCCAGCACAGCGGCTGCGGCCTCAGCGTCGGGTCCGCCCTCGCCGTCGCCGTACATCTCGCGCAGCGGCTCGATGGCGCCGGTCAGTCCCTCTGGGACGTAGGAGTACAGCGGGGTGTAGGTGCCCTGGTAGATCTCCTCGCTGAGTGCCTCACGGTCCAGCAGGTGGGCAGCGGCCTGCCGCACCGACAGTGCCTGCTCCTCATCAGCCTGCCCGGTCTCGGTGCCGTAGGGCTGGGTGCCGAAGTCGAAGACGATGTAGCGGATCTCGCCGCCCGGGCCGTCGTGGACGGTGACGTTCTCGTCCTCGCGCAGGTCCCCCAGGTCGGTGGGGCTCAGAGTGCGGAACGCCAGGTCGATGTCGCCCTCCTGCACCGCGAGCTTCAGCTGAGTCTCCTCAGTGAAGTATTGGGCGGTGACCTCATCGTTCTCGGCCGCGCCGAGCAGACCCTGGTAGTCCTCGAAGGGCTCGTAGCGGACCAGCTCGTTCTCCGTGTAGTCGGTGATCATGTACTGGCCGGCGAAGGCGTTGCCCTCCACGATCTCATCCGAGGGGGTCGCCTCCGTGGCGGAGAAGACGTCCTCATCAACGATCGGGCCCGCCGGGGAGGATAGGACCTGCGGGAAGGTCTGATCGTCCTCACTGTTGAGGTGGAAGACTACGGTTTGCTCATCCGGGGCCTCCACGCTGTCCAAGTTGGACAGCAGCGTCGAGGGGCCGTTGGGATCGGCGATCTCCACCTGACGGTCGAAGGAGAACTTCACGTCCGAGGAGGTCAGCTCATTGCCGTTGGCGAAGGTCAGCCCCTCCTTGAGGGTGACGGTGTACTCGCTGGGTGCGGTGAACTCCGCCGACTCAGCAATGTCCGGCTCCACGTCCGGGCTGCCGTAGGGGGTGTTCATCAGGAACGGGTATACCTGGTTCTGCACTGCGAACGAGCCGTTGTCGTACGAGGCGGCAGGATCCAGAGCGGTGACGACGTCTGTGGTTCCGACGGCGACACTGCCGCCGGACTCCTCACCGTTGCCTCCATTACCTCCGCCGTCGGCGTTTTCGGTTTCTGCGCATGCCGCAAGCACGAGCGTGAGAGCTGCGGTGAGGCCAACCGCGCTGACGGCGCGGCGCCGTGGTCCGGCTGGTGCCATGATTCACATCCTTGACGATAGAGGGCGGCCAGCAGCATTCGTTCTGCCGCAGCCGCAGACCCGGCAGGTCGTCCGTGTCCGGCGTCAATTGAAACACATCACACTTTCACCTTGAAACAGACACGGCGTGAGCTCAAATTTGGCTCCATCCGTCGAGTCGGATGGCGATCAGGCGGCAGATCGCAACCGGGCTGAGGTGGCGCGTGCTCGGCCGGTGAGGTCCTGGTGTGTGGTGACCTCGTCCAGCCCAGGGTCGGCGGCGCAGATCTGTCGCAGGGCTGCTGCCTGGGCTTCGGCGTGCTCGATGATGAACCAGCCGCCGGGCTTCAGTACCCGGCCGGCAGCGTTGATCACTGCCCGGGGCAGCTGCAGCCCGTCTGCTCCCCCGCCGTAGAGGGCGAGGTGCGGGTCGTGCTCACGAACTTCGACCTCGGTGGGCACCGCTTCGGCGGGAATGTAGGGCGGATTGGAGACGACGACGTCGAAGCTTGCCTGCCACTCCTCGGGAAGCTCGCGCATGTCGTAGCGGTGCAGGGTGACCCCGTGCGGGCCCAGGTTCAGCTCCGCCCAGGCGGCGGCTTCGGCCGAGAGCTCCACCGCGTGGACTTCAGCCGCAGGGAACTCGGCGGCGACGGCGGCGGCGATGGCTCCGGAGCCGGTCCCCAGATCAAGCACCGATGGCCTCGGCGGCCCGTGCTGGGCGAGCCGGTCGAGCACCACTTGGACGACCTGTTCGGTCTCCGGTCGTGGAATGAACACCCCCGGTCCCACGTGCAGTTCCAGTGTGCGGAAGGGCGCGCGGCCGGTGAGGTGCTGCAGGGGAACCCGGCGTGCCCGCTCATCCACCAGAGTCTGGACCGCCGCGGCGCTCTCCTCGGACAGCGTTCGGCCGGTGAGGGCCGCGGCCTGCACCTGGCCCCGGCTGAGGCCCAGCACGTGTCCGATCAGCAGTTCGGCATCCACCTGCGGACTGGTCACCTGGGCCCGGGCCAACTGGTGGGCGCTCTGCCGGATCAGGCCAGCCAGTTCGTTGGTCACCGGGCAGCACCCCGAGGCATTCGGCCCGGCCCAGTCCCGCGCGGCGTCGCTGCCGCTTCGCCGCACGCCGCTGGCCCATCCCCGCAGCCCCCTGCATCGGCTAATGGGCGATATGTGCCGCTACATTCGGCGGAGGCCCGTTTATTGCGGCGCTTATCGCCCACCAGCGCGGCACGAGGCACTCGGACTGTCACGTCCTGCTCATGACGCGTCGGAGACAGCAGCCAGCCGCTCCTGCTCGTCCAGCTGGACGCAGGAGTGAATGACCGCACCCAAGTCTCCGTTGATCACCGCATCCAGGTTGTAGGCCTTATAGCCGGTGCGGTGGTCGGCGATGCGGTTCTCGGGGAAGTTGTAGGTGCGGATGCGTTCTGAGCGGTCCATCGTGCGCACCTGGGAGGCACGGGCGGCGGCGTTGTCGGCGTCGATCTGCTCCTGCTGGTGGGCCAGCAGACGCGAACGCAGCACACGCATGGCAGCATCGCGGTTCTGGATCTGGGACTTCTCGTTCTGCATCGCCACCACGATGCCGGTGGGCAGGTGGGTGATGCGCACCGCAGAGTCGGTGGTGTTCACGCTCTGCCCGCCCGGCCCGGAGGACCGGTAGACATCAATCTTCAGATCGTTCTGGGCGATCTCGATCTCTTCGGGCTCATCGACCTCCGGCAGCACCAGCACCGCGGCCGCCGAGGTGTGGATGCGCCCCTGGGACTCAGTCTCCGGAACGCGCTGGACCCGGTGGACCCCGCCTTCGAACTTCAGGTAGGCGTAGACCCCCTCGGCGGGGTCGTTGGTATTGGACTTCACCGCGACCTGCACGTCCTTGTAGCCGCCCAGATCGGAGAGTGTGGA
Source organism: Garicola koreensis (assembly GCF_014195445.1). Classification (GTDB taxonomy): domain Bacteria; phylum Actinomycetota; class Actinomycetes; order Actinomycetales; family Micrococcaceae; genus Nesterenkonia; species Nesterenkonia koreensis. Next base: position 399,232 of record NZ_JACIBT010000001.1, on the reverse strand, counting down.
GGAGAGAATCTCGGTCTTCCACCCCTTGGACTCGGCGTAGCGGACGTACATGCGCAACAGATCCCCGGCGAAGAGTGCGGCCTCGTCGCCGCCGGCACCGCCTTTGATCTCTAGGATCACGTTGCGCACATCATGTTCGTCGCGGGGAATCAGCATGCGCAGCAGCCGTTCGGAGGCAGCGTGCAGATCCTCCTTCAGCTGCGGCACCTCGGCGGCGAAGTCGGCGTCGGCCTCGGCCAGCTCTTCGGCGGCCTCGAGATCCTCCTTCAGCTGCGTCCACTGCGTATACGCCTCCACCACTCCGTTGAGCTGAGCGTAGCGGCGGCCCAGCTTCCGTGCCAGGGACTGGTCGGCATGGGTCTCCGGCTCCGCCAGCTGCACCTGAAGCTGCTTGTGCTCCTCCAGCAGTGCGCCGACCGAGTCGAACATGCGGGGGTCGATCTCAGTGCTCATCGCTTGGTTCCCTACTCCCCTTCACGCGTCAGTGGCCACAATTGTCTGCCGAGGCTGCTGCCCTGCCCCGATGCGGCGGAGGAGTCGGCCACTGCTGTGCGACAGATCCGGTGAGGCAAGAGAAAGCCCCGGACCCGAACATCGTGGGTGGCACGACGACGGATCCGGGGCTGCTCAGCTATTTCTCGTTCTTACCGCCCAGGGTGGTCTTCGAGATCAGCATCAGGAACTCAGCATTGGACTTGGTCTCCTTGAGCTTATTGATCAGCAGCTCCAAGCCCTGCTGCTGGTCGAGTCCGGAGAGGACCCGGCGCAGGCGCCACATGATCTTGATCTCCTCGGGCGAGAGCAGTGCCTCCTCACGGCGGGTGGAGGATGCGTTGACATCCACCGCCGGGAAGATGCGACGGTCCGAGAGGTGCCGGCTCAGCCGCAGCTCCATATTGCCGGTGCCCTTGAACTCCTCGAAGATGACCTCGTCCATCTTGGAGCCGGTCTCCACCAGGGCGGTCGCCAGGATGGTGAGCGAGCCGCCGTTCTCGATGTTGCGGGCGGCACCGAAGAAGCGCTTGGGCGGGTAGAGCGCGGCGGCGTCCACACCGCCGGAGAGGATGCGGCCTGAGGTCGGGGCAGACTGGTTGTAGGCACGGCCCAGCCGGGTCATGGAGTCCAGCAGGATCACCACGTCCTTACCCAGCTCCACCAGGCGCTTGGCCCGCTCGATGGCCAGTTCGGCCACTGTGGTGTGGTCATCGGCAGGGCGGTCGAAGGTGGAGGCGATGACCTCACCGTCAACACTGCGCTGCATGTCGGTGACTTCCTCGGGGCGCTCATCGACCAGCACCATCATCAGGTGCACCTCGGGGTTGTTCTGCTTGATGGCGTGGGCCACCGACTGCAGAATCATGGTCTTGCCTGCCTTGGGCGGGGAGACGATGAGTCCGCGCTGGCCCTTGCCGATCGGCGAGATCAGGTCGATGACGCGCGGGCCGACTGCACCGGCGTCGCCGGACTCCAGGCGCAGCCGCTCCTGCGGGTAGAGCGGGGTCAGCTTGCCGAAGTCCACCCGTTCGGTGTTCTCGTCGACGGGGCGCCCGTTGACCTTCTCCACCTTGACCAGGGCGGCGAACTTCTGCCGCTTATTGCCGCGCTGCTGCTGTTGGTTCTCGTTGGGCGCCTTGATGAACCCGGTGACGACGTCACCCTTGCGCAGCTTGTTCTTCTTCACCTGCTGCAGGGAGACGTAGACGTCGTTCTGGCCCGGCAGGTAGCCCGAGGTCCGCACGAAGGCATAGTTGTCCAGCACGTCGACGATGCCGGCGATCGGGATCAGCTGGTCCTCGTCGGTCACCTCAGTGTCGTCGTGGTCCGGTCCCCGCTGACGATCGCGTCCGCGCCGGTTGCGGTCGTTGCGGTTGCGCCGACGGTTGCGCCGGTCGTTGCGGCCGCCGTCGTCGTCACCACCGTGCTGCTGGTTCTGCTGACCCTTCGGCTGCCCACCGTCCCGGGACTGTGAATCGCCCTGGGACTGCGAGTCGTGCTGCTGCTTGCCGCCATCCTGGGCTGACTGACGGTCATCACCGCCGCCTTGGTGGGAGGCCTGGGAGTCATGCTCCTGGTTATCGTCGCCGCCGCGCTGACGGTCGCGCTGACGACGGTGACGGTTGCTGCCCTTGGGCTGGCCGTCCTTGGGCTGGCCGTCTTTGGGCTGCTCCTCCTTGGAGTGCTCGCCGGGGGCGCCGCCGTCGTTCTTGGAGTCGTTGTTCTTGGACTCCTGGTGACCGTTGCGGTCGGCGCTGTGCGATTCGGTGCTGTCCGATTCGGCCGGCTGGTCTGCGGCCGGCTTCTCTGCAGGTGCCCTCTTCGCGGGGGCTTGGGCCGATTCGGCCTTGGCCTTCTCCGCCGCTTCGCGGTCCTTCTTCTGCGCGTCGCGATCGGCGACGGCGCCTCCGCGCTGGTGGGCAGAGATTGCCTCCACCAGGTCGGACTTGCGCATGCGGGATGAGCCGGCGATGCCCAGCTGTGAGGCCAGAGCCTTCAGCTGAGCCAGTTTCAGGCCGGCCAGTCCGCTGTTGTTGTTCTGGGGTGCCTCTTCGGCAGTCTGAGCCTCAGGGGCTTCAGTAGTGGTATCTGTCACGAAGGTTTCCTTCTCCCTCGTCGGGAAGGTCGTCTCAGTGTGCGACCAACGATTTCCATGGCGGTCTTTCGCGGCCATCTGTAGTGCGAGAGTTTCCCATCACTGACAGTGGGCAGTGCACATTCAGTGCACAGTTCAGAAGAATCAACCCATAGCGGGAAAGCGCGATGTGCGCGAAAGCTATGCGGCGACGAATTGGTCACCGCGGTATCTCTACTGTAACACCTGAGGTCGTGATCGGCAGGTTCCAGGGGACGAATGTGTCCCCAGCCGCCCGCGCAGAGGTGGATTCATCGATGTGGGCGATCACCGAGTCGCTGTGCGAAGCGTCGGTGAGCACCAGCACGGCCGGCCCCGCCCCGGAGATCACTGCCGGATGGCCGGCGGCCCGCAGCGAGTCGACCAGTGCCATCGAAGCCGGGAATGCGCTGCGACGGTACTCCTGGTGCAGGAAATCCTCAGTGGCCTCCATCAGCAGGGCCGGGTCCGTGGTCAGCGCGTGGACCAGCAGCGCTGCCCGGGAGGAGTTTCTCGCGGCCTGCTCGTGGGCCACGTTCGCCGGCAGCACATCGCGTGCCGCCCGGGTGGACTGCACAAAGTCGGGCACGGCCACCACGGTGCTGATCTGCGGATGCGGCACCAGCGGCGCGGTGCGAAAGACCAGCTCGTTCGGCTCACCGGTGGACCAGGAGACGGCCACTGAGCCGCGCAGCGCCGGGGCGTAGTTGTCCGGGTGACCCTCGATGCGGGAGCCGATCTGCAGCTTTTCGTCGTCGCTGAGCCCCTCGGGGATCAGCTGATCTGCGGTCGTCACCGCAGCGGCAATGGCGGCGGCCGAGGAGCCCAGGCCCCGGGAATGCGGAATCACGTTGGTGGCCCGCACCTGCAGATCGGGCAGCTGGTAACCCTTGGCGGCCAGGATCTTTTCGGTCACGGTCACCAGCAGGTGGGAAGCATCGGTGGGCAGACTCTGGGCACCTTCACCGACGACGACGACGCCGACCCGCGGTGCCGACGCCTGCTGCCGCGGAGAGGCGGTGACCTGGATCTCATCGCGCAGCTCAAGGGCCAGTCCCAGGGTGTCGTACCCCGGCCCCAGGTTGGCGCTGGTGGCCGGCACCCGCAGCGTGAAGCTGTGCGGTACCGACAGCGGCGCGCGCAGCTGCGCCGCCGGTCTCCCCGCGGCGTACTCCGGGGCCACGCCCTCTCCCAGCTGCGCAGCGGTCATATGCAATCCACCCCCGTCTGCAATCCGGCCCCCTTCGTCACAGTCCCAGCGCGTGGGCCACGGTTTCGACGTCCTGGGGCAGTTGGGTCGGGGCCGCAGCGGATTCGGCGGCACCGGTGAGTTCCGGGTTCTCCACTGCCCAGTCGGGGTCCTTCAGCCCATGGCCGGTGACGGTGATGACCCACCGCTTGCCCGGCGGAACCCGGCCGGCCGCGTGCTCCTTGATCAGTCCTGCCGCCCCGGAGGCGGAGGCCGGTTCCACGAAGACCCCCTCCTTGGCGGAGAGCCACCGGTGTGCGTGGAGGATCTCCTCGTCGGTGACCGCTTTGATCAGACCCCCGGACTCGTCACGGGCAGCCTCGGCGTGCTCCCAGGAGGCCGGGTTCCCGATGCGGATGGCGGTGGCCACCGTCTCCGGTTCGGTGATCGGGTGACCGGCCACGATGGGTGCCGAGCCAGCAGCCTGGAATCCCCACATCGTGGGCAGTGAGGTGGCCACGGCGTCGTCGTAGTACTCCTTGTAGCCCTTCCAGTAGGCAGTGATGTTGCCGGCGTTGCCCACTGGAAGCAGGTGGTAGTCGGGCGCGTCGCCCAGGGCGTCGACGACTTCGAAGGCGGCCGTCTTCTGCCCCTCGATGCGTGAGGGGTTGACGGAGTTGACCAGGAAGACCGGGTAGTTCTCCGCCAGTTTGCGCGCCACGTCCAAGCAGCCGTCGAAGTTGCCGTCGATCTGGATCAGTTCCGCGCCGTGGGCGATGGCCTGTGACATTTTGCCCATGGAGATCTTTCCCGCCGGCACCAGCACTGCGCAGGTGAGTCCCGCCTGGGTCGCGTAGGCGGCGGCCGAGGCTGAGGTGTTGCCGGTCGACGCGCAGACCACGGCCTTGGCGCCCTCGGCCAGGGCTGCGGTGATGGCCATGGTCATGCCGCGGTCCTTGAACGAGCCGGTGGGGTTCATCCCCTCGACCTTGAGGTGGACCTCACCCTCGACCAGCGCGGAGAGTGCGGGGGCCGGAACCAGCGGTGTGCCGCCCTCGCCCAGGGTGATGATGCGGGTGGTCTCATCAACCGGCAGCCGGTCGGCGTATTCAGCGATGACGCCACGCCACTGGTGAGCCATAGTTGCCTGCCCTTCCTACTTCTCGACTTCGACGCGCAGCACCGAGTTGACGACCTTGACCACGTCCAGGCCGCGCAGCTCCTCGACAGTGGCGTGCAGGTCCCGCTCGCTGGCCAGGTGCGTGACGATCTGAACCTTGGCCCCGTTATCGGGTTCGTCCTCGATCTCGCCCTCCACGGTGACCACGCCGGGCTGGCGCATCGACTCGATGGAGACGTGGTTGGCGGCCAGCACCTGGGCGATCTCGGCGATGACACCCTCCCGGTCGGCCACATCCATATCGATGTAGTACTGGGTGGACGCCCGTTCGATCGACAGCGGCGGCAGCTCGGTGGCACTGGAGACGGTCGTCGCCGTTGGGGTCGGCGCATGCATCCGGCGCGCCGCTGAGACCAGGTCACCCATAATCGCGCTGGAGGTGGGCTGACCGCCGGCTCCCTGACCGTAGAACATGAGTTCGCCGGCGTTCTCCGCGACGACGAACACGGCGTTGAAGGCCCCGCGGACACTGGCCAACGGGTGGGTGCGCGGCAGCAAGGTCGGGTGGACCCGCAGCACCGCCCCGGTGGAGTCGGACTCCTTCTCCGCGATGGCCAGCAGTTTGATCACGTAGCCGGAGGCCGAAGCCGCCTCAATGTCTTCCTGGGAGACCCCGGTGATGCCCTGGCAGTAGACGTCGTCGATGCTGAAGGGGGCGTGGAAGGCCAGGGTGCCCAGGATCGCTGCTTTGGCTGCGGCGTCGTGGCCCTCGATGTCTGCGGTCGGGTCGGATTCCGCGTAGCCGAGCTTCTGCGCCTCCGTCAGCGAATCGGCGAAGGCCGCCCCGGTGGTGTCCATCTGATCCAGAATGTAGTTGGTGGTGCCGTTGACGATGCCCATCACTTTGGTGATGCGGTCACCGGAGAGCGACTCCTGGATCGGGCGAAGAATGGGAATGGCCCCGCCCACCGAGGCCTCGAACCGCAGCTCGGCGCCGGATTCGGCGGCGACGGCGCTGAGCTCCGCACCCCGGCTGGCCAGCAGTGCCTTGTTGCCGGTGACCACGGTGGCGCCGCGGCGCAGCGCCCGCTCGATCAGCTGCCCGGCCGGCTCGTCGCCGCCGATCAGCTCAACGACCAGGTCCACCTGGTCCACCAGGGCCTCGGCGTCGGTGGTCAGCAGCTCTCCGGGGATCTTCCAGTCGCGGGGCGCCTCCGGGTCGCGCACCGCCACACCGGCCAACCGCACCGGGGCGCCGACTCGCGAGGAGATGAGGTCGCGTTCCTCCACCAGGGTGCGGGCCACCAGGGAACCGACGTTGCCGGCCCCGAGCAGGCCGATGGTGATCGTGTCTTCAGAGCGGGCCATCATCACCTCTACATCTACGCAAGTGGTCTAACATTCTGCGGCGTCGTCGTCATGGTTGTGCTGCGGCTCCCGATCCGGTGTATCCGGTGTCCCGGGCCAACATCTGGTCCACTGTCTCGCCTTCGATGAGCACCTGTGCCGCACCGTTGCTGACGGCGACCACCGGTGGTCGGGTGAGATAGTTGTAGTTGCTGGACAGTGAGTGGCAGTACGCGCCGGTGGCCGGCACGGCGAGGATGTCCCCGCGGGACACAGCCGGTGGCAAGTATACGTTTCGCACCACTATATCGCCGGATTCGCAGTGTTTGCCCACGATGCGAGACAGGATGTGTGTCCCGGTGATGCTGCGCGAGGCCAGGACCGCGGAGTAGTCGGCGTCGTAGAGCACCGGCCTCGGGTTGTCCCCCATGCCCCCGTCCACTGCGATGTAGCGGCGGGTGATTCCATCGTCGACGACGACGTCCTTGGTGGTGCCGGTGGTGTACAGGGTGACCCCGGCCGGGCCGACGATGCTGCGGCCGGGTTCGATGCTGATCTGCGGCAGGCCGATGCCGTGCTCGGCGCAGGAGGCCCGCACGGCGGCGGCCAGCGCTGCGGCGATCTCTGCGGGGTGGCGGGGCTGATCCGCCTCGGTGTAGGCGATGCCGTGGCCGCCGCCCAGATCCAGTTCGGTCAGCGCGACGCCGTAGACCGACTCGATGCGGGCCAGGAAGGCGATGAGCTTATCGGCGGCCAGCTCAAAGCCCTCAGGCTCGAAGATCTGCGAGCCGATGTGGCAGTGCAGCCCGACCAGTTCGACGCCCTCGGCCGCCAGTGCACGCTCCACTGCGGTCCAGGCCGGGGATCCGAGATAGGGGTTGGCCGCGTCGGTCTCGACGTCGGGGGTCGGGCCGTGCGGGCTCAGCGAGAGGCCGAACTTCTGGTCCTCGTGGGCGGTGGCGATGTACTCATGAGTGGAGGCATGGACTCCCGGCGTCAGTCGCAGCAGCACCGTGGCGGTGCGCCCCATCGCGGAGGCGATGACCGAGATGCGCTCGATCTCTTCGACGGAGTCGGCGATGATGCGCCCCAGACCCAGTTCCACCGCCCGGCGGATCTCCGCGTCGGACTTATTGTTGCCGTGCAGCCCGATGCGGGCGGGGTCGATGCCAGCGGCCAGTGCGATCGCGAGCTCTCCGCCGCTGGCGGTGTCGATGTTCAGCCCCTCCTCGGCGGCCCATCGCGCCGCGTGGGTGGAGAGGAAGGCCTTGCCGGCGTAGTAGACGTCGACGCCGGTGCCCTCGGCCTCGCCCGATGCGGCGAAGGCAGCGCTGAAGGCTTCGCGGAACTGACGTGCTCGGGCACGAAAGTCGGTCTCGCTGAGCACGTAGAGCGGGGTGCCGTAGGTCTCGGCCAGCTCGGAGGCCGCGACTCCGCCGATGCTCAGCTCACCGTCTGCGGTGCGCGCAGTGTCTTGGGGGAACAGGGCAGCCTCCAGGTCCTCGGTGCTCTCTCGGACGGACAGCCAGTCCGGGGCCAGCGGGTGCGGTGTGAGCATGTTCTCTGCCGTCACATCTTCGCTGGTCACATTCGCTCCGGGGCGCTCACGCCGAGCAGGTCCAGCCCGTTGCGCAGCACCTGGACGGTGGCGTCGTTGAGCCAGAGCCGGCTGCGGTTCAGATCGGTGACCGGCTGCCTCTCCCCGCTCTCGGTGACGCTGGGGGCGATCCGGCATTTGGCGTACCAGGCATGGTAGGCCGCCGCCAGGTCCTCCAGGTAGCGGGCCACTCGATGAGGCTCGCGCAGCTGGGCGGCGCGGGCCACAAGCGTGGGGAACTTCGCCAGGTGCGCCAGCAGCTCCTCCTCCCGCTCATGGCTGAGCAGCCCGGCGTCGAACCCTCCCCCATCATCTGGCCCAGTGCGTTCCACCCCCTGGGCGTGGGCGTTGCGTGCGGCGTTGCAGGCCCGGGCGTGGGCGTACTGGACGTAGAAGACCGGGTTGTCGTTGGTCTTGGAGCGCAGCAGCTCCGGGTCCACGTCGATGGCTGAGTCTGCTGGGTAGCGTCCCAGCGTGTAGCGCAGCGCATCGGTGCCCAACCATTCGATGAGGTCGTCCAGGGCGATGATGTTGCCGGCCCGTTTGGAGAGCTTGGCGCCCTTGACGCTCATCAGCTGGCCGATGAGGATCTCAATGTTGTGTTCGGTGTCGTCGCCGGCGCAGGCCGCCAGTGCCTTCAGCCGGCCCACGTAGCCGTGGTGATCGGCACCGAGCAGGTAGATCTTCTCGGTGAAGCCGCGCTGACGCTTATCCAGGTAGTAGGCGGCGTCGGCGGCGAAGTAGGTCGGCTCCCCGTCTGCTTTGATCAGCACCCGGTCCTTATCGTCGCCGGAGTCTGTGGTGCGCAGCCAGACGGCGCCGTCGCGGTCTTCGACGTGGCCCTGTTCGCGCAGGGTCGCTACGGCGTCGTCGAGTTTTCCGGACTCGTGCAGCGTGCGTTCGGAGGTGAAGACGTCGAAGTGCACCCCGAAGTTCTCCAGGGTCGTCCGGATGCGGCGCATCTGCTCCTCGTAGGCGATCTCGCGGGCGATCGGCAGCGCGTGGGTGCGGTCCTGGTCTTTGATGTCCGGGTGGTGCTCCAGGACGGTCTGCGCCAGTTCGCTGATGTACTCGCCCGGATAGCCGCCCTCGGGCACCTCGTCACCGTGCAGGCGGGCCAGCACGGACTCGGCGAAGGTGTTCATCTGGTTGCCGGCGTCGTTGATGTAGTACTCGTTGGTGACCTCGGCCCCGGAGGCTCGCAGCAGCCGGCTGAGGGCATCTCCCAGGGCGGCCCAGCGGGTGTGGCCGATGTGCAGCGGCCCGGTGGGGTTGGCGGAGACGAACTCTAGGTTGATGCTGGACCCGGCCAGCGTCTGGTTCTGGCCGTAGGTCTCGGCGGCTTCGACGATCGCCCGGGCCAGCTGACCTGCCGAGGCGGCGTCGAGGGTGATGTTGATGAAGCCGGGCCCGGCGATCTCCACCGCACTGATGCCCTGCTGCTCGTTCAGGCGGACAGCCAGCACCTCGGCCAGCTCGCGGGGCTTCATGCCGGCCGGCTTGGCCAGCTGCAGGGCGATGTTGGTGGCCCAGTCCCCGTGTGCGCGGCTCTTGGGCCGCTCCACTCGCACCTCGTCGGGGATGGTGTCGAGGGCGACGTCGCCGGCGGCTGCGGCCTCGGCGAGCACGGATTTTACGATGGCGGAGAGTTCCTCTGGAGTCACCCCAGCAGTCTACGTGTTCGGCACTGGCCCCGCCGTCCCCCGGGTTCTGTTCTGAAGTGCGACGCGCCTAGAGCACCAGCGGGAGCAGCCCGTAGAGCCCGGTGGCGATCATATAGAGCCCCAAGCCCAGCAGGGTGAGCCCGCTGATCAGTTCGATCCAGCCGGTGACCCGCGGGTTGGAGAGCCACCGGTTGGCGGCGTCGACGATGAGCACCAGCCCCAGCAGGTAGAGCAGAATGGCCGCGGCCACGGTTCCGCCCAGTACTGCGATGACGAACAGCGGCCCGGATTCTCTGGGGGTGAACTGCGGGAACAGCGCGAGGAAGAACAGTCCGGTCTTCGGATTGGTGAGGCAGGTGACGATGCCGGCGCCGAAGGCGGTGGTAGCCTTCACCGATTTGGTGGACGCCGGCTGGGTCTGCTGCACCCCGGAGGCGGTGATGACGGAGGCGTCGCGGAACCTGGCGCGTGCCGTCAGCGAGGTGCGTGCGCCCAGCCAGATCAGATAGCTGCCGCCGGCCAGGCTGACGATGTAGTAGGCGCTGTCTGAGGCGTCGAAGAGGGCGGCCAGCCCGAGTGCGGCCAGCACCGCCCAGATGAACAGGCCGAATGTGGTGCCCAGGGCCGCGAAGATGCCGGCACGCCTGGACACCAGCGCGTAGCGCAGCGAGAGCAGCGTGTCGGGGCCCGGTGTGATCGCCAGGATCACTGCGACGCCGACGAATGCCAGGTAGGTGCCCAATGTCACGGCATCATCATCGCAGAAGGCCCGTCAGAAAAAGTCACCCCACCAGCAGTTCCGGTGGGGTGACGACAAGTCTGGCTCCAGGCGTTCTGCCGGGCACCTATGCTCCGGCGGAACGCGGTCACCAAACCGCACAACTTGTGACGCTGATCACTATAGTACGCAGAGCCCGAACGCTCAAATCACCGAAGCTCGGAGTACGGCCCGTGACAGACCGAGTCCGAACGCGACACAAGGACCACAGAGTCCAGGCTCCCGAGAGAATCGTGGCACCGCACCGAACACTGACCAGCATCCGGCCCTCGTCCTGCTACCTACAGCGGCCCACCCGGCTCTCGTCAACCGAAAGGCCCGTTTCACAGATTTAAAGAAGTCTGCAAACAGGGAATGTCAAGGTTGATCTGAGTGGTGTGACAGCGGTCGTGTCCGAGGCCATGCCTACTGTGACCCGTGTCGGTATCGACCGACTGGATTACTTCCCATCACTCGCGTTCTGAGAGGAACTTTTTATGACACAGCAAGACATGTACCCGCCTGCCGGCGCCCCTGGAGCACCACCGGAGCAGCCAAAGAAGGGGTTGGGCATTGCAGCGATGGTCTTGGGCATCATTGCACTGGTGTTCGGCTTCATTCCGTTCATTGCTACGCTCAGCTTCTTTCTGGGTCCGCTCGCCGTAGTGCTGGGAATCATCGCATTCATCAATCGACGGGGCCGTGGCCAGGGCATTGCCGGCGTGATCACCGGAGCAATCGGCGCAATAGTAGCGCTAATCGGTTTCGCTCTTACCGGCGCGTTCTTCGCCGCTGTCGACGAGGAGGTGCAGAACTCGGAGGACACCACCAACAACTCCGAAGAGAGTGAGCAGGCACCAGAGGATGACGCTGCTGAAACCGCCGACGAGGCCAGTTCCGAAGATGAATCCAGTACCGAGGAAGACACGGAAGCCTCCGGGGACGCGGGCAGCAGGGACAACCCTCTGCAGCTTGGCGAGACCTTCGAAGCTGGTGACTGGGCTGTGACCATCAACTCGTTCACCCCGAACGCGGCAGACGAGGTCGCAGCGGAGAACCAGTTCAACGAGCCCGCACCTGAAGGAAGCGCCTATGCTCTTATCAATGCCGACGTCACATACAGCGGCAGCGAATCAGAGATGGTCATGATGGGCGTAAGCATCGACTACGTGACCTCCAGCGGTGAGACAGTCGGAGCCTTCGACTCGATGGCCGTCGCCCCAGACGCGTTGGACAGCAGCGCCGAACTGTTTGAAGGCGGCAGCGAATCAGGAAACATCGCCCTCGCGGTGCCAGAAGATGATGACGGCGTCATCCGTGTCCAGCTGGGCATGCTCAACCAGGAAGACGCCTTCTTCGCCACGGAGTGATTCAGACATGAGAAAACCCCCGCGATCGACTTAAGGCGATCGCGGGGGTTTTCTGTTGGTGCCCCCGAAGGGATTCGAACCCCTGACCTTCGGTACCGGAAACCGACGCTCTATCCCCTGAGCTACGGAGGCGGGATCGCTGGTTGCGACCGATCCAGGTTACCAGGCCGAGCCGGAGACGGCGACTTCAGAATTTGTGCAACTGTTCTATTGCAGATCAGGCTGGAGTGCCATATTTTGCTTGCGTGAACCGGGGCGGTGGATAAACAGCGCCACCCTCACTCCCTGCGAAATCCGCTGCCAGCCGATCGGATCAGCTCTCAGTGCCGCAGCACGTCAGATGGATGCTATGGCCGCCGGGTGGGGCCACCGGCTCGCGACCCTGAAAGACCGCGCAGAACGACCTTAGAAGAACTAAAAGCGTAAGGAATCGAAAGGACGATTTGGCGATGCCACAAGCAACCCCGTTTCTCACCTTCCAGCCTGGCCGTGGGCAAAGCGCCGCCGAGGCCATGGACACCTACCTCGGCCTGTTCGATGACGGCCGGGTCCTGACCGACCAACGCTACGGCGCTGAGGGCCCCGGTGCAGAAGGGACGGTCATATTGGCGGAGTTCGTGATAGCCGGGCAGCACTTCCGCTGCAGCGACAGCTTCATCAAGCACGAGTGGGATATCACTCCGGCGGTTTCGGTGATGGTCGACTGCGATTCTGTAAACGAGCAGCAGCGCCTGTTCGACGCCCTCGCTCAGGGTGGGAGAATCTATATGCCTCTGGACGACTACGGCTTCGGTCCGTTCGGCTGGGTCGAAGACCGCTTCGGGGTCTCGTGGCAGTTGGCCGCGCCAGCAGGCGAAAGCGCAGCGCCGGAACCTTCCGTCTGATCAACCTGGTCAGCCGGTGACGGCGACCTGGTAGCTCCACAGCTCACTGGACATGCCCACCGGCTTTCGCTTCGGTTCGCCGTCGTGCTCTCCGTGAGACGTCTTGAAATCCTGAGAATCTCGCCAGTTCTGATAGTCCTCTTCGGAGTCCCAGCGTGTCACCACCAGCCACTGGTTCCGCCCGTCAGTGGGCTGCAGCAGCTCGAATCCCTGGAAACCGGCCGTACCAGCCATGGAGTCCTGGTGAGCCGCAAATCGCTGGCCCAGCTGGTCGCCGGAGTCCTCGGGCACTGTGATGGCATTGATCTTGATGACACTGGTGCTCATTGCCCCAGTCTACTCAGCGCAGCAGAGAACACTGTCGCTAGAACAGTGTCGGCTGACCGCCCTGCCCGGAGAGTTCCAGCCCCGGCAGTTCTTCGGCCCGATCGCTGAGTGCCGTCTGGGACGCTTTCTCGGGCGAATCGCGGCCGCGCCAGGCCGGCGGTGGCCGGTCGAGGAATCCGTGGCGGCGTCGTGCTGCGGCGGCCTGCTGACCCAACCACTTCTTATAGTCCTTATCCGCATAGCTGCCGAAGTCTCCCCTGGAGCTGCGGTAGAGACGCCGATACTTCGGCACCAGTTTGGGATACTCGGCCTGCAACCACTGCATGAACCATTCCCGAGCGCCGGGCCTCAGGTGCAGCGCTCCGGTGGTCACCCACCCCGCGCCGGCATCAGCCAGTGCAGCGTGGAGTCGGTCAAGCTGGTCCTGGGAGTCGGTCAGCCACGGCAGGATCGGCATGGCCATTACGTTGCATTCGAGTCCAGCGTCGGTGATGGCACGGATAAGATTCAGTCGTGCCCGTGAGTCGGGCGTGCCGGGCTCCACCTTCTGCTGCAGCTCAGTGTCCATGATCGCCAATGACACCGCCACGGAGACCGGCACCTTCTTAGCCGCCTCGACCAGGAGCGGCAGATCGCGCTTGAGCAGCGGCCCTTTGGTGAGAATCGAAAACGGGGTCCCCGAGTCAGCCAGGGCCCGGATGATCCCCGGCATGAGCCCATAGCGGCCTTCGCTGCGCTGATACGGGTCGGTGTTGGTGCCCAGGGCGACGTGCTCGCGCTTCCAGCTCGGTTTGGACACCTCGGCGCGCAGCACCTCGACCACATTGGTCTTCACCACAATTTGTGTATCAAAATCTTTCCCTGAATCTAAATCAAGATATTCATGCGTCTTTCTCGCGAAGCAGTAGCGACATTGATGAAGGCATCCACGCGTCGGATTAATAGTCCACTTAAATGGCATATTAGAGTTTTGGGGAACTTTGTTCAAGGCGGACTTGGCGGCCACCTCGTGGAAGGTGACACCCTCGAACTCCGGAGCGCGCACACTGCGAACCAAGCCCTTCATGGGCAGCAGTGCCGCCTCGCCGACGTCGTCGACCCTTTGCCCCTGCCACCGCATGCTCTCATTCGAACATATGTTCGAGTTCAGCTCAAGGGTAGGTCTCCTTCAGACCAGCAGAAATACTCCGATCAGCGCAGTTCCTCCTGCCAGGAGGCTGCCCGCACCCCCGAGCAGCAGGGCGGGACCGCCGGTGCGCAGCAGGGTCCGCAGGTTCACCGACGCACCCACTGCCGCCATCGCGATGGTGAGCAGCATCGTGGTGATCTGGGCGATGAAGTCCGAGGTCTCGGCAGGAATCGTCGTCAACGAATTCACTGCGACGGCCAGCAGGAAGCCAAGCACGAACCACGGCATGATGCTCGCCGTGCCAGCACCGTGGGCGGACCCTGAGCGGGCATCCATCAGTCGCACAGCGACCACGGCCGGCGCCAGCAGCAGCACCCGGGCAAGCTTCACCACGGTGGCCGCCGCGAGCGCGGTGGCACCGACAATTCCGCCTGCTGCCACGACTTGGGCGACCTCGTGCACGCTGGCCCCGATCCAGACGCCTGCCTCCTGCTCCCCCAGGTTGAGAATGGACGCGAGCATCGGCAGCGCCACCATGGCCACGGTGCCGCAGAGAGTCACCACTGCCAGCGCAGTGGCGGCGGCCTCCCCCAACGCCCGGCCCCGGTGATCCTTACCGTCGCCGCGGTCGAGCACCGATGCGGCCGCCGCGACCGCTGAGGCCCCGCAGATGGCGGTGCCGGTGGCCAGCAGCGCCGTCGTCGTAGGGTCGGTGCGCAGCAGTGGGCCCAGCAGGCGCATCCCGAGGAATGTCACCAGTACGGTGACCAGCACGATCACCAGCACCTCCCAGCCCAGGGCGGCGATGTCTCCCAGGGCCAGCTCAAGGCCCAGCAGCACGATGCCTGCGCGCAGCGGTACTTTCGCAGCCCAGGCCAGCCCACTCTCGCCCCACCAGGGAACCCACCCCAGGGTGCGAAGAGCCATGCCGAGCACGATGGCGATCAGCAGGCTGGAGACCGGCACCCACTCGGCGAGAAAGCGCTCAGCCACTGCCGCGACCACCAGCGCCAGGGCAGCACCCGGCAGCAGCTGGTAGCCGCGTTCGATGAGCCGCTGCGGGTCGAAGGATCCGCGTGGGGAGGATGACACCGCAACAGTCTAGGACGCCCACACCGTCGCGTGCTCCGGTTCTTCCCCACCACATTCGCGCTTCCCCGTGTAATTCCACGGGGTAACGGCAATATGGCGGGGAACATTCACCCCACCACCGGGCGTACCGCCAGGCCGGCAGCCGGCAGCAGCAGCGCCGTCGTAGACTGTTGCGGTGCCTGAATCCGTTCCCGCTCCCACGTCCCAGCCCGCTGCGCCGTCGTCCACTCCCCCAGTGAACGACCGCAGCAGCTTCAGCTTCCAGGTTCACCACCGGATCGAGGGTGGCTTGGGGCGCACCGGCACCATCAGCACCCCGCACGGGCAGATCCAGACCCCGGCGTTCATCCCCGTGGCCACCAAGGCGACCGTCAAAGCCGTCCGGCCGGAGGAGATGAGCGAACTGGGTGCCCAGGCGGTGCTGGCCAACGCCTATCACCTGAACCTGCAGCCCGGTACTGATGTGCTCGATGCCGCTGGCGGTCTGGGGAAGTTCATGAACTGGGCCGGCCCCACGTTCACCGACTCCGGCGGCTTCCAGGTGATGAGCCTGGGCGTAGGCTTCAAGAAGACCATCTCCATGGACACCTCCCGAGTCACCAACGACGACGCCGTGGCCCCCGAGCATGAGCGCCGCGCCTTCGTCGACGACGACGGGGTCACCTTCCGCTCCCACATTGATGGCACCGTGCACCGGTTCACCCCGGAGATCTCAATGGAGCTGCAGCATCAGATCGGTGCTGACATGATTTTCGCCTTCGACGAGCTGACTACCCTGTTCAACACCCGCAGCTATCAGGAGGAGTCGCTGGAGCGCACCCGTCTGTGGGCTCAGCGGTGCCTGGTGGCCCATCAGCGGCTGAGCGCAGAGCGCAGCCACCGCCCGTATCAGGCGCTCTTCGGGGTGCTGCAGGGTGCCCAGTATGAGGATCTGCGGCGCAGGGCCGCCCGGGATCTGGGCAGCATGGAGGCCGAGGGCCAGGTCTTCGACGGGTTCGGCATCGGCGGTGCCCTGGAGAAGGAGAACCTCGGCACAATCGTCGGCTGGGTCTGCGAGGAGCTGCCGGAGAGCAAGCCGCGGCACCTGTTGGGCATCTCGGAGCCGGATGACTTCTTCACCGCCATCGAGAACGGTGCGGACACCTTCGACTGCGTCCAACCCTCACGGGTGGCGCGCAACGGCCGCGTCTACACTCCCGACGGCTACTTCAACGTACCCCAGGCGAAGTACAAGAAGGACTTCACCCCGATCCAGGCCGACTGCGGCTGCTACACCTGCCAGCACTACACCAAGGCGTATCTGCATCACCTGTTCAAGGCCAAGGAGATGCTCTACTCCACCCTGTGCACCATCCACAATGAGTACTACACGGTGAAGCTGGTGGACGACATCCGCGACGCCATCGCCGCGGGCCGGTTCTACGACTTCCGCGACGAGACCCTGGCGCGCTACGCAGGCCGCATCAGCTGAGCACGACGCCGCAGATGAGCACGACGACGGCGCAGCTTAGCCCTCCACCGGGGTCAGTGGGTCCTCACCGTTGAGCACGGCGACCAGGTTCTTCAGCGCCAGCGATGCCATGCGGTTGCGCGTGGCGTCTCCGGCGGAGCCGATGTGCGGCAGCAGCACCACGTTCTCCATTCCGCGCAGCCGCTCGTTGATCGCCGGCTCGTATTCGTGCACATCGAGTCCGGCCCCGCCCAGGTGCCCGGAGTCCAGGGAATCTGCCAGCGCTTCCTCGTCCACCAGCGGTCCGCGTGCGGTGTTGAGCAGATAGCTGCCGGGCTTCATGGCCGCCAGTTGGTCTTTGCCGATCAGGTGCTTGGTCTCAGCGGTCAGCGGGGCGTGCAGCGAGACGACGTCGGAGGCTGCGATCAGCTGCTCCAGCGTGGCAGGTTCCACGCCGAGAGCCTTCGCTTCGGCAGAGTGGGCGCGGCGGCCGGTGGCCAGGATGTGCATCCCGAAGGCGGCGGCCCGGCGGGCGGTGGCCATACCGATGCGCCCCAGCCCCACAATGCCCAGAGTGGAGCCGGCGGAGATGTCCAAACCCACAAAGCTCTGCGGGCCCCAGATCCATTCTTTGCCGGTGCGTATGAACCGGTCCCCTTCGGCGACCCGGCGCACCGTGCTCAGCAGCAGCGCCAGCGTGAGGTCGGCGACTGATTCGTCGAGGACCCCAGGGGTGTTGGTGACGGTGACCCCGCGCTCAGCGGCCGCGGCGACGTCGATATTGTCATAGCCCACCGCCATATTGGCCACCACCTGGAGCTGCTCCCCGGCGGCGTCGAGCACTTCGGCGTCGATCCGGTCGGTCACCATGGTCACCAGTCCCGAGGCACCGCGCACGGCGCTGAGCAGCTCCTCGCGCGACGGTGGGAATTCGGTATCGGGGTGGATGCGCAGCTGCGGCCTCAGCTGGGGCCGGAACTCGTTGAGAACGGCCTCATCCAGTGGGCGCGTGAGAAAAACATGCTGTTGCTCAGGCATGGTGCCACCCTACCGGCGCCCTCGGCGTCTGAAGGCCCGAGTGAGTCGCACCGTCCGGAATAGGCGTCAGTCCCGCAGTTGTTGCCTCGGGTGTAGCAGAGTCCAGGTTTACTAACGCGTAAGGAACTGAAGCGACATTGTCTGTACCTCTGAGCATTCTTGACCTCGTGTCCATCCCTGAGGGCTCCACCGCCCGCGATGGCATCGCCGCCTCCATGGAATCCGCACGGCATGCCGATCAGCTGGGCTATCACCGCCTCTGGTACGCCGAACATCACAACACGCCCAACCTGGCGGCCAGCTCCACCGCGCTGCTGATTTCCCAGGCAGCAACGGTCACCGAGAAGATCCGCTTGGGCTCCGGCGGCGTGATGCTGCCCAATCACGCGCCCCTGATGGTTGCCGAACAGTACGGGACGCTGGCCAATATGCACGGCCCGCGCATCGACCTGGGACTGGGTCGTGCCCCCGGCACTGACCAGATGACCGCGCAGGCACTGGCGCGCTCCTCCGGCGAGCCCCAGGAGTTCGCCCAGAACATCTACGACATGCAGGGCTGGTTCGGCGCTGACGGCACCGCCCACAGTGCGTCGATCCAATCGGCGGTCTCCGCTGATACCCACGTGCCGATCTGGGTTTTGGGGTCGACCGTCAACGGCGCCTCCATCGCCGGGCAGTTGGGGCTGCCGTTCTCGCTGGCCTCACACTTCGCACCGGATCAGATCGACGAGGCGATCCGGGTCTACCGGGAGTCGTTCACCACCGAGGCGCCGACTGCGCAGATCGATAAGCCCTACGTGATGGCTGGAATCAACGTCGTCGTCGCCGACACCGATGAGGAAGCCGACTACCAGTTCACCACCCTGGAGCAGATGTTTCTCGACATCACCCGCGGTCGGCAGCGCAAGATCCAACCGCCGATCGATCCGGCGCAGCTGGCCGAGACGGGCGCGCGCGAGAACCCGATGCTGCGCATCAAGGCCGTGGGCTCCCCGCAGACCGCTCGCCGACAGCTCAGCGAGTTCGTCGAGCGCACCGGAGCGGATGAGCTCATCACCACCACCTACGCCTACGATCCGGCAGTGCGCGATCGCTCGCTGGAGCTTCTGGCCGACGTCTGGTTCTGAAACCCAAAAAGCCCCGGCGTCCCTGGTGCTGATCGGGATGCCGGGGCTCTTCTGTGGTCGGGCTAGCGGGATTTGAACCCACGACCTTCCGTCCCCCAGACGGACGCGCTACCAAGCTGCGCTATAGCCCGTGAATGTGCCTCTGAACCGGCGAATCTGCGCCGCAAGCACCGAAACAGTCTACATCATCTCTGCGGGCAGAACCGCACCCCCACATCCACCGGCGGGGTGCTTGCAGGCAGCTGCTCGTAATCAAAACGTAATGACGAAGCAGCGCAAAGCTCCACACGATGTGCCGACAGGGTGACTAGCATCGACACATGCACTCGCGCCTTCCCCTTTTTGCGGGTGTGCCCGGGAAGTCTGCGGCAGTTGCGCTGACCGCCGCACTGTTGGTCACCGGCTGCACGCCCAACCCGTTCGGCACCGGAGAATCTGGCCTGGAACCGACCTCTGCCGTCCAAGCGGCACCCGTGGCTGCCCAGCATTCGGCACAGTCCACCATGGCCGACGCCGCTGAAGAGCTGGCCCGTCGTATTGAGCAGGCTCAGCCCAGCGGGCCGGTTGCTGCCTCATCCGGGGCGCAGGACGCCGAACCCGAAGGAGCTCCCGTCCAGGAAGATGAGGACCGGGCAGGGGTGGACCGGCACCGCAGTGAGCTGAACTCGTGGGCCGAATCAGTCACTGAGGCCCAAGCGGCGGATGCCGAGCAGCAGCGTCTGGCCGAAGAGGAAGAAGCCCGGCGCGAGGCCGAAGCTGAGGCCGAACGCCAGCAGCAGGCTGCCGAGGACGCACAGGAGCAAGCGCAGGAGGAAGCCCAGGAAGACGCCCAGCCTGCGCCTGAGACGCAAGCCGACGACGCCGAACACGTCACTGACCCCGAGGCTGAGGAGTCTGCGCAGCCGGCGCCGGCACCTGACCTTGAGGAGTCGCTCAGCACCCCGGCTGATCCCCAGGTGGCGTTCACCGGCGACATGAACATCTATCTGCAGGATCTGGCCGCTGCCCACCCGGGCAGCATCACCATCAGCCTGCAGGAGCTCACCGGAGCCCAGCGCAGCGCCTCAGTCGGCGGCCGCACTGCCCAGGTGACGGCCAGCACCTATAAGCTCTATGCCGCTTACAGCCTCATTCGGCAGGTCGAATCAGGTGCCCTGAGCTGGAGCGACTCGGTCTCCGGAGGCCGCGATCTGGCCCAGTGCTTCCACGACATGATCGTCGTCAGCGATAACCCCTGTCCCGAAGAGATCGGCGCTGACATCGGGTGGAGCACCATCTACTCAGATGCGGCTGCCGCCGGGGCCACTGTCACCGGCCAGGGCCAGGGGGCGATCGTCACCTCCGCCAACGACTTAACCTCCATGCTGGCGCGTCTGGAGACCGGGCAGCTGAGCATCAGCGAGGCCGGACACGACCGGCTGCGCGAAGCATTGGGAGCCAATGTGCACCGCCTGGGGGTTCCTGCTGGCAGCACCGGCCAGGTGCTGAACAAGCCCGGTTGGATCGATGGATACGTGCACGACGCGGCCATTGTCCGCCACCCACAGGGCACCTACGTGCTGAGCATTATGAGCGAAGGCTCCAGCTGGCACTCCCTGGCCGGGATCACCCGCAGCGTCGAGACCGCACTCTACGGCGGTTAGCTATTTGCACAGCTATTTACGCCTGCGCCGCTCGCGCACCCGCATCTGCACCTCGATCGGGGTGCCGGTGAAGTCGAAGGTCTCGCGCAGCCGGCGGGTGATGAAGCGTCGGTAGCCCGGCTCCAAAAAGGCAGTGGTGAACAGCACGAACTTCGGCGGCCTCGTCGAGGGCTGAGTCGCAAAGAGAATCCGGGGCTGCTTGCCGCTGCGCACCGGGTGCGGGTGCGCGGCCACCAGTTCCCCCAGGAACGCATTGAGCCGACCGGTGGGGATCCGCTGCTCCCAGTTGGCCAGCGAGGTCCGCAGCGCAGGGGCCAACTTATCCTTGTGCCAGCCGGTGCGGGCGGAGACGTTGACCCGCGGCGCCCATGACGCGTGGCCGAGGTCGCGTTCGATCTCCCGTTCCAGGTAGTAGCGGCGCTCACCGTCCATCAGGTCCCATTTGTTGTAGGCAAGCACCACTGCCCGGCCGGAGTCCACCGCCATCTGCACCAGGCGGACGTCCTGCTCGCTCAGCGGCTCGTCCACGGCCAGCAGCACCACAGCCACCTCAGCCTTGTC
Source organism: Garicola koreensis (assembly GCF_014195445.1). Taxonomy (GTDB): domain Bacteria; phylum Actinomycetota; class Actinomycetes; order Actinomycetales; family Micrococcaceae; genus Nesterenkonia; species Nesterenkonia koreensis. The sequence goes on along the minus strand of NZ_JACIBT010000001.1, from coordinate 378,329 downwards.
CAGCGCACGCTGGGTGCGCAGCATGGCGTAGTACTCACTGCCGGAGGCCATGTGGGTACGACGCCGGATCCCGGCCGTATCAACGAAGCGCCACTGCTCCTCACCCAGGGTGATCAGCTCATCCACCGGGTCCCTAGTGGTGCCGGCGACCTCGTCCACCACGACACGGTCGGAGCCGGCGAGCTTATTGAGCAGCGAGGATTTGCCCACATTGGGCCGACCCACCAGCGCGACGCGCCGCGGTCCGCCGGTGGGGGTCAGTCCCCCGTACTGCGCGGTCTCCGGCATCGCCTGCAGCGCCGCGTCCAGCAAGTCGCCGGTGCCGGAGCCGTGCAGCGCCGACACCGGGTAGGGTTCGCCCAGTCCCAGATTCCACAGCGGGTAGACCTCGGTCATCTGAGCAGCGGAGTCCACCTTATTGGCTGCCAGCAGCACCGGCTTCTTCTTGCGCCGCAGCATCTTCACCACGGCCTCGTCCACAGCGGTGGCTCCGACCAGCCCATCAAGCACCAACACCACCGCGTCGGCCTCGTCGACGGCGATCTCGGCCTGCTCAGCCACCCGCTTCTGCATGCCTTTCGCGTCGGCCTCCCAGCCGCCGGTGTCGACCAGCGTGAAGTCCTTCCCGTTCCACTCGCCGAGGTAGGAGACCCGGTCGCGGGTCACCCCGGGCACGTCCTCCACCACGGCTTGGCGGGAGCGGATGATCCGGTTGACCAGCGTGGATTTGCCCACATTGGGCCTTCCGATGATCGCCAGGACCGGTGGCGCCGGTGTCTGCTTACGCTCCAACTCGTCCTCGTACTCGAGGTCCAGCAGCGCGGCGTCGTCGTCTTCGAGCTCATAGTCGCTGAGCCCGGCACGCAGGGCAGCGGCTCGGGCTTCGGCGTCGTCGTCGGTGATTGCGGCCAGGCGTTCGGCCCATCGCTCATCGTTTCCGGTGGGCGCGTACTCCTGGGCGGAGTCGGTGTCCTCAGAGGCCATCAGCGGCAGTCTCCTGTACGCTTTCGACGCGGCCGATGAGTGAGTCCACGGTCTCATCGAAGGTCAGCTCCGATGAGTCCAGCACGGCCACCCCGTCAGCAGCTTCGGTGAAATTTGTGGTCGCAGAGTCTCTGCGGTCGCGATCGAGGACCTGACGCTTCAGCGCCTCGGCGCTCTGGCCGTCTCCCAGCTGGGCGCCGCGGCGGCGCAGCCGGGCTTCGGCGGAGGCGGTCAGCAGCACGCGGACCTGCGCGTCCGGGGCCACCACGGTGGTGATGTCACGGCCCTCGGCCACAATGAATCCGGCCTGATCGATGATGCGGCGCTGGGCGCCGATCAGCACCTGGCGGGCCTTGCGGTTGGTGGCCACATCCGAGACCTTCTCTGAGATCTGCGGCGCCCGGATCTCTGCGGTGACATCAGTCTCGCCCACAGTGATGATCTGGTGCTGCGGATCGGTGGAGATGTTCAGCGGCAGCTCCTCCACGGCGACGGCGACCGCGTCCTCGTCGCGCAGCGCCACGTTCTGCTGCACGCAGTACCAGGTGGCGGCTCGGTACATGGCTCCGGTGTCTAAGTAGGCGGCTCCCAGCCGGGCGGCGGCGGCACGGCACACGCTGGACTTGCCTGAGCCGGAGGGCCCGTCGACGGCGACGACCATGCGATCAGAGTCAGGCTCCGTCGCGGCGCTGGGCCCCTGCTGTGTGCTGGTGCTCATCAGAGAACCACCTTCCATCCCATCTCGGTCAGCGCCTGGGCCAACTCTTCTCGTCTGCCCGGCAGCACCGACAGCTCCACCATACCTACCTGGTGGCCGGCCGAATGTTCCATGCGCAGGTCTTCGACGTTGACACCGGCGGTGGTGACATCGTTGAGCACTGCGGCGATCTGCCCCGGCCTATCATCCACGATCACGGTGACCACAGCGAAGGACTGCGGCGGTGCGCCGTGCTTGCCCGGAATGCGGACCACCCCGGCGTTGCCCTCGGCGACCAGCTGGGCGATGTCTGCCTGAGACCCCGACGCCGAGGGGTCCTCCAGGGTGCTGATCAGCCGTTCGACGTCGTCCCGCAGTCCGTAGAGCAGGTCCACCACCGAGCGGGAGTTGGCGGAGAGGATCTGGACCCACAGGTTGGGGTCGGAGGCGGCGATTCGGGTCACATCACGCAGCCCGTTGCCGGAGAGCGCCAGTGCCCCGTCTGCGGCGTCCTGCAGCCGGGAGGCGACCAGCGAGGCCGCCACTTGGGGCAAGTGTGAGGTCAGGGCTACTGATTCGTCATGGGTGACCGCGTCCATGCGGTGCACGCTGGCGCCCAAGTCCCGGCCCAGGTCGGTGGCCCGCCTCACTGCCTCCGCGGTGGAGAGCTGGGCGCCGGTGGTCGGTTCCACCGCAGGGCAGATCACCCACGGCATGGAGGTGAACAGCTCTCCGCGTGCTGCCACGGGCCCGGACCGTTCGCGTCCGGCCATCGGGTGAGTGCCCACGTAGCGCGCCAGGTCCTCAGTGACCAGCTCCGCGTCAGGATCAGCGGCCGTGGCCAGCAGCTGGTTCAGGATCTGGGCCTTCACGGAGGCAATATCGACGACGACGGCGTGGCGGTACCGGCTCAGCGCCGCGGCGACCTCGACGGCGGTGACCTCCGGCGGTGCGGCGATGACCACCAGGTCCGGATCCGGCGCGTGCTGGGTGATCCGGGTGCCGGCCCCGATGTCTTCAGCGATGGCTGCGGCGCTGGGTGAGGGATCGCTGAGCCACACCTGGTGGCCGGCGGCGCGCAGAGCCAGCCCGATGCTGGCGCCCAGCAGTCCGGTGCCGCGGATCAGTGTGGAGCTGGGTTCAGCCACCTGGGCTCCTTTCGGCCGCCGGGGCGTGGGTGAGGTCGCGCAGGTGGCCGATCTCTTGGGCGCCAAGGTCGCGCAGGCTCCCCTGGGGCTGGTCGCCGATGACGATGCTGCCGATGCCGGTGCGCACCAGGCGCTTCACGGGGTGGCCGAGCGCCTCGAATATCCGGCGCACAATCCGGTTGCGCCCGGAGTGCAGCGTGAGCTCCACCATGGTGCGCCCGCTGGTGGAGCCGACGATCACGCAGTGGTCAGCGGCGATCGGTCCGTCGTCGAGCTCGATTCCGGTCTCCAGACGTTTGGCGCTCTTCCTGGACATGTCCCCTGCGACCTCCGCCAGGTAGGTCTTGGGCACCTCATAGGAGGGGTGGGTGAGTCGGTTGGCCAGGTCGCCGTCGTTGGTGAGCAGCAGCAGACCTTCGGTCTCATAGTCCAGCCGGCCCACGTGGAACAGTCGCGCGCTGCGGTGGGCATCCTGCAGGAAGTCCCCGATGCTGCGGCGGCCCTCGGGGTCGGCCATAGTGGTCATGACTTTGGTGGGCTTGTTGAACATCACGTACTGATGCTCCACATCAAGGTTCACCTGCAGACCATCGACTTTGATGCTGACCGCTTGGGGATCCACGCGCACCCCCGGCTCCACGATGATCCGTCCGTCCACGGCGACGCGGCCCTCGGCGATGAGGTCTTCGCAGACCCGGCGGGAGGCGACCCCGGCGTTGGCGAGCACCTTCTGCAGGCGGACGCCGGTCTCGGTGTGGACGGCGCGGAAGTTGGCTTCAGCCTCATCGGCACGGATTTTGGCGGCCTTCGGCTCAGAGACGATGAGCCGCTCGGGCCGTTCGGAGGCGAAGGGGCCGCCGGAGGCACCGGGTCTGGGAGTCCGAGGTGCTCGTGCCGTGCGCGGGGCACGACGGCGCTCAGGTGAGTTCCTCGACGTCATGCGGACTATATTACCGGTCTGGACACGGTCCTTTTCCCACCTGACCGCGGACCCCGCCGGTTTTCCCCGGGACTCCGCCGGTTTTTCGCAGAGCTTCTGCCCCATCGTGGAGAAACAGCTCCACGTTCTGGCAGAAGCCCTACGAAAAGTGGAGGGTTGGGGCAGGGCGGTCGAGGGGCTACGTCAGTCGAGAGCGGGATCCTCGGCGTCCAAGTCCTCGGCGTCCAAGTCCTCGGCGTCCAAGTCCTCGGCGTCCAAGTCCTCGACCCCGGGCAGGTGCGGTGAGAGTTTGGGCAGGTCGCTGATGCTGTCCAGCCCCAGGCGCTCCAGCAGTTCCGCGGTAGTGGTGTAGAGGGTCGCGCCGGTCACCGGGTCCGCGCCTGCGGTGTCCAGCAGCCCGCGCGCCACCAGCGTGCGCACCACCCCGTCGACGTTGACCCCGCGGATGGCGGCAACCTGCGAGCGCGAGACCGGCTGCCGGTAGGCGATCACGGCCAGGGTCTCCAGCGCGGCGGAGGAGAGCCGGGTGGTCTGACCGGCCAGCACGAAGGCGGAGACCTCCTCGGCGTAGCGCACCCGCGAGTAGTAGCGCCAGCCGCCGGCCACCTCGCGCAGCTCGAAGCCGCGCTCCCTGCCGCCGTCGGCGCCGTCGGCCTCTGCGCGCAGCTCATCCAGCAGGGCGAGGACCTGGTGTTCGGCCAGGTTGACCGCGGCGGCCAGCTCGGCCGGGGTCACCGGTTCCTCGGCCACCAGCAGCACGGCTTCCACGGCGGCCAGATAGTCGTTGTGGGTGACCAGGTGATCGCTGGAGGCCGCCTCCAGGGCCGGGTTCATGCCGGTGGTGCCGCTCATCAGCCGTCCCATTCCGCCGCAGCCGAGGATTCGGCGGCCAGCGCGGCCGAGGGCTCATCCGCCCCGGCCCAGGTCACGGTCAGCTCCGCCAGCGGGGCGTCCTGGATGAACTCGACCTGCCGGTCGCGGAACAGCTCCAACAGGCCCAAAAAGCGCACGACGACGACCAGCCGGTTCTCCGCCGAGGCGACCAGCTCCGCGAATCGGCACTGGCCCGCCTCACGCAGCTGTTCGGTCATGGCCGCGATCTGATCGCCGACGTTGACGGTGTGGGCGTGCAGGTGCTGCATCTGAACGTGATCGGGCTCCAGCTGCTGACGGGCCAAGGCCTTCTCCGCCAGGGCTTTGAGGTCCTCAGCGGTGGTGTTCCAGACCAGCTCCGGCAGCAGGTGGCCCATGTCGGGGTGCTGACCGGGGGTGCGTGGGAAGCGCCCGGCGTTCTGAGCGACGGCGCTGCCCATGTGTTCGGCGATCTGTTTGAACGCCTTGTACTGCAGCAGTCGGGCGAAGATCAGATCCCGGGCTTCCAGGGCGGCGATGTCCTCCTCGGATTCGGCCTGGGCACCGGGAAGCAGCTGGATCAGCTTCATATCCAGCAGTGTGGCGGCGACGAAGACGAAGTTGGAGGACTCCTCCAGCGCACGGTCGGCCTCCAGGGTGCGGACGTAGCCGATGAACTCATCGGTGACCTCGGCCAACGCCACCGTGGTCACATCCATTTCGCGCTTGGCGATGAGCCCCAGCAACAGGTCGAAGGGCCCGTCGAACCCGTCCAGGCTGACGGTGAAGCCGGATGTGACCTCACTGTCCTCCTGAGCGGCCAGTGTCATGGGGAGCCGCCCCGGTGGATCAGCTCTCGGGCCAGCTGCCGGTAGGCTTTGGCGCCGTCGTGCTTGACGGCATAGCTGGTGATCGGCTCTGCGGCCACCGAGGCGTCGGGGAACTTCACCGAGCGTTTGACCACGGTCTCGAAGACGCGCTCGCCGAAGGCCTCCACGATGCGTTGGATGACCTCCTTGGAGTGGGTGGTGCGCAGATCGACCATGGTGACCAGCACCCCGTCGATTTCCAAGTCAGGGTTGATCCGGTCCTGGACCTTCTCGATGGTGTCCTTCAGCATGGCGACGGCGCGCAGTGCGAAGAACTCGGCGACCAGCGGGATGATCACCCCGTGGGCGGCGGTGAGCGCGTTGACGGTCAGCAGTCCCAGGCTGGGCTGGCAGTCAACGATGATCACGTCGTAGTCGTCACGCACCGTGCGCAGCGCCCGGGCGAGCACCTGTTCGCGGCCGACCTCGGTGACCAGCTGGACCTCTGCTGCGGAGAGGTCGATATTGGCCGGCAGCAGGTCCACCTCGGGAATGTGGGTGGAGATCAGGGCGTCGGCCACCGTGACGTCCTTCTCCAGCATCACGTTGTAGATCGTGGTCTCCAACTCGTGCGGGTTGGCGCCCAGTCCGGCCGAGAGCGCCCCCTGGGGGTCGAAGTCGACCATGAGCACCCGGCGGCCGTACTCCGAGAGCGCGGCGGCCAGGTTGATGGAGGAGGTGGTCTTGCCCACTCCGCCCTTCTGGTTGACCATGGCGATCACTCTCGCCGGGCCGTGGGAGGTCAGCACCGAGGGTTCGGGGAACTCGCGCTTGGGGCGGCCGGTGGGGCCGATGATCGCATCACCGTGGATGGTGAACAGCGGTGTCGGCTCGTCGGTCAACGTGGATTCCCCTAACGATGGTCCTCTGCGGCCCGCGCGTACGGGCTCCTCTGACGTGTCCAGACCAGATTACCCGGTGAGATGTCTCGGGCAAGCAGCTGGGTCAGCGGCGCAGCACCGGCACCAGGTCATCGATGACCTGAGCGTCCTCGATGGTCGAGGGCACCGTGTACTCCTCGCCGTCGGCGATCTGGCGCATCGTCTTGCGCAGCACTTTGCCCGAGCGGGTCTTCGGCAGCGCGTCGACGACGACGACGTCTTTGAAATCTGCGACCGGACCGATGGTGCTGCGCACCTGGGCGACCAGTTCGGTGCGCAGCTGCTCCTCGCCGATGTCCGAACCGGCCTTCAGGACCACGAACCCGGCGGGCCGCTGCCCCTTCAGCTCGTCACGCAGGCCGATGACGGCGCATTCGGCCACCGCCTGGTGTTCGGCCACCGCCGCCTCGATCTCTCCTGTGGAGAGCCGGTGACCGGAGACGTTGATGACGTCGTCGCTGCGGCCCATGACGAAGATGTAACCGTCCTCATCGATGTAGCCGGAGTCTCCGGTGGTGTAATACCCCTCGAAGGCCGACAGGTAGGTGTCGATGTAGCGCTGGTCATCGCCCCACAGGGTGGAGAGGTTGCCCGGCGGCAGCGGCAGGCGGATCACGATGTTGCCCTGCTGCCCGGCTGGCAGCGGGTCTCCCGAGGGATCGAGCACCTCGACGTCGAAGCCGGCCATCGGCAGGGTTGCCGAGCCTTCTTTGACCGGCAGCTGCTCGATGCCCACCGGGTTGGCTGCGATGGGCCAGCCGGTCTCGGTCTGCCACCAGTTGTCGACGACGGGCACGCCCAGCCCCTCACCGATCCAGCGCTGTGTCTTGGGGTCCAGGCGTTCGCCGGCGACGAACAGCCAGCGCAGCGAGGAGATGTCGTAGCGCTGCAGCAGCTCAAGTTCGGGGTCGGCCTTGCGGATGGCGCGCAGGGCGGTGGGCGCGGTGAACAGGCTGGTCACCCGGTGCTGGTCCACCACTCTCCAGAGCGCTCCGGCGTCTGGGGTGCCCACGGGTTTGCCCTCGTAGAGCACCGTGGTGGCCCCGGCCAGCAGCGGCGCGTAGACGATGTAGGAGTGTCCCACGACCCAGCCGACGTCGGAGGCGGTGAGGATCGTGTCGTCTTCGCCGACGTCGAAGATCGCCGAGATCGACCAGCGCAGCGCTGCGGCCGTGCTGCCCTGGTCTCGCACCACTCCCTTGGGCCGGCCGGTGGTGCCGGAGGTGTGCAGAACGTAGAGCGGGTCGGTCGAGGCGACCGGCACCGGCTCCACCGGCGCGGCCGTCTCCAGCAGATCCTGCCAGTCGTGCCAGCGTGCCGGGGACTGTTCGGGGGTCTGCTGCGCCTCGGCGGTGAAGCCCGCCCGGTGCCAGACGACGACCTCACCGACTCGGTGCTGGGCCAGCTCGACGGCTTCTGCAACCTTGGGCAGGTAGTCGATGGTGCGGCTGGGCTCCACACCTCCGGTCGCGGTCAGCAGCACGGTCGGCTCCGCGTCGTCGATCCGGGCGGCGATGCCTTTGGCCGCGAAGCCGCCGAAGACTACGGAGTGCACTGCGCCGAGGCGGGCGCAGGCGAGCATGGCGATCGGGGCCTGCGGGATCATCGGCAGGTAGATGAGCACCCGGTCTCCGTGTCCGACTCCGAGCTGGGCCAGCATCCCCGCGGTGGCGGCGACCTCATCACGCAGCTCACGGTAGGTGTAGCTGCCTGAGTCCGCAGTGACGGCCGAGTCGTAGATGAGCGCGGTATGGTCACCGCGGCCGGCCTCCACGTGCCGGTCCAAGGCGTTGTGGCTGACGTTGAGCTCGCCGTCGGGGAACCAGCTGTACAGCGGCGCCTCGGCGCTGTCCAGGGCACGAGTGGGAAAGCGGCTCCACTCCAAGTCTTGGGCAGCGTCGAGCCAGAAGGACTCAGGGTCCTGCAGCGACTGCGCGTGGACGCTCCGGTAATCAGTGGGGTCTGTGATCGGTGACTGCGACATGGTGAGCTCCTCTGTCTGTCAGGTGATTCGTCTCACATTCTAAACGGGCCGTGCTCTGCTGTTCTGCGGTGTTGTGTTGCCCGCCCAGCCGCTAGGCGGGGTCGATGACCAGCAGCAGGTCTCCGCCTTGGACCTGGTGGACCTCGGTGAGCAGGGTGCGTTTCACGGTTCCGGCTACGGAGGTGGTGATGCCGGCCTCCATCTTCATCGCTTCGATGGTGGCGATGTTTTGGCCGGCCTCGACGGTGTCGCCCTCGGCGACGGTGAGGCTGACTGCTCCGGCGAAGGGGGCGGCGACGTGGTTGGGGTCGTTGGGATCAGCACGTTCGGCTTCGTGTGCGGTGACCTCGACGCTGTTATCGCGGACCATGACTTGGCGCAGTTGGCCGTTGAGGGTGCACATCACCATCCGCATGCCCTTCTCATCGGGTTCGGAGACGGTCTGCAGGGTCACCAGCAGCCGCACCCCTTTGCCCAGGGAGATGACGTGCTCGTGGTTGGTGGTCATCCCGTAGAGGAAGTCGCGGGTGTGCAGCACCTGCAGGTCCCCGTAGGCCTGCTTAGCGGCCTCGTAGTCGCCGGTGGGACCGGGGAACAGCAGCCTGTTCAGCGCGGCCCTGCGGGTGGCGGAGTCGGCGTCCAGAGCCTCAGTGTCCTCAGCCGAGAGGTCCTCAGTGACCGGCTTGACGCTGCGGCCCTCCAGGGCTCTGGATCGGAAGGGCTCGGGCCAGCCGGCCGGCGGGTCGCCCAACTGTCCGGCGAGGAACCCGATGACCGAGTCGGGCAGGTCGTAATCCTGCGGGTTCTGGGCAAACTCTTCCGGTGAGGCGCCCAGGCCGACCAGCTGCAGGGCCAGGTCGCCGACGACTTTGGAGGAGGGGGTGACTTTGATCAGCCGGCCCAGCATCTTGTCTGCGGCACTGTACATCTCCTCGATCTGTTCGAACCGCTCCCCCAGCCCCAGCGCGATGGCCTGCTGACGCAGGTTGGAGAGCTGCCCGCCGGGGATCTCGTGGTGATAGACCCGTCCGGTCGGTGAGGGAAGCCCGGATTCGAAGGGACTGTAGATGCCGCGCACCGTTTCCCAGTAGGGCTCCATGGCCGAGACTTCGGCCAGGCCCAGACCGGTGTCGCGCTCGGTGCCCTCCAACGCCGCCACCAGCGCGGAAGCCGGTGGCTGCGAGGTGGTGGCCGCCATCGATGAGGTCGCCACATCCACCGCGTCCACCCCGGCCTCGGAGGCGGCCAGCAGGGTGGCCAGCTGCCCGCCGGCGGTGTCGTGGGTGTGCAGGTGCACCGGCACATCAAAACGCTCGCGCAGCGCGGTCACCAGGGTCCTGGCCGCTGCTGGGCGCAGCAGACCGGCCATGTCCTTGATCGCCAGAATGTGGGCCCCGGCATCGACCATCCGCTCGGCCAGCCCCAGGTAGTAGTCCAGGGTGTAGATGTCCTCTGCCGGGTCGGTGAGGTTGCCGGTGTAGCACAGGGCGGCCTCGGCCACCGCCGTAGACGTCGCGCGGACCGCCTTGATGGCCGGGATGATCTGGTCGACGTCGTTGAGGGCGTCGAAGATCCTGAAGATGTCCACCCCGGTGGCTGCCGCCTCCGCGACGAAGGAGTCGGTGACCTTCAGCGGGTAGGGGGTGTAGCCGACGGTGTTGCGCCCGCGCAGCAGCATCTGCAGCGGAATGTTGGGCATCTCCTCACGCAGCAGCGCCAACCGCTGCCAGGGGTCCTCCTGCAGAAACCGCAGGGCGACGTCGTAGGTGGCCCCGCCCCAGACCTCTGCGGAGAACAGGCCCGGCATCGTGTGGGCCACCGCCGGGGCCGCCGCCAGCAGGTCACGGGTGCGCACCCGGGTGGCCAGCAGCGACTGGTGAGCATCACGGAAGGTGGTGTCAGTGACCGCCAGGGCGGTGCGGTCCCGCAGAGCCGCAGCGAACGCCTCGGGGCCCTGCTCCAGCAGCAGGTCACGCCAGCCAGCCGGCTTCGGCTGCGCCGAGGGGCCGTCGAAGGGGCTGCGGTCAGGCTCATCATTCTTATCCCCGGGGAAGGCGGGAAGCTTATCGCGGGGGTCGATGCCCTCCACCCGCGGCCCATAGGGCTGATTCACCGTCACATCAGCCAGGTACTGCAGGGCCTTGGAACCACGGTCCTGGGACCGGTTGACCTGGGTGAGCTCCGGGTGGGCATCAATGAAGTCGGTGGCCACATCCCCGGTGAGAAACTCCTCAGAGTCCAGCACATTCATCAGAAACGGAATATTGGTGGCCACACCACGGATGCGGAACTCTGCCAGGGCACGCCGGGTGCGCTGGACCGCGGTCATGTAGTCATGGCCGCGGCAGGTGAGCTTGACCAGCATCGAGTCGAAGTGCGGACTGATCTCCGCACCGGTGTAGACCGTGCCGCCATCCAGCCGGATCCCCGAACCCCCGGCCGAACGATAAGCGGTGACCGTACCCACATCGGGCCGGAACCCATTGGCCGGATCCTCAGTGGTGATCCGGCACTGCATCGCCGAACCACGAATCCGCAGCTCATCCTGGACCAGACCCAGATTCGCCAGCGTCTGACCGGCGGCAATGCGCATCTGCGCGCCCACCAGGTCCACATCAGTGATCTCCTCGGTGACCGTATGCTCCACCTGGATCCGCGGGTTCATCTCAATGAACACGTGCTGACCAGCACGCTCCCCGGCGGTCTCCAGCAGAAACTCCACCGTGCCGGCGTTGCGGTAGCCCATCGTGGCGGCGAAGGAGACCGCATCCCGATACAGCGACTGCCGCACCTGATCATCAAGATTCGGCGCCGGAGCAATCTCCACCACCTTCTGGTGACGACGCTGCAGCGAGCAGTCCCGCTCAAAGAGATGGACCACATCCCCGGCACCATCAGCGAGCACCTGCACCTCAATATGGCGCGGCCGCACCACGGCCTGCTCCAAAAAGACCGTCGGATTGCCGAAGGCGGTCTCGGCCTCATTCATCGCCTCACTCAGCGCAGACGGCAGCGCCTCAGCGGTCTCCACCCGGCGCATACCGCGACCACCACCACCAGCCACAGCCTTCACAAAGATCGGAAACCCGATCCGATCCGCCTGCGCCAACAGCTCCTCAGAATCAGAAGAAGGCTCAGAAGAATCCAGCACCGGCACCCCAGCCGCTTTGGCCGCACGCAAAGCACGCACCTTATCGCCGGTGGACTCCAGCACATCAGCCTCCGGACCGATGAAAGCAATCCCAGCCTCTTCAGCCGCACGCGCCAAATCCGGATTCTCCGACAAGAACCCATAACCGGGATAGATCGCATCAGCACCAGACTCACGAGCGACCCGGACGATCTCCTCCACGTCCAGATAGGCCCGCACCGGGTGACCCTCCACACCGATCCGGTACGCCTCATCAGCCTTCTGCCGGTGCAAAGAATTACGATCCTCATGCGGATAGACCGCTACCGTACGAGCACCAAGCTCAACAGCAGCCCGCAGGGCACGAATAGCAATCTCACCACGATTGGCGACAAGAATCTTGCGGAACATTGCAGGAGTTCTCCCTCAGTGGTCGGTGTGGGCCCCATCGCGGCGGCCCGAGGTGCCACGCCCGAAGAGTTACGGACACCGGTGATTCTGGCACACCCTTGCTGACCTGTATACAGGAAATGAGAAGTTTGTCGAAATTTATGGGAGACCTAGTCCTTTCCGGGGTGTTGTGTATACACTGCCAGTATGCGTGCAAGTGATTCGGCCTACACGTCACTTCGTGAGGACATCATCGAGGGTCGGCTGGCCCCCGGGGCTGCCCTGGCCGAGATCGAACAGTCCCGACGCCTGGGCGTCTCCCGCACCCCGGTGCGCGAAGCGTTCTCCCGGCTGGTGGCGGACGGGCTGGCTGTGCAGACTCCGGGCCGCGGGTCGGTGGTCTCCGAAATCTCTTTGGACGACGTCGACCGCCTCTTCGAAGTGCGCATCCCGCTGGAGACCCAGGGCGCCTCGCTGGCGGCACGCCGCGGCTCCCCCGAGGTCTTCAGCCGCCTGGCCGAGGAGTTCGGTGAGGCCGGCTCGGAGCCGGACCCCAGCGTGCACTATGCGCTTGCGGCCCGCATGGACGCAGCGGTCGACGCGGCGGTGGGCAACCACTATCTGAGCACGATGCTCGCGACCCTGCGGGTGCACCTGGTGCGCATCCGCCGACTGGCCAGAGACCAGCCGGAGCGGCTGGCTGAGTCCGCGGCGGAACATCGGGAGGTGTGCCGCGCCATCGCCGCCGGTGACCCACAGGCCGCCCAAGCCGCCGCAATGCTGCACCTGCGCCGCAGCTTGACCTACATCACCGCTCAGGGCGCCCCGGAATCTTCCGCCGCCTAAGAGCAGCACCACACTTCACCACATCCACCACGAGAGGAAACGGACCAAGAGGATGATCAACCACACCGTGCGGGTCTACCGCAGCGAAGAGAACCTCCCCCACCAGGATCAGCTGGCCCATAAGATCGCCCAGGTTGCTGCTGACCCGGTCGAGGTCGAGCAGGACGTCACCGAGATGATCATCAACCGGATCATCGACAATGCCTCCGTGGCGGTGGCCTCCCTGCACCGCGCGCCGATCGTGGCCGCCCGCGCCCAGGCGCTGGACCACACGGCTCCGGCCGGCGGGAAGGGCGCCTCAGTCTTCGGAGTCTCTCAGCGGACCTCACCGGAGTGGGCCGCGTGGGCCAACGGGGTGGCCGTGCGTGAACTGGACTTCCACGACACCTTCCTCGCCGCAGAATACTCCCACCCCGGCGACAACATTCCGGCAGTCCTCGCCGCCGCTCAGCACACCGGACGATCCGGCGCAGAGCTGATTCGCGGCCTGGCCACCGGCTATGAGATCCAGGTGAACCTGGTCAAGGCCATCTGCCTGCACAAGCACAAAATCGACCATGTGGCGCACCTGGGCCCCTCAGCCGCAGCTGGCATCGGCACCCTGCTGGGACTGAACACTGAGACGATCTTCCAAGCGGTGGGACAGGCGCTGCACACCACCACTGCCACTCGCCAGTCGCGCAAGGGCGAGATCTCGACGTGGAAGGCTCACGCGCCGGCCTTCGCAGCGAAGATGGCAGTGGAAGCTGTGGACCGGGCCATGCGCGGCCAAACGTCACCGGTACCGATCTATGAGGGCGAGGACGGAGTCATCGCCTGGATGCTGGATGGCCCCGACGCGCGTTACGAGGTCCCGCTGCCGCAGCTGGGGGAGGCCAAGCGGGCCATCCTGGACACCTACACCAAGGAGCACTCGGCGGAGTACCAGGCTCAGGCGTGGATCGATCTGGCCCGCAAGCTCCACGGTGAGCACCCCGAGGCTGCGGACCCGCAGAACGTGGAGTCGATAGTGATCCGCACCAGCCATCACACCCACTATGTGATCGGCTCCGGCGCCAATGACCCGCAGAAGTACGAGCCCACCGCTTCCCGCGAGACCCTGGACCACTCGATCCCCTACATCTTCGCGGTGGCGCTGCAGGACGGCACGTGGCACCATGCCGACTCCTACGCCCCCGAACGTGCCGGGCGCCCGGACACTGTGGAGCTGTGGCACAAGGTGGTCACCGAGGAGGACCCGGAGTGGACCCGCCGCTACCACTCGCTGGACATTTCGGAGAAGGCGTTCGGCGGCTCCGTGGAGATCCGGATGAAGGACGGCCGGGTCATCTCTGATGACATCGCCGTCGCCGACGCCCACCCGCTGGGAGCCCGGCCCTTCGCCCGGGAGCAGTACATCGGCAAGTTCCGCAGCCTGGCTGAAGGGCTGCTCGATGCGAGCGAGATCGAACGGTTCCTCGACGTCGCCCAGAGCGCTGAGACGCTGCAGCCCGGGCAGCTGGAGCAGCTCAACGTGCTCGCCCCTGCCGGTGCCATCGACCTGGCCAGCTCACCGAAAGGACTGTTCTGATGTTGTACGCAAAGACCACCCCGGAGCAGAAGCGCACGAACCTGCGCGAGATGCTCACTCCCGGCGCGGCCCGGCAGTTCCCCGGCACCTTCACGCCGCTGAGTGCACCGCTGATTCAGCAGAAGGGCTTCGACGGTCTCTACGTCTCCGGTGCGGTGCTGGCCAACGAGCTGGGGCTGCCCGATATCGGGATGACCACGCTGACTGAAGTGACTCAGCGCGCTGGGCAGATCGCCCGGGTCTCGGACCTTCCCACGCTGGTGGACGCCGACACCGGATTCGGCGAGCCGATGAACGCCGCCCGCACGGTCCAAGAGCTGGAGAACGCCGGTGTGGCCGGGTGCCACATCGAAGATCAGTTCAACCCCAAGCGCTGCGGGCACTTGGACGGCAAGGCCGTGGTGGATCTGGACACTGCCAGCAAACGGATCCGCGCCGCCGCAGACGCGCGCCGCGACGAGAACTTTCTGATCATGGCGCGCACCGACATCCGTGCCGTGGACGGGCTCTCCGCAGCGGTCGATCGCGCCAAAGCGCTGGTTGACGCAGGGGCAGATGCGATCTTCCCCGAGGCCATGGCGGATCTGTCGGAGTTTGAGGCTGTATGCAGCGCCGTCGACGTTCCGGTGCTGGCCAATATGACCGAGTTCGGCAAGTCTGACCTGTTCACCCGGGATCAGCTGGCAGCAGCCGGGGTGGCGCTGATCATCTACCCGGTGACGTCGCTGCGCTCAGCGTTCGGCGCCATTGAACGCACCCTGGATGTGATGGCCGAGCACGGCACCCAGCAGCCGGCGGTCGAAGACATGATGACCCGCGCCCGGCTCTACGAACTGGTCGACTACGAGTCCTACAATGCCTTCGACACTGGTATCTTCAACTTCGAAGTGCCGCAGCAGTCTGACTGAGCATCGCCCACTTCCACTGCATTCTCACCCAAGGAGGTCACTGATGACCGAAGACAACGTATACAAGGGACTGGCCGGGGTGGTGGCTGACTACACCGCTGTCTCCAAGGTCAACCCGGAGACCAACTCGCTGCTCTACCGCGGCTACCCGGTGCAGCAGCTTGCCGCCCAGCTCAGCTTTGAGGAGGTCGCACTGCTGCTGTGGAATGCGGAGCTTCCCAGCGCCGATGAGCTGCAGCAGTTCATCTCCTTCGAACGTTCCCACCGGGCGCTGGACCCTGCTGTCAAGCAAGCCATCGACCTGCTGCCCACCGACTGTCACCCGATGGATGTGGGGCGTACCGCCATCTCGGTGATGGGTGCCGCCCACCCGCAGTCCGAGGACGCGTCGCCGGAGGCCGAACTGGCCAAGGCGCAGGAGGTCTTCGCCGCCTTCCCCGCCGTCGTCGCCTATGACCAGCGGCGTCGTCGTGGACTGCAGCCGGTGGAGCCGCGTGATGACCTGGACTACTCGCAGAACTTTCTGTGGATGACCTTCGGCGAGGAGGCCGCCGAGGAAGTGGTGGACGCTTTCCGGGTCTCGATGGTGCTCTACGCCGAGCACTCGTTCAACGCCTCGACCTTCACCGCACGGGTGGTGACCTCCACCCAGGCGGATCTGCATTCGGCGATCACTGCGGGCATCGGTGCGCTGAAGGGTTCGCTGCACGGCGGCGCCAACGAGGCGGTGATGCACACCTTCGAGGAGATCGGCATCGACAAGAGCGAGTCCCGCGAGCAGGCGGCGGACCGGTCGAAGGCCTGGATGGAGCAGGCACTGGCGGAGAAGCGCAAGGTCATGGGCTTCGGCCACCGGGTGTACAAGAACGGCGACTCCCGAGTGCCCACCATGCAGCGGGCCCTGGACGCGATGGTCGCCCACTACGGACGCGGCGAGATCATGGGGATCTACGACGGGCTGCAGGCGGCGATGGACGAGGCGAAGGGCATCCTGCCCAACCTGGACTATCCGGCAGGGCCGACCTATCACCTGATGGGATTCGATACCGAGATGTTCACACCGCTGTTCATCGCTTCCCGGATCACCGGGTGGAGTGCCCACGTGATGGAGCAGCGGGCGAACAACGCGCTGATCAGGCCGCTGAGTGCCTACAACGGCCCTGAGGAGCGGCAGCTGCCGGGGCAGGCGACCGACTGAGCCCCTCAGAGGGCACGCGGATGGGCAGTGACGTATTGGCTGCGCAGCGACTCCGCGGTGACCTTGGTGTAGATCTGGGTGGTGGTCACCGAGGCGTGGCCCAGCAGCTCCTGCACGGTGCGGATATCAGCTCCGCCGTCGAGCAGATGGGTGGCGCAGCTGTGCCGCAGGGTGTGTGGTGAGATGTCGCTGCTGAGCCCTGCGGCATCGGCGGTCTTCTGCAGCACCGTCCAGGCGGACTGCCGGGAGAGCCGGGTGCCCAGCCTGTTGAGGAACAGTGCGGGTGAGGCGGCACGGCGGGTTCTGGCCGAGGAGGCTTTGGTGACCGTCTCTGCCAGGGCGGGGCGTCCGGCGCTGAGATAGTCTCCCAATGCCTTCTGCGCCATGCGTCCCAGCGGGACCATCCGCTGCTTCTGACCCTTACCCGTCACACGCACCAGCACCAGACCCTGGTCGCCTGCCTGGTGGAAGGAGTGCACGTCGTCGACGTCCAGTGCCGCCGCTTCGCTGATTCGAGCCCCGGTGGCATAGAGAAACTCCAGCAGGGCCCGGTCCCGCAGCCCCAGGCTGGTAGCAGGGTTGGGCGCCTCTATGAGCCGGGTGACCTCCTCGACGCCTAGGGCCTTGGGCAGCGATTGGGTCAGCTTGGGGGCGGCGACCTCCTGGGCCGGATCGTGGGTGGTGCGGCCCTCCTGGGCCCAGTACTTGTGCACCCCCCGCACTGAGGCAAGCATGCGGGCTGTGGAGCTTTCGGACAGTGCGGTGCCGCCGTCGTCGCCGGCGGTGACCCGGCGCAGAAAGTCCGCGATGCCGGTGGCCGACACCCCGGCGGCAGTGGTGATCCCGGTGTCCGCCAAGTGGACGACATAGCGCGCTAGGTCCCGTTCGTAGGAGGCCAACGTATTCGCCGAGGAGTCCCGTTCGATGCGCAGGTGCCCCAGGTAGTCGGCCACCTCGGCCCACAGCGGTGACGCCGCAGCCCTCTGCCGGAACTTGGGGCGCGGCGGCTGGGTGCTCTGCGCAGGGTCGCTCATGGTAGGCGGGACCGGTGGCGGGCTCAGCTCTTCTGCTGCAGTGCGGCGCCGATGAGTCCTGCGAAGAGCGGGTGCGGGTTGGTGGGCCGGGACTTCAGCTCCGGGTGGGCCTGAGTCGCAATGTAGTAGGGGTGGGTCTGCCGGGGAAGCTCCACGAACTCCACCAAGGTGCCGTCGGGGCTGGTGCCGGAGAAGACCAGTCCGGCCTCGGTGAGCTGATCCCGGTAGGTGTTGTTGACCTCGTAACGGTGCCGGTGCCGCTCTGAGATGTCGGTGGTGCCGTAGGTTTCGGCCGCCACGCTGCCTTCGGCGAGCACAGCGTCGTAGGAGCCCAGCCGCATCGTGCCGCCCAAGTCTCCGGCGCCGGAGACGATCTGCTCCTGCTCTGCCATCGTGGCGATGACCGGGAACTGGGTCTCTGGGTCGAACTCGGTGGAATTGGCGCGGCTCATGCCCAGCACGTTGCGGGCGTATTCCATGACCATGGTCTGCAGGCCCAGGCAGAGGCCCAGGGCTGGGATCTGGTTCTCACGCGCGTAGCGCAGCGCACCGACTTTGCCGTCCAGGCCGCGAACTCCGAAGCCCCCCGGTATGCAGACGGCGTCTACGCCGTCCAACGCTGCTGCTGCGCCCTCAGGGTCGCTGCAGAGGTCGGAGGCCACCCAGCGGATCCTGGTGCGGGCCTGGTGGGCGAAGCCACCGGCGCGCAGCGCTTCGGTGACGGAGAGGTAGGCGTCGGGCAGGCCCACGTACTTGCCGACCAGGGCTACCTCAATCTCATGGTCGGGTTGGTGGACCACATTGAGCAGCTGGTCCCACTTGGTCCAGTCCACGTCCTTGAACTTCAGGTCCAGGGCCTGGACCACATAGGCGTCGATGCCCTGTCTGTGCAGGATGCGCGGAATGTCGTAGATGCTGGGCGCATCAGCACAGTTGACCACCGCATCGACGTCGACGTCGCACATCCGCGAGATTTTGCCGCTGATCTCGGTGGGCAGCTCACGGTCGCTTCGCAGCACGATGCCGTCAGGCTGGATGCCCAGGCTGCGCAGGGACGCCACGGAGTGCTGGGTGGGTTTGGTCTTCAGCTCCTGGCTGGGGCCGAGATAGGGGATCAGGGAGACATGGAGGAAGAACACGTTCTCCCGGCCGATGTCCTGGCGCAGCTGGCGGGCCGCCTCCAGGAAGGGCTGGGACTCGATATCACCGACGGTGCCGCCAATCTCGGTGATGATCACATCCGGGGCCTCCCCCGATTCGGCAGGAAGCCGCATGCGTCGTTTGATCTCATCGGTGATGTGCGGAATGACTTGGACGGTGTCGCCCAGGTAGTCGCCGCGACGCTCCTTCTCGATGACTGCGGAGTAGATCTGGCCGGTGGTGACGTTGTTGAGTCCGTCCAGGTTTTCGTCGAGGAAACGTTCGTAGTGACCGATGTCTAGGTCGGTCTCTGCGCCGTCCTCAGTGATGAACACCTCACCGTGCTGGAACGGGTTCATGGTGCCTGGGTCGACGTTCAGATAGGGGTCCAGCTTCTGCATGACCACCGAGAGACCGCGGGCTCGCAGCAGATGCCCGAGCGAGGAAGCCGTGAGGCCCTTGCCGAGGGATGAGACGACCCCTCCGGTGACAAAGATCTGCCGACTGATAGGAGGGGTGTTTTGGGACCGGGAATTATTACGCTGAGCCACGGGGTTCCAGCCTATCATTGGTTGTGAGCGTTTTGGGTGCGTTCATACCTTCTCTGCTGCCGCGCCGTCCAACAGCTCACCGGCATGAGCACGGGCGGAGGCTGAGTCTTCTTGGCCGGCGAGCATCCGGGCCAGCTCCTCGACCCGCTCTTGGGGCGGCAGCGGGCCGACGTCGGCGGCTGTCACCCCTGCAGAGGAGTCGGAGGTCTTCAGGACCCGGATGTGCTGATCGGCATAGGCGGCGACCTGCGGCAGGTGGGTGACCACAATGACTTGGGAGTGCCGAGCCAGTTTGGCCAGTCTGCGTCCGATTTGTACGGCGGCCTTTCCCCCGACGCCGGCGTCCACCTCGTCGAAGATGAATGTGGACGCCGGAGCCTGTTCGGCCAGAACGACTTCCAGGGCGAGCATCACCCGGGAGAGCTCACCGCCGGAAGCGCCCTTTCCCAACGGCAGCGGGTGAGCCCCCGCGTGGGGGCGCAGCAGCAGCTGAACAGCGTCGGCGCCGAAGCGGGTGAGCTCATCAGCAGCAGTGACCTCAACACTGAGGTGTGCATGCGGCATGGCGAGGGCGGCCAGTTCCTCATCCACGGCAGCTGCCAGCTTGTCGCCGGCTGTGACCCGATGCTGGGTGAGCTGCTCGGCTGCTTCGCGCAGCTGGGCGTGCAGCGTCTCCACCGTCTCGGTGAGCTCCTCGATGCGGTCGGCGTCGGTGACCAGGGTCGCCAGCCGCTGTCGCGATTGCTCGGCCCAACGCAGCACGTCCTCGACCTCCGGGCCGTAGAGCCGCTGCAGCTGGTCAATCTCCGCGCGGCGCTGGTGCACCTCGGCGAGCCGTTCGGGCCCGGACTCGTCGAGCCCGGCGGCATATACCCCCAGTTGGGAGGCGGCGTCGCTGAGCAGGGTGGAGACTTCGCCGATCTGCTGGGATATCTGCGCCAGTTCAGAGTCCTGATCGGTGACGGAGGTCAGTCCGTTGAGACTGTTTTCGACCAGCTCGACCGCGTTGGACCCAGGGTCCACCGCCTCAGCCGCATCGGCCCCGGAGAGCAGGGTCTGGGCGGTGCGGGCGGCTTCGCGCAGCCCCTCGATGTTCTCCAGTTTCAGCGATTCGGCCTTCAGCGCCGCGTCCTCATCCGGCTGCGGCTCGACGGCGTCGATGGACTCCAGCGCCTGCTGCAGCTGTTCGGCCTCACGTCGGCGCTCCACTTCGTGGGCAGTGATCTCCTCCAGTTCTGCCTTCTGCCGACGGTAGGTGTCGAAGGACTGCTGGTAGTCGTCCAGCAGCCGGGCGAAGTCGCGGCCTGCGTAGGTGTCCAGTGCCGAACGCTGAGCGGCCGGAGCCTTCAGCCGCAGCTGGTCGCTCTGTCCGTGTACGGTGACCAGTTCTGCCCCCACGTCGCCGAGCACTGAAATCGGCACCGGCCTGCCGGCGACAGTGGCTCGGCTGCGGCCCTTGGCGCTGAGCGCACGGCCGATCAGCAGCGGCTCCTCCCCGGCGTCCTCGTCCATGGTGGCCCCGGCTTCCGCGGCTCGGCGGCGCGCAGGGTGGGTGGCTGCCACGTCAATCTCAGCGTCAACTGTGGCCTTCTGCGCCCCGGATCGCACCGCAGATGCTTCGGCCCGCGCGCCCAGCAGAAGCCCCAGTGCGGTGACGACCATCGTTTTTCCCGCCCCGGTCTCGCCGGTGACCACGGTGAACCCGGGGTGCAGCTCCAGCGCGGCACGGTCGATGACCCCCAGTCCGCTGATTGTGACGTGTTCGATCACTCGGCGGCCCCCTGCCCTGGGTTGGGATGGGGCAGGATGTTTGCTGCTTCCACCGGTCCGCGCCAGCCTGTGGTGGGGAGGTTGAACTTGTCCACCAACCGTTGGGAGAAGGATGTGTGGTGCACTCGGGCCAGCAGCACGGGCCGGTCGGAGCGGGTGACCTCCACCCGTGATCCGGCGGGCAGCTCGATGGATCGGGCGCCGTCGCACCAGAGGATGCCGTCCTCATCGGCGCGCTGGAGCAGTTCCACAGCCATGATCGAGCTGGGGTCGACCACCAGGGGCCGGGCGAACAGGGCGTGGGCTGAGATCGGGACCAGAACCAGAGCCTCCACCTCGGGCCACACCACGGGTCCGCCGGCGGAGAAGGCGTAGGCGGTCGAGCCGGTCGGGGTGGACATGACGACGCCGTCGCAGCCGAACGCGGAGACCGGGGCGCCGTCGATTTCGATGACGAGCTCGACCATGCGTTGGCGCGAGGATTTTTCGATGCTGGCCTCGTTCAGCGCCCAGCTGCTGCTGATGTGGTGATCGGCATGCCACACTTGGACGTCGAGGGTCATGCGCTCCTCCACGCTGTAGTTCTGATCGACGACCCATTGGACGGATTCATCCAGTTGGGCGCGTTCAGACTCTGCCAAGAAACCGACGTGGCCCAGGTTGACTCCCATCAGGGGCACCTGGGAGTCGCGGGAGAGG
Organism: Garicola koreensis; assembly: GCF_014195445.1. Taxonomy (GTDB): domain Bacteria; phylum Actinomycetota; class Actinomycetes; order Actinomycetales; family Micrococcaceae; genus Nesterenkonia; species Nesterenkonia koreensis. The sequence goes on along the minus strand of NZ_JACIBT010000001.1, from coordinate 356,738 downwards.
TCCGCTGCCCGCAGGATGGTGCCGTCGCCGCCGAGCACCATGCCGACCTCACACCGGCTGACCGGCACGTCACGCTCCGCCACGGCCACGTCGGCTTCGGCCAGCCGGTCGGCGGCCACCGCGGAGATGGCTTCGATGTCGTGGGGGAACATCACCGGGCACAGTCCGGCGCGCCGGAGGCTCGATGCCACGGTGACTGCGGCGTTGACGGCCTCGAGACGTCCGGTGTGCGCCACGATGAGCACTTCGCGGGTCATCGCACCTCCTTCGGTGACTGTCGGTCGCTGAAGTCGACGGTGTCCAGGTCAGCTGAGTCGAGCTCGGCTCCGAACAGCCTATCGTCCGCAGCGGACACACCTGCCGTTTTCTTCCACAGGCACAGAAAGAATTCGGCGTTTCCGTCCTGTCCGGCAAGTGGGGACCGGGCGATGCCCACAGTGGTCAGTCCTGCGTCTGCTGCTGCGCCGATGACCGATTCCACGGCTGCTCTGCGTTGGGCCGGATCGGTGACCACCCCGGTGCGCGGAAGCAGCACACGACCGACCTCGAACTGCGGTTTGACCATGATCAGCAGGGCTGCGCCCTCGGCCGCCAGGCCCGCTAGGGGGCTCAGCACCAGTCGCAGCGAGATGAAGGAGAGGTCGGCGACGATCAGGCCGAAGGGCTCACCGAGGTCTCCGGGCTTCACGTAGCGCAGATTGGTTCCTTCACAGCTGCTCACTCGTGGGTGTTCGCGCAGCTGTGGTGCCAGCTGGTCATGGCCCACATCAGCAGCGGTCACATGCTTCGCCCCCTGTGCGAGCAGCACCTGGGTGAACCCGCCTGTGGAGGCTCCGGCATCCAGACAGCGCATCCCTGCGGGGTCGACGCTCGGAAACAGCTCCAGGGCGCCGAGCAGCTTATGGGCTGCACGGCTGACCCACTGGTCCTGTGCTGAGACGGTGATGTGCGCGGCGGCGGTGACTGCGGTTGAGGCTTTGACGCCGCTGCGTCCATCGACCTGGACCTCTCCGGCGCTGATCTGCTGGGCGGCCCGGGTGCGGCTGGTGGCGAGCCCGCGGGAGACCATCTCCTTGTCCAGACGCGGGCTCATGTCAGTCCCGTGGAATGGAGTCTAGACGCGCGCTGAGGTCCTTATGCAGCCCTTCTGCCTCTGTGATGTGCGCATCAAGCTGCTCCAGGGTGAGTTCCTGCTCCAGCTCCGGCGACTGCTGCCCCGGCTGCTGCTGCGAAGACGCTGGCTGCTCGGCTGTTTCGGTCGCTGGCTCTCCGGGTTCCTCCGGTGTGCGGCTCATGGCAGTTCCCGGTGCTGGTCGGTGAAGAGGTCCTGGAGGGTCTCCAGGACGACGTCGGGCCGCTGCTCTGCGGTGGAGGCTGCGGCTTCAGCGGCTGTGGTGGCTCCGGTGAGCACCAGGGCCGTGGTGAAGCCGGCGCGGTTCCCGCCCAGCACGTCGGTGTCCAGGCGGTCTCCGACCACCAACGGCCGCCGGGCCCCGAGGGCTTCAGCCGCCTGCAGGAACATCACTGGTTCGGGCTTTCCGGCCGCCTTGGGGCGAATGCCGGTGGCGAAGCCGACTGCTTCGACCAGCGCGCCATTTGCTGGTGCCAGTCCGCGTTCCCGGGGCACGCTGCGATCCAGGTTGGTTGCGATCCATACTGCACCCTGGTTGATGGCGTAGGAGGCCTCTGCCAGGTCGGTCCAGCCCACACCTGGGTCGAACCCCTGGATGACGGCGTCAGGGTGGCCGTGTGCGGAATCTGCGAGGCTGTAGCCAGCCTCCTCGACCAGCCGGCGCAGCGAGTCGCTTCCGGTGACCAGTACCCGTGCTGGGGGTGGGACGTCCTGGAGCAGCATCGCCACTGCTGCTGGTGCTGAGCCGAAGACTTCCTGCGGCTGCGCGGGCACGCTCAGCTCTTGCAGGTGCGCGGCGATCTGTTCTGCCGATCGCGAGGCGTTATTGGTGACGAACGCGCAGCCGACCCCCCGGCTTCTCAGCTGCGCCACTGCTGCCGGGGCTGCGGGCACCGCGTGCTGTCCGGCATAGAGGACGCCGTCAAGGTCGAACAGCACAGCGTCGTGATGGTCAATCAGCGCCACGTCTCTAGTTCCCCCTGCGGTCTGCTGGGTGACCTCCGCGGGCACTGTGTGCAGGCGAATCGGCGACGACGTCTTTGGCCTGCGGCAGTGCGGAGGCTTCGTCCTCCTCGCCGAAGTCTAAGATCTCCGGCTGCTCGAACGCGCCCATTCCCAGAGCCTGCTCCGCCACACCGACTCGTCGGTGCCACTTCTGCGCCTCCTCGCTGCGGCCCACCTGCTCAAGGCAGTCCGCGTAGAGGCCGAAGAGTCGCGGGCTGAAGCTGTAGGCCCGGTTGATGTCCAGCTCCGGGACCTCCAGTGCCCGCACGGCAGCAGCATAGTCACCGCGGTCTTGGTGGACGCCGGCGACCACCATGGCGAGTTCGGCACGTGCAGATCCCGTCAGCTGCTGCGCTTCGGGCTCCTGGGCAAGTTCCATCGCCTTATCGGGTTTGCCGAGTCCGCGCAGGCAGTCTGCCATGACGGCCAGGTGCGTCTGGTCGCCGCTGATGCGGCGATAGGTGCGAAGCTCGCGCAGCGCTTCAGCATAGTCCCCGGCCTCGTAGGCGACCAGGCCCACTGCCTCCCGCACCAGTGCCAGTCGACCGCCCCTGCGGGATGCGGCCAGTGCGTGCTCCAGGGCCAGCTGTGGGTCCAGGTCCATGAGGCGGCCTGCCATCACCAGGTGTTTGGCGACCCAGGTGCGGTTGGAGTCATTCAGCGTGCCCAGCTGACGTGCGGACTCTCGATCAAGTTCCTTACCAGTGACGTCGTCGTCGATCTCCGGGGACCGGCCGCGGTCCTCGCTGTTGGAGCGTCTGAGGTCGCTGGGGTTGCGGGGCGGCGGCTCCCGACGAGCTTCTGGGTTCATCGATGGATCTCTTTTCGTCACGTCATCAGAATACCTGTCACCAGTGACGCCGCGGCAGGCGGCGGGCAGTCGGTGGCGGTCCAGACAGCGAAAGACCCCTGGTCGCTGCGCCGTTGCAGAGACCAGGGGTCCTCTTTAATGTGTGTCCGGCGGTGTCCTACTCTCCCACACTCTCTCGGGTGCAGTACCATCGGCGCTGTGGGTCTTAGCTTCCGGGTTCGGGATGGGACCGGGCGTTTCCCCCACGCTATGACCACCGTAACTCTGACCCAACCCGCACCTGTGTGAGCCAGTCAGTGACTGCTGCCCGGCAGGGGGTTGGAAATCTATTACGTGTCCATCACTGTCATGTCTTAATTGTCATGTTTTATCAGTGGTGTTGCACTATGTGTTTATACCTGGTGTTTAAACCTGGTGTTTATACGTGTTCCCTGTACGTGTAAACGTGTGTGGGGTTTGTGGTCTGGGGACCGCCTAGTGGACGCGAGCATACTCACCAATTCTTGTCTCATAACCCTGGTGGGCTTGGATGGTGTGTAAGTGATCGGCTTATTAGTACCAGTCACCTTCACGCATTGCTGCGCTTCCAGTTCTGGCCTATCAACCCCATGGTCTATAGGGAGCCTTCACACCAAAAGGTGAAGGAGATCTTATCTCGAAGCCGGCTTCCCGCTTAGATGCTTTCAGCGGTTATCCATCCCGAACGTAGCTAATCAGCGGTGCCCTTGGCAGGACAACTGACACACCAGAGGTTCGTCCGTCCCGGTCCTCTCGTACTAAGGACAGACCTTCTCAAATCTCCAACGCGCGCAGCGGATAGGGACCGAACTGTCTCACGACGTTCTAAACCCAGCTCGCGTACCGCTTTAATGGGCGAACAGCCCAACCCTTGGGACCAACTCCAGCCCCAGGATGCGACGAGCCGACATCGAGGTGCCAAACCATGCCGTCGATATGGACTCTTGGGCAGGATCAGCCTGTTATCCCCGAGGTACCTTTTATCCGTTGAGCGACGGCCCTTCCACACGGTGCCGCCGGATCACTAGTCCCAACTTTCGTTCCTGCTCGACATGCCTGTCTCACAGTCAAGCTCCCTTGTGCACTTACACTCGACACCTGATTGCCAACCAGGCTGAGGGAACCTTTGGGCGCCTCCGTTACTCTTTAGGAGGCAACCGCCCCAGTTAAACTACCCACCAGGCACTGTCCCTGGACCCGATCAGGGTCCGAAGTTAGATGCTCAACAACACCAGAGTGGTATTTCAACTTACGACTCCACGACCACTAGCGTGGCCGCTTCACAGTCTCCCACCTATCCTACACAGGTGATGTCAAACACCAATACCAAGCTATAGTAAAGGTCTCGGGGTCTTTCCGTCCTGCTGCGCGTAACGAGCATCTTTACTCGTAATGCAATTTCGCCGAGTTCACGGTTGAGACAGCGGGAAACTCGTTGCTCCATTCGTGCAGGTCGGAACTTACCCGACAAGGAATTTCGCTACCTTAGGATGGTTATAGTTACCACCGCCGTTTACCGGGGCTTAAATTCTCCGCTTCGCAGCCCACAAGGGGCCACTAACAGGTCCTCTTAACCTTCCGGCACCGGGCAGGAGTCAGTCCGTATACATCGTCTTACGACTTCGCACGGACCTGTGTTTTTAGTAAACAGTCGGTTTCCCCTGGTCTCTGCGGCCACCACCAGCTACTAGGAGCGTGTCCTAGCCACCAGGGTGGCCCCCCTTCTCCCGAAGTTACGGGGGCATTTTGCCGAGTTCCTTAACCATGATTATCTCGATCGCCTTAGTATTCTCTACCTGACTACCTGTGTTGGTTTAGGGTACGGGCGGCTAAAACCTCACGTCGATGCTTTTCTCGGCAGCATAGGATCACCGGATCCCCCACCCAAAGTGGGGGCCCATCAAATCTCACCGATACACCAGTGGCGGATTTGCCTACCACTGCGGCTACATTCTTAGACCCGGAACAACCATCGCCGGGCCCGGCTACCTTCCTGCGTCACACCTGTTAATACGTTCGCTCCACCGCTTCAGGTCCCACGCTCAGCTCCCCACCTGATCCTCGAAAGGACCAGTATGAGAAACCTCGGGTGGTTAGTCTCAGCAGCTTCACGTGGACGGTTCTTCGCCGGTACGGGAATATCAACCCGTTGGCCATCGACTACGCCTGTCGGCCTCGCCTTAGGACCCGACTAACCCAGGGCAGATTAGCTTGACCCTGGAACCCTTAGTCATTCGGCGGCAACGTTTCTCACGTTGCTTTCGCTACTCATGCCTGCATTCTCACTCCAACACACTCCACAGCCGCTTACGCGACTGCTTCACCGCAGTGTCGGACGCTCCCCTACCCAACCAGCCGCAAACGACTGATTGCCACAGTTTCGGCGGTGTGCTTGAGCCCCGCTACATTATCGGCGCAGAATCACTTGACCAGTGAGCTATTACGCACTCTTTCAAGGATGGCTGCTTCTGAGCCAACCTCCTGGTTGTCTAAGCAACTCCACATCCTTTTCCACTTAGCACACGCTTAGGGGCCTTAACCGGTGGTCTGGGCTGTTTCCCTCTCGACGATGAAGCTTATCCCCCACCGTCTCACTGCCACGCTCTGACTTCACTGGCATTCGGAGTTTAGCTGACGTCAGTAACCTTGTAGGGCCCATCAGCCATCCAGTAGCTCTACCTCCAGGAAGAAACACGCAACGCTGCACCTAAATGCATTTCGGGGAGAACCAGCTATCACAGAGTTTGATTGGCCTTTCACCCCTACCCACAGCTCATCCCCCCAGTTTTCAACCTAGGTGGGTTCGGGCCTCCACGTGCTCTTACACACGCTTCACCCTGGCCATGGGTAGATCACTCCGCTTCGGGTCTAGACCCGGCAACTAAACGCCCTATTCAGACTCGCTTTCGCTACGGCTACCCCACACGGGTTAACCTCGCCACCGAGCACTAACTCGCAGGCTCATTCTTCAAAAGGCACGCCATCACACCACAAATGATGCTTTGACGGATTGTAGGCACATGGTTTCAGGTACTATTTCACTCCCCTCCCGGGGTACTTTTCACCATTCCCTCACGGTACTGATTCACTATCGGTCAGTAGGGAGTATTCAGGCTTACCAGGTGGTCCTGGCAGATTCACACACGATTCCTCGAGCCGCGTGCTACTCGAGAACCCAGCACAGCCGGCAGACACGCATTACCACTACGGGACTCACACCCTCTCCGGTCAGGGACTCAACCCTGTTCGCATATACGCCTGCACCTCAACTGCATAGGCCGGTGGACCTATGACACTGGGCCTCACAACACCCGCTGCGCAACCCCCACCGGGTATCACACGCAACAGGTTTAGCCCCATCCGCTTTCGCTCGCCACTACTCACAGAATCACTCTTGTTTTCTCTTCCTACAGGTACTGAGATGTTTCACTTCCCTGCGTTCCCCCTCACCGCCTATACATTCAGCGGCAAGTCACACACCACAACAGCATGCGGGGTTTCCCCATTCGGACATCCTGGCCTCAACACTTGGTTATCAGCTCCACCAGGCTTATCGCAGATTCCCACGTCCTTCATCGGCTCCTACTGCCAAGGCATCCACCATGCGCCCTTAAACACTTACACCAACCGGTGCAAGCCACCAGAACACAAAACGACAAACGCTTCGCACAGACAAAAATAAAAGATGCTCGCGTCCACTATGCAGTTCCCAAACAACAACCCCCACCCCCATCACCACAACACCAACGCCGCAGCTACCTGGAACAGGGAAAAAACAAGACCGCAGTCCTGAGAACCCAACAGCGCACCAACAACACCAACCCCGAAGGACCAGTGCCTAAAATCTATTGATATTCCACCCATGAGCAAAACCACCAGCACGACACTCGCGCACTGACATGGCCACCCCAACTACAGGGGCGATGCTCCTTAGAAAGGAGGTGATCCAGCCGCACCTTCCGGTACGGCTACCTTGTTACGACTTAGTCCCAATCGCCAGTCCCACCTTCGACCACTCCCCCCGGAAAAACCGGTTAGGCCGTGAGCTTCGGGTGTTACCAACTTTCGTGACTTGACGGGCGGTGTGTACAAGGCCCGGGAACGTATTCACCGCAGCATTGCTGATCTGCGATTACTAGCGACTCCAACTTCACGAAGTCGAGTTGCAGACTTCGATCCGAACTGAGACCAGCTTTCAGGGATTAGCTCCACCTCACGGTATCGCAACCCACTGTACCAGCCATTGTAGCATGCGTGAAGCCCAAGACATAAGGGGCATGATGATTTGACGTCATCCCCACCTTCCTCCGAGTTGACCCCGGCAGTCTCCCATGAGTCCCCACCACTACGTGCTGGCAACATAGGACAAGGGTTGCGCTCGTTGCGGGACTTAACCCAACATCTCACGACACGAGCTGACGACAACCATGCACCACCTGTACACCAGCCCCGAAGGGAAACACTGTCTCCAGCGCGATCCGGTGTATGTCAAGCCTTGGTAAGGTTCTTCGCGTTGCATCGAATTAATCCGCATGCTCCGCCGCTTGTGCGGGCCCCCGTCAATTCCTTTGAGTTTTAGCCTTGCGGCCGTACTCCCCAGGCGGGGCACTTAATGCGTTAGCTACGGCGCGGACGACGAGGAACGCCCCCCACACCTAGTGCCCAACGTTTACGGCATGGACTACCAGGGTATCTAATCCTGTTCGCTACCCATGCTTTCGCTTCTCAGCGTCAGAAACAGCCCAGAGACCTGCCTTCGCCATCGGTGTTCCTCCTGATATCTGCGCATTTCACCGCTACACCAGGAATTCCAGTCTCCCCTACTGCACTCTAGTCAGCCCGTACCCACTGCACACCCGGAGTTGAGCCCCGGGCTTTCACAGCAGACGTGACAAACCGCCTACAAGCTCTTTACGCCCAATAATTCCGGATAACGCTCGCGCCCTACGTATTACCGCGGCTGCTGGCACGTAGTTAGCCGGCGCTTCTTCTGCAAGTACCGTCACCCCGAAGGGCTTCGTCCCTACTGAAAGCGGTTTACAACCCGAAGGCCGTCATCCCGCACGCGGCGTCGCTGCATCAGGCTTGCGCCCATTGTGCAATATTCCCCACTGCTGCCTCCCGTAGGAGTCTGGGCCGTGTCTCAGTCCCAGTGTGGCCGGTCACCCTCTCAGGCCGGCTACCCGTCATCGCCACGGTAGGCCACTACCCCACCGTCAAACTGATAGGCCGCGAGCCCATCCAAGACCGTTAAAAACTTTCAACCCCACACCATGCGATGCGAAGTCCTATCCGGTATTAGACCCAGTTTCCCGGGCTTATCCCAGAGTCAAGGGCAGGTTACTCACGTGATACTCACCCGTTCGCCACTAATCCACCCCCAGCAAAGCTGGAAGCATCATCGTTCGACTTGCATGTGTTAAGCACGCCGCCAGCGTTCATCCTGAGCCAGGATCAAACTCTCCATTGAATGATTATCAAAAGAGAAACAATAACCAGTTTTCTTCAGTCCCACCCTGCCGGAAAAACAAGGCCTCACGGAACCAAAAGAAAGACTCGTTATTGATCAATCCTTGGCAATGTCGTAACGCACTACACGGGGGTGTAGGCGTTACGTCTACCAATTAAAATTTGGTATCAATAAACTTGGTACGCTATTGAGTTCTCAAGCTGCGGGCGCTGCCGGCACCATCAGAAGAAACCCTCTGAATCGCTCCGGAGCAACTTCTCTAAGTTACCCTTCCGGCTGCACCCTGTCAATTCGGCATTTTGCCGAACTGGGCACACCCATCAAGGATCAGACCTCGAAAAGTGGTTGCGGGGTGAATCACCCCTGATTGTGTCCCGGGCTCTGCCCTGGGCACAGTCAGCTACTTTACACACACCTGAAGTGCCCACGCAAACCACTTTCGGGTGATGCTCACCACACTGTTCTTTGCCTCCCAGATCGCGCTGATCTGGGGCGACAGTGTGACTTAGGCCCTGCTGATCAGAGCCAGGCTCTTCTTGCCCCGGCGCACCAGCAGATACTTGCCGTGCAGCCAGTGGGACTCTTCAACGGGACTCTCGCTGTCGGCGACCGTGTGGTTGTTGACGTAGAGGCCGCCGTCCTTGATGGTCCTGCGCGCCTCCGACTTGCTGGCCACCAGCTCCGTCTGGGTCAGCAGCGCCACCGGGGTGGCATCCTGGATCCTCAGCTCCGCGGTGGGAAGCTCCTCAGCGATCGCCTGCAGAGTGGGTTCGTCGATCTGAGCAAGATCGCCTCCGCCGAAGATCGCCTGCGAGGCAGCTATCACCTTCTCGGTGGCGGCCTCTCCGTGCACCAGAGCGGTGACGTCCCATGCCAGGGCACGCTGCGCCTCGCGCTTGAACGGCGCGTCCTCAACAGCCCGGCCCAGCTGCTCAATCTCATCGCGGGTGCGGAAGGTGAAGACCTTCAGCCGATCCACCACATCAGCATCGGCCGTGTTGAGCCAGAACTGGTAGAAGGCGTAGGGCGAGCAGAGCTCGGCGTCGAGCCAGATCGCGTTGCCCTCTGATTTGCCGAACTTCGTCCCATCGGAGTTGGTGATCAGCGGGGTGCCCAGAGCGTGGACGTGCGCGCCTTCGGCGCGTCTGACCAGTTCGGTGCCGGCGGTGAGGTTGCCCCACTGGTCGGAGCCGCCGAACTGCATGGTGCAGTGGTAGTCGCGGTAGAGCTGAAGAAAGTCATAGCCCTGCAGGACCTGGTAGCTCAGTTCGGTGTAGGAGATGCCCTCATCAGAGTTCAGCCGCTTGGCGATAATGTCCTTTTTGACCATGGTGCCCACCCGGAAGTGCTTGCCGATGTCGCGCAGCATCTCCAAGGCGCCCACACCCTGCCACCAGTCCAAATTGTTGACCATCTGGGCGGCGTGGGGACCGTCGAACGAGATGTAGTGCCGGACCTGATCCTGTAACTGCCTGACCCACCCGGAGACAGTCTCAGGGGTGTTGAGCACCCGTTCACCCGACTGTCGGGGATCGCCGATGAGCCCAGTGGCCCCACCGACCAGCCCCAGCGGTTTGTGCCCAGCCAACTGAATGCGGCGCATCGTCAGCAGCTGCACCAGGTGCCCCAGGTGCAGCGAGGCTGCCGTGGGGTCGAACCCGCAGTAGTAGGTGACCGGTTCCCCGGCCAGCGCCTCTTCCAGGGCGTCCTCATCAGTGGATACATGCACCAGTTCGCGCCACTTCAACTCTTGGAGGATGTTGTCGAAGCTGGAGTCGTTGCGCTGCTGGGCCAGAGCGGGGTTCGGGCTGTTGTCGGTCACGAAAACACGTTACCGCAGAATCATCGAAGGTCTCAGAATCCTGCCGGCAGGTCTCGCGCGGCGAGCACCCGCAGGGACTGCGTCGAGCGGGTCAGGGCGACATAGAGGCTGCCGACTTTGCCCGCCGCCTCATCCAGAAGCTCCGCGGGTTCGATGAGCACCACGCCGTCGAACTCCAGTCCCTTAGCTTCGGCCGCACTCAGCGCGACGACGTCCTGGGTCATGGACCCTGCGCCCTGACCGACTCGTCGGCCGTAGACCTCCACCAAGCTCTCGCGGATGGACCCGACCAGCGGTTCCGGGGCGATGACGGCGATCAGCCCCTCTGCCAGCCGCTGCCGCTCAGCGGCGACTGCGGCGGTCGCGGCGGCAACAAGATGCTCAGCCTGGTGGTGGGTTTCGATGATCGGCTCATAGTCACCCTCACGGACTGTGCGCAGCTGGGTGGTCTGCAGGCCGTTGGCTTCGGCGACGCGCTCGGCCAGCTCCACGATATTTCGTGGAGTCCGGTAGTTGACGGTGAGCTCCTCCACTCGCAGCCGATCGTCGATGAAGGGGGCGAAGGCCTGCTTCCAGCTGGTGGTCGCCGAGGGGGATGACCCCTGGGCGGTGTCCCCCACCGCGGTGAAGGACTTCAGCGGGCACCGGCGCATCAGGATGTGCCACTGCATCGGTGTCAGCTCCTGGGCCTCGTCGACGACGACGTGTCCATACGTCCAGGTCCGGTCGACGCCGGCGCGCTCGGCGGCGGTCATCGTATGCCCGGTCTCTGCGTTGAGCGCGGCGACGGCTTCGGCATCGAGGAAGCCTTCGATCCCCATCTCTTCCAGCTGCGGGCCGGCGTTCTCCACCGCCTTCTGCGCGTTCTCCAGATCCTTCTGCCGCGCGGCCTGCTGCCGCGCCTCTTCGCGGCCGGCAGTTTCGTCGAGTTCGCCCAGAAGCTCTGCTGCCTCATCCAGCAGCGGCACATCGGCCGTGGTGAAGGCGGCGCCCGGCTCTCGGCGCAGCAGCTGACGTTCGGAGTCCTCGAGCTGAGGTGCGACGGCGGCAAGGTACTCGGGCTTGGCGTAGAGGTCCTCAAGCAGCGCCTGCGGAGTGCGCGGCAGCCAGCACAGGTTCAGCAGAACGCGCACCTGCGCAGCGTTGCGCACGTCCTCGACCAGGTAGCTCCGGTCCGCCTCGTTGCCCTGGGAGCGATTGGCCAGGATGTCTTCCAACGTGTCTGCGATCTCTTTGACCATCACCTTCACAAAGGTGGCCCGGGCCTCGTTGTAGGGCTTGCCGGTGGCCTTGGCTCGTTCGATGCCGCGGTTGATCATTTTCGGGGTGACCTTGACCTTGACCCCGTCGACGACGATGTGCCGCGCTTCGGCGATGGTGCGCCGCCGGTGAGCGACGGCGTCTGCGATGATCTGCACCCAGTCGAGCCGTCCCTTGATCTCGGCGAGAGCCTGGTCGCTCTCCTCCACCCCGCGCACTCCCGGGTAGAGATCTGCCAAGGAGGACATCACCACCCCGGTCTCCCCCAGCGAGGGCAGCACCCGTTCGATGTAGGACATGAAGGTGGAGCTGGGGCCCACGATGAGCACCCCGGCGGACTTCAGCCGCTCTCGGTGGGTGTAGAGCAGGTAGGCCGCTCGGTGCAGCGCAACGGCGGTCTTGCCGGTGCCGGGCCCGCCTTGGACCACCAGGATCCCCGACCGGTCAGCTCGGATGATGCGGTCCTGCTCGGCTTGGATGGTGGCGACGATGTCGCCCATCTGTCCGGTCCGCCGGGCAGTGACTGCGGCCAGCAGCGCGCCGTCGCCGTGGTTCTCGGTGCCTTCCTCGAGCATCGCAGGGTCCAGCACCTCGTCCTCGATACCCTGCACCGAACGGCGTTTGAGCAGCAGATGACGACGACGCCGCACGCCCTGACGGTCGAATGCCGTGGCTTGGTAGAAGACTCCCGCCTCAGGTGCCCGCCAGTCCAGCATGAGCCGCTGCCGGGACTCAGTGCTCAGGGCGATGCGGCCGATGTAGCGGGACTCATCAGTCTCCAGGTCCAGCCGGCCGAAGACCAGCCGGTCATCGACGGCATTGAGCTGAGCCAGCCGATCCTCATACATGGTGGCGAAGGCGTCGCGCTCGGACATGTTCTGCATAGTGCCCACTGCGCCGGAGCTGCGGACCTTGGCAAGCTGAGTCCGGGCCTCCTCGCGCAGTTGGTCCAGACGGCGATAGAGGGCTCCCACATAGGCGCGCTCCTCGTCGATGCCCGCATTCAGCGGCGGCATGACCACCTCAGCTGCGGCGTCGTCGTGCTCGCCGTGCCCGTTCTCGTTCAGCGCGGCCCCGCTGGCCGGTGCGTTCGTGTCAGTCATTGATGGTGGGTGAACTCTCGATCTGGCGAAAATTGATCAATCAATACTACTCCTACCCCGGTAAACGGAAGGTGACGTACCCAATACAGGGCAGTGAGACGTGTGCTGCTCCTCAGGCAGAGCAGTAAGCACACCCCAGTTCTCGAGGTCTTGTCTGCCGCCTGCGGCGGTGACTACCGTGACGCACACGCGCAGTGCGTACGCGCCCACCCTGACAGGAGTGCAGAGATGATTGAATTTCTGGAGTCGTCGGAGGACCTCGTCGCTGTCCGTGCCAGCGGCAGTGTGGAGAAGAAGGACTGGGAGGCCGTCACCTCGGCGCTGCGTGAAGCCCTGGAGCGTCACGAACGTGTCTCGGTGTATGTGAACCTTCTTGATCGCGAGTCGATCAGTGCTGGGGCAGTCGCTGAGGACCTGATGACGGCGCTGAAGAGCTTGGGCAGCCTGGACCAGTTCCACAGGGCCGCCGTCGTCACTGAGGCGGGGTGGATCGAGACCATGGTGGAGACCAGTGACAGGCTCCTCTCCGGGCTGGAGACCAAAGTGTTCAGCACCGGTGAGGAGGATGAGGCTCTGCGGTGGGCAGCATCCTGAGGATCGCGGCCCGCTGGCCTGTGGGGCGCATCAGAGTCTGCGCTCGATCAGAGCCTGCACTGGGGTCAGTGCACCCGGACCAGGGTGAAGCCGTCCCACCCTTTCAGGCCCACAGTCTGCATTGAGGTGGCGGTGAGCCGGTCATCGGCTCCGATCGCCTCGATCAGCTTTCGGGTGCCCAGGGTGGCCTCATCGTCGGAGTCCTGCTGGATGACGTCTCCGCCGCGGACCGTGTTGTCGATGAGGATCACCGTTCCCGGGCGGCTGAGCGTGACCGCCGCCTCCAGGTACAGCGGGTTGGATTCCTTATCGGCGTCGATGAAGACCAGATCAAACGGTTCTGTGCCCTGGTCGATCATGGCGCGCAGGGAGTCCGCCGCCTTCCCCAGGACGATCTCCACCCGCTCAGCCAGACCGGCCTGCACCAGGTTCCGCTGGGCCACCTCGGCGTTGGTCTCCTCCAGCTCACAGGTCACCACCTGCCCCGCCGGACCGGCGGCCCGGGCCAGCCAGATGGCTGAATACCCGGCCAGGGTGCCGATCTCCAGGATGCGCTTCGCGCCGCTGATCTGGACCAGCAGGGAGAGCAGCGCTCCCATGTTGGGGGTCACGTCGATCCCCGGAAAGAGCGTGTCTGAGGAGCTCTCCCGCGCTGCGGTCAGCACCTGGTCCTCCCCGATCAGCTGATCGATGAAGTACTGGTCCACTGCGGCCCAGACATCTGTCTGGTCGTTGTTCGACGCACTCTCTGATGCACTCATGTGGCTCAGCCTAGCCTCCGCTCAGATCCGGCGGAAGGGCCCCCTCCTCGAGCGTCGGAACCCCCTTGCCGGGCCGGTACGCCGATACGCTGCGGTCCTGATCGACCCAGAATCGCCACGGGAACTGGTGGCTGCCTCCGATGCCCGAGACTCCGACGCGGGGACCAGTTCGCACAGCCTGCGACGACGACGCCGGGCGGAGCACGAAGCTGACCTCCTGGTTGGGCGCGTGCTGGTTGGTCTCATGCTCAGCGGCCTGCTCGCGGATCTGCAGGGCCGTGCCGTCCATCGGCAGTCCCACCCCGAGCCCCTGGCCCAGCCGCCCGGGCCCGGAGAGCAGCTTGGCGCCGGTGTCCTTGCCGCCCCGACGTTCCACCGCAAGCTCGCGGCCGGCGAGCACCTCACCGGCGCGCAGCAGCACTCCCCCGGCACCGGCGGCATGGGCGGTGAGGTTCAGGCAGAAGTGGATCCCGTAGGACTGATAGATGTAGGCATGCCGCGGCGGTCCGAACAGCGAGGCGTTGCGCGCGGTTCTGCCGTTGTAGCTGTGCGCACCGGGATCTTCCCCCTGGTCGCCGTAGGCCTCCACCTCGGTGATGCGCACGGTGACCGAGCCGCGCGCTGTGGTGACCGTGAGCCGGCAGCCCAGCAGATGCGGGGCAACCTCGAGCGCGTGGGCGTCGAACAGTTCTGTCAGTTCTTGAGGGTTCACAGTGATCCATGGTCCCAGAGAAATCATCGTCCCAGACGATTCATGGTCCGCCGCGGCCTCCGCCGCCGGAAGCGTCATCGCCCGAGGTAGCCTTCGGCGTAGTCGGCAACCTCGTTGGCGTACTGCACTGACTGGTTGTAGGCGGTCACCGCATCATTCCAGCCCCGGTCGGTGGTGAGGTCGCTTCCCTCATCACAGAGGTAGGTCGCCGCGGCGAGGGCGGCGTCGTCGATATTGTGCACATCCGCCTCGCCGTCCTGATTGCCGTCGGCGGTGTACCGCTGCCAGGTCTGCGGGATGAACTGCATCGGGCCCACCGCCCGGTCCCATTCCTCGTCGCCGTCGAGCTCACCCTCGTCGGTGTCCGGGATTTCCAGTACGCCTTCGCTGCCGTCCAGCGGCACTCCGGTGATGTGCGGTTCCACGTCGCCGCGCTCATCGACCTCTGCGCCGTCGTAGGCGCCGTGGACCGACTCCACCTGACCGATGCCGGCCAGGGTGTTCCAGCCGATTCCGCAGGCCTCGTTCGTCTCAGCGACGTAGGGCGGCCGCGCCGGCGTAGGCTGCCAGTGGACGTTCGGGAATCCGGGTAGCTTCGGCAGTCTCAGCCACCCACTGGGGATCGACCATTTCGGTGATCGGGGTCTCTGCCGCATCGCCGCTGGCCTCCTCATTGAGGGCCGGCGTCTTTCGGTCTGGAACCTCTTGGGTCGGCGCCGGGGGGTACCCCAGCTCCGTGGGGTGGGGGGTCTGCGGCTGGTGATCGGCGGCGCAGAACTGCACGAGCACGACGACGGCGCTCACCGCGGCCACACCGCCCAGCGCCGGATAGAGCCGGCGCCGACGACGCTTCGCGCTCCCGGTTCGCTCCTCGCCGACGGGGCGATGCTGGTTCGGCTGCTTCGAGGTGATGCTCAGCCTGTGCGATCAGCTGCCAGCAGCGGACTCAGGTCCGCCAGCTCGGCGCGGAACTCCGCTGCGCGCTCCTGGGCGGAGGCCCCCTGTTCGGCCACGCGCACCGGTGCGGTTCCGCCGAGGCCGTCGCGGGAGGCCAACGATCCCTGCACTGTCAGCACCTCGCGCACGTTGGGGGTCAGCGCCGGGTGAATGTCGGCCAGCTCCTGGTCGGTGAGCTCGTGAAGCTCCTTGGCGGGGCTGTGCTGCTCACAGGCGCGCACGCACTCCCCGGCCACCTCGTGGGCCACCCGGAAGGCGACCCCCTGCCGGACCAGCCACTCGGCCACATCCGTGGCCAGCGAGAAGCCCTGCGGTGCCAGTTCGGCCATCCGCTCGGGGTGGAAGGTCAGCGTGGCGATCATCCCGGAGACTGCCGGCAGCAGCATCTCCAAGGTGTCGACGGCGTCGAACGCCGGCTCCTTGTCCTCCTGCAGGTCCCGGTTGTAGGCCAGCGGCAGCGCCTTCAGCGTGGCCAGCAGCCCGGTCAGGTCCCCGATCAGCCGGCCCGACTTGCCGCGGGCGAGCTCGGCGATGTCCGGGTTCTTCTTCTGCGGCATGATCGAGCTGCCGGTCGAGTAGGCGTCGTCGAGGGTGACGAACGCGAACTCCTTGGTGGCCCAGATGATCACCTCTTCGCTGATGCGGGAGAGGTCGATGCCGATCATGGCGGTGACCCAGCTGAACTCGGCGACCAGGTCGCGGGAGGCGGTGCCGTCGATCGAGTTCTCCACCGGTGCGGTGAAGCCCAGCTCCTGCGCCACGTGGGAAGGGTCCAGGCCCAACGAGGAGCCGGCCAGCGCTCCGGAGCCGTAGGGCGAGTAGGCCAAGCGGGCGTCCAGATCGCGCAGCCGCTGCACATCACGCAGCAGCGGCCAGGCGTGGGCCAGCAGGTGGTGGGCCAGCAGCACCGGTTGGGCATGCTGCAGGTGGGTGCGTCCGGGCATCGGGGCGTTGGGGTGCTTCTGCGCCTGTGCGACCAGGGCGTCGACGACGTCGAGCACCCCGGCGGCGATGTCCCGCGAGGCGTCACGAAGGTACATCCGCACCATCGTGGCGATCTGGTCGTTGCGGGACCGCCCCGCCCGCAGCTTGCCGCCCAGCTCCTCACCGGCACGCTCCAGAAGCCCACGCTCCAGGGCACCGTGGACGTCCTCATCGGAGGCTGCGGGGGTGAAGCGCCCCGAGACGACGTCGTCCTCCAGCCGGTTCAGCGCCGAGAGCATCCGGGCCAGCTCGTCGTCGCTGAGCAGCTGAGCGCGGTGCAGCACCCGGGCATGGGCCTTGGACCCGGCAATGTCGTAGCGGGCCAGCTTCCAGTCGAAGTGAGTGGACTTGCTCAGCGCGGCCATCACATCGGCCGGACCTGCGGCGAAGCGTCCTCCCCACAGCGAGCCCTCATTGGTGCCGGTGCGCTCCTCCTGGTGACTGCGCTCGTCCTGGTTGCCCTGCGCCATCGCGGAAGCTCCTATTTCTCGACGCCGGCGCCGGAGAGGTCCGGTGCGCCGTGGATGCGCTGCTCGCGCTCTGATGAGGTCTTGGCGGAGAGCCCGAAGATGTCGATGAAGCCGCGGGCGGAGGACTGGTCGAAGGTGTCGCCGGTGTCGTAGGTGGCCAGGTCGAAGCTGTACAGGCTGGTCTCGCTGCGCCGGCCCTGCACGGTGGCCCGGCCCCCATGCAGCTCAAGCCGGATCTCACCGGAGACGTACTTCTGCGACTCGTCGATGAAGGCGTCGAGGTTCTTCTTCAGCGGGGAAAACCACTGGCCGTCGTAGACCATCTCGGTCCAGCGCTGGTCCACCATCTTCTTGAACCGGGCCTGCTCACGCTCCAGGGTGATGTTCTCCAGCTCCTGGTGGGCGGCCATCATCGCCATCGCACCGGGCGCCTCGTAGATCTCGCGGGATTTGATGCCCACCAGGCGGTCCTCAACGATGTCGATCCGGCCCACGCCCTGGGCACCGGCGCGGCGGTTGAGGTGCTCAATCATCTGCAGCGGGGTCAGCGTCTCACCGTCCAGGGCGACCGGGACGCCCTGGACGAAGGTGATGTTGACGACGTCGGGCGCCGGCGGGAATGCGGGGTCGGCGGTGTAGTCGTAGACGTCCTTGGTGGGTCCGTTCCAGATGTCCTCCAGGAAGCCGGTCTCCACCGCCCGGCCCCAGACGTTCTGGTCGATGGAGAAGGGGTTCTTCTTGGTGGTCTCGATCGGCAGGTTGTGGCGCTCGGCATACTCGATCGCCTTATCGCGGGTCAGCGCCAGGTCACGCACCGGGGCGATGCACTTCAGCTCCGGGCCCAGGGTCTGGATGGAGACTTCGAAGCGGACCTGGTCGTTGCCCTTGCCGGTGCAGCCGTGGGCCACCGTGGTGGCGCCGAACTGCTGGGCGGCGGCCACCAGGTGCTTGGAGATGATCGGCCGGGAGATGGCAGAGACCAGCGGGTAGGCGTCCATGTAGAGGCCGTTGGCCTTCAGGGTGGGCATGCAGTACTGCTCCGCGAACTCATCACGCGCATCGGCCACGTAGGCTTCCACCGCACCGCAGTCCAGGGCGCGCTGGCGCACTGTTTCCAGGGATTCTCCGCCCTGGCCGACGTCGACGGCGACGGCGATGACCTCGGCGCCGGTGGCCTCGGCGATCCAACCGATGGCCACAGATGTGTCGAGGCCTCCGGAGTAGGCCAGAACAATGCGATCAGTCACGGGTGCTCCTCTAAAGCGTCGGTGGGCACGTGGGGCGGCCGCGGGCCGCTGCACCTTGTGCCGGGTGTTCATCACGCAGTCTACATAATTATTCGGTGTTATGCATAGTTATCGTTGGACGGTCCCGGTAAGCTGTTCTGCATGAGTGAGGCAGAGGATCGCGCCCCCGATGAGGCCCCGGAGCTGAGTGATGAGCAGCTGGAGTTTCTCAACTCCATGTTTGACCTGGCCAGGGAGGGTAAGACGCAGAGTCTGCTGAGCCTGATCGACCAGGGCATCCCGGTGAATCTGAGCAACCACAAATCCGACACGCTGCTGATTTTGGCTGCCTATAACGACCATGCGGAGCTGGTGGGCGGGCTGCTGGAGCGCGGGGCCGAGACGGACCGGATGAACGATCGGGGCCAGACGGCGCTGAGCTGCGCGGTCTTCCGGCAGAACGAGGACATCACCGCTGCGCTGCTGCAGGCGGGCGCTGATGCGCATCTGGGTCCGCAGAACCCGTATGCGGTGATCGAGATGTTCGGCCTGGAGAACATGCGCACTGTGGTGGATCGGCACGCCCAGAAATAGTTACCCTGAAACTATGAGCACCCCGAAGAAGAACGACGCCGGCACAGCGGTCTGGTACTTCGTGGCCGCGACGTTCGCGGCCACCCTCGGCCCCACGGTGCTGAGCCCAGGCGCTGGCCATTGGACCACGTTCATCTGGATCGGGCTTGCTCTGATCCTGCTGGTCCTCGGCGGCATCGTCTTGGGCCGGGAAATGAGCAGCCGGGGCGCATCGGCCGACTGAGCGCACCCACCCCGGGGCTCGCACCCCGCCCTGTTGCCTGTACCGCACGAAATTGTGCGGGGAAGCAGCAAAAGAGCGGGGTACGAGCGGGCCGGGTCAGGCCCGACCTTCGGCCAGGGTGGAGAAGTAGTCGGCGATCTGCTGACCACCGGCGGGGTCTGTGGAGATCACCATGATCGTGTCGTCGCCGGCGATGGTGCCCAGGATGTCTCTCAAGGAGGCGTGGTCCACCGCGCTGGCCAGAAATTGGGCCGCACCGGGAGGGGTGCGCAGCACCACCAGGTTGGCGCTGGCCTCAGCCGAGACCAGCAGGTCCCGGCACAGCGAGGCCAGCCGCGCCGTCGTCGTCGCCTCTGCCTGTTCGGCCTGCAGTGCCCGATCCGGCCCATCCGAAGGCACCGCATAGACCAGAGCGCCCTCGGCGCCGCGGACTCGAGCGGCTCCGATCTCCACCAGGTCCCGGGAGAGCGTGCCCTGGGTGACCGTCACCCCTTCTTCGGCCAGCCGGCGGGCCAGCTCCGCCTGGGAACGGATGGAGGAGCGGGAGACCAGCTCACGGATCTTGGCATGTCGGGCTGTTTTGGTCGACAGCCCTGGGCCTGCTGAGGTCTGCTGGGTCATCGGCGTTCACCGTCGCGGACCAGCTGCACGGTCTGCTCATCGGCGAGGTCGGACTCCACCAGCAGCCAGGCCATCAGCGCCTTCTGGACGTGCAGCCGGTTCTCCGCCTCGTCCCATACCAGTGACTGCGGGCCGTCGATGACCTCGGCGGTGACCTCCGCACCCCGGTAGGCGGGCAGGCAGTGCAGCACTGCGGCGTCGGCGGCGGCGTGGTCCATGGCCTCGGCGTTGACCTGGTAGTCACCGAAGAGGCGCATGCGCTCATCCTTCTGCTCCTCCTGCCCCATGGAGACCCACGTGTCGGTGGCCACCACATCGGCTCCCTGCAGGGCGGCGGCGGGGTCGGTGGTGATGGTGATCCGCCCCCCGGTGGCTGCCGCCCGCTGCTCGGCCTCGGTGATGATCCGCTGCTGGGGAAGGTGCCCGTCGGGGCCTGCGATGCGCACGTCCATTCCCGCATTGGCCCCGGCCAACAGGTATGAGTTGGCCATGTTGTTGGCCGCATCTCCCAGGTAGGCGAGCGAGGTGCCGGGAAGCCCGCCCCTGCCGGTGGCGCTCAGGTGCTCGCGCACGGTCAGCAGATCGGCCAGCAGCTGGCAGGGGTGATAGTCGTCGGAGAGCGCGTTGATGACCGGGACGCGGCTGTGCTCAGCCATCTCCTGCAGCCGGTGCTGCTGGTAGGTGCGCCAGATGATCAGGCCAACCTGCCGATCCATCACCCGGGCGGTATCGGCGATGGACTCTTTGTGCCCCAGTTGGGCCTCACCGGGGTTGATGATCAGCGGGCTGCCGCCGAGTGCGGCGATGCCCGCGGCGAAGGAGACCCGTGTGCGGGTGGAGGTTTTGTCGAAGATCACCGCAGCGGTCTGCGGCCCCTGGAGTGCTCTGATGCGGTAGGGGTGGGCCTTCAGATGTGCGGCAAGGTTCAGCACCCGGTGCAGCTCGTCGGGGGCCAGGTCGAGGTCGGTCAGCATATGCCGGACGGTCATCGGGGAAGGTCCTTCAGGGCAGCGGTGAAGCGGGCGAGGAAAATGTCCGCCTCGTCTGTGGTGAGGTTCAGCGGCGGCGCCAGGCGCAGGGTGTGGTCGCCGGTGGCGTTGATGATCATGTGGTGGTTCTCCCGGGCGATGGTCACCAGGCTCTTAGCCGGCGACGCGGCCGAGGACGACGACGGGTCCAGGTCGATGCCGATGTGCAGCCCGTACTGACGCACCTCTGCCACGGCCTCGACTCCGGCGAGCGCTGAGGCGATATGGGCTCCGACCCGGCGGGCGTTCTCCAGCAGCCCCTCGGACTGGATGGTCTCCAGGGTGGTTTGGCCGGCGAGGGCGGCCAGCGGGTTGCCGCCGAAGGTGGTGCCGTGCTGCCCAGCACCCAGCAGCGTGCTGGCAGTCTGTCCGAACGCCAGCAGCGCGCCGATAGGAACTCCGGAGCCCAGCCCCTTGGCCAGGGTCATCAGATCCGGGGTCACGTCCGCGTCGACCCCTTGGAATCGGAACCACTGGCCGGTGCGCCCGATGCCGGTCTGGACCTCGTCGAAGACCAGCAGGGCGTCATGGCTGCGCGTCAGTTCTCGGGCGCGGGCCAGGTAGGCGTCATCCAGCGGCTGCACGCCGGCCTCGCCCTGGATGGGCTCGCAGAAGAGCCCGGCGACGTCGTCGTCCTCGAAGGCGGCCTCCAGGGCGGCGGTGTCGTTGGGCGCTAAGAATTCGATGCCGCCGATCAGGTCGCCGAAGGGGTCCCGGAAGGCCGGCTTATGGGTCAGCGAGAGTGCGCCGAGGGTCCGGCCGTGAAACCCGTTCTCCAGGGCGAGGATGCGGGACTTGCCGGTGGCTTCGCGGTGGCGCAGCACAGCCTTCAGTGCGGCCTCATTGGCCTCGGAGCCGGAGTTGGCGAAGAACACGGTGGATCCCTCCGGCGCCTCGGCGGCGTTGAGCAGCATCTCGGCCAGCCGCATCTGCGGCACTGAGGTGAACAGGTTGGAGACATGGCCCAACGTCTGGGCCTGCTGCGTGAGGGCCTCCACGATCCGGGGGTGGGCGTGGCCCAGCGCGTTGACCGCGATGCCGCCGAGCATATCCAGCAGCTGCCGGCCCTGGGAGTCGCTGACCCAGGCGCCGCGGCCGGTGACCAGCAGCTCTTGGGGGTCGCCGAAGACGCCCATCAGCGAGCGCTGATAGCGCTGCTGCCAGCTCCGCTCGTCCAGCTTGTCCAGCTTATCCAGGCGGACGGCGTCGATATCGGTCACTGTGCTGCCTCCTGCTCGGAACGATTTGGCTGATCGGGGACGACTTGGGTGCCCACCCCGGCGCTGGTGACGATCTCCAGCAGCATCGAGTGGGGCTGGCGGCCGTCGACAATGTGGGCCCGCGGCACACCTGCGTCAACGGCGGCGAGCGCGGCGTTCATCTTCGGGATCATGCCCGATTCCAGGGTGGGCAACATGGCCCGCAGGTCTGAGGCGGAGAGTGAGGAGATCAGGGAGGATTTATCCGGCCAGCTGGAGTAGAGGCCCTCCACGTCGGTGAGCATGACCAGCTTGGCCGCGTCCAGGGCGGCGGCCACTGCCCCGGCTGCCAGGTCGGCGTTGATATTGAGCACCTCCCCGGTGGGTTCGCCGTGCTCGTCGAACTCCGGGGAGATGGTGGAGATCACCGGGATCCGGCCGGCGGCCACCAGATCTTCCAGCGCAGCGGGGTTGACGCCGCTGACCTCACCGACCAGGCCCAGGTCCACCTCCTCGCCGTCGACCACCGCGCCCTTGCGCCGGGCTCGCAGCAGGGCGGCATCTTCGCCGGAGAGTCCGACGGCGTAGGGCCCGTGGGAGTTGATCAGCCCGATCAACTCCCGGCCCACCTGACCGTTGAGCACCATGCGCACCGCCTCCAGAGTTTCGTGGTTGGTCACCCGCAGCCCGCCGCGGAACTCTGATCGGATGCCCAGCCGCTCCAGCAGCTGGTTGATCTGCGGGCCGCCGCCGTGGACGACCACCGGGTTGACGCCGACGTGGCGCAGGAACACCACGTCTTCTGCGAAGGCGCGGCGCAGCTCGTCGTTGACCATGGCGTTGCCGCCGTATTTGATGACGATGGTCTTGCCGGCGAACTGCTTCATCCACGGCAGCGCCTCCACCAGCACTGCGGCCTTATCGGCGGCGGAGGCCAGCGTGGATTCGTCGCGGGGGGTCAGGGTAGGCATATCGGGTGAGGTAGGCATCATCAGCTGGAGTAGGCGCTGTTCTCGTGGACGTAGTCGTGGGTCAGGTCGTTGGTGAGGATGGTGGCTTCGGCGCCACCGGCGTGCAGATCTATGACGACGTCGACCTCGCGCCCGGAGAGGTCCACCAGCCCGCGGTCGGCCCCGATACCTCCGGCCTGGCAGATCCAGATCCCGTTGACGGCGACGTCGATGGTGGTGGGGTCGAACTCGACGTCGGTGGTGCCCACCGCCGAGAGGATGCGGCCCCAGTTGGGGTCGCGGCCGAAGATGGCGGTCTTGAACAGGTTGGAGCGTGCCACAGCGCGCCCGGAGGTCTCGGCCTGCTCCTCGGTGGCGGCGTTGACGGTGCGGATGGCGATCTGGTGGGCCGCTCCCTCGGCGTCGGCGATCAGCTGCTGGGCCATGTCCTGGCACAGTTGGGTGAGCGCGTCGCGGAACTCGGCGTAGTCCACACCTGCCGGGTCGGTCTCGGGGTGGGCGCCGGAGGCCAGGGCGATCACCGTGTCATTGGTGGACATGCAGCCGTCGGAGTCGGCGCGGTTGAAGCTGACGCGTACTGCCTCGCGCAGGGCGGCGTCGAGATCGGCGGCACTGATGGACGCGTCGGTGGTGATCACCGAGAGCATCGTGGCCATGCCGGGGGCGAGCATTCCGGCCCCTTTGGCCATGCCGCCGATGGTGAACCCGCGGCCGCCCACCACCCCGGTTTTGGTCACCGTATCGGTGGTGAGGATCGCCTCGGCCGCGGCGGTGGCTGCGGCGTCGTCGTTGCTCAGCGTCTCTGCCGCGCTGGTGATCCCGTCCAGCAGCACCGGCATGTTGAGCCGCTCGCCGATCAGTCCGGTGGAGCAGACCAGTACGTCGGCGTCGGAGAGGCCCAGTGATTCAGCCAGGTGTTCGGCGGTGGTGTGGGTGTCGGCGAAGCCCGGGGCTCCGGTGCAGGCGTTGGCTCCACCGGAGTTGAGCGCCACGGCATCGGCGCGGCCGTCGCTGATCGCTTGGCGGGACCACTGCACCGGTGCGGCGGCGATCCGGTTGGTGGTGAACACCGCGGCGGCGTGCTTGTCCGGACCGGTGTTGCGCACCAGCGCGACATCCTTACCCGCAGACTTCAGCCCGGCGGTGACTCCGGCGGCCTGGAATCCGGCTGCGGCGGTGATGCTCATGGTGAGACTCCCAACAGGTTCAGCCCCGTGGTCTCTTCCAGCCCCAGGGCGAGGTTCATCGACTGGACGGCTCCGCCGGCGGTGCCCTTGGTCAGGTTGTCGGAGGCGGAGACGATGATCGCCCGGCCGGCGTGGGCGTCCACGGCCAGCTGGATGGTGACGTGATTGGAGCCGATCACCTGTTTGGTGGCCGGCCACTGCCCTTCAGGCAGCAGGTGGACGAACGGTTCGGCGTCGTAGTGGGCGGCGAAGGCTTCGCGCAGCTGCGCCTCGGTGGTGCCGGGGACCAGTTTTGCGGTGCTGGTGGCCAGGATGCCGCGGGGCATCGGCGCCAGCGTGGGGGTGAAGGAGACCTGCACCTCAGTGCCGGCCGCCCAGCTGAGGCCCTGCTCGATCTCTGGGGTGTGCCGGTGCACACCGCCGACGCCGTAGGGGCTCATCCCGCCCATCACCTCGCTGCCCAGCAGATGGGGCTTCAGCGACTTGCCGGCTCCGGAGGTGCCGGTGGCGGCGACGACGACGACGTCCTCAGGTTGGACCAGTCCTGCCGCCAGCGCCGGGGCCAGCCCCAGCATGATGGTGGTCGGGTAGCAGCCGGGCACCGCGATCCGGGTGGCACCGGTGAGCTTGTGGCGCTGGCCAGGCAGTTCGGGCAGCCCGTAGGGCCAGGTTCCCTGGTGCTTCGAGCTGTAGAACTTCTCCCAGGCCTGGGCGGATTCCAGCCGGTGGTCGGCTGCGGCGTCGATGACCACCACCTCCTCCCCCAGCTGGGCGGCCAGCTCACCGGAGGCCCCGTGCGGCAGGGCCAGGAACACCACGTCGTGACCGGCGAGCGCTTCGGCGGTGGTCTCGGTGAGCACTTTGTCCGCCAGCGGGTGCAGGTGGGGTTGGAGCTCGCCGAGGCGCTGGCCGACATTGGAGTGGCCGGTGATGGCACCGACCTCCACGTGTGGGTGGTTGGCCAGTAGGCGCAGGACTTCTCCCCCGGCGTAGCCGGAGGCCCCGGAGACAGCAGCGGTGTAAACCATGGGGACCACACTACGCGATTTTATGCAGAGGTATCAATATTTATGCATTTCTGGTGGAGGGGCCGGCTTCTGTGTGCCGCGCCTGCTCAGGTAGCCTCAGTGCTATGAGTGAGCCGACTGTGTTTGAAGAGGACCTTCCGCAAACTGCCCGCGTGACCCGTGCCCGCCAGGCTGGCGGCGTCGAGGTCTTTGAGTCTGTTGAGGTCAGCGCCCCGGTCCCGGAGTCGAACCAGCTGCTGGTCAAGACCGCTGCGGCGGGCGTGAACTTCATCGAGACCTACCAGCGCAGCGGGGTCTACCCCGTGCAGTACCCGTTCACCCCCGGCGTCGAGGGCGCCGGAGAGATCGTCGCCGTCGGCGAAAACGTCGAGAACTTCAGCCTCGGGCAGCGCATCACCACCTCGGAAGCTGCCACCGGCACCTATTCCACACACTTCCTCGTCGACGCCGCCAAAGCTGTGCTGGTGCCGGATGCGGTCAGCGATGAGCAGGCCGCCGCGCTGCCGCTGCAGGGCGTGACCGCCCACTACCTGATCAACTCCACCTATAAGGTCTCCCCCGGCCAAACTGTGCTGACCCATGCTGGTGCCGGTGGCGTGGGCCAGGTGCTCACCCAGCTGCTCAAGGCCAAGGGTGCCCGCGTCATCACCACCACCTCGAGTCCTGAGAAGGCGAAGATCGCCCAGGCCGCCGGCGCCGACTACGTGCTGGAGTACCAGGGCTTCGCTGAGAAGGTCCACGAGATCACCAAGGGTGAGGGCGTACCGGTGGTCTATGACGGAGTGGGCAAAGACACCTTCACCGGTTCGCTGGACTCCCTAGCGGTGCGCGGCACCATGGTGCTCTTCGGCGGCGCCTCCGGCCAGGTGCCGCCGCTTGATCTGCAGGATCTGAATAGGCGCGGCGGTCTGTATGTCACCCGCCCCGCTGTGAACTGGTACCTGCGCAACATTGAGGAGCGCAACTGGCGGTTCACCGAGCTGTTCGCGGCCCTGACCAAGGGGGAACTGAGGCTGGACATCGGCGGCAGCTACCCGCTGGCCGAAGCGGCCCGCGCCCAGGACGACCTGGAGAACCGCCGCACCACCGGCAAGCTGCTGCTGGTCCCCTAAGTGTAAGTAGTGACCCCTCCTTACTTACACTTAGCAGCAAAGTGTAAGTAAGGCAGCAGTACGGTGACACTTTCAATGCCTCCAATGGGGTGTTGGCCCAGAGTCCCCGACTGCGCATCCGGAAAGCAGCACCAAGGAGACCAGTGTGATGGTGATCGACTTTGAGTGATTCATCCCCAAGATCCTAGTGACGAGGCCGGACAATCTGCCCCGCCATTAGCGGCGCGCTCTCTCTGCGCCGGTGTCTCCCCAAGCTATCCAGCAGCCGGCTCCTCTGTCATCCGCAAGCTGGCGCGTATCGACGTCGAGGGCTCCAGGTAGCATCGACTCCATGAATCGCTCCGCAATGACCGTGTTGTTCCCACTTGCCATCTTCGCCCTTTCTGCATGTGGAGAGGAGGGGACGTCTGAGGATCCGGAGGACAACGGTTCCGACACCCAAGACACCGTCTCCGCCGCGCCCACACCAGAAGAAGAACCCGAAGAGAGTGAACTCGACGCGGAATCAATCGCCGAGGCGCTTCAGTCTGATATCGATACAATCACTGACTACACACTCATCACCGAGGATAACGACCCCAACGACCTCATCGGGCGCCCAAACGGCTATACCGAAGCCCTCGTCATCTACGACAGCGAAGCAGATTGTCAGAGCCTAGGCGTCGATTGCGGCGCTACGGTTGAATTTTGGGCTGATGAGGACGCGGCCACAGAACGCAGCGACTACATTCAAGACACCCTCGCTGATGCCCCGTTTCTTGGGTCGGAGTATCACTTCCAGTCGGGAAGCATCCTGCTGCGGGTCGCTGGCGAGATCACGCCATCCCAGTCAGAAACTTATGAGGCGGCTTTTGGCGAGGTCACTGAGTAGCCAGGTGGCCCCTTCCTCCCACGTGGTCGTCACCGTCGAATATCGGGTGTACCAGCGGTTACCGCTGAACGGCGCTGTGGCGCTCGGCGGCCAGCGCCACAGCGCCGGCCCGCGCGGCGGAGGCCTCCTCGGAGGTCAGCGTACGGTCCTCGGCCCTGAAGCGCAGGGCGAAGGCGAGCGACTTCTTGCCCGCCTCGATTCCTTCTCCGGAGTAGACGTCGAACAGCTCGATGCTCTCCAACAGATCTCCCGCACCCTCGGTCAGTGTGGCCTGCAGCGCTGCGGCGGTGACGGCGTCGTCGACGATCAGCGCCACATCCTGGGTCGTCTGCGGGTACCCGGAGATCGGTTCGGCAGTGATGATCGAGGGCGCAGCCTCCAGCACTGCGGAGAAGTCCAACTCCATCACGCTGGTGCGCGCGGGAAGATTCTCGGCCTCAACCACCTGCGGGTGCAGCTCCCCGGCGTAGCCCACCAATGATCCGGCACAGCGCAGCTCTGCGGTACGCCCGGGGTGGAAGGCCTGGTGAGAGCCCTGGACCACCTCGATCTGCACACCAACCAGCTCCGCGACGGTGCGCGCGGCCTCGACGGCATCGGCCCAATCACGACCGCGGCCGGCATCTCCCAGGCCCTCGGGGGCAGAGTGGCCGGTCAGCGCCACAGCCACATGCTGGGGCTGGTGCGGGGTGCCGTCCTTCAAATCGTTGATCACCGCATCACCGGGATGGATCCCCAGGGCGGGAAGTTCCGGACTGCCGATCTGCTCACCGGGCAGAAACACCAGCCCTGCCTCGAACAGTGCCGTGTCACCGAAGCCGCGGGAGACGTTGCGCCGCACCGCGTCCAACAGGCCGGGCAGCAGAGACCGGCGCAGCACCGGGTACTGGCTGCTGATCGGATTGGCCAGCCGCACCTGGGCCACCGCAGCCCCCTCGTCAGAGGCGCCGAAGAGCTCGTTGGCCGCCTCAGAGCAGAACGGGTAGTTCAGCACTTCGGTGTAACCATCGGCAGCCAGCCCGTTGAAGACCGTACGACGACGCCCCTGGGCGAGCGTGAGCCCGCGGCCAGCCGGAGCAGCCGGCAGCCGGGAGGGGATCTTATCGAAGCCCACCAGCCGGGCGATCTCTTCGACCAGCGCCTCCGGGATGTCGATGTCCGGGCGCCAGCTCGGTGGTGTCACCTGCAGTGAATCGCCCTGCCCCGTCTCGACGCGGCATCCCACATCGGTCAGCGTCTGGGTGATCTGCTCGGTGCTGTAGTCCACACCGATCAGCTGCTGTGGCAGCTGCAGGTCCATAGCAATCGCGTCCGGCAGCACCGGCTCGCCGACCTCGGTGACCTCACCGGAATCTGTGCCGCCGGCCAAGTCGACCAGCAGCTGCACCGCACGCTGAGCGGCGACTGCGGCAATCAACGGGTCCACCCCGCGCTCATTGCGCTTAGACGCCTCTGAGGGCAGCCGGTGGCGGCGTTTGGTGCGACTGACGGTGATGGGGTCGAAATGAGCTGATTCGATCAGCACTGTCGAAGTTTCCGCAGAGACTTCCGTGGCGGCACCGCCCATCACCCCGGCCAGGCCGATTGACCCGGAGTCATCGGCGATGACCAGGTCCTCGGCGTCCAGCTCGCGCTGCTTCTCGTCCAGGGTAGTGAGCTTCTCCCCCGCTGCAGCCCGACGCACCTGGATGGCACCGGTGAGCTTCTCGGCGTCGTAGAAGTGCAGCGGCTGGCCCAACTCCCACATCACGTAGTTGGAGATGTCGACCACCAGGCTGATCGGCCGCATTCCGGCCAAGCGCAGGCGGGCGGCCATCCACGGCGGTGTGGGCGCGTTCGGGTTGACTCCGGTGACCCGGCGAGCCACAAACTTATCGCAGCCGGGTGTGCCGTAGATCGGGGCGGCGTCATCGAGGATCACCTCGTGGCCGGCGCTTCCGGACTCCGGCACGCCCACCAGTGAGGCCGGGTCGGTGAAAGCAGTGCCGGTGGCGTGGGAGTACTCCCGTGCCACCCCGCGGATGCTCAACGCGTAGCCGCGGTCCGGTGTCACGTTGATCTCAGCGGCGGCGTCGCTCAGGCCCAGCAGGTCCAGGGCGTCGTCACCGATTTCGGGGTCCAGGCCCAGGGAGCTCAGCACCAGGATGCCCTCGTGGTCCTCACCGATGCCTAGTTCCTTGACCGAGGCGATCATCCCGGCTGAGAGATGCCCGTAGGTCTTGCGTGCTGAGATGCGGAAGTCGCCGGGCAGCACGGAGCCGGGCAGGGTGACGACCACCTTGTCGCCGACCTCGAAGTTGTCGGCCCCGCAGACCACGCCCTGGACGCCGTCGTCCGAGATGCCCTCCCCCTGGAGCATCTGGGTCTGACCGTCGGGGACCACCTGGACGTGGCACCAGTTGATCGTCTTGCCGTTGGACTGCGGCTCTGGGGACTTCTGCAGGACTTTGCCCACCACGACGGGTCCGGAGATCTCTGGGAGGTGGACGTCCTCTTCCTCCAGCCCGACACGGACCAGCTCGGCCATCAGGTCCTCTGGGGTGCCCGAGGCCGGGAACTGCGTGTGCTCACGGATCCATGACAGGGGAATGCGCATCTGGCTAAACCTCCATACCGAAGTGCTGGCTGAAACGGACGTCGCCTTCGATCATGTCTCGCATGTCCAGGACGCCGTTGCGGAACATCAGGGTCCGCTCCACGCCCATGCCGAAGGCGAATCCGGTGTACTGCGGGTCTGTGACACCGGCGGCGCGCAGCACGTTGGGGTGCATCATCCCGCAGCCGCCCCATTCGACCCACTGGGGCCCGCCCTTGGCGTCGGGGTGCCAGACGTCGAGCTCAGCAGAGGGCTCGGTGAATGGGAAGAAGGAGGGCCGCAGCCGAATAGCGGCCTCAGGGCCGAACATCGCCCGGGCGAAGTGCTCCAGGGTGCCGCGCAGGTCGGCCATAGTCAGGCCCCTGTCCACTGCGATGCCCTCGAACTGATGGAACACCGGGGTGTGGGTGGCGTCCAGCTCGTCAGTGCGGAAGGTCTTGCCCGGGCACAGGGCGTAGACCGGCAGCTCACGGTCCAGCAGGGCCCTGATCTGCACCGGGGAGGTGTGGGTGCGCAGCACCAGATGAGCATCTGCAGGTTCTATGAAGAAGGTGTCCTGCATTTCCCGGGCGGGGTGGTCGGGGCCGAAGTTCAGCGCGTCGAAGTTGAACCACTCGGATTCGACCTCCGGTCCCTCGGCGATCTCCCACCCCATGGCGGTGAAGACGTCAGAGACCTTCTCCTGCAGCACCGAGATGGGGTGCCTGGCGCCCAGCGGACGGCGCACCGGGGCGGCGGTGACATCAACGGTCTCCTCCACCAGCATCCGGGCGGCGTGCTCGGCCTCCAGCACCTGAGTGCGGGCCGCCAGTGCTTTCTGGATGCGGCCGCGGGCGGAGCCCAGCAGCTGGCCTGCTTCCTTCTTCTGGTCCTTGTCCAGGGACTTGATCTGCCGGTTGGCCAGAATGATCGGCGCCTTATCGCCGGTATGGGCCAAGCGGGCAGCCTTCAGCTCGTCCAGGTCGCCGGCAGCCTCGAAGCTGACCAGTGCGGCGTCGACACGCTCATTGATCGCCGTCTCATCCAGCGGGTGGGGAACGACGACGTCGTCGTGCTCGGCGGGGTTCTCAGGTGTGGACATACTGCTCCGTTGTGGTCAAAGGACTCATCAGGTGTGGACAATCCCAGCTCAGTTTATGCCTGCCGGTCACCTGGGTCGATTCGGACCCTCCCGGGGGTGCCACCACCCGGGCTACACTGTGGCCGGAAGAAACGACAGCAGACGCACATTCCATCATGCGGCACTCGTCTTCCACTGCAGTGACCTGCGGTGATACGGTTCACTACCAGTTGGTCCTACGCGAACTCAGAGAGGTTTCCCCGTTGACGCAGACCCCCACTACCGATGCGCCCCAGCTCCAGGAGCTGATCGATGCCCTGGGCGCGGGCAGCGTCGTCACTGATCCGGCCACCATCGAGAACTACCGCTGGGACCGTGCCAACGACCCGGATGCCGGCACCCCTGCTGCGGTGGTGCGTGCCACCAGCACCGAAGATGTCCAGGCTGCGGTACGCTTCGCGGCCGCCCGTGGGCTGCCGGTGGTCCCGCGCGGGGCCGGTTCCGGGCTCTCCGGCGGCAGCACGGCCGTCGAGGGTGGGATCGTGCTCTCCATGGAGAAGATGCGCGATATCCAGGTCGAACCGCTGACCCGCACCGCAGTGGTCCAGCCCGGCGCGTTCAACGCTGAGGTCAAGGCCGCCGCCGCAGAGCACGACCTGTGGTACCCGCCGGACCCGTCGTCGTTCGAGTTCTGCTCCATCGGCGGCAACATCGCCACCAACGCCGGGGGCCTGTGCTGCGTGAAGTACGGGGTGACTACCGACTACGTGCTGGGCATGACCGTGGTGCTGGCCGACGGCCGGGCAGTGGAGCTGGGTGGGCCGCGACTGAAGGATGTGGCCGGACTGGATCTGACCAAGCTGTTCGTCGGCAGTGAGGGGACACTGGGGGTGATCACCGAGATCACGCTGCGCCTGGTCCCCTCCCAGCGGCCGCCGACCACACTGGTGGCCACCTTCGCCACACTGGAGGATTCGACCGAGGCGATTCTGGCGATCTCCTCCCAGTGGCGCCCCTCGATGCTGGAGTTTATGGACAAGCCCACCATCAACGCCGTGGAGGACACCACCAAGATGGGCCTGGACCGCGAGGCGGCGGCGATGCTGGTGATCCAGTCCGACGAGCCGGCGGAGTACGCCGCCAAAGAGATCGAAGAGATCGAGGCGCTGTGCAATGAGAACAACGCCACCGAGGTCTTCTACACCACTGACGCCGAAGAGGGGGAAGCGTTCGTCGTCGCCCGCCGGATGGCCATCCCGGCCGTGGAGCAGAAGGGCTCCATCCTGCTGGAGGACGTCGGGGTGCCGCTGCCCCGCCTGGGTGACCTGGTGCGCGGAATGGCAGAGATCTCACAGAACCACGACGTCGTCATTGCGGTGCTCGCCCATGCCGGTGACGGCAACACCCACCCGCTGCTGGTGTTCGACCCCGCCGATGAGGATCAGAAGCAACGCGCGCACACCGCCTACGGTGAGGTGATGGACTTAGCGATCGCCCTGGGCGGCACGATCACCGGCGAACATGGTGTGGGCCGGCTCAAGCGCCCCTGGCTCAGCGACTACATCGGTGAGGACGCCCTGGACCTCAACCATCGGATTAAGATGGCGTTGGACCCGCACAATATCTTCAACCCAGGCGCTGTGCTGGATCCGGCCGCGCTGAACGCTACCGGCTAAGGAGACCTGATGACTGCATACATCAACGTGGCGACAATCGCCTACGAAACTGCTGCCGAGGCAGTGCGACTGACCCTCAGCATCGGCGCAGAGCGCGGCCTCAATCTCTGCGCCACCGTGGTGGACCCCGGGCTGAACCTGGTGGCCTTCGGCCGCGCCGACGGCATGACGGCCCACAGCGTGGAGACCTCCAAGCGCAAGGCCAACACTGCGGCCTCAACCCGAAAGCCCAGCGCAGACATGCCAGGAGAACTGGCACCGGCCATGGAGAACGGCACCGGTACACTGCTGACACGGATTCCCGGGGGCGTACCCCTGGTCTTCGACGGCGTAGTGGTCGGCGGACTCGGTGTGGCCGGGGGCCCGCCTGCTCAGGACGCCGAAGTTGCTGCTGCTGTGCTTGAAGCCTTGGGAGGAAAGGCCCTCTGATGAAGATTGCTGTGTTGGTGAAAGAGGTTCCCGACAGTTATGGGGAGCGCAAGCTTGATACGACGACCGGGTTGGCTGATCGTGGGGCCAGTGATCGGGTGATTGATGAGATCACGGCTCGTGCGGTGGAGGCTGCGGTCTCCTATGCCGATTCTGCGCAGGACGCCGAGGTGGTGTTGGTGACTATGGGTCCGGAGTCTGCGGAGTCTATGTTGCGTAAGACTCTGGCGATGGGTGCTGATAGTGCCTGCCACATCAGTGATGAGGCGCTTACTGGTGCTGATTTGGGGCTGAGCGCTGAGGTGTTGGCCGCAGCGCTGAGGCGTATCGGGTTTGATCTGGTGATCGCCGGTGATGTGTCCTCCGATGGCACCGGTGGGCTGCTGCCGACCATGCTGGCGCAGCGGCTGGGTGTGGCGCACTTGACGAGTTTGGACTCGGCCCAGATCAGTGAGACTGAGGTCAGCGGTGAGCGTGGCACCTATGGCGGCACGGTGAGTCTGCGGGCTGATCTGCCGGCGGTGGTCTCGGTCACCGAACGGATGCCGGATCCTCGGTTCCCCGGGTTCAAGGGGATCATGTCGGCGAAGAAGAAGCCCCTGGAGACCCTGACCGCGGCGGATCTGGGCGTTGATGCCCAGGCTGATGTGCCGCGCTCGATTATGCTTTCGGTCACCCAGGCCCCGGCACGCACTGCTGGTACGAAGGTCACTGATGAAGGTGAGGCTGGCACCCAGCTGGCTGATTATTTGGCGGAGAAGAGGCTGGTCTGAGAATGGCTGAGAACAATGTGGTGACGTTTCTGCCGGTTCTGCCCAATGGTGAACTGGTGGGCAGCGCTGCCGGGCTGCTGGGCGCTGCTGGGCGCCTCGGTTCGCCGGTGGCGGTCATTGTGGCCGCACCGGGCCAGGGTCAGGCCGCGGCTGCGGCTGCCGGCACGTTTGGGGCCCAGCGGGTTTACCTCGCTGAGACGCCCCAGACGCAGTCAGTGCTGACCGCCCCGGCGTTGGAGGCTGTGGCCGCTGCGGTGGGTGCCACCGGCGCTGAGGCGGTGCTGGTACCCAACGATGTTGATGGCCGTGACATTGCCGGCCGGTTGGCGGTGCGGCTTCCGGCGGCCGTGGCTGCTGATGCGGTGGGCATTGCTCGTGATGCTGAGGGCAACGTGGTCCACCACTCGGTCTATGGCAGCGCCTACACCACCGAGTCTGCCCCGACCCACGGCACCCTGATCGTGACCCTGCGCGAGGGTGCGGTCGATGAGCGCGCCCAAGCGGCTGAGCCGACAGTGGAGACGCTGGAGGTCCCTGAGGCCGGGTCCGCGGCGGCTGAGATCACCGGGTTCAGCGAGAACCTGCAGGCGTCGACGCGCCCGGATCTGCGCAGCGCGGCCACAGTGGTCTCCGGCGGACGGGGACTGGGCTCTGCCGAGGGCTTCGCCTTGGCAGAGCAGCTCGCCGATGAGCTGGGGGGCGGCCTGGGCGCCTCCCGGGCCGCAGTGGATGCCGGCTACGCGCCGAATTCCTACCAGGTGGGCCAGACCGGGGTCACCGTCTCTGCCGATCTCTACATCGCCCTGGGCATCTCCGGGGCAGTGCAGCACCAAGCGGGCATGCAGTCGGCTAAGACGATCGTGGCCATCAATAAGGACCCCGAGGCGCCCATCTTCGACATCGCCGACTTCGGCATCGTCGGTGATGCCTTCGATGTGGTCCCCCAGCTGATCACACGGCTGAAGGAGCGCGCCGGCGGTGGCTCCTGAACGACCACCACGACGCCGCAGAGGCCTGCCCCGCACCCCCGAGGAACAGCAGCCCCCAGAGCAGCAGACCCACGATGAGCCTGCCCCGAACCCTGCGGACACTGCCGCAGACACGCCCGAGGAGACCGCCGCAAACCCGCCGGCTCGCCGCACGGGCATGAACAACCGGGCCCGTCGCACCGGCATGGCTCAACAGGCCCAGCAACCAGAGCAACTAGACCCAGTCCAATCAGCGCCGCAGCAACCAGCTCGACGTCGCATGGGTATGGGTGAACAGCCGGCCCAGCAGCCGCAGCAGCCTGCCGGCCGCCCCCCCACGGGTCAAACCTCGGAGCCCGCTCCGCGCAGGTCGGGGTTAGGAAGCGGATCTGGGCTCCGAAGTCAGGATCCCAGGTCGGCCCCAGTGCAGGACAGCTCCTCCCCGACCCCGGCTGAGGCCAAGACCGGTGCGGCCGAGCACACCACACCCAAACCGCCGAAGACCCAGCCTGCGCAGAAGACCTTCCTCAATCGCACCGGCAGACAATGGGCGGTCCAGGGCGGCATC
Organism: Garicola koreensis; assembly: GCF_014195445.1. GTDB lineage: Bacteria > Actinomycetota > Actinomycetes > Actinomycetales > Micrococcaceae > Nesterenkonia > Nesterenkonia koreensis. Next base: position 321,509 of record NZ_JACIBT010000001.1, on the reverse strand, counting down.
GGCGTGGTTGCCATCATTGTGGTGGCCGCTGTGGCAGTGCTGCTCACCCGGTGGCTGCTCGACACTGAGACTGTCGCAGGTTTCGTGGAGCGCTACCCGGGCCAGTACTCCCAGCCGGAGGCCCCGGGCGGTTATCCCTGGTGGTTGAACTGGGCGCACTTCTTCAACGCGTTTCTGATGGTGCTGGTCATCAAGACCGGCATCCAGATCCGCACCGAGGCTCGCCCGGCCGCCTACTGGACCCCGAAGTGGAACAAGAAGCGCAAGATCAGCCTGACCATCTGGCTGCACAACGCGCTGGACCTGCTCTGGGTGCTCAACGGCGTCATCTTTGTGGTCCTGCTGCTCGCCACCGGCTACTGGCAGCGGGTGGTGCCCACCAGCTGGGAGATCTTCCCCAACGCCCTCTCCGCCGGACTGCAGTACGTCTCCCTGGACTGGCCCACTGTCGGGGAGTGGGCCCACTACAACAGCCTGCAGGAACTGGCCTACTTCACCACCATCTTCATCGCCGCACCGCTGGCGATCCTCACCGGGCTGCGCATGTCCGGGCTCTGGCCAGCGAACAACCAGGCCCTCAACAAGCTCTTCCCCGTAGAACTGGCACGCGCCGTCCACTTCCCAGTGATGATCTACTTCACCGTCTTCATCCTGGTCCACCTGATCCTCGTCTTCGCCACAGACGCTTTGGCCAACCTCAACCAGATCTACACCGGCGACGAGACACAGAACTGGACAGGGTTCTGGCTCTTCGCCCTCTCCCTGGCAGTCATCGTCGCCGGCGCGTTCCTCGCACGAGCACTCTTCGTAGCACCCATCGCCTCCCTCTTCGGACGCGTTGGACGGTGAATGAAGTGACAGCTGAAGATAAGATCACCGCACCGAAGGCCCCTGCCGGGCACCAACCGGAAGGACGTTATCGACGTGGATAACCAGTTTGTCCTAAGTATGTTGGCCCTAGCGCCGATCCTGGTCGCCGGTATTCTGCTTGCCGGCTTCCGATGGCCGGCAAAATACGCCATGCCGCTGAGCTATTTGACTGCCATCATCATTGCCTGGGCAACCTGGCAGATGCAGCCCGTTGCGCTGGCGGCAGCCTCCTTGGAGGGGCTGATTGTCGCGGGCACTCTGCTCTACATCGTCTTCGGCGCCCTTCTGCTGCTGTCGACAGTGACCGTCTCTGGCGCGATGGAACGCATTCAGGCCGGTTTCAACTATATTTCCCCCGACCGCCGCATTCAGGCCATCATCATCGGCTGGCTGTTTGGAAGCTTCATCGAGGGTGCTTCGGGCTTCGGCACCCCAGCGGCCGTCGTCGCACCGCTGCTGCTGGCGATGGGCTTCCCCGCCATGGCCGCGGTGGTGGTGGGCCTGATCATCCAGTCCTCACCGGTGAGCTACGGCGCGGTCGGAACGCCCATCCTCGTCGGCGTCGGCGACGGTTTGAACCAGAACTCCCCAGCGATGCAGGACCGACTCAGTGAACTGGGCATGACCTATTCGGAGTATATTGCCAACATCGGCCTGCAGACCGCTCTGTTCCACTTGGCAGTCGGCATCCTCATTCCACTGCTGTTGGCCTGCTTCCTCACCGGCTTCTTCGGTCAGAAGCGCAACTTCGCTCTGGGGCTGAAGGTCTGGCCCTTCGCGATCTACGCCGCGCTGTCGATGACGGTGCCCTCGGTCCTGGTGGCCTGGCTGCTGGGCCCGGAGTTCCCCTCACTGATCGGCGGCCTGGTGGGTCTGACCCTGGTCATGTTCACCTCCTCCAAGGGCTTCCTGATGCCCAAGGAGACCTTCGACTTCGGCCCCCGGGCAGCCTGGGAGCAGCGCTGGATGGGTCGCATCGCCCCCGGCGAGCCGCGCGACCCCAACGAGCCGCACAAGATCACCCTGGTGCGCGCCTGGACACCCTATGTGATCATGGCCGCTCTGCTGGTGCTGACCCGCGTGTGGGAGGGGCTCAATGAGTTCCTCACCACTCCGGGCCTCACACAGGTGCAGATTTCCGACATTCTGGGGGTCGAGGGGATCAGCACCTCGATTGATGTGTTCTTCTCCCCCGGCTTCATCCTGATCCTCACCTCAGCGATGGGCTACCTGATCTATCGCATGTCAGCTAAGCAGATGGCACAGACGTGGAAGATCGCTGGCCGTCAGATCTTCGGCACCGCCGTGGCTCTGCTGTTCGCCGTGCCCATGGTGCGTGTGCTGATCCAATCCGGCATCAATGAGTCGGGAATGGAATCCATGCCCGTGCTCCTGGCTCAGGCCGCCTCGTCTGTGGCGGGAGAGACGTGGCCGTTCTTCGCCCCCTTCGTCGGCGCCCTGGGAGCATTCATCGCCGGGTCCAACACTGTGTCCAATCTGACGTTCTCGCAGTTCCAGTGGTCCACGGCCAACACCATCGGCGTCTCACCGGAGACCGTCACAGCCGCCCAGGCGGCGGGCGGAGCCGGCGGCAACACGATCACCATCCACAACATTGTGGCTGCTTCGGCAACAGTCGGCCTGCTCAACCGCGAAGGCGACATCATCCGCAAAACAGTGTGGGTCGCTCTCTACTACTGCATCGCTGCCGGGTCGGTCGCGTTCCTGGCCATCAATGGCTTCGGCCTGAACTTCGGCACGGCGACCCTGCTGATCCTGCTGATCGGTCTGGCGGCCGCCGGCTATCTGGCCGTTCGTCGCGGCGACTCCAAGGCGGTGAAGGTACCGGACACTGAGTAAGGGACTCATGACGGTGTCAGCCACCTCGTTGCACGGCTGGGATCGAATGTCCGTTCTCATAGGTTTCTGACAGGAAAGTCACATCGAACACATATTCTATTTGGTGAAACTGATGGTTGATGAACCATAGAAGACGTGTTCTAATAGAAGGTGCGCGATGGGAAGCGTGACGCGCGCAGAAGCCCTCCTCACTGCTTCTGCGCGCGTCTTCCCGTTTCAAGCCACCAGATCATTGAGATGACGCGCATCGAGGGTCGCCGCCACCATACGTTTCAGCGGCGGAACAGCGGCCGCAGCGGACGCAGTCGTTGCCGCAGCTGCCGGGACGCTCGTGAGCGGGGCTTTTCCGGAGGCCTGGGTCGTCGGTCCGACTCTTTGCCGAACATGGACTCGACCAGCATTGCGGCCACGTCGCGGCTCTGCCCGTACCAGGGGTAGTGGTGCCCGGTGATCATAGGCGTTCCGTTGATCTCCAACACATGCGGGGCAGATCCCTGCCCGTCTCGTGGGAGCAGCAGGTCCAACCCCGCTATGCGCAGTCCAGGGATCGCCTTGGCGGTCTGCTCCGCCATCTCGACCTCCTCGGGCCGGAGCTCATCGGTGGCGTCCACCCCGTCGCCGCCGCTGTGGACGTTGGAGTTGGGCCGCAGCCAGGCGCGTTCATTCTCGGCGGGCACCGAGCCCAGGGCGAAGCTCTGCTTGGCCAGCTCGCGCACGACGACGTCGTCGACGGGGATTTGGAAATGCACGGGATTGGCCGACTCTGTGCGCAGTCTGTTCTTCTGCTCCACCAGCTCTGCGATCGTGGAGACCCCATCACCGACGACGTGGGCCGGGATGCGCCTGGCAGCAGCGGCGACCTTGCCGTGGATGAGCAGCACACGATGTTCGACCCCGGGGATGAACCGCTCCACCAGCACCGATTCCGACAGTGCGCCCACCGCAGCGAAGGCCCGCTGGAACTCAGCGAAGTCCGAAATCCCCACATGGACCTCGTCTCCCATACCGTCATTGGGTGGTTTGACCACCACCGGCATCTCCGCCTCCGCCCAGGCCCACGCCTGGTGCAGCTGATCCCGGGAGAAGGCAACGTTGGTCGCAGCGTTGATGTCGTAGTTCTGCAGCAGCCGGCTGGTGACGTCTTTGTAGCGCACGCAGCGTCTGGCCAGCACGCTGTTGATATTTGAGAGGGATCCGTCGAACCAGACGTATCTGCCGCCGACCTTCATAGTGAGGCGCCGCTGCGCATCGGGAAAGACCTCAATCCCCCGGGCCAGCGCGCGGTCAGCAATCAGCGTGCTGGTCAGGCCCGCTTTGATGTTGTGCCGCTTCAGATACTTCTCTGTCTGGGCTAATCCCATTCTCGCTTTCCCCTATCCTGGGTCGGTCCATCCAGTTGGTCCGCTGCGCCGGTGGTGCTCGAAATCAGACAGCTGGGAAAATGTACAAGGGTATCCTGGACACTCCGGAGACAGCGTATGCACGCCACCTGGATACACCGCGTGGGCGCCTAGCCGCAGCAGAGTCGGGCTTCAGATCGCCATGCACACCACGAATTCAGGTTCACCGGCTATTCGTCTGGTGAGGACACATGTGAAGATAAACTCATGGGGATCCTCCGGAAGCTGCTGCGCCACCGGTGGCCGCAGTGGAACTCGGATTGGCTGCTCTCCCATGCTGAACGGGGCAATGACGCCACGGATCTGCAGCCCTGGACCGAGTCCAACGCAGTGCGCACGCTCATCCACGGCTCAGAGTATTTTCCCCGCCTGGTTCGCCAGCTGCACGACGTCGGCGAGGGCGACCTGGTGCTGCTGGCTGGGTGGCGGATGGACGCAGAACAGCTGATCGACGCCGATCTCAGCGTCGCAGACGCCCTGGTCCGCGCTGCCGAGTCGGGCGCGAGCGTGCGCGGGCTGCTGTGGCGCTCCCACCCCTCGTGGCTGGTGGGCTCGTGGGAGAAGAACAAGGAACTCGCCCAGATGGTAAATCGCGCCGGCGGTGCGATCCTGCTGGACCATCGGGTCCGCCGGTTCGGCAGCCAGCACCAGAAGTTCATTGTGATCCGCCGACCGGCGGACCCCGGACGGGACGTGGCCTTCGTGGGCGGGCTGGACTTGGCCCGCTCACGTGCCGATGATTGGGACCATGGCGGCGATCCGCTGCCGCGGGACTTCACTGACGCCTACGGCAGCACACCGGCCTGGCATGATGTGCACCTGCAGATCCGCGGCCCGGCAGTCGGCCAGGTCGAACAGGTCTTTCGGGAACGCTGGTCCGACCCTCAGCCGATGACGCTGCTGCCGTGGCACCGCCACGCAGACCAGCTCTCCGGACTGCCGCAGCGCCCCTCCGCACTGCCCGCCCCGACTCCCCCACCGCCGCCGGTCGACGGCGGCGGTGCCACCGTTCAGCTGCTGCGCACCTACCCGCACCGCCGCCGCACACGTGCCTACCCGTTCGCGCCGCAGGGCGAATTCAGCGTGGCCCGCGGGTTCGTCAAGGCGCTGCAGCACGCCCGGCACCTGGTCTACATCGAAGACCAGTACTTATGGTCCAGCGAAGTCGGCGAGGTGCTGGACGAAGCGCTGCACCGAAATCCGGCACTGCACATCATCGCCGTCAGACCCCGTCACCCGGATCAGGAAGGCCTGCTCAAACTGCCGCCCTCCCTGTTGGGTCGCGGCCTGCCGATACGAGCGCTGCGCCCCAGCGTGCGCGATCGCCTCACCGTGCTGGACATCGAAAAGGCCGACGGCGCCCCGATCTATGTCCATGCCAAAGTCGTCATCATCGATGATGTGTGGGCCAGCGTCGGAAGTGCCAACCTCAACCGCCGCTCCTGGACCCATGACTCCGAGCTCAGCGTCGCGGTGCTCGACGGCGACACAGACTCGCGGCATCCCATCGAATCAGCCACCGCTGCAGGGCCCGGCGACACCGCAGAGCGGCCCCGTCGATTTGCCAGGCAGCTGCGGCTGCAGCTGATGCGCGAGCATCTGCACCGGCACGAGGGTGACGACGCCGACCTGATCGACCCCACCCAGGCGGCGCAGGTGATCCGGGACAGTGCCGAGGCTCTGGACCTCTGGCACGAGGGCGGACAGGTCGGATCCCGCCCGCCGGGTCGGTTGCGTCGCCATGATCTCCAGCAGGGCTCCGCCTGGCAGCTGGCCCTGGCATCTCCGCTCTACCGCACCATGTTTGATCCCGACGGGCGCCCGGTGCGCCGCCGCCTCACCCGCCGGTTCTGAGCCGTTCCGCCGGCTGCTGGTCTTCGTCGAGATCGGCGCTGGCAGCGGTGGTTGACCAGGTGCGGAAGCTGCGCAGTCGAAGACTGTTGCCGACGACGAAGACACTGGAGAACGCCATCGCCACACCTGCCAGCATCGGATTCAGCAGGGCGAGTGCGGCGACCGGGATCAGTGCCACGTTATAGGCGAAGGCCCAGAACAGGTTTCCCCTGATCGTGCCAAGAGTCCTGCGCGAGAGTCGGATCGCATCAACGGTGGAACGCAGGTCGTTGTTCATCAGGGTGATGTCGCTGGCCTCAATGGCCACATCGGTTCCTGCGCCCATGGCCAGGCCCAGATCAGCACTGGCCAGAGCAGCGGCGTCGTTGACCCCGTCACCGACCATCGCCACGTTTCGCCCCTGTGCCTGCAGCTCTTCGACGTGGGCCACCTTGTGCTCGGGCATCACCTCAGCGATGACATGGGTCGAGTCGATGCCGACCTCCTGCGCCGCCGCCCGAGCCGCCCCGGCGTTGTCGCCGGTCAGCAGCCACGGAGTCAGCCCCAGGTCCTTCAGGCCCTGGACCGCCTCGGCAGAGGTGGGCTTGACGGTGTCGCGCACGGTGATCACCCCGGCATCGGAGCCATCAATCTGTATCACCACCGGTGTGCCGCCTAAGTTCTGGGCGTCACCGAACGCGTCCTGCAGCTCTGCTGACAGCGCCCCGGCAGGACGGCCGACTCGCACCGTGGACCCCTGAACAGTGCCGGTGACAGCTTGGCCTGCGGTGTTGGTGAAATCAGTGACCGCCGGGACCGGCCCCACACGCTGGGCCTCGGCGACGATGGCCTCGGCGATGGGGTGTTCGGAGGCAGCTTCCACAGCGGCAGCCCGGGCGAGCACCTCCTCGGCGTCGAAGTCCGCGGCGGCGGTGATGCCGCCAACAGACATGACCCCGGAGGTGACGGTGCCAGTCTTGTCCAGCACGATGGTGTCGACCTTCTTGGTCGATTCCAGGATCTCTGGCCCCTTGATCAGAAGCCCCATCTGGGCGCCGCGGCCGGTGCCGACGAGGATGGCTGTCGGAGTCGCCAGTCCCAGCGCACATGGGCAGGCGATGATCAGCACTGCCACGGCTGCGGCGAAGGCGGTGGCCACCCCGTTGCCCACCATGATGTGGGCAGCCAGCGTGAGCAGCGAGATGAGGATGACGGTGGGCACGAAGACTTGGGAGATCCGGTCGACCAGGCGCTCCACCGGAGCCTTCTTGGCCTGGGCGTCGGTCACCAGCTTCGCCATTTGGGACAGCGTGGTGTCGGAGCCGATGCGCGTGACCTCCACCATCAGGCGCCCGGACGTGTTGAGGGTCGCACCGGTGACCCGGGTCCCTGCGGTCGCCTCCACCGGCACTGACTCACCGGTGAGCATGGACTCATCGACTGCGGATGAACCCTGCAGCACACGGCCGTCCGTTGCGATCTTCTCCCCCGGTCGGACGACGAACACCTCGCCGACCGTCAGCTGACTGACCGGCACGCGGACTTCGGCGCCGTCACGCAGCACCACGGCGTCTTTGGCGCCCATATCCAGCAGAGTGCGCAGCGCTGCCGAGGAGCTTCCTTTGGCCTTGGTCTCGAACCACCGGCCCAGCAGCAGGAACGTGATGACCACTGCTGCGGTCTCCAGGTAGATCTCATCCATCGTGGAGTCGCTGGGCAGCAGATGCATCTGCATGGTCATGCCGGGTTCGCCGGCACTGCCGAAGAACAGGGCCCACACCGACCACAGGTAGGCGGCAGTCGTTCCCAGCGTGATCAGGGTGTCCATGGTGACCGCCCCGTGCCGAATATTGGTGATGGTGGCCTGATGGAACGGGGCTCCGCTCCAGAAGTAGACCAGGGTGGTCATCGCCAGCACTGCCCACTGCCAGTTGGTGAACTGCCACGCGGGGACCATGCTCAGCAGGGTGATCGGAACGGTCAGGAGCGCTGAGCCGATCAGTCGCTGCTTCAGGTCTGTGGCCTCACGTTCCCGGGCGGCCCGGATCTGGTCCTGCGGGGCGGCCGCAGCTGCGGGATGGGCGGCGGAATCTCCACCATCGGCAGTGTTCTCCTCCGCCATGGCGAACGCGTCGTACCCGGCCGCACGCACCACGTCGATGAGCTGGGCCGGATCTGCCTTGCCGGCCTCGTACTTCACCGAGGCCGTCTCGGTGGAGAAGTTTACCGAGGCCTCCACGCCGTCAAGTTTGTTGAGCTTGCGCTCCACCCGTGAGGAGCACGAGGTGCACGTCATCCCGGTCACCCCAAGATCCACCTCGGTGAAGTCAACCAGCGGTTGGGTCTGGGCCATCAGCCATCAGTCCTTCTATCAGTCAGCGATCAGAGATTGACGGTGTAGCCAGCTTCCTTGACGGCGGCCATAATGTCCTCATCGGTGAAATTGTCGCCGCTGACAGCGACCCGGCCGTCATCAACGGTGGCTTCGACCGAGGTCACACCAGCAATCTCGCCCACTTCCTCTTCCACGGAGGCCTTGCAGTGACCGCAGGTCATACCCTCAACCGTGTAGTTCTTCGTCGCAGCTGCCATGAGAGATCCTTTCCTCGCCGATTGCAGGGTCGCGGTAGCCGACCCAACTCCTAAATACCCTATACCCCCATAGGGTATATGACAAGGGTGAAATCCGCTTCCCGTACCGGTGCCTGCACCTGCCTCCCAGCTGTGGCAGAAACGGCGTGAGATAGAATCCGTCCACCCGTGATTCAGTCACCATCGAGACCTCTTGGAGGGAGACCCCACCATGTGCCAAGCGATCACCTGCAGCGTCTGCGGCAGGACGACGTGGGAGGGATGCGGCCACCATGTCGAGGAGGTCAGACGAACTGTCCCCGCGTCGAACTGGTGCCCTGGCCATGAGCGCGAGGGTGCCTGGTAATCCCCGGCACGGCTCCGTGCGCCGTCTGTGCTGTTCCTATGCCTTCTGTTCGCGCGTAGTCTGGATCCATGGCGATCAGTCTCTTTGATCTGTTCAGTGTGGGGGTGGGGCCCTCCTCCTCCCACACTGTGGGGTCGATGCGGGCTGCACAGCGGTTTGTCTCGCAGAAGCTGATCGACGACGGCGAGCTGGATCGGCTCAGCGGCATTCAGGTGGAGCTCTTCGGGTCTCTGTCAGCCACTGGTGCCGGGCACGGGTCGTTCACCGCCATTCTGCTGGGCCTTGAGGGCTGGGCCGCCGATGAGCTGATCGCTCAGGAGACCTACTACTCGGTCGGCGGCGGGTTCGTGGTCGCCGAATCTGATGATCCGACAAGCGAACTCAGCGCTGAGACCACCACGATCCCCTACCCCTTCCGCGCCTCGGAGGAACTGTTCAACCACTGCGAGCGCACCGGACTGGCCGTCTCGCAGATCATGCTGGCCAATGAGTGCGTCCGCCGCAGCGAGCAACAGGTCCTGGACGGGATCTGGCACCTCTGGGAGGTGATGGAGGCGTGCAAGAACTCGGCCCTGGAGCGCGAGGGCACGCTGCCCGGCGGGCTGAATGTGAAGCACCGCGCACCAGGCTGGCACGCCAAACTCTGGCAGCAGGACCCGGATCGCTCGCACGCCTACTGGCAGGAGTGGGTGAACCTGGTGGCACTGGCTGTCAACGAGGAGAACGCCTCCGGCGGCCGGGTGGTCACCGCCCCCACCAACGGCGCGGCAGGGATTATACCGGCGGTGGGCTTCTATGCCACCCACTACGGAGCCGGCGCCAGCTTTGCGGATCAGGCGAATCTGCGCCACATCGTGACCACCTATCTGCTCACCGCCGCCGCCATCGGCGTGCTGTACAAGGAGCAGGCCTCCATCTCCGGGGCCGAAGTCGGCTGTCAGGGTGAGGTCGGCTCGGCCTCCTCCATGGCTGCCGCCGGACTGTGCGAGGTGCTGGGCGGGACACCGGCCCAGGTGGAGAACGCCGCAGAGATCGCCATGGAACACAACCTGGGCCTGACCTGCGACCCCATCAGCGGACTGGTGCAGGTCCCCTGCATCGAGCGCGACGCGATCGCCGCCACCAAAGCTGTCAACGCCGCGCGCATGTCACTGATGGGCGACGGCGAGCACCGGGTGAGCCTCGATGAGGTCATCACCACCATGGCCGAGACCGGCAAAGACATGTCGCATAAGTACAAGGAGACCGCCCTGGGCGGTCTGGCCGTCAACGTGGTCGAATGCTGATCAGCCGGCGACGTCGATGAGGATTTTGCCGCTGGCCCCACGCTGACTGTGCTCCATCGCCTCGGCCGCCTGCTCCAGCGGGTAGACGGAGTCGATGCTGACTCTCAGCCGCCCTTCGCTGATCTTGTGGAGCAGAGTCTGCAGGCGTGGGCCGTCGGGACGGACCCAGATGAACCGGCCGCCGTGCTCCAGGACCCCGGGATCAGCCACCGACGCGATGCGCCCGGGCTCCTTGAGGACCGCGACACTCTGGTCCAGCACCCCTCCGACGAAATCCGCCACGGCGGTCACCCCGTCCGGGGCCAGGTGCCCAAGACGCTCCGTGAGACCCTCGCCATAGGAAACCGGGGTCACCCCGAGCTCGCTGAGCTTTGCGTGGTTGGACTCAGCGGCGGTGCCGATCACCGTGGCGCCGAGTTCGGCGGCCAGCTGCGCCGCAATGTGCCCCACTCCCCCGGAGGCGGCATGGATGAGCAGCGTGTCATCGGCGGTGACGTTCAGCGCTTCTAAAGTGCGCAGGGCAGTCAGTCCCACCAGCGGCAGCCCGGCAGCGGTGCTGGTCTCCACGTCGTCGGGGATGTGCGCCACAGAGGTGGCCGGTGCTGAGACGAACTCTGCGTAGGTGCCCCCGTGGACGAAATCTTTGCGGGCATAGGCGGCCACCCGGTCGCCGACGGCGAACTCGGGGGCGTCGGGGCCCACGGCTTCGACCGTTCCAGCAACGTCCCACCCGGGGACCACCGGGAAGACGACGTCGAGCATCTCATCCAACCCTCCGGAGAGGACCTTCCAATCGACTGGGTTCACCGAGGCATGCTCGACCCTGATCAGCACCGTGCCGGGTGCGACCTTCGGTGTCGGCAGGTCCATCAGCTCCAGGTCCTGCGGTTGTCCGTATTCGCGGTAAGCCATTGCACGCATACCGGCCACAACACGCAGCCCCCGGCGCACATTCCACCCGATACGCTGAGAGCATGCAGCGTGCTGTGACCCTGAGGCCCCTGAGCACCCAGGACGCCGATGAGGTGCTCGCCGGTTTCCTGGCGGACCCACAGATGCAGCACCAGGGTGATGTCAGAGACCGTGACTCGGCCACCGCGTACATCGAGTTCCTCACCTCGGCTGAGCAGGGCAACGCCGGGTTCGGGGTGCAGGTCGGCGCCCGGTGCGCAGGCGTTGTCGGCATCAACGGCGCTGACGCGCACAAGTTGGGTTGGTTCTTCTACTGGATGCACCCGGACTTCCGCGGGCAGGGCATCACCTCGCGGGCCGCCGCCACAGTGGCTGCCTGGGCGCTGAGCACCGGTGGGTTCCAACGCCTGGAGCTGGGGCACCGGGCGAACAATCCGGCGTCGGGCCGGGTCGCTGTGGCCGCCGGTTTCGTGCCCGAGGGGCTGGAGCGCAAGAAGTTCATCCACCAGGGCCAGCGCGTGGACGTGCTCACCTATGGTCGGCTGGCCACCGACCCGGCGCCGCAGACGCCGCTGCTCCCCCGGGTCGACCACGACGGCACCATCCGTCTCGCCGTAGGGTAGGAGCATGACGACGACGATTGAGCTCAACTCCGGAGCACAGCTGCCGCAGCTCGGCTTCGGGACGTCCCAGGCGGCCACCCCGGCGGCCTCCGTCGCCGCAGCCCTGCAAATCGGCTACCGGCATGTGGACACCGCCCAAATGTATGGCAACGAGGCTGAGGTCGGTGAGGGCATCCGGGCCTCCGGAGTGGCGCGCGAGGACATCTTTGTCACCACCAAGCTGCACAATCCCAATCATGATCCCGCCGATGCGCGACGCACCTTCACTGAGTCGCTTCGGCGCATGGGGCTGGACTACGTAGATCTGTTCCTCATTCACTGGCCAATGCCGTTTCTGCAGATCGACTACCTCCACACCTGGGAAACGCTGATCGAGCTGCGCGATTCCGGCCGGGCCGCCTCCATCGGCGTCTCCAACTTTCAGCCCGATCACCTGGACCGGATCATCGGGGCCACCGGCGTCGTGCCCGCGGTCAACCAGATCGAAGTTCACCCCTACTTCGCCAACAACGAGGTGCGCGAGTTCGCGAAGTCCCACGGGATCGCCATCGAGGCGTGGAGCCCATTGGGCAAGGGCGATGAGCTCACCGATCCGGTGATCAGCGGCATCGCCGAGCGGCTGGGCCGCAGCCCGGCTCAGGTGGTGCTGCGCTGGCACATTCAGCGCGGAGACGTCGTCATCCCCAAATCTGATCGTGAAGAGCGGATGCGGCAGAACGCCGATGTCTTCAGCTTTGAACTCACTGACACCGATATGGCGGCAATCGCGGCGTTGGACAGGGGCGAGGACGGCCGACGCAGCGCCCACCCGAACGTGCTGGGCAAGTAGGGCCGAGCGACGATGAGCAGAGCACAGGTGCCGCGCAGCGCTGTCGACGCCAGTCTGTGGTTCATACTGGGGCGCAGCCTCACAGCTGACACCCCAGCGACGCCGGGGAGGCAGGCGCTTGACCCTCAGCTGGTCCAAGCGGTGACTACCATGCTGAACGACCAGGGATCCGCACCGCTGGCGGCCACTGTGCTCGATACTATCCAAGCCGGCCGCGAACGCCTGGAGACAGACGCATCGCTGACCCTCTCGACGGCCCGCTATGACCAGCTGCGCACAGCGTTCCTCACCGCCCATCAGATTCATGGCGGCAAGGGCCGGACGCTGTGGCCGGTGGGAAGCACCACCGCCTTAAAGCGTGCCGGCGGCTCGTGGAACGCAGCCCTGGAGCAGGCCGGGCTGGCGACCTCGTCCACGCCGAAGAACTCGACGTTCGGCAAGGCCCGGTTCACCGCCGAAGACTTTCAGTCTGCGGTCGCTGATTTCGCAGCAGCCGCCGACGATGACGGGTCCGCCGCCACCTACCAGGGGTATGTGAAGTGGCAGGGTGAGCAGAAGCTGCGGGGCCGCAGCGACCGGCCCTCGGGGGCTGCGATTCGCAACGCCTACGGCAGTTGGAGCGCCGCCCTGGCAGCCAGGCGGTGAGACAGCTCAGCGCAGCGGTACGAAGCTGTAGGGGCCGTGTCGGGTGGTGACGATGTCCTCGCCCCGCTTCTCCACGTGCAGCATCTGACTGCGCACCGGGATCACCATCGTCCCGCCCTCGGCCAGTTGTGCCACCAGCTGGTCCGGCAGCTCCGCAGCCTCGGCGGAGACGAGTATCCGGTCGAACGGCGCCTCGTCGGGGGCTCCGAGCACCTCTGGGTCTGCTTGGCGGACTCGCACCCAGCTCATCGGGTACTTCCCTAGCGCGCCGGCAGCATCCTGGGTGAGCTCCGGGACCAGTTCGGTGCCGAGGACCGCACCGGTCTCACCGACTATGTGCCCCAGAAGTGCGGTGCTCCACCCGGATCCGGCACCGACGTCGAGCACTCTGTGGCCCGGTTGCGCGCCGAGCAGCCGCAGCATATTCGCCACAGTGCGCGGCTGCGAGTTGGTCTGCCCGTGGCCCAGCGGTACCGGCTGATCTTCAGCGGCCAGCCCGCGAACCTCATCGGGGAGAAAATCTTCCCTGGCCACAGCGGCGAAGGCTGCTGCGACGGGATCGTCAACGTCGTCTCTTCTCATACAGCTATAGTGCACCCCCCAGCTCAACGCGGAGTCAATGTCCCTCGCCTCACCGCGGGCCTCACCGCACTGCGGCGGCGAGGTGGCGAATCGTGCGCGCCACCGGGCCCTCAGCGGCTGACCGGTAGCCGGTTCCCGCCCAGAAGTGGGCACCATCGACGTCGCCGGCAGCAGCGGCACGGCGGCGCAGTTCCCGGGTCATGTGGTGCACGGCCGGGTAGCCGGTGACTGCGTGGGGCTCGTAGGCGTCGACGAAGCCGTTGCGCAGCCCGCGGGCCGGGCGGCCGGTGAAGGCCCGGGTCACCACGGTTTCGGCAAAATGCTCGGAGGCGAGGGCATCTTTGTGCAGCTGCGAAGCACCGGACTCTTCGGTGCGCAGCAGAAGCGTGCCGACCTGCACCGCCGCGGCCCCAGCCTGAAGCAGTGTGCGCACCGCGCTCGGTCCGTCGACGCCTCCAGCGGCAATCAGCGGCAATTTGGTCACGGCGTCGACGTCGCGCACCACCTCTGCGGTCGGCCTGTCGTCAATCACCCGCGCAGGGTCCCAGGTGCCGCTGTGACCTCCGGCTGCTGGGCCCTGCACGACCAGGGCATCGACGCCGGCCTCCTGGGCGGCTTGGGCCTCTGCCGCGGTGGTGACCGTTGCCCAGACTGCGCTGCCGGCCCGGCGCAGCCGACTGATCTGCTGGGCAGGCGGCAGACCGAAGGTGAAGGAGACCACAGGCACCGGGTTCTGACACAGCAGCTCCACCTTCTGCGGCCACTGGTCGTCGTCGTCCAACTGCGGGATATGCAGGTCCATGCCGTACTTCGCCGCCTGTGGGGCCAAAGCTCTGCGATACTGTTCCACCGGTTCGGCCTCGTTGGGCGCCTCCCCGACGATGAAGAGGTTCACCCCGAAGGAGACGCCCCAGGTGCGGGCCTGCTCGATCTGGGCGGTCATCGTTGCGGGGTCGGCGTTGGCGGCGGCCAGGAAGGGAAAACCGCCGGCTCGGCCCACGGCTTCGGCCAGCTGCAGGCTGCTGGGCCCACCGGCCATCGGGGCCGCCACCAGCGGCAGGTCGCTGTCGATCACTGCAGGTGCCATGGCCATCATGTCCTCTCGGTCGGCTCAGCAGATCAGTCAGCCCAAGCGGCTGCAGGTACAGCCTATCCAGACTACCGGACACCCTTCGGCGGTCGGCGGTCGGCGGTCGGCACAGTGTCAGGCATCCACCGGACGAGGGGCGGTCTCCTTCCGCACTGCGGCGATGATGGCACGCACCGCGAGCACCAGGAACATCACCAGAGCCGAAGCTGCCAGGAAGGAAAGGCTCAGCTGCATTGGTGGGGGTGCCGGGATCAGTGCCAGCAGAGCTGCACCGTTGAGCACCACCAGCCGGACCCACCGGCCGCGGTCCAGAAGCGCAGTCGTCCGCCGCGTCACGCCGGGGCCTCCGCCCAGCACCACGGGCAGCAGATAGGACAGCGCACCGGCGATCAGCTGGGCGAGGAACCCGAGAGCAAAGGGCGCGGTGAGACTGCGTACCGAGCCCACTGCATCACTCATGGACTCAGCTGAGATGAGCATCAGCGTCAGGATCACGAGGCTGCCGACCCACCAGCCCAGGCTGAAGGCCACCGACCATGGCCCAAAGTGGGAGGGCGCACGGGCGGCGGCCGCACGGACCAGGGAGACGCCGATGACGGCCAGACCAGCAATATAGACCAGCACACCGACGGCGACCGCCCACGGGGAGTCGAGGGCCGAGCTGCCGGTGATGATCAGCAGTCCGAGCACCAGCAGCCACCAGGCGCGGGCGACCGCCCGCTCTGCCCCGGCTTCGATCTGGGTCCGCAGCATGGTCGGCCAGAAGGTGAGCAGGGTGCCGGCGACTGTCAGCCCCACAAAGCCCAGCACGTTGAGTCCGATGTGGGCGAAGAGCAGCTGGGCGAACATCTCTTGGCTGCCACGGACCATCTCCACACCGAGCCACCCGCCCACCGGCAGGCAGAGGGCCGCGGTGATGTAGTAGCGAACGGTGACGGAGAAGCGGGAGGCCAACGTCCCACGGCTCTGCAACCATAGTCCGACGCCGTGGAGGAGGGCAGCGGCAGCGATCAGCGCCGCACCGATCATCAGCACCGGATACCATCCGGTCACGACCCCGGCTCCCACAGCCACAATCCCGGGGTTGAGGATGAGCAGGGTCAGGGCTTCCCTGCGGTGGCCGATTCGGCGAGTGCGCAGCAGCGCGTCAGCGAAGTAGGAGCTCCAGATGACGATCGCGTTGGCGGCGACCCCCAGCACCAGCACATGGACCATCAGCCATCGCGCAGCCGGGATGAACGGGTGGATGATCGCCACGACCACTGCGGCAGCGGCCCAGAGCAGGACCAGAACTGCCACGCGCAGATGCCAACGCCGGCGACCAATCATAGGTCCAATGTAGGACAGGCCCGGACTATCAGCGAGGGGCGGGCAGCTGATTCACGTGGCCAGACCAGGCGCAGAAGAACCCGATCAGACGAGTGCTGGTGGCTGCGAAGGCTGTGTGTGCCTCGTCGTGCCACGTGGTGACCACCTCCGCCGGCAGCCGACGTGAGGAGGAGACAGCGATCACCGCAGAGGGCGCCCCGATTTCGGCGAGCGCCTGCACCATCTCCCGGCGTTGCGAAGCATCAGCGAACCAGTCGGTGTCCTCCAGAGCGATCGGGGTGGGAAGTCCAATGTCCTGATCGTCGCAGGGCAGCATCAGCATGGTGTTGTCCGCACGCAGGGATTCACTGAGGACGAGGTCGACGACATCGCCGGCGAGGTTGGGGGTTGAGAGGGGCAGTTCGGTCCAGTTTGGTGGAAGGTCTTCGAATGTCATGTCCTGATCATCGTGCGCGGCTGACTGCCGCCGCTACCCCTGATCGCAATCTGTGGATAACTTCTCCACAGCCTGCGGCGAGCGCAGTGGATTCGTGATAGGACTGGCAGAGATATCCCAGAGGAGACACATGTCTGATCAGCTGCAGCCCGGCCGGCGAATGCAGAACCTCATCTACCGGGCTGGGCTCTATGGACGCCGTCCGCGGGTGCCGGTGAACGCTGATGCGCTGCACACGGCCGCCGCTGCAGCAATGTCTTCCCGGGCGCGGGGCTACATCGATGGTTCAGCCGGCAGGGAGACCACGGCAGAAGCCAACCGCAGCGCCTTCGACCGGTGGCAGCTGGTGCCGCGTATGGCCACCCCAGTCACCACCCGCCGCATCGGTGTGGAGCTGTTGGGCCTGCAGCTGCCCTCGCCCTTTCTGCTGGCACCGATCGGCGTGGCTGAAATGGTCCACCCCCGGGCGGATCTGGCCACTGCCGAAGCCGCTGCGCGAACAGGCACCCCGATGACGGTCTCCACCCAGGCCTCTGTGCCGATGGAGGAGATTGCCGCTGAAATGTCCGCTGCGCCCTGGTTCTATCAGCTGTATTGGGGCAGCAGTGATGAGGTGGCGTTCAGTATGGTGCGTCGCGCTGAGGCAGCTGGGGCCTCGGCCATCGTTCTCACGTTGGACACATTCATGTTGGGCTGGCGCACCCGAGATCTGGACAACGGCTTTCTGCCCTTCGCCCATGGGATGGGGATCGGTCAGTACACCTCAGATCCGGAGTTCTCCAAGCTCGTCGAGGCTCGGGTGCGCGCCGACGCTGGGCAGACCGACACCGCTGATGCTCAGCGTCCCACCGCGGCTGCAGTGCGTGCGCTGCTCGGCATGTCCAGGCGCTACCCGGGCAGACTGCGCGAGAACCTGCGCTCGCCCTATCCGCGGGCGGCGGTGGAGACTTTCCTGGAGACCTTCTCCCGCACTGACCTGGGGTGGTCAGAGGTGGCCCGACTGCGGGAGATCACCGACTTGCCCATCGTCGTGAAAGGGATCCAGCACCCTGAGGATGCCCGAGAGGCCCAGCGTCTGGGAGTCGATGCCCTGTGGGTCTCCAATCACGGCGGACGCCAGCTCGACGGCGCCGCTGCCTCGCTGAACTCGTTGGTGGATGTCCGAGAGGCTGTCGGCGACGAGCTGCCACTGATCTTCGACAGCGGAGTACGCACCGCCTCGGACGCGATCAAGGCACTGGCACTGGGCGCCTCTGTCGTGGGCATCGGACGGCCCTACCTCTATGGGCTGGCTCTTGACGGCAGCGCTGGAGTGCAGAGTGTGCTGGACTACTTCGCCGCGGAGCTGGACATCAGCCTCGGGCTGATGGGTGTGACCGACGTCGACCAGCTTGGCGCAGAGCATCTGCACGCGGGTAGACCGGTCGGCTCTGCTCCCGTACGGTGACGTGTACCACGTCCCGCA
Organism: Garicola koreensis; assembly: GCF_014195445.1. Classification (GTDB taxonomy): domain Bacteria; phylum Actinomycetota; class Actinomycetes; order Actinomycetales; family Micrococcaceae; genus Nesterenkonia; species Nesterenkonia koreensis. Next base: position 303,411 of record NZ_JACIBT010000001.1, on the reverse strand, counting down.
GCTGTTCACGCGGGAAATTACCTTCAGGAGGAACCATGACGAGCAACGTGTACAACATCACCGAAATTGTCGGCACATCCACCGAGAGCTCCGACGATGCTGTCTCCAATGCCGTTCAGGAGGCCTCCAGGACGCTGCGGAACCTGGCATGGTTCGAAGTGCAGTCAGTCCGCGGCCATGTGGAGGAGAACAGCATCGCCCATTGGCAGGTCACAGTGAAGATCGGTTTCCGCCACGAGGGCTGATCTCGTGCTGGCTCAGGGTGCCCACTTCGACAGCTGATCGGCTGAGGAGTCGGCGAGCCACTTCTGCCACAGGGGACCGAAGGTGACTCGACGCACCCCCAGGTCCTTGAGCGCGTTGAGGTCACCGGCTCCGTGGCCGTCCACCGGGTGGGCCGTCACGTTGACGGCGATGGTGACGGCGCCGACCAGGCGTGCCACCTGATCGGCAGTCTTCAACCCCACCGGGTAGACGGCGCGGGCACCTGCCTGCTCCATCAGCTGCATACGGTCAGCTGCTTCCTGCACCGGGTCTGCGAAGACGCCCGCACCGAGCTTGACCGCATCGGTGCGCCCATTGATTACGAACGCCACCCCGGCTTCGTCGGCGGCGGCGCGGGCGGCACCGATGTAGTCCGCGTGCTCCTGCGGCTCGCGGACACGCTTGCCCTGGGCGTGGACGACGTCTTCAATGTTGGCCCCGACCGCGCCCACCTCCAACAGTCGGTGAATCAGCTCCGCCGGCTCCAGCCCGTAGCCGGACTCCACGTCGACGCTGACGGGCACCTCCACAGAATCGACGATCCGCCGGACCACCGCGAGGTAGTCTGCGAAGTCCATGTTCTCCCCGTCGGCGCTGCCGATGGCATCTGCCACGGGATGGCTGCCGACGGTGAGGCCGGCGAATCCCGCATCCGCTGCGACGCGCGCGCTCCAGGCGTCCCACACGGTGGGCAGCACCACCGTGTGACCGGACTCGTGGGCGTCTGCCAGCTGGTGGGCACGTTCAGTGATCGTGGGCATAAGAATCTCCTTCGGCTCGCAGTCCTCACTCTACGCCGGGGCGCGAACGCGCGGACTCAGGGTTTGCGGAAATGGAAGATTCCCCAGGCCAGCAGCCCACGTGAGCCGGCGTCGACCCAGTTCTGCAGCCCGCGCATCATGTGCTCCAGATACTCCTCGCTGGCGGAGCGCCGCAGCTCATCGATCCGCTTCTGACTCTCCTGAAGCACCCGGCCGTAGTGGGTGGCCAGCTGTTCGGTGTGGTCTTCGAACCCGACCTCCACCAGCCCGGCGTCAGCCGCGTGGGCACGGTACTGCGCCGGCGAACCCAGCGAGGGCAGGTGCAGCCGGTCCAGCACGGGCCCCAGCAGCTCCTGGGAGGTGTCATCAGCGCTCATCGGGTCAGTGAACAGCAGCTCGCCGCCGGGCCGCAGCACGCGCGCCGCCTCTGCGATCGCCGCACCCCGACGGTCCGAGTGCAGGAACGCGTCCTGGGACCACGCCAGGTCGAACGAGCGGTCCTCGGCCGGGACGTTGGTGTAGCTGCCGTCGACCAGAGCGACGGCCTCCCCCAGGCCCGCGTCGGAGTTGAGCGCACGCGCCCGCCGATTCTGCTCGGGACTGACATTGACCGAGAGCACTGCGGCGCCGAACCGGCGGCTGAGGAACCGGGACGCCCCGCAGTATCCAGAACCCAGGTCGACGACGTCGTCGATGCTCCGCTGCCCCAACCTGGCGGCCATCTGGTCCATTGTGCGGCGGCTGGCGACCGCGATCGATTCGCCATCCTCCTGATACAGACCCAGGTGGATATCCTCCCCGCCCCAGATCTGGGAGTAGAACCAGTCGGCGTCGGGATTGTCATAGGCGGCTTGCGCTACGCGTTCATCCTCATACTGCGGCAAGGGCACTCCTCCTGTGGACGGCACTCACCCTCCACGCTAGGCAGAACCCGGGCTGTTCGCCACAGGATGGGTCGCACGGCGTAATCTGGAGACAGAGGTTGTATAGAGCTTCGATGTGAAAGGACACCATGACTGAGACCATCGCCGGCGTGACGATCCCTGACAGCAGACTTGCCCAGGAGGCCACCGAGCTGGTGCGTGAAGCGGCCACACCGCTGATCTTCGACCACTCGCGTCGGGTCTACATCTTCGGTGCGCTGCGCGGGGCTGAGCACCAGCTGGACTACGACCCCGAGCTGCTCTACGTGGGGGCGATGTTCCACGACCTGGGCCTGACGGATACCTACCGCCGCAATGATCAGCGCTTCGAGATCGACGCCGCCGACGAGGCGCGCCGCTTCCTGGTCTCCCACGGCATCGACGGCGAGGCCGCCGATCGTGTCTGGCAGGCGATCGCTCTGCACACCACCCCTGAAATCCCGCTGCATATGCCAGCGGAGGTCGCCCTGGTGACCCGGGGCGTGGAGCTTGATGTGCTGGGCATCGGCTATGACGCCATCACTGAGGAACAGCGCAGTGCCGTGGTGTCAGCCCATCCCCGGCCGGACTTTAAGAACCAGATCCTCGCCGCATTCACCGAGGGGCTCAGGGACCGGCCTGAAACCACGTTCGGCAACGTGAAGGCCGACGTGCTGGAGCATTTCCTCCCCGGATTCCAACGCGGAGACTTCGTGGAGGTCATCAAGAGCAGCCCGTGGCCTGAGTGACTCCACCTGCTCAGCGGCACGCAATGAACAGCTCCGTGATGCGCGCCCCATCTGTCCTGCGAGCCCCGGGCATGCCGCTGCTCATTGCGATGACCGGCCTGGGCTTCTCCGGCTACTCCGCCCTGCTTCCGGTCGCCCCGATGTGGGCCGCCGGCGGCGGTGCCGGTGCGGCCGGGGCCGGGCTGGTCAACGGGGTGCTCATGCTGTTCACCGTGCTGGCCCAGCTGGTGGTTCCAGTCTCGCTGCGCCGCTTCGGATGGACACCGGTGCTGGTAGCCGGAATGCTGCTGCTGGGAGTTCCCTCTGCGGGGTTCATTCTCAGCGACGAACTGGCGCCGGTGCTCGCCGTCTCCGCGCTGCGCGGCCTCGGGTTCGGGGTGCTGACGGTCACCGGCAGCGCCCTGGTCGCCGAGCTGGTCAATCCGGCCCGCCGGGGCAAAGCGATCGGGGTCTACGGGCTGGCAGTTGCCGGACCGCAGGTGCTCTTTGTCTCCACCGGGCCCTGGATCGTCGATCAGCTGGGCTTCGAACTGACCTTTGCCATCGGCCTGCTCCCTGCCGCGGCGGTGGTGCCGGCGATCATGTTGGGCCGGCGGGTGGAGCGGGTTCCCCAGGCCAAGGAGCGGGCCCCCTACGGCAGCCTGGTGCGCCCCATGGTGCTGCTGCTGGCTGTCACCCTCGCCGGTGGCGCGCTGATCACCTTCATGGCGCAGATGAGCCACAGTGCGATTCTCAGCATGCTGGCCCTGCTGGCCATGACGGTGGCTGCGGCCCTGACCCGCTGGTTGGTGGGCACCCTCTCGGACCGGTTCGGACCGCGAACGTTCGTGTGGCCGCTGGTCATCGTCACTGCCCTGGGCATGGCCACCATCGCCTGGGCGGTGCGCGACTCGGAGTCCACACTCGTGCTCCCGCTGATGATCGGTGCCTCCTTGGTGGGCATCAGCTACGGAGGGCTGCAGAACCTCACTCTGGTGATGGCGTTCCAGGTGGTGGAGCGTCCGCACTACGGATCGGCCAGTGCGGTGTGGAACATCGGATTCGACACCGGCACCGGCCTGGGTGCGGTACTGATCGGCGCGATCGCCGCAGGGGCTTCCTTCAGCACCGCCATGGTCATCGGCGGCGCGATCTCCCTGCTGACGGTGCCGCTGGCACTGCGCAGAAGAGTGCACTGATGCGCTGCGCCGGATCGCAGCCTCTGCTGAGCAGCTGGCCGAACTACCGGTCGTCGCGGGAAAGCGCGGGGCTCATGTGGGCCGCGGGTCGCATCAGCCGAAGAAACGCGACGGCGAAACCCCCGCACAGCGCCCCCAAACCGCCAGCCGCCATATCGGAGATGGTGTCTGCGTAGGTGATATGAATCTCTGCGGTGATGTAGGTGTAGCCGAACCACTCGACCATCTCCCAGAGCGCGCTCAAGCCCAGACCGAACATGGTGGTGAGCACCAGTGCAGCAGTGCTGGTGAACCCGGCAGAACCTGGCGCCGCCACGATCCGCAGCTGCGCGAAAAGCAGATACAGTCCCGCAGCCAGCACCCCGCCGCCGATGAGATGAATGAGCAGATCCCACCAGGAGATCGTGGTGTACAGATCCAAGACATTGCTCCACGCAGCCACCAGCAGCGTGCCGACCAGCACGCTGTCCGCCCCGGCTCGCAAGCCGAGGAACCGCGGAGCGACCAACCCAGGCAGCGTGAACGCCACAATGCCAGCATCGGTCAGGTCGAACAGCACTGCCGCGATCACGACGCTGAGTGCGCCGAGGATCCGCAGGACCTCGGCCGTCACCTCAAGCAGGGTCTGTGGGGGGCGCAGAAAGTTTCCAATCATGGGCTCGTCTCGCCCCCGGACAGCGATATCAGCGCCTGTACCGGCAGATGATCAGATGCCCATCCGTCGTCATGCTGGTGGGCGTTGATCGCCGCACGGAGCACCCGAATGGCCGGTGACACCAGGATCCAGTCGACGCGGCCGCGGTGCTGGCGCGGCGCTCGGTAGTTGGCGAAGGTGTCCCACTCCTGACTCTCGTGTTTCTGCGCCACGGCCCAGGAGTCTGTCAGTGTGTCGCCGCCGAGCAGCTCACGCAGTGGTGCACTCCGCGGACCTGCGTTGAGGTCACCGGTGACGACCGCGGGCAGTCCGCTGTCTGCCGCAGCGCCTCGTACCGCTTGTGCCGAACGTCGTCGCGATCGCCCTGAGAGGTGGTCGAAGTGTGTGTTGAGCGCCAGAAACGTCTGTCCGGTTGCCCGATCGCGGAAGGAGGCAGTCACCAGGATCCGGGGAATGATGTTCCCCCACGAGACGGAGCCCGGCCGGTCCGGTCGGTCAGAGAGCGCGGCCTGGTTCCAGTCGAGCAGTTCAAGTCTTTCGGCGTCGTAGAGGATCGGGCATCCTTCTCCGCTGCCTCCGGTCCCCCTGCCGCGGCCGACAATCCCGTAGCGCATTCCCAAAGAGCTGCGGAGGAATTCGGCCTGGTCGGTTCGTGCCTCCTGAGCGCCGAGCAGCGTCGGCCGCTCGGCGCTCAGCAGGGACCGGGCCCGCGGGGCACGAGTGTCCCAGCGGTCTGCCCCACGCGCAGACGGCAGCGTCCGCCGCCGTCGAACGTTCCAGCTCATGACCTGCAGAGCCGGTGCCGCAGCAGCCCCGAAGAGCGCCGAGTCATCGATGTTCATCGGGCCTCCCTGGAGCGGACTGTTGGGTTGAACACTGCGTTGAACCCTGGGATCCCCAGCATCCGGGCCCACCTCAGTGGGGGAAAGTCACCGGGCCAGTGGGTAACAACAGTGCGAAAACCCGGCGGATGCGGTGTCGGAAGGAGCCCACGCTGCGGAATGGGCGCATCGAGATTCCCATGGCCGGCGATCTCATGTGCCCCACGCGATAGTGTTCTCCGATGTGGAAGGACAGGTCGAGATCGTCATGCAGCTCGGGGTCTGCTCGGTGCACGGTGGCCCGGATCGCCTGCCAGGCCTCCCGCCGCATGGCAAAGTTTGACCCGAACAGGGGCCGGTGGCCCAACGCCGCTGTCGATACCACCGTGTAGGCGCACAGGTAGGTGAGCGCCAACGGGGTTCGAAGAAGGACCGGGCCATCGGTGAATCGCCCAGATCCGGTCAGTGCGGAGATCCTGGGCTGCTCGTGGAAGGCCGTCACGACGTGGTCAATCCAAGACGGCGCAGGTGTACAGTCGGCGTCGAGCCGGAGGATGAGATCGCCCGCCGCCGCATCGTAGCCTCGCGAACTGGCCGCGGGTATCCCCGGTTCAGGACAGTCGAGCACCTTTGCCCCGCCGGCTGCGGCTATCGCCGCGGAATTGTCCGTGGAAGCGTTGTCCACCACGATGATCTCGTCGGCTGGCCGGGATTGGGCGCGCAGCGCTGCCAGACACACAGCCAGCGCAGCACTGTCATCTTTGACCGGGATGACGACCGACACTTCTGTGCCCGCCTCGAGCGGGTTCTTCTCGGTCATCTCCACGTCACCTCCGGTTTTGGCTGATCACACCTCAGGCTAGTTCCTCCACTGGGTCGTCTTTGGTTGATAACCTCCATGCAGTCCACAACCGGAAGTGCTTGCCAGGTTTCACGGAGATCAGGGCCAGCAGCGGACGCGCTGCGATGTCAATGCGGGGTGTGGTGGGGCTGAAGCACTGAGCTGAGGTGGTGGGTCATGGGGTGCCCGACGGCGGCCATGGAGAACCTGGTGGTCAGCTCATCGCCCACCAGGCGGTACCAGCGAGTGGTCGCGTCGACTGTCTTGGCACTGGCGGCGTTCACGACCCGAGAGTGCAGCTCCGCAGAGAAGCCCTCAGCCTCGAGCACCAGAGCACCCTCTGCCAGCTCGGTCTGACCAGTGGGCTGGGCCAGGACGAGTTCAAGTCGACCCTCACCGGGCAGCCGCAGATAGCCGGTCTCTACGTGCATCGGGGCACCGACAGGCGACCACGTGCGCTGAGCATAGTGCAGAAAGGGCTTGCCGAGGTCGGTAAACGTGATCTCCTCGGTGTATTCGAAGGGTGCGATCGTGGGGTACTCCCCGCGACCGCTCCCCCGCCACGTTCCGATCAGGCTCGCCACCGGCTCCAGGCTGGGATGAATCTCCATGGAGGGAGTCTATGTCAGCTGAACAGCGTCATCGCGTATGCCACGAACACCGCCAGGTGGACCGCACCATGACCGGCACTGATGCGCTTGGCCAGCACAGTGTTCATCCCCAGCAGCAGACTGACAGCCAGCAGGACAACGTGGGGCAGCGACTCCGCGAGGATCACGGTCTGGCCCGTGGCGGCACCGATGATCAGCACGGCTGGAATCGTCAGTCCCACGGTGGACACCAGCGCACCGTGGCACAGGTTGATCACCCGCTGCGCCTCACCGCTGAGTCCCGCGCGCACGGCCGTGATCCCCTCGGGGAGGAACACAATCATCGCGATCAGCAGCCCGGCCAGGGCAATGGGGGCGTTCATGCGCGCCAGTCCGTCATCAAGCAGTGCAGCCATGTCGTGTGAAAGCAGCACAATCGGAAGCACCGTCCCCACCAGCACCGCCGCGCGGGTCAGTACCTCACGTCTATGGTCGCGCAGCACCTGTGCCAGGCCGCTGGAGGTCGCTCGGTCGTGGTGATCTCCGGCCACGGTCAGCGGCACAGGCTCCCTGTAGTCGCTGGCTTCGGCGGTGGTCTGACGCAGCAGAAAGAACCCGTAGACGGCCAGGGTGATGGCCACCACGACTACCTGCTGCCACGCCGTGTAGGCCCCCTCTTCTCCGATGGCCCCCGGCATGATGAGACCGAAGGTGATCAGCACGATCAGCATGGCCAGGTACGTGGAGGTGCCGGCGCTGTTCAATCGGAGAGACCCATGGCGCAGCGCACCGAGCAGAAGCGAGAGGCCCACCACCAGGTTGAGGATCACCATGCTCACCGCCATGACCGAGTCCCGGGCGATGGTGGCGGACTCCCCCGGTCCCAGCATCACCGCCATAATCAGGATCACCTCGATGATGACGATGGAAAGGGTGAGAACCAGCGAACCATAGGGGTCGCCCAATCGTTGTGCCAGATGCTCGGCCTGCTGCACCACACCGAAGGCGCAGTAGGCGATGATCACGACCAGCGCGGTGAGCACCACACCGAGCAAAAGATGAGGCAGCTGCGCACCTGCAGGTGCTGCAACGGCTGCTGAGACAACCGAACCCCACCCGATCAGGAGCCTCAGAGCCACACTGCCGCTGAGGATCGAACGCACGCTGAGGCTGTCGCACGGCTGCTGAGAGTCCACCAATAACCATTCTCACGGGGTCGTCCCCGTTCAGAGAATCACGGCCCAGGTCGTCCCAGCCGTGGCGGTGCAGAACGCACCGCGTGAGACCCCTGCAAGTCTAACTCAACAGCCAAGCCGCACCTCCGCGCTGAACCCGCACTGCGCAACGCGCGACCCGAACACCAAGGATATTTTGCAGGCTGTGCAATTATGCAGGTAGTGTACGGGTAGTGACGGAGAGTGAGATTCCCACTATGGGTTTGCGAGAGCGGAAGAAGATGCAGACCCGTCGAACCATTCGGGGTGCGGCTCTGGATCTGGCGATTGAGCTTGGTCTGGAGAATCTCACGGTCGAGGCCATCGCCGATGCCGCCAACATCTCGCCGCGGACATTCTTCAACTACTTCGCCCACAAAGAGGATGCACTGGTGACCGACGCCGCCGCGGCAGCTGTCGCGCTGCGGCCGCACATCGTGGCCCGGCCGCCCCATGAGTCGCCCTTGCACGCGGTGAGAGCCGTCATCACAGAGTATGACCCGTTCTCCTTGGTGAACGCGGACCGAAAGCGTGCCCTGGCCCGGCAGAAACTGGTTCAGGAGAATCCGCGCCTGTTGGCGCGTCAGCTGGGGGCCTACGCGATTCTGGAGGCGGAGTTTGCCCAGGCAGTCGCGGAGCGGCTCGACGTCGACCCGGAGGCAGACCTTCGCCCGGCACTGGTGGCCAGTGTGGCCGCCGCAGCCATGCGCGTCGCTGTGACACGGTGGACGGCTGATGATTCGGTTCAGCTGACTGAGCTGCTCGTCGCCTGCTTCGACGAGTTGGAAGGGGGTCTGCTCGTTGCAGGCACCGACACCGGCTGACGGCGGCAACCACCTACGACCAGCGCTGGCGCGCCCCGCTGCCAGGACCACTGACCCAGCAGAGAGGGACTTCTGCGATGAATGACTCCGACCGGACCGATGCGTCCAATTCCGTGCCGGTCAACCGCAACGTGGTGCTGGCAGTGCTGGTCTCCGGCGCGTTCGTCATCATCCTCAATCAGACCCTGCTGAATACGGCCCTGCCGGCATTCATGGAAGACTTCGGCATTACGGCCAATGCCGCACAGTGGGTGACGACCATCTTTATGTTGGTGAATGGGATCATGATTCCGGTCACCGCGCTCCTCATCCAGAAGTTCACCACACGTGGACTCTTCCTCACTGCCATGGGCCTCTTCAGCGTCGGGACGATCATCTGTGCGCTAGCACCGGTGTACCCGGTGCTGTTGGCGGGGCGCGTGGTGCAGGCCGCCGCCGGCGGGCTGATCATCCCGCTGATGCAGACCATCCTCTTCGCGATCTTCCCGGTGCATAAACGTGGTGCGGCCATGGGGACCTTCGGGCTGGTGATCTCCTTCGCTCCGGCGATCGGCCCGACCCTTTCCGGCTGGATTGTGGACAACCTGCCCTGGCAGACGCTGTTCTACATGATGCTGCCGATCGCGCTGACCGCCATGGTGGTCGCATACTTCATCCTCAGAAATGTCACCGAGCGCACGTTCCCACCCGTGGACGTCCTCTCGATCATCCTGTCCTCGTTCGGATTCGGCGGTCTGCTGTTCGGGTTCGGCGGGGCCGGGGACGCAGGATGGCTCAGCCCTGAGGTGATTGCCCCGTTGGCTATCGGTGCGGTGACACTGGCCCTCTTCATCTGGCGCCAGCTGAAGCTGGAACAGCCCCTCCTGGAGCTTCGGGTGCTGCGCTTCACCATGTTCACCCTCAATACCGTTCTTGGCATGTGCGTCTTCATCGCCATGATCGGCGGAATGCTCATCATCCCGGTGTTCATGCAGAACATGAGCAACTTTAGCGCCATGGAATCCGGGCTGGCGCTGCTTCCGGGTGCGGCAATCATGGGACTGATGTCTCCGGTCACCGGTCGGATCTTCGACCGCGTCGGAGCGAAGTGGCTTTCAGCCATAGGCTTCGCGCTGCTGACCGGCGGAACGTTCATGCTCACCACCCTCTCCGTCGACACCACCTTCACCTACCTCGCCGTCGTCAACGCCGTGCGCATGCTGGGAACGGCTATGGTCATCATGCCGGTCACGACGGCGGCTCTGAATCAGCTGCCGCAGCGGCTCATCCCCCACGGCACAGCGTTGAACAACACGATGCGCCAGATCGCCGCCTCCGTCGGCACCGCAGTGCTGGTCACCGTCATGGTGGGGGCCGCCCGCGACCCAGAGGTGTACGGGGCCGCCGGCGCGATCCATGGGGCGAACGTGTCGTTCTTCGTCGCCGGTGTCATCAGTCTGCTGGGCCTCGTCGGCTCCTTCTTCATCAAACACTCCCACGGACCGAAGGAGCCTGCGGCCGACTCCGAGGCCTGAGGCCGGGGACGTCGAAAAGCTGCTTACCCCTCCCGAGTCTCCCAGCGTAGACTGGCGCGATGGAGACTAGCGACTGCATTTTCTGCGGAATTGTGAACGACCCCTCCCAGTCCGAGGTGGTGTGGGAGGACGAGGTGACCCTCGCCTTCATGGACATCAACCCCACCAATGCCGGACACGTGCTGGTGGTTCCCCGCGAACACCACACGGCCCTGACGGATCTTCCGCCGGAGACGGCCGCCCACGTGATGCGCGTCGGCCAGCGCATTGCTCAGGGAATGATGGACTCCGAGCTGAACTGCCAAGGCATCAACCTCCTCATGTCAGAGGGCGCGGTGGCCAATCAGGTGATCTTCCACTCACACCTGCACGTCCTCCCCCGCTATGAGGACGACGGGTTCATCGTCAAGGCCGGAGACGGCGGCCCCAAGGAAACCCTGGCGCAATCGGCAGAGCTGGTGCGCAGCGCACTCTCAGACAGCTGAGCCGTCTCCCGAGAACAGCGCTGCGGGCAGCAACCATCCCGCGGTAGAGCACGTAGGCGCCCTGCGTTCAGGTGATCAGGGGTAGGTGTGGGTGGGCAGCCAGAGGTCTATTACTGGTGGTCTGCTGGCAGTGGGTTCGGTGTCGCCGCGGGGTGGTGGGTGCAGGTGCCCGTGGGATTTGAGTCGGTGATGGCGTCGACACAGACTCCACAGGTTAGCTGCGTTGGTCTGCCCGCCTGAGTCCCATGGTGTCTGGTGGTCGAGGTCGCAGCGTTCTGCGGCGACGGTGCATCCCTGGATTTGGCAACGCCCGTCGCGGAAGATGATCGCTTCCCGCAGCCGCTGCGGTGGGTACCGGCCGGAGTAGGTGACGGTGAGGACATCGACGTCGGCGTCGCCGGCCCGGGGGCGGGTGATGCCCTGATACCAGTGGTGTTCAGCGTCGGTATCAGTTGCCAGTGCGCGTGCCTGGTCTGCGTCCAGCGCCCAAGACCGGTCGGCGGAGATCGCCGGGTCATTCGATTCGCTGGTGAGGGTGGCTTCGGGGATCATGATCATGATTTTCGCCTCCACCGGTGCTGGCTCGCCAGTGGGGTTAGTGCGCAGCCACGCAGAGAACAGGTCGGCTTCCCGCTGGGCCAGCGTCGGAGACTCACCGGCCTGACCCGGGCGGCCACACTCACCTGCCCCAGCGCCATGCTCGCGGGACCAGGAGCCCGCCGACCCCTGCTGGGCGTCTGTGGCCGCGGTGTCTGTGGCGGCAGTGTCTTGGGCTGCAGTGTCTTTGGCAGCACTGTGGTGGCGGCGGGTGATGATTTTTAGCCGCTTCTCGATGGCGGCGGCTTCGATAGTGGGCAGGAAGGCGGAGACGATGCTCATCCCGTTGGGCAGGTGGGCGAATTGCACATGCCGCCGGGTGCGGGTGGTCCGGGTCAGGCGCTCATAGGCTTCGAAGTCGGTCTTGGCGATGTAGCGGGCCAACCAGTGGGCGAAGTCGCTGGTGCTGCGGGCCGCGGCCTGCTCGGCTGCGGCGGCGTCGACGATGGCCAACACGTGGTCCTCGAGCTCACAGCCGGCGTCAACGATCTTACGCAGCCGGACCAGGTCGATCAGCCCGGTGTGGAAGGCCTGCCAGGTGGCGGGCAGGTGGTTGCGGGCGAAGCCCGCGGCGTCCAGGATGACCCCGGCGGTCATGTCACTGACCCCCAGCAGCATCGCCGCCTCAAGGTGGGCATCCCGCACCGCTTCCTGGTGCGGGATGCCACCCTCCGCGTGGCACTCGGCCACCACCCGACTCGTGTAGTCCAGCAGGGCGGTCAGCTTGGCCGCTTCCGCCTTGCGGGCGGCGGCCTGGTGCTCCCACGCGGCAGCCAGCTCCGGCTCAAAGCCCAGGTGCTCCACAGCCTGGGGCATCGGCGGGTCAAGAACTGGCAGCTGATCCATACCCACCAGCCTAAATGTGGGGTAGGACACACCGGCTGTCACCAGTCCGAGATCAGGTCACTGCTGCTTCGGAGCGACCTCGCGGATCTGGCCGAATTTCAGGGCCGTCCAGAAGTCCCCGCGCACGTAGCGCTGCTCCGGGTCCGGCTCGAAGTCCCAGGGCCGGGCGGTGCCGTACTGCAGCGCCTGGGCCACCAGCCGACGTCGTGCCTGGCTGGTCAGCACCTCCTCCTCCAGTGCGGTGAGGTCATACTGTGCTTCCAGGTCGGTCCGCAGCCGGGCAGCCACGTCGGCGTGCCCTGGGTCATCGGCCGCATTGTGCAGTTCGAACGGATCGGCGACGAGGTCGAAAAGCTGGTCCGGATCTCCGGGGCAGAGCACAAACTTGTACTGCCCGCGCACCAGTGTCAGCTGGGGCCGCTGGGTGCCCTCCTGGGGCGGTCAGTCGGCTCGTCCTCGTTCGTCACTATGAAGCTCCCTTCAGGGTCGCATCGCCTTCGGCCATGACCTGTCGAGTCAGCGGCGTCATGCGTGCGCGCAGCTCTTCCCGCGCAGATCACCATGAAATACGGTGGCTCTCCCTCAACCAGAGCGGCCCGGGTCCGCTCTCATCGAGGCGGCCTGTGGGCCAGCTGTCTCAAGCGCGCACCTAAACCGGGGGCCGGTTGTCACGCGGGGAGAACCGGGCTCACTGTATCTGATCTCGCGCCGCTGCGGGGGCAGTGGGACTTTCTTGTCGCGTCAGCCAGATCCAACCCTCTTGGCGAGCTGCTGCGAGCAGTGCCTCAGGTGGAGGCTCGCCTCGGCCCAGCGCCACTTCTCGGCAGATGAGCGCAGCGAGCACGGCATCAAGGGCATCATCGTCGGCGGAACACAGGTCCCGATGCCCGTTCCACGCCAACCACGGTGCCTTCAGCGCCAACGCGGCCACCAGCTCGGCACGCTGCTCAGCATTGTGACGCCCTTTGTAACCACGATGCCCCAGCGACCAGCCGTGCAGAGCCGCTGCCGGGTACACCTCACAGACGACGCCCGAGCCGTCACGGGCCACGTTCACCCCCAGCTCCCGCAGCCTGGCTTCAATCCCCGCCCAGCGCAGAGCAGGGTGGGCGATCCGGTCGGTTGAGACGCTCAGCGGGGTCAGTCCCGTACGGCGATGAACTTCTGCATCGGTGGCACGCATCGCATGGCTTCGCCTCCACTGGGGACCGGTGGAGGCCGGGGCAGGCACGGTTCCGGCAGCATGGGCGGTGATGAGCTCGACGAACCGCTTCGGCCAGCCCAGCGGGACGTCGACACCGGCCAGCCCAGCGGGACGTCGACACCGGCCAGCCCAGCAGTCCGGATCGCCTCAACGATGTCGTCGTCCTCGACCCCGACGCGGACATGATCGACGACGCACCCACTGTCCTCACGCAGAATCGCAATGCCGGTGTTCTTCGGATCAGCGGCCAGGTCGATGCCGACGAACGTCATGGAGCCTGGATACTCAACCGTGACGTGGTCCATCCTTCGCCCCAGATCGTCCGCAGTCTCCAGCACTATCGGAACAGTCGACGAACCAGGCGGTGCAGACCGCGCCGGCCGGCACGCTTTCCCATCGCCTGCGGGCCGCGCCGCACCGCACGTGCATCGCCGCGCATTCGTCTCAGCCGAAGCAACCAGTTCAGCATGCTGACCTCCTACTCAATGTGGGTGCTCAAAGTCTACGTGTCGGCAGGCTCCGGCCGGGCGGTCCCCGTGCGGTCACGCCACAGCATGATGACCAGCGAGGTGCCAAGGCCCACCAGGATGACGGTGAACGGGGCCGCCGCGACGACCGCAGCGCCGCGCAGACTCTCGGCTCCCCCGCTGATGAGCAGCACGGCGGCAAAGGCCGCGGCGAACGACCACATCAGCCGCATCGGACGCGGTGGCTTCATGCTCCCGCCCGTCGTCGTGCTGCCCAGCATGAACGACGCCGAGTCGGCGGAGGTGATGAACAGCAGAGCCAGCACCGGAAGCAGCAGCACCAACATGACTCCGGTCAGCGGCAGGGTGTCGAACACAGCCAGGGTGGCACTGGATTTCGCCTCCTCGGCGCGGTCGGCCACCGACACAGCGCCGCTGAGCTCACGCTCCAGCGAGGTGCCGCCGAAGACCGAGAACCACACGACACTGACCAGGCTCGGCACCAGCACCACCCCGACGACGACGCCGCGGATCGTGCGACCGCGGGAAATGCGCGCAATGAACGTCCCCACGAACGGCGCCCACGCGATCCACCACGCCCAGAAGAAGGCGATCCACTCCCTGGTCCACGTGTCGCCCGGGGCACCTTCGGTCGCCAGACTCATCGGCACGAGGGTCCCCACGTAGTCCACCAGGCCCGTGCCGAGCGTGGAGACTATCGAGCCGGTGGGGCCGGCGACGAACACGAAGAGGAGAAGCACACCGCAGAGCACGATGTTGACGAGGCTGAGAATGCGGATTCCGCGCCCCAGCCCCGTCATTGAGGAGATCGTCGCGAACGTCATCAGCCCCGCGACGATCGCGATCTTCACCCCGTAGGAATCGGCGATGCCGAACTGTTCGGCGAGTCCGGCATTGAGCTCACCGGTGCCGAGCCCGAGCGAGGTGGCAATGCCGAACAGGATCGCAAGAACAGCGAGCGTGTCGATGGCGCTGCCCACCCATCCGTCCACGAGACGTCCCAGCAGCGGACGCAGTGCCCCGCTCACCAGCATCCCACCATGCCGGTTGTGGGCCGTGTACCCGATCGCGATCGCGACCACGGCATAGATCCCCCATGCGTGCGGGCCCCAGAAGAGGTAGGAGTACCGCATTCCCGCCCGAGCTGCCTCCACAGAGCCGGGTTCAGTGGCGTCATACGGCGGATCCGCGAGGTGAATGAGCGGCTCGGCCGCTCCCCAGAACAGGAAGCTCAGCCCCACCCCGGCGCACAGGAGCATGGCAACCCAGGAGACGGCGCCGAACTCAGGCTTCGCGTCGTGGCCGCCGAGCCGCCGTCTGCCCACCGGAGCCAGTCCGAGCACGACGACGAACACCAGCAGCAGCGACACCGTCACCGGGTACACGGGCCCGAAGGTCCGGACCACCACCTCGCGGATCGCGACCAGGGACTCAGTCAGCGCCTGGGGGAAGATGAGGCCGAACAGGACGAATGCGACAGACAGCACCAGCGAGGCATAGAACACCGGTCCTATGCGTCCCCGCGCCTCCGATTCCTGTTCGTGCGCCCTCATTCTTCCTCAGTCTAGAGACCGACGCCGTCCCGCGCATGCACCAACCGACTCGCAGCTTCCACGGGTTGGAAGGGGAACCACTCCGCGGCCGTGGCGGCTCACGTCTGCTGCAGTGCCTCCGGGAACGGGCCACTCGAGTGGAAGACTGCGCACGTGCCGGGCTCCACCGTGAGTGAGTCGACCGGTGAGTGGCCCCTGGGGCAGCGATGGGCCGCGGCGTCCGTCATTGACCATGCATAGGGACGGCCCCGTGCCTCTAGTGGTCTGTCTCAGTTTTGGTTTGCCTGTTCGTTGAGGCTGGTTCGTGCTCGGGCGACTTTGTCCAGGATTGACTCAGCGGTGGCTGTCCATACATAGGGCTTGGGGTTCTCGTTATTGGCTTCGATGTATTCTTCGATGCTGTCGATGAGCTCGGGCACGGATCGGAAGATCCCGCGGCGTAGGTTCTTCTCGGTCAGATCGCGGAACCAGCGCTCGACCTGGTTCAACCACGACGAAGACGTCGGGGTGAAATGGAAATGGAACCGGGGATGCTTCTCCAACCACGCTTTGACGTTGGCGTGTTTGTGGGTGGCGTAGTTATCCATGATCAGATGGACATCCAGATCATCGGGGACCTTGCGGTCGATGGTCTTGAGGAACTTCAAAAACTCCTCGTGACGGTGCTTGGGCAGGCACTGGCCGATCACCTTGCCGGTGAGCACGTCCACGGCGGCGAATAACGTGGTGGTGCCGTTGCGCTTGTAGTCATGAGTCATCGTCCCAGCCCTTCCAGGGACCATCGGCAGCGAGGCCTGGGTGCGGTCCAGCGCCTGGACGGAGGATTTCTCATCCATGGCCAGCACTACTGCCTGCTCCGGCGGGTTGAGGTAGAGCCCGACGATATCGATGACCTTCTCATCGAAGGCCGAATCATTGGAGACCTTGAACGTATCCACCCGGTGGGGCTTCAACCCCAACTCGGTCCAGACCCGGTGCACCGTCGAATGCGAGACACCCAGCTCCTTGGCCAGTGAGCGGCTGGACCAGTGAGTCTCGCCCTTGGGAGTCTCTTTGGTGGTTATCCGTACGATCTCAGCGACCGTCTCTGCCGGGATGGAGGGCTTGCGGCCCCGGCCTTTCTTGACCTTGCCCCAATGCTTCAGCCCCTCGGTGGCGAACGCGGAACGCCAGGCCCGTACTGTCATCGCCGAGACCCCATGATCTGCGGCGATGGTGCGGTTACCGGCCCCCTCAGCGGCAGCCAACAGCACCCGGGCGCGGACGACCTCCCGATGAGCTGCCGCAGTAGAGCGGGCGACCTTCTGCAGGACCTCACGGTCAGTCTCGGACATCACAAGAGGTGGCGCTGGAGCAGACATACTCCAGTCTACCTCTAGACGGCCTAATTATTTGCGAGACACACCACTAGTATGGTCGTCGACCCACCAGTGAGGACCGGGCGTGGCCAGGGGACGAAGACAGGCGCGCCGGACCGCCCCTACAGGGACGCTCACTCGCACTGCACGTACTCAGCAGACGCCGTAGGCGAACCATGCGATCCATCTGGAGCGCCATTGGAATCCGGCAAAGGAGGCCCAGGCCACCGACCGTGGTATCGCATCGGCCAGCACCGCCCGGTACATGTGTACTTGCCCATGGCCCTGCATCCCGATCCGTCGATCACGTCCTTCGACGAGAACCTCAACCACCTGCTCACTGAGAAGACCGTGCTGAAGGACGCCGTCATGGTGCCGGAGCAGGTCGAGGAGCAGGAGGTCATGGGCCGGATGGGGCTCGGCTGAGCAGAGCCAGGCTACCCGGCTGCTTGTCCCCGCTCAGCCACCCCGTACGGTTACTCCGCCTCTATCGGGACTGTGATCTCGACTGGGGCCATCGTGCTCTCGTACCCGATTTCAATGATCAGTTCACCGCCGATTTCGGCGCCGGGGAACGCTTCCACCTGTGATGCCATCGAATCGGCTCCGAGGTCGAACGCCCCCACCGAGTTGGAGCTGTCAGATTGACGTCCATCTGGACCCCGGTACTTCACATTGTGGTACATGATGGGAGCCTCCCCGGCAGCGAGGTCGAACCCGACGGTTAGCGTCTCATTGGACGCGGCTTTATACGCGACGACGGGAGTGAGTTCGGCTCCTTGGTCACCGGGCACTGGGGAACCATCGCTGACAATGAGGCGATCGTCCAGAGACTTCCCATCCACTGTAAAGTTCTGGATCTTTCCGTCAGACCCGACGAAGTCGGCGAAGATCGAGCAGTCTGCAGGTTCACTCTCAAGGCAGATCTCGAATCCCTCGTCAGTGGATTCAACCGTCTCGGACGCCATATTCGCCATTCCGGCATCAATCAGAGCTTGGGCGACGTGGGCCTGATATGTCAGGTAGGCGTCAGCCACGGATCCCTCCACCGTCAGGCTCCGGGCGTCTTCCGCCGCCGCAACGTCATTGGAAGCAAGCGCCTCGACGTAGACGTGCAAGTCGTCATCTGTCGGGAGATCCTCGCTCTCAGCAGTCTCCCTCGAGCTGTCAGAAGCCTCAGCCGATGCGGCGCTCGAGGTCTCCGAACGCATCTGCTGGACCTCGCCCTCTCCGTCCTCTGTCGGTGACGACTGTGAGCCGGAACAACCGGATACAGCGACGAGCATGGCCAGGGAAACAGCGGACAAGGGTGCGGCACGCATGGGCAACCTCCTGGTGAACGAGTGATAGGCAAGGCGCTGAAGACGGTGAGGAGCGGCCGCACCGGTGATACCGGTCCCTCTCGGCCGCCCCCTTCCGCTACGCCTTATGCTGCCACTCTACAGACGGCCACCGACACGACGCTGTGCAGTCTGCATCATGCCGCCAGCAGCTCGCTGCGCTCGCCCGATAGCGGTCAAGAAACGACTATCGACGCGCACTTTCGGGAGACCTGGTCAGGCCATCCGAACCGTCGTGGGCGGGCACATCGTACTCAACTTCAATCGGAGAAGAGTCTCGCCTGTCAGGCAATCTTCGGGCCCGTTCCGTTTGAGGAATGTATCGCGCCATGAAATCACGCAGGTGAGGATCGCATACGTAGATGAGGGTGCCCTTGATCCCTCTCGTCAACAGAACTCGGTAGATGTTCTGCACGTAGTCAAGAATGTCGTCGTCGGTGTACTGGATGCCGAGCTTCTTGTTGTTCTCTTTGCCTTTGGTGTCGAAGTAGTTCGAGCGGTCGAAGTAGACCTGCCCCGCCTCGGGGTCGTAGCGCAGGTCCGGCCCGATGATCACGCCGGCGTAGTTGAGGTCGTAACCCTGGAGCGTGTGGATCGATCCGACTTCCTCCAACGCGTTCGGTGAGTTGACCCAGTCGACGTCGGTGCTGTTCCAAGAGAACTTCACCCCGTCGAGTTCGAAATCGTAGGCGGCGCCCTCGCTCTTCGTCGCCCAATCCCAGGCGTAGCCGGCAGCCATGCGAGCCAGCCCGTATTCAGCGTCAAGCTGGCGGATCCGGGCGTACATCTGGGAAGCATCGGAATACATGCAGAACTCGTAGTCGCCGACAGGGGCTGGTGCTCTTTCTTCCCCTCGAAGCAGTCGACGGATATGGGGCATGTACTCGTCGCCGGCGTTGAGCCGAAGCTGGGATGCCAGCGTGACGTGCTTCCCGCCTGTCGTCGCCTCGTTCACGAGCCCATCGATCGTCTCGCGGGAGAGGTCAGCGGGGCGCACAGTCTGTTCCGCATCCAGGAGAAGGACCTGGTGGTCACTTTTCTGCCGAACCCAGTCGAGCTGCGTGTAGAGAGGCGAGTCGTTCCCGAAGAGCTTCTCGTTGATTTCTCCGAAGTCGCGGTTCCGGAGGCCTGACGACTGGTTGGCGCGCTGATTGAGCCGATGCGTCTCGTCGACGATGAGGAGGGAGTAATGCTGGTCGCTCTTACCCAAGGAGAAGGGTGCGAGAACCATGTCCTTCGACAGCTGAGGCGTTCTCGTGAAGACAGCTTGGATGGACTTCCGGAGGGCCTGCTGCGGCACAACCAGACCGATGGTGAAGTCTTGCAGCGCCTCCCGGAACTCCGGGGTGAAGAACTCGGAGAACCGGCTGTCCCCTTCGAGGTCTTCCGCGATCTCCTCATCGGTGACGGTCGCAATGTCGCTCAACAGCTTCATCAGGTAGACAGCGACCACCGTCTTGCCAGTGCCAGGGTCTCCTTGGATGACCAATGAACGTGGCTCAGCGCCTGACTCCAAAGACGAGCGCAAGGCCCGTAGCAGGTCCTCGACAGCGAGCGCCTGCTCGGGCGTCAGCGTCTTGAAAGGAGACAGCTTGAAGAGGTCCGAGTTCTCGATCTCCGGGATGCTTCGCTCGAAGATCTCCGCCTCGCGGAGTGCTTCGAAGATCTCGGGGAACGCGTCTCGATACGTCTCGCGGTCGTGATAGTCCGCATCGACGATGCCATGGTTCCGGTTGATGACCTCATACTTGCCGTCGCCGGCTAGCCATCGGATCAGATGAGACTCGAGGTCGAGAGCCGCCGACTTGTTGAAGTGCTCGTGCAGCAGGAGCCGCACCAGTTGCATGTCGCGCTTGCTCTCAGATGCTTGATGCTGGCGGATGCGGCTCGTCGCGCTGAGAGTCTCACCGACGTAGATCTTCTTTCCACCGTTCAGCGCGTAGACGACTGGCCAGTTCTTGAGTCGGGCGTCGTCGTTCTCCGGGAGCTGTTCCCGCATGGAGAACTTGCGAATCTCAAAGGCGGTCATATTTGGTGCTCCGCCCACGTGCCTTTTCGGTCGGATACTTCTCTCTGGTCCGCTGCAGCTTCTGCCGCACGATCTCTTTCGGATCCAGGCCGAGACGGTCGGCGAGCAGCAGGCAATAGGTCAGCACATCAGCAAGCTCGTCTCGGACTTCGGCAGATGAGTAGTCGGGGCCCGACCATTGGAAGCACTCGAGCAGCTCGCCAGATTCGATGGAGATGCTCTTCGCCAAGTTCTCCGGAGAATGGAATTGGCTCCAGTCGCGTTCGGAGACGAAGTCTCTGAGTTCGTGCGTGACGTCATTCACCTGATTCACGCTATCAGCATGGGAAGTTCGACCCATCACATACTGCCTACTCGTGCCCGATCACCTGGACTCGTGGTTCAGAAGCCACGGCCCTTGCGCCGGGGCGATCGGCGAGCCTGTCTGCTACCGTCGAAGTCGCCAGGTCCCGGGGCAGCACCTCGGAGAACTTCAGACCATCCAGTGCCCCCGGCGATACAGCGGGAAGGACTGCGGACCAATCGGACGAGTCGAGTGCATCAGAGAGCTTCTTAACCACCTCGGGACCGAGGAGCCGGATGCGGGAGTTTTCCGGCCGTTGAGTCTCATCGGCGATGCCCGGGAGTCCGGCTATCAAAGTGGCGTTGGCACGAGCACCAGCCCATGTGTACCAGTGTGTCTCTCCCCCAGCACGCAGTATCACCGACCCGTGTGCCGCGACTTCGGCTGCGTGTACGTCACGGATCTCCGCAAGCTTCGAATCCGCACGCTTGGAAATCGTGACGTCCGGGTCTTCACCGAGCAGGATCTCACGCTCGGCGCGTGTCAGTGAATAGCTCAGTGGGGCCGCTTCACCGACCCATCGCATCTTGACGGGAACGTCGGACGGCTCGACGAAGCACCTCCGTCGCTTCCAATCGATGTGAGTCACCTCCCACGAACGCGCAGCGAGGACGATGAACCGGGGTCCCTCAACCTTGCGCGTCAGTACCAGTGGATCGACAGCACCAAGCTCCTGACGCCCCTCGATGACGGTGAACTCGGGGTTCGCGGTGAAGACTGATACCAGGTCCATGAAGTTGCGGCGGCCGAAGCGCTCCTCCGTTTCCGGACCGATGAAGAGCATCTGACCGTCGGACTCCAGGTACAACGACTCCACAAGTGAGTCGACGATCTCTGGGGCCTGGTCTCCGAAGATCGACAGGCCCCTCCACCAGTCCGACCAGACGTGCTTTCCGACGCGCCCCTCCTGAAGACAAAGCGCCAGCACCTGCTGCGCCGCAATGTGCCGAGGACTCGGCGGGGCGGAGATCGGCTCGACGTATCCTCGCGACCACAGACGCAGCAGTCCGGCGGCCTGCAGCAACCCATCATCCGTAGTGGTCAGGAAGAGAGCATTGCGCGCTGTGCCGGACCGGCGGCCGGTCCGTCCCATGCGCTGCAGGAAAGAAGCGACAGCTCCTGGGGCATTGATTTGAATTACCCGGTCCAAATCACCGACATCGACGCCGAGTTCAAGCGTCGAGGTGGAGACGATCACACAGTCACGTGCCTCCGCGAAAGCTTGCTCGGTCCGTCGACGTTCATCGAACGACAACGACGAGTGGGAGACGAAAATAGTGACATCGCGCTCTCGCAGATTCCTCGCGAGTTCCTCAACTTCGCGACGCGACTCACAGAAGACCAGTCGCTTCTCCCCAACGTGCAACAACGAGATGACCTTCGCAGCATTGCTGAGAGACCCGACGTGGTCCAACGTCACGTCCCCGGCAGAACTGCCACCTGCCGGAGCCACGTCGGGCGAGACCACAGAAGCCGGCCGAGAGTCAGCTTCTGAGCCTTGAAGCCAGGTCAACAGCTCGTCGGGGTTTCCGACAGTCGCCGACAGCCCGATGCGCTGGATCGGGTGACCCGCCAGTTTCTCCAAGCGTTCGAGAACGGCCAACAGATGCCATCCTCGATCATCGCCGGCGAACGAGTGAACTTCGTCGACGACGATCGCACGCACATTCGCAAAGTGCTCCCGAGGATCGACCTTGGTCGAGACCAACATCGCCTCGAGTGATTCGGGAGTGGTCAGGAGCATCTCCGGCGGGTCTATCAGCATCTTCCTACGCTGGCCCTGGGTCGTATCGCCGTGCCAGAGCTGAGCTCGACGCCCCAACCAACCGGAGTACTTGTCCAGACGTGGCTCCAGATCATTCAGCAGCGCCCGCAACGGGCACACATACAGCACCGACATCCCCTGCCACCGTTCATTCGCGGCCCGTGTCAGCAGGGGGAAACTCGCTGCTTCGGTCTTGCCTCCTGCCGTCGGCGCAAGCAGGAGTGCATCGTCGCCCCGAAGAATTGGAGTGACGGCCTCCTCCTGTAGCGGGCGCAACCCTGGCCACTCCAACGTGTTGACCACGTGGTGGAGCAGAACGGGGTGAAGGTCAGCAGCGCTCACAGTTCGATGTCATCCACACTCGTCGCGGCAGCATTCTGCTCGACGTCGTTGAGCTCCGAGTTGCCGACCGTGAGCTTGTAGTGCCGGCGCGGGTCGAATTCTTCGAACTGGTCCACACGATCGAGGATGTCTCCGACGAGCTTCTTCAGAAACAGCCGCGGGGCGACCCCGACTTTCCCGCCGAGCGATCCGGCGACGGCGGCGGCCAGATCGGCGATATACGCATCGTCCACCGTCGTCCGGATCCGCTCCGCTGACTCAGTTCCTGAGGCGTACAAATCCCGCACGGCCTGGCCGACGTCTTGCAGGAGCGACTGAGAAAACCCCGGTAGGCGGAGCTGAACGGCACGGGGATTGTCGAACCGTTCTTCCGTGGTGAAGTCCGTGGCAAGGCGCTGCGCGAGCGGAGGAAGACGCTGCAGGCCCTGGGCGCCGTCGAAAAACGCTGGCGTGCCAGTGATCAATAGGTAAAGGCCAGGGAAACGCCCACTGTCAATCTCATCGATAAGCTGCCGCAGAGCGTTGAGTGCCTTCTCTCGGACATCGGTTCGAACCCGCTGGAGCGTCTCCACTTCATCCAGAATCAGCACGAGACCAGGATGGTCGGAGTCGCGGAGGACGGTCAGGAGTCCCTGCAGAAACCCGAAGGCGCCGAAATGGTCGAGGTCGCCACGCACACCAGCTTCACGACGGATAGCGGCAGCAACGTGCGGCTGCCCGCCCAGCCACGCGACCAACCCTTCTGCAGTCGCCTCATCTCCTCTCAGCAGGGCATCGCGATATCCCCGGAGAGCAGTAGAGAACGCGGGAGTCGTCCTGGAAACTTCAGCCAACCGCTTCTCGACGACGGCGTCGACGGATTCGCCCTCCGACTCAAGCGCAAAGAGCCACGCATCGAGAATAGGTCGGAACGCAGAAGGTGGAAACTCAGCAGTTTCCATCGACTCGCAAACGCGGCGATATACCGTCTCCAGCTTATGAAGAGGCGTCTCGGTTTCGGAGATCTGTACTTCAGCAACTGCCATCCCGGACTTTTTTGCTCGCTCACCCAACCACCGAGAGAAGAAGGTCTTCCCGGACCCGTACTCACCTCGAACAGCTTTGAAGGATGCTCCACCGCTTCGAGCAGTCCCCAACTCGGCATCCAGCGCTGCCTCGAACCGCGACAGGCCGACAGCCAGCAAATCCAGACCATTATGCGGCACCGTCCCACGGCGCAGTGCATCAATTACTTCGCGCCGCCGGCGAATGCTAACAACTCCACTCACGTGGTCACTCCGAACTGCTCCTGGAGCAAATCGAGGTCAAGAACAATCTCGATGCTGTCCGGATCACGGTACAGCACGGGATACTGGTCCACGTTCAGGAGCCGCTGCGCCACAGGAAGTGCACCTGACAGCTGGAACACGGGCACTTCTAGTGCCTCTGCTGCGTCGGACTGGTAGATCCGGTGTCCAGGTGCAGACATCAGTCGGCGCAACAAAGAACCAATCTGCTGGTCCGAAAGGGACGCCCGTCGGGCACGCCGACGTTGCTCCGTGAACATCGCCGAGTCCAGGACCTGGGCTACGACACCGTCTTCCGGTTCGCGACCAGCATTCTCCTTAGGTTCCGCCTGAGTGGGTTGCATAGGATCGGCGGAATGCGGCTGCGCCGTTCCAGAACTCGACCCGGGTAGGCCGTGATTTCCCGGCAATCCTAGCGCGAATGGTTGAACCGTCAGCATCGCATGAGCAACGCTCTCCCCGCGCCATGTCTCACCTTCCAGCGACTGACGCACCTGCTCCACTGCGGACATCGCGTCGTCGCGGGACTCAAAAGTGCCGAGCGCTACCCCCAGCTCGTCGGGCCCATTGGTGTCATACATGACGCTGAGAGACATCGGCGAACTTTCCTCGTCCAGGAAGAACCTAAGAGGAGTGCTACTCTTGCCTACCTGCTCCGCCTCGCTTGCAGCACCAGGGACACGCTCCTCCAGAGTGGATGGCCCACGCGTTTCCTCAGTTCCATCTCGTGAGACCCTCTCACTGCTTTCCGGGGACGCAGAGTTTACCGGTTCGGCCCCGCTGGGAACTCGACCCGGGGTCGAGCTGTCATGCCCTGTAGCTCCACCTGCTGGAGCCTCATCATCGCTCTTTCCAGCAGCTCTCAACTTTGGAAGCACGAGCGCGCCAGTCACCAATGCGACAAGGGCGCCGCCGATCCCTAGCACCCAAGTCAACACGCCGCCGGAGTCGCTGAACAGGCTACTGGCAACGAACGTACCACCAACCGCACCCAGGGGAGGAATTACGCATAAGCCCACACACGACTCCCAAGCGGGTGAGTCATCGTGATTTTTCGTAGAATCAGACTCACTCATTAAATGCCCCCTAAACAGCTATTCACCAAAAGTTAAACAGGTCCATCTCCGGCGAGCGAACACTTCGCCACAAATACTGCATGAAAGATTGATATAGACGAGAGGTGTTCAACTACTTCAGAGCCCACTCGCACGTCATTTTTCAAGCTGACCACGTCGCCATCCTTCACGACGGAGTCCTCGCCCTACGAGCGCCTTCCCGTTGACCTTGGCCTCCGCCATCGAGCCGGCGGCCATCAGAGCCTCGTGAGAGACCATCCGGGCATCGACGATGCCGCGCTGGAAGTCGGCGTGGATCGCCAGACCGTTATGCGGCACGGATCCCAGCGCAACGCATCAATGACTTTGCGGCGTCGTCGGGCGCTGACGGAGTGCGTCACTCTGTTCATCGGCCCACTCCGAACTGCTCCTTCAATAGTTCGAGATCCAGGACCACAGTCTCCCCATCAGGAGCGCGGTCCAGAACCGGGTACTGCTCGACATTCAGCAGACGTTGGACCATCGGCAGGGCCCCAGCGAGCTGAACCTTAGCAACTCCGAGGGCCGATGCCGCGGAGGCGGGATCGGCACGATGGCCAGGAGCCGCAATGAGCGAACGCAGGAGCGCAGTGATCTTCTCGTCCGACAGACTGATACGGGATGCTCGTTCACGTTGAGCTGCGTACGTCGGTGAACGAACCACGTCAGCGGCCATATCCTGAACCCTGGGATTGGGTTCCGGCTCGACTTCGTCAAACAGCGTGGGGCTCTCGGAGGGCGGAAGGACCAGTCGTCTCAGTGTCGCCGGTCCTGTCGTTTCCGAGGCAAGCGGATTGCGCCACCAGTCCGGTTCCTGTGGCGTCGCGAGATCCCAGCCCTTCGGCGGTTCCCCTGTGACTAGCACATGGATCGGCACGACCACTTCAGCCGGTGCGGCACCGCCATGATAGCCAGCCTTCAACGACCCGTACCGCAGACGCTCGTCGACGGCGAGCACAGCGTCACCATCGTGCAGCAGCACCCGCGGGCCGACCACCCGAATCTCGTCGTCCGTGACCCCTCCGCCATCCGAGGCAGGCCGCGACCGGTTGCTGGATGTCGCTGAGACAGACTTCTGGTGGCCGTCACGACGCTCGATGACGTGCCCGTGATCGGACGTCATGACGACGGTCCGCCCTGCTCGTCGAGCGCGGTCCAGCAACGGGCGCAGGTGTGACACAGCATCGGCCGTCCAGTCCATCCCTGGATCGGAACGATCCAGCGCATCATCGATGGTGTTGAGCACGCAGGCCACGACCTGAGTGTCCTCAGTGTCATCGATGGCAGTCTGAACGTCCGGCGCAAGCTCCGTCCCAGCACCGGACGTCTCTAGGCTCAGTTTATGGAAGAGACCCCCGGTAAGGCCGTGAGCTTTCATGAGGGCGGAGAAGCCCTTGCGCTCAGCATTCTGCTGTCCCGTCGCCAGCGTGCCGGACAGCAAGCTGCAGCGGGACACTTCAGTCAACGACGGCAGGGCGGAGACGCCGACGCTTCGCCTCTCGGCTCCCGACGGAACACATTCTAACCAGGAGTCGTGGCGGTGCTCGATGTCATCCAGGATCTCGGAACCCACCGCCGCACTCATCCCATCGGCAACGATCATCAGCACCGGACGAGGCTCTCGAGCCAGCGGAACGACTGTCCGAGCGATCACGTCCTCGAGAGGAATGACATCGTCGGGCAAGGCATCCCGAGACTGCGCAGCGACAGCGAGTTCCTTTGCGAAACAGCGATCATGAGCGTCCCGTCGCAGGCGCACGGCCGCCAGGACGGTCTCGAGCCCCTTTGACAGAGCTTCATCGCCGACGCCCCGCCACGCGTCGCCGTACGCTCGATCGACCCACGCATCGTCATCCCGATGCCTCCGCATGTGATCAGCGAAGGAGCCGCTCCGAGTGTCCTCGCCAGACGTGAGGTCGGCCGCGAGCCAACGAGTGAGACGCACACCGTCTTTGGCCCGTGAGACGCGACGCTCGTCTCGGTGGTGGGCGAGAACATGAGACTCAACGTCGGCCAATGCACGCTCCACATTGTCTAGTTGGGACCGGTCGGCCAAGGGAGCATCTACCTGTGCGACATTCTGCGTGGAGAACTGCGTCGCCTGGTGCAGGGCGTCTCCGAGCGTCCCCAGGCGTGCTGTAAGGCTCCGACGCAGAACCGAGGAATCCTGAACGCCAGCATCTGCTCGGAGCTCTGCGATGAGAGCATCCGCACGTGTGAGCACCCGGCCCACATCACGCTGAGACTCATCGTTGCTGCTCATCAGGAGTTCGCGAGTGACCTGCTCGGCGGCATCGACGAGGGTGTTTACCTGTGCCGGCGTGACCTCCTCGACCTGCAGCTGCTGGACCCGCAGCAGAACCCACGGTTCCGATCCTCCCGGGCACGCCAGCACCGCGCGACTCGCGAGCCCGAGCGGGACGAGATCAGCCAGCCGGTCGCTGGCAAGCAGCGTGGAGACGAGCGGTTGTGCACGTCCGCAGCGCCGGGCCAACCAATCGAGGGCCGCGTCGGCAAGCGCGTCGCCGACCTGCTTCCGCAATTCCCGAATGCGACTGCTCCGGTCAGCACGAATCGCCCATCTCAGGACATCGTCGATGCCGGGGTTCGGCAGCTCTCGACCGAGGTCAAACCAGCGCATCGCCACAGAGGCGAACGCGTGATCGTACGTGAGGAAGCCGGCGCGAGCCGGGTACCATGGTTTGTCCCCACGAGCTGCCAGAAATCCTGTCGCCAGCTCGCGAGCCCGCGGATGCGAGCTCAACTGCCTGTCTACGCCGACTGAGGCTGCGAACTGCTCGCGAACGGCCGCCCATGGGTCCGGGTTGCGCAACGTTTGGCCTTGGAAATGGGTGAGAATCCCGGTGCCGAGATCCGCCTCGTCCCGGTCGGTAAGGATGACCAACCATAATCCGCTGCGTCGGTCCTGGAGTGCTTCCCGCACTGCCAACGCCGAGCGGCAGGGCGCGACGATGACATCGGACCCATGGTGGGAGAACTCAGTCGCGCCGGACCACATCGTGGACGCGCGGATGCCAAGAACTCCCTCGCGGCGCCCCTTCTTCGAGGCCGATTCGAGGAGCTGACGAACGATGGGCAGCGTGGCTTCCGGGAGGCGCACTGACGCGTCGACAGTCACGGTTCGACCCTCCATTCGACGACCACGCGAGCACCGCCATGTTCTTCCAGGAAATTGTCGAGCTCTTCTCGAACACGGTGGAGATCATCCGCTGAGGTCACAGTGCGCCGTCCGTTCGTTGCGGCCCCCGCAGCCTCCGACGAAGCCGGTCCAGACGGGGTGGCGGGCTCCTGTTCCACGGCCTTCTGGCCCTCTTCGAGCCATGCGAACGCATCGTCTTCGGCACGCTTCAGCGCATTGGTGAGCGGCTGCGCCAGCTCGTCCGCCGTCAGAGAGTTCCGCAGTCGATCCAGCGCCTCTTTCGCCGACCGGCCCCGGTCGCTGTGATATCCCTCAGCATCGAGCAAGGGCGACAGACGTGACCACCCGAAATCGTGCAGCTGGCGGGCCACAGTCCCCGACTTCGACGCGGAACGCCCCGCAGCCTGATCCGTCGCCGTCAGCTCGGCACGACCCAGCGTTTCGATCAAGCTGACGTTGTCGGTCTTCGCCTGCAAGTCTGCGAACAGCTCAGCAGTCGATCGCGCAGTCGCCAGACGACCACCCGCCGTGCCGTCCAACGGCAGGCCGAGTCGCTGATAAGCCTCCGACAGCGCATCGACCAGTCCTCGGGAATCTGCGGACAGCTCGGCAATACGTTTCCGGATCTGCGTGGCGAGCTCGGACACCGCGCTGCCCGTCAGGTAGGTGTTCGCGTTGATGCCGAACATGGCCCCTGCGCGATCGACCGCCGACCGCCAAGCCGCCGCGTCCGGCAGGGCTTCGGGCCGAAGCTCCATCTCCTTGGTGAGACTGCCGGGCTTCGGGGCCGCCTCAAGCGCCGAGCCGTAGCGATACCAGGCACGCCCCTGGAGGATCGCCCACGCGCAGATGACCAGATCGGCGACCTCAGTACGGAGCCCGGGGGCAGGTGTGGTCTCGCGGATCCAACGACGGAGAGTGGCGACGTCGATCACGTCAGTCTGCTCCAGCTCAGCAGCTCCCATCGCCTTGGCGAACGTCATCTGCCACGGGAACCGGTCGGCGCCGAAGAGGAAGTGCGTCTCCCCCATATGCCCGACACCGAGCTCGTTGGCGATACGACGTACGGAGTCTCGCCGCGCCGACTCCACAAAGACACGACCGTCGGGGTCCTGCTGCGCCTCATTGACCGCGTCCAGTACAGCGTTGAGCTCGCGGGGTTTGACTTCGGCATCCTCGGGTTCGAACTTGGGGTGCCCGGGAAATGCCGCGGAGAAGACCTGGTCGACCAGGTTCGTGAATGCTGCCTCCAAGTCGTGCCCGACCGGGGCCTGCGGGGTGAACTCGTGGGTAAGCGAGATCAACACGCGCTCATGGGCCTCGTCGACGTCCAGATTGCCGGTCGTCGCACGAGCGGCGCCGTATGCTTCCTGGACGGCGCCGCGCATCCTCTCTCGGAGTGCATCACGCTGGTTCTCAAGAATGATCTTCGCTTGACTTCGGTCTGCCGGTGCGAGGTCGCTGGACATGGAGGTCCAACGATCCCCTGACCCACCGAGCAACCAGTCGAGGACAGCCAGTCGACCGAGCTCGCGCTGGCGCTTGTCCGACAAGAAGTGCGGCACCCAGGCCACGGTGCGCGTGTCGAGTCCCTTGTTCCGCAGGTCGTCAAGCCGCTGGTCGTCCTCCCGGACGCCGTGCCCGTGTTCGTCGAAGGGGTAGTCGATGATAAACCGCCACGTGTCGGACCCAGCTTCGAACATCTCATCGGCCAGCCATGTGCGATCGCGGATATTCGCGAATATCACCTCCACTTCACGCCGAGAGCCTCGCCAGATCCGGTTCTGCCTGCTGATACCGGTGACATCACCGTCGATCTGTTCGAGCCCGAACTCCTCCCAGACGATGTTCTTGAGAACTTCACGACGACGCCCCTCGTTATCTTCGCCTTTGGCCTTCTCGACCACGGACTCGTAGTCGACCTCGGAGATCCGGAGTCGGACCGTCGGGTTCCGACTGTCACCGGAGATATGGATCTCCGGGACCTCGCCGTTCCACTTCTTCAGTTTGGACAGCACCGTGGTCGCTTCTTGGCCCGGCAGGGGGCTGACGATCGAACCATGGTTCAGCGAAGCCAGCCGTCCTGGTGTGAGCTCCCGCAGTGCCGGCACCTCAGGTGCGATCGCGGACAGCACCAGAGTCTTCACCAGGCGGTCATCAGCGTGGAAGACGTGGTCGGGAGCGAGGCCCTCGACGTCCGCGTCGTCGAACCGGTGCTCGCGCAGCAGCAGGGGGCGGAGCTTCTCCTCGTACAGCTTCAGGGCATTGCGGAAGCGCCCTCGCATGTCTTCAGTGATGGCCTGATTGCCGTTGACGACCAGGTCGAATACGTCACCGACGGGGATCACGTCATCGACGGTGAGGTGGTCGCGCTGATCGACCAGCAGTTGCTGCATCACCTTCAGGGCCGTGCGGTCACGCTGCATCGCCGAGGCGAGCGTCCGGAGAGTCGAGACCAAAGCCGGGGAGAATGGGTACGTCCGCCGGAACGCCTGCCGGTCGGCGCCCTTGGTCCCCTCATCGTTGTTGATGCCGTCCAGCAGCACATCCCACAGGTATTCACGACGGTCGAGCCCGTTGAACGCATCATCGATGGTTCGGCGAGCCTCCCCGGAGACCGGCTTCAGCAGGCGCTTCTCAGCGACATACGGCAGGTTGTCGTCCCCAAGCACGATGGTGCGGAAGCGACCTTCCTGGTGCTGGAACGCCGAATCGAGCGCCTCCTGATGGGAGCCTGTACCTCCACCCGATTCGACGAAGTACTTGCGCAGGTCCAGCTGGCGAGCGACGAAGGTGATGAGAGGAATGTCCAGCTGGCCAGCACCGGACTCGACGAACTTGGTGAGCTTCTGCGCTTCACGCCCGAAGAACTCGGCGTCCCGAACCCGGAACGCCAGCCACAGCACGAGCTCGTCGAGGAACATCACGATCGCGTCGTAGCCGAGCGACTTTGCATGATTGCTGATGACGGCCAGCCCCTCGTCCAGGCTGACGAACTCCGCGCCGCGGGTGAAGGCCTTGAAATAGGTGTTGACCAGGGCCGAGACCAGTCGCTGCCGATCCTCAGAGTCCGGGGCCGCGGTACGGGCGCGATCGTAGGACTCGGACGTCCAGGTGCCCTCTTGCAGCACCTTGCCCCAGACGTCATCTTCACCACCGGCGACGTCGGACTTGTTGAGTCCCGCAAGGAAGGCGTCGTCTCCCATCTTCGCTCGCCAACCATCAGCATCATCAAGAAGTTGGTCGCTCTGGTGCACTGCAGGGAGGGGCGCTTCCGGGTGCAGCTCGGCGACCTGGTTCACGTATCCAGAGAAGATGGCCTGTTCGATGCTGTCGGAGTCGAGGAAGTGGAATGCCAGTCGCAGGACCTTCTTGCCTTGAAGCTCGCCATCGTACCGCTGGACGACTGGAGCGAGCTCGGGCTTGGCACGAGCAGTGGGATTGTGACCCAGGAGTGCGTAGAGCACCGCCATGAAGTGCGACTTACCGGAGCCAAATGACCCGGAGAGGAACGACGCCCGACTGGTGCCATCTTTCAGCGAGGTGGCCACCAGATCCAGTGCTTGGTCGAATGCCTCAGTGAGCGCATCCGTGACGACGTAGTCCTCAATGGTGGTGTCGAGACGCCCTTCCCCGACGCCCTCAGTGAGTCGGAGGACGTAGTCGTCGGCCCCGGCACGCTCAGGGATGCTGATGACATCTCGGAGCAGCGTCTTCTTCGAGGAATTGCTCATGCCTTCGCCTTCCGTCCCTTCTTCGCCGGTGCCGGTCGCCATGCTTTCAACTGGTCGGCTGTCGCCTCTACCTGCGTCATCCGCTCCTCGAGCTGCTCGGCCATGAACTCGGCCAGATTAGCGCCGCCGAACCGATCATCCGGCTCGTCGTGCCACTGCTGCACCCACGGCAACACCTCGGCCAGCCCAGCGACGAGGGGCACCAGACGCTCGTCTTCCCAACCGTCGGACTCCCGCTGCTGGATCAACATTGCGATCGCCAGGGCTCGCTCAGCGTGGTCCCAACCCGCCCAGCCCAGCATCGGGGTCGGATCGGTCTCGCGACCAGCGTCGGGATAGAGGATGAAACGCTCCTTGGGCACGTCGAGCTTGCCGCGATGCGCCCAGTACTCAGGCTTGCGGAAGTCACTGCTCTTGTACTTCGGCGGCACCGGGATCGGCCCGTCGCCACCCAGCTCCTTGCGCGCTGGTTTGTACGTACCGGCATCCTCGCGGCGCTGGAGTTCCCACGTGGACTCCCAATCGGCGTGCTTCCGCAGTCCGGGCTCCTTGTAGCGGTAGGCCGCCAGGTACGGCACAGCCTCGTTAGCGAGCAGAGACTCCAGACTCTTCACGACGGGCACGTCAGGCCGGCCCTCCCACAGAGCGAGAACTGCCACCATGTCCGCGTCACGAGACACCTCATCGGCCAGCGTGGCGACGCTCTGCGGAGCCGGTCGGCCATGGGAGTCGAACCAAAACGCCCGGTGCTCCAGCCGATCAAGCAACCAATCCCGCAGTGAGCGCTCCTTTTGCTCCCATGGATCGGTCACCCACCTACGTTTGTACTCTGGCCGTTCCAACAGATTAATGAACTTGCTTGACTCAATAAGGCTTATCCGCTTCTGGACTAGTTCACGGTAAGCTTTTGGCCAATGTTCTGGAATTTCAGTGATTGGCGTCGAACCGTGGCGACTAAACCAAGAAGTCTCTGCGCCATCTCGCATTCTTCGCGCCAAAACCATCTCGAATGCTCGTTGCCCCTTCCCAAGGCCAGGCAAATCATCGCCGGAGTAGGTCAAATCCTCATCAACGATCCCGTACAGACGATAAACTTCCCAGTCCAGCTCCTCCTGCCGGGAGATCATCTCGGCTCGCAGTCCAGCGTATTTGACTGAGGCATCAGAAAGTTCGTCGGCGGTAGGCGCTGTCTCGCCTTCGACGATCGACTGCGGTGTAGTCGCCGCAGCTTCTGATGCAAGCGATCGAAGGCGTTCGCCGGAGACTGACGGCAAGTACACTGGCATGGGAATCTCCGCGATGTTAGTGCCATTGAACGAGTAGCGTTCCTCCCATGCCTCCCCTGTCACGCGAGCCCCCTTTCCACCCTTTTTGTCCCCTCCCTTGGGGTAGCAGACCTGCTTCAGCCAGAAATTTGCGGCCGCTGAGTTCAGTACAGCTTGAACGCCAGCGTCAGGACTACCCTCCCTCAACTTCAAGACAATAACCGTTTCCTTGAACACCCCCGGCTGTTCGTGAAATGCACACTCCAAATGCGTAGATATATTCGCAATCACCAATGATTCTGGAGTGTCATATGCCGATTTTGTGTGCTGTTGGTATTCGGTCCAATGTAGTGCGCTATCCGCCATAGAACCCTGGAAGGTCTTGCGTGCCGCCAGGGTTGTCCGCAGAGGCCAGAGGGCGCCCTCAAGCTTGGCATCTGCAGGCCCTTCCGAGGCGTACGGATACAACACCCTTTGCCCGACGAAAACCCCCCAATCTCGCACCCCTGCCCCCACCACAAACGGGCGAAGGTATGAGCCAACCTCCCGCCGCACCAACGGGCCAGGGTCGGTATAGGCATCATCAGATCCAGCTCGGATGGCCAGGCCCGGCGGAAAAACAAGAAGGCTTGAAAGGGGCTGCGAACTTGCCTCGAGCGCCATTTTTGCCTCAGCTGCACTGCCGCCCTTCAACTGCCAGGGATGCACAGCTAGAGTCGAGCGGGCAACGTCTCGAACCGCAACAAACTCGCCTTCCCATGTGGGGTCGTCGACATTCTGCAACATCTCCGTCCATACGAGTCCGCGTGACGGATCATCTGGCACACCGGGTTCGCCCCGCACCCCAAGTACAGCACGAACGCTACCTGCCCTGGGAGCTCTATTTCGTCCTACCAGAATCACCGTTGGGGTCCCATGGCCGGGCAAATATGCACCCGATGTGTTTGCAACTAGCTCCAAGTCCTTGGACGCAAGGAACTTCTCAATGAGAGGTACACCAAACTCTCGCTTCATAAAAGCGTCATCACTGATCAGACCAGTCCGGCCAGAGGGATGGCCGAGCTCGAAGAATCTGACCGTAAATGGAGAAGAGAGATGGTATTGCCCCTTACAGGCCACAGGGTAGCGACGTCGGTATAGAGCATTCAGCGAGGCATCCTTAACCGCGATGTACGGAGGGTTGCCGACCACACAGTCATACTGCCCGTTACGAAGGATCCGTTTGAGTTCAGTCAAGTTCTCGGTGGCGTAGGCGAAGTTGGCGGCCACCCGGTCGGATGCCATCTCAGCCCCGAAGTCGAGCTCCTCCTGAGCAAGACCGTGCAGGAGCGAGTCGCCTGCTGCCAAGTGGTACTTGAACGCTGGCGCTTCTTCGAGACTCATCATGCCGCAGGCTTGGAGCGCGGCCACCGTCAGCCGGAACCGAGCAATCGACACAGCGAACGGATTGATATCGACACCATGCACCGCGTCGAGCGCCGTCTGTACACGTTCACGTTCGTCCATATTGGGGGCCTTGCGGTGCCACCGGTCCAACAAACGATGGAAAATGCCGAGCAGAAAATGTCCGGAGCCACACGTCGGATCGATCGCTCTGAAGCCCTCGAGCGGACGCTCGTTGAGCGCAGGTTCAAGAGCGCGATCGAGGATGAACTCTTCAACGAAGACTGGGGTCTGAAGCAGCGCAAACCGCTTCTGAGCATCCTCAGAGATCTCCTGATATAGGTCCCCGAGGAACCGGGTGTCCAGGTCAGCATCCGTCATATCCCGGAGCAGAACGCCGTCGTCGTCGCGCTCCCGCCAGAAGTTGAGGAGTCTGGTTGCCGCATCGCCGGAGGGTTGCACCAGCCACATAGGTGAGTTCCCATCCACCAGACCAGCTGTCGCCTGCAACTGACGCAGGTACCCCACTGCCTCGAGAAGCCACTCCCGGTCGGTGATATCCGGGTTCGTCCGCGCGGCTTCACGAAGGAAGTGCTGCTGGGCATCGAGAGCCTCTGCGTGTCGCGCTCCCGAATGAGTGATCCACACCGGTTTGACGAGGTCGTTGTCCTCACAGAACCGAACGAAGACTGTGGTGAGGGCCCACGCCACAGCGGCGAGAGTCACCCGTTCATCGACCCAGGCTTCCCACGTCGCCGATGTCCGTTCAGAGGCACGAGAGGCCTCGTACTCGTCGCGCCAGGCCGCCTCCACCTCAGGCTGGGAAGTGACCCGCGCGCGCAGGTCATCTTCGAGGTGGAGCACTTCGGCTCGCAGCTCAGCGGTCAACGTGTCGCGTGCGCTCACTGCGTTTCTCCTTCGGCGGCCGCCGGAACGGCGACGCGATTGTCGAGGTTCAGGAACTGGGAGGAATAGGACAGAGGGATGGGGGTGCCGTCAAGATGGGCCCCAGGTTCCGGCCCCTGGGGCACGATCAGCCACACGGCGTTCGACCGGTGCTGAGCGACGTCCGCGAGCCGGGCGATCACCCTGAGGTGCCCGTAGCGCGCCAGGGGCGCCGCGTCGGTCACCACCACCGGCTGCGTGGCCTCGGAGGCAGACTCCATCGCTTCGGCGATTGCAGTCTCGATCGTCGAGATCGACTGACGCACCAATGCAGCGAGTCCGTCAGCGGCACGCGTGCCTGACTCAGCGGCGTCTGCTGCCAACACGGCGTCCCACGGGACTGATTTCTCTTCAGCTTGGGACCGCAATCCTCCCAAAAGGAGGTCGGTGACGTTGACCTGGACACCGCCGTACGTCGACAGCAGATCTGATGTTGTCCGTTCGACCTGCCGCGCTGGGATACCGATCGCCAGGAACGAGCGTGCGCCGACGCTCTCTCGCAATTCTCGAACAAGACGTTCTGGCTGTTTTCCGTCGGCCCGTCCCACAGGAATCGTGGTGTGATGGGTTTTCGTCACGAATGTGGTGTCCGAGTGGCTGGAGGGAACCGCATAACCGTTGCCCGTCCACTCGAGTCCGGTGCCCGCCTGACGCAGGACGTCATCAAGGTCCGGGCGTCGTGGCAGATCGGCGACACCGGGGAATCGCACCTGCACAATCTTGTGTACATCCGCGACGGTGAACTCCTGAGAGGGGATGGTGGCGCCCAGCGCCAACCTGACGGCGTCGGCAGATGGCATCTCGCGTGAGTACAGCTCACCCGATGTCGAAGCGGCCGCGCTGTCCGACATCCGTGCAGCCAACCTGACGAGACGTACATCGTCGAGGTTCAGCAGATCGCCAGTCCAATGTGCTCGAAGCACAGCAGCTGCCCGACCACGAGATAGGACCGCGTCACCCACGTCGCGCGCCTCAGTCACCAACTGGTCGGCCACCTCACCAAGGGGACCTGCCACCGCAGCCAATGACGGTCTCACGGCAAGGATCAGGCGGGAATCTGACCGCCGACGCCGCCGTGCGATCGGAGACTCCTCGTCAGCGCCCTTCGCCTTGTCGTCCGTCCTGTCCAAGGCGGCACGAACCAGGCCAGCAATGACTCGGCGGTCACGCTCAACTGCCTCTGCCGGTGCCATCGAGTTGACGACGGTCTCGGCCCAAGCGGCTCCGTCCAAACCGTCTAAGGTCACGAGCACTTGATCAGCGATGTCATCAAGGATGGACGTGGCGGTCGCGTTGGCAGTCCACCCGTCCCGGATCGCGGCGAGCAACTGGGAGACCTGCGGCGAACCGCCCAGTTCGAGTGGCCCGGCCAGTTCGCCCAGGGTGCCGAAAGCCGGGGCACGTCCGGACAGTCCGAGGAGGACCTCTGCGCCGGTTCGCCGCGCAGCTGCCCGCTCGCTCCCGGCAGACTCGACCAAGAGCTTCGCCGTCGCGACCGGGGCGACGAGCGGGTCATCCGGGCGAACTGTCTCTTGGTCCTCGTCCGCACCGGCCACCGGCAGACTGTCGCCGAAGCGCTCGCGCCATTGCTTCGCCCGCGTGCGGATCTCGCGTTTCGTTGCATCGACGATCCCTGAGAATCGGCTGAGTTTGCCGGTGTCGAGCGCCGCCAGGTCGCCCACCGTCTCCAGGCGGAACGGCTCAAGAGCCGAGAGAGCCCGGGGGGTCAGCCCGGACTGCGACAGTGAGGTCCCCGGCGTGGCCTGCTGAGCGAGTTCATCGGCGTCGTCAGGCGTCGTGGTGGTCGTGGCCGACAGCGCACTGCGCCACGCCGCGAGCATCTCTGCGGCCGTGCCGAAGCGCTGCTTGGCGTCCCTGTCGAGCGCGCGGGTGAAGAACGCGACGAGCCCGTCAGCCGCCGTGGGGTCGAAGGCCGCTGCTTCGATGGTGGCCGGCTCTCGGATCGAGCCAGGATCCGACTGTCCATCGCCGTACACCGGAGTATTGCCAGTCGCCATCTCGAACAGGGTCACGGCGACGGCATACCGTTCAGCAGCCGAATCCCAGTGGCTCCGAGAGCCGGTGCCCAAAAACGGGTCGAGGTAGGGCGGTGTACCGGCCTTCACCGTGGCCGCACTGGCACGTGCCAGGGAGAAGTCGAACAATACAAGATGCTTAGCCCGGTCGCTGCGCTGCTCGCGGACTCCGAGGTTGGCCGGTTTGATGTCTCGGTGGTCGACTCCGGCTTCATCGAGCCCGACAAGAGCTTCCAGGAGGTCAGTTCCCCACCGGTCGAGCAGGTCCAATGAGAGCCGGCGCCGATCCCGCAGTTCATCTCCGAGCGTCTTCTCCCCGGCAGACGCCAAGAGCAGCGCGGTCCGTCCGCCCACCTCGAGGGGAGACTTCTCCACCAACCGCACGAGGCGTGGGTGTTTCTTCCCCCGCAGAGCAGACAACACTTCGGCCTCGTCATAGATGCGCTGACCTGCAGCGTCGTCGACAGCAACCTTGAGCACGCGTTGGGCCTCGTTCGCCTGGTGGTCGATGACGAGCAGTCCCACGGCAGTCGAGCCAGAACCGAGCCGTCGCACCAGTTCGAACCGATCGCCCAGGAACGTGCCCGGCGCGGCATCCAATGGATCCACATCGACGTTCGTCTCACCAGCCGAGAGTGCTCGTTCGACGTGGCTGAGGCCTTCGAGGAACGCCGGGACGTCACGCAGACGCTGGGACACCTGGGGGCGGGTCGCATCGCGGATGAGCTCTCGGAGCGGTGCAGGAGCCTCAGGTAGGTCGGCGGCCAGATCAAGGCCCCCATCACGAGCCAACCGCTCTTTGAGGTCAACTGCGCTCGTCGCGGGAACCTGGTTCGACACCAGAAGATACGCGACAGCTCCGAGGGCGAAGACGTCGAGCTTGACCCGGTGCGCGTGAGGTGACCACTGGCCTTCCGGCGCGACAAAGGAGTCGGCGAACCGCTCCCCTCGGTCCGACCGATCACGGTCGAGCAGGCCGAAGACACGCGTCGCCGTCCCCTGAGTCTCCAGAATGCTGTTCGTGGCGTCGTCGACAGCACCTGCCACCTGCCAGTTGCCCACCTTCAGCTGAGAACCGTCCCGCTGAGAACCGTGCACAGTGATCGCCATGGGGTTCAGGCCCCGATGGACGATGCCGTTGGAGTGCGCGTACTGCAAAGCTTCAGCGAGCTGCCGGACCAGATCGACCTGGTCCGCATGGGACAGGTCAGGGGCCCTATCGGCGAGCCAGAGATCGAGTCGCTGACCATCGGGGTCGTAGGGGAACACGAGC
Source organism: Garicola koreensis (assembly GCF_014195445.1). GTDB lineage: Bacteria > Actinomycetota > Actinomycetes > Actinomycetales > Micrococcaceae > Nesterenkonia > Nesterenkonia koreensis. The sequence continues at coordinate 264,572 of NZ_JACIBT010000001.1, read as the reverse complement.
CCGGCACCGAGCTCGTGATCGACCAGGTCACGAGGACTCAAGACTCCGTCGTGACGGAGCCGGGACGTGAGGGAGAACTCCCGGGAGACCAGCTGCCGCCGCGCCTCCACCTGGGCCGCGGAGGAACCGTCCGCGACCAGGAAGAACCGAATCCTGGCGCGCTGCTCTCGAGCAACTCGGTGCTCGGCGGGCCAGTCCTGCCAGCCATCGCCCTCGTTCAGTGGGGCTCCGATGATCCGCCACGAGCCGACCTCGCGCTCCCGACGGACGGCGAAACCAGCAGCCTCGACGACCTCAAGAAATGCGTCCTCAGTCAACCCCGGCCGATCGTGGCGCCGCCGATCAGGCTCGAGAAGCCGATCAGCGATGCTCGGGAGGTTGCTGGCGTCCTCATAACCATCGAGCCCGAACAGATCAGTCTTATCGCTCTCCGTCAGCAAGCACTGAGTGTTGTCCGCGTGGAGGAAGATCGACTCCTGCACGAACGGCACTGCGCTGGGGTCCATGCCGATCCTGCGAGCCGCGTCCTTGAGGACGCTCGCGAGCCGCTGGGCCTTTCGCCGCGCGACGAGCAGTGGGGAGTCCTCGGACCGCTGACCACGCTGCCAGCGGTACGCGTTGCCGGATATCGGACCTTGATAGTGCTTCAGCTCGACGAGGTGCAACCGACCCTCGCCCAGCACGAGCAAGTCGACTTCGGCCCAGCGCCCCTGGTGATCCCGAAACTCGAAATTGCTCCAGGCGTGGAACGGGCCCCGGTCAGGTAGGAGATCACGGACGTGGCCAAGCCCCTCGCGTTCGTGCACGAACTCCGACTCGGAGACGACGTGCCAGCGCTCACTGTTCTGGCGCATGGACGGCTACACCTCCCCTCGTCGTTCAACGTTCGTGCATGGCCAATCCTTCCACGTCGAACCGTCGAGCTGGGAACGACCTCTCATCACGATGTGCGGATGCCCGACTCACGGCCAGTTGTCGAGGCGACTCGTGGAATCAAGGGCTCCGGCGCAAGCTGTGTAGGACTTGACCTGCACATTCTACTCAGCGAGACGGTCCGACTTTAAAAAGGGGGCCGCATCATTTCTCGGGTGAATCGGCCTTCGACTGCTTCACATGTGCTTCCGCGCCTCGTCCAGGATGGCCTGCCGCATTTCCGGGGCATAGACCGACGTCAGGATCGAGGCCAGATACTCGCCGTTCTTGACGACTAGCTCCCGTTCGACGGCGGAGAACTCGCGGCCCGTCTCGGGCTGGCGCTCCGCAGCGGCAGGGGCGGAGGCCGTCGTCGAGCCCAGACTGAACTGCGAACCGACCATCGCCGGCGCCGTCGAACTACTGCTGCTCCTGTTGGATCTCGGCGACCTGCTCCTGGACGGTCATCGTCTCCCCCTGTGCCGGCGTACGGTACTGTTGTTCGTCGAGGACCAAGTTAGAGGGAACCCGGTGACAGGGTTCACGACATCGGCCGGATGCGTCAGAGGCTCTGGTAATAGTCGCGGATGTATTCGGCCATCAACGCCCGGCGCTGCTGGAGGAACTCCGTGTAGGTCTCCGCCGTCGTCGTGCGCAGCGACTGCGGGACCGCGTTCTCGGCGAAGGAGGCCTCAAGCTCCTCGGTGCTGGAGATCTCTACGAGGATCGACTCGCCGCTGGCGATCTGCTCATCCACTCGGGCCAGGTACGCGGCGGGAGCAGTGTCCTTGATCCCGATGTTCACCGGAGTCTCCGTCAGCGCGTAGTTGGCGATCTGGTTGTACAACGACTGATCACGCACCCCGGATTTCACCAAGTAGTTCTTGGGCACCAGGTGGTGGATGTCGCCACCGTCGTCCATCATCTGCCCGACGGTGATGTGCTTGGAGAGGAATCCCTTGGCGTTGCGATGGATCTGCGCGGCCTCACCAGATCTCGGTTCGTCAGGATCCTCAGAAGACCCGGGTCCTCGGCGACGCGTTCGATCGCGGATTGGAACTCACGGACGTACTTCTCCGCCTGTCCCACGCCCCAGCGATCCTCGGTGAAGTCCCAGATCGAGGAGAGATCCCGCTGCGCGGCCGGAGTAAGTCGGTACTCGCTCACGCGGTCTTCGAGGCGACGAAAGCGTCGAAGTCGAAGGGCTCCGCTTCGCCACTGGTCTCACCGGCCACGAGCGCGGCACGCAGCGCGGACAGCTGGAGCTCCTGCTCCTCCAACAGCCGCAGACCGGCGCGGACGGCGTCGCTGGCAGACCGATAACGGCCCGCCTCGACAACGAACGGCTCGAGGTCCTGCCGGTAGTCACTGAGTCGATAGACGACGTTGCGGCCCTCGACAGCCCGCTCGACCACCTCGGCCCGCTCAAGGTCGCCGAGGCGATTGGTCAAGATGTTCGAGGGGATGGACGGGATGCCCTTCCGGAGTTCGTTGAAGCGTTTCGGGCCGACGGTCAGACCGCGCAGGATCACTAGGGTCCACCGCTCGCTTGGAAACTCAGCCGCCCGGGCCGGGCCACAGTACTGGCCATAGGAGGAGTCAAGGGTGCCTGCTCACACGTTTGAACTTGAACTCCACCACGTCGCCGTCCTTCATCACGTATTCCTCGCCCCCCCCATGCGCACCTTGCCGGCGGCCTTGGCGTCGTTCATGGTGCCTGCGGCGTCGAGGTCGCCGAAGACCGAGAACCACACGACACTGACCAGGCTCGGCACCAGCACCACCCCGACGACGACGCCGCGGATCGTACGACCGCGGGAAATGCGCGCAATGAACGTCCCCACAAATGCGGTGAAGAGCAGTACGATGGGTCCTTCGTCGCTGGGCGCCGAACCAGGGTTCAACCCACCGACTTCGCCATTTCCACCGGGCGCCCTGATCCCGCTGCAAACCGAACCGTAATCGTTGAATTCCCATCCGAAAGCCGACTTGTAGAAGACACGGGCAGCAGCGAGGTCCGTAACGCCGAACTCGATATAGCTGCGGCTGTGATGCATCGGCACAGACATGTTGCTAACACCTGCGGGCATCCGGCAGGCACGCCGATCCGCAACATAGTGGGCGAGGGCGCCGTCGATTTCGCCGAGGCCTGCGCGGTGAACTACTCGCAGGGCAGCTGACTGAGCAGGGAGCGCACGCGACTGGCCGAGGCGGTCAAGAAGGCCGAGGGGCAGTCATGACCACCATGACCTGACATTGGGCGAGACAGCCGCGCTCACCGGCCGTTCGCTGCGGCACATTCTGCGCAGTCCGGACACGATCATTACGACGGCGATCATGCCGGGGACCGTCGCCCTGATGAGCACTTTGACGGTGACCATACTGACCGCCACGACGGAGTCCCGCGCGATGGTTGCAGTTTCGCCGGGTCCGAGCATCACCGCGGCAATGAGGACGACTGCACCTACGGCGGCCCAACCGGGGGGATTCTGGCGATGACGGGGCCGCTGAGGATTAAGCGCGCCGCGGCGGTGTTGCGTAGGTTGCCGGATGTCATGAACAAGCCCTGTTCACAGGCTCGTCCTCGTCGTGCCGGCGCCGTCTGCGTCGCGTGGAGCGCTGACCAGTTTGTCTGCTGAGATTGAGTGTCCGACAACCAACCGGCAACTAGGATGTCACCGATTCAGTGACCTCTCCACGAATCTTTGTGACGAGCTCCTCGAGCTGCTCACACATGCCGTGCACTTCATTCGCATGGCGCTCCGCAGGGGTGAACTCACCGTCTTTCCAGTCGATGAACAGGTTGAAGTTGAGTTCAGCGCGAACGAACGGCATCGAGAAGTTCGACACGATCTGCCTCCACTGCTCGATGGCGCGCACCCCACCGACTGATCCCTGTCCGACGAAGGCGACCGGCTTGCCCACCCATTCTGTGCCGAGGGAGTCCACGGCGTTCTTGAAGCCTCCGGGTACTCCGTGGTTGTACTCGGGGGTGACGAAGACGAAGCCGTCGAATTCGTCTATGGCATCGGACCAGTTCTGAACGTTCGGATCGTCGTAGTTCTTATTGGCGACCATCGGGTGCACAGGGCTGGTCAGCAGAGGCACATCGAATTCGGCAATGTCAACGAGCTCGTAGGTGAAGCCCCCGGAGCGGCTTCCCGCGACGTTGTGGACGTACTTCGCTACGGCCTCGGTGACTCGTTCGACACGAATGGATCCGATGATGATGCCGATCTTCATCTGTGCTGCCTCTTTCTACCGTCGATTGATACAGATGTGCCCATCCTGCGACGGGTTCATCCAGCCCCAGGGGGCTGAAGCAAGTCTCACACAGTTCCTCAGGAGCAGACGAGTGGGCTCGTCACACACTGACACAGCTGTGGATCAGCATCGACTTCCTATTGCACTTTGCAACCGGTATGGCGTAGCCTCATGTCTGCTCCCACAAAGTTAGCCGGGATGGGTTGGAGCCTTTCGAAGCCCGACAGCCCCCGCCCCACGGCAGGATCGTATCGCGCTGGAAGGAGAGCCGAATGGGCAAGCTGATCTACTCGATGATCGTCTCCCTCGACGGATACGTGGCGGATCCCGAGGGGGAATTCGCTTCCTGGGCCCAGCCCGACGAACAGGTTCTGGCCGAGGTCACCAAGGAGACCTCGGCTGTCAGCACCTATCTGCTGGGGAAGCGAATGTACCAGATGATGTCGGTCTGGGAAACGGATCCAGAGGTGATTGAGCAGTCACCAGAGTCCACCCAGTTCGCCCAGGTCTGGCAGCGGGCCGACAAGATCGTCTATTCCCGCACCCTCGAGTCCGTACATACCTCGCGGACTGAGCTTCGGAGTCACTTCGACCCCGAAGAGGTGGCACGCATCAAGGCCGCGGCAGAGGGCAATGTGACAGTGGCTGGCCCCACGTTGGCGGCCGAGGCGATCCGGCACGGTCTTGTGGACCGCCTCGATCTCCTGGCGTGTCCGATGGCCGTGGGCGGCGGCGTGCGGTTCCTGCCCGATCAGCGGATCGATCTGGCGCTGGAGCACGAGCAGCGGTTCGACAACGGAATGGTCCAGCTGCGCTACGAGGTGCTCTCCAGCACCTAGAACCGGCGGCGCCTCCCCCTGCACAGGCCTCAGGAGCTCTCGTAGACTACGGGCACACGGCAAGTTACCTACAGGAGGGGCCCTCAAAGATGCCGTCACACCCACAGACCCCTTCTCAGCTGACCGTCCACACAGTCATCACCCACGGAACTGACTGCGGTGCCGACGGCGTCATCTCCTACGCCGACGGGCGCCGTCAGGCCTTCAGCCACGTCGTCATCTTCGCCGGGCACGCGGAGACCGCAAAGATCAGAGCCATCCGCACCTACCTCGTCGACGACACACCCGTGGCGTGACGCGTCCGCAAGTACAAGCCCCTATCGGTGGCCCACAACCTGCGTGCCAGCAGAGTGAGCGCCCCCAGAGCGCAGTCAGTCAAGCACCGAGTGCACGATCTCCACGATGCGCTTCTCAGCGGAATCATCTACGGTCTCGAAGTACCTACGCGGCCGGCATCAGGCCTCCGTCCGTGCCTCCCGGAGGTCGGAGGTCGACCTTTTCTGCGAGTGCCAGAGGCAGGCGATCGTCATTGCGCAGCGTCACGAACGCCGGTGTGCTCGACGATTTCGCGTAGGCGGGCATTCCGTACCAGATCCGCGGTTTAAGGGTGGGTGCTGCGGCCATGATGATCTCATGCACGTGCTGGATGACCGACCGCCGGGGCTCCTCCATCTGTGAGAACTTATCGAGCACCTGGATCAGGTTCTTCTCGTCCTTCGACGAGATGTCATTTCCTTTCGTCGACCGATGTCGGGCACCGGCGCCATCGTGCTGGACTTCTGGCGGTTCGCCCTCTCGGACCTCAAGATGAACAACGTTCGCGGATACGTCGTCGAGTTCCTCGTGGCTCGCGCGGTGGGAACAGACCTACAACGCCGACGTCTACGTGTTCGCCGTCCAGACGGCGACCAACCATAGGGAATACGACGCACTGTCGGTTTCCCAATGGAAGTTCTACGTCATGCCGCGAGGCTCCCTGCAAGAGCTGGGCTCCTCCTCGGTCGGGCTGCCGACTTTGGATCGGCGCGCTGGCCCTCCCATCGCCTACGCCGACCTAGCCACCACAATCCGATCGGCCTCCCTTCAGTCCGGAAGTGGACGCAACTGACCCTGTGACTACCCCTGGGCCCCCAACCCGGCCCGAGACGGGCTGCTGGCGTGGCGAACTTGGAGACGCCGGATAGTTTGAGCTGACATTCATCGCCAGAGACGCGCCCTGTCCATGCACTCCGCCGCCGACAGGGTGGCTAGGCTAGCTGGATGGCGACAGTTATTCTGGTGCGGCACGGCCGCACCACAGCAAATGCGGCTGGAGTGTTGGCCGGTAGGGCCGACGGCGTCAGTCTGGACCAGACCGGGCGCGAACAAGCGGCTCTGACCGGAGACCGACTCGCGGCCGTTCCCCTGGTCGCGGTGGTGTCCAGCCCCCTTGAGCGTTGTCAGCAGACCGCCCAGCACATCCTCGAGCGCCAAGCGGGCACACCGCACGCCCCGACCGAGCTCGACCTCACCGAGTGTGACTACGGCCAGTGGCAGGGCCGGGCCCTCACCGAGCTCGCGAGCGAGAAGCTGTGGCCGCTGGTGCAGTCGCAGCCATCCGCCGTGGTCTTTCCCGACGGTGAAGCCATGGCGGGGATGCAGGCGCGGTCGGTGGCAGCGATCCGCCGCCACGACGCCGCCGTCGAAGCCGAGCATGGGCCCGAGGCCGTGTGGGCTGCGGTCAGCCATGGTGACATCATCAAGTCAGTGCTCGCCGACGCGTTCGGCATGCATCTTGACCTGTTCCAGCGGATCAACGTGGGCCCCGCATCCGTATCGATCGTGCACTACGGCGCCAGCCGGCCGAGCGTCTACGCGACCAACACCGAAGCGGGCGATCTTGCATGGCTGGCGAAGGGCGTCCGGTCTGATGCTGCGCCGGTGGGTGGCGGTGCAGGCCACAACGCGCCGTGAACCGCGTACGCCTAGAATGCTGACATGCCTACACGTGTTCACGAGTTTGACTGGCCGGATCGGGTCGTGGTCGGCACCATCGGCCCTCCCGGGGCACGCACGTTCTACCTGCAGGTGCGCTCCAGGACGCAGATGGTGAGCGTGGCCCTCGAGAAGCAGCAGTCGGCCCTGCTCGCGGAGAAAATCGATGAGATCCTCGACCAGCTCATCAGCGTCGAGGGCAATCCCTTCAGCGTTCCCACGAGCACTCCCCCTGAGCTCGTCGACGATGACCAGCTCGAGGCCGTTCACGAGCATTTCCGCACCGGCACCATGAGCCTGGGCTGGGACCCGGCCACGGCCCAGGTGGTGGTAGAAGCCCACCCGATCACAGACGTCGATGCTGAAGGCAACGAAGAAGCGCCGGAGGAGGACGGCCCTCACCAGACGGAAATGCTCGTAGTGCGAATGCCAGTAGGGGCCGCTCGCGCATTCACCAAGCGCACCCGTGAGGTCGTGGACGCCGGGCGCCCGGTTTGCCCGCTCTGCGGCTACCCCATGGACGCCGACGGGCACACCTGCCCCCTTCCCGAGGAGTGATGACGGCGACGGACCCGGTGACCGGCGAACTGACGCTCACCGGTCGCATCAGAACGGCTTCCAACGCGACGTTCCTGGGCCGGATCGCAGACGTGGCCGTCGTCTACAAACCGATAGCCGGTGAAACTCCGCTGTGGGACTTCTCCGAGGGCACCCTGGCGCACCGGGAGGTGGCCGCCTACCTGGTCTCGCAGGTCCTCGGCTGGGGCGTGGTGCCGCACACCTGGCTGCGCGATGGCCCCCTGGGCGAAGGAATGGTGCAGCTCTGGCAGGAGCGAGACCCTGATCGCAGCCCCGTCGACCTGGTCGCGGCGGACAACGTGCCGAAGGTGGGGTGGAAGCAGGTTCTCCAGGGGCAAGACGAAGAGGGACGGCTGATCACCCTCGTTCACGAAGACTCCGCCGCCCTGCGACGCATGGCCGTCTTCGACCTACTCGTCAACAATGCTGACCGCAAGGGCCACCACATTATTGCGGTGACGCAGGGCCACCGCTACGGCGTGGACCATGGGCTCACCTTCCACCGCGACCATAAGCTGCGCACGGTCCTTTGGGGATGGGTGGGAGACGCGCTGACCGGCGAGGAACGCGACGGCGTCGATCGTCTCAGTGAAGCATTGGACGGCGACCTGGGACGAGACCTGGCGGACTTGCTCAGCGAGGAAGAGACCGCGGCGCTCGCTGCCAGGTGCGGCTCGCTACGGGCAGGAGGAGAGTTTCCGGCCCCTGCCGGTGGGATGCCAGCAGTTCCCTGGCCACTGTTCTGAGGGAGTCGCGGCAACAAGCACTGTCAAGGCGTGTGACGCCCGGGCTACACGTTGAAGCGGAACTCCAATGCGTTCCGAAGCCGAATAACCCCTAAGTTCTCAATCCGTTCCCACTGCTGCAAGAACAGCGTCGCGGAGGCGGACGTCGTCGGAAGCGAGCCCAGCCATGACTTCCGCGAGACTCACTTCGGTCTGGATGACTCGTTCGGGCGGATTCGGACCCGACGGCAAATGAGTGACGAAGACCCGCAAGTAGTCGGGCGACGGCACCAGTTCAGGTGCCCTCTGCACAGTGACGACAGCCGTGTGCCCGAAGACCAAATAAAGGGCCGGGTGGTCATCGGCGCGCCACAGCTGAACGCACCATTGCCACCCGCCCCGATATCTCGCCGAAACCGTTTCAATGAGCCCGCTGTCCAGCTTTTCGTTCACCTGGTCCCTCAGCGCTCTGAGTGCGAAGCTCCTCAGACTGGCCTTTACCTCAGTCAGGGCATTTCGGCTCTCCTCAAACTGGCGCCGCGCATGCTCCGCGAAAATATCGGCGAACTCTGCAGCCGCCCGATCACGGTGCGCCATTGCGTAGCGCTCCGACTCCCCTGTGTCACACATGGCCTTGATGAAAGTGAGCTGGTCGTTGAGGTTCACTGCGGTTGGACCTTCCACGAAATGGTGAAACATCTGCTCAAGAAAGAAGTGCTGTTCGGGGTGCCGTCGGCGCCACACCCCATCGGTGGCAATGTGTGCCTTTAAGTCCCTCAGCACTTCGGCGTAGGTGACCACTGCCGCTTGTTCCCATCCATCCCGCTGCAGATGGGCCACCCGCCGGATGCACAGCAAGACGACGACGGCCCTCCGACCAGACCCTGCGGCATGAGCGAGGTACCGGTGGTAGTCGTGCCCATGCCCGTCGGAGGTCCCATAATTCTCGATGGCGACCGCTGCATCTTCACTGCTCAGGAGGATGTCGGCGATGTCCCGGCCAACATCACCATCGGCTGTCTCATCCTCGCCAGTCGTGTTGACTTCTTGGAATACGCGGTAGCCGGCGGAAGGGAGCTTATCCTCCGTGGAAAGGCCTGCATTGACCCTGTCAAGGAATATTCGCTGAAAGGTGTCACCCAATTCGTGGGTTGCCTCGGGCCTAAGCAGCCACGCGAATACATTTGAAAGCTGCTTCTCATGAGTACCGTGGTGCATGACCCGGAAGACATTAAATTCCTCTGCCAAACTCCGGGACAGTGCCGGAAGCAGGTCAGTGACAAACCCACCTATATCCGCCTTCTCAGCTGACATGCATCCCACTCTACCGGCCCACATCGCAGCGCCCGGTTGAGACTTCTCGCCACGAGACTAAACCAGATAGAGGAGCCTCGTATCCCCCACGTGGCCAGCATCGGTCCAGATAAAGCGGTTCCGCCATTGGCCGCGTAAATAACGCTAGACGTTGAACTTGAAGTCGATGAGTATTCGGAACGAACCAACGTCAGAAGGATGCAACATCGCACGGCAAATCTCGCTAGCGACGTGGAATGCCGACGATCATACCGCCGTCGACGACGAACTCTGCTCCCGTAGTGAACGACGATGCCTCGCTCGCGAGGAACGCGACCGTTGCCGCGACCTCCCCTGCCGTGCCGCCTCGCCCAAGCGGGATGTTGAGTCGAGCTGGGTCCATCCGCAAGAGGCTGCGCATTCGGACGGCGACGTGGGCACCGACGCTACAGCTGCCTCGGCACCACCAAGTGCATCGGCGTCGGCTCCGTCGCTCCCCGTGAGGACCGCGACGAAGAGGACTACCTGGCCGTCTGGGAGGGGAGAACCCGGGCCGGACCGGTCACGGCAGCAGCCTGCAGGACAGGATTACGATGACGGAGAAGACCCTGAAGAGTCGTCGGAGTCCAGGTCGAATTCGTCCTCGCCATCGTCATCGGACCGTCCTGACCCTGCCACTCCGAGTGCTGTCTTGAGGTCGATTGCGTGCTTGCCTGTGAACGCGATCTTGATTCGCTTGCCGTCGAGGATGACTGGAACCTCGACAGCTCCTTGTCCAGCGTCAATGACAGTGCTGTAGAGCTGTTCGAGCAGAGCTTCGTTCTTTGTGCCTCGGGCGTACTTGTATAGCGCTGCGCAGAGTGGGCACAGGGCGATGGCGTTTGCTGTGTGAATTTGCGTACGCGCGTTCACGACACGAACAGCCTCGAAGTACCACGCGCCGTCGTGCGTCTTGAAGGGCAGCGGCTTGCGGCACGCTTGGCAGTGCATCTCACCTATGGAAGTGGAGTACTGGCTTCGCAGGTAGGCCTTGGACTCTGCGGATGCTTGGGTCCGGCCATTGACCACGCTACGTGGCCGGATCGATGTTGAGTGCTGCGGCGCAGTGATTGCGTCGAGCGCGGCAACGCCAGCGCGCCGCACTGGGTCTTCGGATGCGCCCACCGGGAATCGGTCCTTCGCTTTGTGTTCTTGAAGCATACTCCGCAGGTCGTCGCTGGTGAGGCCACTTTCCTTCGCTTCTCGAAGGAATTCGATCGCGTTCTCATCGAAACCCTCCTGGCGGAAGTACTCGGTCACGCCTTCTTCTTGTTCGCGTCGTCGAGCGGCGTCTGCTCCGAAACTCAACTTGTAGATGAGGGACGTCCGCGCCGGGGCCTGCCAGTCATCAGGTAGGTCGTCGACGGACACCTCGCAGGGGAGTTTCAGGTCACCATCACGGTTGAGAACCCACGGTGTCGCGGTCAGAGTCTGAGCCAGTTGGGAAGTGATCTGATGCGGCTGTGCGCTCGCATTGGCCTGGTAAATGGCGATGGCCTTGGAAGCGGGTGCTAGGACGACAACGTTCCAGAGGGAGCGGAGCAAGTCATGATCGGCTGTCTCAATGATGTCGTCCAAGCGCTCGATGCCCCAGTCGACGCGTTTGCCTTGCACGGTCTCGCGATTGATCCAACGCCAGGACCACGACAAGTCCGGGTTATCGATGACGTCGACTTCGGCGATCTCGATCCCCGTCTTTGCGCCGAGCGAAGCTATTAACTCAACGATCCCGTCGACATCAAGATAGACCCTGGCCAGTGGGTATGGCTCGCTGTCGTGTGCGTACTCGCCTCTTCGACTACCGCTGGCCCAGAACATAGGAACCCGGGGATACAGGCCGCTGAGGCCAGTGCTCTCGAACGGCAGGTCAACGAAAGTCTGGCGGGGTGTGACCCATCTCGGTTTCCCTTGGGACTGCTCGGCCAGGAGGAAGGCAACGTCGGAAAGCGCCCACCGAGCGCTGCCATGCCTGGAGGCGTAGCGGATGAACGACCGAACGTCTTCGAGGTGCTGTGCGATCTCGCTTCCCTCGGGAACGGGTCGGTCCGCTTCCCTGTACGCTGCGAGACGGCGCTCGGTCCGAGCGGATTCGTTCCAACGCTTGACCCCTGCTGCCCGGTAAAAGGAGGCGAGATTGTTGGGGCGCGCGTGATCTTCGTCGTCGTCGAAATAGGCGAGGTCTATCGGAACTCGCGACTGGACGGTGTCACTGCGTCCCGAGGGGAGATAGGTGTCAGGACCTCGGAGGTGCGTAGTTACATTGCGCTTCCGCAGTCGGACGATCGGGACAGCTTCAAGCCCGTCGAAGAGGTCGTGCTGACGGTAGCCGAAGCCGAGCAGTTTATAGACGCGGAGAAGGGAATCATCACTCTTCGCTCTGAGCCACGAGAACCAGACTCTTAGCGTGGCCTGGGCGGCTTCGTCGTTGGAGCTGTCAGGGTCCGCGAGAATCTCATCGGCGTCGCTTGCTGCGCTGACCGCCTCGCTGAGTTCTTCCCATCCGAACTCGATGGTGTCCAAGCTGGCGAGGAACTTCCCGGCACGCCCAACGGGGTCTCGAACCCAGCGCGGAGGTTGGTCGGTTTCCGTTCCAGAGAGATCCAAGAGAGTCGCGAGGTCACCCGGTTCCAACCAACGTCTGAACCCGATTGGGCTTGCCACGAGAGTGCGGGCAGGTGCGAATCCGCCCTCGCTTCGCCCTACCGGCGTAAGCTCCTGGTCGTTGAAAGCCTCAGCGACGGCAGCACGGATCAGGCTGTAGGGATGGCCGATTGGGTCGTCGTGGTTCGGAAGCGTCGCAAGAAACGCGTCGTTCAACAGTCCTTGGGTGCGAAGGCGCGGAAGTGCATCAACGATCAACGCAGCGATGTCTTCGACTAGGCGGACGTTGCCTGGGTCGTCCCGGACGCTGTCGCGCGCAACCGTGGACGCGAAGGGCGCGTGGATATGGAACCGCAGCCCCGAGGACTCCTTCACAGCCGGAAAGTAGATCGAGACATCGCCTTCATCGAGCGGAACGATCGTTCGTTGCGATTCAGCCGACGGGCCGTCGGAGCCGGATTGCTTTCCGCGCTTCGACCGGCCCTCCTTCGGCTGATCCATACGGAACGCGGCAGCGACGCTGAGCGCGTTCATCCCGTCGTGGCTCACGCTTGCCGGCCCAATCAGTCTCAGCCAATGCGACTCGATGAAGTCCTCACCTCCGGAGTTCTTGATCGAGATGACGAGATCGTCGACCGCTTCGCGTTCGATGATTCCAACGCGTCCATCCGGAAGTTCGAATGTGATCGTCCGGATGTGGTTCAAGAACAGAAGCGTCTTCTCGTCAAGCACTGACAGGCCGTGGGCCACCTCTTCCGCCGCAGTGGACGCAGGCTTGTCGGCCCGATCGAACGGGAAGACGAAGGTGGTTGCATCTGGCTTTTGCGTGTCACCGAGAACTATGGGAACGAAAAGATCTTCAATGGCGAAGGAGTGCTCCCCGGACCGCACCTCGGGTCGCGTGGTGTACGCAAAGACGGCCTTGAAACCGACCCCGAACTTGCCGATCTGCGTTGGGTCGTCGCGCTTGGTGGAGTTTCCGATGCCGGTGATCGATTCGATGTCGGCGAGTGAGAAGGGTCTCTTCCCATCGTGAGTCACAGTGAGGTGGTCTTCGGCGAGCACGAACTCGATGGTCGATGCGAGCGCGTCTTCGGCGTTCTGGAGCAGCTCGTAGATGAAGTGTGCGTTGTCGGGGTACAGCTCGGAAAGGAGGCTGTTGAGGCCTTCCTCAAAGTTGTTCTCCCTAGCGGACTCGACGTAACGGAGGCGCTTCTGTCGGAGCTCCTCGAAGCCTAGGTTCTCAGTCACTTATGACCTCCACCGTCCCGGTGTAGAGCAATGAGGTTGTGATGTCACTCCGCTGGATGCTGTCCTCCAGTCGTTTGCGGCGGGCTTCAAAGTCTTGCTCAAGCGAATGGAGCTCTGACTCGCGCATACGTCGGATGTTTTCATGGGTCGCCGAGACAATCTGGTCCTCAAGCAACTGCACGCGGGCCTGATGCGTCGTCGCCAGCGAGGACAACTGGCTCTCAACGTGGGCGCGAGTGCGGTCGATGTGCGTCGCTCGGGCGTCGGTCCAGTCCTCGTAGTGCTGGTCATCTAGGGAAGTAGTGAGATCCGTAGGACTGTCAGCGGCGTCCGTCGCCTCTGCAAGAAGACCTTCGAACTCATCGCCAAGACCCGGGTTGGCGGCTGTCACGACAATCTCGAAGTCGTCCCGAGCGCCCAAGTAGGTCCAGGAATGGACGGCCACCGGGTACGTTCCTGGCGCCAGGGCCACCGAGCGCACTTGAAGTGCCGCTGTGCTGTCAGGGGGGAACTGCGCCTCGTTGGACGCAGCGACGCGAACCAAGTCGTGTACGGGCGAGAGTAATTCGACGTCGTCATCCGTCGCCATCGCCGGATCAAACGTGAGTCGGCGTGATTGTTCGCCACCAGACTCTAACCAGCGACGCCACGGTGAGGTGCTGTTAGGAAGGGAGACTCGCAGATCCTCCAGAAGTAAGGCGCGGACGTCTTTGGTCGGTCTCAGCAGCGCGAGTGGCTTATCGAACAATGAATCAGCCCGCTCATAGCCTCGGTTGGCGAGGAAGCGTTGCACGAGGCGCCGGAGCTGGTCAGGGGCGAGCCAAGGACTTGCGGCTTGTTCGACTCCCTCGGCATCGAACTTCCTCAATGGCAGGCCGAAGAGCGCGCTCTCTCGCTCTTCGAGCTCCTCCTGCTCTTGGATGCGGCCGATCTTGTTGTCTGCGAGTTGACGTAGGCGCGCGTCACGTTCGGTCACAGTGAGGGTGAGGTCCTCGCCAATCTTGCGAATTTCTCGGGTCAGATCGCCGAGGATCGCCTCGCTGCCGCCGAGCGCCCCCGTGAACACTCCGATCCGCTCCAAGCAACGCTCGAAGATCACAGCATCGACTGTGCCGCTGACGACGAGGTTCTTTATTGCCACGGTCTCGCTGGCCTGGCCGCGTCGGTCGATTCGCCCAATCCGTTGCTCGATGCGCATGGGGTTCCACGGGAGATCGTAGTTCACCAACGCATCACAGAACTGGTAGTCGAGGCCCTCTGTGCCCACTTCCGACGACAAGAGCACATCGATTGCATCCGGTTCACTCTGGTCCTTGGCAAAGCGAACGCGAAGTTCTCGACGTTCGTCGTCCGGCACACCGCCGTGGACCAAGCCGACTCGGACTCCCGTCTTCGTCAAGTGATTGGCGATGTATCTTAGGGTGTGGCGGAAGGTGCTGAACAGGAGCAACTTGTTGTTGGGGAGTTGTTGCTTCTCCTCGACATAGGCAAGTAGTCGGTCGAGCTTCGGGTCCTCGGTGAGGTCGGACGCTTGGCGAGCGAGTTCCAGGATCTCGTCGATGAAACCCTCCAGTGGTGATGCATCGAGTTCGTCCGCATCGACGTCGGCCTCGCTTAACTCTTCGGCAGTGAGCTTTCTGGAAAGTACGTCCTCTACGAATGGAGCCAGCCCGTTGAGGCAACTTGCTGCCTGGCGCTGAAGGGTGGAGAGAATGAAGTCCAACGACTGACCGTGACCCTTGGATACAGAGATCCGTCCGGCGAGGTCGAGCAGGAGGTCGTGGACGACCTGTTGCTCGGGGGTGAAGTCGACCTCAAATGTCTCGGGCTTCCTCGTGGTGAACGAGCCGATGTCTCGTCGTCGAGTGCGATTGACGAGCCCGGAGAAGGTGTTGAGGGATTGTGTGATTCGAAGGGCATTGACTCGCTCGTGATCGGCGACTTCCGGCTGATCGAGAAGGTCGCGTAGCTCTTGAGCGCGCGGATTGGACCGGAGGACTCGGCTGCCCCAGGGCGTCGCGAGTGCAGCGTCCAACTTCTTGACTGAATCCTCCTGCCAGCCCGCCCCGGCGACGCGAACCGAACTCTCAACACTCGCCAGATGAGCGTTTGGTTCACGCATGAGTTCGAACGTCTGGTTGTGAACGAACGTGTCAGGGCGCAGGAGTCGAAGCAAGGTTCGGAGATCTTCGCTGCCGGTTTGGATTGGGGTGGCTGAGATAAGGACTGCAGCTTCCGCCGAGTCGAGGAGGTGCTTGACGATTCGATGGCTCCACGTCTCGCTGTTGCGAACGTGGTGTGCCTCGTCAACGATCACGAGGTCGAACTTCACCGGCGGATCAAGCGAGACCAAGCCAGCACGAGGCCGTCGGCCGGAGCTTTCGCCGAGTAGCAGCTTCTCGTCGAGGAGCGAGTACGGGAGGATTGCCTTCTTATATCGCGATGGCCATCTGCCCTCGGCGCGGGTCTCATCGATGCAATAACGGAGTGTCGCGCTGTCCAGATGCGCGAAGTCTTCGCCGAACCGCTTGAGTTCGGAGCGCCACTTGTTCTCGGCCACGAGCGGTTTGGGGCAGATCACCAGGACGGAGTCGAGCTTTTGGCGTGCTTGCAGCTCTTTGATAATGAGGCCGGCCTCGATAGTCTTGCCGACGCCGACGTCGTCGGCGATAAGGAGACGGGGCCGGTCGGCGTTGATAAGCTTCATGACAGGGCGGTACTGGTATGGCTCATAGTCGATTCGGCCGCTGTTGAGTGAGTAGAGCCGGTTCACGGACGGGTGGAGTACGTGGGCAGCAGTGAGTCGCGCCTTCATCTCCTCTGCCGTCAGGTGTTCTGCCGACATGGAATCCACGATCTCGACCTGGCTCTCGTAGTAGGTCTGGGTCATGCTTCCGTGAAATACCGTGAGGCGCGTCTGAGACCCAGAGGTGTCGACAAGAGTGATGACGCCTGTCAGTTCCGGTCGAGCCGTCAGGCGCACCAGTGTGCCCGGCGAGAAGGTGCTTGCGGCACCAGAAGAAGCTTCCTTCGCGGTCGATGGAGCTGGCTCGGCGTCTGCCTGAGGTCTCAATCGTACGAGCGCATCAGCCCGTGCACTCGCCAGCAGATCGGCCTCTGCGCTTCCCGGGTCAAGCGCCTCCGCGAGGAGTGCCAGCGTGTCGATGTCGCGGTAGACGGAGTCCGCGCTGGGTTCCCGGCCTGGTGCGTCGTGCGAGTACCGGTTGCGAACAGTCGATGCCTCCTTGAGCCAGTTGCGGTTATCCCACTTCACGAGTCCCCGTCGCCGGAACAGTTCCCAGTTCTGATCGACCACACGCAAGGTGGCTGCTACGTCGAGGTCATCGAGTGTCGTCCATCGCTGCTCGTCAGCTTGAGTCCGCTGTTGATACGAGAGCTTGTCGAGTACGCCTCCGCGCCACCAGTCGGAGCCGAGCGACGGAAGCTCGCGGGCAAGGAATCGGCGAATTAGAGACGCCAATGCCATCAGGTTCTCACGCATCGTCTTCTCCTGCAGTGGTCCGGCGGTCTCAGGGCACGTCCACCGGTTGGATAAGGATTTCCGGAAGGTGTGCTGCGCGGGGCTCTCGTCAGCCCGCTCGTTAACGAGCATTTACGAATGGTGGACAGACATGCATCTACATTCGACCCTAGGCGAATTGAACCCCCTGGAGGGGTCGCGTCGAGCCTCACCGCGTCTAGCGGAACGCCGTCTCGACCGGCTATAAGAGGAACAGGCATGAGTTGGGCTCATATTCGTCGATCTGGGCTGTCTCGTAAATGTGGGTGCCGACACCGATCGTGTCCGGCATGTCGCCGGTGTAGTGTAGATCGCCCGTGGGGTTCACGTCGCGGAACTGAAACGCGGGGCCGGATGCTGAGGCCTCACTGAAGTCGCCTGCGCCGATCAGGATGTCGTACCGCATGCTGGCGCCGTCGTGGCTGTTCATCGCTCCGATGTTTCCGCCGAAGGCGATCGTCTGACCGCGGTACTTCTCTGCGAAAGCTACGATAGAACCGTAGCAATAGTGGCCGAGGCCGAGGACCGCCGCAAGTTCCGTGTTGCTCTCAGGACTGAGCACGACGTCACCTGCTTTGGCCGACTCTGCGGGCGTCGGCTCCTTGGGAGGTGTTTCGCTTGGGGTGGGTGGGGTCTTGCTTGCGGAGGCTACAGTCGTCTCTACTGCCTCAATGCTGCTCTCCTCGCGGATGATCCCATTCACCATGAGGGCTATGATCGGGACCGCGCGCTCCCCACCGCCGATGGCGACAAGACGCCAGGGCGTCTTCGGTTTGCGCCGACGAATAATGATCTCCGGTCGCAGTTTTCCCCGCGACTGGGGGACGATCTCCCAGCCTTCCTTCTCCCATTTCGATACAGTCCGAGATTCAGCGCCGCAGATGGCCCGCACGGTTCTAGACTCGTACTTGACGCCATCGCCGGCCATATAGTGCCCATCCCCCGTTCACGCTGGCACCATGCCAGGCTCGATGAGCTTATCAGCTTACGGCGACCAACCATGGCATCGCTGTCGTGGCAGTAATGTGCGAGGCGTGTAGCGCCGAGGTCTACACGTTGAAACGAAATTCCACCACGTCGCCGTCCTTCATCACGTACTCTTTGCCCTCCATGCGAACCTTGCCCGCGGCCTTGGCATCGTTCATGGTGCCTGCGGCGTCGAGGTCTGCGAAGGAAACGATCTCCGCCTTGATGAAGCCCTTCTGGAAGTCGGTGTGAATCACCCCAGCGGCCTCGGGCGCGGTATCGCCCTTATTGATCGTCCACGCGCGAGCCTCCTTCGGCCCCGCGGTGAGGTAGGTCTGCAGCCCCAGGGTGTCGAATCCGACGCGGGCCAGCTGGTCCAGGCCGGACTCTTCCTGACCGTTGAGCTCCAGCATCTCGCGGGCCTCCTCCTCGGAGAGCTCCACAATGTCAGACTCCAGCTTCGCGTCCAAGAAGACCGCTTCGGCCGGCGCCACCAGCTCAGCCAGCTCCCGACGCTTCTGCGCAGAGCCGAGCACGGAGTCATCGGCGTTGAAGACATAGATGAACGGCTTGGCGGTCAGCAACCCCAGATGCTTCAGGTGCTCCATCTCCAGCTTGTCCGACTCGATGGAGGAGACGATCGAATCGCCGCGCTCCAGCACCTTCTGCGCTTCCAAGTACGCATCCAACTGGGCCTGCTCAGCCTTCTTGCCCTTGACCTGCTTCTCCAGCTTCGGGACCGCATTCTCCAGGGTCTCCATGTCGGCCAGAATCAGTTCGGTGTTGATCGTCTCCATATCGGAGCTGGGATTCACGCTGCCCTCCACATGGACCACGTTGTCGTCTTCGAAGACACGCACCACTTGGGCGATCGCATGGGCCTCACGGATATTGGCCAGGAACTGGTTGCCCAGCCCCTCCCCCTCAGAGGCACCCTTGACGATGCCGGCGATGTCCACAAAGGACACGGTGGCCGGCAGGATGCGCTCCGAGCTGAAGATCTCAGCCAATCTGTCCAGGCGCTCATCCGGGAGGTTGACCACCCCCACATTGGGTTCGATGGTCGCAAACGGGTAGTTCGCCGCCACGATCGTCTGCCGGGTCAGTGCGTTGAAGAGGGTCGACTTGCCCACATTGGGCAGCCCCACGATTCCGATAGTCAGTGCCACGGTCCCCTAACCTACCGCTGAACCGCCCGCAGCGCCGATTCGGCACACCGTCACAGGGACTCACCCCGCGGATGGACTCAGGTGTTCCAGGCCAGAATGAGGATCATCGTCGCTAAGAACCCCGCCCCGTAGTTCAGGAAGATGAACCGTCGCCACGCAGGATTGATCCTGCCCGAATCCGCCTCGCTGACTGAGGCCCAGGGCG
This sequence comes from Garicola koreensis, assembly GCF_014195445.1. GTDB lineage: Bacteria > Actinomycetota > Actinomycetes > Actinomycetales > Micrococcaceae > Nesterenkonia > Nesterenkonia koreensis. The sequence goes on along the minus strand of NZ_JACIBT010000001.1, from coordinate 245,235 downwards.
CGGCGTTGATCACATACGGGATCACCAGCACAGCGGCCAGTGGCCCGGGCCAGGAGACGCTCAGCACCACCAGCCCCGCCAGCACCCACAGCACCAGCGAGAACCGCACGGTCACCCGAGCGCCCAGCACTGTGGCAATCGACCCGATACCAGCTTCTCGGTCGGGCCGGACGTCTTGGACCGCACCGAAGGCGTGGGCGGCCATCCCCCAGAGGAAGAAGGCAACCAGCACGACGACGACGTCGAACGTTGCCTCTGCTGCGGCCAGTGTCAGCCCCACCACAGCGGGGCTGACGAAGTGGGTGCTGGATGTGATCGAATCCAGGAAGGGCCGTTCCTTGAAGCGAAGCTTCGGAGCCGAGTAGGCGATGACGGCGAAGACGCTGACTGCCAGCGCCGCCCAACTGGCCGGCCCTCCCCATGCGGCCAGCACCGCCAGCATCGGCAGGGTGGTCAGCGCCGCCGCCCACAGTGTGGGTCCGTGCAGCCGCGGCTGCAGCAGCGCCCCTTCGATCCCGCCCTTACGGGGGTTGGCCACATCGGAGGCGTAGTCGAACACGTCGTTGATGCCGTACATCGCCAGGTTGTACGGGATCAGGAAGAACAGGGTGCCCAGCAGCAGCACCGCATCGATCTCACCGGCAGTGAGCAAGTAGGCGGCGGCAAAGGGGAAGGCTGTGTTGATCCAGCTGACCGGCCGCGACGCCAGCAGAACCTGGCGCGCATCGTCTCTGATCATGACGCCTGATGCTCCTGGACGCTGCTGGTCTCGGGCCGCGACCGGCTGCGCAGCAGCGCCCACAGGCACGGCAGCAGCACCGCCCCGGCCAACGGGTAGGAGAAGTCCTCCACCGGAGCCAGGCCGATATGTGCGCCCACCAGCATCTCAGGTGCGTAGTGGAAGAGATCCGCTGCGATCATCAGACTGTCGAACACCGCGGTCAGCAGCACCAGAGCAGCAATCGTCATCGCAATCGCCCCCAAGTGGGCAGGCGCACCGGCACGACGACGGGTCACCAGCTGCAGCACGACGGCGGCCAGCATCGCAGCAGCAAGGACCCACACCGCCAGTTCCAGATAGCTCATCAGCGCACCTGCCTCCGAGGCGCCGCCGCGATGAGTCGGGCGCTTCCGGTGTAGATCACCATGGTGCACACCACCAGAAAGATGAGAAAGACCGGTTCTTCAAGCGGCATCTCCGGGGCGAGCATAATGCCGGTGGCCACCACCGCCTCACCGCGGAAGAAGATGCCCAGCACAATGCCGGCGGCGTCCCAGAGCAGGAAGAAGACGGTTCCGACCAGTGTCACCACCAGCGCTGCACGCCGGTCATTCCAGAAGAAGAGCCGGAACCGCCGGTCTATGAGCAGCATGCAGCCCAAGAAGGTCAGCAGCAGGCCCAGGTAGACGACGCCCATCACTGCGCCCCGTACCTCGGCCGGGCCGCAGCGTGGGTCGGTTCGCGCATCGGCCCGGGACTGTGATCGCCCAGGATGCGCTTCAGCACCAGCTCCGCGCTGATCAGGCACATCGGCACCCCCACCCCAGGCGCCGTCGTCGCACCGGCGTAGTAGAGCCCGTCCACCCGGCGCGAGGCGTTCTGCGCACGGAACATCGCGCTCTGCCTCAGCGTGTGGCCAGGGCCCAGCATCCCGCCGCGCCAGGAGTTGTAGTCGGCTGCGAAGTCGGCCGGACCCAGGGTCTTCCTGAGCACGATTCGCCGCCGCAGGTCAGGGACATCGGCCCACTGGGCCACCTGGTCGATCACTGCGTCGGCGGCCTGCTCGAGAATCTGATCTCCGGCGCCGTCGCTGCCGCCGGCTCCCAGGGACGCATCGGCGGGGATGGGGACCAGCAGGAAGAGATTCTCGTACCCCTGCGGGACAGCTGCCGGGTCGGTGGCGCTGGGGCGGCAGACATAGACCGAGGCGGGGTGGGGGATATGGGCGTCGCGGCCGAAGATCGCCTCGAAGTTTGCCGACCAGTCCGCGGTGAAGAACAGCGAATGGTGCGGCAGCTGCTCAAGGTCTCCGGTGACCCCCAGCATCACGATCAGCGCCCCCGGACCGCTGGTGCGGCGCTGCCACCAGGGTTCGGGGTAGCTTCTGTGCGGAGCATCCAGCAGGGTGGTCTCGGTGTGGTGAAGATCAGCGGCGGAGACGACGACGTCGGTCTCCTCGGCGTGGATCTGGCCGGCGTCGTCGACCCAGCGCACGCCGGTGACCTGTGGGTGCTTTCCCCCGCCCGTGGACGTGAGGATCCGGGTGACCTCCGCGTTGGTGGTCATGGTGGCACCGGCCTGCTCGGCGAGCGCACCGATGCGCGCCACCACCTCGGAGAAGCCGCCAGCCGGGTACTGAACGCCTTCCTGCAGGTCCAGGGCGCTCATCAAGTGGTACATGGCAGGCGCACGAGCAGGGTCGGTGCCCAGAAACACTGCCGGGTAGCCGAGCATCTGGCGGATCACCGGGTGTTCGAACCGTGCGGCGACGTACCCCTGCAGACTGCGCAGCAGCAGGCCCGGCAGCTTGGGCAGACTGCTCAGCACTTCCCGGCCGAGCAGTGAGGAGATCCGGGTGAAGGGGTTGTAGAGGAAGTAGTCCTCCGCCAGCTTGGTCACGTGCTGGGCGGAGGCCAGATAGGTCTGCAGCCTGCGGCCCGCCCCGGGTTCTAAAGTTTCGAACAGCTCGATGACCTCGCCGGATCCGTGCGGCACGGTGATCGGTACAGATGCGGCGCCAGGCGCGTCCGGTTCGGGGAAAATCCGGTAGCCGGGCCGAAGCATCTTCAGATCCAGCTGCTCGGAGGTTGAGGTGCCCATCATGGCGAAGAAGTGGTCGAAGACCCGCGGCATCAGATACCAGGAGGGCCCGGTGTCGAAATGAAAACCGTGCCGCGCAAAGCTTCCTGCCCGGCCGCCGATCCCCTCGTTCTTCTCCAGTACGCGGACCTCGAACCCGCGCTGAGCCAGCAGCCCGGCAGTGGCCAGACCAGCCACCCCTGCCCCGACGACGACAACTTTCGTCATGCTGCGGCTTCCCTCCACGTCTGCAGCAGTGCTCGTGCGGCCAGCATCGCCTTGACCGGGTCAGAGACACGCACTCGTCTGCCGTAGAGGGCAGCGGCCGGTGTCCGGTCCACCTTCTTGGTCAGCGCTTCGAACAGCGCCAACGCCCCACGGACCGCGGCTCGGGCATCCTTGGGCAGCAGCGGCAGCGCGCGGCGGGCCTGGTCAAGCTGGGTGTTCACCAGCTCCACCCAATCGTCCTTCAGATCTTCGCTCATCTGTTCTCCGCGTGTGAGGTAGCTGCGGTTCAGCCGATCGGTGTCATCGCCCAGGTCTCTGAGAAAGTTGACGTTCTGGAAGGCGGCCCCCAGGTGACGGGCGCCGTCCTCCAGCCGGGCCAATTGGCCAGCATCGCGCTGCTCCTGACGCAGAAACACCTTCAAGCACATCAGGCCCACCACTTCAGCTGAACCGTAGACGTAGTGGTCATAGTCCTCACCCTGATAGGTCTGCACGTGATCCGACTGGGGGCCATCGCGGCCGATATCAGCCGCCATGGCCGTGAAGAACGGCTGAGTCAGATCCGGTCCGATGCCGCTGGCGCGCGCAGTGTGCGCGAAGGCATGGAGTACCAGGTCGCTGCTGTAGCCGCGTTCCATCGCGCGGTGGGTCTGGTCAGCGTACTCGCTGAGCGTCAGTCGCTGCGCGGCGGCGTCGAGTCCCGCTTCGTGGGCGACTCCGTCGACGATCTCATCGGCGACCCGCACCATCGCGTAGATATTGCGCACGTGATCGCGATGACGGGCGCCCAGCAGGCGTGTGGCGACCCCGAAGGAGGTCGAGTAGGCGTCTATGACGCTGGCCGCAGCAGTTTGCGACGCCTGAGTGAAGCGTTCGAGGCTCTCATTCATACGCTGCGGCCCCGCATAGCATCACTGTGCACACTGAGCACCCGCCGGACCTCCGCCGATATGGGGGAGGAACCTTCCAGCAGGTGGTCCAAGGCGCTCAGATGCTGGGTCAGCAGATTGTGGATGAACTGTTCTGCTCCGCAGTCACGCAGCAGTGCACGCAGCTGCTCTGTGTTGTGAGCAGTGGCCGTGTCGTGACCAGTGATGTCGCCGCGGCCCAAGCAGTCAGCGATCTGCGGCCACCAATCGGTGGTGCGTGCGTAGGCGATCAGCGGGGTCTGCTTGCCCTCACGGAAGTCTGAGCCTGACTCTTTGCCGTGCCGTTGGGGATCCCCGAAGGCCGAGAGCAGGTCATCCTGGAGCTGGTAGGCGATTCCCATATGTCGTGCTGCTGCGGTCAGCGCAGACTCGGTCACCTCATCGGCGCCCTCGACGATGGCTGCCGCCCGCAGGGGCAGTTCGAAGGAGTAGGTGGCCGTCTTGTACTGGGTCATCGACAGTGCGGCGGACAGGGTGGGATCGACGGCGCCCACACTGAGTCCGACGTCGGCCGCTTCGCCGCAGACGCTGGCTTGGATGGTGTCATCCAGCAGGTCCAGCAGTCGGTGCCCAGCCGTCTCACGGACCCGGGCGCGGGCGAAGATTTGGTGCACTTCAGAGATCATCAGGTCACCGGCCAGGATCCCCACCGCCGTCCCCCAGCGGCGAGCAGCCTCGCTCTGCGGCGCCGGGTGAGCATCCCGGACCTCGCCGAGCAGGTTCACACCCTGCCGACGTCGAAAATCGCGGTCGATGACGTCGTCGTGGAGAAGGAAGGCGTAGTGCAGCATTTCGATGCCCACACCGAGTTCGATCAGCAGATCGCGATCCAGCACCCGACCGTGCGCGAGAGCCTCTGCGGTGTCCAAGAAGAGCCGCGGTCGCAGCAGCTTGCCCCCTGCCGCGTGCTCTGCCATCTGCGCCCACAGCTCGGCAAAGTCCCCACCATAGCGTTCGGCCTGGCCGGCACGTCGTCGGATGCGGCGCCTCAGCGCCTCGCCGATGAGCGACCCCAGGTCTTGGTTCACCGCCTCCGGTGCTTGGACGTCACTCATGTGACCTCACTCATGTGGGGAGGCAGACGGGACGAGGGGCAGCTGTTCCACCATCCAGGGGCTGAACGCGAACGGAGCCGCCGCTGCCGCGGCCCGAAGCTGAGCAGGGTCCACCCACTGCCATTGCGTCAGCTCCTCCGGGTTCGGCTCCAGTGCTGACTCCAGGGTGGCGGTATAGACGGGGCAGACCTCGTTCTCGACGATGCCGCCGGGGTCCACCGCTCGATAACGAAAGTCCGGGGCCACCAGGTGCACTCTGCCCACCGCAGCTCCCAGTTCCTGTTCGGCACGGCGGTGAACGGCGTCCTGAACGGACTCACCAGGCTGGGGGTGGCCGCAGAAGCTGTTGGTCCATGCTCCGGGCCACGCCACCTTGCTCAGCGCTCGGCGGGTCACCAGCAGCAGCCCCTCGTCGTTGTAGAGGTAGCAGGAGAATGCCAGGTGCAGCGGGGTCGACTCTGAGTGGACCTGACTCTTCGCCATGGCACCGCTGGGCTCACCACGCTCGTCAAGCAGAACGACCTGCTCCATCAAGCCTCCACGTCAAATCATCTAGCCAAGCTAACAATTAAGCCTAACACTATCGATTGTGCCGATACCATGGACGCCATGAGCCCCAGAAGCAGCGAGGAGCCCCCCTCCGGGGACGGTCCGCCGCCGGAGCCTGCTCAGCTCTCAGAATCAGGGCAGCGCTCAGAATCAGGACAGCTCTCAACGCTCTACAGCATCCGGGCCAACGACCCGGACCGAAGCTGGACCGACACCCAGGGCATGTCGCAGCAGGATCTGGATCAGATCAGTGAGCTGATGAATGCACTGGGAGACCTCCGTCGCACTGAGCGTGACCTTTCCGAAGCCTCGCGCCGGTTCATGAAGCTCAATGAGACCGATATGCGCGCCATCCACTATCTGACCCTGTGCGCGAACCAGAACGTGGTGGCAACTCCCGGCTCCATCGCCCGGCACCTGGGCATCTCCACGGCCTCGACCACCAAACTGCTAAACCGGCTGCAGGCCGGCGGTCACACGACCCGGTCTGAGCATCCCAGCGATCGGCGCGCCCTGGCGATCAGCGTGACCCAGAAGACTCACCAGGCGGCCATCGAGACTGTGGGGCGGCAGCAGGCCAAGCGTATTCATGCCGCTGCTCGTCTCAGCCCGCAGGAGCGCGAGATCGTCATCCGCTTTGTGCGCGATATGACGGCCGAAATCTCACCGGAGGGTGAGCCCTGGGCCTCTGACCGCTGATGATGTGGGTGATTCTTCCCACACCGGCCCGCCGGCTCACTTCGCTACTTCCCAGTAATGAGGCACCAAGCACGCTGAGGGACGCCCCTGCACCTAGCCAAGCCACCTGAGTGTGTGACATAACGTAGATACGTTTTGCAGATGAATCACTGCTGCGCACATTGAGTTGAAAGGTACATAAGCTATGGCAGACGCACCAGCGTCTTCAAAGGTCAACTGGCCGGTGTTCATCGCCTCCACCGCGATCCTTCTGGGGTTCAGCGTCTGGGCGGCGATATTCCCCGACACGGCGTACTCCACCATGGAGACGATGTTCAACTGGGCCAGCGACTACTTGGGCTGGTACTTCGTACTCACCGCAGCCATCATTGTGGTCTTCGTCCTGATCGTCGCCCTGACCCGAATGGGCAAGACGAAGCTCGGCCCGGACCACTCCAAGCCGCGATTCGGCCTGTTTACCTGGGCGGCGATGCTCTTCGCCGCCGGCATCGGCACCGATCTGATGTTCTTCTCCGTCGTCGGGCCCGCCACCAACCTGCGCGTGGGCCCCGGCACGGAGGCCGGCAGCCTCCAGGCGGCTGAGGAGGCTGCCCTGTGGACGATGTTCCACTACGGCATCCCCGGCTGGGCGATGTACGCGCTGACCGGTATGGCATTCGGTCTCTTCGCCTACCGGTACCACCTGCCGCTGTCGATCAAGAGTGCGCTCTACCCCATCATCGGCAAACGCGCCCAGGGGGCCGCCGGGGACACTGTCCAGGTCGCAGCGGTGATCGGCACCGTGTTCGGCATCGCCACCACGCTGGGCATCGGCGTGGTCTTCGTCTCCTTCGGCCTGAGCATGATCTTCGACGTCGAAATGGGCCTGGGAGCCCAGGCAGCACTAATCGTCTTGGCGGCCATCGTGGTGACCATCTCCACCGTCTCCGGTGTGGAGAAGGGCATTCGCCGCATTTCCGAGATCAACGTGGTCGTCGCCGTGCTGCTGATGCTCTACGTGCTGTTCTCCGGCGACACGATGTACCTGCTCAACGCACTGGTGAAGAACATCGGCGACTTCTTCGCCTTCCTGCCCAGCGCGCTCACCGACACCTTCGCCTATGACATGTCGCCGGCGTGGGTCGATGAGGGATGGATGCAGTGGTGGACCATCTTCTTCTGGACCTGGTGGATGGCATGGGCCATCTTCGTGGGGCTCTTCCTGGCGCGCATCTCCCGCGGCCGCACCCTGCGCCAGTTCGTCATCGGCGTGCTGCTGGTGCCCTTCGCTTTCAACCTGCTGTGGATCGCGATCTTCGGCAACGCCACCATCGCACGGATCATGGGCGGGGACACTGAGTTCGCCGAAGAGGCCGAGAACGCTGAAGGCTCGGGCTTCTTCGCCCTGCTGGCAGAGTTCCCCGGGGCCACCTTCGTCATCGGCATCGCCGTCATGGTCGGGCTGCTGTTCTATATCACCAGTGCGGACTCCGGCTCGCTGGTGCTGGCAAACTTCACCTCTAAGACCACCGTCACCGACTCAGACGGGCCCCCATGGCTGCGCATCATCTGGAGCGTGATCATCGGTGCACTGACGCTGGCGATGCTCGCCCTGGACGGCATCTACACCCTGCAGATGGGAGCGGTGATCATCGGGCTGCCGCTCTCCATCGTGCTCTATCTGCTGCTGTTCAGCGTCTGGCGCGCCCTGCGCGTGGAGGGCCTGGCCGCAGACTCGAAGGAAGCCACCCTGCCCTCGGCGCTCTCTGAGCGCATCGCGCAGTCCTCCCCCGGGGCCTGGCGGCGTCGTCTGGCACGGCACATGCACTACCCCAGCGCCGCGGAGACCACTGAGTTCCTGGAGAACGTAGCCCTTCCAGCAGTGGAAGAGGTCGCCGGCGAATTGAAGGAGCGCGGCGCCGAGGTCACCTGCGGCCGCGGCACGGTGGAGGACAGCGGACTTCCGGAGGTGGATCTGCACGTCTACTTCGGCGATAAGTCCATGTTCAAGTACCAGGTGTACCCGGTGCAGTATGAGGTGCCCAGCTTCGCCACCCGATTCCGGCCCGCTGGGGAAACCTACTACCAGGTGGAGGTGTTCTCGGCGACCGGTTCCTCCGGTCAGGACCTCTTCGGCTACAACCACGAGCAGGTCATCGCCGACATCCTCGACGCCTACGAGCAGCACCTGACCGTGCTGACCATGGACGAGTCTGAGGGCAACACCCGCCCCACCACCCTGGACGCTGATGCGATCCCCACCGATTGGGACTCGGTGCGCACCCGCCGATCAAAGCCCAAGGCTGAGTAGCGGCTCGCTGCCAGTTTCGGCGTCGGCCCCTACTGATTAGAGTGAGGCAGGGGGCCGACGCCGACACGATCCATCACGGTTTTCCACACGTTATAAGGAGCTTCAATGACCGCGACTCTCTACATCGATGGCCAGTGGGTACCGGCCGCCGCCGGTGAGACCCGCACGATCATCTGCCCGGCCGACGGCAGTGAGGTCGGCGCCGTCTCCGAGGCATCGGCGGCAGACACCGAAGCCGCCATCGCCGCCGCCCGGAAGGCCTTCGACGCCGGAGAGTGGGCCAACACCCCGGCCGCCGAGCGTGGGGAGTTCCTGTTCAAGGTGGCCTCAGAGATCGAGCGCCGCAAGGAGGAATTCGCCCGGGCTGAAGCGCTGGACACCGGCAAGCGCCTGGTCGAGGCCGAGATCGACATGGACGACATCATCGGCTGCTTCAAGCATTTCGCGAAGCTGGCCGACGCCGATCCCGGCCGCGTGATCGACGCCGGGGACCCCACGGTGCGCTCCCGGGTGACCTATGAACCGGTGGGCGTGTGCGGAATGATCACCCCGTGGAACTACCCGCTGCTGCAGGCCGCCTGGAAGCTAGCCCCTGCGCTGGGCGCCGGAAACTCGCTGGTCCTGAAGCCCGCCGAGCTGACCCCGCACACCTCCATACTGATCATGGACGTCTTCGACTCCCTGGGGCTGCCGGCCGGGGTGGCCAATGTGGTCACCGGCGCCGGGGCCACTGCCGGGGCTCCGCTGTCCTCCCACCCGGATGTGGACCTGGTCTCCTTCACCGGCGGACTGCTCACCGGCCGAAAGATCGCCGCCGCCGCCTCCGAGACGGTGAAGAAGGTGGCCCTGGAGCTGGGCGGCAAGAACCCCAACGTGGTCTTCGCCGACGCGGACTTCGACGCCGCAGTCGACAACGCGCTCAACGCCGGCTTCGTCGACTCCGGCCAGGTGTGCTCCGCCGGTGTGCGGCTGATCGTGGAGGAGTCCATCAAGGAGAAGTTCGTCGCCGAGCTGGTGCGTCGGGCCGAGAACATCACCATGGGCGGGCCCTTCGACGAGAACGCCGAGACCGGACCGCTGATCTCCGCAGCGCACCGGGACAAGGTGACTGCCTACGTCAAACACGGCATCGAGGAGGGCTGCGTGCTGCGCACCGGCGGCCACTGGGGCGGCGAGGAGCACAAGGACGGCTACTTCTACGCGCCCACCGTGCTGGACAATGTGCAGCGCGGCATGCACGTGGTCACCGAGGAGGCCTTCGGCCCGGTGATCACCGTGGAGACCTTCACCACCGAAGAGGAGGCCATCGCCACCGGCAACGACACCATCTACGGGCTGGCCGGAGCAGTGTGGACCTCCGACGCCGGCACCGCCCACCGGGTCTCCGCCGGTCTGCGCCACGGCACCATCTGGATCAACGACTTCCACCCCTACCTGCCGCAGGCCGAATGGGGCGGGTTCAAGCAGTCCGGCGTCGGCCGCGAACTGGGCCACGCCGGCTTCGACGAGTACCGCGAAGCCAAGCACATTTACGAGAACACCGCCCCGGCGGTCACCGGATGGTTCCGCATGCCCGAGCAGGGCTGAACCCCTGCCGCCCCGCACTGTTTAGTCCCCCCTGAGCCGAAGGAGCACCCGACGTGTCAGATCAGCCCACCACCAATCGCCTCTCCCCCAATGTGGCCGCCGAAACACTGGATCAGACCTTCGACTACGTGGTGGTCGGCGGCGGCTCCGCCGGGGCCGCAGTGGCCGCCCGGCTCAGCGAGGACCCTGAGGTCACCGTCGCCCTGCTGGAGGCCGGCCCCACCGACGAGGGCAACGACCAGGTCCTGCAGCTCAACCGGTGGATGGAGCTGCTGGAGTCCGGCTACGACTGGGACTACCCCATCGAGCCGCAGGAGAACGGCAACAGCTTCATGCGCCATGCCCGGGCCAAGGTGCTCGGCGGCTGCTCCTCGCACAACTCCTGCATCGCCTTCTGGCCCCCGGCAGAAGATATGGACGATTGGGAGGCCTCCGGTGCCCTCGGCTGGAACGCGCAGAGCACACTTCCGCTGGTGAAGCGCCTGGAGACCAACGACGCCGAGGGTGAGCACCACGGCCGCAGTGGCCCGGTGCACCTGATGAACATCCCTCCCCATGACCCCTGCGGCGTGGCCCTGCTGGATGCCTGTGAGCAGACCGGCATTCCACGCGCCGAGTTCAACTCCGGTGAGACGGTGGTCAGGGGCGCCAACTTCTTCCAGGTCAACCGTAAGGATGACGGGACCCGGTCGTCGTCGTCGGTGTCCTATATCCACCCGATCCTGGACCGGGAAAACTTCACCCTGCTCACCGACACCTGGGTCAAGGAGATCCTGTTCGACGACGAGGCCCCCACCCCGCGGGCATCCGGCGTCTCTGTGGTGAACAACGCGTTCGGCCGGGCCTCCACGGTGCGGGCGAACAAAGAGGTGGTCCTCTCCGCCGGGGCGATCGACTCGCCGAAGCTGCTGATGCTCTCCGGCATCGGCCCCGCCGCCCAGCTGCGTGAGCACGGCCTGGATGTGCGCGTGGACTCCCCCGGCGTGGGCGAGCACCTGCAGGACCACCCGGAGGCGGTGATCGCCTGGGACGCCAAGCAGCCCATGGTCACCGACTCCGTGCAGTGGTGGGAGATCGGGATCTTCGCAGACACCCAGGAGGGCACCGGTCAGGCCGACCGCCCCGGCCGGCCGGACCTGATGATGCACTACGGCTCGGTGCCCTTCGACATGCACACCCTGCGCCAGGGCTACCCCACCAGCGAGAACAGCTTCTGCCTGACCCCGAACATCACCCACGCCAAGTCTCGCGGCACGGTGCGGCTGCGCTCCCGCGACTACCGGGACAAGCCGATGGTGGACCCGCGCTACTTCACCGACCCCGAGGGCCACGACATTCGGGTGGCCGTGACGGGCATCAAACTGGCCCGCCAGATCATCTCCCAGCCGGCGATGAGCGAGTGGGCCGGCGAGGAGCTGGCCCCCGGCCCGGATGCGCGCACCGACGAGGAGATCGCCGAGTACGTGAAGAAGACCCACAACACCGTCTACCACCCGGCCGGCAGCGTGCGCATGGGGGCCGCCGAGGACGAGCTGAGCCCGCTGACCCCGGATCTGAAGGTCAAGGGCGTGGAGGGCCTGCGCGTCGCTGATGCCTCAGTGATGCCGGAGCTGACCACCGTCAACCCGAACATCACCACCATGATGATCGGTGAGCGCTGCGCCGATCTGATCAGGGGAGCCTGATCAGGGGCTAGGTCACCAGCAGGAAGACCAGCGCAGCGACCCCCAGCATCATCACCGCCAGGGTCAGCCCGGCCACGGATCCGATGGCCGGGCGGTACTGCTCATCGGCGATCCCCCAGGTCGCGCTGATCAGCCGGTGCCGTTGGGTCAGCGAGACCCCGGCGGCCACTGCGAGCGCGGCGATGAACAGCGTGAGCACTGCGGCACCGTGGTACGGCGCCCAGCGCAGCAGCAGCCCGGCAACCACCACCAGCAGAAGGGAGGTGCGGGTCCACGAGAGCAGGGTGCGTTCAGGCTGAACCCCGGGATCCTGGTGGGCGGCTGGCCGGGTGCGCACCGCTCATCCACCCACCAGCGTGATGACCAGCACCACCGAGATCAGTGCCGCACCCGCTGCCAGCAGCGGGGCAATCAGCGGCAGCGGCAATGGCCGTTGGTGCCGCATGCTGCGTTCGACCCGCAGCCACCGGGTGAAGGCGCCGGCCGCCAGCAGCGCACCGAGCACCAGCAGCACCACCGCCAGAATGGTGCGGATCTGAGGCTCGAAGATCTGCTGGGTCAGCGCTTCCACGGCTACCCCGCCGGCCAGCAGCCCCAGTGAGGTGCGGATCCAGGCGAGGAAGGTGCGCTCATTCGCCAGGCTGAACCTGGGGTCCGGCTCCACGCCCCCGCCGAGGACCCGCTGGCGCCAACCGGCTCTGTGTTCACTCATGCCCCCAGATTACCTGCGCGCCCAGCCGCTGCACGCTCGCTGCCCCGCCCTCGCCGTTCGGTCACGCAGTCTGACCGCACTTTGGGCCCAAAAGTGGCTAAGAAAGGGTCATACTGCGTGACCGAACGTAGGGGCTAACGGGGCGGTCGAGCAGCTCGGCGATCAGGGCCATACGGTGAAGCCCGTCGACTCCGTCGACGGCGGTCCCGCCCCGGTGCACCGATTCCTGCCAGAGCGGATCGACCTGAACACCACCGGCCTCAATTCGGATAGGTGTTGGTTTTATCGGGCGCCTGGGCCGCTCGCTTCGGTATAGGGGTCGCGAGCGGTGATACCGGGAAAGCGGCAGAAGTCGCGGTCGGCAGTGAAGATCGTAGAAACCCCGTGCTGGCGCATCAGCGCAGCGATGTGCGAGTCGGTCACCAGGTTGCCGCGGATCGCGTCATCGCCGACGAGATCTTGATACACCTGCCAGAACCTATCGGTCTCGCCGGGACATCGCACGTGTGCACGAGCGAAGAGCTGATCCAGGTTCCCACGCGCCTAGGCCAACAGCTCGGAGGCGAGCACCCCCAGTGATTTGCCCCTGCTGCGCTGGCCGCGGCCCACCGGCATCTTCTTCTTGACCAGTTCAGCATCGATGCGCTGTCTTCTAGAGCCAGCCGCTGTGCATCGCCTGGCGGGCGGCGTCGTGCCGGTTCTCCGCACCGGTCTTGCCGATGGCCGCCGACAGGTGGTTCCGCACGGTTCCTTGGGAGAGGTGCAGCCTCGCGGCGATCGCTCTGATCGAGCCGCCCTCGGCCGCGGCCCGCAGGACCTGCTGCTCGCGCTCGGTCAGCGGGTTGATCCCGCCGGCCAGCGAGTCGGCGGCCAGCGTGGGGTCGACCACCCGGTCCCCGGCGGCCACCCGGCGCACCATCTGGGCCAGCTGGTCCGAGGGGGTGTCCTTGACCACGAACCCGGCCGCTCCGGCGTCCATGGCGCGGCGCAGGTAGCCGGGCCGGCCGAAGGTGGTCACGATCAGGCACCGGGCGCTCAGTCCGGCGGCAGTGATCTGGCGGACCGCCTCGATCCCGTCCATCCCGGGCATCTCAATATCAACCAGGGCGACGTCGGGGGTGTGTTCCCGCGCGGCCTGAACCAGCTGGTCCCCGCGGCCGACCTCAGCGACCACTTCGATGTCCGGCTCCAGGTTCAGCAGTGCCGAGAGTCCCCCGCGCACCAGGTCCTGGTCATCGGCCAGCAGCAGCCGGATCATCGGGCTGCTCATGCCAGCGTCACCTCGATCCGTGTGCCCGAGGCATCATCGCCAGCGCCCACTGCCACCTGTGCCCCTTCAGCTTTGGCCCGCTCGCGCAGTCCGCGCAGACCGGAGCCTTCATGACCGTTGACACCGATCCCATCATCGGTGACCCGCAGACTCTCCGGTCCGATCTCAATGCGGCATCGACTGGCCTGGGAGTGGCGCAGCACGTTGGTGATGGTCTCGCGCAGCGTCCAGGCCAGCAGCTGGGATTCACTGTGCTCCTCCTCCGCCCGGATGTCAGCGCTGATGCCGCCAGCCTCCAAGGCGGTGCGGGCGACCTCAAGCTCCTCCGGCAGCTGCGGCGCCCGCAACCGGGTCACCGTGGTGCGCACCTGGCTCAGTGAGGACCGGGCCAGCTGTTCAATCTCATCCAGCTCAGCCTGGGCCCGCTGCGGCTCGGTCTCCATCAGCCGGCGCGCCACCTGAGCTTTGATGGACAGTACGGTCAGCGAGTGTCCCAGCACATCGTGGACGTCGCGGGCGATGCGGTCACGCTCCTCAGAGGTCCGCAGCTGCTGCTCAACGGCTCGGGCGCGATCCTCATAGTGCTCGGTGGTGCGGATCACCACGATGAAGAGCATCCCCAAACCTGGTCCCAAGGCAATCCAGACTTCGGTCTCACCGGAGATCAGATATGCCGCGGCTGTGGACACGGCCCACACTCCCACGCCGATGGGGATGCCCACCATGGGAGGGCTGGTGAAGATGATCAGCGCAGCAATATAGACGCAGAATGTCACGGCCCAGGTGCCGGCGGCGGGAATGGTCAGGGCCCCGATTGCTGCCAGAGCCACACAGATCACCGCCAACCTGGACGGCGCCGGATGGTTTCGGTGGTCGTCGGCGAACAGTCGGGCCATCTGCCAGACGTAGACCAGGGCGAAGACGCCGGTGGCGGCCCAGGCCAACAGCTTCAGGCCCAGGTGGACGTCGCTGTAGGCCGCAGCCATCACCGGCGAGGCCAGGAACACCAGCCACACCGTGGCATAGAACAGCCCGGCGATCTGCGGACCGCTGACCGTGGGCCAGAGGCTGCGCTTGTCCTGATTCGCCCGCCGCCGCGGCTGCTGCGTCGTCGTCATGGGTCTTATCCTAGGTTCCCTCAGCGCCGGGTGGTCCGGCGGCCCTGCAGGGCCAAGCACCCGACGACGAAGACTGCGGTCCAGGCCGCCACGTTGGCCAGGATCATCCACAGCGGGTCGGTGCCGATCGGCCCCTCCATGCCGACAATTTCACCCTCGGTGAGCGGATAGCGGGCGAGGGCGGCTGAGCCGTACATGGGGGTGAACTTGCCGATGTCCAACAGCACGCCCCCCAGCGGCATGAACACGTTGCCCAAGAACGCGAAGACCACCAGCACCCCGGAAGCGGCGCCGATCGCCGCATCGGAGCGGAACAGCAGCCCCACGGCCAACCCGTAGAAGGCGAAGGGCAGCGCGGCGACCAGGGTGAGGCCCGCCGTGGCAATCCAGGTTCCCAGGGGCATGTCGGCAGCGGTGAAGTAGGCGACCACATTGAGCACGATCACCGGAAGGGTCGCCGTGGCCAGGGCAATGATCGACTTGGCCAGCACGAAGGCACCATGCGGCATCGCAGTCAGCGACAATGCCCGGCCCCAGCCCTGCTGCAGCTCCACTGCGGCGGATCCGGCCAGCGCTGTGGTGGCGGTGATCGCCCCATAGACGGCCATGCCGATCATGATCCAGGCGCTGACGTTGCCGCTATCGCCGACCGGGATGTCCGACCAGTCGTTGTAGACGCCGAAGAACAGGTACAGCAGGGTGGGCAGCACGATGACGAAGAAGGTGTTGCCGAAGTTGCGGAAGTTCCGCCAGAAGTCCATGACGATGTAGGTCGCGATGCTCATCGAACTGGCCTGAACAGTGGCGCTGGCGGCGGTGCGGGGTGCGGTGGCACTCATCGTGCAGTCTCCTTCTGCGCGGTCTCCATCTGGGTGTGCTCCATCTGGGTGGTGGCCCGTGGGGCCCGGTGCTGGTCGTCGGCGGTGGTCAGCTGCATGAAGGCTTCCTCCAGGCTGGCCGAACGAATGGTCAGCGAGTGAGCATCGGTGGTGGTCAGCAGGTGCTTCGCGAGCTTGTCGGCGTTGTCGGTTCTCAGCAGAACCTGGTTGCCGCGAACCTCATGGGCCTCCACGCACGGCAGCCCGATCAGCTCGGTCGGCGTCGGGCTCCAGGTCACCGAGACATGTGCCGACCCGGCGTGACGACGGACCTCGTCAGTCGGACCGTCGGCGATCACCCGGCCGCCGTGCATCAGCACCGTGCGGCGGGCGAACTGTTCAGCCTCCTCCAGATAGTGGGTGGCGAACAGGACTGTGGTGCCGGTGGCGGCCTGCTCGTTCATCCGGTCCCAGAACTCGTGGCGGGCTGCCGGATCCATGCCGGCGGTGGGCTCATCGAGGATCAGCACATCGGGTTTGGGCAGCAGGGCGAGTGCGAACTTCAGTCGCTGCTGCTGGCCGCCGGAGCACTTCCCCACCGCCTTGGACGCGATGCCGGTGAGCCCGGCAATCTCCATGACCGTGTCGACCCCGACGTGGTGGTGGTGCAGTGCGGCGATGATCTGTACGGTCTCTTTGACGCTGAGGTCCGGCAGCAGTCCGCCGGTCTGCAGCAGGGCTCCGACGTGTCCGTGCTGCACAGCCTTTTTGGGTGACTTGCCGAGAATCGTCAGATTCCCGGTGTTCGAGGTGTTCAGGCCCAGCACGATGTCTAGGAAGGTGGTTTTTCCGGCACCGTTGGGGCCGAGGATGGCGGTGACTTCCCCGGGTGCGAAGCTGAGGCTGACGTCGTCGACGGCTCGGAACCGGCCGCCGTCGCCGGTGGGGTAGGTTTTGGTGATGTGCTCTGTGCGGATGATGGGTTCGCTGCTCATACCCTTCAGTGTTCCGGGTGGCAGCAGGCACTGAGTAGAGCAGGTGTCACCTTCTTGCTATGACATTTGTCAGTTGGTCCGGGTCTGCTGCAGCTCACTGAGTGCGGTGAGGTAGCCCTCGCTGAAGGTCGGGAACTGTGCGACCTGCTCGATGAGCCGGCTGATGGGGATTTCGGCGCCGATGGCCAGAGCGGCCTGGTGTATCCACTCACTGGACTGAGGTGCCACCGCCCACGCGCCAAGCAGCGTCTCGCCCTCGGCGTCGGCCACCAGTCCCAGCTCGGCCCCGCTGGGCTGCTGCTCATAGGTCCAGGGGCGGGCCAGTGCGGCGGTCAGATCCACCACTGCGGTGGTGACCGGCAGCCCCTGCGTCTTCGCCTGTTCCACGGTGAGGCCGACCGATGCGACCTCGGGGGAGCCGAAGACCACCCGTGGGATGCTGCCGTACTGGGCGGTGCGGGGTCGGCCGAGTATCGCGTCGACGGCAATGGATGCCTGATATTTCGCGACGTGGGTGAACGGCATTCTGCCGGTGACGTCGCCGACGGCCCACAGACCTGATCCGGCGCGGCAGTGCTCGTCCACCTCGATCGCACCGTGGTCCTCCACGCTGACGCCCAGTGCCTCCAGGCCGAGTCCGGCGGTCCGGGGGCGGCGACCAGTGGCCAGAGTGATCACCTCGGCGCTCAGTGTGGTGCCGTCATCGAGCTCCAGTGTGCTGTGCGTGCCGTGGTTGGAGGCGCGCACCGGCGTCGCCCCGAGCCGCAGGCTGATGCCTTGGCTGCGCAGGTGCTCCTCCATCAGGGTGCTGACCCGGGGCTCCTCGCGGCGCAGGATTCGCCGACCGCGCCCGACTATGGTGACCTCGGCACCGAAGCCGCGCAGGTACTGGCTCACTTCCACCGCGACTGCACTGGCCCCGATGATGACGGCTCGCGCAGGAACTTCAGAAAGGTTGGTGACCTCGCGGTTGGTCCAGACGGCGGCCTGGTCGAGTCCCTCGATCTGCGGACGCTCTGGCGCGGAGCCGGTGGCGATGATGATGTGGTCGGCCGAGATTCGGCGACCATCGACGTCGACGAGGCCCGGTGCCGCAAGCCGTGCGGTGCCGCGGATGACGGTGGCCCCCTGCTTTTGGTAGTCGGCCGCCTGCTTGGTGTCGTCGAGGTGGCGCACCATATCGTCTCGCCAGGCCCGGGCGCTCTCCCAGTCGAGGGTGCCGGCAGTGATGCCCGGGGTGGCAGCGGTGGCCAGCGCCAGCTCGACGGGGCGCAGCAGGGTCTTCGACGGGATACAGGCCCAGTAGCCGCATTCGCCGCCGATGAGCTCTGACTCGATGAGAGCGACCCGCTTGCCTGCCTGCAACAGTTGGCCGGCAGCTGCTTCACCGCCCGGGCCCATACCGAGGATGACGACGTCGTAGTGCTCTGACATACGCTCAGCGTACTCGGCTCACCGCTCGGCCAACAGGGCTGTCACCTGAGGCCGATGAAGTCTGTCATCTGATGGCCACTGAGTCTGCGGCTGCGGGGTTGAGCAGCTCGGGTGAGAGGTTGATCAGCCGCAGCCGGCACCGGTCGGTGATCTGCTCGTCGCTCAGCCCAGCGATGTGTCGGGCCTCTACGGCGGCGTCGTCCTCCTCATCCAGCCCGCTGTGCGGCAGCGTGGAGGAGATCGTCCCGCGGTGCAGGGGAATGTCGATCATGGTCACCGAGGCTGGGGTCAGCGGGATGAACTGGTGGCGGTCGATCAGCCTAAGGCCTTCCAGCAGCACCCGCAGCGCGGCACCGTGGGAGACGACGACGGCGGTGCGCAGCCTAAAGCTGAGGTCCACAGACTCGGTGGGCCGGCTCTGCGCGGTCGCCCGGACGATGTCGAAGAAGGCGCGCTTCATCCGGGTCAGCAGGTGCTGGTGGGACTCGCCGCTGGCGGGGGTGTGGGTGCCGGCCCGCCAGCCCTCGAAGTCCTCGGGGAACTGGGTGCGCACGTCCAGGCCGTACCAGCCTTCCCACTCCCCCAGGTTCTGCTCAGCCAGGTCAGGGACCACCTGCGGTGCACGGTCCAGGCCGAATTCGGCGAAGGTCTGCTGGGTGCGCACCAGGTTGGAGACGTAACCCTGCTGGGGATTCTGGGCGCGGACGAACCCGCCGGTGATGCGGGCCTGCTGGACCCCGGATTCGGCCAGGGAAATATCGGAGTGGCCCTGGAGCCGATGGTCTTTGTTCCACTCGGTCTCGCCGTGCCTGACCAGCAGAATCCGGATCATTGTGCTCCTTCGTGTGTGCCCCCGCGTGCGCTCCTCAGCCTATGCCATCACCTATGACCGCCGCCGGCGAGCTGCAGGTGCCGGTAGCGGTTGACCGCTGCGTGGATCTCCTGGGCTCGGGGCCGGGCGAGATGCCCGGGGTGGCCGCGGTGCGGGGAGAGCGCATCCACCCCGTCGTCGTCGATTCTGGCCAGCAGCGCGGTCACGGCCTTTGCCAGGCTGGACTCGCCGTCGAAGGTCTCCGCCAGCCGGTCCATGGCGTGGGCGATCGCCTGGGTCTGTGCGGCGTCGACCAGTTGGGCCACCGCGGCAAGGTCCACCCGTTCCCGCCCGTACTGGATGACTGACCGTCCCCGCGCCGTGGCCGGTTTCGTCTTGCCCCGCTCAGCCAGTGCCGTGCTGGCGGGCACCCGGGGACGGCGGTCATGGCTGAAGATCAGCTCCTGACCCGCAGATTCGACGTCGGCCGCGTCACTGGCCGCATCAGTATCCCCGCCAGTGGCCGCATCACTGCGGGCAATCTCACCGGCGGCCTGGGTGACGTCCTTCGGCACGTACTCGTCCAGGGCAATCACCTGGTCGGCGACGTCGAAGAAGGCCCCCGATCCCCCGGCGACCAGCACTGTGGAGACCCCCTGCTGGGTCCACAGCGGCCGGACCCGGTCGATGAACGGGGTGATGGGTTCCCTCTCATCAGCGATGAGCCGTCGCATCCGCTCATCGCGGATCATGAAGTTGGTCGCCGAGGTGTCCTCATCGATCAGCAGCGCGGTGGAGCCAGCCTCCAAGGCTTCGACCAGGTTGGCCGCCTGTGAGGTGGAGCCGGAGGCGTTCTCCGAGGAGAAGGACCTGGTGTCCGCGCCGGAGGGCAGCCCGGAGATGAACGCGGAGATGTCGACGCCGGTCACCGCTCGCCCGTCTTCGGCCCGAATCGTGGAGGTCGCTTCTCTGGCGATGACCCATTCGCGCCCGTCGCCTGCCACATGGGAGTAGACCCCGCGCTCCAGGGCGCGCAGCAGCGTGGATTTGCCGTGGTACCCGCCGCCGACGATCACCGTGACTCCTTCGGGAACCCCCATTCCGGTCACGCTGAGTCCGCTGGGCAGATCGAAGCTGACCCGCAGGCTGTCCGGAGCGATGAACGGCACGGCTCCCTGCTTCAGCGGCGCATCAGAATCACCTGACCGCCGGGGCAAGATAGCACCCGCGCCGACAAAGCCGACCAGCCCCGCGGTGCCCAGCTGCTCACGCAGCGACTGCTGGTCCCGGTAGAGGCGCACATGCTCGGCCAGCGCACCTGCGTCGAGGTTCTTGTGCTTCAGCGCGGCGTCAACGATCTGCGGCAGCTGATCAGTGAGGATGCGCGCGGCCTGGCGTCCACGGATTCGCCGGCCGGAGGCCGGAAGCTCCACTGCGATGCGAGCCTCGATCCGGTCTTCGGCGATGAGCACGCTGGTGCGCTCCAGCACCTGTTGGCCCGGGGTGCCGATGCTCACCGCACTGCCCTTGCCCGCACTGTCCTTGCCGGCCTCGGCGGCAGAGCGCGCGTGGTCTCCTATGGCCTCAGCGAATCGCCGGGTGAGGAAGTCGCTGACGGCGGTGCGGCCCGCGGCGTCATCAATCAGCTCAGCGGGCAGGCCGACGACGCCGGGCTCCAGAATCACCCGCATCAGCGAGGGCGGGGCGTAGGGGTCCACCTGCACTTTGTCGACGGATAGTCGGAAGTCCTCGAACTGGTGGGTCCCGCGGATCTCTCGGTAGGTGCCGTAGCCCTGCCCGTCGATCCGGTGGAGCGTGTCCTGCAGTGCTCTGTTGTTGGCCATCGTCCCAGTCTGCCAGCCACCCGGGCTGGATGCTCAGCTGAGCAGCACCGTCGCTCCGATCAGCACTGCGGCGATCACCGGGAAGATGAAGATGCGCAGATAGTTCATCCGCAGTTCAAACCGACGACGCCGTTCCAGCTCCTCCGAACTGTCCAGGGGGCGCGAAATCTGTTCCTCGGCGGCCTCGGTACGCACTCGGGCCACCTCCCACACCGTGCCGACCAGCAGGAAGACCACCCCAAAGCTGACCGCACTGAGCACGGCGAATTCGGCGATCGGGTGCTGCCACAGCACAAGCGGCAGCAGCATCACCAGCATCACCGCCATCAGACCCGCTGTGGCCACCACCGGTCGGCGCAGCACCAGATTCGTCAGGGGCCGGATCTGCCAGGCAAAGACGACGACGGCGCCCACGAGTATCGCGAACATCCCCACATCCCCTGCGGTGATCGCGACCGGATCGCCAGAAACGTAGGACGGCGAGGCGCGAATCAGGGTCATGAACCCGATGATCTGCACGGCGGTGGGGATCAGTCTGATCACCGTCGCGCGAGGACTGTTGGCCGGATCGGTGGGCAGCTGCAGGCTCTTGGCGTAGACCGCCGGATCGCCGAAGGTCTGCCGGGCGGACTCGTCAGCGTCGGCGCAGTGGGAGTCGACTTCGGCCAGCGCAGCCCCGAGGTTCTTCCCGGAGACTCCCTGAAGGCGCAGCTCCACGATGAAGGCTTCGGCCCACTGCTTCTCCACGTGGGGTGCTAACTCCTGCTCATAGGAGCGGCGATTCGAAGAGGCGGTGGCGTTCATGTCTGCTCCTTCTGCGGTGCATGCTCAAGCATGGTCTCTGTCATCTGGGTGAACGCCCGCCACTGGGCGCTCCGTTCGGCCAGGACCTCCCGGCCGTGGTCGGTGAGCGTGTAGTACTTGCGTCCGGGCCCGCCGTCGCCGGGTAGCCATTCCGTCTGAACCCGGCCACCCTCTTCGAACCGCTTCAGCAGCGGGTAGAGGGTGCCGCCTTTGACCGTACCGAGCCCGCCGGAAGCCAACCGCGCAGAGATCTGGTACCCGTAGGTGGGGCCGTCGGCCAACACCCGCAGCACGCAGAGCTCCAACACCCCGCGCAGCCATTCGGCCGGCCAGTCCTGTGTCGTGATCACATCTAGATCGTAAGTCTATCTAGTCAGTCACGCAACTTAGTGGTCACGAGCCCAGCGGCCACCACGAGCCTCCGGCATGCTGGTTAGAATTCGTCGAGCACGGGCATAGCAGAAATCCACACCGGCGAACACA
This sequence comes from Garicola koreensis, assembly GCF_014195445.1. Taxonomy (GTDB): domain Bacteria; phylum Actinomycetota; class Actinomycetes; order Actinomycetales; family Micrococcaceae; genus Nesterenkonia; species Nesterenkonia koreensis. Next base: position 223,124 of record NZ_JACIBT010000001.1, on the reverse strand, counting down.
GGAGGGCGGTCCCACTATGACCAGGACGTACGCCTACATTGCGTGCGCATTCGTCGTCGTCTTCTACGCCGGAAATATTCTCGTCGGCAGCGCGCTGAACGACCTTCCCCCGATCACCGTGACATTCTTCCGACTGGTGATAGCCGCCGTGGTGCTGCTTCCGCTCGCCTGGCGCCCGGCGTGGGAGCACCGGGCGACGTTCCGCCGCCATGCCGGGCCTCTGCTGGTGCTGACGCTGACCGGGGTCACTTTCTTCAGCACGTTCATCTACGGGGCCCTGCAGTTCACCTCCGCCACGAACGTCTCGGTCTTGGAAGCGCTCATTCCCGTGGCCACGGCTGTGCTGGCGGCGTGGCTGCTGCGCGAACGGCTGCGACTGGTGCAGTGGGTGGGGGTGCTGATCTCCTTCGCCGGCGCACTGTGGGTGGTGCTGGCCGGTGCCGGTGATGGGCTGGGGGGTTGGAACTCCGGGGATCTCATCATGGTCGGCGCGATCCTCTCCTGGGCGATCTACTCGGTGGCGGTCAGGCGCTACATGCACCTGTTTCCCGAGTTCAGCACGGTATTTGTGATGACTGCTTTGTCGGTGGCGGTGCTGGCCCCGTTGGTGGCCATCGAGTGGGCGGTCCTCGGAGTTCCTGACTTGGGGCAGTGGAGCTATTGGCCGGGGCTGGCCTATCTGGGCATTTTCCCCTCAGTGATCGCACTGCTGCTGTACAACCGTGCCGTGGCAGTGCTCGGCGCCTCCCAGGCAGCAGTCTTTCTGAACTTCCTGCCGGTGGTCACGATGATCGGCGCCTACGCCTTCCTCTCGGAAGCAATCAACGCAGCACAGATCATCGGTGCGGCTCTGGTCATCAGCGGAGTGCTGCTGACCACCCGCGCAGCCCGGTCAACGCAGCACGAAGATTAGCGCCTCATACCCTTGACAATTGTCCTGCGACTCCCCCATAGTTAACCTACTCACTAATTAAGGGAGTGGTTACATGGCTTCGGATGACCGACTCAGCCTCGCATTCGCGGCATTAGCTGATCCCACCCGCCGGGCCATCCTGACCAGGCTGGCGCAGGGCCCGGCCACGGTGCAGGAGGTAGCGGAGCCGTTCACCATGAGCGCTCCGGCCATCTCCCGGCATCTGAAGGTCCTGGAGCGCGCAGGGCTGGTGACCCGTACAACCCGGGCACAGTGGCGGACGCTGTCACTGCAGTCAGAGCCCCTCGACGAGGTCTCGGCATGGATCGACCAGCAGCGCCGCGAGTGGAACCTCCGCCTCGACGCCCTGGAACAACATCTGGAAACTATGAAGGGCAAGGACCATGAGCACTTCCCCTGAGACACCCACCCCAGAGTTCTCCATCACCCGCCGCTTTGATACACCGCGCGAAATGGTGTGGCGGGCCTGGACCGAGGAGCTGGAGCTTGCGCAGTGGCTGCGACCCTTCGGCGTCAGTACCGATTCGGTCTCCTTTGATGTGCGCGTAGGCGGCACCTACCGCTACACCATGACCAGCGAGGAGACTGGCGAGAAGTTTCCCACCGGCGGAACGTTCTTGGAAGTCGAGCCCATCCACCGCCTCGTCCTGACGTGGGGCGACCCGCAGACGCCTGTGGAGACTGCACCAATCATCACGCTGACATTCTCCGAGCATGACGGCGGCACTGAACTGGTCTTCCACCTGCGCGGCATCGCAGGCCAGCACGGCGACGGCTTCGTCTACGACGGCTGGGAGGAAGCCCTCACCAATCTCGGCCACCACCTAGCAGGCGACCTGTCCTGGTGATCTTGGGAGCCGCCTACCCTGTTGCCCAGAGGTATCATTGTGAGCATGGTGGATCCAACGTTGATGGACGAAGCCCAGCGTCTTAATGATGCGGACAAGGTCGAGCTTGCGTACGCGCTGCTGCACACCGTGCATCAAAAACCGGTGGACCCCGAAACCGCAGCCCTGATCAAAGAACGTGTCGCCCATGCTGAGAGCAATCCTGACGACAGTATTTTGTGGGAAGACCTGCAAGCCGATCTTCGCCGCAAATACGCATGAGTTCCGCAGTTCGGATCACCTCTGGAGCTCACCGCGACATCAACAACGCCCTTGCCTGGTACGACAATGAGGCTCCCGCTCAAACTGCTCTGTTTCTAGATCACATTGATGAGCTCGTCGAGTCACGCAGACTTCTGCTGCTTCTTCTGGCCCTTGCTCCCGTCGGACTTCTTGCGGCGCTCGTCGACCGACTGCTTCAGCGCTTCCATCAGGTCGACCACATTGCCGTCGCCGCCGTCGTCCTCCTCATCCACGTCGCCGAAGGTGGCCTCGGTGTCGATCTCCTCACCGGACTCCAGCTTCTCCTCAATCAGGGTCTGCAGCTGCTCCTGGTACTCGTCGGTGAACCGTTCGGGCTCGAAGTCCTCGCTGTAGGACTCCACCAATGATGCCGCCATGTCCTGTTCCTTCTTCGACACCTTCGACTGGGGAACATCGAACTCCGGCTCCCGCAGCTCATCAGCCCACCTCAGGCCCTGCAGCACGATGACGTCGTCGCGGACCCGCAGCACCCCCAGTCGGGTCTTGGTGCGCAGGGTGAAGGTCACGATCGCTGAGCGCTCAGAGGCGTCCAGGGTCCGGCGCAGCAGCACGTAGGCCTTGGCGTTCTTTCCGGCTGGCTCCAGGTAGTAGGACTTGTCCAGCACCATGGAGTCGATCTGGTCTTTGGGGACAAACTGCTCGACGGCGATCTCTTTGGACTCGTCGGCGGGCAGCTCGGAGAGCTCCTCCTTGGTGATGATCACCGATTTCTCGCCGTCGTCGTAGGCCTTGTCGATGTTCTTGTAGTCGATGGTCCTGTCGCAGACTTCGCAGCGGCGCTGGTAGCGGATGCGGCCGCCGTCGACGTCGTGGACTTGGTGCATACTCACATCGTGGCTGGTGGTGGCGGAGTAGAGCTTCACCGGCACTGTGACCAGCCCGAATGACACGTCCCCTGACCATATGGCGCGCATAGTCGATCACCTGCTCCTTCAGCTGTGCGTGTGCCTCCGGGGACCATCTAAACACTTGGGACTTGGCAGAAGCCGGACGACGACGTCGCAGGGACCCCCGGCTGCCACCACGTATCCTGGCAGGGTCCAGGTGCTTGAAGCGGAAGAGGAGAGACATCCCGTGGCTGATGATTCGTTCACGATCCACACCCAGACGGTCGGGGATTCCGGTGAGGTGGTCGTCTTCTTCGCCGGACTGTTCGGACAGGGCAAAAACTTCACCCAGATCGCCAAAGGGCTGACCCCCGACTTTCAGTCACTGCTGGTGGATCTGCCCAATCACGGCGGCTCGGGCTGGACCCAGAGCTTCGACTTTGTCGGTCACGCAGACTTAGTGGCCGAGCACCTGCGCGCCACCGTGGCCAGCGACGAACCGGTGCACCTGGTGGGGCACTCCTTGGGCGGGAAAGTGGCCATGGTCCTCGCGCTGCGGCACCCGGATCTGCTGCGCAGCCTGACCGTGGTCGACATCTCTCCGGTCAGCCACGACTCCGGCGGTGAGTTCGAACACCTGCTGGGCACCCTCATGGAGCTCAACGTCGATGATCTGGAGTCCCGCAGCGACGCCGACCAGCGCCTGCAGGATCCGATTCCGCAGGACATGACCCGCGGTTTCCTGCTGCAGAGCCTGGCGCGGACCAAGGACGGATTCCAGTGGAAGCCCAACCTGAAGCTGCTCTACGAATCGCTGCCGAAGATTGCTGAGTTTCCAGAGTTCGACGGCGCCCAGTACAACGGCCCCGTCCTCTGGGTGGGCGGCTCCAAGTCTGACTACGTCAAGGACGAGTACGACGAGGCCATGCGTGAGCTCTTCCCGCGCACCACCCAGACCACGGTGAAGGACGCCGGCCATTGGGTCCACGCCGAGCAGGCGGAGGTGTTCACCGCAGTGCTGAAGCGCTTCCTCTCCTCAGCGGAGGGCTGAGACGTAGTTCAGGCATCGCTTAGCTGCAGCTAAGCGCGGGAACCTTGTGCCCGCATGGCCTTCATCAGTCGCTCCTGGACGTGGCTGCTTGCCGGCCGGTCACCATCAGAGTCTGGGGTGCTGGAGGACGCGCCTTCGCCGTCGTCGCCTTGCTGCCTCTCATCCTGCCGAGGCCCAGCCTCGGCGGATGCCGGTGCCAGCAGCCGACTCATGCCTACTCCCAACAGGTCGTCGTCGAGCGTGCTGCCGCCCAGCAGCATCAGCCCGGATCCCTGATCCAACGCGGTGAGCAGGGTCCCGATCTGTTCGGGGTTCAGGTCCTCGTCAGCACCCTGGAAATCCCGTGCGACCTTGGTGTACTCACTCACCACGTCCTGGATGCGCACTTGCAGCTGCTCGCGCAGCTGGGAATCTCTGGCAGCAACGGCAATGAACTCCAAGGTGGCCAGCGCGAAGCCCCGGATGAGCTCTTCGAGCTCCTCTTCGTCGATCTCCTCGGCGATCTCCTCCAGCGCAGACGGCACCGAACCGCTGGTGGGTGGCCGCGGATCGGTCCACACCGTCTGCAGATTCGCGTCCATCACCGCCAGGAACAGCGAGGCCTTCCCGTCAAAGTTCGAATACACCGCACCCTTGGAGAACCCCGCCTGCCGCGCAATTCGGTCCAGATTGGCGCCGTGGTAGCCCAGTTCGGCGAAGACTTCACGCCCAGCTTCGACCAGTGCGGCGCGGGTCTGCTGCTGACGTTGGTGGCGGGAGGGCGGCCCGGGGATCTCTGCCATCCCTCGATCGTACGACAGCACCGGCATTCCTCCATGATTGACATCCCGCCAGTATCCCAATACCGTCAGTATTCACATACTAATAGTATCTGAGGAGTTCTCATGGACCACGTACTCACCATCTCCGGACTCATACGGCGCTTCGGCTCGGTCCTGGCCAATGACGGCATCTCGCTGCGGGTCAGGCCCGGCGAGGTGGTCGGCCTGCTGGGACACAACGGCGCCGGCAAGACCACGCTGGTCTCCCAGCTGGTCGGGCTGCTGCGCCCCGATGCTGGAATCATCCACTTAGGCGAGGTCGACGCCGTCAACCGCCCGGCCGAGGCTCGCCGCCGGGTTGCTCTACAGTCTCAGTCTCAGGCCCCAATCGATGGACTGACGCCCCGATCCGCCATCGAGATCGCCTGCCGACTGCGCGGACTCTCCACCACAGATGCACGCAGCTCCGCCGAGGTTCTGGCTGAGGAACTGGACATCGGCGACTGGATCGATCAGCGCGCCCTGCCCGAAGGCAGGGGACTCTCCGGCGGAGTCCGACGGCTGACCTCCTTCGCCATGGCAGCAGCCGCCCCCACTCCCCTGCTGGTGCTGGATGAACCCACCAACGACGTCGACGCCTCCCGACGACGACTGCTGTGGGACGCGGTGCGACGCCGGGCCGACGAAGGCGCCGGGGTCCTGCTGGTGACCCATAACGTCACTGAGGCCGAACGGATCGTCGATGAACTGGTCATCCTGGATCGCGGCCGCGTCGTCGCCTCCGGCTCACCGGCTCAGCTGCGCGGAACCCAGGACACGGATCTGCGCCTGGAACTGCAGCTGCCCCGTGCCGGCGCCGATCCCTCTGCTGAACTGGCATCCGACTCTGTGGCACCGCCCTTCGGGCGCCGGATGCGCAGGGGGCGCAACATTGTGCTGACCCTGGCCGAACAGGATGCGTCCCAGGCGGTGACCTGGGCAAACAGGCTGCGCGCGGCGGAGCAGATCAGCGGCTACGGGCTGGCGCCGACCACATTGGAGGACGCCTACCTTGGTCTCACCTCATCAACCCCCGACGACGCCGAGACACCTGATCAGGAGTCCATCCATGTCTGAGAAAGCCATTCCCACCACTGCGTCCACCGCCGATGCATCCACCACCCCCGAACAGCCCGCTCCGAGACAGCCCGCTCCGGGAAAGCCCGCGTCTGCACAGCTCGACCCCGCGCGGGCGACGCTCTGGGCGAGCTTCAGCTCGCTGATGCGCTGGCAGCTCTCCGGGATCGGCACGGCCCTGCCGCTGATCGTAGTGATTCAGGCCATGCTGGCGGCGGGGATCGTCGTCGGCTTCGGCTTCATCATTCCCGACATCACCGATGAGACGGCCCTGTTCCTCTCCACGGGGGCACCAGCCATGCTGCTGCTGACCATCGGCCTGGTGGTGGTGCCGCAAGCGGTCTCACGGATGCGCACCGATGGCACCTTCGAGTTCATGCGCTCACTGCCGGTGCCCCGCCCACTGATGCTGCTGGTGGACCTGACGGTGTGGACTGCGATCGCACTGCCCGGCCTGGCCATCGGAGTGCTGGTGGCCCAGCTGCGCTATGACCTCGACCTGTCCATCAATTGGCCGCTGCTGATCGTCTCAGCGCTGCTGGTAACCGTGATGGCCACTGCCGTCGGCTACGCGATCGCGGTGAGCATCAAACCGATGATCGCGCAGCTGCTCTCCCAGGTGCTGGTCTTCTTCGTGATGCTCTTCTCCCCCATCACCTTTCCTGCCAGTCAGCTGCCGGAATGGTTCCAGTCTGTGCATCAGTTTCTGCCAGTCCAGGCCGGCGCGGACATGCTGCGGGCCGGCCTGGCATCGGATACCTATACCGCCACCGGCCGCGACGCACTGGTCCTGGCACTCTGGTGCGCGGTCGCCGTCGTCATCACCCTGCGAGCGCTGATGCGCCGCAAGTGACGCAGGGGCCCACTTCGCACGGGCCAAATTCACGACGGATGTCTTCCAGCGTGTACTGCACGACGTCGTCGTGGTTCATATGGCAACCGCACCCTGTACAGCTTCTGCCGCGCGAGGTGCTCTGTCCAGATAGGACGGCGCGAGTTTGACGTCAACAGGTACAGCTAACAGGTTCTCAAGGCGGTCTCCGAGCCGAAACAGATCGAAGATGTCTCCCGTCTCGGGGTCGTCGAAGTCCACAAAGAGGTCAATATCGCTGTCCTCAGTTGCATCGCCACGAGCAATCGAGCCGAAGACCCGAACGTTGGTAAATCCGAAAGCAGCAGCTTCTGCCAACACTTGGTCGCGGTGCTTCTGCAAGAGATCTGCGGGATGTGCCCTCATCAACCTACGCAGCTTGGTCTCCATAGTCGGAGTCAATCGCCGTTGCACTCGCTCAATCGCAGCGATAACCGACTGCGCGGTCCCCGCACGCTGTGCCAGCTCATGCTGGCTGATGCCCAACGCCCTCCGGCGAGTCCGCAAAAACTCCTGCGGACCCATTTCCGAAAGTGGCACATCTTCCATACCCAGAATTGTGTCATTTACCGATGTGCGCTCCGGAAGCAGAAGTGTTGAGACATATGATGAGATCACAGAATTCTGGGTCGGCGATGGTGAGCAGTCTACGAGCGGGTAGCCGCTCAGAGTGAGTCGATGAGTCCGCGCATCAGATTCGAAGCAGTGGTGTTCTGCTCCTTGGCAATTTTGTCGAGCTTGGCGCGGCGATTGGCGTCGAGGCGCAATGTGAACGGGCGCGCCTCAGCGCCGACGCTGACCGGGCGACCCGGGACTGACGGACCCAGGTGCTTGCCGGTATAGCCCTGCTCCGACTCAGCTTCACCGGCCCACCGCTCGATATCTTCGTCGGTAAACGGGGTGCCGTGGACGTCGGTGTACTTCGTCATTCGTTTCACCTCCCTAGCCCAACTTCGTTGAGAACTTTCGTGGTGGCGACCATCGCGTGGAAGACCAGCCACCCCTCGGATTCGGGCCGCTCGGCTAGGACTCCCGGATGTACATGAATCCGCACTCGACGCCCCTCGGAAACCTTTCGTACTACATATTGTATGTACGAAGCCTGCGGGAAACGCCGGAACGGTCTGTGCGCGATAACTCGGCCGCGCTCTACACTGAGCTCAAGCTGAGAGAACTGTTCCTGAGGAGAAGTCTGTGCGTAGAACTGCCCCTGTCCGAATAGCCGCTCTGTCCGCAGTCGCAGCCTTGGTGCTGACAAGCTGCTTGGAGGAGGGCGGGGACACCAACGACGACGGCCACGAGGTTGAGGCGGCGCAACCTCAGGAGACTGATCGCCTACAACAAGTCCTCGATGCTGGCGAGCTGGCCGTCTGCACCACCGGCGACTATCCGCCGTTTACTGAACTCGACGAAGATACCGATGAGCTCACCGGCATCGATGTGGATATGGCACAGCACCTCGCCGACACTATGGGCGTGGATATCGAATGGGTGAACACCAGTTGGGACAGCCTCATGGAGGATTTCCTCGCATCCTGTGACGTTGCAGTAGGCGGCATCTCCATGAACCCCGACCGCGCCGAACAGGTGTTTTTTACCGAACCGATCCTTGAAGACGGGAAAACCCCGATCGCCCGCTGCGAGAACGCCGCGAACTACCAGAGCATCAATGACATCAATCAGCCCGATGTCACCTCAATCTTCCCCGAAGGCGGAACCAACCAGGAGTTCGCCGAGGCCAATTACCCCGACGGCGAGCTGGTGACTCACGCCAACCTGGCCATCTTCGATGAGCTGGCCGCGGGAAACGCAGACGTCATGACCACAGACCGGGCCGAGGTGCTCTACATCGCCAATGAGTATGACGCGCTGTGTGCCACCCTCCCCGATGAGACCTTCGACTACTCCCTCATGGGGTACATGCTCCCGCAGGACGATGCCACCTTTAAGCACTACGTTGATCAGTGGCTGACGATCGCACTGAATGACGGCACCTACGAGGACATTGCTGAACCGTGGGTGGGCAATGTTGAGCTGTCGATGGACAACTAAACAGCAAGCCCGACCCCGAAGTCTCACGCGGCCCGGGGCCACTCGCAGTTGAGTTCTGAATACATTCAGAAGTAGCATGGAGTCATGACTGTCACGGCATCTCAGCTGCAAGAAGTTCGCTCTTCAGATCTCAGCCGGTCCTCTGCTGAGGCTTTTGCTGCTGCTTCAAATCACCCTGTCCGCGTAACTCGGCGTGATGGGGAGCCCTTAGTGCTGATGAGCGAGTCGCAGGACACTGCCCGCAGCAGACTTCTGGAGCTTGCTTCACAGTTGATTGCAGTTGCCACTGATACTGAAGGCAGTCTGGTTCAGCGCATGGCCCGGCTGTTTCCATGGATCCTCGCACTGTCACCGCAGGATCGTGAGACCTGTGCAGCAGAGGTCCTATCGGCTGCTCGCGTTTCCTTTGCCACGCAACAGCCTCACTTGGCGCTTGCGGAACTGACCTCTTGGCGAGAGACAGCCACAGCACTGGCGGCTGGTTTGCACTCTGAGTCTGTAGAGTGGTTGGAGAATTCCGAGACCGTTGAGCGACCATAAGAAATGGTCAAGAAAAACGCCGACAAGGTCGATCGTCCAACCAAAAAGCACGAATACCAGATCCGCTACGCTTCGACTGGCGCAAAAAAGGGCTGGCGCGACCTCTGCGCCACAATGCGCGGGCCCATGTCCGAAACTTGGGACTTCCTCACCCGCTCCCCCTCGGATCGGACACCTGTGAATTATCCGCTCAAGGGCGCACTTGCCACAGTGACCCGCGACGGGAGAACTTTCCAACGTTGGCAGCACAAGCCCACCGCCAAAGGCGACGCGCGGATCTGGTTCTATATTGAGGGACAGACGGTGTACCTAGAACAGGTGCACACGCACCACCCACATCAGACCAAATAGGCTGCTGATCGGGCCAGTGGTTGACTATCGCGCTGAATGACGGCACCTATGACGACATTGGTGAACCCTGGGTCGGCAATATTGAGCTGTCGATGGACAGCTGAATCAGCAAACCCGCGCCTGCCCAGGGGAAATGCACGGTGTCCTGGAACCCCCAACTGTGTTTCATTGGGGGGCCAAACATGACCCGATGTCTGAGCCGACCGACTGAACCATCTTAATCTGACGAGTATCTAGAAGATGTAGAGGAGTCATCATGGCAGTTTGTGATACCTGCGGAAACGACTACGACAAGGCCTTCACCCTCACCTACTTCGGTGAGCAGCGCACCTTCGACAGCTTCGAATGCGCCATCCACCTCATGGCGCCCACCTGCGCACACTGCGGGGTCCGGATCCTCGGTCATGGCGTCGAAGCTGAAGAAGCGCTGTACTGCTGTGCCCACTGCGCACGCCGGGCAGGCCACGACGAGCTGGTCGATAACTCCACCGTGTAACGACCCGGGATCCTGGCCCCCGACTGCCTAACGGGCTCCGGCCCAGGCGAAGAAGTCGGAGGCTTCGATCACGGGCTTTCCCCACTGTTGGGCGTTCTGAGCCTTGCGGGACTGGGTGCCAAGCTCGGCGACCACCAGCACGTCACACTTGGTCTTGGTGACGTTCTTCACCGGTGCCAGCCCCTGCTTCTCAGCCAGAGCGTGCATCTCCTCACGGTCCCACTCGCGGCCGTCGGGGCCGATCGTGGTGCCGGTGAAGCAGACCCGCGAGGCTGGCACCAGGATCTCATCGAGAGAGACCTCATCCTGCGCTGAGGTTTCCGGAGCAACCCGCTCCCCCAGGATGCGTTCGACGTCGTCCAGTCTCTCTGCCAGCGTCGCGGGGATCTGGACGCGCTCCACCGCAGTGCGCAGCTGAGCGGCCAGCAGCGGTCGGGCCGCCTGGTGCCACTCATCGTCGTCGTGAGGCGTTTCAGCCGGTTCATGCCCCAGCAGAGCGGCACCGACGGGGCGGGAAAGATCCAACAGTGCAGCCAGGCCGGGCAGGTGATCAAAGGACGGCGTCGGGTTGGACGCGTCGCGGGTAAGCAGATATCCGGAGGTCTCCTGCTCCGGATCGGGCTCACCGAAGGGACTTGCCGCTGAGTCCTCCACCTGCTGAGAGTCGAACCGGCTCAGCGCGTACTGGGCGGCGTCGAGTGCTCGGCTGAAGCCGCGTCGCTGCGCGTCTGCGAGGTCAATGCCGAAGGGTAAGGGGACCACCGTGCCCAGCCGCTTCAGCTCGGTTTCGATCAGCCCCACGGTGTGGTCGACGTCGATCCCCACTGGGGTGCAGCCAGCCACCGCGTGACCGATCACAGTCCAGGCCTCAGCCAGCGAGGGCGCCAGCAGCACATCGGCCGTGGCGATCCCGTAGGCGGTGCGGGCGTCGCTGACGTCGCGCTTGGGGTTGATCAGGGTGCTGATCGCGGTGCCGTCGTCGAACGCGACAGCAATCTCGATGGGCCGCGGCCGGTCCCGGGTGCCCTCCTCGCCGACGGTCAATGCGGCAACGGCACAGTAGCGGTGTGTGGTGCCCTCGGCGGTGGTGCGGCGCAGAAACCGCAGGATGCGCCGGTCGGTCTTCATGTCCTTGGGCAGCACCGGCCGGGTCAGCACCAGCCCCGCCATCGACGTCGCCCGGCTCAGCGCCACATACAGCTGGCCGGGCGCGAAGGTCCCGCCGCGTAAGTCCACGATCAGCCGGTCCAGGGTCTGGCCCTGGGACTTGTGGATGGTGATCGCCCACGCCAGTTTGAAGGGCAGCTGGGTAAATGAGCCGATCACCCGGTGGGTCAGTGTTCCGCCGTCGTCGACTGGTTCTGTGACGTCCCAGGTCTGCGGGGTCACTGAGACGATGAGGCCATCGCGCAACTCGACCTCTACGCTCATCTCGCCCTCGCGGGTCAGCCCCACGGCCAGGATCTGGCCAAGGGTGCCGTTGACCCATCGGTCGGAGGGGTCGTTGGTCAGCATCATGATCTGCGCGCCGACTTTGAAGACCAGCTCCTTGTCCGTGGGCGGGTCGAAGCCTGCTGTCTCTCCGCTGAGCTGGGCCGTGCTGCGGTGCTCGGCGCCGGGCAGCCGTTCTAGGCGCTGGCGGTTGCGGGATGTGGCGATCCGGTTCGTCGTCGCCAGGGTTAGCCAGAATTCTCCCTCGGGCGGCTCGAAGTCTTCGGCCACCCGAGTGTTGAGGTCCTGACGGGCAGCATCGAGCAGCACGCCTTCGCGGGCGGCGTTGAGGATTGAGGTCAGCCGCTGATCCCCCTGTTGGCGGAACACCTCGGTCAGCGCGACGGTCGGGAAATCCTGCTCCCGGTACTGAGCCGCAGAGAAGAAGTAGGGGGTCTGGTAGCTGGTCTCGAAGATCTGCTTTTCGTAGTCGGGCACTACGGGTGGAAGCTGCAGCAGATCCCCCACCAGCACAATCTGCACTCCGCCGTAGGGCCGGTCCGGACGGGGGCCGAACCGTTCCAAGGCGGCGACGATCTGGTCGAACAGGTCCGCCCGGACCATGGAGGCCTCGTCGATGATCAGCGTCTCTAGGGTTTTTAGGGTCTGGGCGAACCGGCCTGGGTAGTAGCGGCCGCTGCGGATGTCGGTCAGCGTGGTGGTCGGGTGCAGGCTGAAGAGCCGGTGGATGGTGTAGCCGTCCACGTTCAGCGCAGCGATTCCTGTGGGTGCGGTGACCACCACGTTGCGGTCGGCCTCGGCCATGAACGTGCGGACCAGCGTGGACTTACCGGTTCCTGCCTTACCGGTGAGGAACAGATGCCGCCCGCCGTGCAGCAGCTCCAAGGCATGGGTGAACTCCTCGGTCCTGACGATCGCCCCACGCATGCGCCCCCCTCCGTCGCCTGTCAAGTCACCTCCGTCGCCTGTCCGATCACTGTACAAGCCAGTCCGGACACCTCCCTGGCTCAGCTGGAGACTCCGGCGGAGACCTCAGGCAGCCGGGTCGCTGCGATCACCCCGGCCAAGCCCATCCCGGCCAACAGGAGCAGCGCGAGACGGATGTCCAGCAGCACCAGCGCAGAGCTTATGCCGCCGACGAGGAGGAGGACGAGGCCCAGCACGGAGTTGGACACGGCCACATAGGTGGTGCGCCGGTCACCTTCGGCCATATCGACCAGATAGGTCTTGCGTCCGACTCGCACCCCGGTGTGGAGCAGGGTGAGGCTGAAGTAGGCGACGACGAACAGCGCGGAGCCCCACCACGTGTCGCCGGTGAACGCAGGCAGCGACACCATCGCCACTACCGCTAGGATCACCGCTGAGGCCAGGGCCGCCCCGAGCCTCAGGACGCTGCGACTGGACCGGTCAGCCCGGGAGCCGAAGACCCGCCCGCCGATCAGGGCCGCCAGGCCGGAGGCGATGATGAACCCGGCCAGACCGGTCAGGGCCTGCGCCCCGGCGTCCAGGGACAACGCCACCACCAGCGGCGGGCTCAGCGAGGACACCAGCAGCAGGCTGCGCACTCCGACGAACCTGCGGAACGGAGGATCATCCCGCAGCACCATCCAGGTCTCAGCGAACCACGAGCGACGCCGCTCCGGCCCGCCATCCTGACTCCGGACGTCGTCGCTCCCCTTGGTGGGTTCTGTGGGTTCGACGTCGACATCGTCCGGCTCCCGGATGCGCGCGTAGATCACCGCCACCGCCACCCACAGCAGGGCGCCAGCACCGAGCAGCCAGGCGAGCTGGCCGGCACTGAGGTCGGTGCCTCCGACAAACCGGATCCCCAGGCCCAGAGTGATCGCCACAAACCCGGCGGCGGTGGTCGCTAAACCGTTGATCTGGCCGCGCTCGCCGGAGGGGATGGTCCGACCTTGGACATCTTTGGATGAGATCGAGCACAGGCACCGCCCCAGCGCGAACACCGTCAGCGCTGCCACGATGAGAAGCCCTGCACCCAGGCCCCGGCCTAAGGCCGCCACGGCTGTCATCACCGCGACGGCGGCCGCCTGCACCAGGGCTCCAGTGACGAACGCCCACTTACGATGCCGCACCCGCAGGATCAGAGGCGTCAGAAATGCCTGAGGAAGCATGGACCCGGCTTCCCGGACCGGCACCAGCAGACCCGTCAGCGCTGCGGGTGCCCCCAAGGCGTGCAGCAGCCATGGAAGGACAGTGGATGCGTTGACCGTCTGATCTCCGGAGGACTGCAGGGCCGCGGCACTGACCTGCCGCAGACCGTTGCCGCCCACTTGGCGGCGCGCCTGCTCGCGCAGCTTCTGTGCTTGCTCTTCGTTCCGCTTGATCAGCGTGGAATAGACCCTGTCTGCCCGGCTCATAAGGGAAGACTAAGCGCCTTCGGCCGGAGCGACCAACAGCACGCAGGCTCCGCCGGAGCCCGTGACGCCCTCCTCAGCCGCTGTTGAGCAGGGCCACGGTGCACGTCTCCCACGCCGCTGCCCTACCGGTGCGGGCTGCCACCCACCCGTGCACCAGGCGCCAGCTGTTGGCGGGTGCGCCAGGGGCCAGTGTCGAGGACGTTGTTCTGCAGCAGCGAGAAGAAGCTCTCGATGGCTGCGTTATCGCCAGCGGCGCCCACCCGCCCCATGGACCCGACCAGGCGGTGGTCCTCAAGGGCGCGGAGGAACTTCTTCGACCGGAATTGGCTACCGCGATCGCTATGTACCACGCACCCGGCCACCTCAGCGCCGGCGCGGTGTCGGTTGGCTACCGCGTTGGTCAGCGCCCGCACCGCCAAGGAGGCTTTCATCCGGGCATCGATGGCGTAGCCGACGATCCGGCGGGAGCAGGCGTCCTTGATCGCGCAGCAGTAGAGCTTGCCCTGGCTGGTGTGGTGCTCGGTGATGTCGGTGAACCACACGGTATTGACCTCGGTGACGCTGCTGAACTGGCGCTGGACCAGATCGTCATGGACCGGTGGGCCCGGGCGGGTTCCGTTGCCCTTTTTCCATGTTGAGATCGAGGAGGACAACCCCTGGGTGCTGCACAGCCGCCAGGCGGTCCTGGTTGCCATCGGCACCCCGGCATCGGCGGCCTCATCGGCCAGGTAGCGGTACCCGAACTCCGGGTCATCGTGGTGGGCATCGATCAGCGCGTTGAGGCGGTAGGCCTCCACAAGTTCGGCCTCGGTGATGGGGTGGGCCAGCCATCGGTAGTAGGGCTGGCGTGCGATCTCTAAGACCCGGCACGTCACCGCCACAGGGATACCTGAAGCGGCCAGATCGCTGACGAGCGGGTATTTCATTTTGACGGGAGCTGGGCTTGGCCGAAGTAGGCAGCAGCCCGACGCATCACCTCCAGCTCTTGCTCCAGGGTGCGGTTACGGCGGCGCAGTTCACGCAGCTCAGACTTCTCATCAGTAGTGGGACCAGGTGCACGGCCGGTGGGATTACCAGCATCGAGATCTGCTTGGCGCAGCCATTTGCGCAGGGTGTCGTCGTGCAGACCGAAGTCCTTAGCGACTTGACCCATAGTGGTGTGCTCATCCCGGTTCTGGGCCACACCGACGACGTCCTCGCGGAACTCTTTCGGATACGGCTTAGGCATAGTGACTATCCTTCCAGGCCCACAGTCAGCGGGCCAGATCAACTGTCACTCCCCATTGCATCAGCCCCCCCCCCTACTACTGCGGCGTTGATCGTTGCCCAGCCCAGCCGGTGACGGGCACAAGCCCGCCAGATCGGCATCCCCTCATCCAGCACCGCCTCGACAGCGGCCGCCTTCAACCGGGCGGTGCACCGGACCCGGAAGGGCAGCTGGCTGGTGACCTGAGTGAAGGTCCGCCGAGCACAGGCGACCTCGGTGCACAGGAACCGAGGCTTGATGACTATCAGCTCGATGTTCTTGCCGCCGACCCCGAGGTCCTTGACCCGCTGGCGGGTGCGCTGATGCACCCGGGAGGAGATCACCCCACAGTCTGGGCAGGCCGCCTCGACGCTGTCAGCCGCAGCGATGACCCGGCGGCCACCCATCGGCAGATCACACGCTGAGAGCACCTGGTAGCCGGGCAGGTTGAACACCACCGAGACCGGATCCCGAAAGAGCTCGACAGTGCTGCTGGCAGTGGGCAGAGACAAGTCAGGGCCCGTAGGCTGGAACATAGCTCGCGTCCTTCGTGTAGACGATGTGATTCCTCGCAGAACCCATCATCCAACAAGGGCGCGAGCCCCTTGACCCACGACACCTCCACGCTTAACCGCGAATGGCCGCTAATCGCCTAGATTTGTGATCTCGCGTGCCGCTAGATCTTGGCGCAAGAGGGCCACCATATCCCCGTGATGCCTAGTAAGTAGGTCATCGTCCCACTTGTTATGGCGTTCGGTGATTTGTGCCATGAGCTGCAGCTTGGGGCTCTGTGCCTGAATGGCGCCTTTGTAGTTCAACGCTTTGGCCAGAGGCGAGTTGTTACTGAACTTGGAGTTCGCACCCACAGTGACGAGAGCTAGATTACCGAGCAGGTTGAGGTTTTCACGGGACGCGAAATCACCTGTCTGTTCTTGGTCCTGTCCTTGGGGGGAGAAGTGCTCAATTGAGTTACGGAAGCCGAAACGGAAGTTTGTCTTTTGATCTTCCCTGAGCAAGAGGTAGTCCAGATAGGTGAAGACGATTCGTTCGATCTCGAATCCGGTGGGCTCATTCGGCCCCGCGGGATACGCATCTCGAACTCGCATGCGTGCGTAACTTCGCAGGACCATTCCCACCTCAGCCGAAGTGATTAGACCAGGATCCTCAGTGGCGTCGAGCTTCTCCAGCACACGGGTGATCCAGTGCATGGTGCGCGGAGCGGTATAGGTTACTCGGAGCATCGACTGCAGCAGCAGCACGTCGAGATCTACCGAGTTGTTTGGCAAGCTGTCGTCATCTTCAGCTGTGCTGGGCTGAAAGCTATGGAGATATCGTGGTGACGCGCTGCTCTTTCCCGGCCGTGCGCGCCCGCGCAATAGACGCTGAAGCGACCAGTCACCGTCTTCCTCAGCCGTTCCCCCGGTGTACTGCCTTTTCAAGATGAATGCGTCGAAAAACACGCGCAGCCTTAGCAAGCGATAGCCGAATCGCCGAACCCATTCGGCTCTATGCTCGCGTGGCTGGGACTGAACCGCCTGCTCGAAAAACATTATTAGTCGCTTGTCGTCGAGCTGGCCGTCAGCGCTGGAACCTGACTCCTGATGAACTTTAAGCACGTGAAGTAAGAAGAAGGGAAACTGGATCGTAGAACGGAAACGCATGTTGTCCGGTTCGTCCTCAGGAGGCGGTTCCCCCACTGTGCCGTAGACGCTCAGGGCCTCGCACAATGACATGGTCCTTGTGAGTTGCTTGGCAGCGCGCGACGAAGAGCCAGGGGGCAAACGCTTGGCGACCAATTCACTGAAGTCTCTCAGCACAAGCCACTGCCAATCGGAACCGAAGATCTCAGTACGGAGGGCCGGGTCGTTACGCGTGAGTGACATCTGGACGTATGAGTCCATTTCGGCGCAGGCACTCCAGAGCCATCCGAAAGTCTCCTGCTCGGCGTCAGGGAGGTGGCTCATCAACCTGGCCTTGACAATATCGACCTGGTCTAGCTGTTGCCCACGTGTGTTCATGATCTCGAAGTACCTGTTGAGGTCAGTGTTTACGGGCAGGCTCGCACGAACGACAGTCACATGAAACCGGAGGTAGTCCGCGAACTGCTTACGCGCTTCTTCATCGCGGAGTCGGTAATGCTGCTGCATGTACTGGCGGATGACGTTATATCCCTCGTGGATTCCAGGGTCCTCGTTGACCGCTTCCTCAGGGGCCCAAGTCGGACCACTGCTGCTGGCATTAACGACCCGGCGAAGTGCGGCTGTGGCGCGTGGCCGAGACTCATACCGCAGACGATCCCAGTGCTTTTGATACGAGTGCTCGCTGTACTGGTCAAGAATTGCCAGGAGAAGGTACAAGGTTGTGAGCCGCTGCTGTCCGTCGATTACCTCATAGTCGTACTTGTCTCCAGTTTTCCGCTCAGTCACCACCAAGTTCCCCAAGAAGTACCGTGCCTCACCGTTGCTTGCGGCATCATGGACGTCACTGAGCAGCTGCTCGATCTGCTCGGCACGCCATGCGTAGTTCCGCTGATACACGGGAATCGTGTATGTCGCGGAGTTCTCCTCGAAGACCTCTTCGAGGGTGAGCAATTCGGGAGTCAACCGATCGTGGCTCACCGCTGCCCCTTCTCTGTTATGAGTTCAACCAGACCCACTTCGTGCCCTGAGCGATAGGGTTCAACGTTCAGACCGTCCAACTGCTCCAACGCCCGCCAGCTCTCGGCATTACGAATGATCGCGAATGCAGAATCGCCATCAGAACCCCAGTTGTCCATGGACTTGTACTGAACCCTCAGCCTTCGGACCCTCATGGCGTAGGCCCAGCGAAAGAGAATTCGACGAGCCTCGTTAAGGTGTTCGGTTCCGAATCGGTTCACGAAGTAAAGCAGAGCCCCAACGTAGAGCTCGCTCACGTACCGATAACGTCCCCTGTTGGCATGTTCGACGATGTTCGAGTCCTTGTCGGTTCCCAATGTTTCTAATTGATAGATGCTGAACTGTCCGCGATCACCCTCAAACCCTTCACGAATGATGTACTTCAACTCTTCCAGCATGAAGGAAACCATGTCGAAGAAGGGCCGTCCAGCAGCGAGGGGCATATCTAGCTGGAAACGCATTCGTCCAATCTCATGATTGTTGGGACCTGTCTGGGCGTCCCACCTGCTCAGCATGGGTATAGCGAGCTGCGCAGCCGCATGGTAGCGGGCACTCGGGCTCTCGACGGACTCAATTCGTATGCCCTTAAACGCATGGATGTCCGCGGTGCTAAATCCGGGAGCAGGCTTGCTACGCGACCAGTTAACTATTCGATACAGGTAACGAGAGAAGAGCCTATCCAAATCTTCATCCGCGACGGACTCCCAAGCTTCTACCACTGCAGATTTCATGCTCTGTGACTCTCGCCGCATCTCACGGAGGTGGTGGGCCTTGAGCAAGTCGTGGGGCGCTAGAGGTTTCCCGCGATAATTCTGCGAGTCGAAGACTCGAAAGGCTTCGTCGAGGTCGTCAGTGATAACCAGAACCGCCTGGCAGTCTGATCCTATGTATTCCAAAAGGGCGCTTCGCTCTCTCGCCACCAAGACGGACAACCGCCGACTCAGTGCAATCCACACCTGGCCGACTGGGGTGTCCGGGTCGGGGTCAAATTCCGGCGTGACGTCGCCATTTAACAAACATCGAATCATTCGGAGTGTCAGAAGCCTCTGCTGCCCATCGACGACTTCATACGATTGATCATTTTGATGAAGAATGACCGCGCCAAGAACATACGGAGTCCCCGAACGAACCGGGTCTGACTGAGCTTCCCTAATGTCATCAACCAGTCTCAGCGCCGTTTCCGGTCGCCAGCTGAATGGCCGTTGATAATGAGGAATCCGCAGGTCGAATCTCTCCGTGCTGAGAAGCTCCCCCACGGTGACTGCTTGGACGCCTCCATCTTGTATGGCCATTCCATTACCCTAGTCCAGCTTGGCTTTAGAGGATGCCCTCCCGCGACGCACGTCAGCTCAGCATCTCTGACGCTTTCGACTGGATGCTCAATGCCCCTCGCTGCATAGTGAGTATTAGGAGATACCTACGGCAGTGCGCAGACGGGCTTCACTCCGGGTCCGCGGCCTTCAAGGACAATCACTTTTTGCCTCGATGAAAGCCCCAACCTCGGTGGCTGGAAGTTCAACTCCATCCGATCAGAGTGGTGACCCGCTCCAGGATGTCCTTGGCCCGCCAGAGCTGAGTAGTAAGAGCACCGACTCAAAACCAAACTGCACAGTTTGTGGTCCCGAGTCCGAGACAGGTCAGAGTCCTGCTTTGGGCGACAGTTGTCCAACGGTCGCATTAGAATCATCATCATGTCATCCGAGCATGGAACATACTTTGAAGTCGATGGGTCCAAAGCCAACTTCACCGAGGCCCTGGAGACCTGGGTGCCAATTGCCTATGACCTCCTCATCGAAGTGGCCAGTAAGTACAACCGAACGACGACTTACCTAGAACTCACCCAGGCCGTCCAAGATCGCTCGGGAATTCGGACGAGGATGCTGATTGCGAATTGGAGCGGGAAGTTACTCGAGAAAGTGGCCAAGCGCGCGGCTGAAGCTGGCGAGCCACCCCTGACTGCTCTATGCGTCCGTCCGGACGGGACTATCGGCGAAGGGTACTCCCAAGCACCAAAGTCTGTCCCAACCGACCCCAGTGCCCCGGTCGACGACCTCGCCGCCCAGCACCGCCTGCTCTGCTACCGCCGGTTCGCCAACGACCTCCCGGCCGACGGTGGAACCCCCACCCTCACGCCCCAGGTCGCTCGTGCGCGATCCGCGCGAGCAAAACCTGGGCCGAAACCTCCCGAAATATGCCACATACACGGCTTGGAGAAGTCCGCGGTCGGAGAATGCGACATGTGTGAAGACTGAGGTCGCCCCAAGTCTGAGTAGCTTGTTGCGCTCGTGGCACCCCTCAGTCGGAAACGCACTGAGGTCGTGAGTGTGTCTGAGGGAGCCTCTCATCTACCGACACGGCCTGACCCAACCTCTACATCGTCGGAAGGGCGTAGAACTTGTTGGCTAGAACACCGATGTAGCCGCCCTTGGAAATTACCCGTACTGCTGTGTCGGTGATCCCTGCTGAGAGGTTCTTCCCGGCGGTCTTCATCAGCGTGCCTTCTGGGGTGCGAGGCCCGTAGTACATGCCAGTCCTGGTGGGCCGTGGGTAGCTGATGATGTGCTCGCCATCTTCGGTGAAGATCTCGACGAGGGTCTCGGTCCAGATCACGTGCACCATCTCTGCTGCCCGGCTGGTGGCCACATAGAACATGCAGCTCAGTGCTTTGACCTGCCCGTTCTGCTTGACCATCAGATCGGCGCTGCCCACGCTGGGGTGCAGCGCTAAGGGGGCACGGGTATTGGGATGGGGCGCGGTCTCGGCTCAGGGGCCGGTTTCGGCGTTCTCTGCCTGCGTTTGGGCCGAGGGCGGCATGTTGGGCATGCGCGGCTCCGGGGCCGGCGGCGGTGCGGGATCGGTGGCCTCCCAGGCTTCCATCGGCGTCTTGTCGCTCAACGCCTGATGAACGCGCTCATAGTTGTAGTAGGTGTCGAACTCCTCAACCATGATCTGCAACGCCTCGATCGAGTGCGCAGGCGCACGCGCATTCAGCCACTTCTGCAGAGTCTGATGGAACCGCTCATTCTTGCCCTGAGTGGTGGGCCGGTCGGGATTGCCGGTGATGGGCTTGACCCCAAGATCGACCAGGTAGTCGACCAGCTTGCCGGTGAAGCCTCGACGGGTGGGGTTGCACGCCAGCCCGCTGTCTCCAGAGCAGCCGCTGCGGCACACCCCACCGACGGACCGCGGTGGAAACGGCCTTCAGCGCGGCCTTACTCCTCTCACCCTCGGCCACCAAGGTCGCCAATGCCAGTCGCGTGTTGTCGTCGATAACTTGAAGAATCGTGGTCGCAGTCCCGTCGGCTAACGACCAGGTGAAGGCATCGATCTGCCACCAACGGTTCGGTGCGGGATAGACAAATCGACGATTGGCCGCCCTGGGCCGCTTACGCGGTTCCGGCTTAGAGACGCCAGCCGCGGCGAAGGCCCTGGCCAGCGTGGCCCGTGAGGGCGGGTTCAGGCCTTGGCGGCGCATCCTGGCCAGCACCGACAACGGCCCAGCATCCAGGCTCTGCTCGATGAGCCATACCCGCACCGCCAGCGCGTGCTCAATCACGACAGAGTCGGTGCGCCCCGGGCTGTTCAGCGGCTGCCGTGATCCCGGCTCTGTCGCACCGACCGGGCCCTGCTCAAGCGCCTGACGGCGGATCTTATAGAACACCGAGCGGCTAATGCCCTGCCGCTGACAGAAACGTTTCACCTCACCCCGCTCAGAGTCCTCGGGCCAGTTCGCAATCGCCCAGCGCACATCGGCGGGCACAGTGTTGGAGCCCATGCCAGAACACAACACGAAACCGAAGTGCCCACGATGTCATGAGACCAACTGTCCACGATCATATGAGACAGAAGCATCCACGATGTCCCGAGACTTCACACAACAGAGCCAGCTACACCACTACACGGGACTTGCCTGCAGGGGCAGTGTGGCCCTCGCGGTAGTCGTTGAAGAACGTGGTCAGCAGATCCGTGATCAGCTCCTCAACGTTGCCGCGCTCCCACTTGTACTCGCGCTGGTACTCATCGATCGAGAACGATCGCCCCTGGAGCAGCTGACGAATAGAGCGGTAATTCGGCGTGATTCCTGACATTGACGTGCGCCTTCCTTCCATCCCCTCGGATGCGAGTGGGTTCAGCTTACCCAGAGCGCTCAACCCTTGAGGCCGGCACACCGTGAGGTGATGGTTGTTAGCGAACTCGTCCTGCAGTCCTGGCAATCGTCTGCGCCAAGGCAGCAACCTCGTGCTCAACCTGGTCTGGGGAGCCTGACAGATCGACCGATTGGAGCGTGAGCTGAGTTCCAACATTCTTAACCGTCAAGGTCCGCCGGTCGGCGTCGTCCTGGCCACGACAATAGATCAGCATCCCTTCAGGCAGGTCCATTGCGGTCGCATACGCCAGCAGCTGATAGTAATCACTGCTTCGCCCTCGGGCGTCCACCGCAGGTTTGTACTTGATGTCTCCCACCAGACGGTCCGCTCCCCCAGGTTCGCGGAACACGAGATCCGGTTGCATAGAGACTTGGCGGCCCTGAGCCAGGTACACGGTCGGTTCGTCAATGACCTCTAATCGCCCCCGCAGAGCTCGGCGCAGCCTCTCAGTCACGAAACGCTGGAACAGATCGTTCATGTTGACCATGAACGAGGAGGCAGAGACGGCACCCCGGGCGTCGGTCAGAGTGAGGTTCGCCAGCACCAGGCGAGCAAGGCCCAAAGCCGGTGCATAGTGCTGGTTGAGTCGAGTGAAGTGAATGCTGTCAACCGTCTCGACGCGGACCGGAACGTCGGCAACTGCTTCCAATGATGCGAGTTGCCGCATCAGTCGCTGGCGTTCGGTGGGAGCCACACGTGGCACCCGCAGCGCCACACGAATTGCGGCTCGCAGCACCCTGTTCTCCACGATGTCCTCGGTAAAGTCGTCATACTTACTCGCTATTGGAGTGAGAAGACCTGCGCGCTTGAACTGACCCGCCACATCCATCCGGCCGCGCAAGGCGGTCAAAGACTCCTCCCGCGCCTGGTACGAGCGCAGGACCCCTCTTCCTAGAGTGGTGTCGACTGTCCTGGCGAAGAACGCGATGACTGAGGGCAGCAGGTCCGAAGATGCGTCGTAGTTGAAGGCTTCCCTCCTCCAGGCTCCCGGCGGCAGACCAGGCTCCAGCAGCAGGAAGAGGTTCTCAGGGTTGATCTTCGGGCGAATCAGAAGTTCGACGCCGTCGACCACCAGAGATCCAACATAGGACGACGCCGTCACACGCCACCGGTCCCCCTCGGCAGGGGCAACGTCCACGAAGCCCGACCGATTGAGAGCTTCAGCCTGGCTGCGGCTCAGGTTCAGATAGACGGAGCCGTACTCAAAAAGGACCGGCACGATGGCTAGGCCTCTGTATCGTCGTCGTCGGCTGCTTCTTCACCGATCGACTCCCCGGCCAGGTGACTGAAACGACTCCAGACTTGGTCAAACCGGTACCTGTCGATGCTGGCTGCGTCGCCGAAGAACTGATCCTCGATGAAGGGCTCAATGTCGTACTGCCAAATGCGGCGGAGGGCGTCTTGGTTGAGACCGTGCTTCATAAAGTGACTGGCACCGAGCTGCAGATGCGGGCCACCAAGGTCCCGCTCCAATTCGTCGTTGACTTGGGCCACCAGCTCACCCACCCATGCGGGTTCGTGCTCACGTTCGAGCCAGCGATCGAGGAGACCAGCCATGGGACCGTGATTCGGGAAGAACGGGATGAAGTGGAATCTGCGCCGAAGAGCCGCGTCAACCAGCGCGATGGACCGGTCCGCCGTATTCATCGTGCCGATGAACCAGATGTCCTGGGACAGTTCGAAGGGGTCATCCGGGCGGTAGAGAGTACGAACCGGAGTATCTCGGTACTCAAAGAGAAACAACAGCTCACCGAGGACTTTCGGCAAGTTGGCGCGATTGATCTCATCGATGATCATCACGTGGCGCCGGCCCGGCGCCTCAGCTGCACGGGCGGCGAGCTCTGCCAAAGGTCCTTTCTGCAGCCGATAGGTCATCACGCCGTCGGCGTCGGTCTCGGGTCGGTAGCCTTCGAAGAAGTCCTCATACGAGGTGGATGGGTGGAACTGCACGGTTGGTCGACGCTCAGCGTCCGGTACCAGTGCGTGCGCCAGTTTCCGGGCGAAGTATGTCTTACCAGTTCCGGGTGGTCCGTAGAAGACGACCTGCTTCTTGTCCTCCAGCAGCGCCACCACATCATCGAGGAACTCCCGGCCCACCAACAGCTCATCAGCCAATTCATCAAGCGGGTCTTCGACAAGCTCGACCTCCGGCTCGTCATCTCGTTGAGCGAACCAGTAGAGAAACTGTCCCATGCCCAACGGGTCGCCGGGGAAGTACGGGTCCAGGCGCGAACGCAGAGCGTCATTTGATGCGACTTGAAGCTGACCACGGGACGATGCTGTCGGAGCGGGTATGCCCAGCAGCTTGAGCATCCTCAACTTCCCTTTCGGTCCCGTGTACGGGTACACAGTGATGAAACGGTCTGGATGGCTAATCGCGAGCATTTTCATGATGACCGACTCACCGAGTCCTTTGACTTGGTGCTGCGAGTCTTCGAGGACACGGTCGATGCGCTCTGCGGGCGAATCGTCGCCCCAACAGAGGTAGGCAAAGGTCTCGATGATTCGGTGATACTCAGCATCGTCGGCATCGCGAATGGTGGTATTCAGAGATGACATAGGCCCCGTGCCGCCGTATCGGCCCGAGTTCCAAATTCGGCGAAGATCAACACGATCGACGATTTCCAGCTCTTCGGGGTCGAGGAGCTTGGCGAACTCTCGTTGATGAGCCATGTCCTGCTCGTGACTGGCCGTAGGGTATCCGGTCGTCTCCTTAAACTCGGTGACGCTGTCAGCCAACTCATCACCGTCCTGTTCGGGCACGGCATCACCGCTCAAGTCTGCGATGAGAGGTGCCACGTCGTCCGCTGCTCTGAGCACCTCCGCAGCTAGGTCCGTTGACGCCACAGAAGCTCGGTCGAACCATCGTGCGTAGATCACTTCACCGGTGCCGCCCCCTGTGAAGCCCACATCTTTACCCACACGGGAGTCACGTCCCTTAAGGACTTCATAACCGGGTAGTGATTGCCTGTCGATAGCCTCCAGTGCGCGCTCTGTGGCGCCGGTATCCGCGTCTGGGAAAGGACGCAGCCCGATCGCAAAGCCCTTTCGGTTGAGCCAAAGACGAACCGCTAGACCATAGGTTTTGGGGACTCGCCAGTCGATCCAAAGGTCCCCCCGGGGCCACTCTTTATTCGCCATCACTTGAGGCTTGTGTGCTTTGAGCGTGCGGCCGGTCGCCTCCGCCACCTTCGCTTCTAAGGAGCCCCCGATATGCTGCGCGACGGCCACAAGCGCCTGGGCGTTCCCCCGGAAGAGTTCGGGGTCGTCGTCGCGGTCTTTGGCGTCCTCCCGCAGGGCAGCGCGATCACAGAGGACTTCGTGGAATACAATGGGACGCTCTTCGGCCCACCATGCGGCGACTTGTTCGAACCGGAGTGGGTCACCGTCGAGGTTCATCGCAAAGTCATAGAGCTCCGCGTAGCGGGTGCCCTGGTCCTCGTACTCGGGGGTGCCGGTGCAATAGACGAAGTAGTCAGACGAGCTCGGCCACGCCACTGGCCATGTCTCGGGGGCGTCGAGGCCCCAATACCATGAGGCGACGAAGGGTGCGCGTCTCGGGCTGGGATGGGCTCCGACCCGAATGGCCCGCAGATGGTCAGCGAGGAGTCGCACCTTCCGCACCGCATCTTCCAGGTTGACCGGAGTCGACAGCGCATCCAGCAGGACAGTGACAGCTTCCTCGGGATCCGGCGAGAGCTTGTTCACTTGGTTGATGATCATCTGACCGCTAGGGCCGCTGTAATCTGACTGGAAACTGCGCACCCAGCGATCAGTTGTCGCTTGGAAGTCGCTGAGATCACGGGTGCTGCGCAACCGTTCCAGGAATGCTCGAGCCTCATCATCGTGAGGAGCCAGCCTGCGGGAACGCCAGGAGGTCTCACCGGCGACGTTCTCGGCGTCGAACCGTTCGATGTGCGCCTGGTGCCAACGGCGTCGAAGGTCACGTTCGCGGACGTCTAGGTCCTCGGCGTTACTCAATTCCCATCTCCTCAATTCTGCGGGGTGATTCAACGCGTAGTTGTCTACAGACTGCCACAGTGTGTGACGCACAACCCTCCGGCGCTGAGTACGCTTGGGTCAGTAGTGACAGGAGAGTCTGCTCAACCGCGGGGGGAAACGCATGTCAAGGTCAGAAGAAGCCGTGGATGGACCGACCGAAGAAGCGAGCGCCTCTTTGGTGGAGATCGAACCGGGCATAGCGGTGCTATTCGGCGATGATCAGATCGCTGATTTTGATGTGGTCCCCTTCGAGATGATGAACTCTCAGGCACGTCAGCGCCTGACAGACCAGCTTGCGGTCGCGACCGGGATCGGAAATGTCGCCGCCCAGGCGGCGCAGGGTATGCAGAACGCCCAAGGACTCGTGCGCCTCACCCCTAAGACCTTGAAAGATCTTAAGACTTTGAAGCCTATGAGGTCAGCTGGCGAGAACTTAGGTGCGCTGGTCGACAGCAACAGCACCATCCGGTCCTTCATCCGCTGGGAACCTGCCACGGCGGCGCAGAGCGCACAGATACTCTCATCGCTGGGACCCGCCGCGACGCTATTGGCCCTGCAGGTGCAGATGGCTTCGATGTCACAACGACTTGATGAAAATATCCAAGTCACCCGCGACGTACTGATGGCCCTGCATCAGGATCAATGGGCGCGATTGCAGGGACTTCATGAAACAACCTTGCGAGCCGTTCGGGAAGCTCGTGCGGCCGGTGTGGTCAACGACCACGTCTACAGTCCCATCTCGACGAGAGAACCGGACCTGCGTAGTCAGCGTCTGCTCTTCACCGAATTTGTGGATGATCACGTGAAAGCCCTTGACACTGACATCAAGGGCCGCCGGGCCTACATTCAGAAGCACGCTGAAAGAATTATCGCTGACGCTCATGGCATGCTCATGGCCGAAGGATCCTGGCACCGAGCGCAGGTTTTACGCGCTGCCCACATTCTTCGGGATGAAGCCAACGCCGCCGAGAACGAAGGGCTGCTAGCCCAACTAGTGGCAGAGACAAAACGAGAGCACACGAGATCGATGGATAAGCTCGCTGATCTGCTAGGCCGGCTGGAAACACACTCGCGCCTGACTGCTGAACTTCCTGGAGAGTGGACTCTTCCGTTCATCAGCAAGCGGCAAAGTGACCGGGACACAGCCGTGATGGCTATGTCGCTGGCTGAACACGTTGCGGCACTTCGCAATCGCGTGCACACACGACCAGCCGAGCTAGACCCAGCGGTAGAAGTTTTCGAAGAAGGATCACCCCAGGATATCCTCCGAATTCTGCGCTGGATTCTCCCTGGCGAGGGCCCCCTCTTGGCCCTTGCAGACGTCAACCTCGATCGGCGTGGGACCGCCGACGCGTACCTTGGCGTAACGCCTAAGCGGTTCTTCATCTCAACTCATAATGCCGTTCGGAAAGAAGGTGTCATCGAGCACGACTTCGCCCTCACGGATGTCCGCTACGTGCGATTTCGCGAGCGCGGCAAGCAGACCCCAGAGATAGAGATCATCACCAAGGATGAAAATATCAAACTGACATTCAGCCCTTGGGCGGCAAGCGGGACGGGGCTGGAGGCTGCTCAGCGAGTGGGAAACCTCTTGGCCGCAGCGATGAATCTGCCGGAGAGTGAGCGGCGCACCGACCCGCTGCTTAACACGGATGTCCTCCCAGAGGGCCGGCCCTCGAACGTCATCTCAGCACCCCAAGCCGAGATGACAGACTGAGAACTCGCTGGCTTTGCCGCCCCTAGCGGGCACCCCGTCCTAGAATTTGCCGTTTACTCTCGGGCTGCCGGAATGAGTTCTAGGGTCTCTTCGTAGGCATCCAGTTCCTCCTGGTCCATCCCAGTAACCGCCGTATTCGGCTGCGGCGATCACCCCTGAGTCCTCGTCGTGGGCGATCCAGTAACGGGCGGTGACTTCGCCGCGATCACCGGGCCAGGTCCGCCCTCCAGGCCACATCGGCACCGGCTATCTCCACCTCTTCAACCTCTTCTATCTGGCCCCCGCGGTACTGGACTTCAGCAGACATCACCCTGTTGGCACTGCCGACGTTCCGCGCCCCCGGAAAATCTGTTCGAGTCATCACGTAACGCTCAGCGGTGCCGTCCTGGGCTTCACTGAACCCGGTGGTCTCGCCCTTATCGGAACTTTCGACGTCGAACTCTTCCCATGCTTCGGGGACGTGCAGGCTCATGGGTCCGATCTGTTGGTTGGCGGGGAATCGCTCATCACTGTCTTCAGGATTCTCGGCATCATCGCCGCCGCAGGCCACAAGAAAAATTCCTAATGCGGTCACCGCGGTGGAAGGCCTCAGTGTGCGCCGACGCCTTCCCCTGCGGGAATGCCCTGGCAAGCTGGTGTGTTCATCGCTTCCGGTACCAGTGTGGACCTCACGTGCAATATCTGCAGGTACCCTCGAGGGGTTACTGACGGTGCATAGGAGGTCAGCATGTTGAATTGGCTGTTGCGTTTGCGCAGGGCTCGTGGTGATGCACGTGCTGTGCAGCGTGGACCAAAGGCGGTGGGCAAGCGCGCCACCCGTCGCGGTGCGCACCGCCTGATTCGTCGCCTTTTCCGGTAACGGCGGGGACTGCGGCCGTCCGAAGAGGAGGACTCCGTCGATGACGCGGCGACCTGGTGGGTATCCACCGCCGGTGGCTGCTGGGATCGTGAATCCAGTGGTCGTCGTCGTACTGTCCAGCATCGGTTACGACGTCTCGGTGTCCAACACAGCCCGCATCAGGCGACCCAAGGATCTTCGGCACTGTCCCTTGTCAGCCCTTGGGCCCCATTGTCATCTGCGGACAAGGGAGACCTGCGCATAGCCGCCAACACCTCTGGGTCTGTCGGGGTCCGCCGGGACAGGCCCCAGGCACGATTCGTCCAATCTCTTTCCGATAGCGCGTCACAATGACGGTCTCGCCCCGCTCAACCTCTTCGAAGGCACCCGTGAGGTTCTGCCGCGGAAGGCCGCTGCTTAAGGACTTCATGTCTACCATTATGCGTCTGCGGAGACGTGGCCGGAAGGCTGCGCCTGGTGTATAGAGTCGTGGCATGAGCCTTCACCCCAGCCTGCAGCCGGCGGCACAGCTTCTCGGAACGTGGCGAGGCGCTGGCCGTGGGGAATATCCGACCATCGAGGATTTCGAATACGTCGAAGAGCTCACCTTCACTGATGTGGGTAAGCCCTTCCTGGGCTACAGCCAGCGCACCTGGTCACCGGATGGTATGCCGATGCACGTGGAGACTGGCTATCTGCGTATCCCCAGTGAATCCAGGATGGAGCTCATCCTCGCCCAGCCCACCGGGCAGACTGAACTGGCAGAAGGGGAGCTGAGGGTGAGTTCGGAGGGATGCTCCGCAGAGCTGCATTCGCAAGTGGTCAACTCCGCCTCCGCCAAGCAGGTCGAAGCCACAATCCGCTGGCTGGAGCTGACCGGGGATACCTTGACCACACGGTTCTCCATGGCCGCCGTCGGGATTTCTATGGCTCATCACCTTGAGTCGGTGTTGAGCCGAAAAGAAGCGTTGACCCGGTCCTGCTCCAGTAACCGACTCAGTTCAGGTTCCGATTGATGAAGGTGATCAATCCAGACTGCAGTATCGACCAAAATCACACAGAGGTCCTCGCTTCTGGCTCGCTCCTGTGCCGGGGAGCCGCTTGTGCCTGTGGGTCCGTCCCACCAAGGGCAGCCAACCGTCTGGAACTTTCCTGACGCACCAGTGCCTCGAGTGCTTGGTGGAGCAACGCCGACCGCTGCGACGTTCCGGTGAGCTCTTCGGCGCGAGCCAGCAGTTCGCCATCCAATGTGACCGTAGTCCGCACCTTGAACCTCCTTACACAGAAACCTATATCTATTGATGCACTTTCTTATGCTCCAATCAAGGTCTCTCTTTCTTAGGTTCAGAGGCCGAAGGCGCCTCCGGTGACCAGGATGATGATGCCTAACGCTATGAGCACCACCGGGAAGAGGACACTCTGCCAGCGGTCGAGAACGTCGGCGATCAACCTGCGTGAGGCGATCCACCGAGCAGCCAGAACCAGCGCGGCAACCAACACCAAGAAAATCAGGCAGCAGACCAGGACCTCACCACCGGTGAGAGTGACGAATACCGGAACATAGACGCCGATGTCGCCGCTGCTGTTTGCCACAGTCACCAGAGCCACTGCAGTGACGGTGACCCGTTTGGCGCCGAACTGGGCTTCGTCGTCGTGATCCGGTGTGCGCCAGGAACGCCAGGCCGCCCGCAGCCCCAGCGCCAGGGGAATCACACCCAGATACGCAAGTGCTTCCTGAGGCAGAAGCCTCTGGGCTCCCAGGGCCGCAATCAGTGAGGTGATCAGAATGGCGCTGAAACCCAGGTATTGGCCCAGCATGATACGCCTAGTGGTGCCTGGTTGGCCGCGGCCACGGCCGAAGAACAGCGATAAGACGATCAGGTCATCGATAGTGGTGACGATGAACAGCAGGACAGCCTGTACCGCGAGGGTGAGCATCAGCGGAAGATGTCAGCCTGAACGTGGCCGGGACGCGGAGCTACGGTCAGCATAAGTTGACCATACATCGGGTGCAGAGGTGCTCAGGTGCCCTCGACACCAGGCGTCGTCGACATCAGACCCTCCGGGAGGAACTGCTGTGCGATGCTGTGGGCACGAAGATGGCAGGTACCTGTGCTGGCCCGAGACGATGAAAACAGGAGCCGTGATAACCATGCACATCCATATTCCACCTCCGCTGATCGCAGCAGCCGCTGGCCTAATTCAGAAGGCGCTGATGAGTAAGGGGCGGTCGCCGTCGTCGGCCAGTAAAGCGGGTGCAGCAGCTGTGGCTGTGAGTTCAGTGGGGATGATCGGAGCTTCCGCGGTGACGTTCTATCGGCACCGGACCACCATCAGCCCGCTCTCAGTGCATAGAGCCACCACGTTGGTGACCGGTGGGCCGTTTCGGATCTCCCGCAACCCGATGTATGTGGGGCTAGCCGGTGTGCTCACAGCCTATGCACTGCTGTACAGGAGTCCACGGGCCGCACTTCCGTTGGTTGGGTTCGTGGTGTTGATGAACCGCAGCCAGATCGCCGCGGAGGAGGCCGCGCTTCAGCAGAAATTTGGTGCCGAGTTCACCGAGTACTGCGGCACAGTCCCGCGGTGGATTTTTGGCCGGCAATAAGGCTTAGCTGGCCACCGGCTGACCCGGGCACTCCCCCCGCTCGGCGCCGGCTTCTACCGTCCATCGCGCTGGCTTACTCCGGCCAGTCGGAGTTCTTGATGACGTCGACGAAGTTCGGGCGCTCAAAGTCCAGCTCGAAGTGATCCTGCACGTCGAGCTCCACACCCCGGGGTCACCAAGGCAGTGCTACCTCGTAGTGCGTTTGCGGCTCGCCCTCGTTGAAGAAGCCCAGCGTGTTCTCATGCAGGGCGTACAGCACCAGCGTCACACCAATGAAAATCAGATACAGCTCCTGGGTCAGCCCGTGATACGGATTTCCGTTTCGTGGACGCCGGGGCCCGAGTGTGTGCGGCATGGGCGATAACGTAGCGGTATGGCGCTGAGTGCTGACCGGGTCGTGGAGGCCGCGCTCCACCTGCTGCAGGAATACGGCCTGCAGGACGTCTCCATGCGGCGGATCGCCGCCACCCTGGACGTCAAACCCGGAGCGCTCTACTACCACGTGCCCAACAAACAACAGCTCCTCCACCTGGTAGCACAGCGGGCACTGGCACCCCTCCACGGCAGCGCGGCCACCCCGGCTGAGCTGATGGCAGAGTTCCGCCACCTCCTGCTGCAGCTGCGCGACAGCGGAGACCTCATGCTCATCGCCTACCCCCTAGAACACGACCTCCCCCCCGTCCCTGAACTGGAAGTCTCCCTCCGCCGCCAAGGGTTCACCCCTGAAGATGCCGCCGAACGGGCCCAGCTGCTGGTCCGCTCGGCCCTGGGTGCGATCGCCCTGGAACAAAACGCCCGGCTCTTCGGCCGCGAAGACCCCACCGGCGGACAGCTCTACACCAAGACCATGCAGCTGCTGCTGCGCCAGGACACCACCATCTGAGTCCACCGCTACGCATCCCTCCACGCCTGGGACGACAGCCGCGTACCCCACCATTTTTTGAACGCCGTTCAATACGGCTTACACTGTTCGCCATGACGGTTGAACAGTGTTCAAAAGCGGTGTCCTTACCCGACTGCGCCACAGAGCTGCTCGCCGGCGGCGCGCTCACCCCCGAGCAGGCACTGGGCGTCCTGCAGACCCCGGAAGCTGACCGGATGCAGCTGGTGGCAGCCGCCTCCAAGGTGCGGCGCCACCACTTCGGCAACACCGTGAAAGTCAACTACCTGGTCAACCTCAAATCAGGCCTGTGCCCAGAAGACTGCGGCTACTGCTCCCAACGGCTGGGCTCCCAAGCAGAGACCCTGCGCTACTCCTGGCTCTCCACCGAGGACGCCGCAGCACAAGCCCACGCCGGGCTGCGGGCAGGCGCCTCCCGGGTCTGCCTGGTCGCCTCCGGAAGGGGCCCCTCCAACTGCGACGTCGAACGGGTCACCGACATGGTCAGCGTGATCCGGGACCAGTCCCCGCAGGCCGAGGTCTGCGCCTGCCTCGGCCTGCTCAAAGACGGCCAAGCAGAACGACTCACCGAGGCCGGCGTCGACGCTTATAACCACAACATCAACACCGCCGAATCCCACCACGCCAACATCGTCACCACCCACACCTACTCCGACCGGGTCAACACCATAGAACGCGCCAAGACCGCTGGTCTCTCCCCCTGCTCCGGCCTCATAGTAGGGATGAAGGAGACCGACGAGCAGATCGTCGAGGCGCTCTTCGCCCTCAAAGAGATCGATGCTGACTCCATCCCCATCAACTTCCTGATGCCCTTCGACGGCACACCCCTAGCCGGCACCTGGGAGCTGACCCCGCACCGGGCGCTGAGCATCGTCTGCTTGGCGCGCCTGATCTGCCCAGACAAGGAAATCCGGATCGCTGCTGGTCGGGAGATGCACCTGCGCTCCCTGCAGCCGCTGGCACTGGAGGCCGCCAACTCGCTGTTCTTGGGCGACTACCTCACCAGCCACGGCCAGGCCGTCGCCGAAGATCTGCACCTCCTGGCAGACCAGGGATTCGTGATCCTCACCCCCGAAGGCGGTACCCAGGATCCTTCCGAGCTGTTAGAGCACATGGACCCCACCACCCCGGAGATCCGGCGCCGCGGAGCCGGCACCGAATTCGCCCCCAACGCCTAACCCGGCTCCCCACTCCCCCGACACGACGAGCACGAAAGCCCACGCCCATGACTGACCTGAAGAACCACGCCGATCCCGCACCCGCAGAGCAGACCGCCGCCACACCGCGCCGGGGGCGCGGCACCAGCCACACCCAAGGCATCGCCCTGATCGGGGGCTTCGCCGCCCTGATGGCCGTGCTGCACTTCACCCCGCCGATCCCGGTGGGCAACTTCGGGGTACCGATCACCTTGGGCACCCTCGGTGCCGGGCTGGCCGGCCTGATCCTCGGGCCCTGGCGAGGCTCAGCCGCCGTGGGGCTCTGGGTTGGCCTCGGCCTGCTCGGGCTTCCGGTGTTCTCCGGGTTTCGCGGTGGCCTAGGGGTGCTGGCCGGACCATCAGTCGGCTACATCATCGCCTTCCCCGTCGCCGCGTTCCTCACTGGACTGCTCGCGCTCTACGTGATCCGCCACGCCTCCCGCAGGTGGTGGGTGCTGCTGTTCACCGTGGGAGGCTTCGCCGCCAGCCTGGCCTCCTACCGGCTCCTCGGCATCCCAGGTATGGCGCTGAACCTGGACGTCTCCCTGATGGAGGCCTTCGCCATGGACCTGGTCTTCTGGCCCGGAGACGCCGTCAAAACCGTCCTGGCCGCTGTCATCGCCGTACTGGTCCACCGCGCCTATCCCTCCATTCTGGTCCGGCGCTGATGCCCCCCGCAGGCATCACCTTCACCGGGGTACGGGTACTGGCCGGTGAGCGGCAGCTGCTTGAAGTTCCC
Organism: Garicola koreensis; assembly: GCF_014195445.1. Classification (GTDB taxonomy): domain Bacteria; phylum Actinomycetota; class Actinomycetes; order Actinomycetales; family Micrococcaceae; genus Nesterenkonia; species Nesterenkonia koreensis. The sequence goes on along the minus strand of NZ_JACIBT010000001.1, from coordinate 189,089 downwards.
GACCTGCACCTCACCGAGCAGCGGATCAGCGTGATCGGGCCTAACGGCGGCGGCAAATCCACCCTGCTGCAGCTGATGAACAGCCTGATCGAACCCAGCTACGGCCACGTGAGCGTCAACGGGCTCGACACCATCGACGCCGGCTCCGACGTCCGGCAGCAGGTCGGCTTCGTCTTCGCAAACCCCGCCGCCCAACTGGTCATGCCCACCCCGCTGGAGGATGTGGAGCTCTCCCTGCGCGGACGCATCAAGAACTCCCGCGAGCGCCGCGCCGCCGTACGCGACTGCCTGGAGCACCTGGGCATCGCAGACCTGGCCGAACGCAGCTCCCACGAGATCTCCGCCGGCCAGCAGCAGCTGGTGGCCCTAGCCACGGTCGTGGTGCTCAAGCCACGGCTGCTGCTGTTGGATGAACCCACCACCCTGCTGGACCGGGTCAATGCTGGCCGCTTCATGCACACCGTGGAACAGATGTGCACAGCCCAGCAGATTCAGATCGTCACCGCCACCCACGACCTGCAGCTGGCCGCCCGAGCACAGCGCTGCCTGATGATCGAGGACGGCGCTATCAGCCTCGACGGGGCACCGGCCGAGGTCATCACCGAGTACATCAGGCGCACAGACCACGCGAGCCTTCCGGCATGAGCACCGTTCTGCGTCGGCGCAGGCCCCGTCCGCTGCAACCCCGGGACCAGGTCTTCGGCCAACGCGCCCCAGGGAACAGCTTCCTGCACCGGGCCCCGGCAGGGCTGAAAGTCACGGTACTGGCCGCCGTCGCGCTTGGGGTGATGATCATTCGCGAGCCGCAGCTCAACCTCGCCGTCCTAGCCGCCGTCATCATTGTGTCTGCCGCAGCCCGCATCCCGGCGGGGATGCTGCTGACCCTGCTGCGCCGGATCTGGCTGCTGCTGGCCGCGATGCTGGCGGCCCAGTTGGCCTTCAACGACCTGGTCACCGGCCTGGAAGTCTTCAGCAGGGTCTTGGCCGGGCTCTTTTCGGCTCACCTGCTTATTCTCAGCACCACTACGCATGAGCTGCTCGGCGTCTTCCGGGCGCTGCTGAAACCGCTGCGACTGCTCGGGGTCCCCACCGGCAAGATCGTGCTCGCCGCCCTGGTCACCCTGCGGGCGATCCCCTACTTGGCCGACCAGTTCTATCTGGCCGGGCAGCAAGCTCGGGCCCGCGGACTCGAACGCAGCATACGGGCCCGGACGGTCCCTGTTCTGCTGAGCGCAGTGGCCTACGCCCGGGACACCGGACGGGCCCTCTGCGCACGCGGCATCGAGGAGATCAACTGATGAGCCACCAGCCCAGCTTTGTTCCACTGCGGGGTTTCAGCCCACAGGACTTGCTGGAACGGCTGCACAGCATACGGGCGGCCGGAGATGTTCCGCTGGTGGGCGATGACAGCTGGCCGGAGCCGCAGTGGCGCCGGATCGCCGACGAGCTCATGGCTCAGAGCTGTCCACCCGGGGTCGGCTGGGCCGCACTGACCTCCGGTAGCAGCGGCTCCCCACGGATCGTGCTGCGCACCGCGGCCTCCTGGGAGCTCTCCTACCCCGCGTTGGAGGACGGCTTAGGCATCGGCCCGCAGGACCGCGTCGCGCTGCCCGGCCCGGCGTCGTCGTCCCTGACACTCTTTTCTCTGGGGCATTGGCTGGCCGGGGGTCCCATTCCGCTGCTCGCGGCAGGCCGCACCCCCAAGTCGGGGGACTTTGCTGAGGCCACCTGCTTCCACGGCACCCCGCAGACATTCCGGGCACTGCTTGAAGCCGGAGCCCCCCCAATGCTGCGGACAGCCCTGGTGGGCGGATCTCATCTTGACTCACAGCTGCGCCAGCAGGCAGAACACCTTGGCATCCGGGTCATCGCCTATTACGGGGCCGCCGAGCTCTCCCTGGTGGCAATGGACACAGGCCAAGGCCTGGTGCCCTTTCCCAGAGTGGACATCAAGGTGGATGACAATGAGCTCTGGGTGCGCTCGCCTTATCTTGCCGAAGGCTATCTCCCCGGTACAGGACAAGCACGGGCCGGGCCACTGATACGCAGCGGCTCATGGGCCACCGTAGGAGATCGGGCCGAATGGAAGTGGGACAAGCGGCATAGGGCCAGGCGCCTACACCTGCTGGGACGAGCCGACAGCGCCATTCTCAGCGCCTCCGCAACGATTATCCCCGAAGAGGTCGAAGCCGTGCTGCGCAGCGTGGACGGTGTGGCCGATGCTGTGGTCTTCGGGCTGCGGCGGCCACGAGTCGGGGCACTGGTCGCCGCGGCGGTGGAACCCGAGGAAGCTGCGCCCCCGACCGCTGCGGCACTCAGATGTGCGGCGGACCGCCTGCTCGCTCCGACCCACCGCCCCCGCCTCTGGTTCTGCACAGAGATCCCACGGACCACCTCAGGAAAACCCGCTCGTGGCATCCTGCAGGACCAGGCCGAAGCAAGACAGGTACCCCGACTTGCTTGACTTGCCTTCCTCCACCCCGGTGATCGTCGCTGCCCGCCGCACGCCCATCGCCGCCATAGGCCACCGCCTGGCACAGTTAAACCTGACCGGACTGACTTCGCCAGTGCTGCGCGCGGTATGCGAGGACGCCGAAGGGCTCGTGGCAGCCACAGACGGGATCCGCGACGTCGTGCTCGGTAACTGCATGGGCCCGGGAGGCAATCCCGCACGCCTAGCCGCACTGGCTGCCGGTTTGGGCACCCAGGTGCCGGGGGGCACGGTGGACAGGCAATGCGGCAGCGGTCTGGCGGCTATCCTCGACGCCGCGGCGCCGATCCGTGCAGGTGATCCTGGGCTGCGGCTGGCTGGCGGTGCCGAGAGTCCCTCGACCGCGCCCGCACGCTCATTCGAAGGAGTTCCCTATGCCCGGGCCGCGTTCGCCCCGGAGGGCTTCTCTGATCCGGACATGCCCCAGGCCGCCGAAGACTTAGCCGCCGCTGACGGGATCACGCGGCAGCGTCAGGACAGCTACGCCATGCAGAGTCACCGGCGCGCGGCAGATGCGCTGACCGCCGGGCGCCTCCGGTCCGAACTGGTGCCGCTGGGAGGCCTGAAGGCGGACGAAGGGATTGGACGACGGCCCGAGGTGATACCCCGGCTGCGCCCCCTTGTCGATGGAGGCACTGTCACTGCCGGCAACTCCACCCGTATCAACGACGGCGCAGCTGCGGTGCTGCTCGCGCCAGCCTCGGCCACGCAGGCACGGATGGTGCCGGGGCTCGCGCTGCGTTCGCAAGCGATCATGGGATGCGACCCCGCTTTACCGGGTCTCGGAGCCGCGCCTGCGCTGCAGCGGGCGCTGGCCGAGCTCGGGGCAGACGTCGGGGACCTGGCCGCCGTGGAGATAGTGGAGGCCTTTGCCGCGCAGACCCTCGCCGTGCTGGACCGGCTCGGGATCGCAGAAGACGACCCACGAGTATGCGCCGAGGGAGGGGCACTGGCGCTGGGCCACCCGTGGGGAGCCAGTGGCGCCGTCGCGGTGGTGCGGTTATTCAGCCGCCTGGTTCGATCCGGCGCGCCGGCTGGCACGCTCGGGGCAGCCGCAGTCTCGGTGGGCGGAGGGTTAGGGATTGCCGCCGTCGTCGAAGTGGTGCGCTGATTCACTCCGGCCAGTCTGAGTTCTTGATGACGTCGACGAAGTTCTTGCGCTCGAATTCCGGCTCGAAGTAATCCAACACATCGGCTTTGACGTTGCCGAAGGTGGTCGCCGGCCGGCCCTTGAGCCCACCGTGGAAGGCTTCGAGGATCCGATTCTTGAAATCCGGGCGCGGGTGGGCCTCCACCACGGCCTGGCGCTGCTCATCAGTGATCGAGTCGTAGCCGATACCCAGCACGTCGAGCTCCACGCCCCGGGTCACCAGTGCCCGGCAATGGTCGCGCTCGTGTGTGCTCCACTTTCGCGAACCGTCTCAATCGCAGCCAGACTCCTCGTCCTGCTCTCCCCCTCGCTCGCCCTGATCGAAACTTGCGACGTCGACTGGTTCCCACTCTTCAGGGAGGTGAAGGTTCAGCGAGCCGACCTGCTGGTTTGCGGGAAACCGCGCTTGGGAATCCTCGTTCTGGGGCTGTCGGTGCATACGCAGGTGGTTCAACTCCACATCCGCAAAGCAGGGCGAAGCCACAATCCGCAGGCTGGAGCTGACCGAAAATAGGTTGACCACACGTTTCTCCATGGCCCAAGGGCGTCGCAAGTGATCTCATGTGTATGCGCCTCAGCTTGTCTCGTCCGACCGCACCCCGTGATTCTGCTTGGAGCCTGCGACTTCCGGTCGTGGTGCCAGGCTGCGCGCGAACCGTACTATGGGCACCATGGTCGAGCGTCATTCACACATCGTTATCGGTGCCGGCGCCATCGGCTCCGCGGCCGCCTACTGGCTGACCGAGCGCGGGGTCAAAGACGTGTTGGTGCTGGAGCAGTTTGATCTGGTGAATACCCTGAACTCATCGGGCGACCATTCCCGCATCATCCGGAGGGTCTACCACTCCGCGGACTATACCCGCCTCACCGATGCGATGTTCGAAAGCTGGAAGCAGGTGGAGGAGCACAGCTGTCTTCCGGTGTACCTGCGGACCGGAGGCCTCGACCTTACGGACCCGGCAGTCACCCCCGGCGCTGGCTTCGGCACCTATAAGCAGGCTCTGGACGAGGCTGGGGTCGAGTACTCGGAGCTCACCGCCTCCGAGGTGCGTGACGCTTACCCGCAGTGGCAGGTCAGTGATTCAACGGTAGGGCTGTGGCAACGCGACGGCGGTATCATCGACATCCGACGCTCAGTCAGCGCTCACACCTCGTTGGCGATGGCGTGCGGTGTCCACTTCAGACCGCGAACGAAGGTCGGGAAGATCCAACTTCATGACGACCACGTCACGGTGGAAACCTCCACCGGCGTATTCGAGGCCGAGAAGCTCATGGTCGCCACCGGCTCGTGGCTTCAAGAGCATATGCACGATTTGGGACTCTCCTACGAACTGACGCTCTCCCAGGAGCAGGTGAGCTACTTCTCCAGCCCTCACCTGCCGGACTTCGCGCCTGAACGGCATCCGATCTGGATCTACCACGGCCAGGATGTCTACTACGGGTTTCCCGTCTATGGCGAGGCGGCCACGAAGATCGCCCGAGACATGCGAGGCCACTTCATCGCGAGCGAGGACCGAAAGTTCGATGGCGACGACACCGAAGGAAGCCTGCTCCAGGGCTTCCTCTCCGAGCACCTGCCACGGGCGGCCGGGCCGGCGCTGCTGCACAAGACGTGTGTCTACGACATGCCGAAGGACCGCAACTTCGTCCTCGACACGCTGCCTGAGCACCCCCACGTGGCAATCTTCAACGGCGCAGGCCACGCCGGTAAGTTCGCCAGCCTGGTCGGCCAGATCCTCTCCGACCTGCTGACCGCGGGAGAGACACCTCACCCCATCGAACCGTTCAGCCTGACTCGCCCGGCGATCACCGACCCCGGCTTCCCGAGCAGCTTCCGCATCCGTGCCGAGGAGAGCGGAACGTAGGCTTCACGTCACCCACAGTCCGCTGACTACCTTGGGCGTGAAGACGGGCCCATTGAAGTTGCGGTGCATGGGCTTCACCTCCGGTGAGAACACGTCACCCGCCAGCGATGGGCCGAAACGGGGCCGGCGAACAACCAACGAAGCCAACGGCTCCGGGCCCAGGCGCGGTCCCATCGAATTTGTCTGGACGGCGCCGCCAGCTCCTGGCGCCCAGCGCGTAGGCCTTCACTCCGGCCAGTCGGAATATATTGACGACGTCGACGAAGCTCTTGCCCTGGCTGTGCGGCTCGAAGTGGTTCACCAGAGGATCGAACAAACGCCAGCCATGAACAAGGAAGACTTCGAACACGAGACTGGAACTCCCCATGTGGATACCAGCTACGATCAGAGCTGGGTCTGGCGGTTGATGCGCGGCAGGGAGTAATCGACTTCACTGTGACAGACTCAGGACATGTAACTTTGTCTGTCGGGACAGGTCAAGGCACTTCGGGGCGCGATTCAGCGTTCAACAACGTCCAGCAATGGGCTCAGCTGCCGAAAATCGGCAGCATTGCGCGTCACCAACGGGAGCCTCTCAGCAACCGCCGTCGCGGCGATCATACGATCCAGCCGCCTAGCTCGCGCGTCTCCCCCAGCTGCTGAAACGGCATCCATGACACTGTCGTACGCATTCACGCAGTGCTGATCAAACGGTAGGCCGGAGCCTAAGAGGCCCCTCAGTTCCTGATACCGACGCAATCTACTCTTCATCGCCAATGCGGTAGGTGCCAGATGCAAGCCTCGCACAAGCTCTGCCCACGAGATTTCGCTCACCTCAGCTTCGGTGACGTCGGCTAAGTCGGGTTCTGCCTCGTCGAAGGCTGTCATGGCGATCAGAATATTGGTGTCCAGCACAGCCCGCATCAGGCAACCCAAGGATCTTCGGCACGATCCTCTGCACGGTCCCTTGTGAGCTCTTGGGCCCAGTTGTCATCTGTGGAAAGCGGAGACCTGCGCATAGCCTCCAACACCTGAGCACCCGTCGGCGCGCGACGGGTTGGGCTCCCAGGCACGATTCGTCCAATCTCTTTCCGATAGCGCGTCACAATGACGGTCTCGCCCCGTTCAACCTCGTCGAAGGCGCCCGTGGGGTTCTGCCGCAGCTGGCCAATGCTGAAGGACTTCATGTCTACAATTATACGTATGTAGATATTTTAGGGAATACCTCCGTCACGAGGCATCAACGGCGGGCCAGCCCGCATGAGGTGCAGCAGAGAGTAGTGGATGACAGTGGGTGTGTCCTACCCCACGTTTAGGCTGGTGGGTATGGACCAGCTGCCAGTTCTTGACCCGCCGATGCCCCAGGCTGTGGAGCACCTGGGCTTCGAGCCGGAGCTGGCTGCCGCGTGGGAGCACCAGGCCGCCGCCCGCAAGGCGGAGGCGGCCAAGCTGACCGCCCTGTTGGACTACACCGACCGGGTGGTGGCCGAGTGCCGCACCGAGGGTGGCATCCCGGACCAGGAAGCGGTGCGGGCTGCCCACCTTGAGGCGTCGCAGCTGCTGGGGGTCAGTGATATGACCGCCGGGGTCATCCTGGACGCCGCGGGCTTCGCCCGCAACCACCTGCCGGCCACCTGGCAGGCCTTCCACACCGGGCTGATCGACCTTCCCCGGCTGCGTAAGATCGTCGACGCCGGCTGTGAGCTTGATGACCACGTGTTGGCCATCGTCGACGCCGCCGCGGCCGAGCAGGCCGCGGCCCGCAGCACCAGCGACTTCGCCCACTGGTTGGCCCGCTACATCGCCAAGACCGACTTCGAAGCCTATGAGCGCCTGACCCGGACCACCCGCACCCGGCGGCATGTGCAATTCGCCCACCTGCCCAACGGGATGAGCATCGTCTCCGCCTTCCTGCCCACTATCGAAGCCGCCGCCATCGAGAAGCGGCTGAAGATCATCACCCGCCGCCACCACAGTGCTGCCAAAGACACTGCAGCCAAAGACACCGCGGCCGCAGGCGCCCAGCAGGGGTCGGCGGGCTCCTGGTCCCGCGAGCATGGCGCTGGGGCAGGTGAGTGTGGCCGCCCGGGTCAGGCAGGTGAGTCTCCGACGCTGGCCCAGCGGGAAGCAGATCTGTTCTCCGCGTGGCTGCGCACCAACCCCACCGATGAATCAACACCGGTGGAGGCGAAGATCATGATCATGATCCCCGAGACCACCCTCACCGGAGAGACCAACGAACCAGCGATCTCAGCCGACCGGTCCTGGGCGCTGGACGCAGACCAGGCCCGTGCCCTTGCCGGTGACCCCGACGCGGAGCACAACTGGTACGAAGGCATCACCCGCCCCCGGGCCGGCGACGCCGACGTCGATGTCCTCACCGTCACCTACTCCGGCCGGTACCCACCACAGCGGCTGCGAGAGGCGATCATCTTCAGAGACGGGCGCTGCCAGACACAAGGCTGCACCGTCGCCGCAGAACGCTGCGACCTCGACCACCAGATCCCATGGGACTCAGGCGGGACGACCCAGGCCAAGAACCTCTGGGCACTGTGCCGACGGCATCATCGGTTGAAATCCCACGGGCACCTGCACCCACCACCCCGCGGCGACACCGAAACGAGCCCCAGCAGACCACCAGTAATAGACCTCTGGCTGCCCACCCACACCTTCCCCCTGATCACCTGATATAGCACCGGTGGTCAGGGGCACGGCCCGTGCGCCACAGTGCCCCGCTCACCTCAGCTCAGTGCGACCTGGAGAACGCGGTGCCCCCGGAGAACGTGGCGCTACGTCGTCGTCCTGCGCTTGCGGGTTCCTCGGGGGCGGCTTGCGAGCAGGCTGGCGACCACCGTGACCACCAGCACCGAGACGATGACGGTCATAGAGAGCCCAATGCCGACCTCCGGCACCGGCAGCGGTTCGCCGTCGTTGAGGAACGGGAGGGTGTTCTCATGCAGAGCGTGCAGCACCAGCTTCACACCGATGAACCCGAGAATGATCGACAGACCATAGGAAAGGTAGACCAGCCGCTCCAGCATCCCGCCGATCAGAAAGTAGAGCTGGCGCAGACCCATCAGCGCGAACGCGTTAGCGGTGAACACCAGGTAGGGCTCCTGGGTCAGACCATAGATCGCTGGAATCGAATCCAAGGCGAACATCAGATCAGCCATGCCGATGGCCACCAGCGCCAACAACATCGGCGTGACCATGCGCTTGCCATCGATCTTCACCGTCAGCTTGTCCTCGTGATACTCCTCCGTGGTGGGCAGCACCTTCTTCATCAGCCGTACGCCCAGGGACTCCTTCTTCTCCTCCGTAGGCTCCTGCGTGCGCACATGGTCGATTATCAGCTTGATCGCGGTGTAGATCAGGAAGATGCCGAACAGGTAGAACACCCAGGAGAACGCGTTGATCGCCGCAGCACCCACTGCGATGAATCCACCGCGCATCACCAGAGCGATCGCAATACCGATCAGCAGCACCTTCTGCTGATAGGCCCGCGGCACTGCGAAACTGGTCATCAGCAGTAGGAAGACGAACAGATTATCCACCGAGAGCGCCTTCTCGGTGACGAAGCCGGCGTAATACTCACCGCCGTAGCGCCCGCCCCAGACATAGGTGACTAAGACGCCGAAGAGCAGCGCCAGGCCGACGTAGAACGCCGACCAGAGACCGGACTCCTTCAGCGTGGGCTCGTGCGGGGTGCGCACATGGGCGAAGAAGTCGAAGACAAAGAACCCGGCGATCACAGCAATCGTGATCAGCCAGACAGCAAGGGAAACATCCATCAATTAATCCTCCGGTAGCGATGACGCATTACCAGAGGTCTCTCCCGCCGGTGATTCGATCACCAACCTGCGGCCCCGGAACTGGAAACAGTTCGTGATGACGAGACCGCTGCGAGTGGGGATACTCCCCTCTTCGCGTTAAGTATAGGGCATCAGCGCGCCGCCCATCACTACGTTCAAGTAACCTGGCAGCTATGGATTTCTTGTTCTCCCTCTCTCTGTTCTTCCACATTCTCGGCGCCGCCGCACTGGTGGGCGGGTGGCTGGCCACCTTCCGCAAGCCCACTGTCCTTCAGTGGCAGCACATCGGCGCCTGGGTGCAGCTGGTCTCCGGGGTGCTGCTGGTGGGCCTGGCAGAGATGGGCGACGGCGACCTCAACCACGTGAAGATCGGCGTCAAGGCTCTGGTGCTCATTGCCGTGCTGGTCACCGCGATCATCGGGCGCCGTCGGGTCGCGAAGAACGAGACCGTACCCACCGGCATCGCCCACTCCGTCGGCGGGCTCTCGCTGATCAACATCGGCCTGGCCGTCTTCTGGTGATTCGTCGCTGACCCTGCGTCGCGCCGGTCTACCCCGCGCCGGCCTCGCTGCGCAGCAGTCGACCTCGTTCTTCCTCGACGTCGTAGTCAGCCGCCGGCCACTTCAGGTTGAGGTCCCCCAGTGCGGCGATCAGCAGCTCCTGCACTGCCAGGCGGGCGTACCATTTCCGGTCAGCTGCGAGGATGTTCCACCCGGCGTGATCGGCGTCGGTGGCCTCAATGAGCGCTGAATAGACCGTCTGGAATGTGCCGAACTGCGCACGCGCATCGGCATCGGCCGGCCGGTACTTCCAGTGCTTGTGCTCCCGGTCCAACCGGGACATCAGCCGCTTCAGCTGCTCCTGCGGCGAGATGTGCAGCAGCACCTTCACGATCACGAAGCCCCGACGCACCAGGTCGCGTTCGAAGATCTGCACCGCCTCCACCCGGTCAGCCACCTCATCATCGGAATGACTGCCGGTCACCGTGGGAACCAGCACGTCCTCATAGTGGGAGCGGTCAAACACGCCCACGTGGCCCGGGGCCGGCAGCCGGGCGATGATCCGCTGCAGATAGTGCTGACGCGACTGCGCCTCAGTGGGTGTGCCGAAGGCAGCCACATCCACGCCGAGGGGATTCATCGCACCGGCCACCGACTTCACCACCCCGCCCTTGCCGGCGGCGTCCATGCCCTGCAGCACCAGCAGCACCCGCGGACCGGGGGTCAGCGCGTCAAGGGCCTTCTCCACGCGTGCACCGAAGAGCTTCTTGCGCCGGGAGGTCTCCTCCTCATCCTGCTGCGGGGCCCGGGCAGCGAGGGCGGCCAGCACAGCGTCCTTCTCCTGCTGGGGTGCGGCTGCTTCGTGGGCCCACAGCAGCTCCTGAAGATCCGCCAACAGATCAGACCGCGCCGCCAACGCCTTGCGTCCAGCGCGCTTCTTGCCCTCGAACCCGGTTCTGCGGCGGGTGGGGATGTCGCTGAGGTCCAGGGGCGAATCGTGCTGGGCTGCTCGCCAGAGGACCCGCGGGTCGCCGTCGAAGGGTGCCCCGGGTTCCGTCTTCGGCCCGGGCACTCCAGTCAGGTCCACGTCTAATCGGCTCGCACTACCCATGCGGCTAGGCTACAGACCCTTGGTGTCCAGCTGGTATCTGCGCTGCGTATGTAGGAGCGTCTTCGGCGCGGTGACAACGACTGTGTCCGACCCCGGTGGCACAGTGGTCACCATGGAATGGTTGATGCTGCTTCTGGGACTTGCCCTCGGTGTGCTGATCGGCGGGATCGGAGTATTTCTGTGGTTGCGTCCGGTGCGCACGGAACTGCACCACGCGCAGCAGCAGCTGGCTTCGGCGCACGGACAGCTGGACGAGATTGACCGGCGCCGGGCCCAGGAGGCTGAGTCCGCCGGCGAGCGCGAGTCCCTGGTGCAGATGCTGCAGCCGGTGCGCGAGGGGGTCACCGAGATGCGCCGCCGAGTCCAGGAGATCGAGCGTGAGCGCGCCGCCCAGCACTCCCAGCTCAGCCAGCAGCTGAGCCAGGCCGCCCAGTCGGATGCCGAGATCATCGAATCCACCCAGGCGCTGCTGGGCTCGCTGCATTCGACCTCCGCCCGGGGGCACTGGGGTGAGGTGCAGCTGCGCCGGGTGGTGGAGGCCGCCGGGATGCTGCCGCACGTGGACTTCACCGAACAGCACACCAGCGAGAACGGGTCCACCCAGCGCCCCGACATGGTGGTCCACCTGCCCGGCGGCCGGCAGCTGGTCATCGACGCCAAGGCACCGCTGAACCCCACTGACCCCGAAGCCCAGGCCAAAGCGCTGCGGGCCCGGGTGGCGGAGCTGGCCAAGAAGCGCTACTGGGAGGCGGTGGAGCTCTCCCCCGACGTCGTGTTCTGCTTTGTGCCGGCCGAATCCCTGCTCTCCGCCGCGCTGGAGGCCGACGCGAACCTGCTGGACAACTCACTGTCCAAAGGCGTCACCCTGGTCTCGCCGGCCTCGCTGCTGGCCTCGCTGAAAGCCGTGGAGACCGCCTGGCGGCAGGAGCGGCTGGCGACGAATATCAAAGAGGTCGTCGACCACTCCCGTGAGCTCTACACCCGGCTGACCAAGATGAGCAACTACTTGCAGGACACCGGCCAGCGCATCACCCAGACCGTGGAGGCGTACAACAGGCTCATCGGCAACGTCGAACGCCGGGTGCTGCCGCAGGTCGATGCGCTCAGCCGCATGGAGGTCGCCACCGACGACGACGCCCCGGCTGGGCTGGAGGACCTGGGTGAGACTGTGGCCGCCACCAGCGTCTCCGCGGAGGTCAAGCCCCTGGGGCCGCGGCTACAGCGTGATGCCGAAGACCCAGATCAGTAGGGTCATCGAGGCCAGGGTGATGATGACGATGCCGAAGACGTTCAGCAGGACACCACCCTTGACCATCTGGCCGATGGTCACATAGCCGGAGCCGTAGGCGATCGCATTGGGCGGGGTTGCCACCGGCAGCATGAACGCGCAGGTGGCGGCCAGCGCCACCGGTGCCGCCAGCACCAGCGGTTCCACCCCGGTGCCCATGGCCACACCGGAGGCCACCGGCAGGAAGGTGGCCGCCGTGGCGGTGTTGGAGGTCATTTCGGTCAGCACCAGAATGCCGGCGGCGGCGACGAGCACCAGCACCCACACCGGAATGTTCCCCAGGCCCTCCATCTGGGTGCCGAGCCAATTGGAGAGCCCGGAGTCGCCGAACTGCCCGGAGAGCGCCAGGCCACCGCCGAAGAGCAGCAGCACGCCCCAGGGCAGCTTCGCCGCGTAGTCCCAGTCCAGCAGCCGCACGCCTTTCTTCGCGTCGCCGCCGGCCGGCAGCAGAAACAGCAGCAGCGCCACCAGCATGGCGATTCCGGCGTCCTCGATCGGCGGCTCGGTCTCCGCAGCGAGCACGCCGAACTCTATGAGCAGATCCGTGCCGATGGGAACGAACACCCACAGGGTGGCGGCGAGGATGAAGATCAGCAGCACCCGGATCTCACCCTGGCTCATCGGACCCAGATTGCGCAGCTGATCACGGATCAGCTCCTTGCCGCCGGGGATGTTGTCGATCTCCGGGCGGAAGACGACTTTGGTCAGCAGCACCCAGGTGAGGATCATCATCACCACTGCGATGGGCACCCCCACCAGCATCCACTGCGCGAACCCGATGTCCATATCGTGGTTGGTGCTCATGTGCCCGGCAAGCAGCGTGTTCGGCGGAGTGCCGATGACGGTGCTCACCGAGCCGACCGAGGCGGCGTAGGCGATGCCCAGCATCAGCGCGGTGCCGAAGTTGGACTTGATGGCCTCCTGCTTGCCCTCCTGCTGGGACTCCTCATCCTCGGCCGTACCGGCCTCAGCGGGGTCCTCACCGGCCAGGATCTTCTGCACCAGCATCAGCACCGAGATGCCGATGGGCAGCATCATCACCGCCGTGGCCGTGTTGGAGACCCACATGGAGAGGAACCCGGTGGCGATCATGAACCCGCCGATCAGCGCGGAGGGCTTCGAGCCCATCATGCGCAGGGTCAGCAGCGCCACACGCCGGTGCAGGTTCCACCGCTGCATGGCCAGGGCCAGGATGAACCCACCCATGAACAGGAAGATGATGCTGTTGCCGTAGGAGGCCCCGACGTCGTCGACGCCGACTCCCCCGGCCGCCTCATCAGCGCTGCCGGCGTCGCCTGCGGGCACCAGAATCGGGAAGATCAGCAGCGGCAGCAGGGCGGTGGCCGGGATCGGGATCGCCTCGGTCATCCACCAGACTGCCATCAGCACTGCGGTGGCTGCGGTCAGCCGCGGCCACAGCTCAATGTCGCCGGGCATGAGCGCGAAGATGATCAGCGCCAGCGCCACACCCCCGAAGAGCCCGATGAGCCGGCGGATCAGCGTGGGTTTGGCGAAGCCCTCCGCCTGCTGGCCGGCGGAGAGGTCAGCCTCCTCCCGCTGCGACTGCTGCTGCGGGTCGTATTTGTGCAGGTGTGCCCCGGAAACCCGGGATCGTGGAGGCGTCATCGTCTCCGCTCCTGTCTGCTCGATACGTTCTATTCGATACGTTCTGCTCGACACGCTCACATGAGCTGGGTCCCCGGCACGGTACCAGCTAATTCTTGGGGAGAACTGTGATCACCAGCACCGTGGCCGCCGCCGTGAGGACCAGGACCATGGAGACGGTGCCGGGCCATCCGGCCAGCCAGAGGAAGGTCCCGCCCAAGAAACCGAAGACCGAGGACCCGCCGTAGTAGCCCAGGTTGTACAACGACGCCGACTGGGAGCGTCCGGCCACCGCCCGGGCCCCGGCCCAGCCGGAGGCCACAGCGTGGGAGGCGAAGAACCCTGCGGTGAGCACCACGGTGCCGACGATGATCACCCACACGTTGGGGATCAGGGTGACTGCGGTGCCGGCCATCATGATCAGGTTGCCGGCGATCAGCACCGGCCGCCGTCCGTAGCGGGAGGCGAGCTTTCCCGCCTGGGGTGAGGAGACCGTTCCGGCCAGGTAGGCCAGAAAGATGAAGGAGGCCAGCCAGATCGGCATCGAGAACGGCGGGGCGGCCAAGTGGAAGCCTAGGAAGTTGTAGACGGCGACGAAGCCGCCCATGGTCAGAAAGCCCTGCAGGTAGATGACCCACAGTGCCGGTGAGCCCAAGTTGCCGAACAGGGCGGAGGCGGCTTCACGCAGCCCGGGGGTGCCCGGGGTGAACTGCGCCGCGGCCGGCGCCATGCGCAGAAAGATCAGCACACAGGCCACCGCGACGCCGATGACCACCAGCATGCCGGCCTCCCAGCCGAGCTGCTCGCCGACAGGTGCGGCGATCAGCCGCCCGGAGAGCCCGCCGATGGTGGTCCCGGAGATGTAGGTGCCGGCGGCCACTGCCGCCACCCGGGCACTGACCTCCTCGCTGAGGTAGGCCACCGCCAGAGCCGGCACCCCGCCGAGCATGAACCCTTCGACGAAGCGCATCACCAGGGTCAGGGCAAAGCTGGGCATGACGATGCTCAGCACCGCGAACACGCAGGCGAGGCTGATGGCGGTGAGCATCGCGCGCTTTCGTCCCATCGCGTCGCCGATGTAGGACCAGGGGATCACCCCCAGGGCCAGTCCGAGGGTGGCCGCAGAGATCATCAGGGCCGCCTGGTCGGGGCTGACCTCCAGGTCCTGTGAGATCAGCGGCAGCAGACCCTGGGGTGAGTAGAGCTGGGCGAAGGTGGCGACCCCGATGAAGAACAGTGCCACCAGCAGCCGCCGGTAGGGCGGTGTCCCAGCCTGCAGCCCGGGGTCGGCGTCGTTGTTCACAGCGACTCAGCCTACGCGTGTGACTCAGGCGCCTGCGGCCAGCTGGAGGGCCCCACGGATGATGGCCGCCGCCCCACCGAGCCCGGCCAGGGTCATGGCCAGCGCGCGTGCGGCAGCCAGCGATACCCGTTTGGCCAGCTGCGTGCCGATCAGTATGCCGAGCAGCACTGTGACGACGATGCCCAGGAAGGTCCAGCCCAGCGGCAGGCCCGCCCCGGCGTCGAGCTCCACCGAGCCGAGGCTGAGTTTGCTGATCACTGAGGCCGCACCCATGGTCATGAAGATCGGCTGCAGGGTGGCGGCGAAGGAGCGCTGCTCCCAGCGGGAGACCCGCGAATAGATCACCATCACCGGTGCCGCGACCCCGGAGGTGGTGTTGAAGAAGCCCCCCAGTACCCCGGCGATTACCGCAGGAAGCCGGGACCGCCATTCGGGGAGCCTGCGCAGACTGACGGTGACCAGCAGCGCCGCGACCACCAGCACACCCAGGATGATGGACAGCCACCCTGGTGCCAGCGCCCCCACCAGCCAGGCACCGGGCCACGCCCCGACAACGGCGGCCGGGAGGATCAGCCACAGGGTGCGCCACCTGATGTGCGCCCAGACGCTGAGCATGATCAGAAACCCGGAGACCACCGTGGTCATATTGGTCAGCAGCACACCCAGCCCCGGGCCCAGCAGCAGCGCGAGCACCGGCGCCACCACCAGGCCGACACCGGTGCCGGAGAGTCGCTGCAGGATTGTACCGATGAGCACGGCGACGATGATCG
Source organism: Garicola koreensis (assembly GCF_014195445.1). Taxonomy (GTDB): domain Bacteria; phylum Actinomycetota; class Actinomycetes; order Actinomycetales; family Micrococcaceae; genus Nesterenkonia; species Nesterenkonia koreensis. The sequence goes on along the minus strand of NZ_JACIBT010000001.1, from coordinate 173,215 downwards.
TCGCCACCGTGGCCGCAAGCGTCATGTGTGTTTAGTCGGTTCTGCGCTGAGGTCAGCCCTCAGCGTTTGCGTCCGCCGCGGCCGACGTCGTCGTGCCCGGCGTCCTTCATCGCCTTGCGGATCTCCTTGGGCAGGGAGAACACAATGTCCTCCTCGGCAGTGACGACCTCTTCCGGTTCGCCGTAGCCGTACTCGCTCAGCAGCCGTACCACGTCCTGGACCAGCACGTCCGGAACCGAGGCGCCGGAGGTGACGCCGACAGTGGCGGCATCGGTGAACCAGGATTCGTCGATCTGGTTGGCGAAGTCCACCTGTTCGGCGCGCTTGGCACCGTAGTCCTTGGCCACCTCCTTCAGCCGCACCGAGTTGGAGGAGTTCTCCGAGCCGACCACGATCACCAGATCCGATTCCGGGGCGACCTTCTTGATCGCCGTCTGACGGTTGGACGTGGCATAGCAGATGTCATCCGAAGGCGGATCCTGGAGATTCGGGAACCGCTCCCGGAGCTTCTGAACCGTCTCCATCGTTTCGTCCACCGAAAGTGTGGTTTGGGAGAGCCAGATGAGTCTGTCCGGATCCGGAACCTGGATCTGGTCGACCTCCCACGGGCCGTTGACGATCGTCGTGTCTTCGGGCGCTTGACCATGGGTTCCCTCGATCTCTTCGTGACCCTCGTGACCGATCAGCAGAATGTGGTACTCATTCTTGGCAAACCGTGCCGCTTCGCGGTGGACCTTGGTGACCAGCGGGCAGGTGGCATCGATGGTCTCCAGCCCGCGGTCAGCGGCAGTCTGCTTCACCGCCGGGGAGACGCCGTGGGCGGAGAAGATCAGCCGCTCCCCCTCCGGAACCTCATCGGCCTCCTCCACGAAGATCACGCCCTGTTCGGTGAGCGTATCCACCACGTGGCGGTTGTGGACGATCTCCTTGCGCACATACACCGGAGCACCGTACTGCTCCAGCGCCTTCTCCACCGCGATCACCGCACGGTCGACCCCTGCACAGTAGCCGCGGGGCGCGGCCAGCAGCACGCGTTTGGACTCGCTGAAGGTGGACTCGGCGGCGATCTCTTCAGGGCTGCGGCGCTTGCGCGGCACCTGGGGCATCGGCACCGAGATGTGCTTGCGGCGGGGTGCCGCGAGGGCTTCCGGCGTCGTGGTACTCATGGGGGTGAGTCTACCGGGAGCAGCTGAACACATTCATCCCTGTTCGCGGCGGGCTGGTGTGACCACAGCGGCAAGCACCGAGAGCACGACGACGAAGCCTGCCGCACCGGTGAACACCCACCAGGACGGCTGTGCCCAGTCGGTGAAGCGCACCTGAATGTGCTCCAGCAGCACCGTGGTGGCCTCAGGTGTGCCCGGCTGGTGCGCCAGCGACGGTGCGGCCACCGTCGTGGCGACCCACAGGCCGATGACCCCTGCCAGCGCGGCTGCGGTGGCCAGGGCGTACCAGCGTACGCGCCGGGTGCCCAGCAGCACTCCCAGGACGCCGAGCGCGGCGGCGCCGACGCCGAAGATGAGCCAGTGCTGACTCAGGCCGGCGGCAGTGGCCCAGGTGTAGGGGTCAGCGCTCTCGTCGGTGGCCGCCTCCACGTCGATCTGCAGGCTGGGGGCGGGGATCTCGACGTCCTCGGCCTCCACACCGGGGATCAGGGACACGGTGTCCTCCACACCCTGGCGCACCGGCTGGGTCATCGCCTCGGTGACCGGGGTGAGGTCGACTGCGATGTCCAGTTCGCGCACGTCACCGGTGGTGCCCCGGTGGAACATGTCCTCCAGGTGGGCGGTGTAGTCGCTGCGGGTGTCCTGGATGACCTCGTCCCAGGCCTCGGCGGTGCGCTCGGTGTCCAGCGCGGAGCTGATCACCGGGCGCACCAGTGCGTCCACTGAGCCGGGCACAAACTGCTGGAGGCCTTCGGGCAGCCGTGCGACGGCGTCGTCGACGATGGTTTCTGTGACTGCTTCGGAGAAGGCCTCATCGTTGGGCAGCGAACCGGCCAGTTCGCGCACCGGCTCCTCCGCACGAAGCAGCTGGTCGATCTGGTGCCCGGCCAGTGCCGCGGTGGAGAGCAGCCCGGCCAGCAGCAGGCACAGCACGCTGAAGAGGTTGCGCACGCAGATCTCCTTGGGAAGTAGTCTGTCAGGAGTATGAACTATCAGCCGCCGCACACCAAAGGACGTCCTTCGTTGGCGGCCCTGCCTGCCTCCTCGCAGGAGACCTCGGAGGAGACGCCGTGGCCGCTGAGTCATTTCTCCGGCAAGCTGCGGGCTCATATTGACCGGGTCGCCCCCACGTGGGTGGAGGGCCAGCTGGTGGAGTTCAACCTGCGCAACGGCACCGCGTGGATGACGCTTCGGGACCTGGAGCAGGAGATCTCGTTCACCGCTGTGGCCTGGCGCAATGTGGCCGGCGGACTGCAGACCAAGGGGCTGGCGGCCGGCTCACGGGTGGTCGCGCTGGTCAAACCCTCGCTGTGGGAGAAGACCGGTCGGCTCTCGCTGGTTACCCAGAAGATGGAGCCGGTGGGGCTGGGCGATCTGCTGGCTCGCATTGAGCGGCTGAAGGCCGCTCTGGCGGCGGAGGGACTCTTCGACGAGGCGCGGAAGCAGCCGCTGCCGGTGCTGCCGCGCACTATAGGGGTCATCACCGGCCGCAATTCCGATGCGAAGAAGGACATTCTGCGCAATGTCACCGCCCGCTGGTCGGCGGCCGAGTTCGCGGTGGAGGAGGTCGCCACGCAGGGCTCAATGGCGCCGATGGAGGTCGCTGCGGCCCTGGAGCGATTGGACGCGCGCGGTGAGGTCGACGTCGTCGTGATCGCCCGCGGCGGCGGGGCCCTGGAGGAGGTAATTCTGCCGTTCTCCGATGAGCGGCTGATCCGCGCGGTCGCTGCGGCCAATACTCCGGTGGTTTCGGCGATCGGGCATGAGGCTGACCGTCCGCTGTTGGATGAGGTGGCTGATGTGCGTGCCTCCACCCCGACCGGAACGGCGAAGCTGCTGGTCCCCGATGAGCTGCGTGAGCGCGAGAACATCGCCCAGTCCCGGGTGCGGATGTCCCAGGGGTTAGAGCGTCGGCTGGCCCGGGAGGCCGAGTGGCTGGAATCGATGCGAACGCGGCCGGCGCTCTCCTTTCCGGAAGGTATGGTGCAGGTGCGCAGAGAGGATGTGCGAGCACTGCGGCACCGCTCGCTGGTATCGACGCAAACGGCAGTGGACCGTGCCTACGACTGGGTGGAGTCCACCCGGTCACGGGTGAAGGCATTGTCTCCGCAGTCCACCCTGGATCGTGGCTATGCCGTGGTGCAGCACCAGCGCCAGATCGTGCGTCGGGCTCAGGAGCTGCAGCCCGGCGTCGAAGTTCGAGTGATGGTCTCCTCCGGGGAGTTCACCGCTGAGGTCACTGACATTGATGAGGAGCAGACCCGATGAGTGAGAACGAGTTCAGCATCGCGCGCACCGACGATATCGAACAGATGTCCTATGAGCGGGCCCGCGAAGAGCTGGTCGAAGTGGTGACCAAGCTGGAGACCGGCGGTGCGCCGCTGGAGGAGTCATTGGCGCTGTGGCAGCGCGGCGAAGCGCTGGCTGACCGCTGCGAACGGTGGCTGGACGGAGCCAACGCGAAGCTGGAGCAGGTGCGCAAAGAGCTGCAGAGCCCCACCGAGAGTGAATAGTCTTGTAGGTTTGGGGGTATAAGGAACGGCAAAGACGCAAGGAGTCCGTCATGACCCAGCAGGCGAATCAGCCCCCGCAACCACCCAGTCCGGGTGAGGAGCATGGCGTGTCCATCGCCGTCCATATTGGTGGCTTGCTCACCTCGTTCATCGTCCCGCTGGTCCTGTGGCTGATATATAAGGACCGTAGCCCCTATCTGAACGAACACGCCAAGGCCGCGCTGAATTGGCAGATCCTTCTGCTGCCCGGCTACGTCGTGGCCTGGATCATCATGGCTATCCCGATTATCGGTTTCCTCGGCGGGCTGCTGCAGCTGGCGGTCTTCGTCATCAACGCGATCTTCTGCATTCTCAGCGCCGTGGCCGCTTCCAACCGGCAGCCTGCTCGGTATCCGGTGGACCTAAATATTGTGAAGTAGTTGGATCCAGGTGGTGCCCTTTTCCTCCTGCGCCAGCACATGAGCAGGGCGGATGGGGTGTTGGTCTCAAGGTCTCCGGAATCGGCGGGCGGCACCCGCTCCATGGAAAGTACCCCCTGCTGGATGATTTAGGAATAGGAAGGCCTCATGAAGAAAGCACTCTCCGGGGCAGGTCTGTGTATGATCGCCATCATCACAGCATGCGGTGGAGGCGACGAACGCACCCATGAGGGTCCAATGAGCTTCGAAGCCCCCACAGGCGAGGACTGGGAGCAGGTGCCGGTGGAAGGCGACCTGCCCGACCATGCTTGGACCATGGGATTGCACTACAACTCTGATGAGACGCCCAAGTCGCTGCGTGTCATGCCCGACGTTGACTCCAGACCAGACGCTTCGACAGCTGTGAGTACTCTGATCGCGGTCTGCCGGTTCACCGACGTATATGCCACAGATTGCCGAGACACCGGCCAGGAAGCGGCAGACATCCCCGGGTCTGACAATACTGTTCAGGCTGATTTCACCTACAGCGACGAATCAGGCGACCAGGGGCTCGGCCGGTTCTGGGTGGCTGCCGACGAGGACAGTGGCGTGGTCTCCGCCGTGGAATACGCAGGCATCGGTGTTGATGAGGCCGAATTGGACGCCTTCGGCGAGACCATCGAGTTCGACCCGGGCAACGCCGAGTAGCTATGGACCTGCTGCGCGCCTGGATCCTCGCCGCCGTCGTCTACCTGCCGCTGAACTTCGTGCTGAGTGTCACCATCGGCTATTCGCTCTATTGGTTGTACATACTGTGTCCGATTCTGGCCGCGGTGGCAGCCTCCTGGTATCACGCTGAGCGCGGCGTCGGCGGCTGGGCCCGGCATCTTCTCGCCGTTCTGCCCGTCCCAATAGTCTTAAACGGCTACTGGTCGCTGCTGCAGCAGATCCCCTCCACCGCAGAGCAGTGGGGCGACTTTGCCATGGCCTTGGCCCAGGCGGGCATCCTTGCCGCCGTCGGGCTGGGTCTGGTGATGCTGACCCGGCTGCTGCTCGGTGAGCAGGGTGAGTAGCGACCTGGGGCTTCAAACCCGGGCGATGGTGCCAGCGCGGTGGCCACTGAGGAAATCTGCGATGCCAGAGATGGCTTCTTCACAGTCTTCGACGCTGGGCAGGGAGCTGCCCAAGGACGTGGTTGACCACATGACCGGATAGGCCACCACTGCGGTGGTACTCTCATCCGGAATCTATCTGGGGCTTGGAACTGGGTCCGTCAGCCCTCGCGGCACGGAACCATGAGATAGCCCGCTCCACCGTGGCACGGCTGCGGTAGCGTGGTAGTTGAGGATAGAGGCCAGGTCGGCTTCGGCGAAGCGGCCATGGACTGCGGCGTGACCCAAGGCCCAATCGAGGTCGGAAGAAGATCATGGCCAACGAGAGACTGGCTCGGCCGGTGCGCGTTAGAGCGGGAGATGAAGACCTCCGATCGTGACGTTGGACTGTTATCAAGCCCCACCTCACTCGGAGGTCTTCTTTATGTCACCCAGCCACGCCGACTGTTACTAACCTTCCTGGGGAATACAACTAACAAGGCCGGTGCTATTGGAATGCGTCCTTTGGAAGTTCGATCTGCCCGCCGTCCGGCACCCGGAGAATCAACGGACCGTCCAGCTCTTCAGGGAGCTCAAAGGTGGCATATGCCGGCACAGCGTCCGGCCCCAGGCCCTCATAGGTCGACAAACGTTCAGAGCACAAACAGCCCTGATCACCCAGCATCGTCGGGAAATACTGGCGGTCTGCGTTGGGATCCACGAGGCTGATATTCAGCATGTTCGGAGCACTGCGACTTCCGTCCTGGTATGTGCTGCGACCGAACTGGCGCGCCGAACTGCTTCCACCGAAGGTCGAGAATGCTTCCTCGTCAAACTCTGAACCTTCAGCAAGCGCCACACCCAACCGCAGCATCACGGATTTGCCGTCGCGCTCGGCACCGACCAGGTCGATGCGCACATCCTTTTCATTACGGTCCTCCTCGGGGGCCTCCAAGATGTAGGATGCCTCCGCGCCCTCAGCGGCGTCTGTCTCTTCCGCCTGGGGCAGCTCCTCAAGTTCCTCGTAGCCCAGGTCAATCTCCACACCGGAGTCTTCGTCGACAACTGTGTAGCGGAAACTCACGCGACGGTTCAGTTCGCGATTATCGGGCAGATCATTTCCGTCAGCATCCTGGTTGGGCACCAAAGGCCGGTTGAAGCTGAACCCTTCAGTTTCCACCTCAATCTCGTCGTCGAGCTTCGGCTCGATCACTTCGGCCACCGCCTCAGCCCGATCCTCAGACAGTGGTTGGTTAATGTCGTGACCATCCACATTATCGGTATGGCCTTCGACCCTGATCGTCTGCCCACTGGCCTCTTCGTTCAGCTTCTGCGCCGCATCTGAAATGATGCTTTCCGCTTCTGCAGTAAGGGTGGCCTCGCCAAACTCAAAGAGCACATCGCCAGGAAGACTCACCTCTTGGGATTCACCGTCGACCGTGGTTGACACACCTGTCAGCGACTCCGATCGAGCCTGGATGGGGAAGCTCTCAGCATACTCAGCCCCATTGCCATAATCCTCACCGGGCACCTCGTCGTGGATAGATGGCATGGTGACTTCAGTGAACTCGTCCTCAGCATCAAACTCGAAGGGCTCACCGTCGCTGACGGGAACGTCGGTAATAGGCTCGTGCCACTGGCTCGGCAGAATATCGACCGCGTCAGAATCCGGCGCCGGGAAGTCCACGAACATCAGTTCCATCTGGTCCGGCTCTTCTGAATCAGCGGCGTTCTGGGTCGTGACTTCCGAACAGACGCATGTCCTACGTATGCGCCATGGCTCCATCTCATGAACAGCCGATGCGTCTTGATCAATGTCTGCCGGAGCACTGGAGTCAAAGTTCTTCTCCGTGGTCAGCAGCGGCATGTGCGCTTGGCCCGCATCCCGGTCGAGCAACCGCATATACGGCCGGTCCGCTACCCTCCCCGGCTCGTTCTGCAACGATTCCGACCCCAAGAACGCACCATCCTCAGGCGGGAGCCAAGCCACCACCATCCGAGCGAACTCGCCGTCGGTGTCCAACGACAGGACCTCCAGCTTGGCAGAAGCCACCTCCCCGCCCGCTTCCGCAACAGGCGCCTCCATCACTTGCTCAGCCACCGGCTCCGGCAGGGTATTCAGCCGCCAGAAACCGTCCTCAGCCTCAATCTCCGGCTCCGGACTGTCCGCCTCGTCGGCCTCAGGGGCCCCTTCACTATCCTCTTCTGTGCTCTGGTCCTCGTCCTGTGCAGACTCCGTCGGCGCTGACTCGTCAGGGGACTGCTCGCCCCCGTCGACTGCGTCCTGAGGAGCGCAGCCCGACAGAATCAGCCCACTGAGGGCAAGTGCCACCACACCCACCTGCCACCTTGGACGCCGTCCGTTCACGCGCAGAGAGTCTCTGTTCATAGAACTACAAGCTACCCTGACTCTCATCTGGTCGCCCAATAATTGTCGTCGACTTCGTACCCGCCTGGCTCCTCACCTCCGTCGGGCTGGGTCTGGTGATGCTGACCCGGCTGCTGCTCGGTGAGCAGGGTGAGTAGCGACCTGGGCTTCGCACCCGGGCGATGGTGCCGGCGCGGTAGCCACTGAGGAAATCTGCGATGCCGGAGATGGCTTCTTCACAGTCTTCGACGCTGGGCAGGGTCACCAGCTTGCTGTGCTAGCTCATCGGATTTGCTGCAGGTCTGCTGCCCGCAGGCCCAATATCGGCTCGAGGTGGTGAGGATCGTGAAGTCGTCACACCGCTGTTGCTGCCCGATTGTGCCTCGGGTAAGTTTCGCTGAGGCTGCTACTCCGAACTGGTGGGAGCCCAGCATATTCGCGTGAACGGAAGGAATGGCAGCCAATGACGTCGACGGTGGATCTCTGGGCTCGTGCGGCTGCCACGGGGGCCGCAGCTTTGCTGCTCATTACCGCCTGCGCACCGGATGACGTGGGGTCTGACCCATCCGAGACTCAGCAGTCACCTGGGGCAGTCAGTGAACCGAGCACGGACCATGAGACAGGATCTGCGAGTGCTGATCCGCAGGAGACAGAGCTGGAAACGGACGCACAGCCGCGGATGGCCCCCGACGACGACGGCTTCCTGCGATCCACGACCCTTCCGGAGCCGGTGGCCGAACAGGTGATTGAGCTTCCCGTCGAGGGCACTGAGGACCAGACCGCGACGTCCAAGGCTCAAGTGATCTCACTTGACAGTGACGGGGAGTACGCCCGGCTGGTCGTCGCCTGGTTGCGCAAGGACGGCGGAGAAGCTGTCGCCCCCAATGTCACATCCCCCTTTTCGGCTCGGTCAATGTCCAGGCCATTCTCCCGGTTAGTCGACCGCGACGCCGGAGAGCTGATTGAACCGCTGTATGCCGAGAGCTACTTCTTTGCCTCGGACGGTCCGGAGGATGGAGCTGCAGGCTCGCCGTCGCCCGAGGTCCTTTCCGCCGGCGCAGGGCTCAATAAGTCCCAGATCCCCTGTGTGTGCTCCTCAATCGGCATCTCCGGCGGCGATGAAACAACTGGGCTGTTCTATGTGGACTTCCCCGCACCGGAAGCAGACGAAGTGGACCTGATGCTCTCCGAATGGTCCGCACCGATCCGCGAGGTGCCGGTCACCACCGATGAGCCGTTTGAACTGCCCGACGACGAATTCTCCTCCTTCGTGCCCAGCGACCACGAACCAGCAGAGCAGTACGGCACCGGCGCGGTCGCCGAGCGTAAGCTCCCACTGTCCGCGCGCAGTGAGTCATTGACCGGCGTCACTAAGACTCTGGAAGGAGATACCCAAGAAGTCAGCCTTCCAGCGGACGTGCTGTTCGACTTCGGTGAGTCGTCGCTGACCAGCGAGGCGGAACAGATCATCGCTGATGCCGCAGAGAAGCTCAACGAAGAAGCCAGCGGTAAGAGGGTCGTCATCGAAGGCCACACCGACAACGTGGACGGACATGACATCAATCAGCCGCTGTCCGAGGATCGCGCCGAGGCCGTGACCGAGGCCATCGGCCCCATGCTGGATGAGGGCATCAGCATCGAAACCGAGGGGCACAGCTTCAATCAACCACTGGTGCCCAACGAGGACGCTGACGGCAATGACTTACCGCAGAACCGCGAACTGAACCGACGAGTCAGCTTTCGCTATACCGCGGTGGAAGACTCTGGAGTCGAGATAGACCTCGGCTACGAGGAGCTGGAAGACCTGCAGGAGGCAGAAGAAGTGGAGACAGCCGAGGGCGCCCTGGCCTCCTACGTGCTCCCCTCCCCCGAGCAAGACCGTTCCGAGGATGAGGTCCGGCTCGATATCCTCACCCCTGATCGGCAAGACGAGTCAGTCATGATGCGCTTCGAGCTTGCCCTCAACAGCGGCAGCGGCGACACTCAGGCACTGCCCGGCAGTCAAGCGGCCGAGGACCCGCAGCTGTTCGGCAAGAACGCGTTCTCCTCCGGAGTCCATCCGGGCGCGGGAAATTTCGGGCTGCTTGATATGGGCAGCGAGCAGCAGCACTTCCCGGTCACCGGTGGATCACTGCACTGCCTGTGCAGCGAGACCCTGGTCTACGGTCCGGCACTGTCGCCCCTCGGCACTCCGATCTATGCCGAGTTCCAGCTGCCCGAGGATACTGAGGGGCCACTGGTCCTGAGGATCCCGGACAGCGCGCAGATTGAGCTGTCCAAGGACGTGGTTGACCACATGACCGGATAGGCCACCACAGCGGTGCTACTCTCATCCGGAATCTGTCTGGGGCTTGGAACTGGGTCCCTCAGCCCTCAGCGTCGGCAAGCTCGTCTGCGAAGGAGTCCGGCAGGGTGAGTTCGTTGCTGTCAGCAATCCGAAGGGTGAGCGAGCTGCTCAGATTCTGCGGCAGTTGGAACTCAGCGTACATCGGCGACGGCTCTGCTCCCAAACCTGCGCCGGCAGCCGCGACTTCTGTGCACAAACAGTTCAAGGTGCCTGCAGTCACGGGGAAGTGCTGCTGCTCAGCCTCTTCGTCCACGATGGTGATCTCTCCGGCCGTAGGATGACTCGCCGTGAAGTAGGGATTCGTCCCGAAGTGGTAGGCATGGTCCCGCGAGTAGCCGAATGCGTCCGGGGAGAATCCTTCACCTGAGGGGTCTGCCACCGCGAACCGCATGGTCACGGTGTCGCCGTCGCGCTCACTGCCGAGGAGGTCGAACCGGACTTCCAGGTCGCTCTGGTCCTCCTCTGCCGACTGGAGCACATAAGAGGCTGCCGCACCTTCGGCTGCCTCCATCTCCTCAGCTTCGTCCAGCTCCTCGATTTCCTCATAGCCGAGGTCGATCTCCGTTCCGGAATCCTCATCGACGACCTCGTAGCGGAAACTGACCCGCCGGTTGAGTTCACGGTTCTCCGGCAGATCATTACCGTCGGCATCTTCATTGGGCACCAGGGGCTGGTTGAAGCTGTGCCCCACGGTTTCGAGTGTGATCCCCTCATCAAGCAGGGGCTCTATCTCATCAGCCACCACCTCTGCCCGGTTCTCCGAGAGTGGCTGATTGATGTCATGACCGTCGACGTTATCCGTGTGACCTTCTACGACGACCGTTTGTCCGGTGGCTTCAGCGTTGAGCTTTTCGGCAGCATCGGCAATGATCGACTCCGCCTCACTGCTGAGACTGTCCTCGCCGAACTCGAAGAGCACGTCAGCAGGAAGCGAGACTTCCTGCGTCTCGCGGTCAACGACTGTGGTCACACCCGTCAGGCTCTGCGAGCGCGCCGACAGGGGAACCCGGCGCTCGTACAGAGCCCCTGCCCCGTAGACATCGGGAAGCTCAGTGTTGCTTCCGGCAAATTCTGAGAGTCCGTCGTCGGGCAGTTCAAACGGCTCATCAGTACTGAGCGCGACGTCTGTCAGCGGTTCGGCCCATTGGCCGGCCAGCACATCAACGTTTTCTGATTCAGGGGTAGGAAAGTCGATGAACATCAGATAGGTCGATGACCCCGACTGGAGATCGCCGGACGTCGCTGACGAACATATACAGAACCCGCGGGTGTTAGCAGCAGCTGGGTCGTCGCTGACGTCTTCGACGTCGGGCTCTGCCTCAAGGTCTGGGAAACGATCCTCGGCCCGCAGCGGCTCAATCAGCTCACCATTCTCCCGGTCGACCAACCGCACCCAGGGTTTGTCCGGATCGAGCGTCGCCCCTGCGGCACGGATTGCCTCCGGCGCCAGTCTTGGTCCGTCCTCCGGTTCCAACCAGGCTAGAACCAGTCGTGTGAACTCCTCATCGCTGTCCAGTGAAAGCACCTGCATCTTCGCCGATGCGAGCTCTCCCTCCTCCCGACGACTGGGAGCCTCAACGAGTGTCTCCGCCACCGGGTCCGGCAGGGTATTGGCGCGCCAGAATTCATCCTCGACGGCGTACTCGGGTTCCTCCGACTCCTCGGGCTGGCTGCTCGTTTCCTGGGCGTCGTCGGACTCCTGATGCGGTGTCTGGTCCGTCTCAGCATCCGAAGTCTGCGGAGAAGCCGTCTCCGGACTCGACTGCTCTTCCTCCGGTGAAGTCGCGGCATCTTCTGGAGCGCAGCCGGAGAGCGCCAGAGCTGCGATGACAGCACCTGCTAACAGAGACCCTGGTTTTGCCTGCCACATGGTCACACCCGGGCGATGGTGCCGGCGCGGTAGCCACTGAGGAAATCTGCGATGCCAGAGATGGCTTCTTCCAGGTCTTCGACGCTGGGCAGGGTCACCAGCCGGAAATGCTGGGTGTCGACCCAGTTGAAGGCCCGGCCATGGGAGACCAGGATCTTCTGCTGACGCAGCAGCTCGATGACGAAGTGCTCATCGTTGTCGATCGGATAGAGGTCCGGGTCCAGCCGAGGGAACAGATACAGCGCCCCGTCGGCCTTCTCCACGCTGACTCCCTCGATCTGCGCCAGCAGCCGGTGCGCCGTCTCCCGCTGCTCATGGAGCCGGCCAGAAGGCAGGATCAGATCCTCGATCGACTGGTGACCGCCCAAGGCGGCCTGGATCGCATGCTGACCGGGCACATTGGCGCACATGCGCATATTCATCAGCAGCCCCAGGCCCTCCAAGTAGTTCTTCGCCCGATGGGTGGGTCCCGAGATGTAGATCCACCCGGAGCGGAACCCTGCCACCCGCCAGGTCTTCGACAGCCCCGAGAAGGTGATCGTGAGCACATCCTCCGCCACAGTGGCGGCGTTGACCATCTCCACGCCGTCGAAGGTGATGTTCTCGTAGATCTCATCAGCCAGCAGCAGCAGTCCGTGGCGACGGCAGATATCCGCCATCCCCTCCAGCACTTCGCGCGGGTAGACCGCCCCGGTGGGGTTGTTAGGGTTGATCACCACCAGTGCCTTGGTCCGATCGGTGATCTTCGCCTCGATCTCGGCCAGATCCGGCCACCAGTGGTTCTGCTCGTCGCAGATGTAGTGCACCGGGGTGCCGCCGGCCAGTTTGGTCGCCCCGGTCCACAGCGGGTAGTCGGGTGCGGGGATCAGCACCTCGTCGCCGTGCCCCAGCAGCGCGGTCAGCACCATGGAGATCAGCTCAGAGACCCCGTTGCCAAGCCACACGTCATCGGGGCCGGCATCGACCATCCCGCGGGTCTGGTAGTACTGGGCGATCGCCACCCGGGCGGAGTGGATCCCCTGGGAGTCGGAGTAGCCCTGGGCGGTGGGCAGTTCCTTGATCATGGTCTGCAGGATCGAGTCAGGCGCCTCGAACCCGAAGGGAGCAGGATTGCCGATGTTCAGCCGGGTGATGCGGTGCCCTTCGCGCTCCAGTCGCGCCGCCTCCTGGGCGATCGGGCCCCGGACGTCGTAGCGGACCGAGGCGAGCTTGGGCGACTGGACGATTTCGTCAGGGAATTGCTGCATCCCCCCATTCTGCAACACCGAGGGCTCAGGCGCGGGCAGTGACAGGGCTCGGCTTCGCCACGGCGTCGCGATACTCGGCCAGGAACTGGGCAATGCCGGCGATGGCCTCCTCCATGTCCTCCACAGACGGCAGGGTGACCAGGCGGAAGTGCTGATCATCGATCCAGTTGAAGGCCCGGCCGTGGGAGACCAGAATCTTCTGCTGGCGCAGCAGCTCCATGGCGAACGCCTCATCGTTGTCGATCGGGTAGATCTCCGGGTCCAAGCGTGGAAACAGGTACATCGCCCCATCCATCTGCTGGACGTTGACCCCCGGGATGTCGCAGAGCAGGTCGTAGGCCACCTTGCGCTGCTCGTAGAGACGACCACCGGGGGTGATGTACTCATCGATAGACTGATACCCGCCCAGAGCCGTTTGGATGGCGTGCTGGCCGGGCACATTGGCGCACATGCGCAGGTTGCTCATCAGCTGCAGGCCCTCCAGGTAGTTCTTCGCCCGGTGGGTGGGTCCGGAGATGAAGATCCAGCCCGAACGGTAGCCGGCCACCCGCCAGGTCTTCGACAGCCCGGAGAAGGTGATCGTGAAGACGTCGTCGCTGAGCGTGCACGCGTTGATCATCTCGGCGCCGTCGTAGGTGATCTTCTCGTAGATCTCATCGGTGAAGAGCATCAGATTGTGACGCCGGCAGATGTCGACGATGGCTTCAAGGATCTCGCGCGGGTAGACGGCCCCGGTGGGGTTGTTGGGGTTGATCACCACCAACGCCTTGGTCCGGTCGGTGACTTTGGACTCGATTTCCTCCGGATCCGGCCACCAGTGGTTCTGATCGTCACAGATGTAGTGGACCGGAATCCCCTGGTACAGCGCCGTCAGGCCGGTCCACAGCGGATAGTCGGGGGCGGGGATGAGGATCTCGTCGCCGGGGTTGATCAGCGCCTGCAGGGTCATGCCGATCAGCTCGGAGACCCCGTTGCCGAGGTAGACGTCTTCGACGGCGGCGTCCTTCATGCCCTTGGTCTGGTAGTACTGCGCCACTGCTGTGCGGGCGGAGTAGATTCCGGCGGACTCGGAGTACCCCTGTGCGGTGGGCAGGTGCTTGATCATGTCCATCATGATCGAGTCGGGAGCTTCGAAGCCGAAGGGTGCGAGGTTTCCGATGTTCAGCTTGGTGATCCGGTGGCCGGCACGTTCGAGCCGGGAAGCCTCTGCGGCGATGGGTCCGCGGACGTCGTAGCGGACATTGCGAAGCTTGCGCGCCTGGGTGAAGTCCTCGAATTCCTCCATGCAGAGATTCTGCCTCATATTGTCAACAATCTGCGAATCCCCGACGCTGTGTTTGTGGTATGGGCCGCTGCTCACCCCCAGACCTCCGGTTCAGCGATGAACTCGTTCTGAACCAGCCAGTACTCGGCCGCATCCTCAGGGGTCAGGCCCTGCTCGTCGCGGATGAGCCGCCGCAGGGTGACCAGCGCCTCCTCATCGAGCGCGGCAGAGATGTCAGCGACGACCTCGGGGATCCGCTCAGCAATGCGGGAGGCGACCATCGGGGCATACTGGTCGTGGGTGAAGGCCCGCTGCGAGTCCTCCAAACTGGTCAGCGCATGCTCGGCCGCGGCCGGGTGCGAGCTGGTCATCAGGGCGGCGTCGAGCTCGGCAGTGATCAGCCCCTGGATGAGCGCGTCCTCCTCCTGGACCACCCACTGCTGCGGCTGACAGTCATAGACCTCCTCCAGCAGGTCCTGCGAGGCGGTGTGACCGGTGCGGACCCCAATGGTGAGGTCCGAGCAGTGGGTCCCCAGCGACTCCAAGGTCGGGTCGTCGTCGGGCTCCGCACCGAGATCCGTCGCGGTGATGCTGGTGATGAGCATGGAGCTGCGCAGCACCGCTGGGGCCGGATTCAGCAGCTGAGCATCGGTCAACTGGGTCTCAATGACCTCGGTGAGGTCCTCCGGGGCGGCGGCGGGCCCCAGATCGTCCTGACTGCCAGCCTCGGTCAGCTCGGCGTAGCCTTCAGGGTCCAGACTCTGGGCCAGCGGCACCGTGCGGGCCAAGACGATCTCATAGCGGTCGTCCTCCGAATCTTCAACCACGGCATCAGCGCCCTCATCCCCCAGTGCGACGGCGAGCTCGGTGACATCAGCCTCGGTGTCCTCCACCACGGTGGCAGGCCGCTCATGGGCGTTGAGCGCCTGTGAGTACAGCTGCGCGATGGTCTGGTCCAGCGGGTCGGAGCCCACCGCGATCCGCCAGGCACGTTCAAGCTCTGCGCCGGTGGGCTCAGGCGCCGGCGGCGGCGGTTCGGAGCAGCCAGCCACCAGCAGAGCAGCACCCACCACCAGGGCAGCGAGCGAGGCGCGGTAGTGCGGAAGACGGGCCATCAGCCACATTCTACGTACCCAGTGTGAACTGCAGGACCATAGGCCGCTACCCTAGGGAGGATGAAGGGCGATTCTGCTGACCTGCACGTGGAGATTCCGGGATCGGCTCCGCTGAGCAGCCGGCTGCAGTCGATGCTGCACGCTCCCAGCTCCGCTGAGGAGGAGGCTCAGACTGCTCGCGGGTGGGTGGACCTTGCCTACGAAGCCGCCTACGGGGAGCGCTTCGCCTCCGCCGCCGCGGCGGCAGAGCGTGGGCTTACGGCCCCGGGCTCAGAGGACCCGGAGAACCGGCTGATGCTGCTGCGGGTGCTCTCCGGGATCCACGAAATGCGCGGAGACTCGCAGCGCTCCGCCCCCTATGTCGCTCAGCGGGTGGAGCTGCTGCGGCAGCTGGGCCGCACCCGTCAGGCCGATGTGGAGGCGCAGCTGGGCGCGATGCTGCTGCGCGAACCCGACCGGGTGGAGGCAGAGATCCTCACCCGGGTGGCTGAGGAGCTCGACGACGACGGCGCACCCAGCGTGGAGCGTGCCGATGTGCTCTCATCCTTGGCCGTGCACAGCATGCACGATGAGGGGCCCGAGGCCGCTATGCCGCTGATCAGTGAGGCCTGCGCGATGTTGGAGCAGCTTCAGCGCACACAGGCGCTCGCCTCGGCGCAGATGTTTTTGGCTCACGTCCAGCTGCTGACGGACCAGACGGAGGAGGCACTTGCCACCTCGGAGAAGGTCCTGAGCACTCCGACCAACCGGGCGGTGCGCGGGGCCATGAACATGCTTAGGGCCACGGTGCATCACAACGAGGACCGCCCGGAGCAGGCTGCGGCTGAGGCCATCAGCTCCGCGGAGATGTACTGCGCCTCCGGTGTGCGCAAGGGAGCCGCATCGGCGGCGGCGCTGCTGGCCGGGATCAGTGCGAGCCTGGATCAGCACGAGGTGGCGGTGCTGGCCTGGCGGGTCTCGGTGCAGCAGGCCGAGCTGGGCGAGTTCACCGAGTCGCGGATGCTCAGCCTGGCCCTGGGGCAGCAGCTGCTGGACATGGGCGAGCACGCCGAAGCGGAGAAGGTGTTGGACGCGCTCTCGCTGCGGATGACCGGCTCCGAGGTGGACCACTCCACCCGCGGCCGGGCCCTGATGGGCCTGGGCCATGCGGTCACCCAGCTGAAGCGGCCGCTGGAAGCGATGTCGCACTGGGACGAGGCCGCAGGCCACTTCCTCGCCGCCGATGAGGTCGACGAGGCAGCCCGGGCGCATCTGGCCGCCGGCGCGCTGGCGGCCTCACTGGACCGGGCCCATACTGCCAAGCACCACTATTCCGAAGGGCTGCGGCTGGCCGACCAGGGTGCGGACACCGATCCGCTGATGCTGCTGCAGGCTCTGCACTCCTTGGGCCACCTGCTCTGCCGCCACGAGGACCCCTCCGGCCTGGAGCACTTGGACCGGGCCGGGCGCATCGTGGTGGAGCACGGCACCGACTGGCAGCATGCCGACATCACCGACACCCGGGCACGGTCGCTGACTGCCCTGGGCCGCGGCACCGAAGCCGTGGCCGCCGCCTTGGAAGCCGCCGACCTGTTCGCCGGCGCCTCGGACGAGGAAGCCGCCGCCGATGCGGAAATCTTCGCCGCCACCGTGCTGCTTCAGATGAGCCGGGCTGAGGAGGCCGAGACCGTGTTCCGCATGGCCGCAGAGGATCGGCAGATCTCAGACGCACTGCTGGTCAGCGCACTGGAAGGCCGAGTCGAGGCCCTGCGCAGCCTGGCCCGCTCCCCCGACGCCGACGTCGTCGAAGCCCAGCTGCAGCAGCTCAAAGAACGGTTGGCCACTGCGGAAGATCCCCCGCGTCGGCCGTGAGACCCAGCAGCACCTCCGCGCAGCGCAGCCGGTGCTCTGCCTGGACCTGCCAGTCGCTGCGCGTGGCGTCGCGGGCGCCCGCCACCAGAGACAGTGCCACCGAGGCCGAGCGGATCCGCAGCGCCTGAGGGTCGACGTCGGCGGCGAAGGCGCGGGCGAAGCGGTCGAAGGCCGCAGGCGCGTGAATGTAGCGGGAGTCGACCGCTGGCAGCACGGCCAGGTGACCCAGAAAGCAGGCGAGGTCGTCCACCCGGTGGCCGGGCCCCAGCGAGTCCACGTCGAGCAGGCAGCTGATCTTCGAGTCCCGCATCAGCACGTTGGCCTCATAGAAATCACCGTGGGTGGGCACCACCGGGCCCCGGTCGGTGACCGGCAGGGTCGTGAGAATCTCATCCTCCACCCGCGCGATGCGCTCGGTGTGGGCCGGCAGGGCGGAGCTGGCGGCCGAGGCGTAGGCGGGCAGCCGGTCCGTCCACGCCTCACGGGCGGGCAAGGTCATAACCTGGGTGGGCATCCTGTCCAGCAGACTGGTGAAGTCCTGGGGCCGCACCGTGGCGCCGCCGTCGGCCAGGAAATACTCAGCCAGCGACACGCCGGCACCCTGTTCCAGCGCGACGACGTCGCTGACCGGCTCGCTCACCGGCACCGGCGCGGGGACCCCGGCCTCAAGCAGCACCCGGTGCCGGCCGTCGAGTTCGGCGGCCCGCTGGGTGCGCAGCACTTTGAGATACCGGCGGGTGCCGTCTGAGAAGTCTGCTGCGATCACTGCACGGCGCAGCGGGCGGTAGCTGACGGTCTCCAGCCCGGTCAGGGTCCGTCCGGCCCCCCACGTGGCCGCGACGGAGTGGGGGTCGGTGGCCAGGGCCAGACCCGGAAGCGCCGGGTCCTGGGGGTGCTGCCAGATGGCCAGCTGCCCGGAGGGGCAGTGGGCGAAGACCACCCCTGCGGCGTCGTCGTCGATGCGTTCGGTGGTCATGCCCACATAGAGTTCGTCGACGTGGTCGGAGGTTTCGGTGTAGGTGCCCTGCGGGGCGCCGTTGGTGAGCATCGGCCGTGAGGTGGCCACCCGGTAGACCCCGGTGACACCGGCGCCTGGGCGGTGCTGGACGAACTCCAGGTGGACGCTGGTGGTGTAGACCCCGGACTGCTGCAGGGCCGCAGAGATCGGCGAATGTGCGTCGTAGGACTGCAGGAACGCCAGCTGCCGGGCTTCCTGCTCGACGCGTCCGGCCGCCGGCGCCGCCGTCACCGGCCGGGAGGTATCAGGCACGTGGGCGGACCTCAGGCTCGCCGGCGCTTCAGAACCGCATCCAGGTCGATGGATCCCTCCCCGGCCGAGGATTCTGCCTCTTCGCTCTGCGCCGCCGGTGCCGCTGGCTGCTTGAGCTTGGTGTCGGGGCTGGGGGCCGGCTCCTGCGGTGCGACCAACGGTTCCGGTTCGGCGCGTTCCACCTTCTCAGCCACCAAGTACTTCGGGTGCGGCACCGCACGCGGGGTCCAGCTCTGTGCGGCGACGGTGCTCTGATTCTCGCTGCCCTGATCGAACAGGGCTGATCCGGACTGCGCAGCCTGGTCCGCCTGGCCGGCACGCTCACCGAACAGCCGCTCCGCATCCTGGGGAAGACCGTCCTCGTCCAGCGTCACCAGGGAGTCGGGACCCCCGTGGCCGGCCGAATCGGAGCTGAGCGCATCAAAGGGCGCCGACTCAGCGGTGATGCCCAGGGCCGCACCGGCTTCGGCTGCGCTGCGCTGCCGCAGCTCCGTCTCCTCACGCACCTGCGGTTGGGAGTTCATCGCATCCTGGATGGCATGCTCAACCCGTGCCCGGCGCTTGCGCCGACGACGCAGCGCCGCACTGACCTGCAGAGCCCCCAGACTGAGCAGCACGACGACGCCGCAGATGATCGGCACGCTCCAGGGAAGTGCGGTCAGCCAGGCGGCGAGCACCGTCGCCAGCCCCGCCAATGTGCCCAGTGCTGCGGTGGCCGCCAACAGCGTGCGGCCCCAGTGGATGCGGAATCGGCCGGCGGGCGCTGACCCCTGGGGGGCTGCCGCTTGGGGGGAAACCGTGGCCTGCTGCATGTTCTGCCTCATCGTCCCTTCTCTGGCGAGGGTGGTCACCTCAGCATCGTGCGTGTGATGCAGTTCTTCGTTCGGGCTGTCCGGGGCGCGGGAACGACGACGTCCCCGTCGCCGCCGCACTCGTCGGCGCGCGGTGCGGGCCTGATGCCTGGTCAGTCCCGCAGTCTGCCGCGGCTGCACCGGCAGCCGCTGAGCCCGGATGATCAGCGCCGCCAGGAAGAGCCCGGCGATCAGCACGAACAGCAGCGACGAGTGGATGGGCAGGCTGGGAACAGACTCCATGACTGCGGCCGACTCCGGCCGCGGGCCCAGCGCCATGTTGTTCTCCACCTGCCCTTGGTGCTCTGTGCTCAACCTACTCTGTCGTTCAACGTAACTCTGCGCTCAACGCGTGATGCGACGTCGGTGCCGCTGATTCTCCCCAGGGTATCCGATCCCCGGGTGTCCAGGCGCACATATACACGACTGTTCGCCGCGGACGTTCTGCAGCGAGGTTTTGGACTGTTCCGCTGGTGGGCAACAATGGGGCGCGTGACTACTCAAATCCACGCAAAGCGCTTTGCCCCTGACCGGATTGCGATTCTGGGCGGCGGGCCCGGCGGCTATGAGGCCGCAATGGTGGCCGCCGCTGCCGGTGCCGAGGTCACCATCGTCGAGGAGAAGGGCATGGGCGGCTCGGCGGTGCTCACCGATGTGGTGCCCTCGAAGACGCTGGTGGCCACAGCCGATGCCATGCGCCGGGTCAACGCTTCCACAGCGTTCGGAGTGCGCTTCGGCGCCACCGGGGAGGATAAGTATGAGACTGAGGCCTGGGCAGATTTCTCCAAGGTCAATGAGCGGCTGCTGCAGCTGGCCCGCACCCAGTCTCAGGACATCACTGCCACGCTGAAGGCCGCCGGGGTGCGCATCATCACCGGACGCGGCCGTATCCTTCCGCCGACCAATTTGGAAGTCACCGACCCTGCCGGGGAGACCTTCACCGTGGAGGCCGATGCGATCATCGTCGCCACCGGGGCCCACCCCAGGGTGCTGCCCACGGCCGTGCCCGACGGGGAGCGCATCCTCAGCTGGACCCAGGCCTACAACATCACCGACGTTCCTGAGCACATGATCGTGGTCGGCTCCGGGGTCACCGGCGCCGAGTTCGCCTCCGCCTACCGGCGCCTGGGAGCTGCGGTCACCCTGGTCTCCTCCCGGGAGCAGGTGCTGCCCGGTGAGGACTCCGACGCCGCAGCCGCACTGGAGAGCGCCTTCACCCGGGCGGGGGTGAAAGTCGCGTCACAGACGCGCGCCGAATCGGTGGAGCGCACGGCAGAGGGCGTGAAGGTCATCCTGACCGATGGTCGCGTACTGGAGGGCTCGCACTGTCTGATGGCCGTGGGCGGCATCCCCAACACCGTCGGCATCGGACTTGATGAGGCCGGGGTGGAGACCACTGAGTCGGGCCATATCCGCGTCGACACGGTCTCGCGCACCACCGGGCCCAACATCTACGCCGCAGGCGACTGCACCGGCATGTTCCCGCTGGCCTCAGTGGCGGCCATGCAGGGCCGCATCGCCGTGGCTCACATGCAGGGCGATGCGGTGAAGCCGCTGCAGCTGCACCGGGTGACCTCCAACGTGTTCACTTCCCCGGAGATCGCCACAGTGGGGGTCACCCAGGCTCAGGTGGACTCCGGAAAGTATCAGGCAGACGTGGTGAAGCTGGACCTGACCACCAATCCGCGGGCGAAGATGATGAACATCGACCAAGGCTTCGTGAAGATCTTCGCCCGGCGCGGCTCGGGCACCGTCATCGGAGCGGTCATCGTGGCACCGCGGGCCTCAGAGCTGATCTTCCCGCTGGCGCTTGCGGTGACCCATAAGCTGCACGTCGATGACATCGCCGCCACCTTCACCGTCTACCCCTCACTGACAGGGTCGATCTCGGAGGCCGCCCGCCGGCTGCACCTGCACGTCAGCTCCCCCGACGACTGAGCTCCCCCTCAATGACGTTCGGTCACGCACTCTGACAGCATATTTGCCGCTGCGCGCACCGAAACAGGGTCAGAGTGCGTGACCGAACGTGGGGGTGGGGGTGAGGGCGAGGCGGCGGCTAGTGCCCGTCAGCTGCGGCGCATCGCGAAGCGCAGGGTGTCCAGGCCGAGCCCGCCCAGCTGCAGCAGCTCCGTGTGGAAGGCCCGCAGGTCGAAGTCGCTGCCCTGCTGCGCCTCACGCTCGGCGCGGATCTGTTCGAAGACGCGCTGGCCCACCTTGTAGCTGGGGGCCTGACCCGGCCAGCCCAAGTAGCGGACGAACTCGAAGTCCAGCTCAGCTTCGGTCACCGGCAGGTGCTCGCGCAGGAACCGGTAGCCCGTCTGCGGGGTCCACACCTCACCTCCCCACTGCGGGGGTGCGGTGAAGCCGCAGTGGACGCCGATGTCGAAGACGACCCGGGCTGCGCGCATACGCTGCATGTCCAGCATGCCCATCCGGTCGCCCGGGTCCTGCAGGTAGCCCAGTTCGGCCATCAGCTGCTCGGCGTAGAGCGCCCAGCCTTCGGAGAACCCGGAGGTGCTTCCGGCGTGCCTGCGCCAGGAGTTCAGCCGGTCCTTGACCAGCGTGGCGGTGCCGATCTGCAGGTGATGTCCGGGCACCCCCTCGTGGTAGACGGTGGTGGTCTCAGCCCAGGTGGTGAATTCGGTGTTCTCCGGGGGCACCGACCACCACATGCTGCCCGGCCGGGAGAAGTCATCACTGGGCGGGGTGTAGTAGACCCCGCCGTCCTGAGTGGGTGCGATGCGACAGTCCAATTGGTCCATCGGTGCCGGCACGTCGAAGTGGGTGTCGCGCAGGTCGGCGATGGCGGCGTCTGAGAGCTGCTGCATCCAGTCGCGCAGCGCCTCGGTGCCGTGGATGACCCGCGCCGGGTCGCTGTTGAGGATCTCCTTGGCCTCCTCCACCGTGGCGCCGGGTCGGATCTGCTCGGCGACCTGCTGCTGGGCGGCGACGATCCGCTCCAGCTCCTCAAGTCCCCAGGCGTAGGTCTCCTCCAGGTCCAATGTGGCCCCGGTGAAGGACCGGGAGTACAGCTGGTAGAGCTCAGGCCCGACGGCGTCGTGCTGCGGGGCGTGCGGCAGCAGCTCCTCGCGCAGGCGCAGCGCAAAGCGACGGTAGGCCTCGGCGGCCACAGCCACCGCCGCGCGCACATCGGACTCCACCTGGTCGGAGACTCCCGCGGCGGCGGCCGCAGCGGTCAGCGAGCTCAGGGCGCCGTCGTGTGCTGCCCAGGACTCTGCCTGTTCGGAGACGGCCTGCACCTGCCGTGCTGCGGCCACGTGGCCTGCCTGCTGGGAGTGCAGCAGCGACTGCCAGTACTGGTCCAGGGCGGTGGGGACGTTGCGCAGCCGCCCTGAGATATGGGTGAAGTCCTCGTCTGTGGACTGCGGCATCAGTTCAAGCACCATGCGGATGCTGTGGGCGGCGGAGGCGATGTTGTTCAGTTCGGTGCGGCCGGTCTCATGCTCAGCCAATGCCACCCCGAGCCGTTCGCGCATGGCGTGGATGGTGACCTCATCAATCCCATCGGCGGGGTCGAGCTCATCCAGCTGGGCCAGCACGCTGCGGTACAGCTGCGCGAACGCCTCCCGCCCGGCCGGGGAATAGTCCCCGTACTGGGTCTGCACGCCGGTGCGGCCCAGCATGGTGGCCTCCTCCGGCGCCAGGGCGAGCAGGTCCTCGAAGAAGCTCTCGGCCAGGGCGTCGACGGCTGTGGGAGTGCGCGGTGGAGTCATGTCAGGCACTCTAACGCAGCCGCGGTGCGCTCACAGCAGGTAAGTTTGGGGCTATGAGCACATCTGCGGAGACTGAACAGCCCGACGACGACCCGACCGCCTCCGGCTTCGGACATGTCAGGCCCGGCGCCGACGGTGACACTGCGGCCGCCGCGGCGCCGACCAATGATCCCACCAGTCTGCCGAATCAGCAGGCTGATCG
Organism: Garicola koreensis; assembly: GCF_014195445.1. Lineage (GTDB taxonomy): Bacteria > Actinomycetota > Actinomycetes > Actinomycetales > Micrococcaceae > Nesterenkonia > Nesterenkonia koreensis. Next base: position 149,928 of record NZ_JACIBT010000001.1, on the reverse strand, counting down.
GGCAGCCAATGCGCTGTTGGCCGCCGCCGGGGTGGAGCGGGTCGACCTGGCCTGCACCCTGGGCTCCGGCTGGGGCGAGGCCGCCGGGCAGCTGGGCGAGCTGATCGCCGAGGTCGACGCCGACCAGATCCCCGGCTTTCACAGCTCCGGGGTCCCGGGCCACTCCGGGTCGCTGAAGGTGATCCGCACCCCCGCCGGGCAGCACATTCTGGTCATCGGGGCGCGTACCCACTATTACGAGGGCCACGGGGTCGACGCCGTCGCCCACGGGGTGCGCACGGCCGCGGCAGCCGGTGCTGCCACCATGGTGCTCACCAACGGCTGCGGGGGCCTCAACCGCCAGTGGGAACCCGGGACTCCCGTGCTGATCAGCGACCACATCAACCTCACCGGCGCCTCCCCGCTGCGCGGGGCGCACTTCGTTGATGCCACCGACCTGTACTCCCCGCGGATTCGGGCACTGGCCCAGCAGATCGACCCCTCGCTGGCAGAAGGCGTCTACGCCCAGCTGCCCGGACCGCACTACGAAACTCCCGCCGAGATCCGTTATCTGCGCACCATCGGCGCTGACCTGGTGGGCATGTCCACCGCCCTGGAGGCGCTCGCCGCGCGAGCTGCCGGCATGGAGGTCTTCGGCATGTCTCTGGTCACCAATCTCGCCGCCGGCATCTCCGATCACCCGCTGAGCCACCAGGAGGTCATCGACGCCGGACGCGCCGCCGGACCGCGCATCGCCCAGCTGCTGGCCGCCATCATCTCCTTCGCAGTGGACAGTCCCGATCAAGGAGCACCCGCATGACCGAGCTGCTGGCCACCGCCGCCCGCTGGATCCAGCTGGACCCGGATCCGGCCACCGCCACGGAGCTGCAGGAGCTGGTGGACGATTCCGCGGAGAACCAGGTCGCCTACGCCGCGCTGGAGCGGCTCTTCGCCGGCCGGCTGGCGTTCGGCACGGCGGGGCTGCGCGCAGAACTGGGCCCGGGTCCGCTGCGCATGAACCGGCTGGTGGTCCGCCAGACGGCCGCCGGGCTGCTGCGCTACGCCGCCGAGAAGCTGCGCGAAGCCCAGTCGACCGGCACCCACCGCATCGTGATCGGATACGACGCCCGGCACCAGTCCGATGAGTTCGCCGTCGACACTGCGGAGATCTTCCAGGAAGCCGGCTGGCAGGTGCACCTCTTCGACCAGCCGGGACCCACTCCCCTGCTGGCCCGGCAGGTGGTGGTCCACGACGCTGACATCGGCGTCATGGTCACCGCCAGCCACAATCCGCCCTTGGACAACGGGTACAAGGTCTACTTCGGCGGAGAGCTCTCCCGGTTCCTGGAACCAGACGGGCTGGGAGCAGGCGCTCAGATCGTGGCACCGTTCGACCAGCAGATCGCCGCGACCATCGCAGAGCTGGTCGCCGCGGACTTCGCCGCCGACTCAACCACTGGGTCAGTCGAGTCTGCGCCGGTCGAATCCGCGTCGGCGCGTCGTCGTGCGCCCTCAGGGGTGCTGCTCATCGGTGCTGAAGCCCGTGCGGACTATCAGCGCGAAGCCCTGCAGCTTCTGGACGTCGGGGACTACCCGCACCGGGACTTGACCGTGGTCTATACCGCGATGCACGGGGTCGGCGGTCAATCGGTCACCGAGCTGCTGGAGGCGGCCGGCTTCGCCCGGGTGATCCCGGTGGCTGAGCAGTTCGCACCGGATCCCGACTTTCCCACCGCCGACTTCCCGAACCCGGAGGAGCCGGGGGCTCTGGATTTGGCTCTGCTGGCCGCCGCTGAGCATGAGGCTGACCTGGTGCTTGCCAACGACCCGGATGCCGACCGGCTCTCCGCCGCCGTCTACGACGAGCACGCCCAGCAGTGGCGCCAGCTCAACGGCGATGAGATGGGTGCCCTGCTGGGGGCCCACATCATCAGCCGCGGCCCGCTGCGCACCGGCTGGCAGAGCGCCGGCTCGGCCCCGGGGCCGGCCATCGGCAATTCGGTGGTCTCCTCGCGGCTGCTGGGCAAACTCTGCGCGGCCCGCGGGATCGGCCACGAGGAGACCCTGACCGGTTTCAAGTGGCTGGCCCGGGTGCCGAACCTGATCTTCGGCTATGAGGAGGCCATCGGCTTCGACGTCGACCCGGCCAATATTCGCGATAAGGACGGCATCGGTGCCGCACTGATCTTCTGCGAACTCATCGCAGACCTCAAGGCAGAGGGAAAGACCGCGATCAGCGCCCTGGATGACATCGCCGCAGAGGCCGGGGTCCATCTCACCGACCAGGTGACCATCCGGGTGGATGACATCACCCAGCTGGGACACATCACCGCCCAGCTGCGCAGCGCCCCGCCGACCCGCATCGGCGGTGCTGCGGTCACCGAGACCTACGACTTGGTGAAGGATGCGCTGCCGGGGCAGGAGTTTGCCGCATCGAAGTCCACCGACGTGCTGATCTTCCTCACCGAGGACGACGACCGGGTGATCGTCCGGCCCTCCGGCACAGAGCCGAAGGTCAAGTGCTACCTGGAGGCGGTCGCGCAGCCAGCATCAGCGGACCCCGCTGACGTCATCGACGCACGGCAGAGGGCCACCACCCGTTTGGCGCAGCTGCGCAGCGCGATGGAGACGATCCTCAGCTGAGCAGCGGTTCAGAGATCCAACGCTTCAGCACCACCGAGTACATCATCACCACAGTCCATCTGATTAACCGGAGGCACCCCTATGACCACCACACCAGCACCTGAGGATCTGGCCGGACTCATCGACCATACGGTGCTCAAGCCGGACACCGACGAGGCCACGGTCCGCCGTGTCATCGCCGAAGCGGTGGAGCACCACTTGGCCGCAGTGTGCATCAACCCCAAGTGGGTGGCCCTGACCGCAGCCGAATTGGCCGACACTGGCGTGAAGACCTGCACCGTGGTGGGCTTCCCGCTGGGCGCAACCACCACGGCGCAGAAGGTCGCTGAGACGCGTGAGGCGGTGGACGCCGGCGCCCAGGAGATCGACATGGTGGTCGACATCGCCGATGCCAACGCCGGTGCCGCCGAAGCGGTGACCGCTCAGATTGCCGCAGTCGTGGCAGCTGCCCACGCCGGGGGCGCCATTGTGAAGGTCATCCTGGAGACGGTGCTGCTGGACCGGCCGGCCAAGGAACTGGTCTGCCAGGCTGCTCTGCAGGCAGAGGCAGACTTTGTGAAGACCTCCACCGGCTTCGCCGGCGGCGGGGCGACTGTTGCTGACATCGAGCTGATGCATGCAGCGGTCGGGTCCCGGCTGGGAATCAAGGCCTCCGGCGGGGTCCGCAGCTACCAGGATGCAGTGGCCATGGTCCGCGCCGGTGCCACACGCATCGGGGCGAGCGCATCTCTTGATATCGTGGGAGCAAGCACTGCTGGCTGAGCAGAAAGTTCCTCCTGCAGGGGAACTGCTGATCTGACCACCCCTACGACTGCGAAAGACAGGAACACCTATGATCGACTCCACAGGTCAAGTCAGGGCACACTCCGGACAGGGTCACTTTCTGGGCAACCTGGTTGCTTTCATCTTCGTCTTCGGACTGCTCCTCGGCGGCATCGCAGCCATAGGCTTCTGGGAGCTCGATCAGGCCTGGCTGCCCGGTCTGGCGTTCTTGGCCCTCTACGGCGGCGCCTTTCTGATGGCCAAGGAGATCATCGGCCGGTCCGACACGCTGAATGAGCGGGACCTGCATGGTGAGCACGGCGAACCGTTGGACGCTATGGCCTCCCGTGAGGCTGAATCACGTGCCCCGCGCGCCGAGCGCAAAGCATCCGCGCAGAGCTGAGGCCTGGCCGGCTTCAACCCCTCTAGTGCCACACCGAACCCCGGTCGCACACCGCCTCAGCACACCGCGGAATGTGGGCATCGACCTACTGCGGGTGGTCTCGGTGGCCGCCGTCGTCGTGGGCCACGCCTGGCCGTTCATGCCGGGCGAGGAGTACCTGCAGATCTGGCGGATGCCGCTGTTCTTCTTCCTGTCCGGATACTTCCTCTCCTCCTCGCGCCGCTTCGGCGGCGAGCTGCGCACCCGCTGGCGGACCCTCGGGGTTCCCTACCTGGTGTGGCTGGTGCTGCTCACGGGGCTGGTGATCGCCCATCACTTCACGCCGCGGCCGTTCGAGAATACGTGGGAGACCGTGGGCGGAGCGCTGGTCGGCGGAGCTGAGACCGATATGCCGTTCTTGGCGTTCTGGTTCATCTCAGTGCTGTTCTTCGCTGCGCTGCTGGTCCGGTTGGTGTTGCCGCTGCCTTGGTGGGTGCACCTTGTGGTGGCAGTCGCAGGCCTGAGCCTGGCGCAGGTGCCCGACTCAGCCATGTCCTATACGCCTCTGGGCATCGGGCTGGCACCGGCCTGCGCGGCCTACATTCTTGCTGGGTTCTGGTTTCGGCGCCTGCTGTCCACCACCAGGATGAGCACGCTGATGACCCCACGCGCCGCCGGGGTGGGTCTGCCGCTGATCATCGCCGGGTTCGGCGGGGTAGCCCTGGGCGCGGCAACAATGAACATGAAGTGGTCCGGGTTCGGCACGTTCCTGCTCTCGCCGATGCTGGCGGTGCTGATCTGCATCGGACTGGTGCTGATCTTCGGCACCTGGGTCGACTCCGTGCTGCGGGCAGTTCCACGGGCAGGACGCACGGTCTCCGCCCTGGTGAGCACCGGAACCCTGGTGGTGTTCCTGCACCCCTATGTGCTGTTTCTGGCCCGGGATGCGGTGCCGAACCCGCCGGTGCTGATACTCATCGCCCTGCTGCTCTGCTGGGCGCTGGGACTGCTGGTCAACCGCACCAGGCTCAGCCCCTACCTGACGGGGCTGCCACGCCCGCCGAAACCCTCATCGGCCGCCGCACCCTCCTGAGCTGCCGCCCCACTTGACCCCACCCCGACCCGCCTGACCCAGCGCTTTGAAGGATCTGCGTCTCCTCAGGCTGTGTGATCTGAAAAGCGCTGGGGAACTCTGCCGCTGCGGCCCCTCCGCAGAGTTATCCACAGGTTCGCGCTCCCCCTGGTGCTCGCCCACGCGGCGGAGAACACTGGAGTCATGACCACTGATACCACCTCCCGCACGCAGATTCGGCTGCTCAGATCCGGGCTGCAGGACGACGGCCTCCACTCGGGAAGCCGACTGGCCTACCAGCTGCAGCAGGGCAGACTGCTGCGGGTCCGGCGCGGGGTCTACATCGAGGCGCAGGAATGGATCACCGCTCCTGCCTGGACCCGCTTCGACATCGCGATCGCCGCCACCGCCCTGGCGGGCCCGCTGCCGCTGTTCTGCCGAGAAGCAGCACTGCGCCTGCACGGGCTGCCGCTGCCCTACATCCCGAAGAAGGTGGCGGCCCGCACGGCAGAACCGGGGTGGGCCGGAACCAGGAAACCCACCAGAATGACGGGGACGCTGCCGCCGGCTCGCTACCTCACCAAGTATCTGGCCCAGCATTCGTCCTCTCGCCGCGTCGGCACCTCGGATGTGGAGAACATCCCCACTCAGCATTTCGAGCCGGCGCTCGCGTCCAACACCACCCGCACTCAGCTGCGGCGTGCCATGCAGGACGGCGAGTTCCAGTGGCCGCAGGTGCAGGTGGCCGCCGACGCGCTGGCACCTCTCGGCGGTGAGGGCCTCGACTATCGTGCCGAGCCGCTGGGTCTGGCACTGGCCGACACGGTACCGCGCATGTCCTTCCCCGACGCCGTCATCGTGCTCGACGCGGTCAAGGCCCTGCGGCCGCCGGACCTCTCCCCGTGGGAGGACTACATCGGCTCCCAACGGCTGGCCGCCAATTGGCGCAGCGCCTGGGAGTTCGCCGACGCCCGGGCCGAGTCGCCTGCGGAGTCAAAGTCCCGGGCCCTCTTTCACACGCTGGGGTTCCGTGCCCCCTCACTGCAGTCAACGATCCGCACGGAGACGGGCTCCTACCGGTGCGACTTCTGCTGGGAGGAGGACCGGGTGATCGGCGAGGTCGACGGCCGCATCAAGTACTACGATCCCGCGCTGCTCGCCGGCCGGGACCCTGGCGACGTCGTCTATGCGGAGAAGCTGCGGGAGGACGCCCTGCGTCGAGCAGGCTGGATCGTGATCCGCTGGGGGTGGAAGGAGCTGCAGAACCCGCAGCTGCTCGCCCGGCGACTGGTGCAGGCGGGAGTCTCCCGCCAGGCCGCAGCCCGGATCTCCCAGCGCTTTTCAGATCACCCAGCCTGAGGAGACGCAGATCCTTCACAGCACTGGGAAGAGCAGAAAATGCTCAGGGGGTGGGCTTGAACAGGGCCTCGTAGACCTCGTTGAGCCACCCCACCAGGGGCCCGTCCGTCAGCTCGCTGCCGCCGATGGATGCGGTTCTGGGTTTGGCCAGCAGCACCTGCTTCATCGCGGGCCGGTGCCGCCCCGAGTACATCCGCTCCATGCGCAGCTGCCGGGATTCGGCGAGCTCCTCCACCGGCCCGAAGCGGATGTACTTGCCCTGCACGCCCACATCGGTGATGCCCACTGAGCGCACGCGGTTGCGGAACCGTGTCACCTCCACCAGGTTCAGCACCGGCTGGGGCAGCTGGCCGTAGCGGTCGGTCCACTCGGCGACCACCTCATCGACCTTCTGCTGCGTATCGGCAGCCGCGAGCCTGCGGTAGGCCTCCAGCCGCAGCGGTTCCGAGGGCACGAACTCCTCGGGCAGGTGCGCGTCGATCGGCAGCTCGATCTTGACCTCTTCGGGGTGGACGTCCTTCTCACCGCGATAGTCGGCCACCGCCTCGCCGACCATACGCAGGTAGAGGTCAAAGCCCACGCCTTCGATGTGGCCGGACTGTTCGCCGCCGAGCAGGTTCCCGGCCCCGCGCAGCTGCAGGTCCTTCTTGGCCAGCTGGAAACCTGCCCCGAGCTCATTGTGCGCCGCCACGGCCTTCAGCCGCTCCAGCGCCACCTCGCCCAGCGGCTTCTCCGTCGGGTAGAGGAAGTAGGCGTAGGCGCGTTCACGGGAGCGCCCCACCCGGCCGCGCAGCTGATGCAGCTGGCTCAGCCCGAAGGCCGAGGCCCGGTCGACGATCAGCGTGTTCGCGTTGGAGATGTCCAGACCGGTCTCGATGATCGTGGTGGAGACCAGCACGTCGAAGCGGCGCTCCCAGAAATCCTGGACGATCTGCTCCAGCCGGGTCTCGTTCATCTGCCCGTGGGCGACCTCCACACGCGCCTCGGGCACCAGTTCCCGCACCCGGGCGGCGACCCGGTCAATGTCGGCCACCCGGTTGTGCACGTAGAAGACCTGGCCCTCACGCATCAGCTCACGGCGGACCGCGGCGGAGACCTGCTTATCGGTGTAGGGGCCCACATAGGTGAGCACCGGGTGCCGCTCCTCCGGCGGGGTGTTGAGCTCCGAGGTTTCGCGGATGCCGGCCAGCGACATCTCCAAGGTCCGCGGAATGGGCGTGGCGGTCATCGCCAGCACATCCACATTGGTGCGCAGCTTCTTCAGCTGCTCCTTGTGCTCGACGCCGAAGCGCTGCTCCTCATCGATCACCACCAGACCCAGGTCTTTGAACTTCATCTGCTCCCCCAGCACCCGGTGGGTGCCGACGACGACGTCGATGGTGCCCGCGCTCAGCCCCTGGATCACCTCCTGGGACTCCTTGACCGTCTGGAACCGGGAGAGCGCCCGAACCCGTACCGGGAAGCCGGCGTAGCGTTCGGTGAACGTCTCATAGTGCTGGGCGACCAGCAGTGTAGTGGGCACCAGGACGGCCACCTGCTTACCGTCCTGCACAGCTTTGAAGGCCGCACGGATGGCGATCTCGGTCTTGCCGAACCCCACGTCGCCGGAGATCAGCCGGTCCATGGGGACCTCGGCCTCCATATCAGCTTTGACCTCGTCCATGGCGGTGAGCTGATCGGGGGTCTCCACGTAGGGGAAAGCGTCCTCCAGCTCTGACTGCCACGGGCTGTCGGCGTCGAAGGCGTGGCCCCGGGAGGCCATGCGGGCGGCGTAGAGCCGGATGAGCTCAGCGGCGATCTCCTTGACTGCTTTGCGGGCTTTCCGCTTGGTGGCGGCCCAGTCGCTGCCGCCCATTTTGGAGAGTTTGGGCTCGTCGCCGCCGACGTACTGCGAGACCTGGTCCAGCTGGTCGGTGGGGACCATGAGCCGGTCTTTGGGCCCGCCTCGTTTGCTGCTGGCGTACTCCAGCACCATGTACTCGCGCATCCCCGCAGTGCCGGCGCGTACGGCGGCCGGGGATCCGACCGGGCGCTGGATGAGTTCGACGAACTGGCCGATGCCGTGCTGCTGGTGGACCACGTAGTCGCCGGTGCTCAGCGAGAGCGGGTCCACCGGGTTCTTCCGCCGCCGGGTGGCGCGCTTCCTCCCCGCCTGAGCGTCCTGCCGGATGGAGCGGCCGAGCATCTCGGATTCGGTCAGCAGCGCCAGGTGCAGCGCATCGAGGGCGAACCCCTCGGCGACGTTGGCGGTGGTGATGGTGATGGTCCCGGCCGCCGGGACCTGCTGAAGCTCCTCGACCATGCTGTGCGGCACCTGATGCTCACCCAGCAGCTCGGCCACACGGGAGGCGGATCCGGCACCGGCGGTGGTGACCACCACCGACCACCGATCCGCAGCCCGGGAGGCGAGGAACTCCATGACCTGCTCCACGCTGCCGCGGTATCCGATGGGTTCGCGGGACTCCACCGAGACGATGTCGGCATCCTGCTCCAGCTCCGCGTCCAGCCCCAGCGAGGTGATCGACCACCAGCCGCTGCCGTGCTCCAGGGAGGCCTCCCGCGTCTCTGCCAGCGAGGCGAAGGCCCCGGCGTCCAGGCTGGAGCGCTCTTCGGCGGTGATGTCGATCGGTGCTGAGGCGCCCTCGGAGCTGGCCTGCCAGGCGGCGGCGAGGAACTCCTCATTGGTGGCCGCCAAATCGTGGGCGCGGGTGCGCACCTTCTCCGGTTCGACGACGACGGCGAGCGAGCCCTCGGGCAGCTCGGAGAACACCGGCACCATCTGCTCCACCAGCATCGGGGTCAGGGACTCCATGCCCTCCACCGCCTGGTGCTGGCTGATCTTCTCCAGCATGTCCGCCGCATGCGGCATGGTGCTCATCAGGTCTTTGGCGCGTCCGGCAACCTCATCGGTGATCAGCAGCTCCCGGCAGGGCACTGCGTGCACCGTGGTCGGCGGCTCCTCCGAGTCGATCGAGAGCTGATCGGCCACCGAGAAGTGGCGCATCTGTTCAATCTCGTCGCCGAAGAAGTCCACGCGCACCGGGTGCGTCTCTTGGGGCGGAAAGAGATCAATGATGCCGCCGCGGACTGCGAACTCTCCGCGCCGGGTGACCATGTCGACTCGGCTGTAGGCGGCTGCGGCCAGGTGGGAGGCCAACTCGTCGAAGTCGTAGAGCTCCCCGCGGGTCATCATCACCGGCTGCAGGTCTCCCAGCCCGGCAACGATGGGTTGGATCACGGCACGAACCGGTGCGACGACGACGTCGAGCCCCCCAGCCTCGCGGGGGTGGGCCAGCTGACGCAGCACCGCCAACCGGCGACCGACTGTGTCGGAGCGCGGCGAGAGCCGTTCGTGGGGCAGGGTCTCCCAGGAGGGAAAGTGCGCCGTGCGGGCATCCGGTGCGAAGGCCGCCAGCGAGGAGGCCAGCTCCTCCGCCTCGCGGTCGGTGGCGGTGATGGCCAGCACCACGGCGTGCTCGTGAGCTGTGCGAATGTTCTCGGCGATATCGGCCAACAGTGCCGGCCGCAGCCCGGAGACCGCTGAGATCTGCAGCTCCTCGGTGCGACGGGCCGCCGCGTGGGAGGCGGCTGAACCGATGCGCGAGTACGACGACGACTCACCCAGCGCCGTCCGCAGACCCTTCAGAGACACAGCTACACCTCACCACATGAGACCGAGCAGAAAAAGACCTCCCTCACACTACCGGGTGCGGCGAGGATGCCTTCACTCAGTTTCACGGTGAGTCCTGACGGCAGCCGCAGCACCTACAGTGACTTCATGGCCTCGCCTCAGCCCCTGAAGCTTCCTCGCATTGACCTGCACCAGCCTGCCGACCTGGAGCCCGGCACCCTGGCGGACCTTCTCGGTACGCCCGAGGGCCGGCGATTCCAGGGCATAACTGTGCAGAACGAGGACCTGACCGGCACCTCAATCATCGATTCGGTGTTGGAGAACATCGGGCTCGTGGACTCTGATCTCTCCGCGGTCAGTGTCCTCACGTCGTGGCTGCGCGGCCTCAACGCCCCGCACCTGCAGGCTCCGCGCTCGGCCTGGCGTCAGGTGATGGTTGAAGGCAGCCGGATCGGCGCGGCAGAGCTGTATGAGGCTGTGTTCGACACGGTGATGCTGCGTGGCTGCAAGCTGGACCTGGTGAATCTGCGCGGTGCGAGGCTGACTGATGTGGTCTTAGACTCCTGCACCATTGGGGAGCTCGACCTCACCGCAGCCTCGGTACGGCGTCTGCAGCTGCGCTCCTGCGACGTCGACGTCCTCATCCTCTCCCAGGCTTCGCTGGCTCATGCTGATCTTCGTGGCTGCCGCCTGCGGCAATTGGTGGGGTTGGACTCGCTGCGCGGTGCGGTGATCAGTCCCGAGCAGCTCACCGACCTGGCCCCCAGTTTCGCTGAGCAGTTGGGGCTGAGCGTGCTGGCCCCGGACGGCGGGGCGTAACTGTACGGCGGCGCGTGACTGTGATGTCCGATTTCCGCTGGACATCCGGGCCGTTCGGCGGTGGGATGGAACCATGGATGAGCATCCGAGGTTCGCTCAGAGGTACCGTGCCGTGCAGTCGCGGGATGCTCGCTTCGACGGCCAGTTCATCTTCGCCGTCTCCTCCACCGGGATCTACTGCCGCCCCTCCTGCCCCGCACGCGCCCCGAAGCCTCAGAACGTGACCTTCTACACCACCTCGGCCGCCGCGCACCAGGCCGGCTACCGCGCCTGCAGGAGGTGTCTGCCCGATGCCGCACCGGGCAGCCCCGAATGGAACATCCGGCAGGACCTTTCCAGCAGGGCCATGCGACTGATCCGCGAGGGCATCATGAACGAGGGCGGCGTGGCGGAACTGAGCAGGCGGCTGGGATACAGCACCCGGCACATTCAGCGCACCCTGCACGCCCAACTGGGTGCAGGGCCCCTCGCGCTGGCTCGCGCCCACCGGGCCCAGACTGCGCGAACCCTGCTGGTTGCCACAGACCTGCCCATCTCCGAGGCCGTCTTCGCCGCAGGGTTCACCTCCTCGCGGCAGTTCAACGAGACCCTCAGAGAGATCTTCGGCACCAGCCCCAGCGACATTCGAGCACGACGCCGACCCTCGCCGCGCGCCGCAGTTCCGCCGGAAGCTGCTGAGCCCGCGCCGCAGGCCCACCACCGGCTGACGTTGGACCTGGACCTGCCGGTGCGCGAGCCCTTCGACGCCCCCGGGGTCTTCAGATTCCTCGCCCAGCGGGCCGTTGCCGGAGTGGAGGCGGCCCAGCTGGCAGAGAACTGCCTGCTCTACGCCCGGACCCTGCGGCTGCGCCGCGGAGCTGGGGCCCTGCAGCTGACGGCGACCCCGCAGGGCCCACGCTGGCGGGTCCATCTGCGGTGCGAAGTCGCCTCGCTGGCTGATGTGCCCGCCGTCGTATCCGCTGCGCGGCATCTGTTGGACCTCGACGCCGACCCGGTGGCCGCCGGTGCGGCACTGGCCCATGACCCGGCGCTGGCGCCGCTGGTGCGCCGAACCCCGGGAATCCGGCTGCCCGGAATCGCTGATGTGCAGGAGTATCTCTTCCGGGCCATCGTCGGCCAGCAGATCTCAGTAGCTGCGGCCCGCACCCACTTGTCCCGCTTCGCTGCAGCTGCGGGCACCGGCTATAAATCCACCATCGAGGGGCTGAGCACACTGTTCCCCACCGCAGGTGAGATTCTGGCAGCCGTTCCAGACCCCTCGCCAGACGGAGGGCCCTTGGATCCTGAACGCCCGCTGCGTCTGCCCGCCCGCTCCATTCGCACCATCCGCCACACGGCCGCCGCATGGGAGTCCGGGCAGCTGCAGATCGATCGGGGCACCGATCCTGCGGCGCTGCACCAGCAGCTGACCGCCATAGCCGGCATCGGTGAGTGGACGTCGTCGTACCTGGCTCTGCGGGCGCTGGGGCACCCCGACGTGTGGATGAGAGGCGACGTGGCACTCGTGGCAGGAGCTGAGAACCTGAAGCTTCTGGACCCAGAGATCTCACCATCAGCCGCCCACCGGGCCCTGGCCCACCGCGCCCAGAGGTGGTCGCCCTGGCGCTCCTACGCCGCCATGCACCTCTGGAACGCCGCAGCGACCCCACCGAAAGGACCGTACCGATGAGCAGCATCACCGCCGCCTCATGCCAGACCCCCGACGGAGTCTTTACCGTGCTGTCCAATGGCACCCATGTGCTGGCCTCAGGGTGGACCCAGGATCCCGCAGACCTGATGGGGCTGATCCACCCCAGCCTGCGGGGGTGGCTGCAACAGGATCCGGTGCAGGCTCCGCAGGTACTCACCGACGCGGTCCAGGCTGTGGCCGCCTACTATGACGACGATCCCTCGGCGTTGGACGCAGTGCCGGTGCAGCAGCGCTCCGGCCCATTCCGGCAGCGCGCCTGGGAGGTGCTGCGCGAGGTGGAGCCGGGCTCACCACTGACCTACAGCGAGTACGCCGCTGCGGCGGGGAACCCCGCAGCTGTGCAGGCCGCCGCCGGCGCCTGCGCGAAGAATGCCGCCGCGCTCTTTGTGCCCTGCCACCGCGTCATCCGCACCGACGGCAGCCTGGGTGGTTTCCGCTACGGCACAGACCTGAAGCGCAGCCTGCTCAGCCGCGAAGCGGCCCTGTGAACCGCCCCTCGCTGAGCCCGTCGCCCGTGACACTCGGGCTGTTGGCCATAGTCGGCACGGTGCTGATGTGGGCGTCCTCGTTCGTGATCATTCGCGCCTATGCGGTGGAGCTCTCCCCCGGCCCACTGGCGCTGCTGCGGCTGCTGGCCGGGTCTGTGACGCTGACTCTGCTGCTGCTCTGGGTCCGGCGCGGTCAGCTGCGGATGCCCACCGGCCGCAGCCTGCTGCTCTCGTCGACGTTCGGGGTGATCTGGTTCGCCGGCTACACGGTGGTGTTCAACTGGGCAGGGCACTTTCTGGATGCCGGCACGATTGCGATGCTGGTCAATCTTGCGCCGCTGATGGTCGCACTGGGTGCCGGGGCCCTCTTCGGTGAAGGGTTTCCGCGGCAGCTCTTCACCGGTATGGCGGTCTCACTGGTAGGCATCGTGCTGATCACCCTGGCCGGCAGCACCGGAGACCTGGCGCTGGCCGGGATCCTCATCGCGGTGCTGGCCGCCGTGCTCTACGCCGCAGGCATGCTGGTGCAGAAGGTCGCACTGCGGCACACCGACCCGCTGACTGCCACCTGGATCGCCTGCCTCGCCGGAACACTGGCCCTGGTGCCGTTCATCCCGGCGACCCTGGCAGAGGTCGGCGCCGCCTCGGCGGGCAGCATCCTCGGCGCGGTGTATATGGGCATCGGACCCACTGCGGTGGCCTTCTGGTTCTGGGGCTACGCCATGATGCAGTTTCCTGCCGGACGGGTGGCGGCCAGTTCCCTGGCGGTTCCGGCACTTGTGGTGGTGATGGCCGCCGTCGCCCTGGGTGAGCTGCCGCCGCCCCTGGCCCTCCTAGGAGGCGGAATCTGCCTGCTCGGCGTGGGCGTGGCCCAATGGCGGCGCGCAGGACCCCGGGGACTCAGGAGTCCAGGTGCTCAGTGATGCGCTGCACCTTTTCGGTCAGCTGATTGGTATGCCCGGGCCGGATATCGGCTTTGACCACCAGGCTGACGCGGGAGCTGGTGGCGCCCACAGCCTCGGTGGCGGCTTTGATGACGCCGAAGACCTCGTCCCACTCCCCCTCAACGGTGGTGAACATGGAGTTCGTCTCATAGGACAGCCCGGAGTCGCGGACGACTTTGACCGCCTCAGCCACCGCCTTGGCAACTGAACCGTCGTCGGTCTCCGCCGAGGTGGTCGGTGCTACCGAGAAAGCAACAAGCATGGTCACTGGCCTCCTTGGTTTCGTAAAACCGTTGGGGGATACCGCAGGCCGGTCTGACCCGCGTATCGGCCACACTACGTCTCCGGCGCGCTGAGGTTAACCCTTTGCCGCCAGGGGGTCTCACCAGCGCAGCGCCAGCCCTCCCGCTGGGGTGTGCGCAGGTGGATAGAATGGCTCCCGTCAGTTATCGACACCAATCATCCGCAGACACCAACCATCCAAGGAGCCGCAGTGGCCATTGAAGCTGAGAAGGTAATTCCCCACCACGCCGAGGAGATTCTCCAGGCCTACGCCTCTCGGGAGTTCCACGAGCACCTGGCCTCTAAGGTCGGCTCCGAGCTGACCAGCTTCGACGTCAGCGGCACCGCAGCTGAGGGCTATGAGATCGTCACCAAGCAGGCCATGAGCGTAGACCGGCTGCCCGATATCGCCAAGCGTGTCCTCAAAGGCACGGTGAACGTGACGGTCACCGATTCGTGGGGCCCGGCCGACGCCGCCGGATCGCGCCGTGCTGACACCCGGGTGGAGATCGCCGGTGCCCCGGTGAAGGGGCTGGCTTCGCAGAACCTGCATGTGCGTGGGGAGTCGGAGACGCTGGCAACGGTCCGCGGCGAGGTTGAGGTGAAGGTTCCGCTGATCGGCAACAAGGTGAAGTCGGCTGCCGAACCCTACATCGCGAAGTTCATCGAGCTGCAGGCCAAAGAGGTCAGCAGGTTCATCGAATCCCGCAGCTGAGTGGCGCCCTGGCGCACACTCACCGCCCCCGCGCTGATTCAGTGCCCGCTCAGTGCACCTTGTTCTGTGCCGCCGTCATCCCTTCGGTGAGGATGAGCTCCACCGCATCTGCGCACTGATCGATCAGCGCGGGCAGCTCCTCCTGCTGCTGGGCTGAGAACTTCTGGAGCACGTAGTCGGCGGTGGCCATGCGCCCGGTGGGTCTGCCCACGCCTGCCCGGACGCGGATGTAGTCCCGGTCGCCGCCCAGGTGCTGGGTGATGGACTTCAGCCCGTTGTGACCGCCCTCGGAGCCGCCGCGCTTGATCTTGATCCGACCAAAGTCCAGATCCACCTCGTCGTGGACCACCACCAGCTGCGCCGGGTCCACGGAGAAGTAGTCCAAGAGTGCCCGAACCGGCTTGCCTGAGTGGTTCATGTACCCCTCAGAGATCGCGAAGAGCACCTTGGGTCCACCCTGACCCAACTGGGCACCCACGGCCCGGGCTCCGACTTTGGTGCGGGTGTACTCAGCGCCCATACGCTTAAGCAGCTCCTCGAGCACCATGTGCCCAATATTGTGCCGGGTATGACGATAGCGGGTCCCGGGATTGCCGAGACCCGCTATCAGCCAGGTATCTGTTGCCATTGATTCAGCCTAGCAACTGCAGACCTATTCGCTGTCGTCCTCACCCTCTTCGGCAGCAGAGACTTCAGCGCCCTCCTCGGCAGGCTCTTCGGCCTCCTCAGCCTCCGTGTCTTCCTCGACGTCCTGCTCCTGCGGCTCATAGACGGAGACGATCGGGGACTCCATGTCGGACAGCGCCAGTTCGGCACCCTCCGGGAGGATCAGCGCATCCGGCAGCGCGTTCTCCTCCAGGTCGGTGATGTCGATGTCAACGTGCTCGGGCAGGTTCAGCGCATCGGCCTCCACGGGCACGGTCGGCTGATCCAGCATGTGCTCGAAGCCGACGGCGGGCTCACCGATGACCTCCACAGGCACGTCGACGACGATCTTCTCGCCCTTGCGCACAGCCAGCAGGTCCATGTGCACGATGAACGGCTTCAGCGGATCACGCTGGATGTCCTTGGGCACGACCATCTGGGTGTCGCCCTCGATGTCCAGGGTGATCAGCGCGTTGGGGTTGCGCACTGCCAGCGAGGTTTCGTGGCCCGGCAGCAGCACGTGGCGCGGGTCGTCTCCGTGGCCGTAGATGACCCCGGGGATCAGGTTGGCGCGGCGGGCGCGGCGGGAGGAGCCTTTGCCGAACTCAGTGCGAGTCTCAGCGGAAATGCGAATCTTGTCAGCCATTGGAGTTCCTTTGTCGCGATCGGTTTCGCCAGGCTGACACAAGCAGATGAGTACGACGACGTCGTAGGAATCTGGCCTTGTCGATCACGGGGCTGAAGTCACAGCCCCCTCGCCTGGGCACAGCTGATAAGTGTAGCCGACCTTAGGCGTTGCCGTCGAAAAGCGTGGTGACCGAACCGTCGGTGAACACCTCGTTGATGGCCCGGCCCAGAATCGGGGCGATCGAGAGCACGGTGAGCGTCTCGAAGCGCTTCTCCTCCGGGATCGGCAGCGTGTTGGTCACCACCACCTCGCGCGCGCCGCAGTTGGCCAGCCGCTCGGTGGCCGGGTCGGTGAGGATCCCGTGGGTGGCTGCGATGATCACGTCTTTGGCGCCGGCGTCCTTCAGGATGGAGACGGCGTTGGCGATGGTGCCGCCGGTGTCGATCATGTCGTCGATGATCACACAGGTGCGTCCTTCAATGTCGCCGACGACCTGCTTGGACTCTGCCTTGTTCGGTTGGGTCAGGTCCCGGGTCTTGTGCACAAAGGCCAGGGGGACTCCGCCGAGCCGGTCGGCCCAGCGCTCAGCCACCCGCACCCGTCCGGTGTCCGGCGAGACCACCGTGACCTCCTCACCGGTGACTTCCTCGCGGATGTAGTCGGCCAGCAGCGGCACGCCGAAGAGGTGGTCGACCGGCCCGTCGAAGAAGCCCTGGATCTGATCGGTGTGCAGGTCGACGCTCATGATCCGGTCTGCGCCGGCGGCCTTGTACAGGTCCGCCACCAGGCGAGCGGAGATCGGTTCGCGGCCGCGACCCTTCTTGTCCTGCCGGGAGTAGGGGTAGAAGGGTGAGACCACGGTGACCCGTTTGGCGGAGGCCCGCTTCATGGAGTCGATCATGATGAGCTGCTCCATCAGCCAGTTGTTCAGCGGGGCCGGGTGGGCCTGCAGCAGGAAGACGTCTTTGCCGCGCACCGATTCGGAGGCCCGGACGTAGATCTCGCCGTTGGCGAAGTCGTAGGCACTCATCGGCAGCAGCTCGGTGCCGAGCTCCTCGGCAATCTCCTGGGCCAGCTGCGGGTGCGCCCGCCCGGAGGCGATGACCATGGTCTTCTCTGCGCTCTGCTTGATCTCGTCCATCCGCCTGTGTTCCTCTGCTCCCTATTGCTGTGACTTCACTGCTGCTGGTCGGTCTCGGGGGCGTCCCCGCGCTGCTTCGCCTGGGCTGCTGCCTTCGCTGCGGCCTTCGCTGCGGCTGAGCCGGGCCGCTTGGACTCGACCCATCCCTGCGCGTTGCGCTGCGGGGCGACGGAGAGCCCCAGGGCCCCCGGAGGCACATCCTTGCGCACCACGGCACCAGCACCGGTGTAGGCGCCGTCGCCGACTTCCACCGGGGCCACGAACACGGTGTTCGAGCTGGTGCGCACATGCGAGCCGATCACCGTGCGGTGCTTGGCCTCGCCGTCGTAGTTGGCGGTGATGTTTCCGCAGCCGATGTTGGTGCTCTCCCCGATGGTGGCGTCGCCGGCATAGCCGAGGTGGGAGAGTTTGGAACCGCGTCCGATGGTGACGTTCTTCGTCTCGTAGAAGGCTCCGATCCGGCCGTCCTCACCCAGCTGGGTGCCCGGACGCAGATACGTGTAGGGCCCGACGACGGCGCCTGCGCCGATGTGTGCCCCCGAACCGTGGGTGCGAATCACCTGCGCGCCCTCACCGACCGTCACATCGGTCAGCGTGGTGTCGGGACCGACGCGGCCATCACGGGCCACATGGGTGGCCCCGTGCAGCTGGGTGCCAGGAAACACCGTGGTGTCCTCCTCCAGGGTGACGCCGGTGTCTATCCAGGTGGATGCGGGGTCGACCACGGTGGTGCCGGCGCGCATGTGTGCGGTCACCGTGCGCCGGTTGAGCTCAGCGGCCAGGCCCTGCAGCTGGACCCGGTCATTGGCGCCCTCGACCTGCCAGCGGTCCTCGGTGACCAGTGCTGAGACCCTGCGGCCCTGGGACCGGGCGAGGCCCAGCACATCAGTCAGGTACTTCTCGCCCTGAGCGTTGTCGGTGGAGACTGCGGCCAGGGCCTCGGTGAGGGTGGCGGCGTCGAAGGCGTAGATTCCGGAGTTGATCTCGGTGATGGCCAGCTGCTCCTCGGTGGCGTCTTTCTGCTCCACAATGCCGACCACCTGGTCACCTTCGCGCAGGATCCGGCCGTATCCGGCGGCGTCGTCGAGCTGGGTGGTCAGCACGGTCACCGCATTGGCCTGGGACTCGTGCTCGGTCACCAGCTGGCCCAGCAGGTCTGCGCTGAGCAGCGGAACGTCGCCGTAGGTGACCACGACCGTGCCGGAGGTCGCCGGGCTGCCCGCTTCGGCCAGCGCCTCCAGGCCGCACTCGACCGCGCGGCCGGTGCCGGGGACCTCATCCTGATCGGCCAGCAGCACAGCAGCATCATGGTCAGTGATGTGCTCAGCGACCTTCGCACGCTGGTGGCGCACCACGGCGACCAGCTGCTGCGGGTCCAGGGCTCGGGCCGTGCTGAGCGCATGCCCGATCATGGAGACCCCGCCCAGGGTGTGGAGGATCTTCGGGGTGCGCGACTTCATGCGCGTCCCCGCTCCGGCTGCCAGAACTATGACGGCTGTTGGGTTCACGTTCCGCCACTAGGATTCGAACCTAGACTATCGGTACCAAAAACCGAGGTGCTGCCGTTACACCATGGCGGAGAGCATGCGCTGGACCATCATCGCATGACTTCGGCTCCGGTCTCGAACCCGCCCGTGGCTGAGCCCACTGTGCGAAGCTCATACTTGAGCCGCGGCCAATCATCGGCACCACAGGAAGAAGAGGCACACCATGGCAGAGCACACCACACGAGTCGACGTGGGGATCGTCGGCGGCGGCCCCGCCGGGCTGATGACCGCGCTGCTGCTGAAACGACGTGGCATCAGTGCCGCCGTCGTCGAGACGCGCAGCAAGGATGAGATCCACAGGACCCAGCGCGCCGGGATTCTGGAGGCGGGAACCGTCCAGATGCTCGTTGATGCCGATATCGGCTCCCGAGTGCTCACCGACGGCCATGAGCATCCGGGCACCGTGCTCAGCTTCGAAGGAGTCCAGCACCGGATCGACTTCCAGGAGCTTGTCGACAGGTCCGTCTGGCTGTACCCCCAGAACGAGGTGTTTCTGGACCTCGCCACAGCGTGGGAGCGCGAAGGCGGCCAGATCCACTGGTCCGTGTCCGACTCCTCCGTGGAAGGCATCGAATCGGACGCGCCGGCCCTCACCTTCCGCGACGAGCATGGTGATCGGGGACGCATAGAGGCGAAGCTGATCGTCGGTGCAGACGGGTCGCGGTCCAAGTGCCGCAAGCTGATCCCGGAGGATGTGCGCACCGACTACTTCACCGCCTACCCCTTCGCCTGGTTCGGCATCCTCTGCGAAGCACCTCCCACGGCGCCGGAGCTGATCTACGCCAACTCTGAGGTCGGGTTCGCACTGATCTCTCAGCGCAATGAGTCCGTTCAGCGGATGTATTTCCAGTGCGACCCGCAGACCGACCCGGAACAGTGGGAAGAGGAGGCGATCTTCGACCACATCCAGCAGGTGCTGGGTGAGGGCGTGGAGCTCAAGCGTGGCCCGATCTTCGAAAAGACCGTGCTGCCTTTCCGCTCCTACGTCTGCGATCCGCTCACTTACCAGCGGCTGGTGCTGGCTGGCGACGCCGGCCACACCGTTCCTCCCACCGGTGCCAAGGGTCTGAATCTGGCCTTCTGCGACGTGCGCGCACTGATCCCCCGAGTCGAAGAGTTCCTCGCTCAGTCAGAGTCGGCGACCGATCCTTTCGCCCCACTGCGGAACTATTCACGCACTGCGCTAGACCGAGTGTGGAAGGCGCAGAACTTCTCCTACTGGGCGACGAACCTCTTACACCGACAACCGGATGAGAACGCCTTCGCACACCAGCGCCGCCGTGGAGAATTCGACGCCATCACCGGTTCGGTCTACGGACGGGCCTATTTCGCCGACTCCTACACCGGATGGGCTGACATTCATGGCCAACTCCCCCACCGGTGATGCCCTCCTGGACCGTCTCCTGCGGCTCTTTGAGGCACTGGAGGCCCACCCTCGGCTGCACCCCGGTGAACTCGCAGACCGGGCAGACCTGCCACGGACCACCGGCTACCGACTGATCCAGGAACTGACCAGTCGCGGACTGCTGAGCCGATCCGACGCCGGAGAGATCGAAATCGGCCAACGCCTGTGGGAGTTCGCCCAAGGCGCCCCGATCAGCCGCACCCTGCGGCAGAGCTCCCTGCCATACATGCAGGACGTCAACGCAGTCGTATGCCACACCACGCAGCTGGCGGTCCTGGAAGGGTCTCGGGTGCTGATTGTTGAGCGTCTCTCCCAGCACGGGGCAGTGGTCAACCCGGCCGAGGTTGCCGGAACTATGCCGGCCCACCTGACATCGATGGGGCATGTCCTGCTGGCCTTCGCCCCCGCCCAGGTTGCCGCAGAGTGGCTGCAGGCACACGCCCGGACCGTAGAGGCCGAGCGGCCCCAGCTGCGCCGCGAACTGGCTGAGGCTAAGACCCGCGGCTACGCGTCTCTGGGCGGGGTCATCAACTCGGAGACCACCGGGATCTCGGTGCCCATCCTCAACTCCGGCGGCCACGCGGAGGCCGCCTTGACGATTGTTGTCCCGCGCAGCTCACCGAACATCCCGACCTTCCTGATGGCGCTGCAGACCGCGGCCCGCGGGATCAGCCGCGCACTGCGCCGGCGATGATGCCTCTCCACGCTCCATCGCGTGCTGACTGGCCACGAACCACCGTCAATTGCGCACGCTTCATCGAACAGTTGGCACCTACAGGCTCACCTAAGTGTGTGTCACATAGCCCCCGTCACCGGACAAGTCACCGGACCACCTATACGGACACGCCGGGCCGGCATGACCTCAACGCTCCAGGTCAGAGGCGGGGGTGACCGGTGGGGGTTCCTTGGGTTCTTACGGTGATTGCAACACCTGTCTGAAATGAGGTGCCATGGATGCGTTTTTCGGATCATATGGTCCCGGAGGTGTATCAAGTGTTCTGGGCTGTTCTCTCCCACGGAGAGTTCATTACCGACGTTGCCGAGGCAGCGGGTACGTACCGGAAGAAGGGAGCCCGCTGGGTCGCCCAGGCTGGTGGAGTCCGACCCCGACGGGGCCGGAACCTGAAGGGCCGGTGTTTGACCTTCGCAGATCCGCATTCGCCCTGGCAGCGCGGCATCAACGAGAACACCAACGGACTGCTGCGCCAAGACTTCCCCAAAGGCACCGACCTCACGGTGCACAGCGCCGATGACCTGGACTGGGTCGCCGCTGAACTCAACGACCGGCCACGCAAACGATCGCTATAGTCGGGGCGGCCGCGATCAGGAACATGACAGCGGCGATACCGGACAAGGTTGCGGTTGTGTCTTGGTTCACTGCCCCTGGTCATCGCTATTTGTCTGCTGATCAACCGACAGCCATATACGTTGGCGCGTTTCCGTGCAGAGTTCCCTACGGACATTGACTGATGCCGCTTCTGACTACGGTCTGAGCAGCCGAGGCGGCCGGAGCTGGCGCTACACTTAAGAGATTCGGATGATCGTTTTGCCGAAGTTTTCCCCGCGCAGCATGCCGATGAAGGCCTCCGGTGCACGCTCCAGGCCTTCGGTGATGTCCTCGGTATAGACGACGTCGCCAGAGGCCACCCACTGCCCCATATCAGTCAAGAAGTCGGAGAACATCGAGTCGACGAATTCGCGCTGGATGAAGCCTCGCAGCAGCAGGCTGCGGGTCAGCACCGCGCGCATCAGCTGCGGAGTCTTGTCCGGGCCTTCGGGCAGGGCGGTCGCGTTGTAGTTCGCGGCCAGACCGCACACCGGCACGCGGGCGAACTCATTGAGCTGGGGCAGCACTGCATCCCAGACCTGCCCGCCGACGTTTTCGAAGTAGACGTCGATCCCCTCCGGTGAGGCCTCCTTCACCTGAGCGTCGAGGTCCGGTCCACGGTGGTCAATGACCTCGTCGAAGCCCAGTTCCTGCAGGTGTTCGACCTTTCGCTGCCCGCCGGCAATACCGATCGTGCGGGCCCCTTTGAGCTTCGCGATCTGCCCGACCGCCGAACCCACCGGGCCGGTGGCTGCGGCAACCGCCACGGTCTCGCCGGGTTGTGGTTGGCCGATGGCCAGCAGGCCGGCATAGGCGGTGAAGCCGGGCATCCCCAGGACTCCAAGAGCAGTGCTGAGCGGGGCAGCCTGGGGCTCCAGCTTGCGCAGCCTGGTGGCCGGTTCCACGCTGTACTGCTGCCAGCCGCCGAAGGAGAGGACGACGTCGCCTGGTTTGAAGTCGTCGGCGGCGGACTCCACCACCTCGGAGACCGTTCCGCCCACTATGACGTCTCCGACCTCCAGAGGGGTGACGTAGGACTTCGCGGTGCTCATCATGCCGCGCACATAAGGGTCCAGGGAGAGGTACTTGGTGCGCAGCAGCACCTGGCCGGAATCCGGTGAACCCACGTGGGCTGAGTCGTGATGAAAGTCCTCGGGCCTCGGCTCACCGTGAGGCCGGGACCCAAGACGGATCCGATGATTGGTCAGTGACGTCATGCCTTCTCCTTGGTCGAGGATCCCCTGCCGAACGCGGCCCCTGGCCCACGCGTCGCAACGGGCGCCCTCAGCACCGGCTCCGTATGCCGCTCGGCTTATGGGGCCTCGTGCCTGCCCGTTAATTGAGAGCCTACAACAGCTGGATCCTGCACTCGATGCCCGGGGCCCGGGCCAAGCGGGCATCGGTGGTCAGAAGGGCAGTGTCGGCAGTTTTTTCCGCAAGGGCGACGTAGGTGACGTTGTAGCCGCTGAGAGTGTGCCGCAGGGCCCAATCCGCGGTCGAAGCCAGTCGGCGGGAAATCGTGTGATCCTCAGAGCGCTGAAGCCTTGCCATGGCGAAGTTGCCCCAGCGTCTACGACTCTCACGCGCCACGGCCCTCATCGAGCACGGAGAGAATCGTGTTGCGATATGCCGCCCCCTGGACCTTCTCCTGAGTGCGGCGAATGACCGCCCTGTTGTCCTGCGCGATCTGCGAGCTCTCAGGAACCTCGGCAGAACCCGAGATCATGGCCGCGCTCTGGTCTGTGTCGACGACGTGCCGGAAGGAGACCGCGACTGCATCGTCTTCGGGCGTGACGGCAAGAATGAGCTCCTCGGCTTCGACAGTTGCCCGAAGGCAACCTGCGCAGACAAGCTCTGCGAAACCGGCAGAGGCCATGATGCAACTCGCCCAGGCGGAGTGGCCCGTTTACCGCGCACACTCGTGGCTGGTCACCGTCCTGGCCAGCACTCGTCCGCCGCTGACCCCCCATCGTCCTGGACATCGCCCAAGAGTATGTCGATGCCTTTATTGCGCTGGACACAGACCCTTCGGTCGCCCTGGGCCGCTACCTTGCGCTGAATGCCTACGTTCAGGGCATGGCGCTGCTGTTGGTGGCAGAACAGCAGGAAACAGCGCGAACGCAAAAGAGTGGTGACGCCTGGTGGTCGGACGAGATCAACCGGCTGACCCGCACCGGGGCGGCGTCGCACGCCAGATGGATCGCCGAGGTGAGCACCGGTGAAGTACCGGACTCCGACGACATCGAGATCTGGTTTCAGGACGGCCTGAAACGAATCATCGCGGGTCTCAGCGACGAAGGTGCGAACGGGTCAGCCCCAGGGTTGGCCAGAGACTTTTCCGTCGAGTTCATCAATCGGGAATACACGCTCGCTCGGTCCTCGCCAGAGCTTGGGTCACGTTCGTGTCTGTGGAGCCCGTTTTGATAGGGGCTGTGGGTATGGCACCACCGGATAGCGGGCCTAACACCATCTGCGGAGGGCCCCCACACTGTTGGTCTTGCGGGACGGTTCAATGTGCTTCGGTGGGGGCCTTCACCGGCACGCCAGGGGTGTCGGCCCCCACCCAAGTTGGCAGTTCCGGTTTTCTGGTGCACCGCCGCTAACCAGTGAAAGGACGACGACGCCGACCAAGAGTAGAAAGTGGACCTGTGACACCATTGAATGGGATTCTGCTGGTGGCAGGTCTCCTCCTGACGCAGAATCGTGGGGAGAACCACATCCAGGGCGAAGGAGTTGAGCGCTGATGGCGCAACCACCGACCAATCCCGACGCGGCGGCGGCCTCTCAGGAGCAGATCAGCGCCGAAATCGCTGAGCAGCACCGGAACTACCAGCAGCAGAAGGACCACGGGACCGAGGAGACCAGCGCCCGGCTGAACTTCCCGCCGTATCGCAGCTCGCTGCTGCGCCACCCCACCAAGTCGCTGCAGCATGCAGACCCCGAAGACATCGAGCTGCACAGCCCGGCCTTCGGCCAACGCGACGTCTCCCCCTTGGAAGCCGACCTCACCATCCAGCACGGCGGCGAGCCCATCGGGGAACGAATCGTGGTGTCCGGCCGGGTCCTCGACGGCGACGGCCGCCCGGTGCGCCATCAGCTCGTCGAGGTGTGGCAGGCCAATGCTGCTGGCCGCTACATCCACAAGCGCGACCAGCACCCTGCGCCGATCGACCCGAACTTCACCGGCGTCGGGCGCACGCTGACCGGACCGGAGGGCGAGTACAGCTTCACCACCATCAAACCAGCCCCCTACCCGTGGAAGAACCACATCAACGCCTGGCGTCCGGCCCACATCCACTTTTCACTCTTCGGCACCGACTTCACCCAACGCATCGTCACCCAGATGTACTTCCCCGGTGACCCGCTCTTCAGCCTGGACCCCATCTATCAGGCCATCACTGACCCGCAGGCACGCCAGCGGTTGGTGGCCACCTACGACCACGGCGTCTCCCAGCACGAATGGAACACCGGGTACCGTTGGGACATCATCCTGTCCGGCAGCAACCGCACCTGGAGTGAGGAGGACCAGTAATGGCATTGCCCCCCACCCCGGCCCAGACCGTCGGACCGTTCTTCGGCTACGCCCTGCCCTACGACGGCGGCCCGCAGCTGGTGGCCCCCGGCAGCAGCGGATCGATCCGGCTGCACGGAACCGTCTACGACGGCGACGGCGCCCCCATCCCGGACGCCATGGTCGAAATCTGGCAGCCCGATCAGCACGGGCGCATTTCTCAGCAACCGGGCTCACTCAGCCGTGACGGCCACACCTTCACCGGGTGGGGCCGCACCGAGGTGAACTATGAGGGTCAATTCACCTTCACCACAGTGAACCCTGGACCCACCGCACCTGGCAAAGCGCCCTACATCCTGCTGACCGTCTTCGCCCGGGGCCTGATGGACCGACTCTTCACCCGGGTCTATATGCCCGAGGACCGGCAGGCTCTCGGTGCCGACCCCCTCCTGTCCACACTTGCCGAAGACCGCCGGTCCACCCTCATCGCCCACCGCGACGACGACGGGGGCCTCCGCTTCGACATCCGGCTCCAGGGCGAGGACGAGACCGTCTTCCTGACCTACCCCAGGACTCCCCAGTTCACCGGCCGCCGCGCATGAACACCCCCGCAGGCCTGCTGTCCCCCGTCTGGGCAGATACCGAGGCAGCACAGCTGACCTCCGAGCAGGCGCTGCTCACCACCCTCGTCGAGGTCGAAGCAGCCTGGGCCGAGGTGCTGGCCGAAGCCGGCGAGGCACCTGCGGCCGGTGCGGCAGCCCTGCGGGCGATAGCCACCGATCCGGCAGCAGCCGGGCTGGACCCAGCAGAGATCGCAGCAGCCGGGGTCGGCGGCGGGAACCCCGTGATCCCCCTGCTGGCTCAGCTGCGCAGCGTCCTCAATGCACAAGAGACCTCTGACGAAGCTCTGCACCGGGGGGCTACGAGCCAGGACGTGCTCGACACAGCCCTGGTGCTCACCGTCCACCGGGCCTGCGCTGCGGCTCTGCGGGACGCGCGGGCCACAGCCGACGCCCTGGCGGAGCTGGCCGAGACCCATCGCAGTACTGTGTGTGTGGCCCGGTCACTGACCCAGCACGCCCTGCCCACCAGCTTTGGTCTGCGGGTGGCCGGGTGGCTGGACGGGATCCGCCGTGCCGCGGTGCGGCTCAGCGGCGCTGTGGCAGAACTGCCCATCCAGTGGGGCGGGGCCGCGGGCACTCAAGCAGCCCTGACCGACATGGTCGGAACAGCACGGGCCGCAGAGCTGACACGGCAGCTGGGCGTCCAACTGGGTCTGCCCACACCCTCCAGGCCGTGGCACACCCAGCGGCAGCCGCTTCTGGAGGTGGCCTCCGCCCTAGCCGGACTGCTGGCAGCAATGGGCAAGGCCGCCGATGATGTCCTGACGCTGCAGCGCCAAGAAATCGCCGAAGTCCGCGAATCTGCCTCCGGACAGTCCGGAGGCTCCTCCGCGATGCCCCAGAAGCAGAACCCGGTGCTGTCGGTGCTGATCCGGTCGGCTGCCCTGGCCGGGCCGGCACAGCTGGCCGGGCTCCACTACGCCGCAGCATCTGCGGTGGACGAACGGCCTGATGGCCCCTGGCACGCAGAGTGGCCGCAGCTGCTGGAGCTGCTGCGCCTGACGTGCGGGGCGGCAGCCCGGGGCGCAGAACTCTTCGCAGGGCTGATCACCATTCCGGAGAACATGGCACGAAACCTCCGGCTCACCGGCGGGGCTGTCCTGAGCGAACGCCTGGTGGCCGCACTCTCGGATTCGTTCCCCGGCGGAAAGTCCGCGCTGCTGGAGGTCATCAGCACCCACGCGGCCGGAACCTCGCTGCGCGCTGAGATCACCCGAGCATATGCCGCGGCCGGGTCGGTGGCCCCCGAACTGGACCGGCTGCTGGATCCGGCAGACTATCTGGGCCGGGCCGACGACTTTATCGACGCTGTCCTGGCCGACTTCGCAGCAGAGAGGACCACATGGAGCTGAACGAAACCTCCGTTCCGGAACTGACCGCATCCCTGATGAGCGGTTCCCCGCACGATCTGGCATCCGAGGCGCGACCGATCCTGGTGGTCGGCCCCTCACTGGGCACCAGTGTCAGCGCCCTGTGGCAGCCGGCGCTGGACCAGCTGGCCGATGATTTCACCGTCATCGGCTGGGACCTGCCCGGACACGGAAACAGCCGGGCCTCGTCTGCGCCCTTCACCATAGAGCAGCTGGCCGATGCGGTCGAAGCACTGATCGCGGCCCAGACTGCTGAGAACGCAACACCGGATGATCACCCGATGTACTGTGCCGGCGTCTCGCTCAGCGGTGCTGTGAGCCTGGAACTGTCCAGGCGAGCAGAATCGCGCTTCAGCGCCCATGCGGTGATCTGTTCCGCGGCAAAGATCGGCCAGCCTGAGGGTTGGACCGAACGGGCCGATCTGGTGGCCACAGCCGGCACTCCCACCATGGTCGAAGGTTCGGCCCAGAGATGGTTCGCGCCGGGGTTCATCGACAAGCACCCCGACGTGGCAACGACGCTGCTGGACTCACTCCAGCATGCAGACCGCCACTCCTACGCGCACGCCTGCCGGGCACTGAGCCAGTTCGACCTGCGGGAGCAGCTGGGCACCATCACCAGACCGGTGCTCGCTGTGGCTGGTGAACAGGACGCCGTCTGCCCACCGGCAGAGGCCCACTTCATCGCAGAGCACGCGCCCAATGCACACGCCCAGGTACTCTCCGACGTCGCGCATCTGGCACCGGCAGAAGACCCTGAGAACACCGCAGGACTGTTGAAGGAGCATTTCCTTGGCTGATGACACCTACGAGGAAGGTATGCGGGTGCGCCGTGAGGTGCTCTCAGATGCCCATGTTGACCGTGCGGAAGAGGCGAAGAACGCGTTCACCGAGGACTTCCAGGAGCTCATCACCCGCTACGCGTGGGGCTCGATCTGGACTCGTCCCGGGCTGTCCAGGACCACCCGTTCGGCTATCACGCTGACCGCAATGATCGCTGGCGGCTATTGGGAGGAGCTGGAGATGCACATTCGGGCCGCACTGCGCAACGGCATGAGCGCCGAAGAGATCAAAGAGGTGTTCCTGCAGTCGGCGATCTACTGCTCGGTGCCAGCCGCCAACGTCGCCTTCGGCATCGGCAAACGCGTACTGGCCGAAGAACTGGGCGAACAGTAGTCGACCGACACCGAACGCCGTACGTGCCGGTCAGCGAGGACACCGTCCACTAGAGTGTGCCGATGGCGCCGAGTCCTATGCCGGCAAACAGCAGCACGACGAGCAGAATAGCGACGGCTTGGGTCAGGGCCCCATTCTTCACGAGAGTAGTGTTCCTCCAAAAGCAGGTACGCAGATCTTCTCCAGGGTACCCAATGAGGCACGCTCTGCGGCGAATCGAACGTCACAGGGATCTGGGTCCGGGGCCGCCGCTCGGGGCCCCAGCGATGCGTCGGCTAAGACTCTGCCACCTCTGAGGCTTCCAACCAAGCCTCTTCGGCTTCGGCCAGCTCCTCCTCAACGCTGCTGAGCTCCTCCTGCAGCTCTGTCAGCCTCTCCACCTCAGCGGCGTGGGAGGAATCAGCCATCAGCTCATGGAGCTCGGCTCGGCGCAGGGAGAACTTCTCCATCTGCCTCTCCACCCGCCGCATGACTTTGCGCGCCTGCCGCTTCTCCCCCTCGGAAGGGCCCGCAGTGGAGTTGTCGGCCCCAGTGTCCTGCGGAGGTGGCTGAGCCGCAGAGCGAGCGGCGGTGCGCTGGGGCGTCTGAGCGGCCGTCGTCGAGCTCTGTCCGCGGTAGGTGCGGCCGTCGACGGCGGGGGCTTCCTCTTTGCCGGATCGGATACGCAGATACTGCTCCACCCCGCCGGGCAGGGCGCGCAGCTTCGCGTCACCCAGCAGCGCCACCTGGTGGTCGGTGACGCGTTCCAGCAGGTACCGGTCGTGGCTGACCACGATCAGGGTTCCCGGCCATCCGTCCAGCAGGTCCTCCATCGCGGCCAGCGTGTCGGTGTCCAGGTCGTTGGTGGGCTCATCGAGCATGAGCACGTTGGGCTCACCGGTCAGCAGCTTCAGCAGCTGAAGTCTGCGTCGCTCACCGCCGGAGAGGTCGCCGACTGGGGTCCATTGCCGTGATTTGCTGAACCCGAGGGTCTCCAGCAGCTGGGAGCCGCTGAACTCCTTGCCGCCGACGTTGAAGGTGGACTTGTGCTCGGTCATGACCTCCAGCACGCGCCTATGCTGGTGCTGCATCAGCTCGGTGACATCCTGGGTCAGCACCGCTGTCTTCACCGTTTTGCCGCGCTTGACCCGTCCGGCGTCGGGCTCAACCTGACCGTCCAGCAGGCGCAGCAGTGTGGACTTGCCGGCACCGTTGACGCCGACCAGACCGACCCGCTCCCCCGGCCCGAGCCGCAGGGTGATGTCCTCGAACAGCGGGGGCCCGGTCTTCGCCGCGGAGTGTGTGACGCTCTCCACGTCCAGCACGTCCTTGCCGAGCCGCGCGGTGGCCATGCGCTTCAGGCTCACCTGGTCGCGGGGCTCGGGCACGTCGTTGATGAGAGCGTTGGCGGCATCGATGCGGAACTTGGGCTTCGAGGTCCTTGCTGGGGCGCCGCGGCGCAGCCAGGCAAGCTCCTTCTTCACCAGCTGCTGGCGCTTCTGCTCGGCCGCGGCGGCACTGCGGTCACGTTCGGCTCTGGCCAGAGTGTAGGCGGCATAGCCGCCGTCGAAGGAGTCCACGGTGGCGTCGTGGACCTCCCAGGTGAGCGTGCAGACTTCGTCGAGGAACCAGCGGTCGTGGGTGACCACCAGGAAGGCGCCCTCACCGTGCTTCCACCGGGTCTTCATGTGATGCGCCAGCCAGGCGACACCTTCGACGTCGAGGTGGTTGGTCGGCTCATCGAGCATGATCACATCGTGGTCCTGCATCAGCAGCTGGGCCAGCGCCACCCTGCGGCGCTGGCCGCCGGAGAGCGACCCGATCGCGCTCTCCCAGCCGAGACCGCCGAGCAGGCCATCTACGATGTCGCGTTTGCGGCTGTCAGAGGCCCATTCGTGGTCGGCGGCGTCGCCGAGCACTGTCGCGCGCAGTGTCTGGGTGTGGTCCAGGACGTCCTGCTGGTCCAGGAATCCTACAGAGACACCGCCTCGCCAGGTGACCCTCCCGGCGTCCGGCTCGCCGCGTCGGGCCAGCAGACGCATCAGGGTCGATTTGCCGTCGCCGTTGCGGCCCACCACCCCAATGCGGTCGCCCTGATCCACCCCCAGCGTGAGGTCCTCAAGGACAGTGCGGGTGCCGTACGTGATGGAGAGCCCTTCGGCTCCAAGCAGATGAACCACGGTTGTTAACCCTATCGTCCCTGGGCCACAGTGCTCACCGATAGGGTGGAGGCCCGGGGCGCACCGGCGCCGGGGTGAGCACGAGGTGAGGGAGACTGCAGCACAGATGAGCGCAGATCTGCTGGTGGCGGTGACCATCATTGCTCTGCTGGTGCTGGCGGTGGTTCTGCAGCGGCTCACCGGAGTGGGATTCGCGATGATGCTGGCACCGTTCGTGGTGGTCATGATCGGTCCCCACGCCGGGGTGATGCTCACCAATGTGCTCGCCATTGTGGCCCCGGCCCTGGTGGTCCCGCTGGTGTGGAAGGACATTGAGTGGTCGAAGTTGGCGATCATTGTTCCCGCGGCGCTGGCGGTGATGCCGCTGTTCGGGTGGCTGGCGGCGGCCACGCCCCAGGGTCCGCTCTATATTGTGGTCGCCGTGCTGGTGATCCTGGGGCTGAGCGTCTCACTGGTGGCCAGCCGTACCAGTCGCGCGGTGGATGGCGGACTGGCACGGGGGCTGACCGGCGCAGGTGTGGGCGCCGGCGTGGTGCTGGCTGGAGTCGGCGGGCCTGCGATCACCATCTATACGGTGCTCTCCCGGTGGCGCATCCGAACCTTCGCCGCCACTATGCAGCCGATGTGGGTGATGGTCTCCATTGGTGGCTTCGGCACCAAATGGGCCATCAGCGGCGATGAGTTCCCGGCATTTCCCTGGTGGTTCTGGGTCGGCTGCCTGGCTGCCATCCTGACGGGACTGCTGATCGCCCACGTCATCCGACCGTGGGTCAGTGACCTGCTGGCCCGCCGGACGGTGATCGTCCTGGCGTTCGTCGGGGCGCTCACCTCCTTGGGGATGGGGATCGGCGAGACCCTCGGCTGAGCCGCTACAGCAGCCGAGCCCCGGAGGCGGGGCCGGTGACCGGGATCGCCCACACCCCGGTGCTCTCCTCCAACCGGGTGGCCAGCTGCACTGCTGCGGCGGCGTCGTGGACCAGGAACATCACCGTGGGCCCGGATCCGGAGACGATGCCCTGCAGGGCGCCCTCGGCCATACCAGCGTCCATCATGTCCTCCAGGTCGGGAGTCAGATGCACGGCGGCCGCCTGCAGCTCGTTGCCCATCAGGGCGGCGATCTGAGCAGTGTCGCTGGTGCACACCGCGCGCACCAGGTCGGCGTCCAGCTCGGGGACCTCAGCGGTGATTGATGCCTCGGCACGCAGCGTGTCAAGCGTCTGATAGACCTGCGGGGTGGAGAGCCCCACCGACGCGGGCACCAGCACCAGGTGCAGCTCTCCGCGGGTGAGCAGCGGAGAGAGCTCCTCGCCGGCCCCCTGGCCCACGGCCGCTCCGCCCAGAATGCTGAAGGGCACATCTGCTCCCAGGTTCGCACCCAGTTCGGCCAGCTGATCCTTGGTGAGTCCCGCTTCCCACAGTGCCGAGCAGGCCAAGAGCGCCGCCGCGGCGTCAGCTGAGCCGCCGCCCATCCCCCCGGCGATCGGCACGTTCTTGGTGATGGTCAGATCCACCCCGCCGCTGGGGCCGGGGGCCTCTGAGCTGCTGACCTCTGAGCTGTTCGCCGGGAAGCTGAGCACCGAGGCCTGACGCTGCTGCAGGGTCTGGCGCAGCAGTTCGGCGGCCCGGTAGGCGATGTTGTTGCTGTCCAAGGGCACCTCGGCGGTGAGCGTTCTGCCGGACTGCGGGTCTTTGTGATCGACACTGGTGAACGCTGAGCGGTGCGAGAGACTCACGGTGATGGCGCCGTCGTCCCGGGGCGCTGCTGTGACCTCTTCGTAGAGCGACACCGCGAAGTACAGGGTGGCGACGTCGTGATACCCATCATCGCGCAGCGGACCCACCCGCAGGCTCAGGTTCACTTTGCCTGGGGCCAGCGCGGTGACGTGGCCGAAGAACTCGCTGTCTCGCATATCACTCAACGGTAGCCGAGACTGCTGATGCCGCCGGTGTCAGACGCGCGGCCGGCAGGCCAGCCGCCTACTGCGCGAACCACGCGTCAGGCGTCGTCTGGGTTCAGCGCCGCTGCAATGCGCGCGAAGGCGGCAGTATCCAGGGTTTCGCCGCGGGCGACGGGGTCGACCCCGGCCTGCTGCAGGGCTGCGGCCGCCGCTGCTGCGGAGCCGGCCACCGGCGCCAGGGCGGCGCGCAGGGTCTTACGACGCTGAGCGAAGGCGGCATCGATCACTGTGAACACCTGCTCCCGGGTGACAGAGGAGGATGCAGGTGTGCGGCGTTGGAAGCGCACCAGCCCAGAGGAGACGCGCGGCTCGGGCCAAAAGACCTTGGTGCCGACCACTCCCACTTTGCGCGCCTCGGTGTCCCAGGCGATCTTCGCGCTGGGCACACCATAGATCTTTGAGCCGGGGCCGGCGGCGAGCCGATCCGCCACCTCCTCCTGCACCATGATCAGGCCCTTGGTGAGGCTGGGCAGCACCTGCAGCAGGTGCAGCACCACCGGAACGGCCACGTTGTAGGGCAGATTGGCCACCAGCACCTGGGGAGAGTCGACGTCGTCGGCGGTGATCCTCAGCGCGTCCTGATGCAGCACGCGCAGCTGATCGGTGCGGTGGCCGCGCAGCCGCTGGACCGTAGCAGGCAGGTGGGCGGCGAGCGCGGCATCAATCTCGACGGCGGTGACGTGTGCAGCCTCATCCAGCAGACCGAGCGTCAGCGACCCCAGGCCGGGGCCGACCTCCAGGACGTGTTCGGTGCCCTCCAGCTGCGCCAACCCCACGATGCGGCGGATCGTGTTGGGGTCTATCACGAAGTTCTGGCCGCGCTGTTTGGTGGGCCGGACCCCCAGCTGATCGGCCAGCTGACGAATATCGGCCGCAGAGAGCAGCCGAGGCTTGCCGGCCTGCGCGCTCACGTCCACGCACCGTAGGCCTGGGCGGTGTTGAACATGACCTGCTGGCAGAGCTGGCTGAGGTCGCTGCCGCGCACCTGGGCCATCAGCCGCATGGTCTGCGGGATCATGTATGGGGCATTCGGCTGGCCGCGGTAGGGGTGGGGGGTGAGGAACGGGCAGTCAGTCTCCACCAGGATCAGCTGCGGATCGGCGACGGCGAGCGCCTCGCGCAGCGACTCGGCGTTCTTGAACGTCACCGTGCCGGCGAAGCTCATGAACCAGCCGTTGGCGTTGCAGATCCGCGCCAGTTCGGCGTCGGCCGAGAAGCAGTGGAAGACCACCCTCTCAGGCAGGGCGGGCGCATCCTTGAGGACGGAGACGATGTCTTGGTGAGCCTCACGGTCATGGATCTGCATCGCTTTGCCGGTCTGGGCGGCCAGCGCGATGTGGTCGCGGAAGCTGCGCACCTGGTGGTCCCGACCCCACTCGCCGGTGCGGAAGTAGTCCAGGCCGGTCTCGCCGACAGCGACCACCTCTGGGTCCTGCGCCAGCTGGGTGATACGGGAGAAGGCGTCGTCGTAGGTCTTCTGCTCGAGCAGGTGCGGGGCGTCGTTGGGGTGCAGGGCGACGGCGGCCTTGGCGCGGGGCTCGGCGTGGGCGGCCTCTACAGAGAATTCACTGCTGGCCAGGTCATAGCCCACCAGCACGGCACCGGCGACGCCGACCTGCTGGGCCGCGTCCAGGTGCTGTTCCACGGTGACCTGCACCAGCCCGTCACGGAAGTCCAGGTGTGCGTGATTGTCGAGCACCGGCACCGGCAGCGGCTCCGGGGCCGGCGGGTACTGCAGGCGGCGCCGCTTCTTGGACTTCTCCTCGGTCTGGCTGCGCGCCGGGGCGTCGTCGTGCTCAGTGTGCCCCGCGGTGGGGATGTAGGCCTGCGGGGTCTCTCCGGGGGTCACGCTCTGCTGATGGCTCACAGCATCCCATCCTATGGCCACCGGACGCCCCCAGCACGCCCCTGCGACTCCGCTGTGCCGCAAGTGGGTGCCCCCGGGCCGCAGGTGGGCGTTAAGCGCAATAACGTTCAATTAGGTGATCTTGATGGCGTCGGTGCCTCGTCGTAGGGGCTGGGGCCAGTCGTAGTGGTGGGCGCGTTTGACGTGGGTTCTGGTGCATTTGCGTTTGACGACTCGTGGGTTGGATCGGGCTCGTCGGCGGGGCAGCAGCCGGTGGGCCAGTTCCCGGATGGCATAGCGCCACAGGCTCTGGTGGATGTCTGGGGTGTCAGGGGGAAAAAGCGCCCTGCTGGGCGATGGTTCGGCGGCTGATGTGCAGGGCTGTGATGAATGAGGCCCGATCAGGGTCCCGGCCGGAGCCGGCGGTGGCTTCATACATCAGCACTCGGATGGCGTAGTGGCAGCACAGGTGCCCCCAGATCTCTTGGTAGACCAGCTCGGGTTTGGCTGAGCGCAACACCCCGCGGGCTCCGCGCTGATGGGTCTTCAGCTCATCGAAGGCGGTCTCGATCTCCCACCGCTGGGTATAAGCAGCCGCCAACTGAAGCGCATCAGCTTCCTCAGGGTTGAAGATGGTGGTGATCAGCCGGTAGGTCTCCTCGTTGTCCCGGCCGTCATCGAGGCTGTACTCAATCACCCGCACCCGAGTCGGATGCTGGCGTTTGCGGTCGTTGACCGAATCGTAGATCTCACTGATCCAGGAGCCGTCCTCCAGGGCTTCGATCACCGGCAGTTTCAGGTTTGCTCGCACCCGCCAGCACAGATCCGCGCCCGTTGCGGCGGCGTTCTGCCAGGCGGTGTGGCTGTAGATGCCCCGGTCAGCCAGACACAGCACCCCCGGGGCCAGGCGGGCCAGCACGCTGGAAGAGGCCTCAGCCTCAGAGACCGTGTAGGGGACCACCTCGGCATCAGTGATCGCGTGAGTGCCGCATTCGGCCACTGCGACCATTCGGGCCTGCGGGAAGGCAGCCCGCTCGCCCTTGGCGGTGCCGGGCCGACCGAAATGGGCCTCATTGGCCGGGGTGTCAGGCACATCAAGACACGTACCGTCGAGGGCGAGAAGCCGCCGTCCGGCCAGGAAACTCTCCGGGGCACCCTGGGCGACCAGTGGCTTCGCCGCCCGGCAGAAGAGCTCTTTGACCGGCTCAGCACCCAACCGGGTACGGGCATGAGAGATCGCCGCCTTATTCGCCAACCGGGCCGGCATCTCATCCCGCTCTGCCCAGGCCAGCCCATCAGTGACCAGCGACGCCACATCCTCATAGGAACCATCAGTATGCAGTGCCATACCGATAGCGAAATAGGCCATCGCCCGAGCCGGCAACTGCCGATTCCGCTGCTCCCTTCGGCCGGTGGCCTCGATCACCTCATCAACCAGCCCCGGCGGGAACACCCGCATCAGCACACCCACCGAGACCGCGTCACTCAAGCGACGATCAGATTCTGGCTTCCTCCATCCAACACGTGGCATACCCCAAGACTACACCCATATAACCCTAATTGAACGGTATTGGCGTTAAGCGCCGCAATAGTCCGGCCGCCGTGGTGTATTGCGGCACGTAACGCCCACTACAGCGTTGGGGGGATTCGGCGCGGGGATGCGCAGCGTGGGGGTGGGACATGCGCAGCGTGCGCGTGGTGGTGCGCGTGGTGGGCCGCTCTCCGGGACCGGGCCGCGCCGACCACGGTTATCCACAGGCTGTGAATGACGCCTGCGGGGCAGGCCGGAAACCGCCAGGATGGCAGGATGAGGAACCCCACGCCCCTGCCGGAGCCGCTGCGCCGCGGCCCGGTGACCCAGCAGATGCTCACCGACGCCGGGCTGCCCCGCAGCCGGATGCGGCGCCGGGACATGGTCCGGCTTCACCGCGGCAAATACGCACACCAGGACACTTTCAGCGGGCCCGGGCCGGAACAGAACCTCCGTTGGGCGGTGCTGCTGGCCCGGAGCATCCCCGACTGCTGGATCTCCCACACCACTGCGGCCAAGGTCCACGGTCTCAGCCTTCCCACTCGGTTGGACGCCGAAACCACCGTTCACCTGTCCCAGCCTCTGGGCACTGCCCGCCGGATTCGGCGTCACGGAGTCCGGGCCCACCGGATGAAACTGGACCCGGCCGATCTGGTGACAAAATACGCAGCGTCTATCGCCTCCCCGGCCCGGACCCTGCTGGATCTGGCATCGCAGGCAAGCGTTGATGAGCTCATCATTGTCGGCGACCAACTGGTGCGCACGCCCTACGCCGCCTATGAGCCGCGGGTCGGCGCCTTGGCGACGCTGGGTGATCTGCAGGCGGTCACGGCCAAGTACATCGGCACGGCGGGCCGGCCCCGGCTGACTGAGGCGGTGAATCTGATTCGCATCGGGTCGGACTCCGCCGCGGAGACTCTGCTGCGGCTGGCCCTGGTGCGCGCCGGCCTGCCGGAGCCGCAGCTTCAAGTGCCGGCCGAGGCGTCCGATCCGCGCGCACCCTGCGCTGACATGGGGTATCCGCAGGCAGGCATCGTGATCCAATACGACGGCGCCACACACGCAGACACCGGCCAGTACCGCAGAGACGCGCTGCGCGACAACACGTTCACCGCCCTAGGGTGGATCGTTCTGCGGTTCACCGTCGATGACTATCGCAACGGGTTCCGCCGCGCCACGGCGCAGGTACGCCGCATCCTCGCCGAACACAGCGGCTAGTGGGCGATTAGTGCCGCAAACATGGGGCGGAGCCGGATCATTGCGGCACGTAACGCCCACCAGCGGTCGACGGCGGCGGGTTCACACCCTAAGGCTCCCGACGACGGCGCAGCGCGACGGCGGCGTCGTAGAGTTCACTGGCCGGCACCCGGTGTGCGGCGCCGACGTCTTTGGCCGCGGCCTTGAGCCGCTCTCCGGCGGCGGCCCGCTCCAGGACGGTCCCTGCCAGCTCTTCCGCCGTGGGCGTCGGCTCCCCGGGACGGTCGCCGGCAGATGTCCCGGCGAGCACCAGCACGAACTCCCCCTTCAGCCCGGCCTCAGACCGCTGGGTGAGCTCGGCGGCGAGTTCGCCCAGGCTTCCGCGGAGCACCTCTTCAAACTTCTTGGTCAGCTCCCGGGCCACCGCCGCCTGCCGGTTCTCCCCCAGGGCGGCGGCGAGCTCGGCGACGTTCTCCGCGATCCGCCGCGGTGAGTCGAACAGCACAGTGGTCCACTCTTCAGTGCGCAGCCGTTCGACCAGACCGGCGCGCTCACTCTGCTTGCGCGGGATGAATCCGGCAAAGGTGAAGCGGTCGGTGCCCAGCCCGGAGACTGCCAGAGCAGTGGTGACCGCCGAGGCTCCGGGGGCCACGGTGAGGCCGATGTCCGCACCGATGGCGGCTGCCGCGATCCGGAACCCCGGATCGGAGACGGCGGGCATTCCTGCGTCGGAGACCACCAGCACCCGGGCGCCGGTTTCAGCCTGCTCCACCAGCTGCGCGGCGCGGGAGGCCTCATTGT
The DNA here is from genome assembly GCF_014195445.1 of Garicola koreensis. Lineage (GTDB taxonomy): Bacteria > Actinomycetota > Actinomycetes > Actinomycetales > Micrococcaceae > Nesterenkonia > Nesterenkonia koreensis. Next base: position 112,297 of record NZ_JACIBT010000001.1, on the reverse strand, counting down.
GCTCATGCAGGCTCACCAACCGGGCTGCGGTGCTCAGGCCCAGGGCGTGGATCAGGTGGCGGGTGCGCCGGGTGTCTTCGCAGGCGATGATGTCTGCGGTGCTGATGAGCTGCTTCAGCCGGTCAGTGGCGTCTGCGAGATTGCCGATCGGGGTCGCCGCCAGCACGATTGGTGATTCCCACAGCGGGTCAGGCTCTTCCTCACGGCTCATCCTCAGTAGGATACCCAGGATGAGCGCCGCTGTGACCGGACCCCAGGCCGACGACGCCGAACCCACCCCTGCGCAGGCACCCACGGAACCCTCGTCAAGCGCGCGCACAGCTCATCAGCGATGGTTGGAGAACCGGCTCAGCGCTCACCGGTTCTCCCCCGGCATCTGGGGGTGGCTGGTGCCGGCAGTGGTGGCAGCCTTCGCCGCAGCCCTGCGATTCACCGGCATCGGCAACCCCCATCAGCTGATCTTCGATGAGACCTACTACGCCAAGGACGCCTACGCGCTGCTGCAGGCCGGCTACGAACTGACCTGGCCCGAGGAGGCCGACGGCGACTTCCTGGCCGGAAACCCGCAGGTCACCGATGAGCCCTCCTATGTGGTGCACCCGCCGCTGGGCAAGTGGCTCATCGCAGTGGGGATCCGGCTCTTCGGCACCGAGACGGCGTTGGGGTGGCGGTTCTCCGCCGCCGTGGCCGGAGTGGTGGGTGTGCTGCTGGTGGCCCTGATCGCCCAACGCATGTTCCGTTCGGTGTTCCTCGGAGGTGTCGCCGGGGTGCTCACCGCTGTTGAGGGTCATCACCTGGTGATGTCGCGGGTGGCGCTGCTGGACATCTTCCTGATGATGTTCGTGCTGGCGGCCTTCGGCGCCGTGGTGATGGATCGCTACAGTTCGCGACGTCGTCTGGCCAGCTGGGCGGCGGCCCACTCTGCTGATGCTGCTGCTGAGCGCTGCGGCCCAGTGCTGTGGTGGCGGCCCTGGCAGCTGGCCGCAGCAGTGCTGCTGGGGTGTGCGGTGGCGGTGAAGCTGTCGGCACTGGCGTTCTTCGCAGTCTTCGGCATCCTGGTGGTGCTCTGGGACCTGCAGGCCCGTCGGCTGGTGGGGGTACGCCGGTGGGTGCGGTCCGGGCTGCTGCGCTCTGGGCTGCCGGCGGTCATCACCGTGCTTCCGGCGGCCGCCGTGACGTACCTGATCTCCTGGAGCGGCTGGCTGTTCACCACGGGCGGGTGGGGTCGGATGTGGCACCAGGACAACCCCGCCGAGGGGCTCGGCGTGCTGGTGCCGGGGCCGCTGCGCTCGCTGTGGAACTACCACGCCTCTGCCACCGATTTCCACACTGGCCTCGCTGATGGCCACGAATACGCCTCCGGACCGTGGACCTGGCTGTTTATGGGCCGTCCGGTCTCGATGCACTACCAGGGCCTCAGCCGCGGGGAGGAGTATGAGCACACCAACGAGGTCTGCGCGGTTGATTCCTGCTCCTCGGCCGTTCTGGACCTCGCCAATCCGCTGATCTGGTGGGCCGCGGCGGTGGCACTGATCGTCGTTGTGCTGCTGTGGCTGGGTCGCCGCGATTGGCGCTGCGGGGCGATCCTGGCCGGGTACGTGGCTGGATGGTTGGTGTGGCTGCTCTTTCCCGATCGGACGATGTTCTTCTTCTACACCATCGGTTTTCATCCCTTCGTGATCCTGGCGCTGACCGCGGTGGCGGCGGCAGTGCTGGGTATCGGCACCGGGGCACGGCATCGGCGCTCAGTGCCGCGCACCGCCGCCCAGATCCTCAGCGCCCGGCAGCGCAACACGGTGCTGGTGCTGTGCTTCGTGCTGCTGGCGGTGGCGGTCTCCGTGTTCTTCTGGCCGGTGTGGACCGCGGAGCTCATCCCCTACGATCAGTGGCAGCTGCGCATGTGGCTGCAGTCCTGGGTCTGATCGGAGGCCGTGGGTGGAACCCAAGGCAGAAGTACGACGCCGCCATCGCGCCCAACGCGCTGCGCTGAGCCGGGCGGAGATCGCCGCACGCGCTCAGCGACTCGCTGCGGTGCTCGGTGAGCAGATCGGCGCAGAATCGGTGGTAGTGGGGTACATGCCCATGCGGGGTGAGCCGGACGTGCTGCCGCTGCTGGGCGAGCATATTCGTCGCGGGGGCCGGGTCTTTGTGCCGGTGATCATCGACGCCGGCACCCGCCGGCTCGCGTGGGCACAGTGGACCAGCACCGTCCAGCTGCGACGCAGCACCCTGTTTCCGGTCATGGAGCCGGTCGGTGTGCGAACCACCACCACCGAACTTCTGCAGCTGGCGGCGCACACCGGCCTCACAGTGCTCGTCCCCGCCCTGGCAGTGGATGCTGCCGGGGCGCGCTTGGGCCAGGGCGGGGGGTTCTACGACACGCTCTTCGCTGAGCATTCTGAGCTGGTGCAGCGTGCGGAGCTTCTGGCTGTGCTCCACGCCGAGGAGGTGCTGAGACCGGGTAGCTTCGCCGTGGAGGACCATGATCTGCGGGTGCACCGGGCGGTGACTCCCGAGGGGATGATCACCCTGTCAGGAGAGCACGATGAATCAGTATAGAATTGGCACTCAGACCTTTCGAGTGCTAAGCCGTTGGTGAGGAGCCCTATGCCTACCTATGCGTACGCCTGCAAAGAGTGCGGGCACGCCTTTGATATTTTTCAGTCCTTCAGCGAGGATGCGCTGACCGAATGCCCACAGTGCTCCGGGCTGCTGCGGAAGAAGTTCGGCAACGTCGGTGTGACGTTCAAGGGTTCGGGCTTCTACCGGACCGACTCACGCAAGAGCTCCAACTCAACACCTGCGTCCAGCTCGACAAGCTCGAACGGCTCATCAGAATCCAAGGGATCATCGGGGTCTGATGGCGCCAAGGGTTCGGACTCTGCCAGCTCCACCAAGGCCAGCTCCACCAAGGAGTCCTCCTCCACCAGCTCCAGCTGACTGCTGGCAGCTACGTCTGCGGTTCGCTGACCAGGCTCAGGTGCAGCCGACTCTGGTGACTTGCCTCCGCGATCGCAGCCGCTGTGGCGGAGTCCACCGCGAGGATCACCACCTGCCTGGCCTGCTCGGCCGCGCCGAGCCAGTTCTCCGACTCCCCCTGCGGAATCCACAGCACCGGGGCTGACTCGGCGACGCGCTGTGTGCCGCCCTCGGATTCGGGGGCGTCGGATGAGGCAGTCACATCAACGTGCTGACCCGGGGAGAGCAGCCCAATCATCGACGCATCAGAGGGTCGGACAGGCACTGCGACGGTCTCGGGTCCGTGTCCCTGCAGCAGCCCGGGTCCCACCATCTGGGCTGGATGGACCAGCGCACCGGTCGGCAGCGCCGTCGCAGCCGTGCGGCCTGCGTACTCCTCAGCCTCACCGATATGCTCCGCCGGGACGGCCTCCACATCCACTGCGGCCTCCTCCAGCAGCTCAGCAGTGAGCACATCACCGGCTGCCACCGGTGCGGTCACTCGCACGGCTGTGGTGGTTTCCACCTGGGAGGACTCTGCAGCAAGCATCGCCGCTGCAGCCGCGCACAGCCCCAGGACCAGTGCCACCGGGACTCGAAACCTTCGCACCCACCGGTAGAGACCGCCGGGTCTGAGCCTTCGGCGCACGCGCGGAGGTTTGGGGCCACGCGGAGGCTTGCGCGCACGCGGAGATTTGGGCAGACGCGGTGCAGCTTCGGCGCCTCGGCGTCGTCGTCGGGTGCTCGGTGCAACGGTGGCGCGACCGCGTGCGTGCTGCGGCTGAGGTGCGTGCTGCGGCTGAGGCTTTTCCTTCTGCGGTTTGGCCGGCACAAAGGGAACGGTCTTCTCCGCCGTCTGCGTGCTGGGCCACGGGGCACGGCGCCGGCGAGCCGATACTGGCGAGAAGGTGTCGCTGCTCATGTCCCCACCCTGGTGCCGCCGCCGCTGCGGCGGATCACTCTGCGCTGCCGCTGTGGCGTCTTCGGCGTGTGCGTGGCCGGCCAGCACTGATGGGGAAAACTCACAGTTACCCGCTCGCGGTACTACCCATTCGGCAGTGGCGGATTCGACGTCCTCGCGCAACCGCGTGTCCATGGAGTGATGAGATTCAGAGTCCACGATGATGCGAGCTTGCACATCATGGAGCTTGTCGCAATGCGCAACTCTCTCTCCGATGGTCAGGCTCCTGGCATAGACCGTGAGAAGACTCTCATCAGGCTAGGTCAACCGGCATCGATGCATGTTCGCCATCTGCTGCGAGTAGGTGTCCTCACGGTTCTGAGGCACTTCGATCTCAACCTGACCGGCAGCCTCGGGCAACTGAGTCTTCGCCCGGGTGCCGCTATGGCCATTACCATCCTGTCGGCCAAAATCGTCACGGACATTCTCATGCCCTAGGTTGGTTGGTCACACGATCGAGCGGGTAAACTCGCGGCACGGAGGCGAGGAGCTTCTTCGTGTAGGAGTGTTCCGGGGCGATGATCACGTCGGCCATTCTGCCTGATTCAACCACCTCCCCTCTGTTCATGACGTACACATCGTCGCAAAAACGGGCGGCGACCCCCATGTCATGTGTGATCATAAGCACCGACATCCCTCGTTCTTCGGCCAGCTGTTCGATCGTGTCAAGCACGGCATCCTGAACGGTAACGTCCAAGGCTGAAGTGGCCTCGTCGGCAATAAGTAGCTGTGGTTCCGAGGCAATGGCCATAGCAATCATAACTCGTTGACGCATGCCTCCCGACAACTGGTGAGGATAGCTACTGAAGACCCTTTCGCTCGTCCGAATGCCGACAGCATCGAGGCTGGACATCACTTTATCCTTAGCCTCGCCCCGCGGCAGAGGTTTGTGCGTAAGTAGCACATCCAATATTTGGCGCCCCACGCGGATAAGGGGGTTTAACGTTGACATGGGATCCTGAAAGATCATGGCGATCCGTTTACCCCGGATCTCCGTCAACTCGGCGGCACTAGCCGTGAGAATATTCTTGCCTTCGAAATCGACCCGGGACGTCCGCCCGTAGGCCATCTGGCGCTCGTCGTTCAATCGCAAAATCGACATGGCGGTGACGGACTTGCCGGAACCGGATTCTCCGATGATGCCAACTCGAGCTCCTGCGCCGAGGGCCAAGCTAACATCAGCCACTGCAGGATACGGTAATGAACCAAATACCACATTGAGGTTCTCAATTTCAAGCAGGGGGCTAGTCACCGCGCACCTCCTGAATTTTCAGATGAATCTTTCATTTTTGTCAGTCTACGACGCCCCCTGTGCCGAGAACTCGGCTCAGGCTCAAGTACAGCATTCAGAAGCGCTTTGGTGTACCAATGTTGCGGATTGTCGAAAACCTCTTCAACGGAGCCGGTTTCGACGAGCTTTCCCATATACATGACAGCGACCCGATCAGAAACTTGGCGCACGACTCCCAAGTTGTGCGCGATAAAGAGGTATGCAATTCCGTGGTCTCGTTGCAGTCCGTCAAGGAGTTTCAGAATCTGTGCCTGCACGGATACGTCGAGGGCGGACGTCGGTTCATCACATACGATGAGCTTAGGAGAGAGTCCGATGGCACGGGCAATAGCAACTCGTTGTCTTTGACCTCCAGAAAACTGGTGGGGATAGTTGGCTGCCGCCGAGCCATCGAGCTCAACCATCTCCAGCAACTCACTCACTCGAACTTTTAGCTGATCCCGCTGCACGAAACCGTGCGCCAACAAAGGTTCCGCAATCTGCTTTCCAATTGGCATCCGCGGGTCGAGCGTTCCGTAGGGATCCTGAAAGATCATTTGCAAATTCTGGCGAACGCGACGCAACGCCCCGCCTCGTAGTTGATTCATATCTGATCCGTCGAAAGCAATCTGTCCTGACCACTTGGTCAATCCCACCACTGATCGCGCGATGGAAGACTTTCCGGATCCGGATTCACCTACTAACCCAAGCGTCTCTCCAGCCTGGAGTGTCAAATTAACACCATCAACGGCATTCGCAACCTGGTGCTTATTCTGTACGTTTCCATAATTAACGACTAGGTCTTTTATCTCCAAAAGTGGCTCGTTCATGTAAACCTCCTCAGCACTGTTCCGGGACGAGTCTCGTTCGGCACGTCGGCCCATAGCACGTTGCGGTGGCACACCCTGCAGAACGCGTATCGGCGTCCGGATAGCAAATGCAGTCAAGGTCGCAGTTCGTAGGAGTGTCGATGGAACCAGGAGGTATCAGAGAGCCTCTGAAACCGCCGTTCGTCGAACCTGAGGGTTCTTCGGGTCGTGCCATAGACTGCGCTCGACCGTCTGCAACGAAACCGACGGATCCTATGGGCCCTGTTCTGGTGCCGTCGACGGCGATTCCGCCACGTACCGCGAAGTAGCTCATTTTTGCCTTCTCTTCTTCAGGGGATTGAAAGACTCAGCAGCAAGTTCTCCGGAGGCCATCAGAAGTCCGGCCGCTATCGTGATCGTCAGACCAGCTGCGACCGCATAACCGGGCGACGTGACGTAGTAGTCCTTCGAGCTCTCGAGAATGGTCCCCCAGGTTGAATCCGGGAGTTGAACTCCCAGTCCCAAAAAGCTGAGGCCAGCCTCGATGAGGAGCGCTTCCGCCATCAGCTGCGGGATGAGGGTGAAAAGCGGGCCTGCCATATTTGGAAGGACATGACGCGCCATTGTACGCCTCGGCGAGATTCCGGTCACCCGGGCTGCCACCACAAACTCCCGTTCTTTCAGCGCTTTTGTTTGCGCACGCACGAGAACAAATACCCGCGGGGCGAAGACAAACCCAATAATACCGACCAGCGTCAGAGCTGTCGTTCCAAAGCTCGACACTACTAGGATCGCGAAAAGCACCATTGGAAAGGCCAGAATGGCCGAAGCCCCGCTGGATATTCCACCATCGATAAGCTTGCCACTGTTGCCGGCGAGCAATCCAGATGGTACGCCAATTACAAGCGCAATTATGACACTGCCCGCCGCGATCACGACCTCGAGCTGGGTCGCATGGACGAGTCGTGCGAGCACATCTGCACCAGCTTCATCCGTCCCCAACGGATGTTCCCATGAGGCGGACTGCAGGATCGAGTCCGAATCAACCGCAGTCGGATCATGCGTCACGAACAATTCCGGCCACAGGGCAACCGTGAGCACCAAGATCCCTGTCGCTATTAGTAAAAGACGGGCAACCCCGACTCCCTTTAACCACCGCATCATTTGGCAATCCTTGGGTCTATAAGGCGGTTCGCCATGTCGGACAGGAATCCAACCAGCACTACGACAACAGTGGTGATTAGCACCGCACCCTGGACGACCTGATAGTCACGATTGAGTACGCTGCTGAGCAACAATTGCCCAAGGCCGCCAATACCAAATACTGCTTCGACTAGTACAGCATTTCCCACCAACACACCGATTTGGACGCCAACGATCGTAATCATCGGAAGCACTGCATTTCTTGTTGCATACCTAAATATTCTCGTTCGCCGGGGAATCCCCATAGCTGTCGCCGTCCGCATATAGTCCTGCCGAAGCACGTCCGAGCCTTCCGCATAAACGAAGCGCGTAAGCACTCCCGTCAGAAACACTGAGAGCGTAGCCACCGGCAATATCATGTGCCTGATGAATCCGCCAGGGTCGATGAGCGGAGAGACGTACCCCCCTGAGGGCAGGACACCGAGATTCACAGAAAAGAAGATGATTAGAATCAGCCCCAGCCAAACACCGGGTATGGCGATCGACATGGTCGTTACGACCCGCACCCCACGGTCCACCGCGCCGTTTCGATGACTCGCGGCCCACATCCCAATGGCGATTGAGAGCGGCACTGACACCATCACTGAAAGTAGGACAAGCCAGAGCGTGGGCGGGACTGCATTGACGATTAGCGAGAGGACTGAAACGCCACTTCGGCTGGAGTTACCGAAATCACCGCGCAGTATGTCGCCAATCCATATCCCGTACTGGACTATCCACGGCTGGTCGAACCCCATTTCCGTCCGTACTTGGGCGAGCAACGCCTCAGCATCTTCGTGTCCCGCTTGGGGCCCGAGCAGCAGCACGGCAGGGTCCCCAGGCGTCAGGCGGAGAGCCAGGAACGCCAACACGGACACCAGCCACAGGACGAACACGAGTCTTGCGATCTCTAAAAAAGTTCTCGTTATTGCTGGCATTCCTAGCGCGCCTCATTCTTGCTCGACTGCGACATTATCGAGCAGTGACCATCCGAGCGGGTTCATCTCATAGCCCCTCACGTCATCGGCGATAATCGAAGCGACAGGGATCGACTGTACGACCATAACGGGAAGTTCCTCAACAAGAACCTGCTGCAGTTCCGCATATATGTCCGCTCTTTTGGCTTGATCTGACGTGCTTGTTGCCTCAGCGATCAGTTCTTTCATCCTCGGGTTGTCGTAGTCGTCGTCCAGGTGTGGCGTCATAATGACGTCGAAGAACGAGTGCGGATCTCCACCCACGTTGAACACGTTCCAGGTTGCGTCGTAGTCACGTGAGACATAGGCGTCGAGCCAGACGGAACTCTCGTTAATCTCTGGCGTCATGCTGACACCGACCTCGGCGAGCGAAGCTTGCCATACTCGCGCGATCTGCTCCGCGTCCGGGAATCCGCTCGGTACTTCGAGAGTAAACGTGAGGTCTGATGCGCCAGCCTCGGCTAGTAGGTCCTCGGCCCTCTGGAGATCGTACTCGTAGTCTTCAACATTCGTATAGGCCCAGCTGGTCTCTGCAAAGGGGCTGTAGCTCAGCGATCCCTCACCGCCGTATGCCACCTCTTGGATCGCTTCCTTGTCTAGCGTATGAGCAAGAGCTCGTCGAACCTGAGGGTCGTCAAGCGTACCCGAAGAGTTGAATTCGATGAGCGACAGACTAGTGGATGCGTCCGGCTGTATGATCTCGGCCCGGTCGGTGTCGACTTGGGCGCGGGTGTTAACCGATGCGCTGGCGATAATGTCGATGCTCCCGCTGTAAAGATTGTTCAGAGCGACCTGTTGATCACTGATAGGCCGGTAGATAATAGTTTCGGTGGGCGACGGCTCGCCGAAGTGATTGTCGAAGCGCTCCAATTCGATCTGCTGGTTTGCTTCCCAGGAGACAAACTTGTAGGGGCCCGAGCCTACGGGGGCAGAGTCGACGTCCTCGAAGTTCGAAGGAGCAATAATCGATATATCAACAATTCCTGCGAGGAACGCCGCATTTGGGTCATTGAGTGTGATCACGACCGTATGCTCATCGGGACTCTCGTAGCTCGCAACATCGGCAAGCCGCGGAGCCCAGATGGAGTTCTCTTCCCCTGCAGCACGCTCGAACGACGCGATGACCGCCTCCGCATTAACGGAAGTTCCGTCATGGAAAACCGCCTCGGGGTCGATTTCAAAAGTGAAAACCGTGGCGTCAGCGTTGACGTCGAACGTAGCCAGATCTGGTTCGATATTGAGACTGGCATCATATCTAACCAGTCCGTTGAAAACTAGAGAACGGACGGCGTAAAGGTAGGTGTTGAGTTGGTTTGTATGCGGATCAAAATTGTCAATATCCTCTGGCAACGCGACCACAGTCTCGTTTTGTATTGACGCATTCTGATTGTCTCCCGTGGGTGACCCCCCAGATGAACCGCCGGAGCAACCCACTAATGTAAATGAGGCCGCTATAATCGCTGCTATTACAGTTTTTTTAGTCCTGCGCATGTTTAGTACCACAATAGATCCTTATCGAGTTGTTGTTGACATTAGGCATCAACCAATGTCGCTCCTTTGCCGCCATATTGACCGGAAACTATGTTTCGTCAAATGCGCCTTCGTCAAGAGTGAGCTACAACCGCGCGACCTCATCATCAAAGTTTGAAGTGTGGGCGACGATCTGCCTCAGCCAAACGATGTGGGAACCATGGAGCTAAGGTCGGTCCTGAGTCCCGTCGGGTCTACGACCAAAGCTGGCGTTTCGTTTAGGTCCTGCTCATCGTTCTCCTTTCATCACGGCGACCGCGTCAGCAACCCAGGACAAGGTATCCCTCGTGGCTGTGCTGTAGTTATACAGAGCCAGGGTGTTGATGTCTGCATCGCGCACGAGGTTGACTTTGCTAAGGAACCCTTCCCTCGTATTGTGATGGTCAGGCCACAGAGTCATTGCTACGGCCAGTTCGCCAATGGGCAGATCACGGGCCGCAGCCAGACCAAACGTATGGTCGATTTCGCGTGCTACCTCCCCGCCTCTGGGGTAATAGCTTTGCAACATAAACTTGTCCGCAATATCAAATGAAGAACTGATATCAACGCCTTCTAGCCAGTTGAGGGGGCTGGGTCGCCCCCACACTGCAGCACCCAAGTCAAAATGGACCCTCTCGTTGTGGCAGACATGCGCAGTCGTAGCCGCCAAGGAGGTCACCGTGTCGAGACGCATGCGCGTATATGCAGCGAGATCTGGCCAATTGACATGCAGAGATGCTAGTTCAAGGCCCTCATCATGGTCTCTTCCGGCGGGGTACGACTGATTCCAAGTGCGGGTCAGCTCGGCGGCCACCTTGGATCGGAGAGACTCCACGTCAATATTTCGCTCGGCACCGCTTTCGGCGCAGTGCTCGCAGAAGCAAAGTGAAAGGAGGTAGCGCGTTGTCGTGTCTAGCCGCGCACCCCATAGTTCATGCGGATGCCCATGACCATACAGTAGGTATGAAATGCTCTCCGCCAGCACGCGTTCGAAGAGTCCGCTGCCCGCGATTCCTCCAAACAATTCGCTGACATACCTGCGAACTGCGGGGTTATTCGGACAAAGTCCATGGGTGAAGCGATCGTTGAAACAGCTCAGTATCGCACATTCGGGGTGCTGTGTGGCCAGCCGCGAGTTATGCAACGCCACGACCCATCCATCAAGTCGAATACCCGCTGCATCCGTCGCCGCCTTCAGCTCTGGGTAGAGGTCAGGGCTGTTTGTCGCCATCGAAGAAGGCGGAACGGAGAGACCCGAGAACGCGTCGCGCGCCAATGGCAGATGAACGCTGTTAGGTTCAGCTCGGGTAAAGACTCGTGAGGTACGCCTGGGGGCAAGAACCTCAGCAGAGTGATAAGCCGCCGCGATTGTAAGTCCAGTCACGCCAAGTTCGGACAGCGTCCCGACCACCTCGTCGACGCCGTCGGTCTCAATGTCCCAAGGGTATATGAGCATGCTGATGTCAGGCATATGTGTATCTCCTATAAATCCGTTCGACTAAGCCGAGGGTCGGCTCCAAATCCTCCAGGTCGAAGCCGGAACGACTGGCCTTGAAGGCTTGCCACTGCCGCGCAAAGGGCTCATCGGGCTCGATTGCAGGGCCGCATTGTTCTTCCTGACCCGTTATCAGCTGCCAGCTGCCATCCATGTGAACGACGGCGCTGCCGCGGGTCCCATTGACCGTCAACCCCGTGTTTCCGGAGGCGTATGGAGACCAAAGCAGACTCAGATGCACCGGGATACCGGTGTGGTTTCGCAATTGGATTTCAGCTGAATCTTCACATCGGTGGCTGGGAAATACGCGGACTAACCGGGCCCCGTCTAGCTCCAATCCGGGTCCGACCAACGCTCGGGCCCGGTCGATCGCATGCACGCCGTTGGTCAGCAAGACGCCGCCGCCACTGAGTGTGGCGTCGAAGTACCACGGGGGCAAGTCAGTTTCCGCCAACCGGAAGTGCATTCGATCAGTGTAGGTAAGAATCTGCCCCAAGCTGCCATCGGCTATCGCGTGAGCTGTGGCCTCGATGCCGGGCCAGTGTCGCGTTGTCATCGCCACGAAGTAGCGCCGTCCCCCAAGCGAGGCTCGCAGACCTGCCGCTACTTCTCCGGGCACCCGATGCGGTTTCTCAACAAGAACATCGAGCCCAGCCCGCACTGCAAGTACCGACTGATCGAGGTGCTGACCGGAGGGAGTAGCGATGACAGCCACATCCGCGTCCTCATCCGCCAAAGTCTTAGCGAGACTCGTCTGGGCCACTGACCCGGCCGGTCTCGCCGCTTCACGCGCTGCCACAATGTCCGTGTCAACAACCGCCGTCACGGTGTCGCCGGCTTGCCTCACCGCCTTGATGTGTCGACGACCAATCGCCCCCGCGCCCACCACGATCACGCTCAAAGCGCTCATTGACAGGAGCCCTCGCGCGTCATTTCACCAAGAACAACTTCGGCGATGGTGTGCTTGATACCCTCCTCCAAGTGAGGGGGGGGAAGACGTTGCGAGTGATTTGACGTGACACGGTGTTTCATGTGAGGAAATCTACTCGAGTTTGTCAGGGTTGGTCAATAGATTCTTTAGTAGAGTTTTCGCAACTCGACGTGGAACGGTGACTGCGCAGAGCCGCCTCCGTCGCGTGATCATCGCGTCGGAAGTCACGCCGCAGTTCAAAGCCGAGGCAACCCACTGGTCATCCCTAGTCCACACCCGATCATCAGGAATGCCGAGAAGTTTGCCTGAAACTTTGGCACCTCGGGGAACTGGATGAAGAAGTACCGCCAAGACAAACCTGGACCGAAGCAAAAGATGGGGTGCATCAAGGATGCTGGAGGGGTGTGAACCATTAATGGTTGACACTTCACTGTGTACTATTAAGCGGTAAGATCAAGCATAGACAGGGCCTATAGACGGTAAACGCATGGAAAGTTTTCAGCCTGGGACTGTCGTTCCTGATAGAACGGATCGCACCGTAATCAGTCCCTAGCTGCTAACCCCATCCCGGCGCATCGTGCTCGTGGGCACAAACGGTCGTGGCAAGGAACGGTGCCAGTCAATCCCACTCATACGTGGGGGATTTGAAGAACTGCTTGACATGGAACGTCGTTCCACGTAATGATCGAGTATGCCATCAAACGCACAGTCGTATCATTCGCAGGGCTTAACCCGCGCCCTGACGGCATTGCGTGTGCTAGGTCAGACCCAGGCCCCGATGTCGCTCGCAGACCTCGCGAAAACCATGGATCTTCCAAAGCCCACGCTTCTCCGTTTACTTTCGGTCATGGAAGAGGAGAGGTTCGTGGCGAAATCCGGAACTCTGCCGCTGTACGCAATCGGGTCCAGCATCTTCGAGATCGCAGAGTCCGCCGAAACAGTCGAGTTTGAGGACTTAGTTTCAAACACACTCAAGTCTTTGGCAGACGATTTAGGATTCACCGCCAACATGGGGGTGTTGCAAGGACAGTCTGTATTGCACCTGTGTGTGGAAGAACCGGCCCGTGCGTTGCGTATTGCAGTCGGCGGATTTCTTGACCACACCTATTGCACGGGTCTTGGCAAAATGCTTCTCTCCCGGCTTGAAGCCGATAACCTAGATCAACATCTTCCACCGGAGAAGACTTGGCAGAGCTTTACGCCGCGAACCCTCACCTCGCGAGCACGACTCGACGTAGAACTAGAGCGTGTGCGTAAACACGGCTTCAGTGTGGATGATCAGGAGCGAAATCGTGGTGTGCGCTGCCTGGCTGTTCTGGTCCCGACCGGAGCTCCCTTCGACATTGCCCTTAGCGTCTCGGGGCCGCTCGGGGAGATGCCCGAGACTGACGTGTCACGAATCGTCGAGGACCTCCGTCAAACTGCACACAGAATTGCGAATTTGCCACGCCTTAACGAGGCTTTGGAATCCGTACGAACTCGATGGGGAATCACATGATTATCGACGTGCATACGCACTGCCACCAGCCCGAACATTGGGGAAACGAGCATAGGGAGCACTGGGCCCCTGCATACGGCGGTACGCCTTACCCGGTAGTTAGCCCCGAAGACTTCGACACAGCTATGCGCGAGGGCGGTATCGACATCGCTATCACGTTCGGCTTGGCCGCATCCCAGGCCGGGGTCCGCACGCCAAACTCTTTCGTTGCCGACTTCGTCAGCAAGCTGGAGACCCCGACAATCCCGTTCGCCTCGATCGATCCGCTGGATGCCGACTGGCGTGAGCAACTCGAAGAAGCGATCTCGCTCGGCTTTCAGGGGGTGAAACTCTATCCCGTGTTGGCGCTCTTTGACCCCCTTTCGGATGAATTCGACGAGTTTTACACGATTCTTGCCGCCAACGGGATGGTTGTTCTTTGGCATATGGGTGCTACGCCCAGCCCTATCGGGCGTCTTTCGGTCACTCAGCCGCTGGTCGTCGATGAGGTCGCCCGCCGCCACCCGAATCTAGTGCAGATCATGGCGCACATGGGGCATCCATGGCAACGAGACACGAACGTCGTATTGCGTAAGAACCCAAATGTGTTCGCCGACGTCTCGGGTGTGCCTTCACGGCCTATGGACGCATTCTTCGCTCTCGTTGGGGCACAAGAATGGAGAACTGTTGACAAGCTGCTGTTCGGTTCCGACTATCCGCTGTGGAGCCCAAGCAAAGCGCTGCAGAACTTCAGGAGCATCGGTGGTTTCCGAGCAGGCAACCTGCCGTACGTAACCGAGGACACGATCGAATCCGTGATCAGCCAGGATGCATTAAACCTGCTCGGACTCACGAATCCCAGTAAATGACCAACCAGAAATGAACGGACCAAGTATCCCCATGTCCAACACCACAACGACCATCGGACCACAGCGCGACTCGACGACGAGTCGCGCCCGAGAGCTAGCAGGGCGAGCCTCTGCGATCATTCCCGGAGGGGTGAACTCAGCGACGCGGGCGATTGGATCCCCATGGGCATTCTCTTCTGCCAAGGGCTCGACGATCACTGATGCGGATGGACGCGTCTACACGGACTACCATGCAGCCTTCGGCGCGATCCTTCTCGGGCATGCGGACGAACGCGTCAATGGTGCGATCACCGAAGCGATTCGTGACATGGATCTCGTCGGACTTGGCACTACGGACCTGGAAGTCGAGGCGGCCGAACTGACCATTGACGCTATTCCTTCGGCGGAGATGGTGATCTCGACAATGAGCGGTTCAGAGTCGGTTCTGCAGGCAATCCGTCTCGCGCGAGGCACAACTGGTCGCGACCTCATCGTGAAGTTTCAGGGCTGCTTTCACGGCTCCTATGACGCGATCGCTCGAAACGTGATCTCAAGCCCCGAGCACGCATGGAAATTCGACCCGAACTCCAGCGGAATTCTTAACGACGCTTTGAACCACACGTTGATCGCCGAGTTTAACGACTTAGCAAGCGTCGAGGAGCTGTTCGATCAATACCCAGACCGGATCGCTGCGGTGATCATTGAGCCCGTCCCCCATAATGTGGGCTCACTTATCCCCGAACAGGCGTTCCTAGAAGGACTACGTTCTCTCACGACGAAAAACGGCTCGCTATTAGTTTTCGACGAGGTGATCACGGGGTTCAGGCATGCAATCGGCGGGTATCAGGAGCTCTGCGGCGTCACCCCAGACCTCACAACTTTCGGTAAGGCTATGGGTAACGGCTATCCGGTTGCCGGCCTCGCTGGGTCCGCAGAGGTAATGCAGCACTTCACCCCGACGGGAGGCGCTGTGATGCTCGCTGGTACCTTCAACGGCAACGCGGTGTCGATGGCGGCGGCCATCGCGACCATCAAAGTACTGCGAGACCCTAAGGTTGGGTTTTACGAACACGTTTACAGACTTGGCGACAGGATGCGCGAGGGGCTTCGCTCCATCACCACGGAACACGGAATCCCAGCAGTTGTCTCCGGTATCGGCTCAATTTTCGTGACCTACTTCCTCGACCGTGAGGTCCAGGGCTATCGCGACCTGTTGCACAACAACGACGCCAGCTATGAGACATTTCATCGCCGCATGATCGACAAGGGATCGTTCATGTATCCGATGGCGCTGAAACGTAATCACATCTCTCTCGCGCACACCGACGAGGACATCGACCGCACCTTGTCACAGGCGGATGAGGTGCTCGGCCAAATGGCTCGCGAAGGACTCTTTGAAGACTTAGGGAAGCGTGCATGACATGGCTACCTCTGCACACACACGCACAGTTTTCACTGGGGGTCTCGTCGCCGACGGCAGCGGCGCCGATCTACAACCTGCAGACGTCGTAGTTTCAGGTGAGGTCATCGAGGCGGTCGTGCCGTACGAGCAGCGGCCTGAGAGTGGGTACGACGCAGAAGTCGTGAATTGCGTAGATCGCATAATCGCCCCGGGTTTCGTCGATATTCACTGTCATTCTGATCTCAGTCTGATCGCCTACCCGGGAAATGAAAGCCGCGTCGGTCAGGGCATTACTACCGAGGTCGTCGGCAACTGCGGAATGAGCCCCGCGCCGTCGGGTGGCGACCGCGCTGGTCTCAAACGCGTCATCAGTACCATTGATGTCGTCCCCGATCTCGATTGGACGTGGACCGACGTGCAGGGCTGGCGTGAGGCCTTGGAAAGTACCCCCACTGCTACTAATGTCGCGATGCAGTTGGGACACGGCGCGGCGCGTTTCGCCATTGCGGGCGAAGCGGGGCGTTTTCTGGCCGATGACGAGCTCGACAGCATGACCCGTGAGCTGCACACGGCTATGGATTCCGGGTGCGTCGGGGTGAGCCTTGGCTTGATGTACGCGCCAGGCGAGGGGGCATCCACCGCGGAGCTCACGCGCATCGCCCAGACCGTCGCGAAGCACGACGGCGTCCTCTCAGTCCACTTAAGTGACTACCGGGCATCGTCACTCATCAGCGCTATCAATGAAGTGGCCTTGCCAGCACGCAAAGCGGGAGCCAGGCTTCAGATCTCTCATCTCCGCAGCATCGGTTACGGGACCGCGTTCCAGGATGTACTTGAGTACATCGAAGATCTTCGTCTCGAACAGGACATCGCCGCAGATTCGTACCCCTACGTGCACGGACATACAACACTCCTACAACTGCTGCCGAGCGAAATGCGCGGGCAGGGTCCGTCCGCTGTCCTGGCTACGGCCAAAGCCAATCCGTCAGATGTCGCTCGCATGTTCCGCGAAACCGGCTATACAACTGACTCGATCATCATCATGAAGGCAACGGCACGACCTGATGCTGTGGGGTTGTCGCTCAGCGACATCGATGCGGATCCATGGGGTTGGCTCACCGCGCTGCTGGTCGATTGCGGTGGAAACGTCGATGTTGCTGTGGAAAGCGGTGTCTGGAGCGATGTCGACCTGGCTATGCGTACACCGTGGGTCAGCATCGCATCCGATGGATCTGCACTTGGGTTCGGGCACCGAGCATCTGTTGCCCACCCTAGGTCGTGGGGCGCATTTCCCGCATCCTATCGACGCATGCGCGATGCAGGTGTCTGGATTGGCGAGGCTGTAAGACGCATGACCGAGGGCCCAGGCGAGCGGGCCGGGATCACCGCGCGTATCGAAGCCGGGCACCGGGCGGACATCTCAGTAATCGAGGATGCGCGGTTCGATTCCGCAGCGACGTTCGCTTCTCCGGCCACCTGGGCCGTCGGGCTCGACCACGTCATGACCAACGGCACCCTCGTACTTCGCGACAGGGCCGGCACCACAGCCCGCCCAGGCACGGTGCTGACCAACTCGAACCAGAGGGGCAACTCATGTCTAATCAGCCACTAGGAGTCGCGATCATCGGCGTTGGCGGCATCAGCACATGGCATACGAGAGCAGATTGTCTTGCAGGGAGATCTGCCGTCGACCGCGAATCCCGCCGACGGTTGCAGCTTCCGCATGCGCTGCTGGCTTGCTACGGAACGCTGTGCGCTGGAAAAGCCACTGCCTGCCATTATCCTCTCGACCTACTATGAGGGCACGAAGAATGTCGAAACTAATGACTGATCATGACTTCATTGGCGCGCGCGTCGAAGATCTACCGAGCCCGGTTGTGTTGATCGACCTACCGACTGTTCAGAGAAACATTGCAGCAATGGCGGCACATGCAGACAAGCTTGATGTTGCGCTCCGTCCGCACTGGAAGACGACCAAGTCCGCGCAGGTTGCGGGTCTTCAACTCGAAGCCGGCGCCTCTGGGCACACCGTGGCCACTGCTCAAGAGGCGGTCGCTTTGGCAGACGCAGGGTTCACTGACATCTTCTGGGCGTATCCGACAGTCGGCCCGTATAGGGTAGCGGCAGCCCTCGATTTGGCCCAGCGAACCCGATTGATCGTCGGACCCGACTCCGTTGCTGCTGCTCGGCCACTCGCCACCGCAGCCACAGAGCGTGGAATTGAGGTCGAGGTGCGATTAGAAGTCGATACGGGTGTTAACAGAACCGGCGTGGAGCCTGAGGCGGCTCTCGAGGTTGCCAAGGAACTATCCCGGATGACGGGCATCCACCTAGAAGGCATTTTTACGCATGAGGGCCATGTGCAGGGTGTTGGAACCGATCATGCTCTTCGAGAGCGCACGGGGATAGCCGCCGGAGCACTCCTAGCTGAGGTGGCGGAGGAAATACGCACCGGAGGCATTGGGTTGGACAGCGTTTCGGTGGGCTCCACCGCTGGGGTACAATCTGCGCCGACAGTGGCTGGTATTACAGAGGCCCGTCCCGGCACCTATATATATGGGGATGAGAATCAGGTCTTCATCGGGACCATCGCGTCGGACGAGACCGCAATGACGGTGCTAAGCCGTGTCATCAGTGTTGAACGAAGCGGGCCTGTGTTAATCGATGCTGGTATAAAGGCGATGAGTAGCGACGCGAGCATGCACGGCGATGGACGGATCGGCACCGTCCCTTCTGGCCCCGGTGTCGTCGTTGCGGGGCACGAGGAGCACGGCTTTTTGCGAGGAAGTGTCGGACTTCGCGTAGGCGACCTCGTCTCGATCCGTCCAAATCATGCATGTGGTGTAACAAACATGCACTCTCAAGTCTTCGCTGTCGAGAACGGTCTCGTCGTAGATCGCTGGGCGACACTGGGTCGGCACTGAACGCAAGGGCCGGCCGAGGTCTTTCACCGACGAATTACACCCCATGAGCACAACTAACGAACAGAGGAGAACCCATGCTGAAGGCTATAAAAACGGAACTCGCTCCGCCCCCGGTGGGACCGTACTCGCCCGGTGTCGCGTTCGAAGGCTTAGTCTTCCTCGCGGGCCAAGGACCGTTCGACGCCAACGGTCAGCGCATCGGTGGAACGTTCGCGGACCAAGTGCGGGCTACATTCCATAACCTTGAAACAATCGCCCAAGCAGCCGGCACGAGCCTACACAACGCGGTTCGCTACAGCGTCTACCTGAACACTCTTGACGACTTCGCCGAGTTCAATGAAATCGCCATGGAGTTCCTAAGCGAGCCGTTCCCGGTTCGCACCACGATCCAAGCGAACCTACGCGGATTCGATGTAGAAATCGACGCCATCGTCGCTGAACCAGAAGCATAGTCTGAAGTAGTTGGGCAACTGTATTCTCCAACCGCGCGACCCTCCAGACGATCGTGTGCGAGACCTAGTTTCCCCTTGATGGTTCCGTGGGGCAACAGAACAATCCGAACAGCGATTCCGAATTCTGTTCCCGACTTGAAGCATAGTGACCGAATAATGCTAGAACGATTCCCGAACCTGATCCTAGGGTCTGAGTCCGCTAGAGGCGCCACGGCACACATCGAATAATGCATCGATTGTCGGATCTATGGGATTTACGGTCAGTGGGGATGCACGGCCCGGAACAAATTAGCG
Organism: Garicola koreensis; assembly: GCF_014195445.1. Taxonomy (GTDB): domain Bacteria; phylum Actinomycetota; class Actinomycetes; order Actinomycetales; family Micrococcaceae; genus Nesterenkonia; species Nesterenkonia koreensis. Next base: position 92,808 of record NZ_JACIBT010000001.1, on the reverse strand, counting down.
CCCGTAGAATAGCATATTTAGCCCACACTTATCGTGGTGTGGACCCAAATTATGATACGCCAAGTGGAGAATCTAGAAACGACAGGAGAACCGATGAAGGTTTATGTGCAGAAAGGCCGGGCATTCTTGCTCGGCGCCCATGAAGTCGTTGACATCCACGAGCGAAGTGGCGGTGAGTTCTCGCCGCATATCGAGGAGATTTATCCAAGATGGAGTGACTTTCTTCGCTGGGCCCAGCCGTTCGGATCGGGTGCAATCGAAATGGGCCGACTGTCATCGAACGACCTGGGGGCTATCTCGCCCGCACCTAGGCAGGTGCTCGCAATCGGCCTAAATTACGTAGACCACGCTGCCGAGTCGGGATTCACCGTGCCTGAGTTTCCGATTGTGTTCACGAAGTTCCAGTCGTCGATAGTTGAACCGTTCGGAGATTTGGCGCTGACGAGCAACTCGGTGGATTGGGAGGTCGAACTGGTCGCCGTCATCGGAAACGGGGGGCGGGGTATTTCTGCGGAGAACGCTTGGAAACATGTCGCGGGTCTCACCATCGGGCAGGACTATTCCGATCGCGATGTCCAATTCCGCGGACAGCCCCCACAATTCTCACTTGGCAAATCCTTTGCCGGCTTCGCTCCGATCGGTCCGGTTCTAGTCACTCCCGATGAATTCATGGCTCAAGAGGATTCTGTAGTGCAATGTACAATCGACGGTGAGATTGTGCAGTCTTCACCTGTATCAGACATGGTGTTCGGGGTCGCGGAACTCATAGAAGAGCTCTCTGCCGTCGTGGAATTGCTACCCGGAGACGTACTGTTTACCGGCACCCCGCCCGGTGTGGGCTTCGCCCGCGTTCCTCAACGTTACCTACGCAAGGGTGAACGCGTGCGATCAAGTATTACCGGCTTAGGTTATATGGAACAGATCTGTCGGTAACCCACTGCAGGACACATATGACTATCGTCCCCGTTGCGTGTATGGCTCATGTGAAAGGTCCGTGATCTATACGAAGGACTGCGACATCGATGCGGGCAACCACACTCTGAATCGGCCTCGGAGCGGTGCGTTCATAGAGGCACCCGCAGGTCGGATACTTCTATGGACGAATGTCAAGTGTTTGAGGTGAGGGTTCTGCCGGCGAGGGAGCGGCAGGTGACTGGGTAGAGCTGGCGGACGAGGTAGCGTTTCAGGCAGCGGATGGTATCCATTTTGGTTTTTCCTTCTTCGGTGCGACGTTCAACGTAGTCCCGTGTGGACTGGTCATAGCGGATCCATACGATCACCACGTGATAGAGCGCAGAGTTCGCCTGACGGTCGCCAGCTCGGTTCAGCCGATGCCGGTTGGTCTTGCCGGAGGATGCTGGGACCGGGCAGGCCCCGGCCAGGGCAGCGAAAGCGGCCTCGGAGCGCAGCCGGGCTGGCTTGTCACCGGCGGTGATTAACAGCTGCGCGGCAGTGTCACGCCCGAGACCGAAGGGCTGCATCAGCTCAGGTGTGTGACCACACTGCGACCCGGTCGGGCAGGCCCATGTACGTCCAACATCCGTGATACACCTCCATCAGCAGCAGTAGCCGTGGTGCTCATGCGGGTTCCTCAATGTCGGCCTGGTTAGTGATGGCGGTGATTTGGTCATAGACGCCCACGTCCACCATCGCGGCGACAGGTTCGGTGCCTTGGGCGATGCGCAGGGCCAGCATCCCCAGCCCCGCCGATGCGGGATCATCACCGATGGTGATCAGCGTGGTCGCGGCCTCAATAGCAGTGCCGAAACTTGTGACGGTGGCGACCTAATCAAATTTGTTCACACACAACCATGTGCGCATACCCCTACCAGTGGGGCGGGCGTTCAGCCTTCAGCCACTCGTCCCGGCCATCGTGCACGTCCTCATCCTGGGAGTCAGCCGGATCCTGCAGGGGATCGCGGACATCGGCCTCCTGCTCCTCGGGCTGGCCGGAGGTCCCCGGGGCGGTCACCCTGCGGTGGCCCCCACGGGCCGGCTTCGGTGAGTCAGCGGCCACAGTGGCCGCCCACCCCGTGCGTCACTGGACTCACGGGGCCCCGTCGCTTCGCACGCGTCGCTGCTGCGGTGCCAGCCACTGCTTCTGGCGCCGCTCGGCGTCCTCATCCTCGGCGTCGGCGGCACCGCCGAACCGTACCGGCCCGGTGGTGCTGCTCAGCGGGCCCCGCCCGGCCTGGGCGAACTCAGGCCCGGCAGCCAGTCCCACCTTCTCCGCCACCCGTTCGGTGGTGCCCGCCGGGTCGGTGAAGACGTCGATGGTCCACAGCACGATGTAGTGCCATCCCAGCTGCTCGAACTGTTCGGGGCGCAGCCGGGAGCGCTCCCGCACCGGAAGCTCAGCGTATTCGGCGGTGCCGTCGGAGATCATCGCCACCGGCTTGATCTGCGCCTCGGGGGTGCTGCGGCGCGGGCAGGCCGCCAGGTCCAGGGTGCCGCGGAAACCGTCCTCGACCCTGCCGCCGCGAGCGCGGATCCGGTCCACCAGGTCAAGGACCAGCGGGTCGGTGACCTCGGCGGAGACGCTGGGATTGGAGTCGGCGCCGGCCCCCAGCTGCAGCAGGTCGTGGACCAGCAGCGCCCCCTCAGTCAGCTGGCTGCGGTCCAGCTGCTCAGCTGCGATGGAGCTGACCACCTTCATCCGGCCGCGGGCCCGGGTGACGGCCTGCACGAAGTATTCGCGGCCGCGGGGCCCGGAGAGTTCTCCGAATTCGTGGGCAGGCTCTCCTTTGACACTTCGGCCGAAGCCCAGGGAGAAGATCACATCGTCTCGGACCACACCGTGGGCCCGCTCCACCGGGGCGACGACGAAGCGTTCCCCGGTGCCCTCCCCTGCGGCACCGGATCCTGAGCCGCCGGGGACACCGGCGGCACCGTGCTCGAAGAAGGTCGCGGCCCAGGGGTGGTTGGACAGGTGCAGCCGAATCGCGTCCGCGACCCGTTTGGCGTGCCACTGCGACCCGGTGACCACCGCCAGCGAGCGGTTGCGGCTGGACCGGATGTGTTCGAAGACCAGGTCCACCACGCGGTTGACCTCAGCAGTGGGCGACTCCACCGGTTCACGTCCGGCACCGCTGGATATCCGCTCCAGCGTCAGCCGCCGCTGGTTGCCGAGCAGCTGGGCGGCGTCGGGCAGCCGGGTCAGCGGGCGGGATCCCTCATACAGCCCGGAGATCAGCTCGGTGAGCTCCTGGTCGACCCCGCGGTGGACCTGCCGCAGCCGGTATTCGGGCAGGATCCGGGCCAGCTCGGCATACATGGACCCCGGCACCTGCGCCTCCGCCTCCCGGGCGATCGGATCGGCCGAGACCGTCATGGGTTTCGGCGCCCCGGAGACCGGATCGCCGAAGGCCACCACCTGCTGCGCCCGTGAGACTGCTCCCAACCCGGAGGGCACCGCCAGGGTTTCGGAGTCCAGCAGCAGCACGACGTCGAAGCTGGGCTCGGCCTGCGGCCCACCGGAGAACTGTCCGGCCAGGCCCAGCGGCGAGGTGGTCCAGATCGGCGTCAGCGGTTGGGTGATCCGCCCAGCCACTGATTCCAGGGCCGGCACCGTCGGTGCGGCGTCGCGCAGCAGACTGCGCAGGTGCGCTGCCGCGTCGGGGTGAGCTTCCACCGCAGACTTCCAGCGCGTGGCCAGGGCGTGATTGAGCCGTTGGGCACCGGATTCGATGTGCGCGGCGTCGGCCCGGCGATACTCCGCTTCGATGCGGCGCAGGTTTTCCCCGCTGGTCATCGCGAGGTACTCGTCGCCGGAAATCATCGCCTCCAGCGCAGACTGCCACCATGCCAGCTCCAGCTCGTCAGCCGCTTCAGCGGCCGGCACGTGACGCTGGGCGAAATCCTCCAGCAGGTCGGCGAAGCCCTGTTCGCGCAGCTGCTCAGCCAGCAGGGTCCGCTCCGGCAGGGTGTGCAGGGACCGCTCGTCGTCGGCCAGCGTGCCGATGAGTGTCTCCAGCCGCTCCACCGGCAGATCGAAGAGTGACTCGTCCTGGTCCGCGGCCGGCTTCAGCACCTCCCCCAACCGCTGAAGCCGGGTTTGGACCTCGCCGACCTGGTCGACCAGCTGGTCCAGCTGCCGCGGAACTTTGGGCAGGGAACCGTCCTTGGCCCATTTCATCCACTCTTCACGCTCGGACTGCACATCCACCAGTGCGCCGTGGAGGTCGCTGAACGAGACCCCCGAGCGGATGTACTCCTTGGCCACGCGCCGCAGCCGCGAGCGGGCCATAGAGTTCATCTCCACGTTGTGCTGGCGCCTCCACCAGCCCGGAGCCGTGGCGGCGATCAGATCATCGACGTCGCGGGCGTAGACGTCGTGGCTAAACCGGCCCATCGACTCCTGGACCCGCTGGAAGAGCAGCACCTGGGCGTGCCACTGCGCAAACGTCTCCCCGGCAACGACCTCAGCCTGCTCGCACGCCTCGCGGATCTTCTCACGGCAGTCGGGCAGCTCCTCGCGCAGGCGCTTGACCAGCGTGTGCGCATCGTTGGTCTCCTGCCGGTTGGACAGCGCCGCGCCGAACCACGGGCTGGACCGGGTCTCGGCGGAGAACTCACCCAGTTCGGCGATGCGCTTCAGCTTCACCGCAACGGGGCTGCGGTCCACCGTGTTGTCCAGCACTGAGCGCTTCAGCCGCACACTGGTCCCCGGCGCCGGGGTCAGTGAGGTCAGCGCCGCCAGGGCCTGCATCGCCTGGTAGGGCGAGCACCGCCAGCGCTCACGGACCTTGTGCAGGCTGCTGACGTGGTCGCGCAGCTGATGCCGGGTCTCGGTGAGCTTCTTGTGCACCCCGGCCAGCCGCGGCGGCTCGGCACGCTCGGCACGCTTGATCGCCCGGACCACTTGGGTGCGAATATCCTCAGGAGCCGACGACGCCGGCACGTTGACCGCCAGGGTGCCGATCTTGGCGGCGGAGAGCCGCGCACTGAACTCGGTGAGCGTCTCTGTGCGTTCGGCGATCACCAGGACCCGCTTGCCCGCCCAGGCAAGCCCTGCGGCGGCGTTGACCGCAGTCTGGGTCTGACCGGAGCCCGGTGGGGTGCTGACCACCGTGGAGACTCCGCTGAGGATCGCATCCAGTGCTGCCTGCTGGTCGGCGTCGGCGTCTGTGACCAGTCGTTCCTGCTCCGGGACTCGCTCATCCAGCGGCGCCAGGTCTTCGGCCGCACTCAGCGCCTGCGTCTGGTCCAGCTGCCCGCCTTCGGCCAACTGCCGGAGGATCGGGTGCTCGGTGTTCAGCGCCTGCGGGTTGCCCAGGTCGGCCAGGTCGGCGAAAGTCGAGACGTAGAGCTGTCTCCACACCTGCAGCGACCCCAGGCTGGAGTCTGGATCCTCGGCCGCGGCCGCAGCCGCGATCTTGGTCAGCAGCTCGGCGGCGGGGACGACGTCGAACCGTGCGGTGACGTAGCTGGCGCGGTGGAACTGGGCCGGGTCCAGGTCGATTCCGTGGGCGTTTTCGAAGTGCCGCACCAGCGCACGGTTCAGTCCGGCTTGGGCGTCGAACTGGATCTCGTAGTCGTTGGTGTCTGCCCGGGTGCGCAGCGAGACGGGAAGGAGCATCACCGGTGCGGTGAACGTCTCCGTCCCAGCTTGGGTGGCCTCGGTCCAGGAGGCGATGCCGGCGGCCAGGTAGCCGACCTCGATGCCGCGCTCATCTCGCATTTCACGGATCTTGGCCCGAATATTGGCCGCGGCCTGGGCGCCGGCGTCGAAGGCGGCGGCTTCGTTGAGCAGCGTGGAGAGTCTGGTGCGGCGCCCACCCACCAGCTGCATCATGCCGGAGGCGTTGGCCTCGGTGAGGTCGATGGCATTGTGCTGGCTGGGCGTGAAGCGCAGCATGGTGTCGTTCTCGGTGCCGGTGCCCAGCGACTCGACCCAGGAGAGCACCGGGGCCGTGGTGTTCACCGCAGCCGTGGTGCTTATCCCAGCCGGTGACTCGGCCGAGCCGGCTCCGGCGGTGGTCTCGTCGACGGCGCTGCTCTCTGCGGCGTCAGGGCTGTCTGCGGCGTCGGGGCTCTCGGGGACGTCAGGGCTCTGCGGTGAGGCTGCAGAATCAGCGCTGATGGGGCTGTCGGCGCTGCTCGGGCCCGTATCCGGCCCCGCTGCGGGCATAGGGCTGTCTGCGGAAGCAGCAGGCTTGTCTTCGGTCACCGATTCCCTCCACGACACATACACGTTTAGCTCAGAAGGTTACCGTCACTCCCACTCGATCGTCCCCGGTGGTTTCGAGGTCACATCGAGGGTTACGCGGTTGATCTCTTCGATCTCGTTGGTGATGCGGTTGGAGATGGTCGCCAGCAGCTCGTAGGGCAGCCGCGAGAAGTCTGCGGTCATCGCGTCCTCAGAGCTGACCGGGCGCAGCACCACCGGATGGCCGTAGGTGCGGCCGTCACCCTGGACCCCGACCGAGCGCACATCTGCCAGCAGCACCACCGGCATCTGCCAGACCTCCGCGTCCAGACCCGCACGGGTCAGCTCCTGGCGGGCGATGGCGTCGGCGCGGCGCAGGATGGCCAGCCGCTCCTGGGTGATGTCACCGATGATGCGGATGCCCAGGCCCGGCCCGGGGAACGGGTGGCGCTGCACCATCGCTGCCGGCAGGCCCAGCTCGGCGCCGACAGCGCGGACCTCGTCCTTGAACAGGGCCCGCAGGGGCTCGACGAGCTGAAACCTCATGTCTTCGGGGAGTCCGCCGACGTTGTGGTGGGACTTGATGTTGGCCGCGCCCTCGCCGCCGCCGGATTCGACGACGTCGGGGTAGAGCGTTCCCTGCACCAGGAAGTCCACTGTGGCGCCGGCTGCCGCGGCGTCGGCCAGCACCGCCTCTTCAGCGTCTTCGAAGGCGCGGATGAACTCGCGGCCGATGATCTTGCGCTTCTGCTCAGGGTCGGCGACCCCCTCCAGCGCCGCCAGGAAGCGGTCGGCCTCGTGGGCGACGTGCAGCTTCGCTCCGGTGGCGGCGACGAAGTCGCGTTCGACCTGCTCGGCCTCACCTTCGCGCAGCAGTCCGTGATCGACGAACACGCAGGTCAGCTGGTCCCCCACCGCCTTCTGGACCAGGGCTGCGGCCACCGCGGAGTCCACCCCGCCGGAGAGCCCGCAAATCAGTCGGGCGTCGCCGACCTGCTCGCGGATGGCAGCGACCTGCTCCTCCACGATGCTGCCGGTGGTCCACTCCGGTCTCAGGCCCGCCCCCTGGTAGAGGAAGTTCTCGATCAGGCGCTGCCCCTGCGGAGAGTGCCTCACCTCGGGGTGCCACTGCACCCCGTAGAGGCGACGCTGGTCATCGGCGAAGCAGGCCACCGGGGCGGCGTCGGAGGTCGCGAGCACCTCGAAGCCCTCCGGGGCCTGCTGCACGGAGTCGGAGTGGCTCATCCAGGTCGACTGCACCGGGTCGGTGCCGTCCAGCAGTCCGTGCGGGGCGGTGGTGGTGCGCACTTCGGTCTTGCCGAACTCGCGCTCGCCGGTGCGTCCGACGTGACCGCCCAGCGCGTGCGCCATCGCCTGGAACCCGTAGCAGATGCCCAGCACCGGCACGCCGGCCTCAAAGAGCTCACGATCCACTGCCGGCGCCCCGTCGGCGTACACGCTGGCCGGGCCTCCGGAGAGGATCACAGCCGCGGGGCGGCGGGCCAGGACTTCGGCCGCTGAGAGCGTGTGCGGCACCACTTCGGAGTAGACGCGGGCCTCGCGGACGCGGCGGGCGATCAGCTGGGCGTACTGGGCGCCGTAGTCGATCACCAGCACCGTCTGCGCGGTCTGGACAGGTCGTTCGGCTGCGGCTGCGGGAGAATTCACCCTCCCATCCTAATAGCGTCTGGCCGCCTGCGGGTTCTGCTGAACCTCCCGGCGCACCTCGGCGGCGATCCGCCGCTCCACGATGAAGCTCAGGAACGGCACCACTCCCCCGGCGACGATGACCAGCAGCCGTCCGATCGGCCAGCTCATCAGGTACCAGAGCCTGAACCCGGCGACGACGTAGACCACGTAGATCCACCCGTGGATGACCGCCACCCAGAAGGAGATGGCCTCGCCGTCGACGATGGACCCCTGGGGGTGGAACCCCAAGCTGTTCGCCTCCCCAGCGAGCGTGGCACCGCCGGCGTAGAGCTCGTAGCCGAACCCGTAGTCCATGATCATCTTGGCCACCAGGATCAGCAGCATGACGCCGGTGATGAAGGCGAACACCCGGTAGAAGTTCAGTGAGCCGCTGATCTGGTCCACGGTGCCGGAGAAGCGCCGCTGCTTGGGTCTGGGCGGCGGGGTCCCCAGGTTGAGCTCGTCGTCGGAATGTGAGCGGGATTCGGGGTCAGTCACGCGGTGGGTCCTTCGGTTCGTCGTCGGTCTCAGAGTGATCTCCATCCGGCTGGGACTGCAGTTTGGCCAGCTGCTCGCGGCGCCACTGCTCTTCCCATTCGCGGTCTAGGCGCTGCTCCTCCAGCTCTTTGAGGTGAGCGTCCTTCACCAGGCGCCACCACAGGTAGAAGGCGAACCCGGCGAACACGAACCACTCCAACCCGTAGAAGAGGTTGAGCCAGTTGATCTCATCCGGTTCCGGCTGCGGGTCCACCCACACCGGTTCCAGTCCGGAGTCGCCCAGGGCCGCGCCGCTGAAGTCGACGACGAACCCGGAGTAGGAGTCCTCCTCCCACAGGTTGATCAGTTCGGCCACCGACAGGCTGGGCAGCACGCCGACGGGCTGATCACGGGGGGCCGGTCCGGGCGCCTCAGTGGGCAGCAGTCGTCCCTGAAGGTCCAGCTCACCGGCGGGCGGCTCCCCGGCGTCATCGTAGTCTTCGCTCCAGCCGCGCACCACGGGGATGACTTCACCATCGGGGGCACCGTCGACCCGGAAGGCTGCCACCGCCCAGTAGCCCGGCACATCGTCTTGGAGCCGGTCGGCGACCATGACCTGGGTGTCGGCGACGAACTCCCCGCGCAGCTCGACGATCCGGTCGGCCTCATGCATGGTGATCCCGCGGGCCGGCTCATAGATCTCGGTCAGCGCCACCGGCTCCTCGGTATGCTGCGGGATTTGGTCCTCGTCGGTGGTGGACTGGTCGAACTGCCAGGCAGAGAGCACCACGAAGACCGTGGAGAGTACGAGGGCGAGGACCAGCATGGCGATCCATTTTGGCTGGCGGGCAGTGTGGAGCACCACTACAGGATACGTGCCGCAGCACTACGTTTTCTACGTGACGTAGAAGAACCTCGATTTCAAGTCTGGCACCGGCGGTGTCAGGATAGGAGCATGATGCGACTGGACCACGTCTCCTTTGCAGTCGGCCCGGATGGCATGGACGCCACGGTCGATGAAGTCACCCAAAAGCTCGGCGTTGACCGCGTCAGGGGTGGAATTCATCCACGGTTCGGCACCGCCAACGCGATTATCCCGCTGGCCAACCGCCAGTACCTTGAAATTGTGCAGGTTCTGGATCATCCCAGCGCCGATAAGGCGCCCTTCGGTCAGGCAGTGCGCAACCGCTCACAGATCGGCGGCGGCTGGATGGGCTGGTGCGTCAGCGTCGACGACCTGGCCTCCTTCGAGGAGCGGCTGGGCCGGCGCAGCGTGCCGGGGAACCGGAAGTTCCCCGACGGGCAGGAGCTGACCTGGCAGCAGATCGGGATCAAGGGTCTCATCGCCGACCCTCAGGTGCCCTACCTGCTGCGCTGGGACGACGGCACTGAGCACCTGCACCCCTCCCGGGCCTATGAGCCGCAGGCCAAACTCACTCGGCTGTCGATCGCCGGGTCCCCGCAGCGCGTGGCTGATTGGTTGGGCTCCTCCGAGGCTGACCCCTTCGACGACCTCGCCGTGGACTGGCTCGCCCCCTCAGGGACGCCGGGGATCATGAGCGTGACCTTCCAGACCCCTCAGGGCGAAGTCACCATCTGAGCGGGGTCCTCCGAACTTCATGCGGCAGCGGGGTCCTCCGGATTCGACGCCGCCGCAACGGCATTTGTCCCCGTCCATGTTGCATCTGCGCCGTGTTTCAGCACTCAGATGCAACATCGGCGGGGACTCTCCGCAGAAGTGCCGGTCAGTGGTGCGCCGAAGAGGAGTTCAGCTCTTTGATCAGCTTCTGCCGACGCCGGTCCTGAACCTCTGCCAGCCGCTCAGCACGCCGTGCCCGGCGACGCTTGGTGGGCCAGGTGATCAGCAGTGCCACCAGGGTGAAAATCACCAGAAGTGCGGCGATCCAGATGCCGGCGTCCACCCAGAACTGGTTCGGGTAGAGGCGGATCAGCGTGAAGTCATCCGGGAAGGCCCAGTTGCCGTCGAAGAAGAGGTTGTGGAACTCAGCGAAGAACATCCGCCAGTCCAAAATGGCCAGCACGGCCAGCGCGATGAGCACTGCCACAGTGGCCCACGCGCCGGCGAAGACCCCACGGGCAAAGCTCCCGGGCCTCCAGGAACGCAGCATCAGGGCGAACACCAGTGTCAGCAGCAGCAGTCCCATGCCGACCAGCATGGCGATCCACACGACCTCTTTGACGTCGACCATATGGCTGACCTCGTTCATGTCTGAGCCATCGGAGGTGAACAGCGGCTCGCCGTCGGGCCCCGTAAGATCCGCCAAGTAGCGGAAGTTGGCCAGGTTGAAGAGAAAGTCCATGCCGTAGGAGCCGTAGAGCATCCGCTCCTCCAGCCCGAAGCCCTGAGGGTCCTCCGGGAAGCCGGGACGCCGGTAGGTGAACCACAGGAAAACGGGCGTGCCGACCAGTCGCACGGCGGCGACGACGAAGAGCACGGGGGTGAAGATCGCGATCAGGACGGTGAGGAAGCGCGAGACGCCGCGCTTTGACTTGGTGACTTCCTCGTCGATGTCAGCCGTGGTGATCTCATCGTTGGACCCTGTATACCGGGACCCCGAATGCTGAGCGCCGGCATACTGTGCCGGCGGCGGTGCGGGGGTCACAGCCGCTGGGGGCTGCTGGTGACCCGGGCCGGGCTCAGCCGACCCGGAGATGGATTCCCTCTGGGGGGTGGTCTCCGACTGCGTCGACGGGGGAATCACCGTCGTGGACTGCTCATCGGCCGCTGCAGGCGCATCGGCAGAGGCGGTTTGGGCGGCCTCCAGCCGATCTGCCGAGGAGTCTGACCTGGCAGCGGCCAGTTCCTCAGACAGTGACCGGGTGCGCTCCTCCTCGTAGCCAGCTGGGTCTGCCGCGCTGGCAGCCTGGGGCTCATCAGCCGCCGGTGCCGAGTCAGCCGCCGGTGCGGTGGCCGGAGTGGCGGCGGACTGTCCGCCGACCGGGGCCCCGCTCTGCTCAGAAGCGTCCTCGGGCGCACGTTCCTTGTCGAGCCGATCTTCAGGAAAATCAGGCTCATCCGCTGCGAAGGCGCCGTAGTCGAGCTCGGACTCGCTGTCCTTCGGCCCCCGCGTCTCGTCAGGGTTCTGACTCATGAAATCGCCTCTCCACGCATTGCTGTCCACTGACAACTTTATGCTGGGCAGCCGCAGCTGACAGGGAAGGCACTCGGAGAGTCGAGAAGTTCAGGCAGTCAGCTCATGGCTTCCGGCGTCGTAGGAGCCCAGATCTCCGGTGACTCCGGCCTCAGCGGCACGCCGCCCCAGGGTCAGCGCATAGGCCCAATAGCCGCCCAACACTGCAGCGCCGATGCCGATGCGCACCCAGTCGGGCCACGGGGCCGGCGTCACGAAGCCCTCCACGATTCCGGAGATGAGCAGCACCACCACCAGCCCGAGGGCAACTGTGATCAGACTGCGCGCCTCTTCGGTGAGGGCGGTCAGCCGTCTGCGCTGACCCGGGGCCACCCACGCCCAGAAGATCCGCAGCCCCGCAGCACCGGCGACGAAGATCGCGGTCATCTCCATGAGTCCATGGGGCAGCAGGTTCAGCCAGAAGTCGGCGGCTGCGCCCTGCTCATGCATCACACCGCCGGCGATGCCTATGGAGCCAGCGTTGATGCCCAGAATCGCTGCCGGCCAGATGCCGGTGACGCCGAAGGCCACGCACTGCGCGGCGATCCAGGCGTTGTTGGTCCACACCTGGGAGGCGAAGGATGAGCTGGGATGCTCCGAGTAGTAGTTGACGAAGTCTTCCTCCGCATAGGCCTGCCGCGCCTGTTCGGGCATGATCAGGTCCAGCTGCGGATGATGGTAGGCCCAGTATCCGGCGGCCACGCTGATCACGATGAATGCCGCTGCGACGATCAGCGTCAGCCATCGCAGCCGGTAGAACGCCGCCGGCAGCGTCTGCACAAAGAAGTTCGCCGAAGCCGTCAGCGGGTTCTCGCCGGCTCCGGTGAGGTGGGTGCGGGCACGGCCGATCCTGGCTGAGAGCTGAGCGGCCACCGGTGAATCAGGCTCCGCCGCCTGGATCATCGATAAGTGGGTGGAGGCGCGCTGATAAAGCACCAGCATCTCGTCGGTCTCAGCCGCAGAGAGGCGGCCGCGTTTGGCCAGCTGGTCCAGCCTGTCCCACTGCGGCTGGTGCACCGCGATGAAGGCGTCGATGTCCACGCGTGGCCCACTCCCCTGTTCGGCGTCGTCTGCTGCTCTGTGCTCACCCTATAAGCCAGCGGACCGATACGCTGTCGGCATGGGGAGTCGACGTGTCATCACCGGGGAGGCCGTAGCCTTAGACCTTCCGGCTGCCTCACTGATCACCCGCGGGGGCTCGCTGCTGATCGATGTGATGGCGTACTGGCTGCTGTTCGGGGCCATGGTGCTGCTGGGCGGCTACGTGGTGATGTTCAGCATGGATCCGGCCATGCAGGCCGCGCTGAGCCTGTCCATGATGGTGCTGTGCCTGGTGATCGTCCCGATCACTGTTGAGACCCTGACCCGTGGCCGGTCTTTGGGCAAGCTGATCTTCGGGCTGCGCACCGTTCGCGACGACGGCGGGGCGGTGCGGCTGCGCCACAGTGTCATCCGTGGTCTGGCCGGTTTCGGCGAGATCTATCTGACCCTGGGACTGGCGCCGCTGCTCACGGCGATGTTCACCGAACGCAGCAAGCGCCTGGGCGACGTGATGGCCGGCACCTACGCGGTGCGCATGCGTCATCCGCCGGTGCGCCCCATGATGCTTCCGGTCCCGCCCGCCATGGCCGCATGGGCGCAGATCGCTGACATCGGGCGCATTCCGCAGGACCAGGCCACTCGGGCCGCACGGCTTCTTCGCACGCTGCAGACCGGCGGCAAGAAGGTCAATATGGCTGCGCTGAGCGCTGCCAGCGACCGGATCGCCGATCAGATGCTCAGCCACATCTCCCCGGCTCCTCCGACGACGTCTTCCATCGATTTCCTCTCCGCAGTGATGGCCGAGCGGCGCAACCGCGAGTATCAGCGGCTGTCCCGCGCAGCCCAGCGCACCGGCCGGCTCCACCAGCGGCTGCACACGCTGCCCTACGCCTAAGTCCGCCGAAACGCGCGGCTAGGCTGGTGAGCACGACTGATGCCCGGGTCCGCGACGCCTACGCCGCGCGCGCCGCGATCCCGGTCAGAGGCCGCACGCCTCGATCTCAGCCGCAGCACGGTAGACCCGGGGTCGAGTAGGCTGATTCTGTGTATGAGAGGGTCTCACCCGTTGCCTCCGGCCTGTTGTCCATGAGCGATGGTCAGGGCGTTTACTGGGAGGACTCAGGCGCCCGGGACGGGATCCCGCTGTTATACCTGCACGGTGGTCCCGGCGGCGGCCTGGGCAGTCGGGGCTACGTGACCAAGGCCGATCCGAGCCGGTATCGGATCCTCGGTATAGACCAGCGAGGATGCGGCAAGTCCACACCCCTGGCATTGGACCCGCAGCATGATCTGGAGGCGAACACCACCTCCCGACTCATCGCCGATCTTGAGGAGCTGCGCGCGCATCTCGGGATAGCGAGTTGGGTCCTCAATGGTGTTTCCTGGGGGGCAACCTTGGCGATCGCATACGCCCAGGCACACCCGGAACGGGTGCGGGGCGTCATCGCCATGGCGGTCACCACCACTTCGCGTTGGGAGGTGGACTGGATCACCGAGACCATTGGGGCGGTCTACCCGGAGGAGTGGGAGCTGTTCGTCCAGCATGCCGAGCAGGCCGGTCTGGGCTATCGCCGCGGCGAGACGCGCCTAGTAGAGGCATATCGCCAGCTCATGAGGCATCCCGACTCGATCGTGCGAGAGGCAGCGTCGGATGCTTGGGCGCGCTGGGAAGATGCCCACATCGCCATCGGGACTGGTGGATTCCAACGTGATCCCAGGTGGGATGACCGGGCGTTCCGTCACAACTTCGTCACCCTGACGACGCATTACTGGGCGAACGCTGGATTCTGTGACCCACCGCTGCTGGAACGAATGGAACGGCTCGCCGGCATCCCGGCCGTTCTGATCCACGGGCGCCTCGACGTCAGCGGACCACTGCGCACCGCATGGGAGGCCCATCGGCGGTGGCCCGGCAGCCGGCTCATAGTCGATGAGGGCGAAGGGCACGGGGGCAGCACGATGGTGAAGGCCTGGCGGCAGGCAAACGACGATATGGCGTCCCATGTGCTCGCTGGAACCGACATGAGTTAGCTGAAGCCATCCACGGGTATGTCCCCTTCGGCCGCCCTTGGGTCACAATGATCTTGTGTCCTTCACGGTTCGCCGTACTGATCGCCGCCGCGCGTGAGCAATAGGGCTGGTGTCCTTGAGCCTGAGCGTGGAGTCGGACCTCTACGCACGGGGTCTCTGCCGTCAGCCGCGCTCTGGAATACTGACTTGCGACGAGTACCGCTGATCCGAAGGAGACACATGTCGAAAGCCGTCACGCTTATCCGTTCCGATTCGCTCTCCGACGCCGCCGAGTATGCCTATGCCGCCACCGCCCCTGCGGAGGCCAGGCTCATCTTCCTCGCCGGCTCATGTCCCCTCACCGAGGACGGAGCAACGGTCGGCCTTGGTAACTACGCGGCACAGGCTGCCCGATGCATCGAGAACATAAGCACGGCCCTGGCTGAGGCCGGAGCGAGTATTGAAGACGTCATCAGCACCCGTGTCCTGGTCGCATCGACGCAGCAAGCAGACCTTGTTACCGCCTGGGAAGTCGTTCGCGATGCCTTCGGCGAGCACGACGCGCCAAGCACGCTGCTCGGCGTCACCGTCCTCGGCTATGACGACCAGCTTGTTGAGGTGGAGGCGGTCGCAGCCGTCCGCGACTGAAAGGACACCTTGTCCTGCCAAGGAGCCGCCCTCGCCACTGACTCGTGGGCAGGCTGCAGCATCCCGTAGGCCGCACTCCAGCCCCCGCCGGAGACCTCAGTACCGGTAGTGGTCGGGCTTATAGGGCCCGGCGACGTCGAGTCCCAAGTAGTCGGCCTGCTCCTTGGTGAGTTCGGTCAGGCCCACGCCCAGTGCGTCCAGGTGCAGGCGGGCGACCTTCTCGTCGAGCAGCTTCGGCAGCACGTAGACACCGTTGCGGTAGGTGTCATGACCGGAGTAGTCCGCCTTGTGGGACTTGGCGAACAGTTCGATCTGGGCCATGACTTGGTTCGTGAACGACGCCGACATCACGAAGCTGGGGTGGCCGGTGGCGTTGCCCAGGTTCAGCAGCCGGCCCTCGGAGAGCACAATGATGGAGCGGCCGCCAGCGTTGGGGAACACCCATTCGTGCACCTGCGGCTTGATCTCCACCTTCTCCACACCCTCGATCTCGGCCAGCCCGGCAATGTCGAGCTCGTTGTCGAAGTGGCCCACGTTGCCCACGATGGCCTTGTCCTTCATCTGCTGCATCTGGTCCGCGCTGATGATGTCTTTGCCGCCGGTGGTAGTGATGAAGATGTCGCCGGTGGAGATCACATCATTCAGCACAGCAACCTGGAAGCCGTCCATGGCCGCCTGCAGGGCGTTGATCGGGTCGATCTCGGTGATCACCACGCGTGAGCCCTGGCCCTGCAGCGCCTCCGCGGCGCCCTTGCCGACGTCGCCGTAGCCAGCGATGACCGCAGTCTTGCCGGCCAGCAGCACATCCGTGGCACGCATGATGCCATCGGGCAGGGAGTGGCGGATCCCGTACTTATTGTCGAACTTGGATTTGGTGACCGCGTCGTTGACGTTGATCGCCGGGAACAGCAGCTGGTCCTCGTTGGCCAGCTGGTAGAGCCGGTTCACCCCGGTGGTGGTCTCCTCAGTCACGCCCCGCAGCGCGGAGGCCACCCCGGTCCAGCGCTTGGGATTCTCCGCCAGGGAGCTGCGCAGGGTCTCCAGGATGACTGTGTACTCATAGGGGTCGTCGGCCGTGGCCGAAGGCACCGCACCGGCTGCTTCGAACTCCACCCCCTTGTGCACCAGCAGGGTCGCGTCTCCGCCGTCGTCGAGGATCATATTGGCGCCCTGCTGCGGGTCCTCGTCCGCTCCGGGCCAGAGGAAGATCTGCGAAGCGGTCCACCAGTACTCTTCCAGCGTCTCGTTCTTCCACGCGAAGACCGGCACGCCTTGAGGGTCCTCGGCAGTCCCATGAGCACCGACGACGACGGCGGCTGCGGCCTCGTCCTGGGTGGAGAAGATGTTGCAGGAGGCCCACCGGACTTCGGCCCCGAGTGCGGTGAGCGTCTCGATCAGCACAGCGGTCTGCACGGTCATGTGCAGCGATCCGGCGATCCGTGCGCCCTTCAGCGGCTGCTCCTCGGCGTACTCCTCGCGCAGCGCCATCAGCCCCGGCATCTCATGCTCGGCCAGCCGGATCTGGTGGCGGCCAGCCTCGTGCAGGGTGATGTCGGCAATGCGGAAGTCGAAGCTCATAGTTTTCCTTCTGGTTCGGCGGCGTCGGCCAGCAGCTTGGGCACCCCGTGCTGGATCGGGTAACGGATGGTCTCATCAGCGACGACGAGGAGCGCACCACCGCGCTGGGTCAGCGCACTGCCGGTGACTGGGCAGCGCAGAATCTCAAGGATCCTCGGCTCAATGGCATCGGCGATCGAGGACGTGCTGGACATGGCTTCCAGGGTACCCCTCCAGCCGGTCAGCAAGCAGCGCGACGCGTCACGCGACGACTCACAGCTGGGGTCAGTCGCGGAGCATGCGCAGATGACCCCGGGCAATGGAGCCCTCCGCCTCCGGCGGGGGCATCGGCGCCGGGGCTTGTCGCGCCGAGGGCCCCTGATCAGCGAGGCGATTCTGCTGATCATCACGCTGCCTTCTGGGTTCGCGGACGGCCTCGGCCAGTGCCAGCAGGTCGTCGTCATCTGCGGCAGCGGCACTGTAGTCCAGCCGGAGAATCTCCCAGAACCGCGGAGGGCTCACCGCGTCGGCGTGCGCGGCGCACAGGTCGTAGCTGTGCGGCTCCGCATAGACACTGATGGGGCCGACCACAATGGTGGAGTCGGCGTAGGAATAGGTCAGAGTTGCCACCGCTGAGCCTTCACAGCTGCTCTTGGTGCATCGGCGCTTAGGATCCACAGCACCTGAGCCTACCCATGACCGCAGCACTTCGCCGGGAACCGCTCAGGCATGTCAGCGCTGCAGGCGCAGGGGCACGTACTGTGCGGTGGGGCTGATGGTCTGCAGGTCGCCGATGCTGTATCTGCCCTCGTCATCCCGGGAGATCGTGCCCCCACGAATCTCCCCCGCGGACTCAGTGACCACGATGCTGTGGACATCGTCGAGCCCGGCGGCCTCCGCCTGATCCTGCAGCTGCCCATGGGAAATCACCGTGGAGCGGTCGGCCTCGACCTCGATGGTGAGGTCTTCACTGCTGGCACCGGAAGTGTCCAGCAGCCGGTAGGTGAGCTCCCCCTGACCAAAGAGGTGCATGTCCGTCTGCCCCGCCGGGGGAAGCAGCGCGCCGAAGCCGGGCTGCACCGCATCGGCGGCCGCCGACCAGCTGAGGTCCTGGGCTTCATCGTTCTGCTGGGCGTCGTCGTCCGGCTGGCCGTCGTCGGTGCTGCGCACAGCGGCGAGGCTGGGCGCCTCGGTGCGCACCACGACGTCGTAGGTGCCCGCTTCCAGCCCTTCGATGTCCACCACGGTGACCGCCCCCTCTTCTACGGTGAACACCCCGGGGGTGTCGATGGGCACCTGGCCCTCAGAGTCGAAGACCTGCAGCTCCACGGTTCCTGCCTGCTCACCGGGGGTGTGGATCCACAGCTGAGGCGGCTCGTCCGCGCCGGCCGGCGCAGCGAGCAGGTGGTGCTCAGTGCCCGGTTCAGCCAGTGCTGGCAGCATGTCGGTGCCCTGGCCTCCGCTGCCGGAGGCACGGCTGGTCTGCAGGTGGCTGGCCACCGGGGCACCGGAGGATCGGACGTGGACCGCCATGGCAGAAGCGTCCTCAGTCAGGGAGGCCATGTTGATGGTGCGCACCGAGTCCGCCGGCACCAGCAGCGTCGTGCTGCCCAGACCCCCGGTGCTGCCCTCTGGGCTGTAGGTGGAGACCGTCACGGTGGCTTCGCGGCTGTTCGGGTTGGTCAGGGTCAGCAGCGAGGCCGAGTCGGACGCGGTTTCAGGCCCGAGGAACCAGCGGCTGGGCTGTGGAGGGGTGCAGGAGGATGCGATGAGCCCGGACTGGGGACCGTCCTCAGCAAGGTAGGTGAAGCTGGCTGCTGCTGCGGGGGCGTCGTCGACGGCGACTCCCTCCAGGGGCTGGACCTCCAGCACGGTGGGCAGGTCAGTGTCCTGGGATTCGGCCAGCGTCGGCTCCCGATCAGCCAGCAGCTGGCTGTTGGACCCGCTCTGCGGGGTGGTCTCCTCCTGGAAGCGGTCCTGCTCGCCGCGGCCGTCCTGGGTGATGGTGCCCCACTGCGCGCTGGGAGCGACACCCCACGCCGATGCGAACAGCAGAGCGTCCCGGGAGGTCTGGACCGATTCATCACGATCGGCATATTCCATGATTCCGGATTCACCCAGCGAATCCGGCGTTCCCGGAGTGGGCGGGCAGACCAGCCGGTCGGCCACCGGTGGTGCCACCACATAGTTTGCGGGCACTCGCAGCGGGTCTGCGGCCTGCGTGTCGGACAGGTGGAACGCGGCCGACCCACCGGCTGCGCCGATGAGGCAACACCCGGCCAGCACGGCCGCGATGCGGGCCGCTGTGGAGGTTCGCGCAGCGGAGGTGCGCACAGCCTGGGCCCTCACCGTCGGCTGCTCTGCCGATTCCGGGCTGCTGTGGCGCGGCTGCGACTGGACCGGGGATCCGTAGCGGTCCTGCTGCCTGATCGCCTTCTTCCGGGCCCGACGCTGCCTGCGAAGATGTTTGCTGACTTTGGCGCTCATGGTCGCACCTCCAAGATTCTCCAGCTGCGCGGCAGCGGCACCGCAATGAGGGCGAACAGCACCAGCAGGCCGGCAATGACCAGAAGGACCGGATACTGGAAGTCCGAACGGTGTCCCAGCACCAGTTCGGCCCGGTCCTGGGTGAGCGCTTCGGCGGGGAGGTGGTACTGGCGCATCCAAGGAACGGCCTCGGGTTCGACGTCGAGGCTTGCCGCGGTGACCGTCCGCAGGGGATCGCCGTTGAGCTGGGCGTGCCACCCTTGGGCCCGTTCGGAGGCGATCTCCAGGTAGTACTGGCGCTCTGGGTCCACGGTGAGCGGTTCGCCCTCGGGCCCGGTGATGGTGCTTAGGTCGGTGTGCACCTGGTTCTCGGAGCTGGGCAGCAGGGCAATCATCTCGCCCTGATCATCGACGATCCGCGCCCAGGCGGTGGCAGTGCCGGACACTCCGGGCCCGCCCGGCAGCTCCTCTGCGACAGGTTCGGCCCGCCACAGGGCCCCGCGGCTGGTCTCGCCGACGCTGACCAGGCCGCCGGCGGTATCGGTGACCGCCGCCAGACCGCTGCCTTCAGTGACCAGTACGTGGCCGATCCCCAGCTCCTGCATCAGCGAGGTGACGTGCTGCGAGCCCGGAGAGACCAGTGCGGCGATGAGCTCTGCCAGGCGCAGGCTGCTCGCGGAGAGCTCCTGGGCGGCGGGCTGGGAGGTGCCCAGTGGGCCGGCTGGGTCGCTGGCCCACAGTGGGAGGTCCGCTGCCGCTGAGGCGGTGCGGGCCTTGTCCAGAGTGTGGCCATCTCCGGAGACGACCTGGGCAGTGACCCCGTCGGGTCCGCTGGCCAGCATCAGGGTTCGGGTGGCCGCCGGGCCTCCACCCTGGTCGGCGGCTGTGGCCGGCAGGCTTCGGACGCTGCCGGGTGCGATGAGGACCGGTTCGGTGTTGACTGCGGTGACCGTGCGGTCCGATATTCCGCTGGCGGCCAGCATCCGCGGCGCCGCCCAGAAAACCCCCGAGACGAAGATCGCCACGATCAGCAGAGTCGATGCAACGGGCACAAAGAGGCTGCCGAGCCCGGATGCGGAGTGAGATGCAGATCCGGAGTGAGGTGCGGCCTCCAAGGCCCGCAGGGCTGCGGCGATCAGGCACAGGGTCAGCACCGAGACCAGCACCGAGGGGTCGGCTGCCACCAGCTCACCAGCGGCGTGGCTCGCGCTGAGCTTGGTCACCAGACTGGAGTACCCCAGGGTGCCCAGGGCGATGATCCCACAGGTCAGCACCGTCGCCCGGCGTCCGGCGGCGAACAGGGCGATCAGCGCGATCAGCAGCAGGGGCCCACCGATGAGCAGCGCCAGTCGCAGACTCCAGAAACTCTCGTCGAACACTGCGGGAAGCCAGGCTGCCGAATCTGCGAAGGATGCCCCGGGCAGGCCGGCCGCGGCGTCGAATGATCGCGAGAACCCCAGAAGCTGCTGCCACACCGGCGCCGGGGCACCCGCCTCGGCAGCGTCGAGCGCAAGGCCCGGTTCACTCAGCAGCACTGCCACCAGGTTGGCCCCGCGATCCCACGCGGAGATCAGCATGGGGACAAAGATGGCCACCGCAGGAATGGGCACCAGCCACAGCACTCTTCCGCTGCGACCGGTCACCAGCGGCACCACCAGGCAGGTGATGACCGCCGGAACCAGCAGCACCGGGGCGGCTGCGGCGATCACGGCCAGCAGCAGGGCAGCTGCGGCGGCAGTCTCCCACCCGGCGGCCAGCCGCAGCGACGTCACCCTGCGGTGTGCAGCGGCCGGCTCAGCGCGCCGTCGAGCCTGGACTGCCCGCACGGCGGCCAGCACGAGGATCGGCAGCAGAATATGAGCGATGACAGCGCCGATTCGGCCCTGCCCGGCCGAGGTGTGCAGCGCCGGCAGCAGCCCCCAGATGAGGGCCGCGATGATCCGGTGGAAGGTCCTGGCGCTGAAGAGCCCAGCGGCCCACCATGCTGTCAGCGCACTCAGCGGCACAGCCAGGATGGTGATCCATACCAGCACCGCAGACGCGTGGCCCAGGGAGAGGACCGAGAGCACCAGCAGCACCAGGGCAAAGGGATCGGCGGCTGCCCGCTCCCCCAGAGAATCTGGGACGAGGAACGAGGTGATCTGGTGCCAGACCTCCGCGAGAGAACCAGAGACCGGCAGTGCGGCCCCGCCGCCCAGGGCTGGGGCGGTGAGCAGTTCGCGGTAGCCCACCAGTGAGATGCCGGTGAGGACAGTCAGCACCAGGAAGAGACCGAGGCGGTCCTCCGAGCGGCGCGCAGGGATCTGATCGAACTCGCCGTCGCCGCTTCCGGGTTCGCCCACCCCACGATCCTCGACCTCGGGTCCGGCGGTCAGCCGGTGGTTCGGGCTGCTGACCGTCTCAGCAGTCACATCACGTCTGCGCTGGGCCCGCAGGGACGCAGCGGACAACCGACCCTCCCGGTGTCTCTGCCGCCCCCGAGCGACCCGGCGCTTGGCCTCGTCAGGACCCTCGGCGCGTGCGGCCGCCACCCGCCGGCCGGTCCGACTGAAGCGACGCAGGTGAGCCAGAGCCCTGATGTTCAGCAGCGCAGAGGTGCTGGCGGCAAGCTGGCTCAGCGCCGCATCGGGCGCCTTGCAGACGAACAGCGCGATCACCCGCAGCAACGCGGTGAACCACTGTCCCACCCACAGCAAAGGCAGTGCCAGCACACCGGCGGCGCCCAGTCGGGTGCGGATCTGGCTCTTGCGCTGCTGCGGCGGCAGCCACAGCGCCCCGCCCAACCGGTGCACCAGGTCACGGCGCTCCGGCTGGGTTCTGCGGATATGAGCGCTGGGTTCCACCACGACGCCGGCCGCGGCTTCCTGAGCGCGGGCACAGAACTGGGCGGCGGCGTAGTCCCCGGTCAGGGTCGGGTCGAAGCCGCCGAGGTCGCCGAAGAGTCGGGCGCGGACGAGCATCCCGTGGGCTGACACGGCCGGCACCTCGTCCTCGCCGTCGTACTGGCCCTGGTCCAGTTCCCACGGCTCGGTGCCGGTGAGGATCTCTGCGGAGCGCACGGAATGCAGCCCCACATTGACCAGGCGGTGCGGGGCCTCAGCATGGACCTGTTTGGCTCCGATGATGCCGATCTGGTCGTGGGTCGACTCGTCCTTGACGGTGAAGAGCCGATCCTCCAACCGCTGCAGGGCCTCGGGTTCGGGCAGCGCATCGGCCGGCAGAATCCACAACCACTGGTAGTTGGGGGCGAACCCCTGCCCCAGCTGACGCTCTAATGTGCGCCACAGGCTGGTCGCCGCGGCTCCGGCGCCCCCGGTGGTGCGGGTCTGCTGTGCCGCCCGGTGATCAGTGAGCAGACCAGAGCGCAGCGAGCGGGAAAGATCCTCAGGACCGCGGTAGCCGGCAGCGGACAGTTCGATGATCGAGTCCGGCGGCCGCGTCTGGGCCGCCAGTGCTTGGGAGAGCGCAGTAAAATCGCCGCCGTGCAGCACGACGGCGGCGATATGAAGTGGGGCGCCGGCAGCGCTGCTCACCGACTAAGCCCCCGTCTGCGGCAACAAGGCTACGCGAACTTCTTCTTCAGCTTGCGGCGCTCCCGCTCGGAGAGTCCGCCCCAGATGCCGAAGCGTTCATCGTTGCCCAACGCATAGTCGAGGCACTCCTGCTTCACCGTGCACGCAGCGCAGACCTTCTTAGCATCCCGGGTGGAGCCGCCCTTCTCCGGAAAGAACGCCTCCGGATCGGTCTGGGCGCACAGCGCGTCGACCTGCCAGGCGAGCTCTCCCTCAATCTCCTCGGCCGGAATGAGTGCCGGCAGGCCCAGCCACACCGAGTCGGCGTCGTCCTGCGGACTCTCATCAGACTCAGTGCGACGGGAGGGAGCCTCACTGAGGGCGGTGACGGTGGAGTCAGGCTCTTCGGCTTCTGCGGCCGCGAGGAAGGCTGTGGCCTGGTCCTCCAAGGCGCTGCCGTGCTGGAGCTTCTGCGCAGCGGCGGGATCAGCTGGGTCGACGAACCAGTCCGGTGGGACGTCGAGTCCGTTCCTCTGGACAGGTGTCTCGTCCTGCTCCGGGCTGACGCTCGGCAGCCGCTGTGCCTTCCCCATGGTTCCGGGCCTCCCGATAAATTGAGTGACATGGTCTGTGTCTGCACCTAATTACACTGGTGTGAGTAAACATTCGTCAAGTGGCCCCGGCGCGTCGAACACCCGCGGCGCGGCGCGGAATTCTCGCAGCGACCCGGTCTTCTCGCAGCGATGCCGTGACCGGGGACTTTTCAAGGAGGTCGACAAACATGGCGCCGTTATCCCTTTCTGGGCCGACCCGCAGCGTTCCCACGGACTATTCCGAGCTGTTGGACCTGCTGGGGTCACGGCCCCAGCCGGCGGTGGTGTTCTACAGCGCTGACGAGTCCCGTGTGGAGCTGTCCGGTCGGGTGCTGGCCAACTGGGCGGTGAAGCTCATCGGGCTCCTCAGCGAAGAGTACGACCTCGGCGAGGCCGACGTGGTCCTGCTGGACAGCCCCGCCCATTGGAAGGCGGCGGCGGTGCTGCTGGCCGCTTCGGCCATGGGAGCCGAGGTCGCTGTGGGTTCCGCCGATGATGCCGAGGTGGTCATCACCGATCGGCCGAGGGACTGGATCGGCTCGCCGCAGCTGGGTCAGGCTGAGCTGGGGGCACTGTCTGCCGGGATGCTCGACGCCTCCTTCGAAGCGGCCACCGGTGAGGCGCTGCCCGCCTGGGTTCTGGACATCTCCGCGGAGACCCCGCAGCAGCCGGATCAGCTGCTGGCGCCCCTGGATCCGGTGTCGCTTCCGGAGACGGCCCAGGAGGCGGCCTCACCGCTGGTTCTGACCGATTGGCAGCCGGACTCGGTGCCCGCGATGGTCAGCACCTGGGCGCACGGCGGTGTGGTGGTGCTGTTTGAGGGCGAAGCCGGTGGTCCCAGGTGGGAGCAGATGCGGCGCAACGAAGGACTTGCCTGAAGCTGCTCAGCGGCGCGGGTCGGCAGCGTCGTGCTGGGCGGCTTCCGGAGCAAGCGAACCGGACTCGCCGGTGAAGACCCAGAGCTTATAGGCCACAAAGCGGAAGCACATGGCGAAGCCCAGGCCGATGATATTGCCGGAGACGAACGACGCCGTCGCCGAGGTCAGCCCCAGACCGTAGAAGGAGATGAACACGCAGGCAGCCTGGATGCCCATGCCGATGAGGTTCATGATGATGAACATCACCAGTTCCCGCACCCGGGTGGGGGTGCGCTGGTGGCGGAAGGTCCAGTAGCGGTTTCCGATCCAGGAGAAGAGGGTGGCCACCGCGCCGGCAATGAGGCGGGACTTCACGTGGGAATCCTCCATGGGCCCGGTGATCAGTGCCAGGAAGATCGCCGAGTCGATCACGAAGGCCACCCCGCCGACGACGCCGAACTTGGCCAGCTGCCGCCAGAAGGCACGCACCAGTGCCATGGCCTTCTGCCACAGCCCGCTCATGCCGGGTCCCCATGCTGCCCTGGGATGCCGGCGGATGTGGCACTGGGGGCTGTGGCGATGAACAGCTGCGCTGCTGCACCGCTGAAGTCTGTGGGTTCGCCCGCGGGGATGAACACTGACTCTCCGGCGCTGAGCAGCATCTGGCCTGCGGTGACCGTCCCGGCGGTGCATACCGCGATGGCAGGGCCGGAGTCGCGTACTTCGTGGTGCAGCCCGGAGTCAGGGAAGTCGATGCGTCGCAGGGAGAACTCCTCCGCTGGGGTGTGGTAGATGTGTTGGTGCGGGGTGGAGGCGTCCGGCTCCAGCAGCTGCTGTTCGACGACATCGCTTGCCGCGACGCGCAGCAGTTCGGGCACATCGACGTGCTTGGACGTCAGCCCTCCGCGCAGGACGTTGTCGGAGTTGGCCATGATCTCCACACCGACGCCGCCCAAATAGGCATGCAGGCTCCCCGAGGGAAGGAACAGGGCTTGGCCGGGCTCAAGATCTCGGCGATTGAGCATCAGTGCCACGAACAGCCCCGGGTCTCCGGGGAAGGTTGCGGTGATGCGTTCAACGGTGTCCAGGCTCTGTGGCGCCAGGGACGCCTGGTGGGCCCGCAGGTCGGTGGCTGCCAGCAGCTTCGCCGCGTGGCCCAGCTCCTCCGCGCAGTCCTGCAGCGAGGCCCGCAGTGCGGCGCGGGTTTCGCCGTTCTGCAGGTGCCGGCTCAGCGTCTGCACCGCCTGGACAGTCTCGTCGTCGTCTGAGGTGACCTGGGCGGCCACGATCTCTTGCAGCGCAGTCAGGTCCCTGAGGGTCTGGCGGGGGTCCCGGAATCCGCAGAGTGCGGAGAACCTGGTCAGCGCCACGATGAGCTCGGGCTTGTGGTTGGTGTCGACGTAGTTGCGCTGCGGCGCCTTCAGATCAGTGCCGCGCCTCTCCTCGGCGGCAAAGCCGGAGCGGGCCTGCTCCCGGGAGGGGTGCACCTGGATGGACAGCGGCGTGGCCACAGCCAAGATCTTCAGCAGGAACGGCAGTGTGGTTCCGGAGTGCTGCCAGGTGCCCAGCTGCTGGGGGTGCTCGCTGAGGTGGGTGTCCAGGCGCGGCAGTTCGCCGGAGCCCTCAACAAGTTGGGAGGGAGCCTTGGCGTGGGATCCCATCCAGATCTCTGCTTGAGGAGTCGTCGACTCGGCCCAGCCGAAAAGCTCGCTGAACGCCGCAGTGGACCCCCAGGCATAGTCCTGAATGGGGTTGATCATCCTGAACATCGCAGAAACCATACCAGCGGAAACCGAAAAGAGACCGGAATCCGGCCGCAGGACCGGCCAAGTGTGGCCGAGATCCCACTGCGGCTCACTGCGCAGGGCTGCATTCTCCGTTGGTGCTGGCAGCCTCTTGGAGGATGCCGGTCTCCCCGCGGTCCTCAGCTGCTATGAGGTACTCCACGGTCAGCGGCGAGCCGTCGGGCTGGGTGAGTTCGCTCGGCTCGGCGGGTGTCTCCACCTCAGGCTCATCATCAGAGACGGCTGGATCGTCCTGGTCAGGGGTCGGCCCTGCCGGGGAGTCCTCGGAGCTCTGGTCGGTCTCGGACTCGGTGTCCGCCTCGTCCTGAGCCTGCGCGGGCGACTCCTGGGCGTCGTCGTCCTGGTCCTCATTGGCCTCCTCATTGGCGAGGAGCTCGTCGACGCGGGCACGGATCTGCTCGAAGTCGGGGTAGGTGGAGAAGTTGTCGCCGGCGGATCCGAAGTCCGGTGCACCCAGGGTCAGTCGCTGCGGGTCGTGCTCCTGAGCTTCTGCGGCCAGGTTCATCAGGCTTCCCAGCTGGGATTGGGGCAGGTCGGTCTCCACCAGGTTCTCCCCGGCGGCCATAATGTCGGTGAACCGGGTGAGCAGAGTCTGCGGGGTGAACTGAGCAATCATGGCCTGCTGGATGCACTGCTGGCGCTGGATCCGGTTGAAGTCGGAGCTGTGGTCCCTGGATCGGGCGAAGGCCAGGGCCTCGTCGCCGTCGAAGGTGTGCACTCCGGGTTCGAACCAGGTATCGCCCCAGCCTGATCCGTCGGGACGCTGGCCGCGGTAGGGCACCCAGCCGCCGGACTCGACGGTCACTCCTCCCATCGCGTCGATCAGTTCGGAGAAGCCGGCCATATCGACCATCACGTAGCCGTGCATGGTCATATCAAGGGTTCCAGCGGCGGCGTCCATCATGGCTGCCGCACCCGGATCCTGAGCGTCGGGGTAGAGGTGGGCGTAGTTGTTCTGGGTTTCGGTGTAGAGGAAGTTGATGATGCAGTCATTGCCGCAGTTGTAGCCGTTCGGGTAGACCTCGTTCAGCGGGGAGTCTGCGGCGAACTGGGCGTTCTGGAAATTGCGCGGGATCGAAAAGATGATGGTCTCAGCCGAGGATTCGTTGACCGAGATGACGTGGATCGAGTCCGGGCGCAGACCTTGGCGTCCCTCTCCGGCGTCGGCACCCATCAGCAGGAAGTTGTAGCGGCCCTCTGCGGCGTCGATGGCGGGCCCGCCGGAGAATATCCCAGCCAGCGCCTGGCGGCTCTCGTTGAGAAGATAGGCGCCGTATCCCAGTCCGCCGGAGGTCAGCAGGGTGGCCAGCACCAGTGCGACCCCGATGATCGGCTTGAATCCGGGGGCCAAGGTGGTGAACCGGATGAGCCGCAGGGTGTCCACCCAGAGGATGAGCCATCCGATGGCCAGTGCTGCCAGCACCACTGAGCCCACCCACATGAGGAACGGTTGGGTCAGTGCGCTCAGCAGCACAGAGCGCAGCGTGAAGAACATGATCAGGCCCAGCAGCAGCACGAACCAGCATCCGATGGTGACCGCCAGCGCGAACCGGCCCAGCTTGCGCGAACCGGCGGTGGTTTGGGCTCCGCCGGGTAGAAAGAGGGTGAGCAGGGTCAGGATGACGGCGCGGCGGCTGCGGTCGCGCTGACTGGCCCGGCGGGGATCGCGGACCACATCGTGCTCGGCACGGAACTGGTGGTAGCTGATGGTCGGTGTGGTCACTGCAGCTGCTGAGCTCCGCCGTCGTCGGGGGGTGTGTGGGATGTGGGTGGGATGTGGGTGGGCCAGTGAGCGGCCTCGGTGCGCAGCGCCTCGCCCTTGGCGTGGGCTGCGGAGGCGAGCTCCGTCTGAAAGTCCACCAGCTTATCGCGCAGGAGCCCGGCGTGCTCATCGGAGCCTGCGGCGAGGGTGCGCACCGCCAGCAGCCCGGCGTTGCGCGCACCGGCCACCGAGACGGTGGCCACCGGCACCCCGGCCGGCATTTGGACGATGGAGAGCAGCGAGTCCATACCGTCGAAGTGCTTCAGCGGCACCGGAACCCCGATCACCGGCAGCGGGGTGACTGCGGCGAGCATGCCCGGCAGGTGGGCCGCTCCCCCGGCACCGGCGATGATCACTCGCAGCCCGCGCTGATGCGCCTGCTTGCCGTAGCTGATCATCTCCTCGGGCATCCGGTGGGCGGAGACGACGTCGACTTCGAAGCTGATGCCGAACTCCTCAAGCGCCTGGGCGGCTGCCTTCATCACCGGCCAGTCGGAGTCTGATCCCATGACCAGGCCGACCAGGGGCGTGTTCGATGGGCTCATTGGGCTGATCCTTCCACCATGATGGCGGCCGCCTCGGCAGCGGCATCGCGTGCGGCCTGCAGCCGCGCCTCGGCGTCGTCTGTGTCGTCGGGCCTGTTGGTGTGACTGAGGACGTTGACGTGACCGATTTTGCGACCCGGTGTGGGCTCCTTGCCGTAGAGGTGGATCTTGCAGTCGGCGCTGCGGCGCATGGCCTCGGGCACGGCCGCATGGAGGTTCTGGTTGCTGCCGCCGAGCAGGTTCTTCATCACCGCATATCCCCCGGCGCCGCCGGTCACTGCGGTGGCACCCAGGGGAAGGTTCAGCACGGCGCGCAGGTGCTGTTCGAACTGGCTGGTGACGCAGCCGTCCATGCTCCAGTGCCCGGAGTTGTGCGGGCGCATGGCCAGTTCGTTGACGTAGATGCCCGCCGGGGTGCCGCGGTGAGCGTCGTCCTCGGCGATCTCAAAGAGCTCCACGGCGAGCATTCCGGTCACCCCCAGCGTCTCGGCGATAGTGCGTGCGATGCGTTCGGCCTCAGCCAGATGGGCTTGGGAGGTGTGCGGGGCCGGGGCGATCACCTCATCGCAGACGCCGTTGGTCTGGGTGGACTCCACCACCGGATAGGCGGCGACTTCCCCGGAGGCGCTGCGGGCCACCTGGGCGGAGAGCTCACGGGTGAAGGGGACCTTCTGTTCGGCCAACAGTCCGGTGCCGGACTCGGCGGCTCGGCTGAACCAGTCGGCGACCTCGGTCGCGTCGGCGGCTGCGGCGTCGTCGATGATCATCACGCCTTTGCCGTCATAGCCGCCGCGGGGCGTTTTCAGAACCACCGGCCACCCGGCGGAGTCGCCGAAGCTTGTCAGCTCCTGAAGGGCGTGCACGTGCCTCCAGCGGGGATTGGGCAGACCACAATCGTCGACGACGCCGCGCATCGCCAGCTTGTCCTGGGCGTAGACGAGCGCCTGTGGGGTGGGCTGCATGGTGATGCCGGCCTCGGCGAGCGCGTTGAGCACTTCGGCAGGCACGTGCTCATGGTCGAAGGTGACCACGTCCAGGCGTGCGGCGAAGGCCAGCACGTCCTTGACGTTTCGGTAGTCGCCGATGGTGGTCCTGGCGATGACCTGCGCGGCAGAGGCTGCGGGACTGGCGGCGAGCAGATGGAGCTCGAGACCGAGGTGGGTGGCGGCCGGGGACATCATGCGGGCCAGCTGGCCGTCGCCGAGGACCCCGACTCTCGGTGGGGTGGAAGGGTGTGCGCTCACAGTCCCCCATTATGTGGCACCGGCTTGGGCAATCGGTAAATCACCACACCATCACAATCCTGCCGCCCTTATTTTGCGCGGCTGGATTACGAGGCTGGCGCGCAGGTTCTGCCGGTACCATGGCACCAAGGTTCCCCGACGCAGGAGTGGGCAGCATGGCACGCTACGTAGTGACGTTCGACACCTCCGGACCGGCTGTACTGGAAGAGGAGGCCCCCGGGCTGCTCAGTGCCGAGGGGCTGTCCACGCTGATGTACTTTCCACGGCTGGGGATCGGTGTGGTGGACGCGCAGAGTGATCAGTTGGACCTGCTGAACATCAAATGCCGAGAACGCCGGGTGCCGATGAGCTTCCGCCCGGAGCTGACCTACTACGCCATCACTGAGGGCCCAGGCCCTGCCCAACTGACCGACACCGCCGAGCTGACCTGGGGGCTGCAGGCGGTGGAGATCACTGCCGCGCAGCAGGCCGGGCAGGCAGGCGCTGGTGTGCGGGTGGCGATACTGGACACCGGCTTCGACCCCGACCACCGCGACTTCGGGTCCCGGGCCGCTGTCACGGAGTCCTTCGTCGAGGGTGAGGACCCGACCGACGCCCACGGGCACGGCACCCACTGCGTGGGAACTGCCTGCGGCCCGTGGACGCCGGCAGAAGGTCCCGGCTACGGCGTCGGTGCCGAGGCGGAGATCTACTCGGGAAAGGTTCTCGGCGCTGACGGTTCGGGCTCTGACGCCACGATCCTGGCCGGCATCGACTGGGCGCTGCAGCACGATTGTCAGATCATCTCCATGTCGCTGGGAGCCGACGTGCGTGAGATCCACCCGCCCTACGTGGCTGCCGGGCGTCGGGCACTGGAGCGCGGTTCGCTGATCATCGCCGCTGCCGGAAACAATGCCCAGCGCAGTGCCGGCGACTACGGGTTTGTCGGCGCCCCGGCCAACAGCCCCCACGTGATGGCGGTGGCCGCCGTGGACTCGCAGCTTCGCACAGCGGACTTCTCTGCCCGGTCCTCACCGCACGACGGCGGCGAGGTGGACATCGCCGCCCCGGGCGTGGATGTGCACTCCGCCTGGATCGGAGATGAGCACTACCGGCGGATCAGCGGCACCTCCATGGCCACCCCGCACGTCTCCGGCATTGCCGCACTGATCTGCGGCGCCACCGGTGCCCGCGGCGAAGACCTGTGGCAGCAGCTGACCGGCCACGCCTCCACCCTGCAGGGCCAGGACGATCTGGACGTCGGTGCTGGCTTGGCGCGCGTGCCGGTGGGGTGGGCCTCGTGAGCAGAGTGTGCGTCATGAGCTGTGCCCGGGGAGGCTGAACGATGGCCAGGCAGCAATGGATCGTCACGGTCCGCGATGATCACCGGGACCAGATCGATACGGTCATCGGTGAGCTTGAGGCCGCCGGACTTCAAGTGGAGCAGGTGCTGGGCATCCTCGGTCAGATCACCGGCCGTGCTGGAACAGTCGGCAGCGATGAAGGAACTGTTCACAGCAGACTGAGCGCCGTGGCTGGCGTCGAATCGGTGGACTCCGCCCAGCAGTACAGTGTGGGGCCACCGGATGCTGAGATCCAATGATGCACCGGTCCTCAATGAAACCCTGAGGCGCTCATCAGGTCGGCGGCTCCTGCAGCTGGGCGAGGACATCTTTCCACACTGCCTTCCACGGGCCGATCAGCTCCGCGGACTCAAGCTTTGAGTGCTGCACGGCCACTGTGGACTTGCCCCCGGGCTTATCAGAGACGGTGACCGCGACGCGGGTGCCGTCTGCCAGCTTCGCCCGCCAGTACCGCCACTTCTCCGTGGAGGAGGTGGTGGGATCCTCTTGAAGCGGGACATCGCCGAACTGTTCGGCGGAGGCAACGACCTCCATCCACCGGGCGAAGGCTGCGTCCTTGTCACCGGGGTAGGTCTTGGACACGGATGCGGAGAACTTCCCGTCGCTTGCCTGACCGGGCACACGCAGGCCCTTCTGATGCTCATAGGCGATAGCCACCCCCTGGGCCCACCACCCAGCATTGGTGACGTGGGCGGGCATGTTCTGGTGGCTGAGCACCGCGATTTCGGCGTGGGTGAGGTTCTCTGCCCCGGCGTCGTCGAGCAGTGTAACCCAGTCGTACCACGTGATGCCGGTGGTCTCTTCGATGCCGGCGGTGGAGTGCGCCTTGACTGCGGAGGGGTTGCTCATGCGTTCAAAGGTATAACCGCTCAGCCGTTCCTGGCCAAACCTGCTGTGCCCGCTCAGCCCCCTGAAGGCAGGCTCAGCCGCCGGGCCGCAGCGTGGCTGGTGCGGGGAAGGGCAGGTCGTGGTCCTGGACCTCGGCACCAGCAGCGGCTGCCGCCCCGAAGTCGTCCTCCCGCACGCGTACACCAGCGGGGCTGGCTTCGACGATGCGCACGAAGACGGTTCCCCGAACAGGGGAGTCGAACAGCCACCTCTCAGCAAGGAAGCCGAGTCCGCGTTCGTCGAGAGTCTCCTCGGCCTCAAGCCAGTCGACCTCTCCGGTGATCTCGCGGCCGAGCACATCGACGGCGATGAACTGCTCCCCCACCATGCGTATCCAACCGAGGCGTTCGCCGTCCTCGCGCCGGTGCTCAATCCAGTCTGCGTCCATGGTGCCAAGTTATCGGCTCAGGCCTCGCGCAGGAAGGCCCGCACGGTTCTGGTCAGGTTGGCGAGCTGCTGGGCGGCGTCGAAGTCCGGCGCTAAGGCAGTCTGCAGATACACGGCGCTGACCAGGGCGCTGATCCAGGCTGCGGCGTCGTCGGCGTCCAAAGCCGGGTCGGCCTCTCCTGCCTGCACTGCCCTGCTCAGCAGAACTCGCAGACCCCGCATCTCGTCGTCGTCGACCCTGGCCAGCTCCGCACCGACCTCCGGGTCACGATGGGCCTGAAGCATCGCCTCCAGCACGAGCTTGGGCACGATCGGATCAGCTGTGGCGGGCCGGGCCAGATGAAGGACAAAGCTGATCAGAGCCTCCAGCGGCGCAGCCTCTTGGGTGAGCCGATCCAGCAGCGCATGCGTGTCGTGCTCGTCCTGAGTGAGCACTGCCAGGAACACCTGCTTCTTGCCCGCGAAGTAGTGATAGAGGTTGCCGGGGCTGATGCCGGCCCGTGCACACAGCTGGGAGGTCGTGGTGCGCTCATACCCCTGCTGGGCAAAGAGGACGGCGGCGCAGTCGAGTATGTGCTGCCGCTTCGCCGCGTACTTCGCGGGGTCGACCGTGCGTGCCACAGAATCCCCTCCCCCAATTAATAGATCGAGCGCTCGGTTTTAGGGTACTATGTCTCTGCCCCATCGACGCAATCCGCCGCCGTCGAGGCCACGACAGATTGAAGGAGCCCGCCACGATGTCCGAGTCGAGTATCACGGTGACGGTCGATTCCAAGCTCGCCCCGGCCTTCGCTGCGGTCGGGGCCGGCATCGGGCTCGTCGTCGCGCTGTTGGTGGGGCCGGTGGTCTCCTGGCTGCTGGATCGGATCGACACCGCACCGGC
The DNA here is from genome assembly GCF_014195445.1 of Garicola koreensis. Classification (GTDB taxonomy): domain Bacteria; phylum Actinomycetota; class Actinomycetes; order Actinomycetales; family Micrococcaceae; genus Nesterenkonia; species Nesterenkonia koreensis. The sequence goes on along the minus strand of NZ_JACIBT010000001.1, from coordinate 59,780 downwards.
GCCGCTGCGCCTCATCGATCAGCTTCCACTCATCTGGTCGGCACCGCTGCTGACGATCGCCGGTGCGGTGGTGGGATGGATCGTCTTCTCCATCTGGAATGACGAGGTCGGCCGCGTGGTGATCGATCCTCAGGCTGTGCGGGTGGAGAGCGGGGACTCCGCAGCGGTCTTTGGTCGGGAGGAGATCGCCGAGATTTTTCTGGACAAGGACGAACTGGTGCTGGTCGACGGCGATTCGATGGAGCTCTCACGCACTGCGTCCGACAACAGTCTCGCCGGCAGGCTCTCCGAAGCGCTGAACGGCTTCGGGTATCCCTGGGTCGGTGCGCAGGATCCGCGCGAGGGCGACTTCTGCGACTGGGTGGACCGCAGCCCAGACTTGGCCGAACCAGTGCACCAGCTTCTGCGGGCCCGCAGCCGAGCGCTTGCCGACAACAGAACCGGAGAGGCACAGGCCCGCCGCGATGAGCTGGCCGCCCGCGGAGTGGTCGTCCGCCTCCGCGATAAGCGGCAGCAGTATCGGCTCAGATGATCGACAGCCCGCGCAGCTTCTCCTCGACCTCATCGTTGCTGGGCTCGACCTGATGCCCGCCGTCGGGGTAGACCACTACCGGGATTTTCGTGCTGTCCGAGATCTGCTGGGCCCGCTGGGCAGCCTGCGCATCGGCGTCAGTGTCGATGCAGTCGAAGTCAACGTCCAGCTCGGTGAGCTGCTGCCTGGTGCGGCGAAAGTCGCGGCACCAGTCGGCTCCGTACACAAGGACCTGGTCGCGGTCAGTCATCGCGTCGCTGCCTTCTTTCACCTGGCTGTTCCCTCCCACCTGGCCGGCGCTCCCCGCAGGGCTGGGTTCACGTGCGTGCCCTACCCAGCACGCGTCCTACCCAGTGTAGGTCTCCCATTTGCGGTGGCGGTGCTCGGCTTCGACCATGCGCACGGTGCCGGACTTGGACCGGGTCACCATCGACTGGGTCCATACTCGGTCGCCGCGGTACCGCACCCCGCGCAGCAGGTCGCCGTCGGTGATCCCAGTGGCGGCGAAGTAGCAGTTGTCGCTGGTGACCATGTCTTCGGTGCGCAGAATCTGGGTCACGTCGTGTCCGGCGTCGATGGCCCGCTGCTTCTCCTCGTCGTCGATCGGGGCCAGCCGGCCCTGGATCACCCCACCGATGGCCCGGATCGCACACGCGGTCACGATGCCCTCCGGGGTGCCTCCGGTTCCCATGAGCACATCGACGTCGGAGCCCTCACTGGCTGCTGCGATCGCGCCGGCGACGTCGCCGTCCATGATGAACCGGGTCCGGGCACCGGCCTCGCGGATCTCCTCGACCAGCTGGTTGTGCCGCGGCCGGTCCAGCACGCAGACGTTGAGCTGGTCGATGCTCTTGTGGGTGGCCTTGGCGATCAGCTGCAGGTTCTCCTTCACCGACAGCCGCAGGTCGACCACATCGGCGGCCTCGGGGCCGGTGACCAGCTTCTCCATGTAGAACACCGCCGAGGGGTCCAGCATGGAGCTGCGCTCGGCGACCGCCAGCACGCTGAGCGCATTGTTGTAGCCCAGTGCCGTCAGCCGGGTGCCGTCGATCGGGTCCACGGCGACGTCGGCCTCAGGGCCCGCGCCGTTGCCGACCCGCTCCCCGTTGAAGAGCATCGGGGCTTCGTCCTTCTCGCCTTCACCGATGACGACGACGCCGTTGAGGTTCACCGTGTCCAGCAGCGAACGCATCGCATCCACAGCCGCTCCGTCGGCTCCGTTCTTGTCTCCCTTGCCGACCCAGGCGCCGCCAGCGATGGCTGCGGCCTCGGTGACACGCACCAGCTCCAGGGCGAGGTTGCGGTCCGGTTCGGAGTCGCCCACCGCCAGCCGCGGGTTCAGCTGCGAGAAGTCCTGGTCGTCGTCGTGGTGTGCGTTGTCTGCAGTCGGCATGATCCACCTTTGGGTCCGGGTTCTTCAGCTGAGCGTCGTATCGGCTTTGACCCTCAGCATATCTGTGCCGGCCGGCCGGTAGTATTTTGTGAGGTTGGTCCGGCGCGTTGGCAGTAGGGGCAACAGGTGAGCGGCGGTGACCAGGGTGAGATGATGGTGCCATCCGATTCAGGCGCGCCCTTCGAAGGGAACCAGGCCCAGGCCGTGTTTGAGCCCGCCCCGCACCCATTCCCGATGCGCCTGGGCATATGCGATCGCCAGAATTGCACCCCAGCAGCGCAGTCGCCTTGAGGGGGCCTCATTCTCGATGTTTGCCTGTCAGTCTGCCAGGTCAAATGCTTCCTGGAACGCTCTTGTTAAGTCATACTCTTGTTCCTCCAGAAGCCCGCCGAGGGGGCGCACCAATACCTTCCGTGGAACTGTGGCGATAGAGTCCAGGTTGACCACAGACTCGTGGTCAAGTCCGTTGCGTCGCCCAACGACCACTTCGCTGCTCAAACCTCGCACTGTGCTGGTGATCGGTGCGACCGTGACCAGGTCGCGTGCGGCCCTCACCTCTTCGCGGGTGAGCACCAACACCGGGCGGGTCTTGTCGAGTTGAGCCAGCCAGATCGGATGCATCAGTCGAGTTCCGACCACACCTTGTTGGCATTTTTCGCGGCCCATGCCGCATAGGCGTCGGTCTCCAGATCGGGGTCAGCGTCAGAGGCGTATATCTGCGCGTCCCGTTGGGCCGCGCGTCGCCGAACTTCCCTCTTGATCGCGCGGTTGATCACGTCGGCGCGACTACCCTCGCCAACCTTGGTGGCCTGGTCGATAAAGGCGGCCAGGTCGTCGTCAATTCGAATCGTCATCTGCACGGACATACCGATATCATACCAGCATGGTATGGCGACGGCGCGCACCGCTTAGCAGTGCGTTCATACCTCAGCCCTCGTGCGTCCGGGGAGGGACCCCTCAGCGGGACGCCGGTGGTGGTCAGGAGAGCACGTGGCGGGTTCGAGGAGGTCGCGAGACTTGTGTATATCCAGGTGATTACGCGTCAGTCGAAACCCATGCTTGGACACTTCAGAATCACTGGCGTGTGGGCCGAGCGCCCATGAGCAACACAATGAGCCCGCCGGACAGAGCCCCTTCGGTCTAGTAGCTCATACGCGGCCTCCTCAGGTGTCTCAAACACCAGTGGAACAGTGATTCATCGTCGCCTTGTTTAAACTGTCAGTGCGTCATGTGCTCTCCACTTCACATTCGGCACCGCTGGGCAGTTCGAAACTGTAGCTTGCGTGGGGCTCGGTATCTCGGTCTGACCAGTAACTGCGCAGTTCCACCACGGCCACCGCAGCAGCACCGCCGCCAAGTAGCACACAAGCGGCCAACCCGACAGCCGCCCCTCGTGATAAACGTAGACGTCCAGTACGACGTCGCCCGCTTGCCTCCTGACGGGTCCGAGCAGCCAGACGAATCACTTCCTCCTCAAGTTCGTGTGTAGCCGTTGTACCAGAGGGGGCGGAACGGGTTAGTCGTCCCTCAAGGGAAGTATCGGCATCGTCCTGCTGATGATTGGTTTCTGGGGGCCAAGCCATGCTGCGCTCTCTGACGATCGGGAATGTTTCCTTGCCCTGTACATGTCCGGCCAAGCACAAAACGTCCGCCGCATCTAAGCCCCGATAAACCGGAAGCAGCGGTCTGATTTGCAGAGATCCCCTCATCCGCCGCGCCATCCCAAATGGGCACAGCACGGTACAAACCGCCTGGTGCCTCAAGTGGCAATGGGTGTAAACTTGTCTTACGACGATTAGAAGGGTGCCCGATGACTATCTCGATCCGACTCACTCCCGATGAAGAAACACGTCTAGATGATCTTGCCCAGCGCACCGGACGTTCCAAGAGTTTTTATGTACGAACTGCGCTTCATGAGTATTTGGCAGAGCTCGAGGATGCATTTGATGCCGATGCTGCCATCGATGCTTTCGAGAAAGGCGGCCGTCGTAGTAGGCCGTTGAGCCAGCTGAAGGCGGCAACGCAGCACTGATGTCGCAATGGCAGGTTGAGACTACCGAAGATTTTGATCGTGACTATAGGAAGCTCGACCGTGCTGTCCAACGTCGCGTGATAGCCTACCTCGAAGCAATCGAACAGCTCGATGATCCGCGACAACGCGGTAAACGGCTGACCGCCAACCACGCCGGCGTGTGGCGTTACCGCGTCGGAGATTATCGTATTCTCGCCCAGATCACTGACGAGACCCTGACTGTACTAGCGCTCCGGGTCGGCCACCGCCGCAAAGTGTACTAACCTCGCCGTGCACTGTTGGCATCGTTGCAGTTAGTGCAATGCTGGCTTGAATCACCGACTGACCGATAACCGATCGGCGGCTGGGGCAGCCTGAGAGGCTAGGCGCCTGGTGGCCACGAGCATGTTGCCGGTTGGACGGCTCGAAGAGCACCCAGCGGCTCCCTTAGATCGGGCAGTTGGCCGGCCACGCTCGCGCCGATACAGTAGATCCTCGACGCTGGTCTGGATCTTGGCCCCATCACCGTTCTCGTCGGGGACAACGGGATGGGGAAATCAACGGTGGTCGAAGTGCTGGCCGCAGCTTTCGGTCTCAATCCCGAGGGGGGCGCCCATAACGCAATGCATGAAACCCGTCCAATGGAATCGGGCCTCGCCGACCATCTTCAACTGATACGTGGCCCAGGCGCCTCCAAGCGGGGGTCTTTCTGCGGGCAGAGACTCTGCATGGCCACTTCAGTTATCTAGAGACGATCGGCCCGACCAATCTGCATGAACACAGTCATGGTGAAGCGTTCTTGGACTTCCTAAGTTCACGATCGGGCATTCACGGTCTCTGGATTCTGGATGAGCCAGAGTCGGCACTGTCCTTTTCAGACTGTCTGACCCTGATTGCCCTGCTACGCCAGCTCCAGGCGCAAGGATCGCAGGTTGTGCTCTCAACGCACTCACCGATTCTGGCGACATTTCCTGAGGCTGACCTACTCGAGGTCGGCCCCTGGGGCATCCGAGAGGCTTCCTACGATGACCTCAACCTCGTACAAAACTGGCGGCTTTTCCTTGAGGAACCTGAACGTTAGCTCCGCCACCTCGGCTGAAATCGACGCATGGTCTTCCACACCACCTTTGCCCCGTTAGTCGATCCTCTTGCGGCACGCTGTGAATTGAGGTGACCGTGCGCCGTCGCGCAAGCCACACCACTTCAATGGGTGCCAGCCAGACGCGACCAGCATTCATCCCGATACATGAGGCATGACAACTAACCGACCCTCGCCTGGCTGCGCCGAGTGTAAAAGTACACGGTAGTACGGTGAGGCCATGGCGGAGAACAGGTTATTCCTGGCACTTTCCTTGGCATGGGTCGTGGCTCTGACGGGTTGCGGCTCCGCACGCGGCGAACCGGATCGCGTGGAGACTTTTCCGGTTGACGGAGGAGAGTGCACTGCCCAGTGGTGGCTCGAACCGCTCGTCCAAGATGTTTCCGGCGAGGCATCGGCTGCGGCGGAACGTGCGCTGCGCGAGTCGACGGTTTCTGCCACGGACATCGCGGAGTGGGAGGAAACACTGCTCAATGCCCAGTCCCGCCACCAGGAGATTCCTGCCAAAAAGCTGGAAGGCTACGCCTATATCGAGACAGTGAGGGAGAAAGTGCGTTCCGGGCTGGACGAGGCTGGTTTCCCAGATGCCCCGACCCGCATCATCGAGACCTACGCGGACCTGGAGTGTTCCTGACTGCTTCATCACCGAATCGTCGCGTAGCTACCAGAAAGTGCACGCCGGCAAGGCCTTCGGCAGATACCCCCAATCCGTATGTTCCGCAGGCGACAGGAAGACCACCGGAGTGAACGAGGCGATGATCGGCGATAACTTTAGGATTTCCCCTGCGGCCGTTCAAGGACCCCCACCGAACACACCCGCCGCTGACCAGCAGCCTTGAAATCACGTGGGCAGGGGGTGTCCGTATAGGTGGTCCGGTGACTTGTCCGGTGACGGGAGCTAACAACGCCTGGACCCCTCCCATGTGCCAAGTACCACTTTCCGCCGGACCCTACACGTACAGTCCGCCCGTGATGGCGTTCTGCACCACAAAACCGGAGGTGCAGTTATCCATCTCCATGCACCCGAAGACCACCCACCCAACTAAAGTATTACCCGAGGCCCCTGCAGCAGAAAAAGTCACCGGGGCTCCAGCCGCACGGCTCCGTCGAGGCGGATCACCTCACCGTTGAGCATCGGATTGGCCAGCACCTGACTGACCATCAGCGCGTAGTCCTCGGCATTGCCCAGCCGCGGCGGGTGAAGGGTCTTGGCCTGCAGCGCCTCACGGGCCGCATCGGGCAGCCCGGCCATCATCGGCGTCTGGAACAGCCCCGGTGCGATGGTCACCACCCGAACGGCGCTGGAGGCCAGCTCACGGGCCGCCGGCAGGGTCATTGAAGCCACCGCCCCCTTGGATGCGGCATAGGCGATCTGTCCGATCTGCCCCTCGAAGGCCGCCACCGAGGCGGTGTTGATGACCACGCCGCGGTCCTCACCGGTGAGCTCATTGGATTTCATCGCTGCCGCGGCCTGCGCCATGAAGTTCAAGGTGCCGCTGGTGTTGATCGCCAGCACCTTGTTGAACGTGTCCAAGTCCAGCGGGCCGCTGCGGCCCACCAGTTTGCCCGGTGTGGCCACACCGGCGCAGTTGACCATCACCCGCAGCGTCCCCAGCTTCTGGGCGGCCTCGACCGCCTCGGCCGCAGTCTGGGGGTCGGTGACGTCTCCGGGGTGAAAGTGCGCCCGCTCTCCGATGCTGGCCACCGCCTGAGCTCGCGTGTCCTGCCCTTCGGCGTCTGGCAGGTCCACGACCACCACGTGCGCCCCGGCGTCGTGGAGCGTGCGGGCGGTGGCTGCGCCGAGCCCTGAGGCACCGCCGGTGATGATGACACTTGCTTGGGTCAGTTCCATAGTCTCCTCAAGTTCCCTATCCCTTGTGGCGGGCTGATCACCGGAATGCGGGCTCACCGGTGAGTCGGTGACCGATGATCAGCGTGTGGACTTCGTCCGTACCTTCATAGGTGCGCACTGACTCCAGATTATTCGCATGCCGCAAGGGTGAGTAGTCGGTGGTGATGCCGTTGCCGCCGAGAATGGTGCGCGCTTCGCGGCAGATCTCGATGGCCTGCCGGCAGTTGTTGAGCTTGCCGACCGAGATCATGTGGTCCTCCAGGGTGCCGGCATCCTTGGCCCGGCCCAGCTGCAGAGAGATCAGCTGGCCTTTGTTCAGCTCCACCGTCATATCGGTGAGCTTCTTCTGCGTCAGCTGGTAGCCGGAGAGCGGGCGGTCGAACTGCTGGCGCGCTGAGGCGTACTCAAGTGCCGCCTCAATGGAGTCGCGGGCTGCGCCCATTGCACCCCAGGCGATGCCGTAGCGCGCCTCTGACAGGCAGGCGAAGGGTCCGCGCAGTCCGGGGTTGTTCGGCAGGATGGCGTCTGCTGGCAGCCGGACTTCCTCCATGGTGATGTCGCACTGCAGGGAGGCACGCATGGAGAGCTTCTGCTCGATGTCGGAGACAGTGAAGCCGGCGGTGTCGGTGGGAACGATGAAGCCGCGGACCTTCTCGGTGATCTCGCCGTCCGCTCCTTCAGTGGGCGCCTTGGCCCAGATGATGACAATCTGGGCGATGCTGGCCAACCCGATCCAACGCTTCTGCCCGTTGAGCACCCACTCATCGCCATCCCTGCGCGCAGTGGTGGCCATCGACGAGGGGTCGGACCCGGCAGTAGGCTCGGTCAGCCCGAAGGCCCCGATGACCTCGCCGGCGGCCATCTTCGGCAACCACTGATTCTTCTGCTCCTCGGAACCGTTCTTATAGATCGCCGACATCGCCAAGGACCCCTGGACTGAGACCACAGTGCGCAGCCCGGAGTCTCCTGCTTCCATCTCCTGCATGGCCAGCCCATATTCGGTGGCGCTGCGACCGGCACAGCCGTAGCCATGCAGGTGCATGCCGAACAGCCCCAGCTGGGCCATCTCGCCGATGAGCTCCACGGGCAGTACGGCGTTCTCGTACCAGGTGCCGATGTTCGGGCGGATCCGACGATCGACGAAGTCAGCTGTACGGTCCCTGACCTCGAGTTCCTCAGCGGTGAAGTGGGACTCGATGTTCAGCAGGTCTGTGGGGTGTTTCGGCATGTGAGTCTCTCTTTGGTCAGGGTTTCGGCCTACTCTTCTATTCTGCGCACCGCAGGGCTCGGATGCCCCTTTGTTGCGAAACGCTCATCAATCTCTGACGCTTCTCGCCTGACTGCCGCGCACCGGGTACAGGGCTTCGGCGACGTCGATGACCTCTGCCAGAGCCGGGCTGGGATCCTCCCTCCTCCAGACCAGCCGCACCGGAAGCGGCGGCGGCGACTCCGCAATGGGGCGAAACACCACTCCGGGGGCGTAGATGTGCTGCTGCACACTGGACTGGGTCATCGCCACGCCGAAGCCCGAGGCGACCAGCACCAGCGACGTCGTCGAGTCCGGCGCAATCTGGGTGATCCGCGGGACGAACCCGACCTTGGCGGCCAACATATGCAGCCGCTGCGGCAGGGCGGCTCCGGGCCCGGAGGGCAGGGTGATCCAGCTGTCGCGCTCCAGCTCCTTCAACGACACCTTGGCCCGTGTGGCCATCGGGTGACCCTGAGGCAGCGCGAGCACCAGCTCCTCGTGGGTGACCACCCGGGAAGCGACCTCAGCCGGCAGCAGGTCCCAGCGTCCCAGGGCTATGTCGAGACTGCCCTCCAGGATCTGTTCCAGGCCCCGGTGGGACAGGGCCGAGGACTCCAGCTCCAGGCGGAGCCCGGGCAGCCGACGGCGAATCTCACGGGCCAGCGACCCCACAATGTGATTGGTCGAGGCACTGGCGAACCCCAGGCGGACTCTGCCGGTGCGCCCCTGCGCCGCCTCGCTGACGATGTCTGCGCACCGATCAGCCAACGTGATGATCTCACGGGCATGCGGCAGCAGCGCCTCCCCCGCCGGGGTCAGCTCCGCTGAACGGGTGGTGCGCTCGACCAGCTTGGAGCCCAGCGACCGCTCCAGCTGGGCCAGCGACCGGCTCAGGGCCGACTGCGTCAGGCGAAGCCGGTCCGAGGCCCGCCCGAAGTGCAGCTCCTCTGCCACGGCGACGAACCCTCTGGCCTGCTGAATTTCCATACCCTCATTGTAGGAGGGTCCAGTGATGCGCATCGCACATGATTCGACGGCGACAGTCCTCGCAGCCGTACCCGGCCGTCATGAGAACCCAGCAGTGATGAGACAATGCACAGTGTGACCGATCAGAAACCTGAGACTGCCCGCGCACCCCTGGCCGACGAGGACGCTGTGGGGACCCGCGCGCAGAACGAGGGCGCCGACGACGCGCCCACACCCCAGCTGACGCAGTCGCAGGCCAAGCGGCTGCTGACCCCCATGATGGGCATGGTCATCACCATGGGCGTACTGGTGGCGATACTCGCGGCGATATGGTTCATGAACCCGGAGCCGGATGTCACCTACACCCGCGACGAAGACGTTCCGCAGGCGGCCTCCTGGGCAGACGATGTGGCCGAATACTCGCCCCTCTCCCCCGATGTGCCGGCGGAATGGTCTGCCAACTATGCCCGCTGGGAGACTCGAACCGAATTCGGCGTCGACGTCTGGGAGGTCGGCTACACCACCGAGGCGGTCGACTTTGTGGGCTTCGCCCAGACCGACGACGCCAACGCGGCTTGGGTGAACGCAGAGGTCGACCAAGCCCCACAGACCGGCACCACCACCATAGCGGGACTGGACTTCCGGACCCACCAGCAGGAGGACCGCCGCTACTACGTGCTCGAGGGGCAGAACAATGAACGCGACGGCACCACTGTGGTCATCAGCGGTGATGCCGGTGATGCGGAGTTCGATCTTGCCATGGAAGCGATCATCGACTCGCTGGGACGCGAGGTCTCCGATGCCGCCGACAACGACAACCCCTAGGAGACCCACAGTGGCTGACACGAGCACCAGCACTCCCCTCCAGCCCAGCCCCGCTGAGGCCTGGCGCCTGCTGCAGGCCGGCAATGATCGGTTCGTCAGCGGAGATGTGGCCCACCCGAACCAGAATGCCGCCCGGCGCTCCTCACTGACCGAGTCCCAGCATCCGATCGCAGTGATCTTCGGCTGCTCCGACTCCCGGCTGGCGGCCGAAATCATCTTCGACGTCGGCCTCGGTGACGTGTTCGTCGTCCGCACTGCCGGTCAGGTGATCGACGACGCCGTGCTGGGCTCCTTGGAGTTCAGTGTGGATTCGCTGCAGGTGCCGCTGATCGTGGTGCTCGGCCACGACTCCTGCGGCGCCGTGACCGCAGCCCTGGAGTCGTCCACAACCGGGCAGCTGCCTGCTGGCTACGTCCGGGACCTGGTGGAGCGCATCCTGCCCTCTGTGCTCGCCGCCCAGCGGGACGGGGCGGACACGGTGAACGAGACGGTGGTCGAGCACGTCAAACAGACCACCGAGCGCATGATCGATCAGTCCAGGGTGCTCCACGACGCCGTCGCCGATGGCCGGACCGCCGTCGTGGGGGTGACCTACCGGCTGGCCGAGGGCCGAGCGGACCTGGTCTCCCAGGTCGGCCAGCTGTAGACCGCCCTTCCCGCGGCGGCCCACTCTCCTTAGGCTGGGAGCTGTGATCTCGATGATCGGTGAGCTGCTCACCTCCGGCTCGGCTGCCCACATGGTGGCGGCGGTGCTGCTGCTGGGCGGCGGCGCGGTCTTCGCGGTGTGTGGGACGGCGTTGGGGTTCATCGACGTCCGCGAGCACCGGCTGCCCAACCGGATCGTCTACCCCTGGGCGGCCATCACCTTCGGGCTGCTGGTGCTGACCGCGTTTCTGCTCACCGACGCGGCAGGCCTGGGCCGGGCCGTGGCCGCAGGCCTGGGATGGGGCCTGCTGTTCCTGCTGGTGGCGCTGATCCATCCGCCTGCGGTGGGGATGGGGGATGCCAAGCTCGCCGTCGTGCTGGGCATGTACACCGGGTTCTTGGGCTGGGGCACCTTCGCCGCCGGACTGGCACTCTCCTTCGTGCTGGGCGGGGTGGTCTCGATCGGTCTGCTGCTGAGCCGGCGGGCCGCATCCACCAGCCGCATCGCCTTCGGCCCGTTTCTGATCATGGGCACCGCCCTGGCCCTGATCTTCAGCTGATCTCTTCAACTCATCGCCCCGCCCTGGCCTAAGGTGAGGCTATGCCTACCCCGGAGTTCGTGAAGGATCTGCGCCGCAGCATCGACACCCAAGAAATGTGGCTGCCCGGAGTCAGCGCAGTCGTGGTCAAACACCATGACGACGACGGCGCAGCACTGGCTGTGCCGCAGGTCCTGCTGGTGCAGCGCAGCGACAACGAAGAGTGGACCGTCACCTCCGGCATTCTTGAGCTGGGTGAGGACCCCGCCCCGGCAGGGGTGCGCGAAGTTCAGGAGGAGACCTCGGTGATCGCTCGTGCGGTCAGGCTGGCCGGAGTGTGGACGATGCCGCTGGTCACCTATGCCAACGGTGACAACTGCCGCTACCTGGACAGCGTCATGGAGTTCGAGTGGGTCTGCGGGACCCCGAGGGTCAACGATGATGAATCCCGCGACGTCGGCTGGTTCAGCCTGGCCGCCCTGCCGGCTGGACTCAGTGCCGCCCAGCAGCGCAAGATCGACTGGGCTGCGGACTTCGGCTCCGCCGCCAAATTCATGAGGTGAGCGTCGATGGTGCCGGCCCGGCACTGTGGGGCTGGAGGCTCTGTCCGGCAGCCTCGGCGGCGAGCGCACGGCGCAGCGACTGCAGCAGCGGCCGCGTTCGGGCCGGGATCCGCTGCCGCAGAACGGTCTCAGTTCGGGTCCGATGCACGCCCGGGATCGCCAGGATCCGTTGGATCGCCTCCTCCAGATCCTGCGGGCTGGACGTGACCACCACGCAGAGAATGTCACTGTCTCCGGTGGTGGAGTCTGCCTCCATCACCTCCGGAAGCCCGACCAGGTGCTCAGTCACCTCATCCAACACCCCCTGCGCCAGATTCAGCCGAATGAAGGCCTTGGACTCATAGCCCAGAGCCGTCGGATCGATCACCGGCTGCCACCCGTGAAAAATCCCCCTGCGCTGCAGGTTCTCCAAACGGGCCTGGACCGTTCCGCGTGCCACCTGCAGCTGCCGTGCGTACTCACGAATACCGGCTCGGGGCTGCTCAACGCAGAGCAGCAGGATCTGCAGATCCAAATCATCGATCGCCTTCATCAGCGCCTTCCGCAGGTGTGGTACATGTCACATTGGTCACTGTAACCCGACAAAACGTGCTGTGACTAGTCCAATGGCCCAGTTCAAAGCAGCGGTCATTGAATCTTTGGCTCAGAGAACACCATGATGGGGATCACAATGACGCACCTGCGACCCAAGGCCTGACATGACTCTCGAACTGCAGAATCCGTCACAACCGGCTCCCACCCCGTTGGAGTCGCGCTATACGGATAATTCCGGAATCGTCCAGCTCACCGGCATCCAAGCGCTGACTCGGCTGCCGGTGGACCAGCATCGGCGCGACCGGGCCACCGGGCTGAACGTCGGCACCTACATCTCCGGATACGAGGGCTCCCCGTTGGCCGGCTACGACCTGGAGCTGGCCCGGCACCGCGAGCTGCTCGACGACAACGACATCCACCACCGCCCCGGACTCAATGAAGAGTCCGGCGCCACCGCCATCCAGGGGACCCAACTGGTCCAGACCCTGGAGGGCGCCACCCGGGACGGCGTCGTCGGGATCTGGTACGGCAAGGCCCCCGGCCTGGACCGGGCCGCTGACGCGCTGCGCCACGGCAACCTGATGGGCGCCCATCCCAACGGCGGCGCAGTCGTGCTGGTCGGTGATGATCCGGCCGCGAAATCCTCCACGGTGCCCTGCGCCTCCGAGCTGGCCCTAGCAGATCTGGGCATGCCGGTGCTCTACCCCGCTGACAGCCAAGAGGTTCTGGAGATGGGCCAGCACGCGGTGGAACTCTCCCGGGCCAGCGGGCTGTGGGTGGGGATGAAGATCGTCACCGCAGTGGCCGACGGGTCCTCCAGCGTAGACCTGCACTCTGTGGCACAGCAGCCTCGGCCCCGCATCCCGCAGGGGGCGAAGAAGCACGTCCCCACCGGTCGGCTGCTGCAGCCGACGCTGGGTCCGCTGGAGCGCGATATGGTCACCACCCGATGGAGGATCGCACGCGAGTACGGCGCCCTCAACGGGCTGAACACGATCGTCGGGGCCTCCGACAGCGACTCGCTGGGCATCGTCGCTCCCGGACGCACCTGGCATGAGGTCATCGCCGCGCTGGGCCGGCACGGCATCGACCTCAGCACGCTGAGCTCCACACCCGTCCGGCTGCTCAAAGTCGGTATGCCCTGGCCCATGGATGAAGCGACCATCGCGGAGTTCGCCGACGGGCTCGATGAGGTCCTGGTCATTGAGGAGAAGCGCTCCTTCATCGAATCTGCAGTGCGCGACGCGCTCTACGGCACCGCTGAGGCTCCGCTGATCACCGGCAAGCGAAACAGCGACGGCGCCGAGCTGATCCCGGCCTACGGGGAGCTGGACGCCTCCACCCTGGAGCGTCTGCTGGCTCGGAGGCTGCCCTCCCACGGGCTGAGCACCGCCGCCGTCGACGTCTCTCCGGGCTCGCCCAACGGCCGTCTGTCACTGCCGCTGACCCCGGCGGCGAAGCGGGCTCCCTACTTCTGCTCCGGCTGCCCGCACAACTCCTCCACCAAGCCTGCCGAGAGTGACTCACTGGTGGGCGCGGGCATCGGCTGCCACACCATGGTTCTGCTGATGGATGACTCCCAGGTGGGTCACGTCACCGGCATCAGCCAGATGGGAGGCGAGGGCCTGCAGTGGGTGGGCATGGAACCGTTCATCGACCGCGACCACTTCGTGCAGAACATCGGCGACGGCACCTTCGACCATTCCGGGTCCCTGGCGGTGCGCGCCGCAGTGGCCAGCGGGGCCAACATCACCTATAAGGTCCTCTACAACTCAGCGGTCGCCATGACCGGCGGCCAGAGTCCAGTGGGAGAAATGTCGGTGGAGCGGGTGCTGAAGGTGCTTCAGGCCGAGAACGTCTCCCGCATCATTGTCACCACCGAAGACCCGAAGCGCTACCGCGGCAGAAAACTGCCCCGCGGAGTGCAGCTCTGGCACCGGGACCGGATGGAGGAGGCCCAGCGAACCCTGGCCGAGACTCCCGGCGTCACCGTGCTGCTGCACGACCAGGAGTGCTCCACAGAGCTGCGGCGCAAGCGCAAGCGCGGCACTGCTGAGACCCCCACCACTCGCATCGCCATCAATGAGCGGATCTGCGAAGGCTGCGGCGACTGCGGGGTGAAGTCCAACTGCCTCTCCGTGCAGCCGGTGGACACCGACCTGGGACGCAAAACCCGGATTCACCAGACCTCCTGCAACTTTGACTACAGCTGCGTCAAAGGTGATTGCCCCGCCTTCATCAGTGTCGAATCCACCGGTCAGGAAGCGACGGTCACCGCCGCCCCGCCGCTGGAGGAGGACGACCTGCCCGCACCGCCGAAGGGTGAGCCGAAGGAGGATTTCGGCGTCCGGATGACCGGAGTGGGCGGCACCGGTGTGGTCACCAGCTCCCAGATTCTGGCCACCGCCGGACTGCTGGCAGGGTGGTATGCCCGTTCTCTGGATCAGACCGGCCTGGCGCAGAAGGGCGGGGCCGTCGTCTCCGATGTGCGCTTCACCCGAGGCGGCGCACCGACGTCGAATAAGCTCATCGACGGCGAGTGCGACCTCTATTTGGGCTACGACGTGCTGGTGGCCGCTGAGGAGGCCAATCTCAGTGCAGTCTCCGGGCAGCGGACCACCGCAGTGATCAACACCGCCCTGGTGCCCACCGGGCATATGGTCGCTGATGCATCAATCGACTCTCCCGACACCGAGCAGCTCAGTCAGGATGTGGCCCAACGTGCCGCCTCCTCCTCCGTTGCGCTGAACGCGGCCCAGCTGGTCCGGGAACTCTTCGGAAACGACCAGTACCTGAACACCTTCATGATCGGTGTCGCGTATCAGACCGGGGCGCTGCCGATTGCGGCATCAGCCATCGAGGAGGCGATCCAGCTCAACGGAGCTGCAGTGGAGTCCAATGTGCAGGCCTTCAGACGCGGGCGGCAGCACATTGCTGACCCGCAGGCGCTGATGGCAGCTGCCGCGGAGGCGGTCGGCAGCACTGATTCAACCAGCAGATCTGAGCTGCAGGACCCGTGGGCGCAGCTGCCCGGAGAGTCCGAGCTGCAGCGGCTGCTCCGCACCCGTGCCGATGACCTGGTCGGATACCAGGATGAGAAGTACGCCCAGCAGTACCGGCAGGTCGTTGAAGAAGTCCGTGACCGTGAGGAGCTGGTGAGCCCGGGGCGCACTGATCTGGCCGAAGCTGCCGCGCGCTATCTCTACAAGCTCATGGCCTATAAGGACGAGTACGAGGTCGCTCGGCTCGCCCTGGATGCGCAGATGGATGAGCAGATCGCCCAGGACTTCGGCCGCGATGCTAAGACAACCTGGCATCTGCATCCACCGATGCTGCGCGAGTTGGGCATGGACCGCAAGATCAAGCTTGGCAGCTGGTTCCGCCCGGCCTTCTCCACGCTGAAGCGAATGAAGAGGCTGCGCGGCACACCGTTGGATCCCTTCGGCCGTGCCCATGTGCGTGTGCTGGAACGTGAGCTGATCAGCGAGTACCGGCAGCTGGTCGACTACGTGCTGGCCAAGCTGACCGAACAGAATCACGCTCAGGCGGTGACGCTGCTGTCGCTGCCGGACATGGTGCGCGGCTATGAGTCAATCAAGCTGGACAACGTGGAGCGGTACCGGCAGGAGAAGTCCGCCCAGCTGGCGCAGTTCGACGCAGTCTGAGGACCAGGCTGAAACTCAGCTCAAGGATCGGCGGAGCCGGGGAGTCTGCGACCTCCGGCTCCGCGTCCGCGCCTCAGACCATTCCCAGCGAGCGTGCGATCAGCATCAGCTGCACCTCAGTGGTGCCCTCGCCGACCTCCAGAATCTTGGAGTCGCGGTAGTGCCGGGCCACGGTGTACTCGTTGATGAATCCGTAGCCGCCGAAGACCTGGGTGGCGTCGCGGGCATTGTCCATGGCGGCCTCCCCGGCGATCAGCTTGGCCATAGCGGCCTCCGTCTTGAAGGGCTTGCCGGCCAGCATCAGGTGGGCAGCGTGGTAGTAGGCCTGCCTGGCGGCGTGTGCCCGTGTCTGCATGCGCGCGATCTTGAAGGAGATGCCCTGGTAGGAGCTGATCGCTGAGCCGAAGGTCCGGCGACTTGTGGCGTACTCCACGGCCTGGTCCACGCACCCCTGAGCCGCCCCGGTGCCCAGAGCGGCAATGGCGATCCGTCCCTCGTCGAGAATGCCCAGGAAGTTGGCATAGCCGCGGCCGCGGTCTCCCAGCAGGTTCGCCTCCGGCACGCGGCAGTCGGTGAACGAGAGTGGATGGGTGTCCGAGGCGTTCCAGCCGACTTTGTCGTAGCCGGGGCCCACATGGAAGCCAGGGGTCCCGGAAGGCACGATGATCGTGGAGATCTCCTTCTTGACTCCGCCCTGGGCCGTCTCCGTGGTGCCGGTGACCGCGGTTGCCGTCACCAGCGAGGTGATGTCCGTGCCGGAGTTGGTGATGAACTCCTTGGTGCCCTCGAGCACCCAGTCCCCGTTGTCCAGCCGGGCCGTCGTCGCCGTACCGGAGGCGTCAGAGCCCGCGTCAGACTCCGTCAGCCCGAAACCCGCCAGGCGCTTGCCGGAGAGCAGATCTGGCAGCCACTGCTCTTTCTGCTCCCGGGTGCCGTACCGGTTGATCGGCATTGAGCCCAGCCCGACGCCGGCTTCTAAGGTGATGGCCACCGATTGGTCGACCTTCGCGATCTCCTCCAGGGCCAGGCAGAAGGCCAAGTAGTCGCCGTCCTCGCCCCCATACTCCTCCGAGAAGGGCAGACCGAAGAGGCCCATCTGGCCCATCTGGTCGATGACCTCATAGGGAAAGCTGTGTTCGGCGTCGTGCTTGGCTGAGACCGGGGCGATGACCTGGTTGGCGAAGTCCCGGACCGATTCAGCCAGTGCCTGGTGCTCATCGGATAGCAGCTGTGTCATGACTCGTCCTTACTGTTGTCTTCGGTGCTCGCCTCAACTGTGGCCAGCACCTGGCCGAGCGAGACTTGGTCCCCCACGGCCACGTTGATTCGAGCAGTGCCCTCTGACAGGGCGGTCAGGCGGTGTTCCATCTTCATCGCCTCGATGGTCACCAGCAGGTCCCCGACAGTGACCTCGGCACCTGAGGCAACCTCCACGGCGACCACGGTGCCGGGCATCGGCGCGGTCACCTCTGGTACGGCGTCGACGAGCTCCGCCTCGATCTCTGCCAGCTGCCGGTGGGTCTGGGCCTCTGCGTCGAGCACGGTGAACATGCCCGTGAAGTCCTCAGCAGTGACCCAGACCTCTGCTCCGGTCCGGCTGCGGGTGCCCAGGCTGATGTGCACCGGGATGCTGCGGTGCTCGGTCTGCAGCTCCCACTGGCCGCAGCCGGAGCCCGGCAGCAGCGCAGCGGCACCGTCAACGGGGACCTCAAACTGGTCGGTCGTCGCTCCGGTGCGGCTGCAGGTGACGCTGAAGGTCGGGGTGTGCCCCGTGCCGGGGCGCCACCCGTCGCTCTGCCACGCGGCGGGGCCCTGTACTGGAGGGTGGAACGGTGCTGGAGGGTGGGACTGCGCGGCAGCGTCCGGCAGCAGCCCCCTCTGCTGGGCGAGGAACAGTGCGGCTGCGGCTGCGTGGTGCTGCTGCGGCACCGGGAAGTCCAGATCGGGCAGCTTGCGCTCGATCATCGTGGTGTCCATCGTCCCGGCCCGCACATCAGAGTCTGCGGTCAGCTGCCGCAGATAGGAGATGTTGGTGCTCAGCCCGTGCACCACAGTGCCGCCCAGGGCCCGGTGGAGCCGGGAGAACGCCTGGTCCCGGTCAGCGCCGGCGGCGATGACTTTGGCAAGCATCGGGTCGTAGTCGGTGCCGATCACCTGGTGCTCGCGCATACCGGAATCGACCCGGATGCCTGGGCCGTGCGGCTCGCTGAGGCCCAGGACCGTTCCTGCACTGGGCAGAAAATCAGCCTGGGGGTCCTCCGCGTAGATGCGGGCTTCGACGCTGTGTCCGCTCAGGGCGACGTCGTCCTGCGTCATCCTCAGCGGCTGGCCGGCGGCGATGCGCAGCTGCTGCTCCACCAGATCGATGCCGGTGATCTCTTCGGTCACCGGGTGTTCGACCTGCAGCCGGGTGTTCATCTCCATGAAGTAGAACTTCTGCGGCTCCTGGTCGGAGACGAGGAACTCGACTGTTCCCGCGCCGCGGTAGTCCACACTCGCGGCAGTGTCGCAGGCCGCTTGGCCGATGCGGGCTCGGGTCTCTTCGTCCAGCAGTGCAGAGGGTGCCTCTTCGATGATTTTCTGGTGCCTGCGCTGCAGCGAGCATTCGCGCTCCCCCAAGTGGATGACGCTGCCGTAGGAGTCTGCGAGGATTTGGACTTCGATATGCCGCGGAGTGCGGATGAGCTGCTCGATGAACAGGGTGTCATCGCCGAAGGCGGCTTTGGCCACCCGCCGGGCGGTGATCAGGGTCTCTGCTAAGTCCTGCGGATCCTCGACGACGTGCATGCCTTTGCCGCCGCCTCCGGCCGAGGGCTTGATCAGCACCGGGAAGGTCATCGTCGCCGCGGCTGCCACAAGCTGCTCGTCGCTCAGCCCAGGTTCGCTGGTCCCCTCGACCATGGGCACACCCGCGGCGGCGACGTGGTTCTTCGATCGGATCTTATCGCCCATGACCTCCAGGGCGTGCTCCTCGGGGCCGATGAAGGTGATCCCGGCTGCCGCGCAGGCTCGGGCGAACTCTACGTTCTCAGAGAGGAACCCGTAGCCGGGGTGGATCGCTTCGGCACCTGTTTCTGCGGCCGCATCGATGATGGCCTCGATGTTCAGATAGGAGCGTGCGGCAGCGGCTGGCCCCACACAGACCGCACGATCTGCCATCGCAACGTGTTTGGCCTGCGCGTCAGCCTCGGAGTAGATCGCAACGGAGGCGATGCCCATACTTTTCAGGGTGGTGATGATGCGGCAGGCGATCTCACCGCGGTTGGCGACTAGGACAGTGCTGAACATGACGACCTCCTACATCCGGAACAGGCCGAAGCCAGTGTCGGGCAGCGGCACGGAGGCACAGGTCTGCAGGGCCATACCCAGCACCCGCCGGGTATCGGCAGGGTCGATCACCCCGTCGTCCCACAGCCGCGCTGTGGAGTAGTAGGGCTGGCCCTGCGCCTCGTACTTCTGCCGAATGGGCTCTTTGAAGGACTCTTCCTCCTGCGCCGTCCACTGCTGGTCGGCGGCCTCCATCTGGTCCCGCTTGACCGTTGCCAGCACCGAGGAGGCCTGGGTGCCGCCCATCACCGAGATGCGCGCATTGGGCCACATGAACAAAAATCGTGGAGAGTAGGCGCGACCACACATCGAGTAGTTTCCTGCCCCGAAGGAGCCGCCGATGATCAGCGTGATCTTCGGGACCCTGGTGCTGGCCACCGCGGTGACCATCTTGGCGCCGTTCTTGGCGATGCCGCCAGCCTCATAGTCGCGGCCGACCATGAATCCTGAGATGTTCTGCAGAAAGAGCAGCGGGATCCCGCGCTGATCGCACAGTTCGATGAAGTGTGCCCCCTTCAGCGAGGACTCGGAGAACAGGATCCCGTTGTTCGCCACAATTCCCACGGGGTGACCGTCAATATGGGCGAAACCGGTGACCAGAGTGGTCCCGTAGTCGCGTTTGAACTCATGGAAGACGCTGTCATCAACGATGCGTGCGATCACCTCCCTGACCTCGAAGGCCAAGTTCACATCCTGTGGGATGAGCCCGTAGAGCTCCTCAGCCTCCTGCTGGGGAGGCAGCGGGGCCTGCACCTGCCATGCGCTGTGCTGCGGGGCAGGCAGTGTTGCCACAATGTCGCGCAGAATCTGCAGGGCGTGGTCGTCGTTCTCCGCGATATGGTCGGCCACCCCGGATTCGGCCGTGTGCACCTTGGCACCGCCGAGCTCCTCGGCGGTGACCACCTCCCCGGTGGCCGCTTTCACTAAGGGTGGGCCGCCCAGGAAGATCGTTCCTTGGTTGCGCACGATGACCGACTCATCGCTCATCGCCGGAACGTAGGCGCCGCCGGCGGTGCAGGAGCCCAGCACGGCGGCAATCTGGGGGATCTTCTTCGCTGAGAGGTTGGCCTGGTTGTAGAAGATGCGGCCGAAGTGGTCCTGGTCCGGGAAGACCTCGTCCTGCATCGGCAGGAATGCTCCGCCGGAGTCGACCAGGTAGATGCAGGGAAGGTGGTTCTCCTCGGCGATCTGCTGGGCGCGCAGGTGCTTTTTGACGGTCATCGGGAAGTAGGTGCCGCCTTTGACCGTCGAATCGTTGCAGACGACCATGACCCGGCGCCCGTGCACCAGGCCGATTCCGGTGATGATGCCGGCACCGGGTGCGGCGTCGTCATACATCTGGTGGGCGGCCAGCGCGGCGATCTCCAGGAAGGGGCTGCCCTCGTCCAGCAGCCGGTTCACCCGGTCCCGAGGCAGCATCCGCCCCCGGTCGATGTGCCGTTGACGGGCCTTCTGTGATCCGCCGCGCGAGACGGAGTCGAGGTGGCGCCTCAGCTCCTCAACCAGCTCTCGGTTGACCTGCGCATTTGATTGGAAATCCGCAGAATGCGGATCCGCTTGGCTCAGCAGTGACTCCAAATCTGCCTCTCCTGTCACTGGTGCACTCGAATTTGAGTTAATATCGACTAACTGAAACTAAGATAGTGGTGGTGATCACATTTGTCCAGCGTGAGAGATGAACATGCCGGGTCCAAACCCAAGACGCGGCGTCAGGCGGAGAAGGAGCAGCGGTACCGGGATCTTGTGGAGACTGCCGGCCTGCTTTTCGGCACCCGTGGCTTTGCCGCGGTGACCCTGGATGACATTGGTCGTGAAGTCGGCGTCTCCGGGCAGGCGATCTACCGGCACTTCAGAGGAAAGCAGGACCTGCTGGGCAAACTGCTGCTGGGAGTCAGCGCCACCCTTCTGGAGGGCGGTCGCCGGATTCAGGCCGAGCACCCGCAGCTCAACGACCGGATCGAGAGTCTCATCGGTTTCCATACGGCATTCGCCCTGGCCAGCCCAGAGGTCATCCGCGTGCAGGAGCAGGAGATGCCGCAGCTGCTTGAGGCAGACCGTCGAGATGTTCGGCGCCTGCAGCGTGAGTACATCGAGATTTGGCGTACGGCCATCGGTGAAATCCACCCCACGATCAGCCCCGTGGAGCTGCGCACCCGGGTGCACGGGGTCTTTGGACTGATCAACTCCACTGTGCGCTCGATGAAGCGCTCCCCACAGCAGTCGCCCGCCTCACCGGAGGTCGCTGACATCGCGCCGACGCTTCATGCCATGGCGCGCGCCGCGCTCGACTGCCGGGTGACCTGAGGCCACCCGGGACGGCGGTGCGGGATCTACACTGTGCAGGTTTTACACCGTGGGGTTGGGGTGGGTCATCGACATCACGTCCAGACCGGAGTCGAGCTGCTCCTCGGTGAGCTCGCCGCGCTCCAGGTAGCCCAGCTCGATGACCGCGTCACGGACTGTGACTTTGTTCTTCACCGCATGTTTGGCGATCTCTGCGGCGGCCTCGTAGCCGATGTATTTGTTCAGCGGGGTCACCACCGATGGTGAGGCGCCGGCGAGGAAGGCGCTGCGTTCGACGTTGGCGCTCAGGCCCTTGATCATTTTGTCTGCCATCACCCGGCTGGTGTTGCTCAGCAGCCGTACTGACTCCAGCAGGTTCTGTGCCATCACCGGGATCCCGACGTTGAGCTCGAAGGCGCCGTTGGTGGAGGACAGTGCCACCGTGGTGTCGTTGCCGATCACTTGGGCGCAGACCTGGATGGCCGACTCGCAGATCACCGGGTTGACCTTGCCCGGCATGATGGAGGATCCGGGCTGCAGGTCGGGGATGTTGATCTCGCCCAGGCCGGTGTTGGGCCCGGAGCCCATCCACCGCAGGTCGTTGTTGATCTTCATCAGTGAGTAGGCGATATTGCGCAGCTGCCCGGAGGCCTCCACCAGGCCGTCGCGGTTGGCCTGGGCCTCAAAGTGGTCGCGGGCCTCCGTCAGCGGCAGGCCGGTGTCCGCCGCCAAATGGGCAATGGCCTTCTCTGCGAAGCCCAGCGGCGTGTTGATGCCGGTGCCCACTGCTGTGCCGCCCAGCGGAACCTCAGCGACCCGCGGCAGGGAAGAGTCGACGCGTTCGATCCCGTAGCGGACCTGGGCGGCGTAGCCGGAGAACTCCTGCCCCAGGGTCACCGGTGTGGCATCCATCAGGTGGGTGCGTCCGGCCTTCACAACATCTGCGAATTCTCCGGACTTCTCCTCCAGGGCGGAGGCCAGGTGAGCCAGGGCCGGTTTGAGGTCGTTGACCAGCGCGTTGGTCGCGGCCACGTGCACCGAGGTCGGGAACACGTCGTTGGAGGACTGGGAGGCGTTGACGTGGTCGTTGGGGTGGACTTCGGCGTCCAGGCCCTTCTCCTGCAGCCAGGTGTTGGCCAAGGTGGCCAGCACCTCGTTGGTGTTCATGTTTGAGGAGGTGCCGGAGCCGGTCTGGAACACGTCGATGGGGAAATGCTCGTCCAGGTCCCCGGACTCCACCTGCCCGGCGGCGACGACGATCGCCTCAGCCAGGTCGGCCTCCAGCACGCCCAATTCGGCGTTGGCTTGGGCAGCGGCCTTCTTCACCTGTGCAAGGGCCTGAATGTGGGTTCGTTCCAGAGTGCGCCCGGAGATCGGGAAGTTCTCCACTGCCCGCTGCGTCTGGGCGCGGTAGAGTGCGCGGGCCGGCACCTTCACCTCGCCCATGGTGTCGTGCTCGATACGGTAGTCGGTCTCACCTGATGTCTGCTCAGTCATAACCCCCATCCTATGGACTGGCGGTGGCGGTGCACCAGTATGACGACGGATCAGGGGTGATTCAGGGTGGGCTCAGGGCCCATCGGCCTCTGGGCTTCCGTAGCATGGGAGGCATGAGCGAATCTGGAGACTCTCTGGGATCCATCGGCCAGGACATGGTTGCCGGGGTGAAGCGCAGGTTCATTCCTGTGCTGCTGCCGCTGGCAGCCATGTGGGTGCTGTTCCTGATTTCCTTTGCTGTGGGCAACTGGTTCAACCGGACTCTGGCGCTGGAGGCGCGCAGCCTCTCCGGGCTCGTGGGGATCATCTTTATGCCCCTGCTGCACGGCGGCTTCGGCCATCTTATCGGCAACACGGTGTCCTGGTTGGTGCTGGGCGGAATGACCTCCATGCTGACCAGGCGGTTCACCCAGGTCATGGTGATGCTCTGGCTGCTCTCCGGAGCGATTCTCTGGCTGATCGGCACCCCGTGGATCTGCCATGCCCCGGAAGGCAGCAGCTGCGTGGTCAATCATGTGGGCGCCTCCGCAGTCATCTACGGGTTCGCAGCGTTCATCATCACCTTCGGAATTCTTGCCCGGCGAGTGCTGCCCATCCTGTTCGCGATCTTCGTCGCCTTCGCCTACGGCATCTCCATGCTGGTGGGCATGCTCCCGGTCACCCCGGGAGTCTCCTGGTCAGGCCACCTCGCCGGCGGGGTCGCCGGGGTCGCCGTCGCCTTCTTCCTCACCCGGGAGGCCAGGGCCCAACGCAGCGGCACGCCGCAGATCGAGCACTAGCCCTCCTCGAGCAGCTCAGTGACCAGCGCGGCGATCCGGCTGCGCTCGGACCGGGTCAGGGTGATGTGGCCGAAGAGCGGGTTGTCCTTCAGGATCTCGACCACCGCTCCGACGCCGTCGTGGCGTCCCACCCGCAGGTTGTCCCGCTGGGCGACGTCGTGGGTGAGCACGATCTTGGAGTTCTGTCCCATCCTCGACATCACGGTGAGCAGCACGTTCTTCTCCAGGGACTGAGCCTCATCGACGATCACCCAGGCATCGTGAAGGCTGCGTCCGCGGATATGGGTCAGCGGCAGCACCTCCAGCAGACCGCGGGCCACCACCTCCTCCAGCACGTTCTCGCTGACCACCGCACCCAGGGTGTCGAAGACGGCCTGGCCCCACGGGTTCATTTTTTCGGCCTCACTGCCGGGCAGGTACCCCAGCTCCTGGCCACCGACGGCGTAGAGCGGCCTGAAGACGATGATCTTCTTGTGCTCACGGCGCTCCAGCACCGCTTCCAGGCCGGCGCACAGTGCCAGCGCCGATTTGCCGGTGCCGGCCCGGCCGCCCATGGAGACGATGCCGACCTCGCGGTCCAGCAGCATGTCGATGGCCAGACGCTGCTCGGCCGAGCGGCCGTGGAGTCCGAAGACGCCCCGGTCCCCGCGCACCACCTGCACGTACTTCTGCGAGGCGGCATCGATCTTGACCCGGCCCAAGGCCGAGCCGTGCCCGGAGGAGATGACCAGTCCGGTGTTGGTGGGCAGGTCCTCGGCCGCATCGACGTCGACGCGTTCGCCCTCGTACAGCTCGGAGATCTGGTCTTCGGTGGCGCTGATCTGGGCCAGACCGGTCCACCCGGAGTCGGTGACCCATTCGTTGCGGTACTCATCGGCGGTCAGCCCCATGGCCGAGGCCTTCACCCGCATGGGCAGGTCCTTGGAGACCACGGTGACGTCGCGCCCCTCATCGGCGAAGCTCTTGGCGACCGCCAGAATGCGCGAGTCGTTGTCTCCGTGGCGGAAGCCCGCCGGAAGCACGCCCTCGTCGATGTGGTTGAGCTCCACCAGCAGGTGCCCGCCGGCATCGTTGAGCGGGATCTGTTGGTTCAGCGAACCGTAGCTGAGCCGGAACTCGTCCAGCAGCCGCAATGCCGAGCGCGCGTAGTAGCCCAGCTCGGAGTCGTGGCGCTTGTTCTCCAGCTCGGAGATCACCACGATCGGGATGATGACCTCATGCTCAGCGAAGCGCAGCGCGGCCTTCGGGTCGGAGAGCAGCACCGAGGTGTCCAGCACATAGGACTTCTGGGCCACTGCGGAGGCGACCTCGGAGTCGAGTTCCTCAGTGACGGTGTGGGTAGTGTTCAAAGAAGCCACAGTTTCTCCAGACCGGGGACCGCGGCTGGACTCAGCCAGTCCTCACATCGATACGCGGATGGTGGTCGGTCGGCCCGCGGCCAGGGTGGCGGCCAGGGACCGTACCGGCCCCTGCTGCCACTGGGCATAGACGTTGGGCCTTCCGGTCAGTGTTCTGACACTCCCAATCTAGGCAATGCAGGCGTCGTTTCCCGGCAGAAACGCTCAACGGAAGATGTCGGTCTGATGAACAGCTGCTGAATCAGGAACCGTAGCGGCGCTGGCGCTGCCCGTAGTCGCGCAGAGCGCGGATGAAGTCCACCCGGCGGAAGTCGGGCCAGAGTGCTTCGCAGAAGTAGAACTCGGAGTAGACCGACTGCCACATGAGGAACCCGGAGAGCCGCTGCTCACCGGAGGTGCGGATGATCAGGTCCGGGTCGGGCTGCCCGCGGGTGTACAACCAGGATGAGATCGAGCCTGGGGTCAGCTCCTCGGCGACCTCGTCCAACGTGGCTCCGCGCTCCTCAGCCTCGCGCAGCAGCGCCTTGACCGCGTCGACGATCTCCTGGCGCCCGCCGTAGCCGACGGCGACGTTGACGTGGATCGCTGGTGCTTCCTGGGTCCTGCCGACCTTTCCGGCGATCCGGCGCAGCGACCCGGTGGCCGTGGAGACCACCCCGGACGACGATTCGGCAGCAGGTTCCTGGGCAGCGGCGTCGTCAGCGGCGTCGTCGTCGGTGGTCAGTGCGCGCAGCCGCGAAGCCAGCGCCTGCGGAAGCAGCTCCGGCTGGCCCACGGGATGGACCCGCACCGCGCCACCGTTGGGCCGCGACTCGGCCAGCCGGTCGAGGGTGTCGGCGATGATCTCCATCAGCTGCTCCAGCTCTTCGGCCGAGCGGTTCATGTTGTCGGTGGAGAGCATATAGAGCGTCACTGTGGGCACCCCGAGCTCTGCGCACCAGCCGATGAACTCCACGATCTTATCCGCCCCGGCCAGGTGTCCGTCAGCGGTAGAGGAGTCGGCGAGCTTGGCCCAGCGCCGGTTGCCGTCGACCACCACCCCGATGTGGGCGGGCATGCGGTCATGGCGCAGATCACGCTGCAGCTGCCGCTCATAGAGCCGATAGGCCAGCGTGCTGAGGCCTGGAACCTTCAGCGCCATTGCGCTCCTCTCTGCCGGGCGGCCCAACTGATCGTGGAATTCCACTGTATGTGACGCGGCTCCCTGGTGAGGACCCGGAGCACCCTGGTGAGGAGCCGGAACAGTGTTACCGGAGCGTCACTATACTGGGAGCATGGTCCATGCTGACGTCGACCCCGCAGGGGACCCCACAGAGCATGCTCGGGCAGGCAGTGAGCAGCCCACCGGCGGCACGGCCGCGCCGAACCGGCTCTTTGACACCGACGTGACGCTCAAACCGCGGATGCGCGGCTGGCTGCACGCCGGAATGGTTCCGCTGGCCCTGGCGGCCGGCATCGTCGTCGTCGTCCTGGCGCCTGGCACCGCGCTCACGGTCGCCTCGGCGATCTATGCGATCACCGGGCTGCTGCTGTTTGCGGTGTCAGCGACCTATCACCTGGGAACGTGGTCACCGCGGACGGCTCGGGTGCTCAAACGCCTGGACCACACCAATATTCTGCTGATCATTGCCGGGACCTACACTCCGGTGACCTTGGCGCTGCTGCCGGAACCCAGAGACGTGATTCTGCTGACCAGCGTCTGGTTCGGCGCCATCGGCGGTGTCGCCTTCCGGCTGCTCTGGACTGACGCGCCGAGGTGGCTGTACACGATCTTCTACATTGTGCTGGGCCTGGCGGCGGTGGTGTTCATGGGCGACTTCTTTGCCGCCAGCATTCCGGCCGCGGTGCTGCTGTGTGTGGGCGGGGCCGCCTACATCACCGGCGCGGTGTTCTACGCGATGAAGCGGCCGAACATCTCCCTGCAGTGGTTCGGCTTCCACGAGCTCTTCCACGCATGCACACTGGCGGGCTTCATCTGTCACTACATCGCCATCATGTTTGCCCTGCTGGCCTAATCCAGCTCGGCCAACGCTGAGGCAACCGAGGGGCGCTTGGGGACCGATCAGATCACTGGCAGGTGAGGAAGCTGGCGCTGCTGCCGAGGGCTTCGCAGAGCTGAGACGGTTGGCCATGGCGTCCACGCTACCGGCCGGTGCCGCAGGGCGTCTTCGCGCCAAGCTCAGGAGCGGGGCTTCTCCGGGTCTGCGTGATCGTCCTCATCGGAAGTCTGCGAGGCGGCGCCGGGGCCGAAGCGGGCCTCGGCGGCGGCGGTGCGAGCGTGCTGCTGGGACTCGGAAATACCGGCCGGAACGATCTCGCCGGGGAACTCAGCCTCTTCGCCGGAGGCCTCCGCATCCATCTGATTGTGGTACTTCATCCGGCGCATGCGCTTGGCCATGTCGCGGACCACCAGAATCGCCAGTCCCACCATGAGCGCGGTGAAGAGAAAGCCCAGAATCCCGGGCGTGATATCAGATTCCTCCAGCCCGGGTCGCAGATCCGGGGTCTCTCCTCCCCCACCGCCGCCGGGCCACCAATTGGTCAGGGCGGGGAGTATAGCCGCAAACGAAGAAGTCACAGGCTCAGTCTACCGCCGATTGCCTCCGGTGCAGAAGCGGGACCGTTCAGTCGCGCAGCCCTGCGAAGAGGTCGTCCTCGGGAAGCTCGGTGTGCACCGCCGAGTCCACCAGCACGTAGTCGTCGTAGGGCCATACCTCGCGCAGAAAGTCGTTGGGAGTGGCGAAGAAGAAGCCCTCCGGGTCCACTTGGGTGCGGTGGGCGCGCAGTGCGGCGTCGCGCTTTTCGAAGAAGTCGCCCACCGGGACCTTTGTGGTGACCTCGTGGGTGGTCAGCCAGTCCGGCCGGTCGCCCTGTTCGAAGCGCAGCAGACGCTCCTCATAGGGGGATTCGATGCCAGCTTCCACCAGCGCCTCGTGGAGCGCCCGCAGCCTGCCGGGGTTGAACGCTCGGTCGTAGTAGAGCTTCTGCGGCGCCCACGGCTGCCCGCACTCGGGGTACTTCTGCGGATCTCCAGCTGCGTGGTAGGCCTCGACGGTGATGCGGTGACTCATGATGTGATCCGGGTGCGGATAGCCTCCGGACTCGTCATAGCCGGTGACGACATGGGGTTTGAAGGCCCGGATGAGTCGTACCAGCGGTGCGGCGGCCTGTTCCAGCTCCAGGGTGCCGAAGCTGCCGAACGGCAGCGGCGGCATGGGATCTCCCTGCGGCAGGCCGGAGTCGACGAAGCCCAGCCAGGCGTGGCTGACTCCCAGGGTTTCAGCCGCGTTCTTCATCTCGGTGCGGCGCAGCCCGGTCATGTCGCGGTGACATTGGGCGGTGTCTGCGGCGGGGTTGAGCAGGTCTCCGCGTTCGCCCCCGGTTGCGGTGGCGACCATGATCTCGGCGCCGGCGTCGGCGTAGGCAGCCATCATCGCCGCACCCTTTGAGGCTTCGTCGTCGGGGTGTGCGTGGACTGCCAGCAGCCGCAGTCCAGTGGAGTCCGGCAGCTTCTGCGGCGCCTGCGGCGCTCTGCTCTGCAGCTCATCAGCAGCTTTGGCTGCTCGTGGGTCGGCAGCGGGAACAGTGCCGGGAAACGTCTCTTTGGCCATAACCACATAGACTAGTCTCTGATGCCCGTCTCTGAACCAATCGGTCCCACTGAGTCTGATTCCGCACTTGCCGATCGCTATGGTCCGGCACGTCGGAAACCGTCCCGAACTGCCCAGAAGTGGGCAATCATCGCAGCCCTAGCGGCTGCCGTGGCCGTCGTCGCGTGGTTCACGGTGAATCTCACATCAGAGACGCTGGACTATGAGGACGTCGGCTACACCATCGAATCCGATACCCGTGCCTCCGTGGAGTATGAAGTCACCAAGGATTTCGACGCCACTGCTCAGTGCATGCTTCACGTTCTCGACGATTCCTACGCCGTCGTCGGTTCTCGGATTGTGACGATCGGCCCGCACGAAGGAACAACAGCTGATGAGCGCAGCCAGTACTTCCGCAGCGACCTGCGCACCGAGCACCTCGGGGTCACCGGTATTGTGGAATCGTGCTGGCTGCTGGACTGAGGGCGCACCCCAAGCACACTGATCCAGCTGCGGCGCTGCGACCTCACCCGGCCGGCGGCCTGTTCACAGTGGGCATAAACCTCCGGAATCTTTGAGATTCGGGCACGGCTCGGACTAACATGTTCAAACACGCAACAAACCCCGCCAGGGACTGTCCCGGCGGGGTCTCTGTTTAGGTCGGCATCTTTGACGCCGTGCGACCTCAAGACCTCGAAGGAGACGATCATCGTGTCAGCCAACACCCCAGAACTCGACGCGAACACCGAGTGGCTGAGCCAGGAAGCCTACGATCGCCTCTCTGCGGAGCTGCAGCACCTGAAGGGCCCCGGCCGCCAGGCGATCATCGACAGCATCGCCGCCGCCCGCGATGAAGGGGATCTGAAGGAGAACGGCGGCTACCACGCCGCCAAGGAGGAGCAGGGCAAGGCCGAGGCTCGGATCACCTACCTCTCCCGGCTGCTGGAGAACGCCTCCGTCGGCGAGGCCCCACAGGGCGACGGCACGGTGCGACCCGGTATGCGGGTCAAGGCCAAGGTCGCCGGACGCGAGATGGAGTTCATCTTCGGCAACCGCGAGATCGCCGGAGACACCGACCTGTCGGTCTACTCCGACTCCTCACCCATGGGTGAGGCGATCAGCGGCGCCAAGGCCGGCGACAAGGTGACCTACCAGGCGCCCAACGGCAGCGATATCACCGTGGAGATCG
Source organism: Garicola koreensis (assembly GCF_014195445.1). Taxonomy (GTDB): domain Bacteria; phylum Actinomycetota; class Actinomycetes; order Actinomycetales; family Micrococcaceae; genus Nesterenkonia; species Nesterenkonia koreensis. Next base: position 29,884 of record NZ_JACIBT010000001.1, on the reverse strand, counting down.
TCGACGCCGAGCCCTACACCGGCTGACAGGCGCGTCCGGGTTCGATCAGTTCCGCACCAGAGGTTCGTAGCCCTCGGCCCGCAGTGCGTTGAGCACCAGGGAGGAATGCTCCTGGCCCTTGGTCTCCAAGTTGATCACGATCGACACGTCCCCCATGGACAGCTCTCCGCCGATGCGGGAGTGGTCGACGCCGATCACGTTGGCGTCGCTGTCGGCGATGATCTTAGAGATCTGCGCCAGTTCGCCGGGTCGGTCCTTGAGCATGATTTTGAAGGTGAGGAACCGATCGGCCGCGGAGAGGCCGTGCTGGATGACTCGCAGCATCAGCATCGGGTCGATGTTACCGCCGGAGAGCACCGCGACGACGTTCTTGGTGGAGACGTTGAGCTCGGCGAGCTTGTCCTCCATCAGGGCGGCGACTCCGACCGCTCCGGCCGGCTCGACGACCATCTTGGAGCGTTCCATCAGAAAGATCAGCGCCTTGGCGATCGCGTCTTCGCTGACCGTGACGACTTCGTCAACCAGCTCTTTGATGATCTCGAAGGGGATCTCACCGGGGCGGCCCACAGCGATTCCGTCGGCGATGGTGCGTACCCCCTGCAGCGGCACCAGAGCATCAGCGGCCAGCGACGGCGGGTAGGCTGCGGCGTTCTCCGCCTGCACACCGATGAGGGTGATTCTGCGTCCGCGGCGTGCGGCCTCCTGCTTCAGCGCCACTGCTGCGCCGGCCAGCAGCCCTCCCCCGCCGATGCCCATGACCACGGTGTCCACCTCAGGCTGCTGGTCTAGGATCTCCAGGCCGATGGTCCCCTGGCCGGCGACCACATCGGTGTTGTTGAAGGGGTGGATGAACACTGCACCGGTCTCCTCGGAGCACCGTTGAGCCTCCGCCAGGGCCTCATCCACATTGGAGCCGTGCAGCATGACTTCAGCCCCGTGGTCGCGCGTGGCCGCCAGCTTCGGCAGTGCGACCCCGCGGGGCATGAAGATTTTGGCTCTGATGCCCAGCTTCTTGGCCGCCAGGGCCACACCCTGAGCGTGGTTGCCGGCCGAGGCGGCGACCACACCGTGTGCCCGCTCATCGTCGCTGAGCCGTGCCATGCGAACATAGGCTCCGCGGACCTTGAACGATCCGGCCCGCTGCAGGTTCTCTGCTTTCAGGTGCACGGTGGCATCCAGCATGCGCCCCAGTGCCCGGGAGTGCTCCATCGGGGTGTGGACGATGACGTCGTTCAGCAGCTCCTGGGCCGCACGAATGTCCTGAAGCTGAACGCTGAGCCCACGGCCTGGGATCTCGGGGTGTTCATCAGCGGTGGCTGCGGTCATGCTCAGCGTTCCCTCTTCTCATCGTGGTGATCTGCATCGGCTGCCGGCTTGGGCGCGGGCACAGCAGCTTCGGCCTCCGGGGTCTTCGGGTCTTCAGCAGAACCGCCCTCAGCGGGATCCTGCGCCCGACGCGCAAACGGCGATCTCCTCGGGTCCAGTCCCGGGATGGTGTCGAAGATTCGTTCTTTCAGTGTGGCCAGGTTAGCTTGTTCCTCGGCTTCGTGCTGCTCTCTGCGGGCCGCGCGTTTCAGCCTCTCCTCCTGCAGCTCTCGCTCCATCTGCAGAGCTGTGCGGTCTGCGCGCCATTCCTCCTCGGTGAGGTACTTGGTGGCGCGGATGATGAATGCCAGGACCGGCACTGCGAACAGCGCACCGGCGATACCCATCAGCGTGCTGCCGGCGGTGATGGCCAAGATCACTGCCAGCGGATGGAGCTTAATGGCCTTGCCCATCACGATCGGCTGCAGAACGTTTGATTCCAGCTGCTGAACCAGCAGCACCACACCAAGCATCAGAAGAGCCGTGACGAAATCGTGAGCGACCCAGGCCAGCAGAACCGCGATCGCGCCGGTCACGAAGGCGCCGACGATGGGAATGAACCCTCCGAAGAACACCAGCACAGCAATGGGCAGCACAAGCGGGACATCAAGCAACCAAGCTCCCAGCCCGATGCCCACAGAATCGACGAAAGCGACGAACACCTGGACCCGCATATAGGTGCCCACTGCTGTCCACCCGCGTCGGCCGGCCCCGTGGATCGCCGGGCGGTGCTTCGACGGAGCGAAGACCAGCACGAACTCCCAGATTCGGCGCCCATCGGAGAGGAAGAAGATCAGGGTGAACAGCATCAGCACCGTGCCGACGCTGACATTGGTCGCGGCTGAGCTGAAGCCCACCGCCGAGGACATGATGGTGTCCTGATTCTGCTGGACCCAACCGACCAGCTCCTCCAGTGCTTGGTTGAACTGGTCGGCGGAAATGTCGAATCCAAGCTGCTGAGCTGTCTGGTCGGCCCAATCAATGAGTCCAAAGATGCCAGACATGACCTGGTCCGCCATCTGAGCAAAGCCCTGGATCAGCTCGCTTCCGACCAGATAGAGGATCCCAAAGACCGCCGTGAGCATCACCGCGATCGAGGACAAGGCGGCCAGCAGGCGGGGGAACTTCAGCTTCAGAAAACCATTGTGCAGCGGTCGTAGGAGGGTGGAGAGCAGAGCGGCGATCATCAGCGGAATGATGAGCAGCAGCAGGAACCCGAGCAGCCAGACAGCCACACCGATGGCGATCAGGATGATGATGGCCCTCCACGACCAGGCTGCCGCGATGCGCACGCCCCAGGGGATGTCCGCCTGGATGCGCTGTTCCTCAGCCATGGCTGGGGTCTCAGGCGGCCGCGGGTCATCGGCGTGCGGGGCGACTGGAACGCTTGCGCCCGCAGCTGCTTCGGGAAGATCTCCTTCTGCGGTGCTCGCCGGGACCTCAGAAGCGGGGTTCGGTGAGTTGTCCGCCGATCCGCTGCCTGGTGTCTGATCGGTGCTCATGGGCTATATCCTGCCATTGATTAGCTGGAGTTCTGAAGAAAAGAACGGACCCGCCGTCACCCTCAGGTGTTCGGCGGGTCCGTTCTTCTGATTCAGTCCAGTGCTGTCACTCAGCCAGTGATCGGAGAATGACGATAACCCGCAGGATCTCCACGTAGAGCCAGACGAGGGAGACCGTCAGACCGAAGGCCGCCGCCCAGCCGTACTTCTGCTCCACGCCTGCGTCCACACCCTCCTGGATGTTGGTGAAGTCCAGCACCAGTGAGTAGGTGGCCAGCAGGATCGCGAAGGCTCCGATGGCCACGCCGAGCCAACCGCCGCGCATGCCGAACATGCCGATGTCGGTGAAAATCATCAGGCCCAAGTTGAGCAGGCTGAACACTGCGTAGGCGATCAGCGCGGTGAAGAACATCTTGTTGAGTTTGGGGGTGGCGCGGACCTTTCCGGACTTGAACAGCGCCAGCACGGTGCCGAACACGACCAGCGTGGCGGTAACGGCCTGGACGGCGACGCCCGGGAATTGGACCTCCAGGACCCAGGTGAGCGCCCCGAGGAAGAAGCCCTGCGTGGCGGAGTAGGCCAGGATCAGGCCGGGGTTGGGCTCCCGCCGGAAAGCGTTGACGAGGCCGAGCACCAGCCCGGCGAGCACCGCCACCAGCGCCAGACCCATGGCCGCCCCCGGCATCAGTGTGGCCAGTGTGACGGCGGCCCCGGCGCCGACCAGCAGCACGGCGAAGCTGGTGACCGACTTACGGATGACGTCGTCGTAGGTCATGGCCACACCCTGGGAGCCGGCGGCCCCGGGCATGTTGTACTGCTGCTGCAGCTGCTCATTGCCGGGCACACCGTGCTGCTGGGCGTAGGTCCGCTCCTGACGAGGCATTTCGCGCACTGACCCGGCGTCGGAGTTCATGTAGAAGCGGCGCCGCTTGTCCGCGTTGAACTGGTCGGGCATGGCACCAGAGTTGAATACTGGATTGCTTGATCTGCCGAACTGTGTGGCCATTATCGTTAAGCTCTCCTTGTCAGGGTCCTCTTGGGGCGGATCCGTCGATTCTGTACAGTCTAACCGCTCACGGTTGGAGTTTATGCCTCAGAGCCCTCAGGTGAGCCGGCCGGATTCACTTGTAGGAACCATCCAACAGACCACCGCACCGGACTCGCTTAGGATCAAGACCATGACCAACTCCGAAACGGAGACCGACGCGCCGCGGCAGGGCGGCTCCGGTCGTCGCAGATCAGCACCCTCAGTCGGCTCCGCTGCCCGCAACATTTCCCAGATGGCGATATTCGCCGCACTGGTGGCGGTGCTGGGTCAGGTGGCGGCCATTCCGGTCGGACCGGTGCCGATCACCCTGCAGACCCTGGGTGTCATGCTGACCGGGGCCGTGCTGGGCCCCTGGCGCGGTGCCGGCGCCATGCTGCTGCTGAACGCGCTGACTGCCGCAGGTATGCCGCTGATGTCCCAAGGCTCCGGTGGTCTTGGTGTCTATGCCGGTCCGACGGCGGGCTTTGCCCTGGGGTTCATCCCCGGTGCCCTGGTGATCGGTCTCATCATTCAACACCGGTGGCCGCTGAGCTGGTGGCGCACCATCGTCGGGGTACTCCTCGGGGCAGCCGTGATCTACGCCTGCGGGATTCCTGTAATGGCCTACCAGTTGGGCATCAGCCTGCAGCAGGCCCTTGGGGTGAATCTGATCTTCCTGCCCGGTGATGGGCTCAAGGCAGCCATGACAGTGGGGATCACGCATTCGCTGGCGCGAGCCTACCCGGCGGCGTTTACTGGTAGGCGGTAGGACGCCCAGCGATGATTCCGCTCTACAGCCCAGGGACCTCTGCTCTGCACCGGGCTCCGGCCGGCGCAAAGCTTGTGGCACTGGTGGCGGTCGGCCTGGCTGTCAGCATCTGGCGCGACTCTGCGTGGGTGGCTGCCGGGGCATGGGCGATGGTGCTCTGCGGATACATGCTCGCCTTTCGGAGGTGGCGCGGAGCCGCCGCGCTGCTGAGTCGACTCTGGGCGCTGAAATGGCTGGCACTGCTGATCGCGGTGCCGCAGCTGATCTTCGTGCCTGCACCGGAGGCGGTCATCACCTCGGCGCGGATTCTGGCAGTGGTGATGCTGGCTGGGCTGTTCACACTCACCACCCGGGTCACTGCGGTGATGGAGCTGGTTCTTCTCGGGTTCCGCCCGGTGGAGCGGCTGGGGTTCGGTCGGCTGGGCCTCACTGCAGAACGCGTGGCACTGGCCATGTCGTTGACGATGACGGCGATTCCCACGGTGTTCGGATTCTACGGAGACATTCGTGAAGCCAGGCGCGCACGGGGGGCCAAGCAGGGGCCCGGTGCCGTGGTCTCCACCACAACTGCGCTGCTGGTGATGACGCTGAAGCACGCTGAGGAGACCGCGGAGGCCCTGGTCGCCCGCGGCGTGCGCTAGTAAGCACCGTCATCGCGCATACCCCACTTGTCCCACTACAAGGCCCGCACTCATCGTGCTTGGTAGTCGTTGCCTGCCAGGACACCAATGTACGTCTGTCAGAAAAGATGCACCGCCGACGTCGAAGAACCCTGGAGAACGAAGGCTTCACCCGAGAGGAAGGTGCGCCTACTTGAGGGGCTGGTGCGCGGTTCGGGATACATCGCCTCTCCAGACACAGTCGACTCGCGACCACTTCTTGGCGCGGCTGTTCTTCGCACCCAGAATGCCGATAGATGAGATACGGAAACTGCTGGACGCCCGCCGGCGGGAAGTGAGCGAGCAGCTGCGGGCGTTGGAACCGATCAGTATTGCCGATGCCGCGCCGGAGATAGTCACCGAGGTGGAGCATGCCCATCCGATTGGCCACGCTGGCCAATGGCATGCCTCACGCCAGGACAGAGATCGACTGGCTAAACGCCACCGAACAACAGCTGGAAGGGGCCACGGCATGAGCCATCTTGTTTCGGCGTCCTCGGCCCCCTTTCCTTACGATTCAGGCGTCGTGTTTCTTGAATACGGGCCAGGCGACCAACGTCAGTCCCAGCGCCCATACCGCAGTGCCGAGCATCCCCTGGGTGATGGCCCACCCACTCTGATCCGGGTTGGGCAGATGGGAGGCAGATAGCGCCTCCAGGACATGGATCATCGGCGTATTCATGGCAAGCGCCTCAGCGACCGGCCGCAATTGCTCAGGGACGTACATGCCGGCGACGAGGAAGGCCATCGGAAGAATTACCAGCACTCCGATGAACAGTAGAATACCGGCCGAAGAGCGGCGCACCAGAGTGGTCAGCCCGAAGGAGATCGTGGCCAACAGTGCCGATCCAATGATGGCCAGAGGCACCGCCACCAGGACCCAACCCGTCGGACCAGGTCCGTGTGTCAGAAGGCTCAGTCCGCAGAGGATCAGCGCCACGGCGGAGGACGTCCCAGCGGCGACTGTGGCATAGCCGACTGCTCGTGCGATGTAGAGGCGGCCGCGTCGCGGCACCAGGCCCAGGGCCAGGCTGATCTGGCCCTGGCTGTCCCTGCCCACGGTGAAGACTGTGGCCAGCGCAATAATGAACGCGCTGACCCCGACGCCGAGCTCCACCGCGAGGACGTTGAAGTGCCCACCAATGCTCTCGGCCAACGTGGCGTCGAGGAGCAGCATCAGGCCGCCGATCCCAGTGCCGATCACCAAAGCGGCCAGTAAGGTCCCCCGCATGCCGCCGCGACGCAGATGTCGGGCGATCTCTGCCCGCGAAACTGTGGTCAGGCTCTGGGCAACAGCCTGCTGACTGCACTCCGTGGTCTGTTCCGTAGTGGTCGTCATCGGATCAGTGCCTCGTATCCCGGGTCTGGAGCACGCTGAAGTAGGTGTCTTCAAGGGAACTCCTCTGCCTCGTCAGGTGGGTGAGCCCCACGCCGGCCCCCACCAGAACAGCGGCCAAGCCGTCGGGGGACGAGCCCATTACCATCATGCCGTTCTGCTGCGCCTGGACTTCCAGCCCTTGGTCTTGAACAGCACGCTCCGCGGCCGAGTCATCAGTGGTCTCCACATAGACCGGAGCCTGCGGCTCCGCAGCAATGAATTCGGCGATGGACCCCTGTGCCGCGATCCGGCCGGAATCGATCATCACCACCTGGTCAGCTATCGCCCCCAACTCCCGCATGTGGTGCGAGGAGAGGATGACGCACACCCCGGCCTGGGCGGCCGAGAGCACGAAGTCGCGGAACCAACGGATACCGTCGGGGTCCAGCCCGTTGGCCGGTTCATCGAGTATCAGATGTGAGGGCTCACCGACCGTGGCCGCACCGATGCCCAGCCTCTGGCGCATACCGAGGGAGAATGATTTGACCTTCTTATTCGCGACCTCGGCAAGACCGACCTCGTGCAGCAGCCGCTGTGCGCGCGTCCGCCGTAATCCCTGGGTGTCACAGATGTACTCAAGAAAGCCGCGGGCCGTCATGGCCCCCGGGATGCCCTCGGCAGACAGAAAGAGCCCCAAATGGTGTGCAGGACGCTCGGCCTGCGCGAAAGTCATCGCTCCGATCTGCACCTGACCCTCGCTCGGTTGGGTCATCCCGGCCGCGATCCGCAGGGTGGTGGTCTTTCCGGCACCGTTAGGACCGACGAAACCTGTGATGGCGCCGTCGGGCGCCTCGAAGGAGACTCTGTCCAGGACAGTACTGTCTCCGTATCTCTTTGTGACGTCATCGATGCGGATCATGGTGTGATCTTCTTTCTCCTGCGTGAAGAAGCGATATATTCTCCACAACGGGTGGCGGCCAGTTCGACTGTGCGCAATCCGTGATCCTCAGGACCACGGCGCTGAGTGTCTTTGGCATCCCTGCAGAACAATGGGCAGTAGAACAATCTGTGTTCCAACGTGATGCCGTGAGGGTCCGGAGCCACCAAGAAGCCGTGGACCTTTACCAACTCCACCTCGCGTCGGGCAGGCTGCCGACTTGGCGAAGCGGGGGCCGAGTCCCTGTAATTGTGTCCGTCGAACTGTACCCGCCCGCTATCGGGAGGGGCCAACCTTAGCGCGGTCCGCATCGTGGTCCTCTTGCCCGCGCCGTACGGCCCCACGAACCCGGTGATGCTGCCATCACCGACGGTGAACGACACATCGCGCAGCACAGGTCGATGCACCATCGTCTTGGCGGCGTTCTCATTCGTGATCATGCACCCAGTCTTGCCGGGACACACCGCGGGCCACATCGGACGATGCGTCGCCTTGGGTCATCCTTTTGGCCACATCCTTCGGCCGAACGGTCGTGGCAGTCCACGCGACACGGTCCATACAATCGAAGAAATGGTTGGAGCGATGGAAGCGAGACATGCGATGCGTAGAACGCTCCGGCGCGGCTGGCCGTATCTGGTTGTCGCTTTCGCCGGTGCTGTGATCTGGTCCACAGTCTGGGGCGCACATGTCGAGACGATTCCCGCTGGCGCAGACGAGGAGACGGTCGGCAGCACCGGAGCCTTCATGCTGCTCGACCTCGTGGTCGGCGTGATCGCCGTTGCGCTCATCCCGCTCCAGCGACGGGCACCGCTGACGATAGCCATCCTCGCCGCCCTAGCGCTCGCGGTGTCCGCGTTCGCGAGCGGCGCCGCGATCCTGGCGGCCTTCCGGTTCGCCACCACCGGCACTCGCACCGGAGTGATACTCCTCGGTGCGATGTGGGTACTCTCTGGCGCGGGCAATGTTGCCGTCGTCTTCCCCGTGCTGGGCTCTCCCGCCGGGGCTGGCGAGACGGTCGTGATTCTGACGCTCGGTGTGCTCATCTACGTGGCACTCGTGGCACTCGGCCGATACCGCCAAGCTCGTATCGAGACGCTGAGGCTCGTGCACGAGCGTGCGGTGAATGCCGAACGTGAGCGCGAACGCCACGTCAAAGCTGCACGGGAGGCCGAACGACTGCGAATCGCCCGCGAGATGCACGACATCCTCGCCCACCGCATCTCCCTTGTCTCGATGCACGCTGGAACACTTGCCTATCGCGACGACCTGCCTCGCGAGCAGATGGCACAGGCTGCCAGCGTCATCAAAGACAACAGCGCGGTGGCGCTGCGCGAGCTGCGACAAATCCTCGGCGTCCTGCGCGACAACAACGACTCGGGTCAGAACGCGCCCCAGCCCACCCTGGCGCAGCTTCCTGCCCTGCTCGCAGAGGCCAGGGCCTCAGGGTCAGCGACGGAAATAGAATTCTTCGGTATCAGCGCTGAAGACGAGGAGCCGATACTCGACGAGCTCGACCCGTCACTATCACGTGCGGCGTACCGGATTGTTCAGGAAGCGCTCACCAATGCACGGAAGCACGCGCCCGGTCTTCCCGTTCACATTCGCATCGAGCGCACTACTGGCCAGCTGAGCATCGAGGTGCGCAACAAGGTCCCTCCAGGAACGTACCACACCAATAACCGCGGTATGGGATTGGTCGGACTTTCCGAACGCCTCGACCTTTTAGGGGGAAGTATCGACTACCAGAGAACCTCTGAAAGCATATTTGTCGTGAGAGCGTGGCTACCATGGTGGTGAACATACGCATTGGGATCGTCGATGACGACGCGCTCGTGCGCGCCGGGCTACGCATGATGCTTGCTTCCGACTCCATCACGATCGTGGGTGAAGCGGCCGACGGGGACGAAGCCCTCGCATTAGTTTCCCGAGAACGCCCCGACCTGCTGCTGCTGGACATCCGTATGCCGAACAAGGACGGCATTGCCGTCACTCGGGCACTTCGCAAACAAGGCGACACCACCCGTGTCCTGGTGCTAACCACGTTCGACACGGACGAACTTGTCATCGCTGCGCTTCGGAACGGAGCCAACGGATTCCTACTCAAAGACACCGAACCAGCAGACATCGTCGCCGCGATTCACCAAACGATGCAAGGGCAACCGGCCCTTTCACCCGCAGCAACTGCACGCCTCATCGCGGCTGTCCGCGACGCTCCCGACGACAGCGTCCATCGTGCCCGAACGCTTCTGGACACCCTCACCAACCGAGAACGAGATGTGGCCCTCGCTATCGCGAAGGGCCGCACCAATCAGCAAATCGCGCAGGAACTGTATATCAGCCTCACGACCGTCAAAACACACATCAGTGCCCTGTTCACAAAACTCTATGTCACCAACCGGGTAGAGATCGCACGGGCGATCTACGACGCTCGCGTCAACGATCTCTGAGACACAGTTAGGCCGGCAGGTCTACAAGAAACGCAGAAACTCCTCGGCCCCAGTGTGAGTCCCCCCCCCCGCAAGGTCGCGAACAGATGACGGCGTCGCCCATAAGCAGCCCGTTCGACCACGCGAGGGCGGTCGGCAGATAGTGGTGGAGAAACAGCCTCATGCGGGGAGCAACGGCACCTGGCGTTCGTTCAGCGTGGCCGCCGCGAACCTGAGAGCCTGCTTGATGTCTTCGGCTTCACGTTCGGGGAAGTCATCGAGAATCTGCCCGGTGGTGCGCAGGATCGCCGATGGTGACATCAGAGCCACCAAGGTCGGCACCCACCATCGCGTCCCACTGGCCGAGTACGAGCGCTACAGCCGAGAACTGATGCACCGGTGGCGGAGGCTTCGGCGGCTGATATCGAAGCCGAGCCGTTCGGTGAGTGAGTCGCCTCTTCTCTTCCTCGACGCCAACATCCTTGCTTCGCCGGTCACTTGCACCCTGGTGATCGCCGGTGCACGCGCAGACGGCTTGATCCTCGGCACCGAGCTGTCACCGACAGCGCTCAGTACATCGGGGCTCGCCACAACGACGTCCAAGGATCGGCAGGTGATGGCCGACGCGATCCGCGCGGATGCGTGGTATCTGTTCACCACCGCAAAGAGCGATCGCTAGGCACAGGCCACCGCCCTCGCCCGCCAGGCGGCAGGCCGAATCGGGCAGATCAAATCGGGAATGTCGCTGGTGTGAACAACGACGCTCTGGTGCCCCCAGTGGGACTCGAACCCACACTGGACCGATTTTAAGTCGGCTGTCTCTACCGATTGGACTATGAGGGCAGATGAGGGACCGTGCACCCACGGCCCCTCATCATCTGCGGGTCAGGATGACCCTAGTTGTCGGCGGTTTCCTTCTTGTGTCCACCGGCGGCCTCGAAGAACTCCTTGGTGGGGTTCTCCAGGTTCTGCAGCGGTGTGAAGTCGCGGCCGAAGACCAGTTCGCTGGCCCATCCGCTGATGACACGAGCCTTGCGCTCCAGGCTGGGAATCGCGTAGCTGTGGTATCCGCGGTGGGCGGCCCAGGCAACGATGCCCTTGAGCTTCACGCCCATCGGGTTGCCCACGCCCTGGAAGAGTCCCAGTCCTGCGACCGCACCCATCGACTCGTGCTTGTAGTCGGTGACCTCACCGCTGCCGAAGCGCACGGAGAGCAGATTCTTGGCAAGGTGCTTCGCCTGGCGCACCGCGTGCTGAGCATTCGGCACGCAGAAGCCTCCCGGGCCGGCGCCGGTGAGGTCGGGAATCGCAGCAACATCGCCTGCTGACCAGGCTCCCTCGATAACGTCGCCGTCCTCGTTGAGGATCTGCAGGGTGGCTGCACCGGTGATGCGGCCGCGCTCGTCCACCGGGAAGCTGGAGGCGCGGGCGATCGCGTTGGCCGCCACTCCAGCGGTCCACACCAGGGTGTCGGCGGCAAAGGCGTCCACCTCGGATTTGTCCTCCATGGACATCAGTTTCAGCTCCCCGTCCACCGCGGAGCTCAGGGAGGTGTTCAGCAGCACCTCAATGCCGCGGCCGCGCAGGTGCTCCACCACACCGACGGCCTGGTCCTCCGAGACTTCGGGCATGATCCGGCCCATCGCCTCCACCAGGACGATCCGCACATCAGACTGTGCCAGCCGTGGGTTCGCGTCCACTGCGGCTCGGATGATGTCTTCCATCTCGGCGATGACCTCAATGCCAGCGAACCCACCGCCGACCAGTGTGAAGCTCAGTGCGCGCCGCTTAGCCGCCTCATCGGTCATCGTGGAGGCGGCCTCCAGGCGCTCCAGGATGTGGTTGCGCAGGCTCAGCGCCTCCTCGACGGTCTTCAGGCCGATGCCGTTCTCCGCCAGCCCCTCGATGGGGAAGGTCTTCGTGGTGGCACCGGCGGAGATCACCACGTCCTGGTAGGGAAGCTCCACACTCTGACCGTCTTCGAAGCCCACCTTGGCAGTTTTGGACTCGTGGTCAACACTGGTGACGGTGCCGTTGACGATTTCGGTGTTCTTCAGGTGACGCCGGTGGGAAACCACCGCGTGGCGGGCTTCGATGTGGCCGCCCACAACCTCCGGGAGGAACGGTTGGTATGTCATGTAGGGCAGGGGGTCCACCACAGTGACGATGCCGCCTGCGTCTTTGACCTTCTTCTGCAGGTGCTGGGCAAGGGTGAGGCCGACGTAGCCGCCGCCGACGATGAGTACGCGGGGTTTCTCTGAGAACTTTGGTGCCATGTGCATCATCCTATCCGGATTGGTCAGTTATGCGTTCAGTCAGATTCGAGGACCGGTCAGTTTCCAGGACACTGTGGGTATCTACTGCGCAGACTGCTGATCGTCTGCGGACTTGTTGGTGGCGGTGCTTCGCCGACTCAGCAGGTGAACTGCGGCACCGGTCATCAGCAGCACGACCGCCAGCCCTCCCACGCCCAGAGTGACAGGACCGGCCCAGTCCTGGACGGTTCGAGCTTCAGCCGCCTGAGGCGCCTGGCGCGGTTCCCCCTCCGGCCCGGCCACGACGCCGGAGTCTTCGGGGATCTCCTGGTGCTGATCGGCGTCGTCGTCGCTTTCGGCTCGACGGTGCACTCGGATCCAGTCCTGCAGGGTCTCGGTCGCGGCGGCGTCGAACGCCGGCACGCTGCCGGTGACGGCCTCGGCCACATTGAGCACCCCATGACCGTATTCGGGGTCGATGCCCTCAGAGCCGGCCGAGTCTGCCGTGCTGAGCAGCCGGTGCTTCACCTCTGGCGCGGAGAGCTCAGGGTGGGCCGCCATCACCAGTGCAGCCGCCCCGGCGACGATCGGCGTGGCCCCGGAGGTGCCTTCCCATGCGGCGTGTCCTCCATCGGGCATTGCTCCGGCCAGCGGTTCAGAGGCTGCGGCGATGTCGATCGCGATGCCCTGGGAGGAGGAGTCTTGGCTGATATTGCGCTCCTCGTCCACTCCTGCCACAGAGAGCACACCGGGGATGGTGGCCGGGGCGCCCACCGAATAATGGCCAGCAGCGCGGTTTCCTGCTGCGGCGACGACCAGCACATCGTTCTCCTCCGCGTGGAGGAACGCCTCGTCCCACGACTGGGGCCATTCTTGGGTCCCGGAGCCGATGGACATGTTGATGATGTCTGCTCCGTTGTCCACCGCCCACGTCACCGCCTGAGCGATCTGATCCTCAGTGCCCGGCCCGTAGGGATTGGGGTCCTCCAGCACCAATGAGATGGAGAGAAGTTCTGACTCGGGCGCGACGCCGATCACCCCGGCCGGCCGCTCCCCGGCCTCTCCGTCCTCCTCGGCGTCGTCCTCGGACTCTTCATCCTCAGCATCGGCCTGGTCGTCGATCCCGGGGAACTGGCGAGTCTCGTAGAACTCATCGATCCGTTCCTGGTCGACTTCGTCCTCCCAATCCTCACCGTAGGTCTCTTCGAGGTCGGCTTCGAAGTCGTCAAACCACTCGTCCCACTCCTCATCAGTCATCTCTTCAAAGTCTTCCCCCTCGGGCGCCTCCTCCGCGGGCTGACCGCGGCCCGCCAGCAGCGAGGCGACCAGTGTGCCGTGCTCGGTGGTGGTCTGCGAGACCGGGCCGCCGGAGGAGTCGCCGCCGCCGGAGACGTCGGTGCCGCCGACGACCGCGCCCTCCAGGGTGGGATGTGAACCTTCCACACCGGTGTCGATGACCGCAACGGTCACCCCCTCGCCGCGGGTGGTGTCCCAGGCCTCTTCGACCCCGTAGTCGTCGAGCCAGTACTGGTAGTCGCGCCACAGATCCGCCTGCGCCGGCGGCGCCTGGGCTACTGCGCCCACGGCGGACGCCGGCCCCAGCAGCATGACGGCACCCAGTGCCAGCAGAGATCGTCTGCGCCTCACATCTGCTCCCTTGCTGCGCTGGTCTGTGCGGATGCCACAGAGATGGCGATTCCGTCGAGGATGTCGTGCTCACTGGACACAGCAGTGCTGACTCGTCCCTCGGTGACCTTGTTGAGGTAGTCGAGGATGGTCCCCCAGATCAGCGCCCCGGCACCGATGACGTCGACCCTGCCGGGGTGCATGAACGGCATGACCGCCCGCTGCTCGCGGCGTGCGCTGACCAGGTCCTCCACGGACTGCTGGACAGTGTCCAGGTCCAGCTCGGCGCCGTGGATGGCTTCGGCGTCGTAGTCCTCCAGCTTCAGCGCGTGGGCGGTGACCGTGGTAACCGTGCCGGCGACCCCGATGACCGTCTGAGTCTGGTGCAGCGGTATGACCTCGGCGACGTCTTCGAGGATGGAGAGCGTCTCAAACTCCGTCATGGAACGTTCGGTCTCCTGCGGAGGGTCGGAGCGCATATGCCGCTCGGTGAAGCGCACACAGCCCATATCGGTCGAGATAGCATGCTGCGCCGATGAGCCGGAGCCGAGCACAAATTCGGTCGAACCGCCGCCCAGATCGACCACGAGCACCTTCTGCTGCGGGTCCCAGTCGATCACGCTGGCAGCACCGGCGAAGGACAGGCCTGCCTCCTCGGAGCCGCGGATGACTTCAGGGCCGGTGAACTCGGTGAACAGCGGGTTCAGCCGGTCTCTGACGCCCTGGACGAACTCCTCACGGTTGGAGACGTCCCGCGACGCCGAGGTGGCGACGAACCGCAGGCCCTCCGCCTGGTGCCGGCGGATGAGCTCAGCGTAGTCGTCGACGGCGGCGAAGCATCGGCTCAGCGCCTCGGCGGAGAACTCTCCGGTCTCATCGACGCCCTCGCCCAGGCGCACCACGGTCATGCGACGCACCACGTCGGCCACGGTCCCGGTGCCGGGAATGTCGACGTCGGCGATGAGCAGACGGATGGAGTTGGTTCCGCAGTCGATGGCGGCGACTCTCATGAAGCTTCCTTGTTCTGCAGACGGCGCACGTGGCGGCTGAGGTCTTGGCTGGGCACTTCGGCGGTGTGGTCCCACGCGGACTCACAGGTACACATCTGCGGCGTCCATTCATCACTGATGCGCTGCAGCGTCTCATCCCCCAGCACGTTGACGCCCGGGCCGACGGCGAGCGCATGGCCGGTGAGCGCGTGGAGGCATTTGACCCGGTCGGGCATGCCGCCGGCGCTGACCCCGGCGATCTCGTCCACCGCGGCCAGTCCGGCCAGCTCACGGATGCGCTCACGCTCGGCGAGGTAGTTGTGGTGTGCCCTGGTATGGGCCGCCGCCAGGGCGTCGTCGTGCTGCAACCGCTGCGACATCTCAGCCATCACCCCGGCGGCCTCCACACGGGAGACGGCAGCGGTGAGTGTGGGGTGGGTGAGATAGAACGTGGTGGGAAAGGGGATCCCGCTGCTCAGCCGCGGCGCAGTGGCTGCCGCCAACGGGTTGCCGCAGCGGCACCGGGCGGGAATTTCGACCACATCGCGGACGGGGCGCCCCAGCTGCAGGCTGAGGGTGCTGAGGTCCTCGGGCCGGGGCACACGTGTGGTGGGGGCGCTGTTCACAGCACACCAGCCTACTCGTCCGCCGACTCAACCACCGACTCCCAGAGAGTCTCGGTCCATTCGTCCTCATCCTCAGCCACCTCGTCAGCGACGTTTTCGACGTCGGCCTCGCTGAGGTCTCCGATGACGTGGTAGCGCCGCTCCCCCGGCATGACCAGGTTGATGCGTTCGCGAGCCTGCTGGCGCACAAATTCTGGATCATCCCACCGCTGCAGCTGGGAGTACAGCTCGGCCTGGCGCTGCTCCTCCTGGGCGATCTGCTCGGAGAGCGCCTCCATCTCCGCGTTCTGCTGGAAGTAGGTGCGCACGGTGGGAACCAGGAAGGAGATGACGACCAAAGTGACGATGGTCAGCACGATCAGCCGGCCGGAGAAGGTGCGTTCCGGTACCAGGGCCTGGGCGGAGACGGGGGTCTTCTTGGAGGGGCGGGTGCTTGCGCGCTGGGGCTTATCGGAGCGCCGGGCCCGGCGTGCGGTGATCTCTGCCGGCGTGCGGATCTCTCCGGAGACCTGCTCCCGCTCTGCCAGACGGCGCTTCTCAGCTTTGCGGACTCGGGCTTCGGCTCCTCGTTGGCTGCGGGTGCGATGCTCTGCCGAGTTGGCCGCACCGGAGGGACGAGCGTGTCGGGCCACGAGGTTCACCGCCTTGGGAAGTCGCTGATGGGAAGCGTGGGTCGCCTGTCTACACACAGTAGTGCGGGCGGAGTATAACCGGGCCCACGGACACGCGCAGTGTCAGCGATTCGGGGTGGGGTTCCCCCCGCCAAACACGCGTTCGGTCACGCACCCTGACCGTTTCTGCCGCCGTTGGGGCGCCGAATTATCGTCAGGGTGCGTGACCGAACGAGAGCGGGGGCGGGGTGCTTGCCCCGGGCTGCTCAGCTGGTGCTGAAGCGGGGGAACGCCTGGGCCCCGGCGTACCGGGCGGCGTCGCCGAGCTCCTCTTCGATCCGCAGCAGCTGGTTGTACTTGGCGACCCGCTCGGAACGTGCCGGGGCCCCGGTCTTGATCTGTCCGGCGTTCACCGCCACCGCGATATCGGCGATGGTGGTGTCCTCCGTCTCCCCCGAGCGGTGGGAGATCATGGTGGTGTACTGGCTGCGCTGAGCCAGGCTGATCGCGTCCAGGGTCTCGGTGAGCGAGCCGATCTGGTTGACCTTGACCAGCAGCGAGTTGGCGGTGTCCGCTTCGATCCCGGTAGCCAGTCGGTCGGGGTTGGTCACGAACAGGTCGTCGCCGACTAGCTGCACCTTCTCACCGATCGTCTCGGTGAGCGTCTTCCATCCGGACCAGTCCTCCTCATCCAACGGGTCCTCAATGGAGACCAGCGGGTAGGCGTCCACCAGTTCGCTGTAGTAGGCGCTCATCTGCTCCGGGGTCTTCTGCTCACCTTCGAAGGTATAGCTGCCCTCGGCGAAGAACTCGGTGGCGGCGACGTCCAGGGCCAGCGCAATGTCGGTGCCCGGGGTGTATCCGGCGCGGGTGATGGCTTCGGTGATCAGGTCCAGAGCATCGCGGTTGGACGGCAGGTCGGGGGCGAATCCACCCTCGTCGCCGAGGCCGGTGGACATGCCCTTCTCCTTCAGCAGCGCCTTCAGCCCGTGATAGACCTCGACGCCGGCCCGCAGCGCCTCGGAGAAGGTCGCGGCGCCGATGGGGGCGATCATGAACTCCTGGATGTCCACGTTGGAGTCGGCGTGGGAGCCGCCGTTGAGGATGTTCATCATCGGCACCGGCAGCAGGTGCGCGTTGGGGCCGCCCAAGTAGCGATACAGCGGCAGGTCAGAGGCATCGGCCGCCGCCTTGGCCACCGCCAGCGAAACGCCGAGGATCGCGTTGGCCCCGAGGCTGGACTTGTTCTCCGTGCCGTCCAGATCCAGCAGCACCTGGTCGATGACACGCTGCTCGGCGGCGTCGAGGGTCTCCAGGGCGGGGGCGATGATCTCGTTGATGGCCTTCACCGCCTCGCTCACCCCCTTGCCGAGGTAGCGGCCCCTATTGCCGTCACGGCGCTCTACGGCTTCGAAGGCGCCGGTGGATGCGCCTGAGGGGACGGCGGCGCACCCGGTGCTGCCGTCGTCGAGCAGCACGTCCACCTCCACAGTGGGATTGCCGCGGGAATCGAGGATCTCGCGGCCGAAGACGCTGGCGATCAGGGACATAGGTTCTCCTTCTGCGGTGATGATGTGACCAAAGTCGCCGTTGACTTCACTCAAGCCTAATCGAGGCGGCGCACCGCCCGGCGGCTATCCGCCGAACTGCTCGGCCTCGGCCTTCTCCTCAGCCTTGATGCGGTTCCACGCGGCGTCGACCTCTTCGATCGTCGCAGGTGTGGGATTGAGCGTGCCGTCCGGGTCAAAGACGTGGGGGTTGCGGCGGATGAGTTTGGCGCAGATGGCCTCGGCGACCGCATCCAGGTCGAATTCTCCGCGCTCCTCGGCGATCGCCGCGTGCAGCACCACCTGCAGCAGGATGTCGCCCAGCTCCTTACGCAGCGGGTCACCGACGACGCCGGCATCAATCTCCTCCTTGACCTCTTGGGACTCCTCTATCAGGTAGTCGGTCAAGGACTGATGGGTCAGCTGCGAGGTCCAGGGACAGTGTTCGCGCAGATCGGCGATCACCTGCTTCAGCGCCGGAACGTGCGGCAGCGGCCCGCCCGGTGTGCTCACTGCCAGGCCTCCAGAATGTGTGCCGAGAGCGCCTCACGCTCCTCATAGCCCAGGAAGCTGGCTTCAATCGCGTTGATCTGAAAGTCGGCGAGCTCGGCGAGCTCGTAGTCGAAGGCCGCAGCCACTGCGGCCAGCTCCCCGGTGAGGGTCACCCCGGAGACCAGCCGGTTGTCCGTGTTGACGCCGACGTTGAAGCCCAGCTGATAGAGCATGTCGAAGGGGTGCTCCTGAAGCTGCGCCCGAGCCTCACCGGTCAGTGCGCTGGCCGCACCGGTCTGCAGATTGGAGGTTGGGGAGGTCTCCAGGTGGATCTGCCGGTCACGGACCCACCGGGCCACGGGCCCCAGGACGACTTCGATGAGGTCCTCAGCATCCTCCTCCGCGCGGTCCTGATCGTCCTGATCCTCCGGTGCTTCCTGGGAGATGCTGATGTCTTCGGCGATTCGGATGCCGTGGCCCAGCCGCTGGGCGCGTCCGTGGACCAGGGCGTCGCGAATGGACTCGACCCCGTCGGCCTCACCGGCGTGCACTGTAGCCGGCAGCATCTGCTCGGCCAGTCGGGTGAACGCCGCGGAGAACTTCGAGGCTGGAAATCCCGCCTCCGGACCGGCAATGTCGAACCCGACGACGCCGGATTCGCGGTGCCGCAGCGCCAGCTCCACAATCTGATCACCGTTGTCGTTCTGACGCATCGCAGAGATCAGCTGTCCGACGGCGATGATCCCGTCGTTGCCGGCCACCGATTCCACGCCCTGCTCAATGCCGGCTTGGACCGCCTCCACGGCCTGGTCCAGGGTGAGTCCCTCGGCGGTGTGCTGCTCAGGAGCCCACCGGACCTCGGCATAGACCACGCCGTCAGCTGCGAGGTCCTCCACGTATTCGCATGCCACCCGCTGCAGGTTCTGCGCAGTCTGCATCACCGCAGTGGTGTGGGCAAAGGTTTCCAAGTACTTCACCAAGTCACCGGAATCGGCATTGGTGCTGAAGATCTCGGCGAGCTGCTCCGGGTCGCTGCTGGGCAGCTGGTGTCCGATCTGCCCGGCCAGCTCAATGAGCGTGGCTGCTCGCAGGGAGCCGTCTAAGTGGTCGTGCAGGGAAACTTTGGGAAGCGGGCGGAGTTGGGCTTCCAGTGCAGAGGAGGTGCTCATCATTCCAGCCTACCGGCTGCCGCTTGTGCATACCTGCGGTCGACCCCGCCGCGATCAGCCTCTGCCTCTGGGCTCCTTCGGGCCCGCCGTCTATGGTCTCGCCCACTGGACTCCAGGAAATCGTCCGAAGTCAGAGTCGAAGGTGATGATTTCGGCCGAGTGCGCTCGTGCCAGAGCCGCCAGGTAGGCGTCGTTGACCAAGTTGCCGCCGGATCCTGTGGATCCGAGATGTGTGCGCAGGTGACCCAGAACGTCACGCGAGTCATCGGGCACATGTGCCGCCGGAGAGGACAACCATAGCTCCACGATGTCCAGAGCGGCACTGGTCTGCAGCGGCTCATCGTATATTCGGGGATGGGTCACGATCCTGACAAAGGCCAACAGCGACACCCAGGGCAGCAGCACTGTCTCCATGGAGCCCAAAGCGTGGTCCAACCATCGCTTAGCAGACTCATGATGCTTAGCAGAGCCATCTACTGAATAGATCAGGACATTGGCATCGACAAGTTTCATTTGCCCAGCCCCTGCTTGGACAACAGTGCTTCATCCTCTAATTCGCCCGCGAGGGTCAGGGCTCTCTCCAGCGGCAGCCGAGCCTCTCCTAAGTGGTGGACCGGGGTGTCGATGACTTCGGTCCTTGGTGCCACGCCTCGGACAATGGCCGTGTTGACGGCCTCTTTGAAACTTAGGTCTCGCTCATGCATCAGTCGGCGGATCAGAGACTCCGCCTCAGGGGTCAACGTAATAGTCGTCCTCATGGGTGCATCATAGCATCACGAACAATGATGCCATGATGCTGCGCCTGGACGGTGGCAGCCCGAGTCGGCTCCGCTGAGCCCGCTACCCCGAGTCGCGTGGGGGCTGCAGGTTCAGCGCCTGCCGCTTGCGATGCACGGTGAGGTAACGCAGGCCGGACTGTCCCGCAGTGAAGCCGCGCCGGGTGCCTTTGGGCATCCAGATCAGCCCGCCGGGCCGCAGCTCAAGGTCTTCGGCTGCGGTGTGCAGGGTGCCGGTGCCGGCCAGCACGTGGATGAGAACGTCGACCTCGGGGCCTGGGTGCCTCTCGATTCTTCCGGCGGCCGGCAGGGCGATCACATTGGAGTCCAGATCCCGGTGCGGCTGCTGCAGCTTCCATACTGCGCCTGCCGCGTCGTCGTCGGCTGCAGCCAGCAGATCCTCGGTGTTGACCAGCATCTGCGGCGTCGTCTCCGGTTCGTTCTCGCTCATTCTCGCCTCCCAGCATTTTCACAACCCAGCACAGACCCTACCGTGTGCCGCGGATGTGCTGGTGGGCAGGTGCCGGTGTGGGTGGTCGGCGGTGCGCCGGAGCGGATACAGTACTCTTCCGTGCACCCCGAGCAGAAACCCCCGCGCCCCTCTCCGCAGCCCCGCGGTTCCATCGACAGGTACTTTCACATCAGCGAGCGCGGCTCCACCGTCGCTCGTGAGCTGCGCGGAGGGTTCGCCACCTTCTTAGCGATGTCCTACATCATCGTGCTCAACCCGCTGATCATCGGAGCCTCGGCCGACTCCACCGGCCAGTTCCTCGGCGGCGGCAGCGAGCCGAATCTGCCCGCCGTCGCCGCGGCGACCTCCCTGATCTCTGGGGTGATGACCATCCTGATGGGGGTGCTGGGCAAGTTCCCGATGGCCGTCTCCTCCTCCCTGGGGCTCAGCGCGTTCATCACCTACGGGATCGTGGTGCTGCCGGGCATGACCTGGGCCGATGCGATGGGTCTGGTGGTCATCGAGGGCGTCATCCTGCTGGTGCTGGTGCTCACCGGGTTCCGCTCGGCGATCTTCAACGCGGTCCCGGGTGCGCTGAAGACCGCGATCAGCGTGGGCATCGGACTGTTCATCGCGCTGATCGGCATGGTCAACGCCGGCTTCATTCAGAACTCCGGAGGCACCGGCTTGGAGCTGGGTGTGGACGGGTTCGTCTTCGGCTGGCCGCTGCTGATCTTTCTGGTGGCCCTCTTCGCCCTGTTCGTGATGTGGACGATGAGCGTGCGCGGGGCCATCCTGTATTCGATCGTCGGAGCCACAGTGCTGGCGATCACCATCGAATCGGTGCTGCGGGTGGGCCCCGCCACGGAGGAGCACCCCTACGGCTGGGAGCTGACGACCCCCTCCCTGGACCAGAACTGGTTCAGCCTGCCCGACTTCTCCATCCTGGGCGAGTTCCACCTGCTGGGATCCTGGGAGTCAGTGGGCGTGGTGGGCGCCACGCTGCTGGTGTTCACCCTGCTGCTGGCCAACTTCTTCGACCTGCTGGGCACCATGGTGGGAGTCTCCAACGCTGGAGGCATCAGGGACTCCGATGGTGAGATCCCCTACTCCCGGCGCATCATGGTCTCTGATGCCGTCGGCACCATCGGGGGCGGCATCGGCGCCACCTCGGTGAATTCAGGGTTCATCGAGTCCACAGTGGGTGTCGGCGACGGCGCCCGCACCGGGCTGGCCAATGTGATGACCGGCCTTCTGTTCCTGGCCACGATCGTGCTGGCACCGTTGGCCGCAGTGATTCCCGTGGAGGCCGCCTCGGCCACCTTGGTGCTGGTCGGGTTCCTCATGATGCAGCAGATCGTCCGCATCGACTGGACCGACCTGGAGATCGCGATCCCGGCGTTCATGACCGTGGTGATCATGCCCTTCAGCTACTCCATCACCAACGGCATCGGTGCGGGCTTCGTCACCTATGTGGTCATCAAAGTGCTGCGCGGCAAATGGCGCGAGGTCCACCCCTTGATGCACCTGACGGCCGGGCTGTTCGTGCTGTACTTCGTCTCCGGCCCGATTCAGGACGCGCTCGGGGTCAGCTGACCGGCTCTTCGTCGTCGTTGTCGCCGCGCTGACGACGACGGCGCAGATGAACGGGCGACTCGACCGGGATGTCGGAGGTGTCCTGATATCCTTCGCGGTCAATATGCACTCCGCGATGGTCCAACCAGCGGGAGAGGCGGTGGAACAGCTGGTCGAATATCCAGCCCAGCAGGGTCGCCACCGCAATGCCGACCACCAGCGAGATCAGCGTGTTGTCGAAGAGCGCCGTTCCCGCCGCCCCGATGCTGAAGTGCCAACTCGCCCACACCAATGAGGCGATGGCGTCGATGATCAGGAAGCGCCGAATCGAGTACCTGGTGGTGCCAGCGACAAAGTTGATCGCCACGCGAGCACCGGGGATGAAGCGTCCCACGAAGATCAGGAACACCCCACGCTTATCCAGTCCGTGCCGGGCCCACGCCAGGGTGCGCTGGGTAGCGGGTCTGCGCATCCACCGGAAGCGGTCCTTGCCGATGGCCCGGCCGATCCGGTAGGCGATGAAGTCCCCCAGCAGCGCCCCGCCGGCGGCCACCGGTATCACCCAGAACCAGGGTGGTGTTCCGGGTTCGGAGCTCACCGAACCCAGTCCGAGCACCAGTGTGTCTGAGGGTACAATGGGAAAGAACCCGTCGATCACGCTCAGCACGAACAGTCCGATGAGCGTCCACGGCCCCGACGCGGCGTCGAGGATCAGCTCATTGAGCCCCTCGAGTAGATCACTCAGCCCCATAGCGTCTCAGTCAGTGCCCTCCCACGCCCGGTTCACAGGTCATCGGCGGTGATGCGCCCACGGATCAGATCACCGACGACGACGGGGCCTTCGGTGATCTCCACCGCGTCGGCCATGGCCTGCTCCGCGCGCACCAGCCGGTGATCCTCATCGGTGCCCAGCGTCAGCAGCGGCTGACCTGCGGTGACGGTGTCTCCGGGTTTGGCGTGCAGGCGCACTCCGGCGGCCGCCTGCACCGTGTCCTCCTTGCGGCCGCGTCCGGCGCCCAGACGCCATGCGGCGATGCCGACTGCGTAGGCGTCCAACCGGCTCAGCGTGCCGGAGGCCGCTGCGGTGATGGTGTGTTCGTACTTCGGCTGCGGCAGGGCCGCATCCGGGTCGCCGTCCTGCGCGGCGATCATGGCTCGCCAGGAGTCCATGGCGTGGCCGTTGCGCAGATTCTCGGCCGGATCCACGTCGGTGAGACCCACGGCGGCGAGCATCTCCGCCGCCAGCGCCACCGTCAGCTCCACCACGTCGCTCGGCCCGCCGCCGGCGAGCACCTCCACCGACTCCTCGACCTCCACGGCATTGCCGGCAGTCAGTCCCAACGGGGTGCTCATATCAGTCAGCAGCGCAGTGGTGGCCACTCCGGCATCGGTGCCCAGCGCCACCATCGTCCTCGCCAGTTCGGCGGCGTCGTGCTGGGTCTTCATAAACGCACCGCTGCCGACTTTGACGTCGAGCACCAGCGCGTCGGTGCCCTCGGCGATCTTCTTGGACATGATGGAGCTGGCGATCAGCGGGATAGCCTCCACAGTGCCGGTCACATCGCGCAGGGCATAGAGCTTCTTATCGGCTGGAGCCAGTCCGGTGCCGGCTGCGCAGACCACCGCGCCGATGCTGTCCAGCTGCTGCATGATCTCGGCGTTGCTCAGCGCGGCGCGCCACCCGGGGATGGCCTCCAGCTTGTCCAGGGTGCCGCCGGTGTGCCCGAGGCCGCGGCCGGAGAGCTGCGGCACCGGCACCCCGTAGGAGGCCACCAGTGGCGCCAGCGGAAGGGTGAGCTTGTCCCCCACTCCGCCGGTGGAGTGCTTATCAGCAGTCAGCCTGCGCGTACCGTCAGCCCGCGTCAGCGCATCGAAGTTCATCCGCTCGCCGGTGCTGATCATCGCCGTGGTCCATTCGGCGATCTCCTGCCGGTCCATCCCGCGGATCAGAATCGCCATGGCCAGTGCGCTCATCTGCTCATCGGCCACGCCACCATGGGTGTAGGAGCTGATGAGCCAACGGATCTGCTCCGGGCTGAGGGTGCCGCCGTCACGTTTGGTGCGGATCAGATCGACGACGTCGAACGCCGCCGCGGCTGCCCCCTGCTCGCCCGTGGCCGCAGTGAATCCTTGATCGCTCACGGTGTGGTTCTCCCTCGTTGACGGTCATGATGGGCAAGGTCCTGGCCCCCGAATGCCTGGGGCAGCATGCCGTCCAGGTCTGTGATGCCTTCCGGGGTGAGGATCTGGAAACTCTCCGCGGCGAATTCGTTGAGCAGCTGTCGGCACCGACCGCAGGGCATGATGATCTCACCTGCGCCGTTGACGCAGGTGAACGCTGCGATCTTCCCGCCGCCGGTCAGCTGCAGCTGCCCCACCAGGGCGCATTCAGCGCACAGCCCGACGCCGTATGAGGCGTTCTCCACGTTGCAGCCGGTGATCAGCCGCCCGTCCTCGGTCAGGGCGGCGGCTCCCACCGGAAAGCCGGAGTAGGGGGCGTAGGCCTGCCGCATGGCGTCGCCGGCGGCCTCGATCAGCCCGTGGA
The DNA here is from genome assembly GCF_014195445.1 of Garicola koreensis. Classification (GTDB taxonomy): domain Bacteria; phylum Actinomycetota; class Actinomycetes; order Actinomycetales; family Micrococcaceae; genus Nesterenkonia; species Nesterenkonia koreensis. The sequence goes on along the minus strand of NZ_JACIBT010000001.1, from coordinate 5,219 downwards.
ATCCGCTGGGCTCCTGCCCGGCGGCGGTCTGATCCACTGGGGGGTGCTGAGTGGTGTGACTCTGAGCGGTCTGGCGCTGAGGGGTCTGAGGCTGATCAGGCATAGGGAGATTCTACGGTTTCGGGGGCCCGGCTATGCGGCCGGCTCCAGCTCATCCAGTTCAGCGACGGCGGCCTGGGCCACGGCGGTCATCACCGACACGCCCACGGCAATGGCGCCTTCGTCGGGGGCGTAGTCTCCGCGGTGCAGGTCGTAGCTGATCCCCTGCGGAGTCATCGTGCCCAGCCGGAACATAGCCCCGGGGACTTCCTGGGTCATCCAGCCGAAGTCTTCTCCGCCCATGGACTGTTCGGCCAGTGTCAGGCAGTCATCGCCGAGGGTGCGCCTGGCTGCAGTCTCGACGAGCATGGTCTGGGGGTCAGAGTTGTAGACCGGGGGCACACCGCGCACGTGGTCCAGGTCGACGGTGACCCCGTAGGCCGCTGCAGCCTGTTGGACCACCGGTTCCAGCACACCGCCGGCGGCTTTCCACACATCGGCGTCGAGTATGCGCAGTGTGCCGTGCAGGGTTCCAGCAGCGGGGATCGCATTGGCGACGCTGCCGGCATGAATGTGTCCCCACACCAACGAGATGCCGCTGCGGGTGTCGATGCGTCGGGACAGTACGGCGGGCACCACAGTGCTCAGGTGCCCCAGCGCTCCGACGACGTCTTGGGTCAGGTGGGGTCGGGAGGTGTGGCCCCCGCTGCCGGTGACGTTGATCCGCACCACGTCTGAGGCGGAGGTGATGGGCCCGATCCGGGTGCCGATCTCACCGACGGTGAGCTTGGGGTCGCAGTGCAGTGCGAAGACCTGCGGCACCGACTCCAAGATGCCCTCTCTGATGACTTCCAGGGCACCGCCGGGCAGCTGTTCCTCCGCCGGCTGGAAGATGACCCGCACCCGGGCGCCCAGTGCCCGACGCTGGTGCAGCCGTTGGCAGGTCAGTGCCAGTCCCAGCATCACAGTGGTGTGAATGTCGTGGCCGCAGGCGTGGGTGACCCCCTGCGTTGCTGAGGCGTAGTCCAGCCCGGTGGTCTCTGCCAGCGGCAGCGCATCGATGTCGGCGCGGAACGCCGCGGCAATCGGCGCATCGGCGGCACCGATGTCGACGTAGAGCCCGGTGCTGTGCGGCAGCCGCTGCGGCAGCAGGCCGGCGTGCTGCAGTGCGGCGGCGATCTGTTCGGTGCTCCGGTGCTCCTGCCAGGACAGCTCCGGGTGCTGGTGGATATCGCGGCGAAAGTCGATCAGCTGTGCCTGCAGCTGGTCGATGATCACAGCCGCCGCAGAATCAGCCTCTGCTGCGCCGATCTCCTCGACGGTGCGGGCAGTGGTGTCATCGGCTGAGTCATAGGACATCGGAGTCGCCCTTCTTCTTCAGCGCCGCAACGGCCTTCTTCACGTTTTGGGCGTGGTCAGTGGTGGTCACCAGCAGGGCGTCGTCGGTGTCGACCACCACGATGTTCTCCACCCCGATCAGCGCCACCACGCGCTGAGTGTCGGAGACGACGACGCCGGAGGCATCCTCGGAGTAGACGCGGGGCTGTTTGCCCAGCACGATCATATTCTCCTGCTGGGCCGCCGGATTGAGCCGGGCGATGGCCGCGAAGTCTCCCACGTCGTCCCAGGTGAAGTCTCCGGGGATGACGGAGACGTCTCCGACATCGGCCGCCGGCTCGGCGACCGCATAGTCGATGGCCGTCTTGGGCAGAGTCGGCCAGATGCGCTGCAGCACCTCATCCTGGGCCTCGGTGTCCCAGGCGGCGGCGATCTCCGTGAGCCCGGCGTGCAGCTCCGGCTCCGTGGCGGCCAGGTGCTTCAGCATCAGAGCGACCGGCCCCACGAACATTCCCGCGTTCCACAGGTAGTCCCCGCTGCCCGAGTACTGTTTGGCGACCTCGTCGCTGGGCTTCTCCACGAACTCCACCACATGGCGGGCGCTCGGCGCCCCCGGGATCTGGTGCGCATCGCCCACACGGATGTAGCCGAACGCGGTGGAGGCGTGCGTGGGCTTGATCCCGATAGTCACGATTCGTCCGGTGGCGGCAGTGACCACAGCCTCGCGGACAGCCTCCTGGAAGACGTCTACGGGGGCAATCACCTGGTCTGCGGCGAATGAGCCCATGATGCTCTCCGGGTCCCGACGGTGCAGAATCGCCGCCGCCAGTCCGATCGCCGCCGCCGAGTCCTTCGGCTCAGGCTCAAGCACCAGGGCGCTCTGCTGAAGCTCCGGAAGCTGTTCGATGACCGCGTCTCGGTGGTTCTCCCCGGTGACCACCATCGTGCGGCCCTCGGCCAACGGTGTCAGACGATCATAGGTCGAGCGGATCAGTGTGGTGCCGGACCCGGTCAGGTCATGGAGAAACTTCGGCGCGTCCTCCCGCGAGAGCGGCCAGAGCCGCGTGCCTACGCCGCCAGCAGGAATGACGGCATGGAATCGGTTGAACGCCTCTGATGAAGTCACCACACCAGAGTAGTCCCATAGTCGGCGAATCACCGCGCCGGGGTGATCTGGGTCATATTGTTTCCCCCACCCTAATTTCTACATGTTGTAGAAAACATTGTGGTCTCCCCAGACATTACGATGGGCGGCGCAGCAGCGGAACAGCGGCCTGTTCACCATCGCACGCACCAGGCCCCAGTGCCGTAAGCTGGTGCACAGCAGAACACGCCATGCGACCGACGCTTTGAAAGGTTCAGGACAGGTGACGCAGACAAAGTCCTCCCCTGGCGGAAGGGGAACTCTCTATAGGGGCCGGGAAGGCATGTGGTCCTGGGTGGGGCACCGAATCACCGGTGTCGGCATCTTCTTCTTCCTCCTGGTCCATGTGCTGGACACCTCGCTGGTCCGGGTCTCACCAGACGCGTACAACGCGGTGATCGGCGCATATAAGCACCCCATCATGATCCTTGGTGAGATCGGCCTGGTGGGCGCGATCGTCTTCCACGCCTTCAACGGGCTGCGGATCATTCTGGTCGACTTCTGGAAGCAGGGCACCCGCTACCACCGGCAGATGCTGTGGGCCGTGCTGGCGCTGTGGCTGGTGACCATGATCGCCTTCTCAAGCCGGCATCTGGTGCTTTTCTTCAACGGTTGGGAGGGCTTCTAGAACGATGACTACCAATACTGACGCGGTCCTTCCGGCTCAGGGCATTGAGGCTCCCCGCTCGGGCCGCATCGACCCCAAATACTTACGCTCCAGCCTGAGCTCCGGCTCCTTCGAGATGTTCGGCTGGCTGTTCATGCGCCTCTCCGGAGTTGCCCTGGTCGTGCTGATCTTTGTGCACCTGTGGGTGAACCTGATGGTCGGCCAGGGCATCCACCAGGTCGACTTCGGGTTCGTGGCCGGAAAGTGGGCCAACCCGGTCTGGCGCTTCTGGGACCTGACCATGCTGTGGCTGGCTATGCTGCACGGGACCAACGGCATGCGCACCATCATCAACGACTACGCCGAGAAGGACTCCACACGTCTGTGGCTGAAGGGCATCCTGTACCTCTCCACCGTCGTCATCATCATCCTGGGCACTCTGGTGATCTTCACCTTCGAGCCCTGCATGGTCGATACCAGCGGCAATCTGCTGGATGAGGCGCCGGCCTTCTGCCAGAACCTCTAGCCCCCGGCGCCCAGCCCACAGACTCGCAATCTCCAGAACCCTAAGAAAAGAGAGCCGAAGAAGAACATGCAGGTTCACAAGTATGACGTCGTCATCGTCGGCGCCGGTGGTGCCGGCATGCGCGCCGCCATCGAATCCGGTCAGCGAGCCCACACCGCAGTGCTGACTAAGCTCTACCCCACCCGGTCCCACACCGGTGCCGCCCAGGGCGGCATGTGCGCGGCCCTGGCCAACGTCGAAGAGGACAACTGGGAGTGGCACACCTTTGACACCGTCAAGGGCGGGGACTACCTGGTGGACCAGGATGCCGCCGAGGTGATGGCCAAAGAGGCCATCGACGCCGTACTGGACCTGGAGAAGATGGGGCTGCCCTTCAACCGCACCCCCGAGGGCAAAATTGACCAGCGCCGCTTCGGCGGACACACCCGCGATCACGGCAAAGCTGCCGTGCGCCGCGCCTGCTACGCCGCCGACCGCACCGGCCACATGATTCTGCAGACCCTCTACCAGAACTGTGTGAAGCAGAACGTCGAATTCCACAATGAGTTCTACGTCCTTGATCTGCTCACCGTGGAGGAGGACGCAACCCGCGCCGACGGCACCACCTATAAGCAGAAGCGGGTGGCCGGCGTCGTCGCCTATGACCTGGCCAACGGAGAGCTGCACATCTTCCAGGCGAAGTCGGTGGTCTTCGCCTCCGGCGGTCTGGGCAAGATCTTCAAGACCACCTCCAACGCACACACGCTCACCGGTGACGGTATGGCCATCGCCTACCGTGCCGGTATCCCGCTGGAGGACATGGAGTTTGTGCAGTTCCACCCCACCGGTCTGGCTGGGCTGGGCATTCTGCTCTCCGAGGCGGCCCGCGGCGAAGGCGGTATTCTGCGCAACAGCGAGGGGGAACGCTTCATGGAGCGCTACGCCCCGACGATCAAGGATCTCGCCCCACGTGACATCGTCGCCCGGTCCATGGCCAACGAAGTGCGCGAGGGCCGCGGCGCCGGACCCAACAAGGACTACGTGCTGCTGGATCTGACGCACCTGGAGCCGGAGCACATCGACGCCAAACTTCCAGACATCACCGAGTTTGCCCGCACCTATCTGGGTGTGGAGCCCTACACCGAACCGGTTCCGGTGTTCCCCACCTGTCACTACGCCATGGGCGGCATCCCCACCACCGTCGACGCCGAAGTCCTGCAGGACAACGACACCACGGTCCCCGGCCTCTACGCCGCCGGAGAGGTCGCCTGCGTCTCAGTGCACGGCTCCAACCGGCTGGGCACCAACTCGCTGCTGGACATCAACGTCTTCGGCAAGCGCGCCGGCATCCAGGCAGCCGAGTACGCCCAGCGGGCCGATTTCGTGGAGGTGCCCGAGGACCCGGAGAACTTCGTGGTGGATCAGCTGGGTATGCTGCGGGACTCCGAGGGCTCCGAGCGGGTGGCCACCCTGCGCGCAGAGCTGCAGGAGACCATGGACTCCAACATGCAGGTCTTCCGCTCCGAGACGACCATCAACGAGGCGCTGGCCAAGATTGCTGAGCTGAAGGGCCGCTACGAGCAGAC